>CAWDSI010000001.1:0-28422 GCA_963804915.1 uncultured Acidobacteriota bacterium
CACGTTCGCGGCCGTGGCGGCGGTCCTCCTGCTTGCCGGTGTCCTCCCGTGCTGGATTCCGGCGCGGCACGCGCTCGCCGTGGATCCGATGCGCGTCCTGAGAAGCGAGTAGAGGGCAGGAGTCTCGCTTCTATCGGCCCAGCTCTCGTCGAAGGGCCCCGATCAGGACCGCGAGCGCGGGAGGCGCGGGCGGGGAGTCGGGGCGCGGACGAGGCCGACGGGCAGTGCGATGACGAGTCCGCGAGACGCGCGCACGACCGTGCCGGCGGGCGCCGGCGACGCCGAGCGCCGGGGCAGCATCGCGATCCCGAGCCGATTGCGCACCGCCTCCCGCAGGGTCGCCGTGCTGCCGCTCTCGAGCGCCCAATGCGGCCGCACGCCCGCTCCGACAGCGCGGTCTCGACCGCGCGCCGGTAGGCGCAGCCCTGCTCCGACACGACAGCGCCTCGCCCTCGAGCTCGGCCGCGCGCACGGACCTCGCCGACGCCAGCCGGTGGCCGCGCGGCACGAGCAGGGCCATCTCCTCGGCGAACAGCGGCTCGAAGTCGAGGTGCGATCTCGACGGAGGCGCGGAGCAGAGGCCCAGGTCCAGCTCGCCGTCGGCGACCGCGCGGGAGACGCCCTGCGTTCCGGTCACGTCGAGACGGATCCGAGAGCCCGGGCCGCTCCCGCCTGCAGCGCCCCGAGCAGCGGCGTCACGCGCTGGCTGGCGGCCGGCTCGATCGCGCCGATCCGGATCCAGCCCGCCTCTGCCGTCGCGCAGCTCGTCCATGCTCCGGCGGAGCGCCTCGACGGCGTCCAGGATCGGCAGCGCGCGCTGGCCAGGAGGTCGCCGGCCGGAGTCGTCGGCCGGCGGCGCCCGCGGCGGTCGAAGAGCTCCTGGCCGAGCTCGGCCTCGAGCTCCTGGATGTGGAGCGTCACGGTCGGCTGCGCCAGGCCGAGGGCGCGCGCGGCGCGAAGGAAGCTGCCCTCCCGGAGCACGGCGCGGAAGGTGGCGAGGTGGCGGAGATCCATGCGCGTTCTAGAGTTCAGGAATTCTGATTGATAAGTCAGATAAATTCATCATTGATAATAGTATAAACCTTGCCTACGGTGGCGGTCCAGGGGGTGACCGCCATGCTCTCCGGCCTCTCTCGCGACCTGCGGCTGGCCTTCCGCGGCGTGCGCCGCCGCCCGGGCTTCACCGCCGCCTTCGTGGCCACGCTGGCGCTCGGCATCGGCGCGAACACCGCGATCTTCACGGTGGTGCGCGCGGTGCTCCTGCGACCCGCTCCCCTTCGCCCGGCCCGAGCGCCTCGTGGCGGTGTACTCGGTCGAGCCGGGCACCGACCGCCAGCCCTTCTCGATCGCGGACTTCCTCGACCTGCGGGCGGGGACGCGGAGCTTCGACTTCCTCGTCGCGTGGGGAGGCTGGAGCGCCAACCTGACCGGCGTCGACGAGCCCGTCGCGCTCAAGGCGCAGTGGACCTCGGCCGGATTCTTCCGGTCGCTCGGCGTGCGGCGCCGCGCTCGGCCGCGTGCCGTCCGCCGAGGAGGAGCGGCCCGGAGCGCCGCGGGTGGCCCTGCTCGCCGACGGGCTCTGGCGCTCGCGCTTCGGAGCGGATCCGGCGATTCTGGGCCGCGCGCTGACGCTCAACGGCGAGCCCTACACCGTCATCGGGGTCCTGCCCCCGACGTTCCCCTTCTTCGCAACCGAGGCCGCTCTCGTCTCGCCGCTCTCCCTCGAGGCGGACCCGCGGCGCGCGCGGCGCGCCTCCGGGTTTCTCCGCGTCCTGGGCCGGCTGCGCGCGGGAATCACCCCGGAGACGGCCACGGCGGAGCTGAATCCGATCGTCGCCCGGCTTCGCGCCGCGTATCCCGACACCAACGCGGGCAAGCAGGGCGTGCGCCTCGAGCCGCTGGCCGAGTTCGTCGTGGGCAACTACCGGCGGATGCTCCTCGTCCTGCAGGTCGCGGTCGCGCTCGTGCTGCTGATCGCCTGCACCAATCTCGCGAATCTGCTCCTCGCCCGAACCGCCGCCCGCCGCCCCGAGCTGGCGCTGCGCGCGGCGCTCGGCGCCCGACGCCGCGACCTCATCCGCCAGCTCCTCGCCGAGACCGGAACGCTGGCGCTGCTCGGCGGCGCGCTCGGCGTGCTCGTCGCGTTCGCCGGGATTCGCGGGCTCCTCGCCCTGGGTCCGGCTCCGCCGCCGCGCGCACGAGATCGGAATCGACTGCCTCGGTCCTCCTCTTCACCCTGGGCCTCTCGCTCGCCGCCGGGCTCGGGCTGGGCCTCGCCCCCGCGCTGCAGGGCAGCGGATGGGGCCTCGCCGACAGCCTGCGCGGAGTCGGACGCGGCGCGACCGACAGCCGGAGCCGCCTCCGCGCGCGCGCGGCGTGCTGGTGGCGGCGGAGGTCGGCCTCTCCCTCGTCCTGCTCGTGGGCGCGGGGCTGCTCCTGCGCACGCTCTACCGGCTGCAGGCCACCAATCCGGGCTTCCAGCCGGATCACCTCCTGACCGTCCAGCTCTCGCTTCCGAAGAAGCGATACGGCTCGCCGGAGGCGCTCGCACGCTTCGCGGAGCAGGCGACGGAGCGTCTCGCCGAGCTGCCCGGGGTCGCGGACGTCTCCGCGGCGTCGATCAATCCGCTCACGCAGTGGCGGGCCAACATCGCCTTCACCATCGAGGGCCGCGCCGACATCGACCGCGAGAAGGCGCCCTCGGCCAACTACCGCGCGATTGCGCCGGGCTACTTCCGCACGCTCCGCATCCCGCTGCTGGCCGGCCGCGACGTCGACGCGCACGACGGCGCCGCGTCCACGCCGGTCGCGCTCATCAGCCAGACGCTGGCGCGGCGGCACTTTCCCGACGCGAGCCCGATCGGACGGCGCCTCGAGATCGACGACCGGCCGTGGCGGACGGTCGAGATCGTGGGCGTCGTCGGCGACGTCAAGCACACCGGCCTGGACGCCGAGCCGACGGCCGACGTCTACGTCCCGTACGCCCAGACGCCGCCGGACGTCTCGGTGTGGCTGGCCAACATCTTCTGCGTCGCGGTGCGGACGCGCGGCGCTCCGGACCTCCTGATCCCGGCCGTGCAACGCGAGATCCGCGCGCTCGACCGCGACGTCGCGACCTCGGCGGCGCGCCCGATGGAGGACGCCTTCGCCTCCTCGCTGGCGGAGCGGCGCTTCCACACGCGGCTGCTCGAGATCTTCGGGGCGGCGGCGCTCGCGCTCGCGCTCGCCGGCATCTACGCGTTGACGGCCTTCGGCGTGGTCGAGCGGACACGACGAGATCGGGGTCCGCCTCTCGCTCGGCTCGACCCGCGGCCGGATCCTGGCCCTCATCGCGAGACAGGCGCTGGTGCCCGTGTCGATCGGCCTCGCCGGAGGTGCGGCCGCGGCGCTCGCGCTCGGCCGGCTGATGTCGGGCCTCCTCGTCGGCGTCGAGCCGCGAACGATCTCGCGACTCTGGCGGCCGCCGCCGGGCTGCTCGCTCTTTCGCCGCTGCCGCCGCCTGCGTCGTGCCCGCTCTCCGCGCGACCCGCATCGACCCGGTTCACGCGCTACGGGCGGAGTGAGCCGCCGGAGGCTTCGCGGACTCCCCGCGCCTGCTCGAGCCGGCGATTCGTGCGTACGACGAGCGCCTGGATTTTCTCGCGACACCGCTGCCGCTCCCCGAGCGGGGCGTCCCAGTAGACGTCATGGGACGTGAACATCGCGTCGGCGAGCGACGGCTCGCCGTCTTCGAGACCCAGCGTCCAGTCCTCCCGGATCATCGCGCGTCGCGTCTCGCGAAGGACGCGAGGCCTCGGCCTGGCGTCGCTTCCGGTCACCCGAAAATGCAGCGCCGTGGTTCCCCCTTCGCGGTCGACTCCGGCGGCGACCTCGGTCACGGAAATCGAGACTCCCTGTAACAGCCGCTCCTAACGCCGAGACCGCCAGACCCCCAGACGCATCGCGTTGTTCCCCCTCGCTATCGGGTTCCCACTCTTCGACACCACCGTACCAATGGAAGGTACGTCTCTCATGGCGACAGGTTATTAAGAGCGAGGTCGAGAGACCATGGGACCTTGGTCCATGACAGACCCAGGACTCGTGAACTAAGCGCGGCGAGGAGAACTGCTCAACAAACTCCAGACCGATTCCGGGAACTCGAACGCCGGTGCACCCGATCGAGCGATCTCGTCGAGTGTGCGCGCCCATCCGTCGAGCCGCAGGAACCGAAGAAACTCCTTTGCCTCTCGCGTCAGGTCGTGATCTTGGAGCGCCACCCCTAGCTGACCCAGCAGGAAGTGGGCTCGCGGGTCCTCGAGGCTCACGTGGCCCACCGTCTCGAGTGTGACATCCCGAGCCACATCGAGTCGCCCAGCTTTCGCCGACCTCTGTGCGTATTTCAGATACAGCTCCAGGCGCGAGAATTCCCCGAGCCTTTCCGATCGACCAACACTCGACGACCCTGTCCGACGTCATGGCGGATGCCGTATCGAACGCGGCAAAGATGTCGCATCGGGGGCACCGATCCATTGCGAACTGGGCGATTCCCGCTTCTGTGAGCTTGCGAAAGATGCCAGTCAGGTGCCGGGGACTCGAGGACAGGTACTGGACGGACGGTCCCGCGGCCAGAAGAGTCCGGAAGTAGTCGGCGGCGCGAAACGGAGAGCTGAACACTGCCAGACAACCGCCTTTGCCCTCGGGCAGATTGATCGTGACGACGTCCTTTCCGTCGGCGGAGAGAAGCTCCCAGAAGAGAGGACGATCGTCCTGCGGGCGGCGTGACGGTTCTCGAAGCGCATTGCGGATGGCGATCCACCGAGCCTTGTGGTCGGGACCTTCTCCTCCGACTCGAGGTCGGCCGGCAGACCTCGAGTGGGCCTTGCCCGGAGCGCAGAGTATTCCGGGAGCCCCTTGGTTGCTTTCGCACGCTTCAGCCAGTCGAACATTCAACCCCCGTATCCTCAAAGACGATCCTCGCGACAATCCTTACAGGTCGAGCGCGAGGAACCGGGTCCCCGGAACTGGGTTGAAGATGTAGGGTTCGATCGGTACGAACCCCAGCGAACGATAGAGCGCCTGCGCCGAGACCATCGTGGGAAGCGTGTCCAGACAGATCCTGGAGTAACCCGCCCCGCGCGCCTCCTCGCAAATCTGCTCGGCGAGCCGCCGTCCGAGCTGCTCGCCGCGAGCCTCCGGCCGCACGTAGAGGCGCTTCATCTCGCAGGTCGCGGCGTCGATCGGCCGGAGCGCAATGCACCCGACCGGCTCGTCCCCGCGCCACGCCAGCAGGAGCCGCCCGGCGGGGGGCGAATACTTGCCGGGCAGCGTGGTCAGCTCTTTTTCGAGCTCCTGAAAGTAGAGATCGACGGCCAGGCCGTCGACGTACTCCTGAAAAAGGCCGCGCACCACATCGAGGTCTCGCGGAATGTCGGCATGACGGATCTCGATCATCGGCGCACGACCGTTTCTACAGCCACCCGGCAATTCTTTCGCACGGGGAACGGTCCGCCCAGGCTCAAATTGGACTGGTGGGAGGTGAGGGGATCGAACCCCCGACCACCTGCGTGTAAAACAGGCGCTCTACCGCTGAGCTAACCTCCCTCGGTCAAGTTTATGGCTCCCCGCCGTCCTCGAACGCCATCCCCGTGGAACGCACGGCCAACGCAGCCGAAGCGACGGCTAGATCGCGATCGAGGCGAAGCGCTCGATCTCGCCGACGGGCATCGGGCGCGCGAGCAGGAAGCCCTGGCCGTAGGGCACGCCGAGGGACTGGAGCACGCGCAGCTCCTCGCGGGTCTCGATGCCCTCGGCGATGACCTTCGTGTGCATCTTGCGCGCGAAGCTCATGAGCGCCTCGAGCAGGTCCTGCTTGACCTGGCGGCGGTCGATGCCGCGCACGAAGACGTTGTCGAACTTCAGGTAGTCGGGCTCGATGTCGGCGAGCGAGGAGAGGTTCGAGTAGCCCGTGCCGACGTCGTCGACCGCGATGCGGAAGTTCTGGGAGCGGAACTTGGAGAGCACCTCGCGGAACAGCCCCTCGTAGACGGCGTACGTGCGCTCGGTGATCTCGAGGACGATGCGGTCGGGCTCGAGGCCGAGCGCGCGCGACCTGGTCGCGGAAGAGGGGCCCCAGGAACTCCGGGTCCGACGCCGCGGCGGGCGAGAGGTTCAGGAAGATCTGGCGCCGCGAGTTGGCCTCCGCGCGGCCGCCTCGAGCGAGCGCTGGCGGCAGACGCGCTCGAGCGGGACGAGCAGCTCCGTGCGCTCGGCGAGCGAGAAGAGCGTCTCGCCGCTCTCGAACTCGCTGCCCCGCGGGCCGCGCGAGAGCGCCTCCATGCCGATCATGTTCCCGGTCGCGAGGTCGAAGACCGGCTGGAACACCGGCCGGATGTCCGCCGCGAGATCACGTCCTGGAGCAGCTCGCCGCCCCGGATCTCCTGGCGCGGACGGTCTGGCGCGTGACCTGGTCGCGCGCCTCCTGGACGCCGCGGTAGACCAGCCGCTCGATCCGGTGCTTCGGGTCCTTCATGATCCGCGCCGGCGCCGACGAAGGAGCGGAACCGCGCCGAAACGTCCGCGCGCTCGGCGAGGTAGCCCGCGGATCAGCTGGTCGAGCTCGGCGGCCTTCTGCCCGAGCGCGGTCGGCCCCTCCGATCATGGCCGCCGCCCTCGGCGATTGACGAAGAGGATGATCTCGTCCGAGCGCACGTACGGCAGGCAGAAGGTGCCCTGCGGGCACGATGCCGTCGGTCTGGAACGCCTTGAGGCGGCGGACGAAGTCGAGCAGCAGGTCGTCGTACGCCTCCCAGCCCCAGACCTCCTCGACGTGGCCCTCGGAGCTCGGCCGGAAGACGAGGACCGAGAGCGAGCCGCGCTCCTCGAGCCTTGTCGCAGGTCGTCGACGAGGACGGCGACCGTCGGGAGCCCGGTCTCGCGGTCGTAGAGCCGCGTGCGCTCCTTGAACCACTTGCCGCGGAGAGCGACGAGCTCGCTCTGCTTGTTGTTCCGTCATCGTCGGCATGAGTTTTCCAGGTGCTGTATCAGGATAGCACCGCCGAGGCCGCGGCCGGCGACGCTCCGAGCGAGGTCACGACGGCGTCGGCACCGGCAGCGCGCGGTCGTCGTGGAGGCGCGCGATCGCGTCCTCGGTGCCGAGCACGACGAGCGACGTCGCCGTGCTCGAAGCGGTCGGCGGGCCCGGCACGAACCGGCGCTCGACGCCGTCGCGTCCCATCCGCTTCACGGCGAGGACGGAGACGCCGTATCGCGCGCGCAGGCCCGCCTCCGCGATCGTGAGGCCCTCGAGTCGCGCGGGCACGTCGACCTCGATCAGGCGGTGGTTCTCGGGCAGCTCCAGGAAGTCGACCTCGCCCACCTCCTCGCCGAACGTGCGCACGCGCGTCGACGAGGCGGTTGCGCCGCAGGACCTCGCTGTCGAACGCGCCGAGCAGGTCGCGCTGCGTGACGATGCCGAGGAACTTGCGGTCGTCGCCGAGTCGCACGACCGGCAGCTGCCCGAGGTCGCGGAACCAGAGCTTCTCGTTGACGCGTCGTCAGCGGCTCCTCCGGCGTCGACGAAGGGGATCTCCGTGACGAGGTCCGCGGCGATGACGAGGCTCGAGAGCTCCCGCTCCGGGAACGACTCCTTGATGTCGTGGATGTCGACGACGCCGAGCGAGCCGGCCCTCCTCGTCGCCGACGTAGAGGAAGAGGCTCCGCGAGCGCAGGAACGTCGGCGACGATCTCCGGCAGCGGCGTCGTCGCGCGGGATGAGCGCGACGTCGCGGCGCATGATGTCGGAGACCTTGAGGCTCGCGAGCGCGGTCGCCTCGGGCGTCTTCTCCCAGACGATGCCGGCGGAGCGCAGGCTCGCCGACGTAGATCGAGTCCTTCTGGAACGCCGCGCCGCGGCGACGGCGAGGACGGAGACCACCATCATCGGCAGCAGGACCGCCGTGTTCTGCGTCAGCTCGAAGATCATGATCACGGCGAGGAGCGGCGCCCGCGTGACGCCGGCCAGCATGCCGCCCATGCCGAGCAGCGCGTAGCCGCCGACGGGCGCCGCGAGGTGCGGCAGCGCCGCGTGCACGACCTTCGCGACCGGCGCCGCCCAGCGTCGCGCCGACCAGCAGCGACGGCGTGAAGACGCCGCCCACGCCGCCGGAGCCGATCGTCGCCGCCGTCGCGACCGTCTTGGCGACACAGAGCACGAGAAGAAAGACGAGCGTCGGGTTGCCGTGCAGGATCCGGTCGGTCGCCTCGAAGCCGTTGCCGAAGACCTGCGGCATGCCGATCGCGATCGCGCCGACGATCGCGCCGCCGAGCGCCATCGTCGCCCAGACCGGCAGCTTCGATGGCGCGAAGAGCCTCTTGCCGAGCGAGAGCGCGCGCACGAAGACGGCCGAAGCCGCCCCGCCGAGCACACCGATCGCCACGAACGGCACGCACTCGACGAGCGACTCGACTCGGAACGGCGCGACCTGGTAGACCGGCTCGTCGCCGAGCACGAAGCGGACGAGCAGGGTCGAGACGACGGCCGAGACGACCGCCGGGCCGAAGAGCGCCATCGAGAACGAGCCGACGACGACCTCGAGCACGAAGAGCGTCGCGGCGATCGGCGTGTTGTACGCGCCCGCGACGCCCGCGGCCATCCCGCAGGCCGTCAGGATCCGCACGCGCTCGGGAGAGAGCTTCCACGCGCCGCGCGAGCGCCGACGCGCAGGCGGCGCCGATCTGGATGATCGGGCCCTCGCGGCCCTCCGAGCCGCCGGACGCGATGACGGCGATCGAGGACGCGCCGCGCGCGAGCGACGGCCGCAGGCGCACCGTGCGGCGGCCGAGCGAGACGACCTCGATCATGTGGGAGATCCCCGAGAGCGCCCGCTCGCCGAAGAAGAAGCGGGCGATCAGCCCGCCGACGAGGCCTCCCGCGGCCGGCATCAGGACCCGGGCATAGAGAGGCTCGAGCATCTCGGCGCCGCGGACGATGTCGCTCGAGCCCACGAGGAGCCGCGTCAGCTGCTGCGTCAGGAACCGGAACGCGATCGCGCCGAGACCGCCGAGCAGGCCGGCGGCCGCGGCGAGGATCAGGAACTGGGTGTTGGGATCGCGCCAGAAGAAGCGGCCGAGGATCGCAGGCCGGGAGGGAGCCTCAGGCGAGCTCATTCTCCATCTTCGTAGCCGGTGGCCCCGTCCTCCTCGACCTCATCCTCGTCGCCGAAGAAGAAGGCGTGCGAGCAGTCGGTTCCGCAGAACGTGTTGCCGCCCATCCGCACCGCGCAGCCGTCGCAGACCGACTTGTGGCAGATCGGGCAGCGCGGCAGGGCGTACGAGGAACTCCTGCTCGCAGATCCCGCAGTGGTCGGAGAGACCCGCCATGCCAAGAGTATAGACCTCGCGCCCGGCTTTGTTATGATCCGCCGTCCTCTGAGGCGGTGTAGCTCAGTTGGTCAGAGCAAGCGGCTCATATCCGCTAGGTCCGGGGTTCAAATCCCTGCACCGCCACCAAATTTCCCAGGGAAATGACCTACCGGCCGCCCTGGACCCGTCAGTAGGGAAAGGTTCCTCGCTTTACCTCGATCGACGTTGCCGTGACGATCACACAAAAGTCGCCACCGCCGGAAGCGTCGAGGTCTTTGATTTGGAATGTGCGCTTCGTTTTCAGCAGAGCGGACTCATCGACTTCCAGCGCCTTCGACCGTGGATTCAGCCTGATGTCGCGCTGAGCAAACGGACAGCCCGGATCGTGGACGCGGTGGTCGTCGGACGGTGGCTGTTCGCCGGGAATTTGCACGTTGATGACTTCGTGGCTGTCAATGCGGATCGCGAGTGAAATCGGACTACCCGACTTGTTCAGCACATAGACCCTCGCCTGCGGATGACTCCGCCGTGTGAGCGCTCGCCGGTTCCATTGCTCCTGAAGCGGGAGGTGGTGTTCCTCCTCGGTCAGGTCGTCCGGCATCTCGAAGTCCTGAGCCAGGCTGATTCCCGTCTTGGACACGACGATTCGGAAGTCAAGATCCGGCCTTTTGGTAAAGCCTGCAACGCTAAACGAGCCGTGCAAGGCGTCCCCCGTCATTGCCTCAACGTCGAGCGTTTCTGTCGACTCGTGAAGCGGGAATCCGACTCTGCGAAGGGATACGGGATTGGGGTCGGGATCTACGTAACCCTCCGCTGCGTTGATCTCCTTTAGAGATCGCGGGAGAACAACGTCGATGATCGCCTCGCCTCCCTCGATCACCCGGACATGGACCGCATCGCCGGTCTTGTTCTCGATTTGAAACGTGAAGTACCAGGAATCGTCAACGGGATGGTCGCCCCCGAGAGCAGCGAGCGGGATAGCCATCAGAAGGACTCCGAGAAGAACCCTTCCCCGCGGACGCCTCGCCGCTGGCGCCAGTCGAGGGTCTGGGTCACGGCGCACGAAGCCAGTATGCGGCAATTGCTCCGAAGCCTCTCCGTTTGGCCGAGCACTCGCGACATTCAGGTCCTGCGACCGTGCGGGCGAGGCGCCGGTCACCCTCGCGTGGATACCTTGACCTTCGACACGTCCGCGCGGTATATGTAGAAGCCAGAGGTGTCGTCATGGCCGCGACGGATCAAGTCCGGATGGACCTGCCGCAGGGGACGCTCGACTTGCTCATCCTGAAGGTCGTCGGCCTGGGACCGCTCCACGGCTATGCGATCGCGCAGAGACTGGAGCAGATCTCGCGCGGCGTCGTCGACGTCCCGCAGGGAACGCTCTACCCCGCCCTGCATCGCCTGGAGAACCGCGAGCTCCTCGAAGCGGAGTGGAAGGACTCCGAGACGGGCCGGCAGGCGAAGTTCTACCGCCTGACGCGCCGGGGCCGCACGCAGCTCGAGGCGGAGACGACGAGCTGGAAGAAGCTGGCCGACGCGGTCGGCCTCATCCTGCGGGCTACGCCGGAGGAAGCGCGATGAGCTGGTGGAGGAGGCTTCGCGATCGCCGGCGGCTGGAGCGCGAGCTCTCGGCCGAGCTCGCCGACCACATCGAGCGGCAGGTCGCGGACCTCGTCGCGGCCGGAATCGCCGAGCCCGAGGCGCGGCGGCGCGCACAACTCGCGCTGGGCGGCGTCGAACAGGTGAAGGAGGCATGCCGGGACGAGCGCGGGACGCGCTGGCTCGAGGACTTCGCCTCGGACTTGGGCTACGCCGGACGCGGTCTGCTCCAGAGACCCGCGTTCGCGGCCGTCGCCCTCCTTTCGCTGGCGCTGGGGATCGGCGCCAACACCGCTCTCTTCTCGATCGTGGACAGTCTGATCCGGCGCAGCCTGCCCGTCCGGGAGCCCGAGCGTCTGGTGCTTCTCGGAGGCTACTGGACGAACCCCCTCTGGGAGCAGATCCAGCAACGGCAGCGCGAGATCTTCGACGGTGCCGTCGCCTGGTCCGCCACGGAATTCGATCTCGCGGCGGGAGGCGAAGAGAAGCCCGTCGACGGCCTCTTCGTCAGCGGCTCCTTCTTCGAGGTCCTCGGCGTACCCGCCCAAGTGGGCCGGATGATCCTTCCCTCGGACGACCGAAGCCGGTCCGCGGCCGACCCTCGGGTCGCCGTGCTGAGCGACGGTTTCTGGCGGCGGCACTACGGAGGCGATCCCGACGTCGTGGGGCGGACGCTCCGGCTCGATCGCCACGCGTTCACGATCGTCGGCGTGACGCCGCCCGGGTTTTTTGGGCTGGAAGTCGGGGAATCGTTCGACGTCGCGGTGCCGATCGCGGCTCACCCGATTCTGCAGCCTTTCCATAATCTCGACGACCGCATCTATCGGTGGCTCGAAGTCGTCGCACGACGGAAGCGCGGGCAGACCCTGGCCGAGGCGAGGGATGCTTTCCGGGCGCTGCAGGCGCCGATCCGGGCCGCGACACTTCCCGAGGGCCTAACCGCCGAAGATGTCGCCGAGTATCTTCGCTACCCCGTCGAGCTGGTTCCGGCCGCGGCCGGGACCTCGGCTCTCCGAGACGAGTATCGGCGTCCTCTTCTCACGATCCTCGCCGTGGCGTTTCTGGTGCTGCTCGTGGCCTGCGCGAACGTCGCGAACCTTCAGCTCGCTCACGGAAACGAGAGGCAGCATGAGTTCCGCATGCGTCTCGCTCTGGGTGCCTCCCGCTGGCGACTCGCCCGGCAGCTCCTGGCCGAGTCGATCCTCATCGCGGGGCTCGGCGCGGTCCTCGGGGTCGCTTTCGCTGTCTGGGGAAGCCGGCTCCTGGTTCGCGAGCTCTCATCATCCGGCACTGTCGCGCTCGGCCTCCCGGTCGATGGCCGCGTGCTTCTCTTCACCGCAACCGTCGCGGTCCTGACCGCGCTGCTTTTCGGGACGCTGCCGGCGTGGCGCGCGGGAAGGTCCGATCCCAGGGCGGCATGGCGAGAGCCGGCCCGCGGCGCGGCGGGAGGAAAAGCTGGCGCGAGCAGCGCGCTGATCGTCGCCCAGGTCGCGATCTCACTCGTTCTGCTCGTTACCGCGGGGTTATTTCTGCGGACGCTGGCGGCGATCACGAATCGGGAGCTCGGGCTCCGGAGCGAAGGTGTCCTTCTCGTCTCCGTGTACGCGTGGCAGAGCGGAATCCCGTCGGGTGAATTCGTTCCATTCGCGGACCGGATTCGAACGGCGGTCGCGGGTCTGCCCGGTGTGGCGGACACGGGGCTTTCGCAGATCACGCCGGTCTCCGGGGCCAGCTGGCGTTCGGAGTTCGAAATCCCGGGCGCAGGCGGCGGCCGCGGGCAGGCGTTCGTCCACATCGTTACGCCCGGATGGCTCTCGGTCTATCGGACGCCCCTTATCGCCGGCCGGGACATCCTCGATCGCGATCGCGCCGAGTCGCCGCCGGTCGCGCTGGTCAATCGCGCATTCGCTCGGAAGTTTTTCGGCGAAAACAATGCTCTGGGGCAGACCGTTCGCTCGACAGGAATCTCCCTGGCCCCGATGGAGGTCGTCGGGATCGTCGAGGACGCGGTGTACCGGGACCTCCGCGAGGATCATGCGCCGACGATTTACGTACCCTTCCCGCAGGGAATGAAGGCCCTGAAGGCTCCGCAGACGATCCTCAGCATCCGCGCGGCGGCCGGTCCTCCTTCTCGCCTCGCCTCTGCCGTCGCTGCCGCGATCGCCCGGATCGATCCGACTGTGACCCTGCGCATTCGCACGCTCTCGGACCAGATCGACAGGGCGCTCGTCCGGGAACGTCTCGTCGCCATGCTGTCCGGCTTTTTCGGGGCGCTTGCCCTCCTGCTCGCAGCGATCGGACTCTACGGAGTCACCTCCCACGCCGTCGCGCGCCGGCGTGCGGAGATCGCCGTCCGCATGGCCCTCGGCGCCGACGCTCCACGGGTCGTGCGGATGATGCTCGGTCGCGTCGCGGGGCTCGTGCTCGCCGGAGTGCTCGCAGGCGCGGCGGTCAGCGCGTGGGCATCCCGGTTCGTCGCGTCCCTTCTCTACGGCATGAGGCCCGGAGATGCGTCCACGATCGCGGCCGCCGCGTCGCTCCTCGTCGCGATCTCGCTTCTCGCCGCGTATCTTCCGGCGCGCCGGGCGACGCGGATCGATCCCGCGAAAGTCCTGCGCGAGGGCTGAGCGTTGGGTCGGCCCCTGGATCAACGAATCAGGACGGATTCCGGGGCACCGCCTTCTCGTCCTTCTTGTACTTTCCCGTCTTCACTTCGATCCCGCCGTCCTTGCCGTCCACGGCCACCAGGTGCAGGACGATGCCCTTGTACCGGAGCTTGTCCCTTTCCGCCTTGTCCGTGATCTTGGCGTCGTCCTCCGGGTCTCTCAGGGGAACGGTCAGGCCCAGATTCGTGCCCTTCGTGAAGGAGTAAATGCCCATGACGTCGAAATTCAAGACGTTCGAGCTGACGCGGAAAACGTCCACGTCCACCCGATGGCCGTCGACTTTGAAGTCCCCCGCCAGCTCGCCAAACGCGATGTGCGCGAGGTTTCTCTTCCCGAAGAGCAACTGCACGAAGAACTTCTTCCCAACCTCGATGAGGGGCTGGAAGTCCATCAGGGACCCGTTGGCGATCTGATACTTCAGGTCTCCCTTGAGGGAACCGCCGACCAGGTCGCCGCCCGAAGTCAGGGAACCGGTGAATGAAGCGTCCGCCGACAGGTCGCCGGTGATGTTCTCGGGGGCGAACGAGGTGATCCCGAAGTTGTTGAAGGATTTCAGAAACCTCGGAATGTCGCAGCTGGTGACCTTGACCTTGGCCCCGAACGCGTTGACCTTGCCCTGGGGAGCAAGGTGGGCGTCGAACTCGAACTTTCCTCCCGCCGTCTCGATCCGGCCGTTTCGGACATTCACCCGGCCGTTGGCCAGCACGATCTGCGCCCTCGCGTTTTTCGCCTCCAGGTGTTCGTAGACCGCCCTGTCGATTTGCATGTTGAGCGCCATCTGGCACGTGTCGATCACCGCGCGAAGCTTGCCCGTGGCCCCCTCCTTTTGTGCGCTCTCGAGAGCCTCCGCGTCCTTCGGTGTGATCTCCGTTCCCAGGAACGTCTTCGCGTCCAGAAAGGGGCTCCGCACGTTCAGAGCGACGACCATCTTCTCGGGGGCTTCGTAAAACAGGCTGAAGAAGTTTTCGACTTCTCCATCGATCAGGAGCGTGCTGGGGCCGCTCGCGTACTTGACGTTCCGGATCGACAGCGCCCGGTCCGTGAACGCGAGATCCACATCCGTTTTCAGCCTGAGGTTCTTGGGTCTGTAGAGCAGATCGCCCTGGCTGACGCCGATCTCTCCCTGGAAGCGAGGCTGGTGGAGCTTCAGCTCGTCGAGGGCCACCTGAAACTCCAGGTTCACCCTGGCCTGACCGCCCGAGAACAGAATGAGTTGCTTATCGATCAGCTCGTTGAGCTGGGGCAGGCGGAACTCGGTCTGGAACGTTCCGCTCACGACCGGCTTCAGGAGGTTCAGGAGGGTCGCGCGGGGTATCTGAAAGGGGATGCTTCCGTAGGCTCCGGTGAATCCGGACAGGATCACCGCCGAGTTGGGATCGCCGTTCGGCTTGTCCTTCGCAACGTGGTTCGTGAATTCCCCATGGAACGAGACGTTCGCCAAAACGCCGTCCGGAATGCGGAGCTCGCTGTCCTTGACGTCGGCGTTGACCACGATCGCGGGGTCGCGCTTGTCGTTGATGTCGCCGTGGATGACACATCGCGCCTCGAGGGGCTTCGAGAGATCGAGCTGATCGAGTATCCGCCGAACGTTGTCGGACATGAGACGAGACGCGTCGAGCCACCGGATTTTCGTCCGGATTTCGAGGTCGAAGAGCGCCGGCTTCTGGCCGATCGCGAAGCGGCCCTTGACCGCAAAAGAGTCCTTCCCGATCGCCAGAGCGTTCGCCTCGACCGTCAGGTCGCGCGTCGATTTGGAAAACGCGGCTTTCAGGACTCCGGCCACCTGCTGATCTCGGATGAAACTCCCGTTGATGCTGAGAAAGGTCATGCTCCTGGCGAGCGCCTTCAGCTTCAGCCTGGTTCGCAGCCCGTCCGGCTCGTAATCGATCGGCGCCTGGAGCGAGTCGACGACGAAGTGAAACAGCTTCTTCTCGGGCAAGTTCTCGACCTTGAAGTCGACGTGACGCAGCTCGACGTCCCGGATCAGGATTGCGGGAGTGCTGCGGCCCGGTTCCCGCGCCGCGCCAGGCGGCGCGGGCTTGAAGATGTCGAAATTTGTGACTCCCTTCTCGTCGGTAAACAGGTCGACGGTCGCGCCGTCGATCACGATCGACTGCACGTCGATCTCGCGATGGAGCAGCCTCATGACATTCAGTCCGACCCCGATCTTCTTCGCCAGCAGTAGCCGGCGCGACCCCGGGACGTCGTCCTTCAGCTCGACGTCGGTCAGGGTCAGCGTGAGAGTCGGAAAACCCGTCAGGAGCTGGAGGTCGATGCTGCCGATGCGCATCGTGCCGTTGATGTGCTCCGTGATGTACGCGTTCAGGTCGCCAACGATCCGGGCCTTGTTGTGCTCGAAATAGAACCTCACCCCGGCGAGACCGAGGACCATGAGCCCGAGCAGCCCGCCGACGACGTAAAGCGCCCAGACGACGAGGGGCCTGGAACTCGCCTTCGGGGACGCGGGCGCGCTCAACTCAGTCCTCCATTTCTGCGTTTCGCGGCACCTCCGACACCGGAGGCCACTCCGCGATGAGCGCGAACTATAGACCGACGAAGGGGCGGCGGAAGGCCGGCCCCCCGGTCATGGTCGAGTCCTTATTCGGTTTAAGCGCGGACAGGGACGAGCCAACGTGCCACGCCGAGAAAGGCCGCCGCTCCGAGGATCTGCCCGACGAGAAAGCCCGGACACGTCGGCCGGGCGTATCCCCGTGAACGTGTCCGTGAGCGAGCGAGCCAGCGTGACTGCAGGGTTCGCGAACGAGGTCGACGACGTGAACCAGTAGGCCGCCGCGATGTATGCGCCGACGCCCGCGGCAATCTCAACGACTCCGCGCCGCGAGAGAAAGATGACGGCGAGCAGCCCGAAGGTGGCGACAGCCTCGGCGAACACCTGCGGAAGCCCGGCTCTGACCTTGGTGGAGATCGCGAAAAGCGGCTCAGCGAACATGGCCTGAGCCATCGCCACTCCCGCGAGAGCTCCGATGGTCTGCGCCGCGACGTATGGAGGCACCTCGCGCCAGGGCCGATCGCGCAGGATCGCGTCGGCCACGGTCACGATCGGATTGAATTGGGCACCGCTGGAGCCGCCAAACGTGAGGATCAGGGCGAAGAGACCGGCCCCGGTGGCCAGGCTGTTCGCGAGCAGGGCCACGGCGACGTTGCCAGCGGAGAGCCGCTCCGCCATGATCCCGGACCCCACGATCGTGGCGAGCAGCAGGGCTGTTCCGAGCCCCTCGGCCACGGCCCGCCGGCCCAGGGACGGCGAGGCCGCCGCGGTCGGGGTCTCTTCGATCCGGGTTGTCCGGTCTACTTCGCGCAGCACGCCGTGAGCTTTTCGCGGGCGACGTCCTCGATGTCCTCCAGGACGGTGTAGACCTCCCAGCGGTTTCCGTCCGGATCGCTCAACCAGAACTTGTCCTGCACGGCGTAGCAGCAGTCCTCGCGCTTCTCCTCCTCGGAGACGACGCCGCGCGCCTTGAGGTCCGATCGCCAGCGCCGCACCTCCTCCGTGGACCCGACGCGGATTCCGAGGTGGGACAGCGGCCCGGCCTTCGGGTTGTCCAGACCGGGCTGCAACGCCAGGTGGATCTCCGGGTCCGACCCGACGAACTTCGCATAGTCGGCCTTCAGCTTCTTCGGCTCCCCGAGAAAGCCTCGATAGAACTCGACGGACTTGGAGAGATCCGAGACGTTCAGTGAAATGTGGACCGCGGACGGCATGACGGGCCTCCTCTTCGACTGTTCGTGAACTTTCGATATGTCATCGCAATTTTTTTTAGACGGCCTTCGCGAGCATCTCGGGCACGCCCGCGATCCCGGCTTCGTTCCTCGAGTAGTAGATCCAGCGGCCTCGCTTCTCGGCGTTCACGAGCCCGGCCCGGCGAAGCAGGCCCATGTGATGGGAGACCGCGGCCTGGGACAGACCCACCGCCTCTTCGATGTCGCAGGCACAGAGGCCCTTCTCGTCGCGAGCAATCAGGTCGCAGCAGGAACGGCCCTTCGATTTCAGAAGCTCGAGGATGCGCAGCCTCGTCGGATCGGCGAGGGCCTTCAGAATCGGTACCAGCGCGGCGCCGGCGGCCATAGATCGAAGAACGTAGAACTATCGAAGGGACTTGTCAAGGCCAATTCGACCGGATTCCGGGGTGAAGCCGCGACCGCCTGTCGAACACGATCTCGTCCCAATGCCAGAGCGACACCGCCCGAGCCCCGCAGGACCACGAACGCGACGAAGGCGCCCAGGGTCAGCCACATCTCTTCGGCTCGAAGGAGCGCCGCCAGGGCACTCGAAGCCGACGAGGAAAGCGACGGCGAGGAGCGCGAAGCGGCGGGCGCGGAGTCGGTCTTCCATACGTCACAAGGATCCCTGCGACGAGGGAAAGAAGTCCGGAGGAATCCCGAAAGAAAGGAGAAAGATTTCCGCCGTCAAGACCGTCCCGGCTCAAGCCGCGAGGATCGAATGATTGCGCGTCACGCGAACCGGGAGAACGACGGCCTCGAGCCCCGCGAACTGCAGTCGCCGCTGGATCGCCAGAGCGGTTTCGTTGTGCAGGATTCGGTGGAACAGGGTGTCGCTCTCGAAGATCAGGGCGCCCAGGAAGAAGATCGAGCGCGGATACTCCCGACGGATTTCCTCGGCCAGCTCCAGGACTTTTTCGACCGCTTCGGTCCCGATGGAAAAGCGGTGGTCCGCGCGAAATCCCAGTTTGCGCGCGAAATCGACGTACTTCTTCAAGTCCTGCTCGGTGTGGCGCTTGAGAGCCTCCACCTCGTCGAGCCCCTTGAAGGTCGCCGAGTCGATGACTCCGACGGAAGCGAAGACGTAGTCCCGGAACTGGCCCGGGAACAGCTGCTGGATCGAAAGGAGCGTGTGTACGCCCAGGCCGCCGAATCCGTTGACCAGCATGACGGCGACGGGACGATCGCGGTCGACCGGTGAGGTCGCATCTCCGTGCGGGCGGACCGGGATGTTGAGGAGCGTTTCGTCGAGCCGGCGGAGTTGCTCCCGGACGCGCCGGTAATGCCGCTGGATCCCGAACGCCAGGGCGATGAAGCTCGACGTCACGACGACGGTGAGCCAGCCCCCCTTCCGTGAACTTCTCGAGGATGCTGACGATCAGAATCAGGAGGCACATCGTCAGGCCCGTTCCGTGGATGGCCAGGTTGCGGCGCCAGTCCCGATGCTCCCGGCGGTTTCGGATCCAGAAGCGCGACATCCCGAGCTCGGTCAGGGTGAACGTCAGAAAGACGTTGATCGAGTACATCAGGATCAGCAGATCGCTCTTGCCTCGCGAATAGAGGAGCACGGCGACGGCGCCGGCGCCCATCAGGAAGATGCCGTTCTTCGTGACCAGCCGGTCCGAGAGCTGGGCGAAGCGCCGCGGCATCCAGGAATCGACGGCCATGTTGGCCAGGATGCGCGGCCCGTCGATGAACCCGGTCTGCGCCGCGACGAAGAGCAGCGCTCCCTCCGAGACCATGGTGACGATGACGAGAGTCGGGCCGATCGGAAGAGACCCGAGCTTCCACGGCCCGAAGAGGTTTTCGGCCAGCACCCAGTTCAGCGTCTTGCCGGGGAGGGATTGCGCGCGGATCAGGAGGTAGCAGAACAGAATGCCCCCGGCCGTGAACGCCAGCGAGAGCGCCATGTACAGCATGGTCTTCTTCGCGTTGGCCACCCGGGGCTCCCGAAGAATCTGCACTCCGTTCGAGACGGCCTCGATGCCGGTGTACGTGCCGCCGCCCAGAGAGTAGGCGCGCAGGAGGATGAAGAGCGTCGGGAGCAGCCCCAGCGCGGACGCCGTCCGGCGCCCCTCCGCGGCCGCCCCTTGAAGAACCGCCGGAAGCGCGGAGGCGTGGGTGAAGAGGCCGTAACCGATCATGAGGGCATGCGTCGCGACGAAGACGAGGAAGATCGGGAGAAGGAACGTGACGGACTCTTTGACGCCGCGGAGGTTCAGGACGACCAGGAGGACGAGGACGAGAACCTCCACCGCGAGCTTCCGGCTCTCCCATGCGGCGGGCAGAAAACTGAAGACCGCGTCGCACCCGGTCGCGACGGAGACGGTGATCGTCAATACGTAGTCCACGATCAGGGCGCATCCGGACACGACGCCCACGCGCGGTCCGAGCAGCTTCGTGGCGACGAGGTAGCCCCCGCCTCCTCCCGGGAAGTGCTCGATCAAGAGGCTGTACGCATACGAGATGACGAAGACCGTCCCGGCGGTCATCGCAACGAGAAACACCGCCAGGTACGGGTGGTCGCCGAGGGCTCGATAGGCCGCCTCCGGGCCGTATGCCGAGGAGGAGAGTCCGTCGGCGCCGAGTCCGACCCAGGCGAGAAACGCGACCAGAGACACGTGGTGAAACACGCGCCGATCGAGCGGATCGCGCGGTTTCCCGACCAGAAGGTTGCGCAGGGTCCGGCTGATCCGCGGGTCTTCGCGGACCGGAACGGGCGGGCGCTCGCCTTCCCCGTCCGTTTCGGCTCTGCGGGGTTCCACGGCGGAAGTCTGGCAAGCGAGGGCGAAAGAAGTTCGAAAGAAACCCGAAAGAATGGCCGTGGAGGGCTCCGCGAAGCCCGCCGGGGATCACTAGAATCGTCCCCGTGGGCCGCGACGGACCGAATCCCTGGTGGCGGTTTGCGGGATCGGCCGTGCTCGTCGGATCGGCCCTCGCTGGCCTGAAACTCTTTCCGGGGCTGTCCGACGCCTCGATCTCCCTGCTCCTGCTCCTCTCGGTCTTTCTCTCCGCGTGGCTCTGGGAGAGCGGCCCCGGAGTTCTCGCGGCGCTGCTCGCGACTCTCGGCCTGAACTACTTCGTCTTTCCTCCGCTCCACACCTTCTGGATCGAGGATCGGCAGAACGCCGCGGCGCTCGTCGTCTTCCTGATCTCCGGCCTCCTGATCGGGAGGCTGTCCGCGACGGCCCGCGAGCGCCTGCGTCTCGTGGAGGCCGAGCGCGCGGATCTCGCGAGCCTGACTCAGCTGTCCCGGGCCTTCGTCTCCGATACCCTGACGGACTCTCTCCTCGACGTCACCGCCGAGCGGCTGCGCGTCGCGCTCCAGGCGCGGCGAGTGTCGATCCGGCTGGCGGGCCCCGGCGGGCTCCTCCGGCCGGCGGAATCGCGGGACGATGACGATGGAGATCCGCGGCTGGCGGATCTCGCCTTCCGCCAGGGACAGGTCGAGCCGGTGCCTTCCCCGCAGGGCGGCCGGGACCTCTATCTGCCGATCCCGATCGGGGTCGAGCGGGCGGGAGTGCTGATCATTCAGGGAATGCGCTCGAGCGGCCGCATGGCCCAGGGTTGCGCGATCCTGGTGGGCCTGGCGCTCGAACGCGAGCGGCTGTTGAGACTGGAGCTGGAGGCCGAGGAGACGCTGGCCAGCGACCGGATGAAATCGACGCTGCTCGCCGCGCTCGCGCACGATCTCAAGACGCCCGTCGCCGCGGCTCGCGCCGCGATCGAGAACTGGGCCGAGGAGGCCGGGTCTTCGGAGGGCTCGCGGCTCGCCGTGGACGAGATCCGACGACTGACGCGCCGGATCGGCGAATTGATGGACGTGGTGCGTGTGGATTCGGGGGCCGCGCAGCCGCACCGCGAGATCGTCACGGCGGCGGCCCTCGTCGAGGCGGCTCTGGCCCGATCGGCGGACGTGCTCTCCGCCAACTCCCTGGCGGTGGCGGTCCCCGCCGAGGATCTGAGAGTCCAGGTCGATCCCAGCCAGATCACCGAAGCCCTGGGACACGGGCTCGAGAATGCCGCGCGATACTCCCCGTCGGGCAGCGAGATCGCCGTTTCCGCGGCGCTCTCCGACACGGCCGTGTTCCTGCGCGTCGCCGACCGCGGACCGGGCGTCGCGCCGTCGGATCGGGACAGGGTCTTCGAGCGTTTCGTGCGGCTTCCGGCGACGCCCGCCGTTCCCGGCACGGGACTCGGACTCTGGATCGCGCGGAGCCTCGTCGAGATGAACGGGGGCCGATTGACGCTCGGCGACTCCCCGACCGGGGGAACGCTCTTCGAGATCGAGCTTCCCGCCGTGGCCGGATGAGCCGGGTTCTCGTCGTCGACGACGAGGCCGCCATCCGCAAGGTGGTGCGCGACGCGCTCGCGAAGGCCGGCCACGACGTCGAGACGGCGGTCGACGGAGAAGAGGCGCAGGCGCTGTTCGCCTCCGGGGAGTTCGACCTCGTCATCACGGATCTCGCCATGCCGCGCATGAACGGGCTGGAGCTCGTCCGCCGAATCCGAACGGAGTCTCCGGTCCCGATCCTGGTCCTGACCGTCCGCCAGGAGGAGCGCGAAAAAGTCCGGCTCCTCGACGCCGGAGCCGACGATTACGTCACGAAGCCCTTCGGCACAGCCGAGCTCGTGGCGCGGGCGCGGGCGCTGCTCCGGCGGACGGAGGGCCGGTCGGACGCGGTCCCGGTCTCGCGGTGGGGCGACATCGAGGTGGACCGCGACACGCGGACGGTTCGGCGTCGCGGCCAGCCCGTACATCTGACGCCGACCGAGTTTTCGCTGTTGAACGTCTTATTGTCGAAGCCGGGAGCCGTCTGGACTCACCGGCAGCTGCTCTCCGCCGTCTGGGGATCGGTCTCCGGCATCTCGAACGACACGCTTCGGGTGCACATGGGCAGCCTCCGCCGCAAGCTGGAAGACGATCCGAACCGGCCGCGCTGGATTCGCACGGAGCCCTGGGTCGGCTACCGGTTGTCGCCCGAGGAATGAGCCGCCGGGGCGCGCGTCGGTCCGAGGAAAAAGCGCCGGGCGGTCGCCCGCCCGGCGCATGAAACGAAGCTAGTTGCAGGTCGGGAGCGAAGCCTGCTCGATGGCGAGCGGGCAAGAGGCTTCCGCCTGGACGCTGGCGCAGCACGACGCGCAGTCATCGCATGCCGGTTCGCAGCACGCCCGCGAGCCCGTGGAGGCCAGAGCCGATCCGGCGATCGCCAGGGCGAGTGCCAGGGTTCCGAGAATCTTCTTCATCGCATTCCTCCGTTTTGTTGTGTGAACGATTCAGAGATCGGACTCGGAGGGCGACGAATCAGTTCCGCATCGGTCGTCGGAACTCGTGAGGAAGAAATGCCGGAATCGGAGCGAAGGAGGCGATCGAGGCGGAGGATCAGACGGCTTGAAGAGCTCGCCGAAGCTCGCCGGCAAGAGCGCACGGGCGACGTCCACTTTCGGAGACGCCGTCGCGGCCGTGCTCTTACAAATGATCACGGGGCAAGGTTCGCAGGAAGGAGAACAGCACGCGGACGAGACCAACCCTGCCGACCAGGCGGTGCAGGCGAGGAATCCGATCAGGGCGGCCATGCCCACGAGCTTCTTCCGTGCGGCCATTTTTCGAGGCAACGCGCGAGCCTCGTTGCGGTATTCCGGCGTGTACGGGATCACGTCGACGTCGTGCCACAATGAATCGATGGATGTTCGCAGGCAAAGTCTCGGCCTCTTTCTCGCCTTCCTGGCCATCGCCCCGCTGATGCAGGGAGCCGAGCCGCTGAAGTTCACCGTGGTCGGCATCGACTGCAAGGCCTGCGCTCCCCCGATCCTCAAGGCCCTCAAGGGAGTTTCCGGAGTCCAGAACGCCAAACTCGACTGGAAAGCCGGCACGGCGACGGTCGAGATTCCCGACGGGTTCGACCGCGAGAAGATCCGCAAGGCTCTTCAGGAGATCGGGTACGAGGCCGTGTTCCCGGGCGAGGTCCGGAAGGATCTGGAGCCGCTCCCGGACGAGGTCCGCCGCGACCTCGACATCTCCTCGGCGAGCGATGGCGAGAAGATCGACGTCGCGAAGACCGTCGTGCCTGGCAAGGTCACCGTCCTCGACTACTGGGCGGAATGGTGCAGCCCGTGCCACCTCGTCGACATCCGGCTGCAACATCTGGTTCAGTCCAACCCGAACCTCGCGGTGCGACGGGTGAACATCGGAAAGTGGGACAACGCGGCGGCGGCGCAGGCGACCTCGGAGTTCCGTGCCGAGGCGCTTCCGTACGTCCGCGTCTACGACGCTCGCGGCAAGTTCGTCGGCGACGCGACGGGCGGCGCGTGGGACAAGATCCTGGAGCTCGTCGAAAAAGCCAAGTCGCGTGCGGGCGCCTGACGTGCGGAGCCGCGGCGCCGCGCCTTTCGTATTCCTGCTTCTCGCGTTCCTCGTCGCGCCGGCCGCCTACGCCTGACCCGCCTGAGCCAATCCCAACCTCTCCGGCGGAGGGGCCGACCGACAAGTTCTTCCCCCGGGGACGTGGCAGCTCACGCTCGGCGCGGCGTACGGGTCCTTCGACACGACGCACATCGCGTCGTGCCCCGACGTCGCGCCCGAGTGCGCCACGACGCCCATCCCCGATCATCGACACATCGTCAATCTCGACCTGATCCGCACCGAGCTTCTCGCCGACTACGGAGCGACGAACCGGCTCACGCTGTCCCTGAGGATTCCGTACGACATCAAGGAACAGACCGTGCGGTACACGACTCTCACCGGAGAGCCGTACGACCCTCCCTACGGCGACATCCATCACCGAACGGAGACTCTGCAGAACGTCGCGGACGCCCAGCTCACCGGCCTCTATCTGGTCGGGGGCGGGCTGCAGCTCGGCGCCGGGATCTCGATCCCGATCGGTCACACGGAGCCAAACCCGATCGTTCTCGGGCGCGAGGGGTTGACGCACGAGCACATCCAGTTCGGCAGCGGCACCGTGGATCCGATCGTGTCGGCCCTCTGGTCCACACCCGTCGGGCCGTTCATCCTCTCCGCTTGGGCCGATGCCCAGATCCCGTTGTACGAAAACAGCCACGGATTCAAGGCGCCCATCACGGCGCGGTACACCGTCGGCCCGACTCTCCCGATCGGCACGACCGGCATCGCTCTGCAGTACGCCGGGCAATATCAATCCATCGGAAAATGGGACGGCGAAGTCGACGAAGGCACGGGCTTTCATAACGGCGGCCTGCTGCTGCGCGCGTCGCTCCGGCCGTGGAAGGGCTACCGGATCTCCCCCGGCATCTACCAGGAGCTCTACTCGAAGAGCCTCTCGGACGAGTCCTTCAAACAGGGGACGACGTACTCGCTGACCTTTTCGCGGTTCTTCTAGCGACGGCGTTCGAACCAGCGTCCCGAGCGCGGTAGAGTTCTTCGCACGGTCACCGAATGAGTCTCGCCGCCGGAACGCGGCTCGGTCCTTACGAGATCCTCGCGCCGCTCGGAGCGGGAGGAATGGGCGAGGTCTATCGCGCACGCGACCCGAAGCTCGACCGCGAGGTCGCCATCAAAGTCCTGCCGGCGCACCTCTCGTCGAATGCCGACGCGCTGGCCCGCTTCGAGCGCGAGGCGAAAGCGGTCGCGTCGCTGTCCCACCCGAACATCCTCGCCATCCACGACTTCGGAAACCAGGACGGCGTCGCCTACGCCGTCATGGAGCTCCTCGACGGGGAAACGCTGCGCTCGAAGCTCGAGGCCTGCACCGTGTCCGCAAAGGACGCGGTCGAGCTCGCGCAGCAGATCGTCCGCGGGCTCTCCGCCGCGCACGGAAGGGGCGTGGTCCACCGCGACCTGAAACCCGAGAACGTCTTCGTCAGCCCGGAGGGGCACGTCAAGATCCTCGACTTCGGCCTGGCCAAACGGATCGAGCCGGCCGAGTCGGACGAGCAGACGAGCGCGCCGACGGCCACGGGGCTGACGGAGCCGGGAACGGTCATGGGGACCGTCGGCTACATGTCGCCCGAGCAGGTGCGCGGGCTTCCGCTCGACCACCGGTCCGACATCTTCTCGTTCGGAGCGATCCTGTACGAGCTTCTGTCGGGAAAGAGGGCCTTCCTGCGGGCCACGGCCGCCGACACGATGTCGGCGATCCTGAAGGAAGACCCGCCGGAGCTCTCGGGCTCCGGACGAAGCGTTCCGCCGGCGATCGAGCGGGTGATGCGGCGCTGCGTGGAGAAGGACCGGGAGAACCGCTTCCATTCGGCGAAGGACATCGGCTTCGCGCTGGCGGAGGCATCGGGACCGGCGGCGACGGCCGGCGCTCCGATCCGGACGTCCGCATTCGTGAACCGCAGAGTCGTCCTCGTCGGCGCGATCGCCGCGGTGCTGGCCATCGGGATCGTGCTCCTTCTTCGACGATCCCCGGGGCGGGGCGACGCCGCCCACGCCGACGTGAAACGGGTCGCGGTCCTCCCCTTCGAGAACCTGGGCGCGCCCGAGGACGAGTACTTCGCGGACGGGGTCGCGGACGCCATCCGGGGCAAGCTGACCTCGCTGCCGGGCATCGCCGTGATCGCGCGCGGCAGCTCGAAGCCCTACAACAAGACGACGAAGACGCCGGATCAGGTCGCGCGCGAGCTCGGCGTCGGCTATCTCCTCACCGGTACCGTCCGATGGGAGAAAAGAGAGGGCGGCCAGCGCGTTCACGTCAGTCCGGAGCTCATCGAAGTCGCGGGAACCGGCGCGCCGACGTCCCGCTGGCAACAGCCGTTCGATGCCGCGTTGACCGACGTCTTCCAGGTGCAATCGGAGATTGCGTCGCGCGTCGCCCATGCCCTGGGCCTCGAGCTCGGTGCGGGCGAGGAGAAGCGGCTCGCCGAGAAGCCCACGCAGAACCTCGCCGCCTACGACGCATTTCTCAAAGGCGAGAGCCAGTTGAACCTCGGGCTCCGCGGGCCGAACGTGCGTGAAGGGCTCCGCTTCTACGAACAGGCGGTGGCACTCGACCCGGGATTTGCCCTCGCATGGGCCAGGGTCGCGCGAGCCGGGGCATTCCTCTATGCCTTCGGTCCGCAGAAAACACCGGAGCTGGCGCAACGCATCCGGGAGGCGGCGGAGAAGGCGATCGCCCTGGCCCCGGACCTGGCCGATGCCCACAGCGCGCTCGGCTCGTACCACGCCCTCGTCCTCGGCGACCTCCGCCGGGGACTGGATCAGCAGAACAAGGCACGGCGCATGGCGCCCGGCAACTCCGACGTTCTCTTCGCTTCGGGGGCGGCCGAGGCCGGGCTCGGTAACTGGGAGGCCGCCGTCGAGCACTTTCAGGAGGCCGAGCGACCTGGACCCCGGCAGCCTGCTGATCAAGCAAAGGTTGGCGTTGGCCCTCGTGCGCGTGAGGCGTTTCCCGGAGGCTCGGGACGTCTACGATCGCGGACTCGCTCTTTCGCCCGGGAACCTCCAGCTGGTGCTCGGAAAGGTGATGACGTACATCGAGGAGGGCGACCTGCCCGGCGCGCGGGCGGTCGTTCAGAACGCGCCGGCCCAGGTCGCGCCGGCGGCGCTCGTCGCGGCCCTGGCCGTCACCGGCGACGCGGTCTGGATCCTGACGAACGACCAGCGCCGGCTTCTCGAGCGGCTGACACCGAGCGCGTTCGAGGACGATCGGGCGACCTGGGCGCTCAGCCTCATGCAGGCCTTCGCGCTGGACGGAAATTCCGACGCCACACGGACGCACGCGGAGGAAGCCCGGAAGGCGCTGGAAGCGCAGCTCGCGAAAACGCCCGAGAACGCCTTCGCGCGCGTCGGCCTCGGCCTCGCGCTGGCGCATCTGGGCCGGAAGGACGAAGCCGTGCGCGAGGGGGAGCGCGCCTCGGCTCCCGGTTCCGGAGCCAGCGAGAGCGGAGAGGCGTACATCCGGCACCAGCGCGCCCGCATCTACCTTCTCGTCGGCGAACCGGACAAGGCCCTCGACCTGCTCGAGTCCGTATCCCCGCCCCGCTACGTGCTCTCCCCCGGACGGCTGAAGATCGATCCCGACTTCGACTCGCTGCGCGGCAATCCGCGTTTCCAGAAGCTCGTCGCCGCCGCGACGTGACGCCGGGACGTCACCGGCACCCCGACCTACGCCTCCTGGCGGACCGCGGCCCGGAGAGCGGACGAATGCGATCACACCGGGTGTACGCTCCGGGCGTGATCGACGAACGCGCGGCGCGGGCGCCGGAAGCGTGGCCGGACCTGCCCCTGGAGGCCTGGAGCGACACCTACGCGACGCTCCACCTCTGGCTGCAGATCGTCGGAAAGATCCGGCACACTCTCGGTCCACGTCCGCCGCTCAACCACTGCTGGGGCGACACGCTCTACGTGACCGCATGGGGACTGACGACTTCGCCGATGCCTTCCGGGAACCGCAACTTCGAGATCGATTTCGACTTCATCGACCATCGGCTCCTGATCGAGACCGGCGAAGGTCGAACTGCCGTGATGCCGCTTCAGCCGCAGTCGGTCGCGGCCTTCCACGCGAGGCTCTTCCAGGAGCTCGATCGGCTCGGCCTCGACGTTCGCATCCACGCCAGGCCCAACGAGGTCGCGGACCCCATCCCTTTCGACAAGGACGAGACGCACGCCTCGTACGACGCCGAGTATGCGAACCGGTTCTGGCGAGTCCTTGCGCAGGCCGACCGCGTCTTCAAGAAGTTCCGCGCGCGGTTCATCGGCAAGTGCAGCCCCGTGCATTTGTTCTGGGGTGCGCCCGACCTCGCGGTCACGCGGTTCTCCGGCCGGGTCGCTCCCGTGCACCCCGGCGGCGTGCCCAATCTTCCCGATCGCGTGACACGCGACGCCTACTCCCACGAAGTCAGCAGCGCCGGATTCTGGCCGGGCGGCGGCCCGGTCCCGCACGCCGCGTTCTACGCGTATGCGTATCCGGAGCCAGCGGGATTTGCGGACGCGAAGGTCGGGCCTGAGGGAGCCTTCTACAGCAAGGACCTCCACGAATTCCTTCTCCCCTACGATGCGGTCCGCCTCTCGCCGACGCCCGACGACACGCTTCTCGCGTTTCTCCAGACGACGTACGAGGCGGCGGCGAACCTCGCCGGCTGGGATCGCAAGAGCCTCGAA
>CAWDSI010000002.1:0-16016 GCA_963804915.1 uncultured Acidobacteriota bacterium
GGCCCCGAGTGAGCGCGGCGTCCGGGCAGTAGTTCGATCCGTCGCCGCATCCACCGGTGATGCCGGACGCCGCGAGGGCCTCGATGAACTGGTAGAACGGATGCGAATCCGGAACGTCGGCGAATGTCGGGGCTGACGGTGTCGGGCTGACCGCGCGCCTCCAGGTGATCCGCACCCCGCCGAGAGAGGCGAATTGGAGGTCGTTGTTGATGAATGGGAGGGTCGCCTTCACGTAGTAGGCCGCGTCGTCGAGGATCCCGTCCTCGTCGACATCGATCCTTCCTCTCAGAACTTCGACCATGTCCACGCAATAACGGCGA
This sequence comes from uncultured Acidobacteriota bacterium, assembly GCA_963804915.1. Taxonomy (GTDB): domain Bacteria; phylum Acidobacteriota; class Thermoanaerobaculia; order UBA5066; family Gp7-AA6; genus DAHUXD01. Next base: position 321 of record CAWDSI010000002.1, read on the forward strand.
TACCCCACCTGCGCGGCCGATGAGACGCCGCCGAGGTCCTTCCGCGCATAGTCCTCGCCGGGAGGGATGAGCTTCACCGCGACCAGGCTCGCACTGACCTCGTCCGAGAGGTCCGTGTCGTACGCGTACAAGCAGAGCTCGTCGATCGTCGCCCCTTCGGCGAGAGCTACGGACGCCAGGAAGGCGATCCCCGCCGGAGCGCTCGGAGATTCGCCGGGGGGAACTGAGCGACATGTATCCGTCCTCGCCGACGAACGGCTCGGAGAAAAACGCCACCGGTCGAAATTCCGCAACTCCGATCATCAGCTTCTGAGGTTCGGGACCGTAGGACTGGCCGCTCGCAGCCAAAGTCACCGAGGCGAGCACCGCGCCGAGAAGCAGGGCTCGCGCGAAGGATTTCGAAGACTTCACGCTCCCTTTCTCCTGGCAGATCCACGCGCTATTCGACCCAGTGCAGCCCGAGCGCTTTGGCGAGAAACACCGCCATCTGGCCACGGGTAAGGGCTGCGTCCGGGACAGAAGCTCGACCCGTCGCCGCAGCCACCGGTGATGCCCGAAGCCGCGAGCGCCTCGATGAACTGGTAGAACGGATGCGAGTCCGGAACGTCGGCGAATGTCGGGGCCGACGGCGTCGGGCTGACCGGGCGCCTCCAGGTGATCCGCACTCCGCCGAGAGAGAGGAACTCGAGGTCGCTGTCGAAGTACGGGAGGGTCGCTTCCACGTAGTAGGCCGCGTTGTCGAGGATTCCGTCCTCGTCGACGTCGATCCTTCCTCTCAGGACTTCGGCCATGTCCACGCAATAACGGCGATATCCCACCTGCGCGGCCGAGGAGACGCCGCCGAGTGCCTTCTGCGCATCGTCCTCGCCGGGAGGGATGAGCTTGACCGCGACCAGACTCGCACTGACCTCGTCCGCGAGGTCCGTGTCGTACGCATACAAGCAGAGCTCGTCGATCGCCGCCCCTTCGGGGAGAGGCAGGGGGGCCATGAAGGCAATTGACCCAGGAACGCTCGGAGATTCGGCGGGGGGATTGAGCGACATGTATCCGTCCTGCCCGACGAACGGCTCGAACTGGTACACCACCGGTCGAAATTCCGCCACGCCGATCGTCAGCCTCTGAGGTTCGGGGCCATAGGACTGGCCGCTCGCGGCCAAAGTCACCGAGGCGAGCGTCGCGCTGAGAAGCAGGGCTCGGGCGAAGGACTTTCGAAGACTTCATGCTTCTCTCTCTCTTGGCAGATCCGACGCGCTATTCCACCCAGTGCAGCCCGAGCGCTTTGGCGAGAAACACCGCCATCTGGCCACGGGTCAGGGCCGCGTCCGGGCAGTAGTTCGACCCGTCGCCGCAGCCTCCGGTGATGCCCGAAGCGGCCAGTGCCTCGATGAACTGGTAGAACGGATGCGAGTCCGGAACGTCGGCGAATGTCGGGGCCGACGGCGCCGGGCTGACCGGGCGCCTCCAGGTGATCCGCACTCCGCCGAGAGACAGGAACTCGAGGTCGCTGTTGGAATACGGAACGATGCGCTTGCACGTAATAGGCGGCATCGTCGAGGATTCCGTCCTCGTCGACGTCGATCCTCCCTCTCACGACTTCGGCCATGTCCACGCAATAGCGGCGATATCCCACTGCCGCGTCGGAGGAGACACCGCCGAGGCCCTTCCACGCATCGACCTCGCCGGAGGGGACGAGCTTGACGGCGATCAGACTCGCATCGACCTGCTTCGTGAGGTGGGTGTCGTTCGCATACAAGCAGAAGGTCGTCGATCACCGCCCCTTCGGGGAGAGATAACGGGGCCTGGACTAAGACCGGCGTTGGAGAGCTCGGAGATTCAAAATGGCCTGAGCGACATGTACCCGTCCTGGCCCGACGAACGGCTCGAAAAGGTGCTCTGGTCTAAATTCCGCCGCTCCGATCGTCAGCTGTTGAGGCTCGGGACCATACGACTGGCCGCTCGCGGCCGAAGTCACCGAGGCGAGCGCCGCGCCGAGAAGCACGGCGAGCGCGAAAGCTTTCGAAGGCTTCATGTTTTCTCCTTGCGCTTCGCAGCTCGAACGGCCTACTCCACCCAGTGCAGCCCGAGCGCCTTGGCGAGAAACACCGCCATCTGGCCCCGGGTGAGCGCGGCGTTCGGGCAGTAGTTCGACCCGTCGCCACAGCCTCCGGTGATTCCGGACGCCGCGAGCGCCTCGATGAACCGCGCGAAGGGGTGCGACTCTGGAACGTCGCCGAACGTGGGCGACGATGGAGGCGGAGCGACCTGGCGCTTCCACGTGATCTTGACGCCGCCGAAAGCCAGCTGTCCGCTGATCGAATGCGGAAGGAAGAGACCGACATAGTGGACGGCGTCGTCGAAGGTCCCATCGCCGTCGACGTCGAGTCTCGATCGCAGCGTGTAGGACATCGGTTCCGAGCACCAGGAGCCGTAGCCGGCGCTGCCCGAAGAAAACGCAGACGAGCCGGGAACCTGCAACGTCGCCGGAGACTCGCCGATTGGGACGAGCTTGTTGGCGAACAGATAGGCCTGGACGTAGAAAAGGAATTCGTAGTCGGTGTCTCTCCCGAAGAGACAAACGCTCTCGATCAGGGCCCCTTCGGGCAGGGCGAGTGGCGCGAGGTAGTAGTAGTAGGAGCCCGGAGTCGAGTTGTAGAGATAGTAGTCACTCTCAATCACCGATGGCGATCCCGCGATTCCCCGGAACTGGGACACCCCGACCGTCAGTACCTGGCTCTGGTCGCCGTAGGACTGCGCGCTGGCCGCGGAGCGAGCGAGGAGCGCTGCAACCGCGAGAATCGCTTTCAAGAAGATTCGGGATGTCGCTGTGTTCAAGAGACCTCCTTCGCCGGTTTCGGCGAGGTGTTTCCACCCCACCTGAGAGAGCGCCGTTCGCAGGCAAAACCCGTCAGCCGGAGGGAAGGGGTCGGCTCAGTTCGACCAGTGCAGGCCCAGCGCCTTGGCCAGGAACACCGCCATCTGGCCCCGCGTCAGCGGAGCCTCGGGGCAGAAGTTTGCCGGAGCCGCACCCGCCCGTGATACCCGACGCCGCGAGCGCCTCGATGAACTGGAAGAACGGATGGCTCGCCGGTACGTCGTTGAAGGTCGCCACTTCGGGCGCGGGACTGACGGAGCGTCTCCACCAGACTTCAACCCAGCCCAGGTACTGAGGGTCCGGGTCAGCACCCCACTGGACATGCAGGATCAGTGTTTCGAAGCCGGAGTAGCCAGTCCACGTGTAACCAATCGGAACCACGTTGATGTCCGTTTCCCAGAGGTGTGGGGTGCTGTCGATCACGGCGACGACGAAGTTGTATCCAAACTTGTCGCGGCGGACGATTTCCGCGCTGAGAATGGATGGCACGCTGGTCGTATTGCTGTTCAGGCCGATGAAGTCGATCACCGCGCCGGCTGGAAGGTCGAGACCCGCAAACATGTTGACCACGACGTTCGGATGTTGGGATCGTCCGAAACTCGAGGTGTAGTAGGCGTAGGAGTTCGACTCGGGATAGAACGCCACCGCCGGGACGATCGTCACTGTGTACGAGTCCGTACCGAACACGTTCGGAACTTCTTTCGTGGTTGACAGCCTGTTCGACCGCGGAGCGTCTTGCGCCCCGAGCACACCCGCGCAAACCAGGGCCAACAGGACCGCTGCGAGAAGACGGCGTTGCCGGGCTGGAACCATGGTGCCCTCCTTTCCCCCGTAAAGCGCGGCTCCCGGATGAAGAGCGTCAGTACGGCCAGTGCAGGCCGAGTGCCTTGGCCAGGAAGACCGCCATCTGCCCTCGCGTAATCGGATCGTTGACGCCGTAGTTGCCATTGCCATACCCGGCCGTAATGCCGGAGGCCGCGAGCGCCTCGACGAACTGGAAGAACGGGTGATTGGTGGGCACGTCGGGAAACGTGGCGATGTCGGGCGCCGGGCTGACCTGGCGGCGCCACCCGATACCGACGCCGCCCAACGCCAGGCGGCCTTCGCCGGTCTCCGTCATTTCTACTCGGAGGCGATAGACGACGATCTCGCCGACGCCGTCACCGTCCACGTCGGCAATGTTTCGAAAGGTGTATGGCGTCTCCCCGCAGGTGACTTCGTATCCCTGGTCCGTGTCGAACTCCACAGGACCCAGAACGGGCACCACCGCCGGCGGATCGCCCGCCGACGTCATCTTGACGGCGTCCAGGTATGTCGACACTTTCCCGACGGGCGCCGTATCCAGGAAGTAGGTGCAGAGCATCGTGATCTCGGATCCCACCGGCAAGGTCAAGGGCGCGACGAAGACGCCGACGAAAGACTCGTCGGTGTAACCGAGGTATCCGTCGGAGAACCAATCGATTTCGTATCCTGATTTGTTGTTCAAGTGCTGGAACTCCGCCGCGCCGACGTAGAGGCCTTGCACACCGGGCCCGAACGATTCGGCGGCCGCCGGGGCCGCCACGACCTTCGGGGGCATCTGCGCCATCGCCGGGGCGGCAACGACAATCCCCGCAACGACGATCGCGCGCATCATCCCGGGTTTGGACATCGCCGGCTTCGCCATGACGCACCTCCTCGGTTCAGGTCCGGACGTCCTCGTGGCGTCCCTCCGAACTGGAAAGCGCGGTTCCCGACGAAAAGCCGACAGGGGTCCGATACCGTGCCGAGGAAAGTGCTAGGCTCCGGCCACCGAGAAAATCGGCGATCCGTGGCGCCAACCATCTCCGTCCTCATCGCCTCCACCGAGTCCGGCGACCGGTCCGCGGCGGATGCGCTCTTCACGGCCCTCTACGGCGAGCTGCACCGGCTCGCCGAGCGCCAGCTCGCGCGGCGAGGCTCGGACCTGACTCTCGGCGTCACGACGCTGCTGCACGAGGCCTACCTCGACATGGCGCAGCGCGAGGGATCGGTCTTTCCGGACAAGGGCCGCTTCATGGCCTACGCGGCGCGGGTGATGCGCTCGCTGATCCTCGACTACGTCCGGGACCACCGCGCCCTGAAGCGCGGCGGGGAGTTTCAGATCACGACGCTCGACGAAGAGAAGGCGCCGGCCGCGGCCGGCGCGTCGGATCTCGAGGGCGTCGGCGCCGCTCTCGAAAAGCTGACGACCCTCGATCCGACGCTGGCAGAGGTCGTGGACCTGAAGTTCTTCTGCGGTTTCTCGCTCGGGGAGATCGCGGCCATGCGGGGCGTTTCCGAGCGGACGATGCAGCGGAAATGGGAAAAGGCGCGGATCTACCTCCGGGGCGAGCTCCGGGACGCGAACCCGGAGAGCCTGGCTTGAAGGACGAGCGCTGGCGGGACCTGGAGCCGTATCTCGATCGGCTCCTCGATCTCTCCGCGTCCGAGCGAGCCGCCGAGCTCGCGCGACTGCGAACGGACGATCCGCAGCTCGCCGAGGATCTCGACGGGCTTATGGCGCTGCACGACGACGTCGCCCGCGAGAAATTCCTCGAAGACGCACCCGCGAGCGCCCCCGCGAAGCGCCTCGCTCGCCGGCCAGACGGTCGGCGCCTACACGCTGATCGAGCCCATCGGCCAGGGCGGCATGGGAAGCGTCTGGCTGGCGCAGAGGAGCGACGGCCGCTTCGAAGGACGTGTCGCCGTCAAGCTTCTCAACGCGAGCCTCGTCGGCCGGGCCGGCGGGGAGCGCTTTCGGCGTGAAGGCTCGATCCTTGCCCGGCTCGTGCATCCCCACATCGCGCGACTCCTCGATGCCGGCGTGTCCGCGTGGGGACAGCCCTACCTCGTGCTCGAGCACGTCGACGGACAGCACATCGATCGGTATTGCGACGATCGGAGGCTCGACGTCGACGCTCGCCTCCGCCTCTTTCTCGACGTCGCGGAAGCCGTCTCGCTGGCGCACGCGAATCTCGTCGTCCATCGCGACATCAAGCCCTCGAACGTGCTCGTGGGGAAGGACGGCCAGGTCCGACTCCTCGACTTCGGGATCGCCAAGCTTCTCGAGGAGGGAGGCGAGGCGGGCCTCGAGACGGCGCTGACCCGGGAGGGTGGCCGGGCCTTCACGCCCGAGTTCGCGGCGCCGGAGCAGCTCACGGGCGGCGTGGTCACGACCGCCACCGACGTCCACGCCCTGGGCACGCTCCTCTACCTGCTTCTCGCGGGCCCCCATCCCGCCGGTTCCGCGCGATCGAATCCCGCGCAGCTTCTGAAGGCCATCGTGGACACGCAACCCCGCCGGCCGTCCGAAGCCGCCACAGCCGCGGACGCCGCCGCCCGCTCGACGAGCGTCGAAGGTCTCCGCCGCGAGCTTCGCGGTGATCTCGACACGATCGTCGCGAAGGCTCTCAAAAAGGATGCCGCCGAGCGCTACCCGTCGGTCGACGCCATGGCCGCGGACATCCGGCGCTACCTGGCCCACGAGCCGATCGGAGCCCGGCCGGACACCTTCCGGTATCGCGCGGCCAAGTTCGTCCGGCGGCATCCCGTCGGGGTCGCGCTGGCGCTGTTCGCGGCGCTCGCCACGGCGGCGGGGACGCTCGCCATCCTGTGGCAGGCGAACGAGGCGCGCCGGCAGCGGGACGACGCCGAGGCGCAGCTCGCCCGCGCCACGGCCTCCAGCGAGTTCCAGGCATTTCTCCTGAGCGCGGGCGCGCCCCCCGGGAAACCCTTCGTCCCCGCCGACCTGCTCCAGCAGGGCGAGCTCGTCGTGGAGAAACAGTTCGGGAGCGACGATCCGCTGCGGGCCGAGATCCTGGCGGGCATCGGGATGCAGTACCTCTCGGTACAGCGCTGGGAGAAAGCGCAACCCGTCCTCGAACGCGCCGACAAGGTGGCCAGTCGGTCGAACGACCCCTCGCTGCGCGCGCGCGTGCGATGCCCGCTCGCGCTGGCCTGGCTCGTCGCCGGAGAGCAGAAGCGCGCCGAGACGGCGATCTCGGGCGCTCTCGCCGACCTGCCGCGGGACTCGCGACACGCGTTGGCACGCGCGGAATGCCTCGCGCGCTGGAGCGAGTTCGGATTCTTCAACGATGAAGGCGAGCCCATGGTCCGCCACGCATCCGAAGCGCTCGACACTCTCTCGTCCGCCCGAGTGCCCGTGCTGCTGACGCGCCTCGACGCGCAGGCGGCCCTCGCGTACGGCTACTACCTGACCCGGCAGAACGCCAGGGCAGACACGGCGTTCGCCGAGTTGACGAAGAAGCTCGAGCAGACCGGGCGGGAGCGGACCCTCGCGGCCGCCGACGCGTGGAACAACTGGGGTCTGGTCCACCACCGGGGCGACATCCGCAAGGCGGAGCCGTTCTACCGCCGCTCGTTGGAGCTGCATCGGTCGATGGAGGGCGATGCCGTGGAGCCCGTCGTGCTCCACAACTACGCCGGGGTCCTCCACGAGCTGGCCCGATACACCGAGGCCGAGCCGCTCTTCCGTGAAGCCATCCGCGCCGCTCGCGACCGCAAGAACACATACGTCGAGATCCCGGCAACACTCGAGCTCGCGGCCCTGTACGCGGAGGCGGGCCGCCTGCCTGAGGCGCGTGCGACGCTCGCGACGCTCGACTCCTATCAAGGGACGCCCGCCTTCACTCCTCTGCGGCGGGCCTTCCTGGCGCACACCCGAGGCGTGCTGGCGTCGACGCAGGGCGACGCCGCCGAGGCGCGGAATCAATTCGCCGAGTCGGTCCGCCTTTACGACACGATCCCGGCGAAGGTCAGCTGGGGCGTGCTGGCGCTCGTGCGCCTCGCCCGCGCCGAGCTCGCCACCGGCCACCCCGAAGCCGCCGAAGCCGCCGCAAAGCGCGCGCTGGCGCTCGCAGAGTCGTTCGTGGAAAAGGACGCGCCGTCATACCTTATCGGGATGTCTCTGGCCGCGCAGGGCGAGGTCGAGCTCGCCGCCGGCCGTGCCGAGGCCGGCAAACGTACCCTCGAGAAGGCGGTCGGGCATCTGCAGACGACACTCGGAGCCGAACACCCCGCGACGCTCGAAGCGCGCCGGGCGCTCTCATGAGCGGCTCATGAGCCGGAGTGTCCGCCTGCTGCTCGCGTCGGCGGCGTGCATCGCCGCTTCGTGCGCGAGCAGCTCCGACAGCGACTCGGGCTGGGAGCTCCTGGGCTCCCGGACGGTCTCGAGCGGGGCCCAGTTCGCCGTGATCGCGGTTGACCCCCCGGCGGATTTCCGCGATCTGAAGCTCGTCGTGATCGGCCGCTCGCTGCGCATCTACGCAGTCGACCGTCGAGCCCGCGGCCGCGGACCCTTCAGAGCCCCCGATCGGCTCCGTGGTTCCGGTCGGCGGAGAGGTCATGCTCTTCCAGGGCGGCGAGCCCCGACGCGTCGAGCGCGTCGTCTTCCAGCTACGACCCCGCGTCGCTCTACGACGCGGCGCCAACCCTGTCGCTGTACGGACGCCGGTAGCTCTTGACCGCTTCGCCACGCTACGCGGTCCGGCTCGGAGCGATTCTTGCCGCCGGAACGATCCTGCGTCTCTGGACGATCTTTGCGATTCCGACTCGGCCCGTGTCGGACTTCTTCGGTTACTTCGAGGTCGCGAGAAGTCTCGTCGTGTACGGACGGTACGAGACCGAGCCCGGCATCGCGGACGGCCGGCGCTCCCCCGCCTATCCCGTTCTCCTGTCGCTGGCGTGGCGGTCTCCCGTCGACGCGCTGCTCGCCGCGAAGCTCGAGAACCTCGCTCTCTTCGTGCTCGCCGGCCTCGCCGCCGCGGCACTCGCCCGCCGGCTCTGGGGAGAGGCCGCAGGGCTCTGGACGGCGGCGATCCTCGCCTTCCTGCCCCGATCCGTCCTCATGGCGGACATGCTCGCCGCCGAGAACCTGATCGCGCCGCTTCTGCTGACGTACCTGCTGCTCTGCGCGGGCTCGTGGACAGGGGCGTTCTCGGCGCGCCGCGTCGCAGGCCTGGGAATCCTGGCCGGCCTTCTCTGCCTGACCCGGGCGGTTTTCTACTTCGTTCCGCTCGTCTGGCTCGCCGGCGCTCTCGCCGGGCGGCTCGGCCGGAAGCGGATCTGGCGCGAGCTTCTCCTGATGCTCGTCGTCGCGCACGCGGTCCTTCTGCCCTGGGCCATCCGCAACGGCCGAGTCTTCGGGCGATTCACACCGTTCAACCTCGTCGGAGGCGTCGGAATCTTCATCGCGAACAACTCGAACGCGACGGGACAGTGGTACGCGTGGCCCCAGGATCTCGAGCGGCTCAGCCCCGGCGTGCTGGCACGGGGCGACGTGGCCATCGACGACGCGGCGCGTGCCGAGGCCTGGCGTTGGATCCGCGAGCATCCCGGCGCCACCGCTCGCGCTTACATCCGACGACTCGGCATCATCCTGAAAGACGACGCCTTCGCCGCGGAGTTCGCGATCTTCGCCAGATCGATCCCGAATCGCGGCGGGCCGCTCGCGGTCCTGCCCGAAGGCCATCCGCTCGAGCGACATCGCGGCCTCGTGCATGCCATCCTGAGGATCTCCGGCGTGCTGCTGGCCGCCGCCGCGCTCGGGGGCTTCTGGCTGCTCGTCCGCGCCGCGCGCAAGGGCTCGCTTCGCGATCGCACCCTCGCCGCGGGATTCCTCGCGGCCGCCCTCTACGTCCCGCTCTTCTCGGCGGTCATGGCCGTCAACGGCCGCTACCGCTGGGCCGCCGAGGATGTGATCGCGCCGCTGGCCGGGCTGTTTCTCGCCCGCCTCAGCTCGTCACGGCCACTGAAGCCCGAGAGCCTTCGCTAGGAACACCGCCATCTGGCCGCGCGTGCTCGCGCTCAGGGGACAGTAGTTCCCGCTTCCGCAACCGCCCGTCACCTCCTCGGCCGCGAGCTGTTCGATCCAGTCCGCGAAGAGCGAGGGGCACGCGACGTCGCTGAAGGCGCCCGTGCATACGGGTGGCGTGTACGCCGAGCCATGCTCGGTCTTCAGCAGAAACACCGCCATCTGCTGCCGCGTGACGGCCGCCCCCGGACAGTAGTGACCTCCCCCGCAGCCGCCCGTGATCCCCTCGGCCGCGAGCTGTTCGATCCAGTCGGCGAAGTCGGACGGGCAAGTCACGTCGGAGAAGACGCCGGTGCACGGCGGAGGGACGTAACCCGGAGCGTGCTTCGCCTTCAGGAGGAAGGCGGCCATCTGCCCTCGTGTCACCGGGTTGTCGCGACAGTAGCTGCCCCCGCCGCAGCCGACCGTGACCCCGCGCCGGACGATCCTCTCGACGAAATCGTGGAACGGATCGTCCTGCGGGACGTCCAGGAAATCGGCCAGCCAGGCCCTTTCGTAGAGCGCCAGCGACTCGTCCGGATTCGCGACGATGAGATCGTTCAACGTGCCCGGCGCGAGCGAGGGTGTACTGGCATTGATCTGAGATGGTCCGATGACGGCACCGGCCAGGCCGCCGCCGATGGTGACTGCGGCCCCCGCCTGGAAGCCGCTCCCCGAGATGACGACCACGGTGCCTCCCCCGGCAGGACCCGACGCCGGAAAAAGCGAGGCGATGGTGGGGATCGAGAGCCGGTAGACGACTCCGTTGTCGTGGGTACCTCCGTCATAGGCCATTCCGTAGAGGGCCTCGTCGAGTCCCTCGACCACGGCCGCGTATGGGATATCGCCCGTCGCGGCGTCGCAGACATGAACCGCGCGGAAGAGTGCACCCCCGGTCGTCATTCGGAAGAGCGTTCCGCCGCCCGCGCCCCCTTGGGCCGCCGCTCCATACAGCAGACCGCCATGGACCTGCGTCAGAGCGGCTACCGGCGTCGTCCCTTCTGCGCCCTGGAACGCGTGGATGACCTCGAACGACGCTCCGTCCTTGCGCAGCCGGAAAGCCGTGCCTCCGGAATACGGACCGTTCAGGCCAGCGGTGCCGTACAGCCACCCGTCTGCGCCCTCGATCAACGCGCCCACGGCCGCCGACCCGTCGTCGGCGGGAATGAACGTGTGAAGGATTTTGAAATCCTGGCCGTCGCGGCCGAGCCGGAAGACGATGTTTCCGTTCTCCGTCGTCCCATACAGGAAGCCGTCGGAGGCCAGCATGAGGCTGATGGGATTGCCCTCCCCGACGACAAACGCACGGATGACGGAGTAATTCGAACCGTTCGGATCGATTCGAAAGACGCCTGCCCCATACCCGACGACTCCGTAGAGGGTGCCGGCCGAATCCTGGAGCAGATCCCGATCCGAAGAGCTGCCGATCTCGAAATCGTGGACGACCGAGAAGTTGTTTCCGTTCGTATCGATCCGGAAAATCACTCCGCCTTCGTGCGCGCCGCCGGCGCCCGTCGTGCCGTAGAGATAATGGTCCTGTCCGAGCAACAGCCTGCCGCGGGGCTGGGAACCGTCACTGTCGGCGAAATCGTGCAGGACGGCGAAGTTGTTGTTTTCGTCGACCCGGAAGACCGTGCCGGCTCCGTGGGCGCCCAGGTACCTCACCGTCCCGTAGAAGAAGCCGTCGGCATCCTGGACGAGGGTCGTCTGAGGGCCGCTGCCCTCCGCGTCTTCCAGGTTGTGAATCACGACATAGCCCTGCGCCTCGAGGGCGGCCGGAGGGCGCGCGAACAGCATTACGGCAACACTGAGAAGCAGCCTTCCTCTCACCCGACCCCCCTTACTCGCTGTCACGGCCATTGCAGCCCCAGCGCCTTCGCCAGGAAAACCGCCATCTGCCCGCGCGTGAGCGGCGCGTCGGGGCAGTAGTTGCCGCCGCCGCAGCCGCCAGTGATGCCGGATGCTGCGAGCGCCTCGATGAACTGAAAGAAGAGATGGTTCGTCGGTACGTCGCCGAACGTGGCTGTGGCCGGTGCCGGGCTCACCTGGAGCTTGTAGTAGACGGTGGCTCCCGCGAGTGACTCCGAGCCGTCGTAGGCGTGGGCCTGGAACAGGAGCAGGAGCTGATTGCCGGCGTTGTCCACGACGAACGCGGGCGTCAGGTTGACGTAGTGGCTGGCACAGCCTGTCGTGCCGGAAGACGTCGTGCCGTTGAGAAGCTGAAGGTTTTGCCCGAGGTTGTTCGTGGAAGCGATAAAGACAGTGATGTCGTCGGCGACGTTGATGTCGCAGACGTCGAACTGCACAAAGCTGACGAGGGCGCCGGACGGCAGCGACGGCGAAGCCACGAAAACTCCATCCCCGCCGGTGGCATAGCGCGTGAAACTCGGGCTCCCGATGGCGGAGTACGGCGTCGTGGATTGAACCGAAGCGAACTGCATGGGGCCGACCCGCACCAGCGACTCCTGGCTCGTTCCGTAGGTGCGGGGTGAAGAGTTCTCCCCGAGAGCCGGAGCGAGGAGCCCCGCGAGACTCGTGGTTGCGATAAACAGCAATCGTGCCGGTTTCACGGTTTCTCTCTTCCTGGCTCCAGACGTCATGGGTTTTTCTCCCTCATTGGAAGAATCGATAACGGCAAGGGGAAGACGACAGGCGACCCGAACCTCGACATCGGGACCCGAGAAGCATCGAGCGCCATCTATCCGTGGCCGAGCAGCGCGACGTGCCGGCAGGCCCTCCTTGCGGGCGAGCCGGCCCCCCGGCTCCGGGCGCCTACGGCCCGTAGAGCATCAGTCCGAACGTCTTGGCCAAGAATGGCGCCATCTGGCCACGGGTCGTCGCGTTCGCGGGGCAGTAGTTCCCCCCACCGCAGCCGCCTGTGATCTGGCGGTTGGCCAGGTCTTCGATCCACGGAGCGAAGGGGTTCGAGCACGGCACGTCGGGAAAGGTCGCCTCGCACGCAGGGGGCACGTAGGCGGCACCCAAAAGCGTCTTCAGCAGGAACACCGCCATCTGCTGCCGCAACACCGGGCTGTCCGGGCAATACGCCGGACCCGGCCCGCAGCCCGCCACGATGCCGCTAGCATGGAGATCCTCGATCCAGTCCGTGAACGGACCCGGGCAGGGCACGTCCGTGAATGCCCCGACGCAGGGCGGCGGCTGATAGCTTCTCCCGAACTTCGACTTGAGCACGAAGACCGCCATTTGCTTGCGCGACATGTTCGCGTTCGGGCAGTAATCACCGCCGCCGCAGCCGCCCGTGACTCCGTTGTGAAAGATGTCTTCGATGTAGAAATAAAAAGAGGTCGAAGGCGGCACGTCCGGGAAACTCTCGCCGAGGTGAAGCAGCCGCGTCACGCCGAGTCCGTTGTCCAGCGTCTCGCGGAAGCTGGCGTCCCAGTGGACCGCCGGACGAGCTGCCGGGTTGTTCACGGTGACCGAATAGCAATCTCCGGAGTCGGCGCAGCTGTTGAGGAAGCCCGGGAGTATCGTGTAGGACGCAGTGGGGTCGACGATTCCGTACGTGGCTCCCGACGGACCCGACAGGTTCGACGCGGCGCCGGTCAATGTGAGAGTCGCATCGCCGTTGTTCAGGAAGAAAGGGGTCACGTCCACCGTCTCGCCCGGCTCCCACACGCCGTTGCCGGTGTCGTCCACGCGAAGCAGGGTCGGCTCCGGATTGGCGTCGCACGGAAAGCCGTCGCAGATCTGGATCGAGTCGATCCACCAAGAGCCGCCTCCGGGTAAATTAGGACCAACGCTGGCGAACATGTGCCAGCTCAGGACGACGACCGTTCCAGCTGCGGAGGAAGGGAGATTCACCGCGACCGTGGAGTACGCGGGCGGATATGCGTTGGACCCCGTCCAGGCCCCGTAGTCGCCGTAGCCTCCCTCGACGAAACTCCCGCCGGCAGCCAGGATGTCCTGAAAGCCGCCTCCGTTCATCGAGATCCTCAGCCTTCCCGTGGTCACGATGATTTCGACGGGAGCATCGCCCGGAACTGGACCGGTGCCGGGATCGATGATGAAAGAGTACGAGTGCCGGAATCGGAGTTGGGCCGAGCTCGTGGTGATCGACACGGGTGGCGAATCGAGTCTCTGGTCGGAGGGGGCGACCGCAGGATTGAACAAGTGCGCGGCGTTTGGCACCGAGTCTGGATTCCCTCCTTCCGTCACCCAGACGGGACCTGTGTCCGGGGTGCTCGTCGCGACCCAATCCGCCGGAAGCGCCGGAGCCGTCACTCCGTCGAAGTTTTCGGAAAGCGGAACACCGGGCGAGATTTGGGCGGCTCGCCCGGAGCGCCCCTCCGCGACGAGCGGACCGGTCACCGCGAGCGCGAGAAAAGGGACCACGCAGATTCTCAACATGGTGGCTCCTTTCGTCACGGCCACTGCAGACCGAGCGCTTTCGCCAAAAAGACCGCCATCTGTCCGCGGGTGAGAGGCGCATCGGGGCAGTAGTTGCCTGCGCCGCAGCCGCCCGTGGTCCCCGACTTGGCGAGCGCCTCGACGAATTGGAAGAACGGATGATTCGTCGGCACGTCGCCGAAGGTCGCCGTTGCTGGAGCCGGGCTGACCTGGCGCGTCCAGGACACCGAGAACTTGCGCACTTTGAGGTCGTACCTCTGGCATGAGACGTCCTGAGGAGCAAACTCCACCTCGATGAAATAGACGCAGTCTTTGTTCTCGACCGGATAGTCGTTGAGCGAAGCGGAGAAGTTGAAATCGCCGGCGGACCCGAACGTGAAGGCCTCCTGGATCAACGTCGTCACCGGCTGGCTTCCGCCCGCGCTCCCTTGACACGTTTCGTACACTCGAAAGATCAGGTCGAAATCCGAAGAGGCGTCATAGGCCCAGTACCGAAGGAATTCGAGCGTCGCACCGTCCGGAACGACGAACTGGGCATGGGCGAGGGTCGGAAGGTAGTCGTCGTTCTCCCAACAATAGGTATAGGCTCCCGGATCCCGCACCAACTTGGTGTAGAAGAGATGCTCTCGAAGCTCGGACGCGGAGACGGTTGTGTAGCCCGTCGAGGTTCCCCAGTCGGGTTCTTCCGAGACTGCTGTTGCCTGCCGGGCTGGTGATCTCCCCAGGTCCGCCCGGGACCAGACGAAGAGATTCGTCGCGTCTCGGGGAAACCCCAACGCATCCAGGCGGTCCCGATCGCGGATGGGGATCCGCTCATCCGGAGTCACCTGGGCCAGGAGCCCGCCGCCCGCGAGTAAGAGAGTGCCTGTCAGCAAAACCGCTCGTCTGGACATCGGTTCCTCCCTCCACTTGAGAGATCGGAAGCCGACGCCGAAAGCCGACAGGGTGGGATTTGTTCTGTGCTAGCCTTTGATTGCACGACCTTTAGGGGCTTTCATCCCATGGCGCCGTCGATCTCGTCGCTCATCTCCTCGGCCGAGGGTGGCGACCGATCCGCCGCGGACGCGCTATTCGGCGCCCTCTACGCGGAGCTTCACCAGCTGGCGAGGAGTCAACTCTCGCGGGGACCCGGAGCCACGCTCGGGACCACGACCCTGCTCCACGAGGCCTACCTCGAACATCTCGGGCGGGAAGGCGCCCGGTTCCCGGACCGGGCGCGTTTCATGGGCTACGCCGCGAAAGTCATGCGCGGGCTCGTCATCGACTATGCCCGGAGCCGCCAGGCGCTCAAGCGCGGCGGGGGGTTCGAGCTGACCGCCATGGCCGGGGACGTGGCCACGCCCTTGGCCGACGTGGAGGAGATCGAGCGCGTCGGCGAGGCGCTCGAGCAGCTCACCGCGGCCGATCCCTCCCTCGCCGAGCTCGTGGATTTGAAGTTCTTCGGCGGCTTCTCGCTCGCGGAGATCGGCGAAATGCGGGGCGTGTCGGAACGGACCATCCAGCGGCACTGGGACAAGGCGCGCACGTATCTCTTTCGCGCGATCCGGCCGAGCTGAGCCCGTGAGCGTCCTCGATCCCGACCGCTGGCGCCTCGTCGCCCCTCTCTTCGATCGAGCCCTCGAGTTGGACCATGACGAGCGCGCGA
>CAWDSI010000003.1:0-576859 GCA_963804915.1 uncultured Acidobacteriota bacterium
TTCAGCCGGAGTCCGACTCGGGCCTTACGAGGTTCTCGGATCTCTCGGGGCCGGAGGCATGGGCGAGGTCTACCGGGCCCGGGACTCGCGCCTGCGCCGGGATGTGGCGATCAAGGTGCTCCCGTCGCTCACGGGCGGCAGTCCGGACGCGATCGCCCGGTTCCACCGCGAAATGCAGGCGGTGGCGGCGCTCTCGCACCCGCACATCCTCGCCATCCACGACGTCGGCGAGGACGGCGGCGCCGTCTACGCCGTCATGGAGCTTCTCGAGGGGGAGACGCTTCGGTCGCGGCTCTCGGCGTCCGCGATCCCGGCGCGCAAAGCCGTCGAGTACGCGCTCCAGATCTCGAAAGGCCTCGCGGCCGCGCACGACCGCGGCATCGTCCATCGCGACCTCAAGCCGGACAACATCTTTTTGACGGACAGCGGATTCGTCAAGATCCTCGACTTCGGCCTGGCGATGCTCTCGGCCCGCCCTTCGGCGGACGTGGAGCTCTCGCAGTCGCCGACCATGGGTACGCAGCCGGGCATCGTCCTCGGCACGCCGGGGTACATGTCGCCGGAGCAGGTCCGGGGCCGCAAAGTCGACCATCGCACCGACCTCTTCGCTCTCGGCGCGATCCTCTACGAGATGCTGACCGGCCGTCGGGCGTTCCATGCCCAGAGCGCGGCCGAGGCGATGCTGGCGGTGCTGCAGGAGGATCCGATGGCCTCGACGACCTCCGCGCAGATTTCGCCGGAGCTCGGGCGGATCGTTTCGCACTGCCTCGAGAAGGAGGCGGCAGAACGTTTTCAGAGCGCCGGGGATCTTGGCTTCGCGCTGACGGCCTGGATGACCGCCGCGACGCCCACGTCGGCTGCGGTCGTCTCCGGCCCGGCCGAGCCCGCCGAGGCATCGATCGCCGTTCTTCCGTTCCGCAACATGAGCGCCGACGCGGAGGCCGAGTACTTTTCGGACGGCATCACGGAGGAGATCATCTCGGCGCTCTCGGGGATCGGACAGATGCGGGTCGCGGCGCGCACCTCCTCGTTCGCCTTCAAGGGCAAGGACACCGACGTCCGCCAGATCGGCCGGGAGCTGGGCGTGCGGACCGTGCTCGAGGGAAGCGTCCGCAAGGCCGGCCGGCGCCTGCGGATCACGGCGCAGCTCATCGACGTCGCGAGCGGTTATCACCTCTTCTCCGAGCGCTACGACCGCGAGATGGAGGACGTGTTCGCCGTCCAGGACGAGATCGCCCGGGCGATCGCCGAGACGCTGCAGGTCCGCCTGACGGGGATGTCGGACCCGGCCGGCGTGCCCCCGCCGACGAAGGACCTCGTCGCCTACGACTCGTTCCTGAAGGGCCGGTACGACTGGAACCTGCGGCGCATGCGCTCGGCCGTCGCCCACTTCCGGGCGGCGGTCGATCGCGACCCCGACTACGCCGCGGCGCACCTCGCCCTCGCCGATGCCTACTGCCGTGTGGGGTTTCTACGGCGGGATCCCGTGCTGGGAGGCCTTCGGCCGCGCGCGCACGGCGACCGAGAGCGCCGCGCGCATCGAGCCCGATTCCGCCGGCGTCCATCTCTCGTTCGGGATCATCGAGCACTACTACGGCTGGGACACCGCGCGCGAGGAATCGCGAGCTGCGGCTCGCGGCGGAGAAGGAACCTCGCTCGGCCGATCCGTACACGTGGCTGGCCCTCTGCTGGGCGGTGAGCGGCCGATTCGAGGAGGCGCTGGACGCGGCCCAGAAAGCGATCGAGCGCGAGCCGCACTCGGCCAACGCGCTCGGCCGTCCACGGCTGGGTCTACGCGGGGTCCCGGCGATTCGGCGAGGCCGTGCCCATCCTCGAGAAGGCCGTGGCGCTCGAGCCCGAAGCGGCTTTCCCGCGCTGGTCGCTCGGCCTCGCGCAGCGCTACGCCGGCAAGCTCCCGGAAGCCATCGCGACGCTCGAGACCGCAGTCGTGTCGACGCACCGGGAGCACACGTTCCAGCTCGGCCTTCTCTGCGGGGCGCTGGCGCAGGCCGGTCGCACGGACGAGGCGCGCGCGATTCCTGGCGAGCTCCTGGAGAAATCCAGCCGGCTCCTACGTCCCGCCGTACGACCTCGCGATCAGCTATGTCGGACTCGGCGAGAGGGCTCGGGCGCTCGACGCCCTGGAGCGGGCGTACGACGAGCGCAATGGCGCTGCTCTGGTACCGCATCCACATGCCGATGCTCGATCCGCTGCGGGACGAGCCCCGCTTCAGGGTCATCGCCGACCGCCTGGCCCGCCGGGCGCCCATGCGGACCGGAGCGGGCTGGTAGGAGGCCCGTTCCGGGACGTGGATAGAATGTTCCCCCGGAGATTCCGAAACCGACCAAGGAGGCCGCCATGGCGTCCGAGCCGCTGACGCGCTGCGAGTTCGAGGCGGAGGATCTCCTCGTGAAGATCGACACGACGCTTCCCGCGGACGTCAACGCGATCTCGCCCGTCGTCGGCAAGGTCATGGAGATCGTGACGCAGATGGGCTGCGCCTCCGGCCGCGAGTTCGAAATCGAGCTCGCTCTCCGTGAGGCGCTCGCCAACGCGATCGAACACGGCAGCGGCAACGATCCGTCGAAGCAGATCGAATGCTGCGTCGCCTGCGACCACGAACGCGGCATGCTCATCGTCGTGCGCGATCCGGGGCCCGGCTTCGACCCCGCTTCGATCCCGAGCCCGGTCCTCGGCCTGAATCTCTTCTCGACCGGCGGGCGCGGGATCTACCTCATCAATCAGCTCATGGACGAAGTGCGCTTCGAAAAAGGCGGCACCGAGATCCACATGCGCACCCACCCCCCGGCCCGCCTTCGGCGTAGGGTCTTCGCCGAGACCCCGTTTTCGGTCCGGCCCCGGTTCGCGGCGCGAGGAGTCTCCGCGAAGTAACCGAGCGGAGGAGCCTCGCGCCGCGGGAGCGAGCGCAGCGAGGTGTCAGGCGAGCGGTCGAGCGCGCATCCGCGCGAGCCGATCGCCGGTGCGTCCGAAGGCGCAGACACCGGAGCAGCTCGGCGACGTCAAATCTCCGCCGGCCCTGCCGCGTCGGGCATGGTCTGCGCCGGCGCCTCGGTGTGGCGGAGGGGCTCGGGCAGCTTGACGAAGACGGCCGCGGCGATGGCGCCGAGCAGGAACGTCGCGCCCCAGAGGACGCGTGCGCCGGCGCGCTCGAGCACGACGGTTCCCGCCCACGGCCCGACGCCGAACGCGATCGAGAACACCATCGTGTAGAGGCCGCTGTACTCGCCGCGCCGCGCGTCGGGCGCGATGTCGGTCGCGTAGGCGGCCGACGAGGGGAAGAAGAGCATTTCCCCGAACGTCCAGATGACGACGGTCACCGCCAGCGACCAGATGTCGCGGGCGAAGGCCATGGCGCCGAAGCCCGCGCCGGAAAGGATCGCGCCCAGGGCGAGCGTCCGCCGGTGCGACCAGTGCGCCGTCGCGGCGTTCAGGGGAATCTCGAACACCACGATGAGCAGGCAGTTCAGGGAGAACAGGAGGCCGAACGTGCGCGGCGTGAAGCCGAGCTCGTTGACGATGTAGAGCGGCATCGAGGAGATGTGCTGGAAGAAGATGACGCAGACCGGCAGCACCCCCAGCAGGAAGAACAGAAAGCGCGGGTCCGCGTGCGCGGCCGTCGAGAGGCGCAGGCGCGTCGTCGTCGAGGGCGCACCGGCGGGACGGGGGCCTTCTTCCCGTTGGGCAGCGTCGCGCTCGCGAGGACGAGACCGGCGGCGATCGACGTGGCGCCGTCGACGAAGAAGAGGTACCGGAAGGCGATCGTCGCGAGGAACCCGCCGATCGCCGGGCCGATCGCCATGCCGAGGTTGATCGCCAGGCGGTAGACGGCGAAGGCGGACTTCCGGCGCGCGGGCTCGACGGTCTCGGCGAAGAACGACATGGCCGCCGGCCGAAACCCCTCGGTGAGCATCGCGAGGACGATCGTGACCGCGGCGATCGCGATCCTCCCTTTCGCGAGGGGATAGACGAAGAGCGTCGCACCCGAGAGGAACAGCGAGGCGCGCATGATCGGCACGCAGCCCCACTTGTCCGCGAGCCGGCCCGCGAGCGGGGCGCACACGATGGCGCCGGCGCCGTAGAGAAAGAGGATGAAACCGGCCTGCTCCGGCGAGAAGCCGCGGTCGCGGGTCAGATACAGGACCAGGAACGAGAGCACCATCGAGCCCGCGCGGTTCACGAGCTGGGACGCCGCGACGAGCCACACCGGGCGCGGCAGGAACCTCAAGTCTTTCCAATACTTCAGCACGGGTGCAGGGAATGGTACGGGCGGAGGGCGCCCGGGTTATGCGAAGCGCTTCAGGAGCCAGGCGGCCGCGGCGGCGAGGACGGCGAGCGCGACCATGAAGCCGAGCACGTAGAGAAGGATCGGGAGAAACCGTGCCGAGTCCCGCTCGTCGGGATCGCCGGGATCCTCATCCATGGATCCCCTGCGCGGCGAGCCAGCGCTCCGCGTCGATGGCGGCCTTGCAGCCCTCGCCCGCGGCCGAGACGGCCTGGCGATAGGTCGGATCCGCGACGTCGCCGGCCGCGAAGACGCCCTCGACCGACGTGTATGTCGACGGGTGCCGGACCTTGATGTAGCCGACCTCGTTCATCTCGAGCTTGCCCTGGAAGACCGCGGTATTGGGGGAGTGGCCGATCGCGATGAAGACCCCCTGCGTGGCGAACGCCTCGGTCGCCCCGGTGCGGGTGTCGAGGAGCGTGACGCCGGTGACGCCCTTGGCGTCGCCCTGGATGTCCGAGATGGTCGCGTTCAGCTTCCAGGCGATTTTCGGGTTGTGCTTCGCGCGATCCAGCATGATCCGGGACGCGCGGAACTCCTCGCGCCGGTGCACGATCGTGACCTTGCTGGCGAATTTCGTGAGGAAGGTGGCCTCTTCCATGGCCGTGTCGCCGCCGCCGACGACCACGACCTCCTTGCGCCTTGAAGAAAAAGCCGTCGCACGTGGCGCAGGCCGACACGCCGTGGCCCATGAGGCGCTTCTCGGATTCGATGCCGAGGAGCTTCGCCGAGGCGCCCGAGGAGACGATGACGGCGTCGGCGGTGACCTCCTCGCCGGCGTCGAGCTTCAGACGGAACGGGCGCTTCCCGAACTCGACGTCGGTCACGGTGTCGAGCACGACCTCGGTGCCGAAACGCCGGGCCTGCTCGCGGAAGATCTCCATGAGCTCGGGGCCCTGGATTCCGTCCTTGAAGCCCGGATAGTTCTCGACTTCCGTCGTGATCGTGAGCTGTCCGCCGGGCTGCGGCCCTTCGAAGACGACCGGGAAGAGCTCGGCCCGCGAGGCGTAGAGGGCGGCGGTCCAGCCGGCCGGACCCGAGCCGATGATGGCGATGCGGTAGTGGGATCTCTGCGGTGGCATGGCGCCGGGAGGATATCAGCGGCCCGGACCGTTATCATCCGACCATGCGCCCCGCGCTCTCGCGCAAGCTCGACGGCTTCGGCACGACGATCTTCACGGAGATGACGCGGCTCGCGAACGAGCACGGCGCGATCAATCTCTCCCAGGGATTTCCGGACTTCGACGGGCCGGAGTTCGCCCGCGAGGCCGCGGTCGCCGCGATCCGCGCCGGCTTCGGGCAGTACGCGCGCATGACCGGGATCCCCGAGATCCATCGGGCGCTCTCGGCCAAGTACCGGCGCGACTGGGGTCTCGAGTACGCGCCGGACACCGAGCTGACGGTGACCTCGGGTGCGACCGAGGCGATCTTCTCGGCGATCCAGGGCGTCTGCGACGCGGGCGACGAGGTCGTCCTCTTCGAGCCCTACTACGACTCGTACAAGGCCAGCGTCGCGATGGCCGGCGCGGTGCCGCGAGTCGTGACGCTCCACGCCCCGGACTGGACGTTCGATCCGCGCGAGCTCGAGGCCGCCTTTTCCCCGAAGACCCGCGTCCTGCTCCTCAACACGCCCCACAACCCCACGGGAAAAGTCTTTTCCCGAGACGAGCTCGAGACGCTCGCCGGGCTGTGCCGGCGCGCCGGCGCGCTCTGCATCACCGATGAGGTCTACGAGCACCTCGTCTACGAGGGCCGCCACGTGCCGATGGCCACGCTGCCGGGCATGCGGGAGCGCACGATCACGATCTCGTCGTTCGGGAAGACCTTCTCGTTGACGGGCTGGAAGATCGGCTGGGCGGCGGCGCCGCCGGATCTGACGGCCGCCGTGCGCGCGGCCCACCAGTTCGTCACGTTCGCCACCGCCACGCCGCTGCAGCACGGCGCGGCCTCGGCGCTCGCGGCCGGCCCCGAGTACTACGCCGGTCTCCTCGCCGATTACACGGACCGGCGCGACTATCTCTCGCGAGAGCTCGCCCGGCTCGGCTTCGAGCTCCGTCCTCCGCAGGGCACCTACTTCGTTTGCGCGGACTTCCGCCGCTTCGGCTTCGACGACGACCGCGCCTTCGTGCGCCACATGATCGAGAAGGCCGGCGTCGCGGCGATTCCGCCGAGCGTCTTCTACGACCATCCCGAGGAGGGCCGCCGCTACGTCCGCTTCGCCTTCTGCAAGAAGCGCGAGACGCTGGAAGCGGCGGTCGCGCGACTGGAGAAGCTGTGCGACTAGCCCTGGTCCAGATGGACCTCGCCTGGGAGGACGTGGCCGAGAACCACCGGCGGGCGCGGCGCCACCTCGAACGCGCCAGCGACGGCGGCGCGCGGCTTGCGCTCCTGCCGGAGATGTTCTGCACCGGCTTCTCGATGGAATCCGACCGGATCGCGCAGCCGCGCGGGCGGCTCGTCCGAGACGTTCCTGCGCGAGACGGCGCGCGAGCTGGATCTCTGGATCCTGGCGTCGATCCCCGAGGCGGGGGAGCCGCGTCCCCGCAACATGGCCCTGCTCGCGGGGCCGGACGGCACGCTCACGCGTTACGCCAAGATCCACCCGTTCACCTTCGGCGGCGAGCACCGGGTCTACGCCGGCGGCGAGGGCATCGTGACCGTGCCCGTCGAGGGCGTGCGCGTCACTCCGTTCGTCTGCTACGACCTGCGCTTCCCCGAGCCCTTCCGCCTGGTCGCCGCCGAGACCGACCTCTTCGCCGTGGTCGCGAACTGGCCGGAGGGCCGACGCGAGGCCTGGCGCACGCTCCTGCGCGCCCGGGCGATCGAGAATCTCTGCTTCGTCGCCGGAGTCAACCGCGTCGGCGAAGGCGGGAAGCTGCGCTACGCCGGCGACTCCGTGGTCGTCTCGCCGTGGGGCGACGTCCTCGTCGAGGGCGGTCCGGAGGAAGCCGTGCTCTTCGCCGACGTGGATCCCGCGGCCGTGCGCGATGCGCGGGCGAAGTTCCCGGCCCTCGACGACCGGCGGCCCGAGGCGTACCGGCGCTAGCCTCCCGCCGGGCCTCGCTGTCGGCGTTCTTTCTCGAAGATCTGCTCGCGCCGATTTAGCGGCCGGAGTGACTCAGGGTCCGTAGAGCTCGAGACCGAACGTCTTGACCAACAAGACAGCCATCTGGCCTTGGGTGTTGGGACCGTTCGGGCAGTAGACGCCCACGCCGCAGCCGCCGGTGATCTGCTCGGCGGCGAGCTGTTCGATCCAGTCCGCGAAGGGATTCCCCGGACATGCCACGTCTTCGAAGATGCCTGCACAGGCCGGCGGCGTATACGTGGAGCCGTGATTCGTCTTCAAAAGAAAAACAGCCATCTGCGCCCGCGTGACGGGGTTGTCGGGACAATAGTTCCCGCCGCCACAGCCGCTGGTAATGCCCTCGGCGGCGAGCTGTTCGACCCAGTCGGCGAAGGGGCCCGGACAGCCGACGTCCGGGAACACGCCGGTACACGGCGGGGGCATGTAGTCCGCACCGTGCTCGACCTTCAGAAGAAACT
The DNA here is from genome assembly GCA_963804915.1 of uncultured Acidobacteriota bacterium. Lineage (GTDB taxonomy): Bacteria > Acidobacteriota > Thermoanaerobaculia > UBA5066 > Gp7-AA6 > DAHUXD01. Next base: position 7,848 of record CAWDSI010000003.1, read on the forward strand.
CCGCCATCTGCCCGCGCGTGACGGCGTTGCCGGGGCAGTAGTTGCCACCGCCGCACCCGCCGGTAATCCTGTTGTGAAAAAGGTTCTCGATGAAGGCGTAGAAGGCATGCGTGACCGGCACGTCCGCGAACGAATCGCCGACGTGGAGCGTCCACGTCTTCGTCGCGCCCGTGGACAGTGTTTCGTTGAACGTCGCGTCCCAATGGAGGGCTGGCCGGGCGCCCGACACCGACACGATCAGGCAGTTGCCGGTGGCCGTGTGGCAGTCCGCCGTGGCGCCTTCGACGATCGTTCCGTAGTCGGCCTTGGCGTCCACCAGGGCATAGATCGGTCCCGCCGGCCCGCCGAAGCTCGAGGCCGTCCCGATCAGCGCCAGATCGAGGCCGGCGTTGTTCGTCCAGGCGGGGACGATCGTCGCTTGTTCGTCCGGCTCGAGAACGCCGTTGGCGCCCGGATCGACCCGCAGAGGCCGTGGAATCGGCACGCCGCCCGTGCGACCCTGGCTGCTGCTTTGATCGCCGTCCAGACAAGGAGCATCGACGCACTGCCAGACGACCACGAAGCCGCCCCGCTCGTCGCGAGCGACGGAGGGGATCTGCTGTGACAGGGTCGTGTTCGAGTTGAGGGAAAACGAGGCTGTCGTCGGGATGCCGTCCGGATCGAAGCTTCGGGCGAAAATCCGGAAGGCCAACGCCGGCACGAGCTCCGTGGTGTCCCACGAGATCGTGAAGGCTCCGTCGGAGCTCATCCCGACGTCCGGCCGGGCCTGCGTCTTCGTCTGGTGGTCCACGACGAAGCTCCCGCCGCGGGGCGTTCCGTCGGCCTGAAAGCGTCTCGCAAGGACTTTCCAGTACTGCTCGGTCACGCCCATCCAGGTGACGACGAAGTTGCCCGCAGCATCGGAGTCGACGCGGGGGAGGAAGCGGGCACCGGGCGAGGTGTCGTCGTTGATCCGGAACTCGCCGCCTTGCGGAGCGCCACTCGCGTCGTAGCGCTGCCCGAAGATGTCGTAGGAGGACTCCGGCTGCTGGCCGGACCACACCACGACGAAATCACCGAGGGGGCTCATGGAGATGTCGGGGTCCCACTGGGGGCCCGTCGTGTAGGTGTTGACTTGAAACTCTTTGCCCAGCCTGCCGCCGGACGAGTCGAAACGCTGGCCGAAGATACCGTCCTGCGAACCATCCTGGCCCTGGCTGTTCCAGACGACCACGAAGTTCCCGGCGGGGTCCATGTCGACTCGAAAATTCGTCTGGTATCCCGCGACGTACGTGTTCACCATGACCGGCGGGCTCGCCGGGTTGCCGGCGCTGTCGTATCGCCGGGCATAAACGTCCGATTTGTACCCGTACCGGTAGTTCTGCCAGGCGACGACGAATTCCCCGGCCGCGTTGGCGGCGATCACCCCGCCGTTCGCGCCGAGTCCCGTGTCGACCGGCAGATCCGGACCGAGGGGGACGCCGAAGCGGTCGAACCGGCGAACGTAGACTCCAAAAGTGTTTTCGGGCCCCGCGCCGCTCCAGACCGCGGTGAAGTTTCCGGCGGCGTCCGACGCGACGCCGGGGAACAACTGGTGCAAGGTCGTGTGATGCGTTGACCTGAAACTCGGGTCCGAGCGCCGGAGTCTGGGCCGGCAGGGCTGTCGATGCGCCGAGCAGGAGCGCGTAGACGAATGCCCGCGTCGGAAATCGATTGACCATACGAGTCGTCGTCAATTGTACGGAAGCCGGGGCCGCCGTGTCGATCCGAGAGGTCCCTATCGGGCCGAGCTCAGAATCCGAGCCGCGAAGCCGGCGTCGGCGAGACGCCGAACGTACGCCTGGACTTCGGCGTCGGGAAGCGCCTGCGTGAGAGGACGGATGTCGACGGAGACCTGCGGATATCGCAGCATCACGCCCGCCATCGCGTCTCCGAACGGCCACCCGGCGCCGACCACGACGATGCGGAGCTTCGGGTGGCGAGCGAGCACGCCTTCGAGCTTCAGCGGATCGCCGTTGGCAACGCGATAGCGTGGAGAAGATCTTCCAGGAGCTTCGGGCCCGAGCGCGATGGCGATGGGCCGGTCGAGCTCCTCGGCGAGCGACCAGTAGGGCTCGAGCCGCGCGTCGTCGGCGGCGATGCCGTCGCTCTGCGCGAGAAGGGGACCGATCCACCCGGTGCTCGCGGCGAGAGTCCGGCGGAGCGCGGCGAGGTCGGGCTGGCGGGAGTCGACGTGGATGCCTTCCGAGACGACAGGCGCGGCTGTGACCACCGGCGTCGGTGTCGGAGTCGCGACTACCTCCAGGGCCGGGGCCGGCGAAGAGCGCGGTGCGGCCGGAGGAGAAGGAGGAACCGGCGTCCGTGTCGGCGGAACGGTCGCCGTCGCGACGCCGGGCGTCGGAACGACGGGCGCGCCGGCGGCCCGGCTCGCGCTCAGATCGACGCTCACCCAGTAGCCCGCCGCCGCCGGCCGCGGAAAGGACGTTTCGCGGATGATCCAGCGAAGGCAGACGGCGACGGGAGCCGGCGGCCGCAGCAGGATCTGTGTCGGCCGCCCGTCGGCCGTCATCTCCATCAGGACGGTGAACGGAGGAGCGTCCTCGGGTGGCAGCGTCTCGGCGCACTCGACCAGGGCGTCGCGCAGCTTCTTCTCGTCGAAGCGCGCCGCGACGCTCGCGGCGTAGGCCCGTCCTTCCGGAGTTTCGAGCTTCGCCTGGGCTTGCTTCAGCGCATCGTCGAAACGGTCCGCTCGAAGGGGAGCGGACACGAGAGCGAAGACGACGGCCGTCGAAACGAGAACCCGCCGCACGAGGAAAGTCAGGAGCGCTCGGAAGAGGAGCTCGCGCTGGCGCTGGCGCTTGCGCTTGCGTACGCCGCGAGAGCCTCCGTGCCACCCGCGATCATCGCCTCGGACACCGAGAACGAGAAGCGCAGGTGGCCCTCTCCCTCGGGGCCGAAGACGATCCCCGGCACGGTCGCGATCTTCGCCTCGTCGAGCAGGACCCGAGCGGCCGCGCGGGAGTCGGACGGGAGCCACGAGGGAGTCTTGGGAAACAGGTAGAGGGCGGCGCGCGGCGCCTCGATCTCGAAGCCCGCGGACTTCAGGCCCGCGACGAGATCGTCGCGCCGGGAGCGATAACCGGCTCGCCACTCCGCGACGAACTCGGTCCCCCGCGTCAGCGCCTCGACGCCGGCCCACTGCGTCGGCGTCGACACGCCGTTGGTCGTATACAGAACGACCGTCTTGATCGCCTTCTGGTAGCGCGCGGGCGCGACGACGTAGCCGAGCCGCCATCCCGTCATCGAGTAGCTCTTCGAGAGCGTGAAGCAGGTGATCGTCCGTTCGTTCATGCCGGGCAGCGACCCGATCGCGACGACCGGCTCCCCCTCGTAGACGAGGTCTTCGTAGGCTTCGTCCGAGATGACGGCGAGACCGCGCTCGCGCGCGAACTCCGCGACCTCTTCGGTCTCCGCTCGCGAGAAGACGTCGCCCGTGGGATTGTTCGGCGAGTTCCAGTAAATGAGCTTCGTCCGCGGCGTGGTCTTTTCGGCGAGCGCCGACGCGAGCCCCTTGCGGCGCGCCGCGGCGGTCGGCACCAGGACGGCCTGGGCCTTGTGATACCCGATCAAGTCCACGATCGGAGTCCAGTACGGCGAAAAGAGCAGGACCTCGTCGCCCGGGTCGAGCAGCGTCGAAAACGCCGCGAACAGGCCCTGCATCCCTCCGTTGACGACGACCGGAGCTTCGTCGTCACACGGGATGCCGTTGCGAGTCCGAACCTTCTCGAGGATCGTTTTGCGGAGCTCGGGGATGCCTGAGGAGGGCGCATACCGCGTCTGGTTGCGGGACAGAGCTGCACCCATCGCGGCCTTGACGGGCTCCGGCGAATCCATCCAGGGCTCGCCGCCCTCGAAGCGCCAGACCTTCTGGCCCGTGGCCAGGAGCTCCATGACGCGATTGCGAACCTTGACGATCTCCGAGAAGCCGACGCTCTCGAAGCGCCGGGCGGTCGGGGGAAACGCGCCTTCGCTCAACGCGGTGCTCGCCTCAGACGGCGGCCTTGCGGCCGGGCCCCATCAGAAAGTAGAGAGCCATTCCGATCACGGGCAGGAAGATGACCAGGAGAGTCCAGAGAATCTTCGTTCCGGTGTCGGCGCTGCTTTTGAGGATGGCCACGATGGCGATGATGTCGAGGACGAGGATGATCAGTCCGAACAGGGAGTACATCAGGATCCTCCTTACACCTTTTCCGAGATCGCCTTCTGCTGCGTGAAGAGATACAGGTATTCGCGGCCCCCGGCCTTCGAATCCGTTCCCGACATGTTGAATCCGCCGAAGGGATGCACGCCGACGAGGGCGCCGGTGCACTTGCGATTGAGGTAGAGGTTGCCGACGTGGAGCTCGCGCTTGCCGCGCTCGAGCCGCTCGCGTACCCGTGAGTAGAGCGAGCCGGTCAGGCCGTACTCCGAGGCATTCGCGACGCGGAGGCCCTCCTCGAAGTTCTTGACCTTCAGCACGGCGAGCACCGGACCGAAGATCTCTTCGCGGGCGAGCCGGGCGTTCGGCTTCACGCCGTCGACGACCGTCGGCATCACGAAGTAGCCCTGCTTGGGGCCGGCCTTGCCGCCGGCGACGACGCGCCCTTCCTTCTTGCCGAGGGCCGCGTACTCCAGGATCTTCTTCTGCGCGCGCTCGTTGATGACGGCGCCGATCACGTTCTTCCGGTCGCGCACGTCGCCGACCGTGAGGGCTTTGGTCTTCGCGACCACGCGCTCCAGCAGGTCCTTGTGGACCTTCTGGTGCACGATCAGGCGCGAGCACGCCGAGCACTTCTGGCCCTGGAACCCGAAGGCCGCCGCGACGATGCCGTTCGCCGCGTCTTCGAGGTCGGCCGTCTCGTCCACGAGGATGAAGTCCTTGCCGCCCATCTCGAGGATCGCGCGCTTGATCCAGATCTGGCCCTTGACGACGCGGCCGGCCTTCTCGGAGATCTGCGTGCCGACGTCGCGGGAGCCGGTGAACGCGATGAGCCGTGTCTTCGGGCTCTCGACCAGGGCATTGCCGACGGTCGCGCCGCCGCCCGTCAGGAAATTCAGAACGCCGTCGGGGACGCCGGCCTCGTCGCAGGCTTCGAGGAACATCGTCGCGATGCCGGCGGCGTCGGAGGACGGCTTGAGGACGACCGTGTTGCCGGCGACGAGCGCGGCGGTCGTCATGCCCGCGAGGATCGCGAGCGGGAAGTTCCAGGGCGGAATCACGACCGCGACGCCCATCGGGATGTGCTCGAGATCGTTGCGTTCGCCGGGGTAGGGCGTCAGGGGCTGCGGCTGGGAGAGTCGCTCCATCTCCCGCGCGTAGAACTCGCAGAAGTCGATGGCCTCGGCCGTGTCCCCGTCGGCTTCGGCCCAGGACTTGGCTTCTTCGAGAACCATCATGGCCGAGAACTCGTGCTTGCGCCGGCGGATCGCCGAGGCGATGCGGAGGACGAGCGCCGACCGCTCTTCGACGGGCGTGCGGCTCCACTCCGGGAAGGCCTTCGTCGCGACATCGATGGCGCGGGCGGCGTCGGCTTCGGTGCCCTCGGGGAATCGCCCGATGACCTGCTTGAAGTTGCAGGGGTTCAGGGATTGGAAGCTCTTGGAGGCTCCCACCTTCTTGCCGTCGATGCGGTTTTTCCCCTGGATCGGCAGCCTCTTTTCGATCTTCGCGAGCGCGGCCTGGAACGCCCTGGCGTTGGCCTCGACGGAGAAATCGGTGAAAGGCTCGTTGCGAAATTCCGGAAGCAAGGTCGGTCCCTCCGTTCTTCGGAAGGCGTCAATCTATCAAAGGCTTAAGGTCTGAAACCCCCCGGCGCGGACCGGCGTATAGTCATTGAGATGGATCGTTTCTGGACGGCCAACTGCTGTTGTACGGCCTCTTCCCGGGGCCCGGCCGTAAGCCGTACCGGTCCATCGACTCTCTAGAGTCTTTCTCCACTGGACCTGTCAGCCCGCCGGACCGGCAAGTCCGGCGGGCTTTTTCGTTTTGGAGGCGTTTCTGAGCTCGAGGCAGCGATTCGAACAGACGGTCGGAGCATCGCCGTTACGGGCGTCTGGCCTCGGCCTGCTCGAGGCCGTCGGCGACACGCCGCTTCTCGAGCTCGCTCGCATCGGCGCGGACGTGCCGGGCCTCCGCCTCCTCGCCAAGGCCGAGCACATGAACCCGTGCGGCAGCGTCAAGGACCGGCCCGTGCGGGCGATGCTCCTCGCGGGGATCGCCTCCGGAAAGCTGACGGCGGGCAAGACGATTCTCGAGGCGACCTCGGGCAACACCGGAATCGCCGACGCCATGCTCGGCCGCGCTCTCGGGTTCCCGGTGACGCTCTTTCTTCCGTCGAGCGCCTCGCCCGAGCGCCAGGCCATCCTGCGGGCCTGCGGCGCCGAGCTCATCCTGACCGATCCGCTCGAGGGCACCGACGGCGCCATCCGGGAGGCCCGGCGCGCAGCGAGGGAGGATTCGAAGTTCTTCTATCCCGACCAGTATTCGAACCCCGCCAACTGGCGCGCACACTTCGAGACGACGGGTCCCGAGATCTGGACAGAGACGGGAGGCCGCCTGACGCACTTCGTCGCCGGGCTCGGAACCTCGGGGACGTTCGTCGGCGTCTCGCGCTTTCTCAAAACGAAGAGCCGCTCGATCCGCTGCGTGTCGGTCGAGCCGGAGGGGCCGCTGCACGGCCTGGAAGGCCTCAAGCACATGGAAAGCGCCATGGTGCCCGCGATCTACGACGCGACGCTCGCGGACGAGCGCATCGCGCTGCCGACCGAAGAGGCCTGGGCCATGTGCCGGCGGCTCGCGCGCGAGGAAGGCGTCTTCGTGGGTCCCTCCTCCGGCGCGAACGTCGCCGCCGGACTCCGCGTGGCCAGACGCGTGGCCAGAGATGTCGCCGGAGCGGCGAGCACGAAGCCCGATCACCCGATCGTCATCGTCACGGTGCTCTGCGATCGGGGCGAGCGATACCTCTCCGAAGACTTCTGGAGGGAGTCGTGATCGAGCTCCCGGCCGGGCTCGTCGAGGCGATCCGGCGGCACGGCGCCGAGACCTATCCCGAGGAATGCTGCGGCGGGCTTCTCGGAGAGCGTCGGAACGGGAGCGTTTTCGTCCGGAGAGCCGAGCCCGTGCCGAACCGGGGAACGGAGCTCCGGCAGCGGCGCTACACCATCGACCCGCTCGACTACCTGCGGCTCGAACGGCTCGCCGGCGAGGCCGGCCTCTCGGTCGTCGGGATCTACCATTCGCATCCGGACCACCCGGCGGTCCCGTCCGAATTCGACCGGGAACACGCGTGGCCGTATTTTCATTACCTGATCGTGGCCGTCGAAGCGGGCCGGGCCGGGGATTTCGCCTGCTGGGTCCTGAGCGAGGACCGGAAGTCTTTCGAGCGCGCGCCGCACCGGCTGGACCACGACGACGCCGCCCACAACGAGGAGTGACGACATGCCGAAGATCTTTCTGCCGACGCCTCTCCGGCCCTTCGCGGACGGCGCCTCCACGGTCGAGGCCGCGGGCGCGACGGTGGCCGAAGCGCTGGAGTCCCTCGTCTCGCGGTACGCGGGCCTGCGCGCGCACCTCTTCGACGGGTCCGGGAAGCTGCGCGCCTTCGTGAACGTCTACCGCAACGACGAAGACATCCGCCATCTCGATCGCGAGGGGACGGCGATCGCGGACGGCGATACGCTCTCGATCGTGCCGTCCATCGCGGGAGGATCGCCGCCTCCGACTTCAGCCGGGCTCGACCCCGCGACGCTCACGAAGGAAGAGCTCCAGCGCTATGCGCGCCATCTGATCCTTCCCGAGGTCGGCCCCGAGGGACAGGCGAAGCTGAAGGCGGGGCGCGTGTTGCTCGTGGGCGCGGGCGGGCTCGGCTCTCCGGCCGCTCTGTATCTCGCGGCTGCCGGGGTGGGCACGCTCGGGCTCGTCGACTTCGACGTCGTCGACGAGTCCAACCTGCACCGCCAGGTGCTCTTCGGGACTTCCGATGTGGGACGCCCCAAGCTCGCGGCCGCGGCCGCGCGGCTCTCCGACGTGAACCCGAACGTGCGCCTCGTTCCCTTCGAGGAGCGGCTCACGTCGGAGAACGCTCTGCGGATCCTGCGGGACTTCGACGTCGTGGCCGACGGCACGGACAACTTTCCGACGCGCTACCTCGTCAACGACGCCTGCGTGCTTCTCGGCAAGCCCAACGTCTATGCCTCGATCTTCCGCTTCGAGGGCCAGGCCTCCGTCTTCGCGACGAAGGACGGCCCCTGCTATCGCTGCCTCTACGCGGAGCCGCCGCCTCCGGGCCTCGTGCCCTCCTGCGCCGAAGGGGGAGTTCTCGGCGTGCTGCCCGGACTGCTCGGCGTGATCCAGGCGACCGAGGTCGTGAAGCTGCTCCTCGGCGTGGGCGAGCCGCTCGTCGGGCGTCTTCTGCTCGTGGATTCCCTGGCCATGCGATTCCGGGAGCTCCGGGTCCGCAAGAACCCGGACTGCGTCGTCTGCGGCCCGCGGCCGAGCGTGACCCGGCTCATCGACTACGAGGCGTTCTGCGGCGTGGGAGCCTCGGACGCCGCGTCGTCTGGTATCGTCCAAACCGTGCACGCGCACGTTCCGGAGCTGTCCGTCGAAGAGCTGAAGGCGCTACGCGATCGCGGCGAGAAGCTCGTTCTGGTGGACGTCCGCGAGCCGCGCGAGTGGGCGATCTCGGACCTCGGCGATTCCGTCAAGATTCCTCTCGGCACGCTCCCCGAGAGTCTCGAGAAGCTCTCCAAGGACGACGAGATCGTCGTCTACTGCCGCACCGGAGGCCGCAGCGGCAACGCCGTCGCCTTCCTGCTCGAGCACGGCTTCGAAAAGGTCCGCAACCTCGCCGGCGGTATCAATCGCTGGGCGGATCGGATCGACAAGTCCCTGCCGCGGTACTGAGTCGGAAGCCGTGCGCCGCATCGGCCTGGTCCTTCTCGCGATCGGACTCGCCGGGTTTCTCTTCGCCTCCGCCCAGAAGTCGCGCTACGAGGCAGCGCAAGCGCCGCGGGCGCGACGGCCGAGCCTCCCGCGGCGGAGGAGAAGCTCCATCGCTGGGAGGCCGCCCGCTGGCTGCTCGTGGGCGTCGGGGTGATCGGCGTCGTCTTTACGGTTTTGCCGGGGAAGAAGGCTTAGCCGCCGTCTTCGGTTTCGGGGTCGGTCGTGGAGCACCCGTCGCCGGCGTCGTCGCCTTCCCTTCCTTCTGGACGCGCTCGTGGAGCTCGCGGAAGGCCGTGTACATCCGGTCGAACGCCTTCTGCTTCTCCCCGTGCGTCTCGGCGGTCACGTCGAGGTACGGCCGCGCGGGGATGTTCTTGTTGTAATCGAGAACGCCGACGGTGACGTCGGTGTACGTCGGCGCGTACGTCGTGGGCGCCATCGACGCCGGGTCTTCCGAGCGGAGGAGAAGCGCCAGCTTCCGGAAGTCGGAGTCGGACAGAGTCAGCTCGCGGGGCGACGGCGGGAGTTGCCCCTTGGGCATGAGGCGGTCACTGACGTGGCGGCCCTCGACGCGCAGGAGGAAGCTTTCGCCGGTGTTCTCGGTCGCGGCGCGCCGCACGAATGCCGAGAACGTCTGCGGCGCGAGCGTGCCGTCGCCCACCTTGGCGAGCCCGTCCTGCAGGCTCGAAGCCTTCAACCCGCCGGCCGCGGCTTTTTCGGAGAAGGCCAGGATCCGGCCGACGAGCTGGCTGAGCGATTCCAGCTGCTCTCCCTTGGTGAGCTGCTGGCGGTGCGTCCGGACGTCGCCGGCGATGACCATCAACTCTCCGCGAAGCTGCAGCGGAGCTTTCGTCTTCGGGACGGCGGCCTTCGCGCCCGGCTGCGGAATCGCGCCCACCTTCGCGTCGAGCAGCATGTTCACGACCGTCAGGATCTGCTCGCGGGTGAGGGGGAACTGGACGCTCTTTTCCCATATGCCCACGCCCGTGCCCCAGATCTTCACGGAGCGGTTGGCGTGCTCGAGCTGCCACGACGCGTCGAGCTGGAAGTCGTCCAGGCTCGCCCGGCCCGAGGCCATTCGGGCGAGGGCGTCGTCGAGAGGGTCGGCGGGGGCGGAGGCCTTCGCGGGCAGGGCGACGGCGACGCTTCCTCCCGTCAGAATTCCCAGAGCCAGGGCCGCGATCGCGAATCGGATCTTCATGTTTCTGTCCTCACCCCGCCGATGCTTCGGCGCCTTCCTCGAGCAAGCGGTTGATCTTCGCCGCGAGGATGAAGTCGTTTTCGTGGAGCCCGCCGATCTTGTGCGTCCAGAGGACGAGGTCCACCTTGTTCCAGTGAATCGCGATGTCCGGATGATGGCCTTCCTGCTCGGCGATGTCCGCGACGCGGTTGACGAACTCCATCGCCGCCACGAAGTCGCGGAACTCGAAGCGGCGCTGGAGGCGGGTGCCGTTCTCGGCGAGCGACCAGCCCGGCGTGCGCCGGAGCAGGTCCTTCGCGGCCGGCTCCGTCAGGGGCGGGATGCCTCCCCGGCAGGGGACACAGCTCTTTTCGGACAGGCCTTCCATGTCGTCGACCATACGGACCTGAGGATCCTATCGTTGGGGACGGCGCGGCGTGTGCGGGTGAGCGGTTGACCCGGGCCTCTCGATCCCGGATAATCCGCGTCCCTCAGAACGACTGGGAGGTCGTTCAATGGTAGGACAACTGGCTCTGGACCAGTGAATCGGGGTTCGAGTCCCTGCCTCCCAGCCAAACCGTCCACCGAACGCATGCCCCCGGCAGTAGGCACCGCCGGCCGAACGGCGGCCGCAGGCCCACGTTTGCCTCGGCGGCTCGACCGCCGGCCTGACCCTTCGCGACGCGTTCGCTCCCGCGGCGCGAGACCTCCTCCCTTCGGTCGGGAGACTCTTCGCGCCGCGAGCGGGTGGACCGGGGCCGCGGAAAAGCGGGCGTCCGACGGAGTGCGCGTCGCTCCGAGGCGCACGCGCCAAAAAGTCCTCTAGAATCCGCCTGAAGTTTCCTTTTGACCCTCACAGCCGGAACACGCCTCGGAACGTACGAGATCGTCGCGCCCCTCGGGCGCGGGCGGGATGGGAGAGGTCTACCGCGCGCGGGATTCGAAGCTGAAGCGCGAGGTGGCGGTCAAGGTGCTGCCGGCGGCGCTGGCGCGCGACGCGGACGCGCTGGCGCGCTTCGAGCGGGAGGCGGAGGCGGTCGCGGCGCTCTCGCACCCGAACATCCTCGCGATCCACGACTTCGGAAACCAGGACGGGATCACCTATGTCGTGACGGAGCTCCTCGAAGGGGAGACGCTGCGCGGGAAGCTCGACGGCGGCGCGGTTTCGCAGAGGCAGGCGCTGGAGTACGCGCTGCAGATCGCGAAGGGGCTTTCCGCGGCGCACGGCAAGGGAGTGGTGCACCGGGACCTGAAGCCGGAGAACGTGTTCGTGTCGAGAGACGGACACGTGAAGATCCTCGACTTCGGCTTGGCGAAGCGTGTCGGCGCGGTCGGACCCGACGAGAAGACGGTGGGGCAGTCCGGCTCCGGCCATACCGAGCCCGGCACCGTGATGGGGACGATGGGGTACATGTCCCCGGAGCAGCTGCGCGGGCTGACGGTCGACCAGCGCTCGGACATCTTCTCGTTCGGGGCGATCCTGTACGAGCTGCTGTCGGGAAAGAAGGCGTTCAAGCGGGACACGGCGAGCGACACGATCGCGGCGGTCCTGAAGGAAGAGCCGCCGGAGCTGACGCAGACGGGACGGAACATCTCGCCGGCGCTGGACCACATCGTTCGGCACTGCCTGGAGAAGGACCCGGAGAACCGCTTCCAGTCGGCGAAGGACGTGGCGTTCGCGCTGTCGGAGGCGTCGAGCCCGACGACGACGGTCACGAGCGGTGTGCAGGCCATCGTCGTCGCGCCGGAGAAGAAGAGCCGCCGCAACGCGCTGATCGCCGCGGCGGTCGTGGTGCTGCTGGCGGCCGTCGGACTTCTCCTGTGGAAGCGGCCGCGCATGCGGCCGCGGCCGCCAGCGGCGTCAAGCGCGTCGCCGTGCTGCCCTTCGAGAACCTGGGCGCCCCCGAGGACGACTACTTCGCCGACGGCATCGCCGACGAGGTCCGCGGCAAGCTCACCTCGCTCCCGGGAATCGAGGTGATCGCCCGCAGCAGCTCGACCCCGTACAAGAAGACGACCAAGACGCCGCGGGAGATCGCCAAGGAGCTCGATGCCGCGGTATCTACTGACCGCGACGGTGCGCTGGCAGAAGAGCGGCGCGGGCAACCGGGTCCAGGTCCGACCGGAGCTCGTCGAGATCAAGGAATCGGGCGCTCCGGCCTCGCGCTGGCAGCAGTCGTTCGATGCGTCGCTCACGGACGTCTTCCAGGTGCAGTCCGACATCGCCTCGAAGGTCGCGGAGTCGCTGGGCCTCGCGCTGGCGGCGGGGCAGACGCAGCAGCTCTCGGAAAAGCCGACGCGAACCTCGCCGCGTACGACGCGTTTCTCAAGGGCGAAGAGGCCTCCGCCGCAGGGACGCGCAACGATCCCGGCGAGCCTTCGAAGGGCTCTCCCGTTCTACGAGCAGGCGGTCGCCCTCGATCCGGCCTTCGCCCTCGCGTGGGCGAAGGTATCGGCCGCCACGGCGCTGCTCTACACCAACTCCGCTCCGACGCCCGAACTGGCGGAGCGAGCACGGCAGGCCGCCGAGAAGTGCATCGCGCTCGCGCCGCAGCAGGCGGACGGGTATCGATGCGCTCGGCGGCTACTATCGACTGGTCCCGGGGATCCTCGCCCGGGCGCACCCGGAGCTACGAGAAGGCGCTGAGGATCGCTCCGGGCCGACCGGATCTCCTCCGCGTCCCTCTCGTTCGTCGAGATCGGTCTCGGGACGGTGGGACGAGGCACTCGAGCATCTGCGACAGGCGGTACGCCTCGACCCCCGAACCCCGAGCGGCGCTGTTCGGGGACACTCTCCTGCGTCTCCGGCGGCCCGCGAGGCCGAGAGGAGTCGGAGCGCGTCCTCGGCTTGCGCCGTCGAACCTGAACCTCGAATCGCTGGCCATGACCTATCTCTCCGAGGGCGACCTCGACGGGGCGCGTGCGGCCCTCGCGCCGCGGCGGCAAGGCGGTCGAGCCGACGACGCTCGTCGCCTACGTCGCCACGTACTACGATCTCGCGTGGGTTCTCGACCGCGGAGCAGCGCGAGTTGCTGCGTGCGCCTGAACGCCGAGGACGTTCAGACGATCCCGCCGCGTGGGCGATCGTGCAGGCCCAGGCGAGGCGTCTCTGGCCGGCGACGCCTCGGGCGCGCGAGAATATGCGGAGAAGGCTCGAGAGGCCGTTCGAGGAGCAGCTCCGCTCGACGCCAGACGACCGCAGCTCCACGCCATGCGCGGCCTGTCGCTCGCGTATCTCGGACAGAAAGGAGGAGGCGATCCGCGAGGGTGAGCGCGCCGTGCGCCTCGGAGGATCGGCGCGATGCGCAGCACGGCCCCTACTTCGTCTGCACCAGCTCGCCCGCATCTACGATCATGGTCGGCGAGCACGAGAAGGCGATCGACCAGCTCGAGCAGCTGCTGAAGATTCCGTACTACGTCTCGCCCGGCTGGCTGAAGATCGACCCCAACTTCGACCCGCTGCGCAAGAACCCGCGCTTCCAGAAGCTCGTCGCGGGCGGCAAGTGACGCTGGCGGCCGGCACGCGCCTCGGGTCCTACGAGATCGTCGCGCCGCTCGGGGCGGGCGGGATGGGAGAGGTGTACCGGGCGCGGGATTCGAAGTTGAAGCGCGAGGTGGCGGTGAAGGTGCTGCCGCAGTCGCTCGCGGCGGATCCGGATGCCCTGGCGAGGTTCGAGCGCGAGGCTCTGGCGGTCGCGGCGCTGTCGCATCCGAACATCCTTTCGATCTTCGATTTCGGAACGCAGGACGGCGTCGCCTACGCCGTGACGGAGCTTCTCGAAGGCGAGACGCTGCGGGGCAAGCTCGACACGGGTCCGATCGCGCAGAGGCAGGCCATCGATTACGCGCTCCAGGCCGCGAAAGGACTCTCGGCGGCCCACGAGAAGGGCATCGTCCACCGGGACCTGAAGCCCGAGAACCTGTTCGTCTCGAAGGACGGCCATCTCAAGATCCTCGACTTCGGGCTGGCGAAGAAGGTCGAGGCCGTCACTCCGGAGGAGAAGACGAGCGCGGCGACGGGCTCGGGCCACACGGAGCCCGGGACGGTGATGGGGACGATGGGCTACATGTCGCCCGAGCAGGTGCGGGGGCTGCCCGTGGATCACCGCTCGGACCTCTTCTCGCTCGGGACGATCCTCTACGAGATGCTCTCGGGCAAGAGGGCGTTCAAGCGGGACACGGCGAGCGACACGATCGCGGCGATCCTGAAGGACGAGCCGCCGGAGCTGACGCAGTCGGGTCGGAACATCTCGCCGGCCCTCGACCACATCGTCAAGCACTGTCTGGAGAAGGACCGGAGCCGGCGGTTCCAGTCCGCGCAGGACATCGCCTTCGCGCTCTCGGAGACGTCGTCTCCGACGACTCTGACGAGCGGCGTGCAGCTCGGCGGCGCGCGCCGACCGGCAAGAAGAAGGTTCTCGATCGCCGTTGCGGCGCCGGTCGTCGTCGCTCGCCGCCGTCGGCGTGTTCCTTCTGCGGCGTCCTCGCCCGGTCGGCGGCGCGGCCGGCGGCGCCAAACGCGTCGCCGTGCTGCCCTTCGAGAACCTCGGCGCCCCCGAGGACGACTACTTCGCCGACGGCATCGCGGACGAGATCCGCGGCAAGCTGACGTCGCTGCCCGGCTTCAGGTGATCGCCCGAGGCAGCTCGACGCCCTACAAGAAGACGAACAAGACACCGCAGGCAGATCGCCCGAGGAGCTGGACGCGCTGGTTACCTGCTGACGGCGACGGTGCGCTGGCAGAAGGGCGGCGGCGGCAGCCGCGTGCAGGTCAGCCCGGAGCTCGTCGAGGTCACGGGCCGCGGGAGCGCCCACCTCGCAAGTGGCAGCAGCCGTTCGACGCGTCGATGACGGACGTGCTTCCAGGTGCAGTCGGACATCGCGACGAAGGTGGCGCAGGCGCTGGGCGTCGCGCTCGGGGCGGGCGAGGAGAAGCGGCTCTCGGAGAAGCCGACGCAGAACCTCGCGGCCTACGACGCCTTCCTCAAGGGCGAGGAGCTGCGGCGTACGTGAGCCGAACGATCCCGGCCACTCTTCGCAGGGCGCTCGCGTTCTACGAGCAGGCGGTGGCGCTCGATCCCGGCTTCGCGCAGGCGCTGGGCGAGAGGTCTCGAACGCCACTTCGCTCCTGTACACCAACGGTATCCCCGCTGCCCGAGCTCGCGGAGCGTGCCCGGCAGGCGGCCGAGAAGGCCGTCGCGCTCGCGCCGAACCGTGGCGGAGGGGTACTGGGCGCTCGGCACCTACGAACGACTGGTCACCGGGAACAACGACCGTGCGCCTGGAGCAGTACGAGAAGGCACTGCGCGCTGCGCTCCGGCGACGCCGATCGCTTCTCGCGGGCACGCGCTTGCCGAGCAGGGCCTCGGGCGCTGGGATGCGGCGGTCGAGCATCTGCAGGCAGGCGGTCCGTCTCGATCCCCGATCCGCGAGCAATCTGCGGGTCTTCGGCGACGCGCCTCCTGCGCCTGCGGCGCTATCCCGAGGCGCGGGAGGCGTCTCGACCGCGGTCCTCGCGCTCGCGCCCGCGAACCTCGGTCTGATCCAGTCGCAAGGCCATGACATCTCGGCGAGGGAGACCTCGCCGGCTGCCCGCGCCGTGATCAAGGCCGCGCCGAAGGAGGTCGAGCCCACCGCGCTCGTGGCCTACCTCGCCACTTACTACGATCTCGTCTGGGTCCTCGACCGCGAGCAGCGAGACCTGCTGCGGCGACTGACGCCGAGCGCGTTCGACGACGATCGCGGGCTTGGGCCATTAGCGCTCGTCCAGGCCGAGGCCTCGAAGGGCGACGCCACGGGCGTCGCAGCGTACGCGGAGGAGGCAAGGAAGGCCGTCGAGGAGCAGCTTCACTCGACTCCCGAGGACGCACAGCGTCCACGCCTTTCGCGGCCTCGCGCTGGCGTACCTCGGGCCGGAAGGAGGAAGCGATCCGGGAGGGCGAGCGCGGCGTCGCGCTCGCGGACCGGTGTCGAAGGATGCGCAGGCCGGCCCCTACCTCCAGCACCAGCTCGTCGCGCATCTACATGCTCGTCGGCGAGCCCGAGAAGGCGCTCGACCAGCTCGAGCCGCTGCTGAAGATTCCGTATCTCCTCTCGCCCGGCTGGCTGAAGATCGACCCCAACTTCGATCCGCTGCGCAAGAACCCGCGGTTCCAGAAGCTCGTCGCGGGCGGCAAGTGACGCTGGCGTGCCGGTACGCGCCTCGGGTCCTACGAGATCGTCGCGCCCCTCGGGGCGGGCGGGATGGGAGAGGTGTACCGGGCGCGGGATTCGAAGTTGAAGCGCGAGGTGGCGGTGAAGGTTCTGCCGCAGTCGCTCGCGGCGGATCCGGATGCCCTGGCGAGGTTCGAGCGCGAGGCCCTGGCGGTCGCGGCGCTGTCGCATCCGAACATCCTTTCGATCTTCGATTTCGGAACGCAGGACGGCGTCGCGTACGCCGTGACGGAGCTTCTCGAAGGCGAGACGCTGCGGGGCAAGCTCGACACGGGTCCGATCGCGCAGAAGCAGGCCATCGACTACGCGCTCCAGGCCGCGAAAGGACTCTCGCGGCCCACGAGAAGGGCATCGTCCATCGGGACCTGAAGCCCGAGAACCTGTTCGTCTCGAAGGACGGCCATCTCAAGATCCTCGACTTCGGGCTGGCGAAAAAAGTCGAGGTCGTCAGTCCGGAGGAGAAGACGAGCGCGGCGACGGGCTCGGGCCACACCGAGCCCGGGACGGTGATGGGGACGATGGGCTACATGTCGCCCGAGCAGGTGCGGGGGCTGCCCGTGGATCACCGCTCGGACCTGTTCTCGCTCGGGACGATCCTCTACGAGATGCTCTCGGGCAAGCGGGCGTTCAAGCGGGACACGGCGAGCGACACGATCGCGGCGATCCTGAAGGAGGATCCGCCGGAGCTGACGGAGTCGGGACGGAACGTCTCGCCGGCTCTGGACCACATCGTCAAGCACTGCCTGGAGAAGGACCGGAGCCGGCGGTTCCAGTCCGCGCAGGACATCGCGTTCGCGCTTTCGGAGACGTCGAGCCCGACGACGACTTTCACGAGCGGTGTGCAGGCGATCGTCGTCGCGCCGGAGAAGAAGCGCAGCCGCAACGCGTTGATCGCGGTGGCCGTCGTGGTCGTACTCGCGGCCGCGGGACTGTTTCTGTGGAAACGGCCGCCGACGGGCACGGCTCCGGGCACCGGAGACGCCGTTCGCATCGCGGTGCTGCCCTTCGAGAACCTGGGCGCGCCTGAGGACGACTACTTCGCCGACGGCATCGCGGACGACGTCCGCGGCAAGCTGACGTCGGTCCCCGGCGTCCAGGTCATCGCCCGGGGCGAGCTCGACTCCCTATAAGAAGACGACCAAGACTCCGAAACAGATCGCCCAGGAGCTCGAATGCGCACTACCTGCTGACGGCGACGGTGCGCTGGCAGAAGGGGAAGGAGCCAACAGGGTGCAACGTCAGCCCCGAGCTCGTGGACGTGACTCGCCCGGAGCACCGACCTCGAAGTGGCAGCAGCGGTTCGACGCGGCGCTCACGGACGTATTCCAGGTGCAGTCGGAGATCGCGACGAAGGTGGCGCAGGCGCTGGGAGTCGCGTCGGGAGCGGGCGAGGAAAAACGTCTCTCCGAGAAGCCAACGCAAAACCTCGCCGCCTACGACGCGTTTCTGAAGGGCGAGGAGGTCGGGAGTAGCGACGGACCCGCCCACCCTTAGGAAAGGACTTGCATTCTACGAGCAGGCCGTGGCTCTGGATCCCACCTTCGCGCAGGCCTGGGCGGGAGTCTCGCGTACGGCCTCGTCGCTCTATGCGAACAGCACGCCGACCGTGGAACTTGTCGAATCGTGCCCGGCAGGCCGCGGAAAAGGCCATCGCACTTGCCCCCGACCGGCCGGAGAGCTACCAGGCATTGGGAGGCTACCGGCGCCTCGTAATGTTGGACAACGTGGGGGCGCTCGAAGCCATGGCCAAGGGTTTGCGGCAGTCGCCGAATCACAGCGGTCTCCTTCGGGGAGCCGCGCTCGCCGAACAGGCCCTCGGACGGTGGGACGCGGCCCTGGAGCACTTCCAAGCAGGCGGCGCGTGTCGATCCCCGGATTCCGAGTGTGGCGCTGGGCCAGGCCCTTCTCTGTCTGCGACGCTATCGCGAGGCCCGTGAGTCTTTCGACGGCGCTCTGGCGCTCGCGCCTGCGAACCTGAGCCTCATCGAAAGCAAGGCGATGGCGTATCTCGGAGAAGGCGATCTGGCCGGGGCTCGAGCCACTGTCGATGGCGCGCCCCGGGAGCTCGACCGACGGCGCTCGTGGCCTTCTTTGGCTATTACTTGGACCTCCCTTGGGTCCTCGACGATACGAAGCAGGAGCTGCTCCTTCGCCTGACACCGGATTGCCTTCGACGGCGACCGCGGAGCCTGGGCGATCACCCTGGCACAGACCTGTGCGTTCCGAGGGGACATGGCCTGCGCGCGTTTGCATGCCGAAGAGGCCCGCAAGGCGTTCGAGGAGCAGCTCCGAGACGTTCCCAATGATCCGGGTCGGCACGTGGCGCTCGGTCTTTCGCTGGCGTACCTCGGGCGGAAGGATGAGGCAATCCGGGAGGGCGAGCGCAGTGTCGCACTCGCTCCGGTTTCGAAAGATGCGACTCAACGCCTACTACCAGCACCAGCTCGCGCGGATCTACATCCTCGTCGGCGAGCCGGAGAAGGCGCTCGACCAGCTCGAGCCGCTGCTGAAGATTCCGTACTACCTCTCGCCCGGCTGGCTGAAGATCGATCCCAACTTCGACCCGCTGCGCAAGAACCCCCGCTTCCAGAAGCTCGTCGCGGGCGGTTAGACCGGGGTTGCGGGTGGAGGCCACCCGGATCGGTCTAGAATCCAGTCAGACGCCGCATTGACCCTGACAGCTGGAACGCGCCTCGGGTCTTACGAGATCCTCGCGCCGCTGGGCTCGGGGGGCATGGGAGAGGTTTACCGGGCGCGCGACCGGAAGCTCGACCGGGACGTCGCGATCAAGGTGCTTCCGGACTCGGTGGCGAAGGATCCGAACGCACTGGCGCGCTTCGAGCGCGAAGCCAAGGCGGTCGCGGCGCTGTCGCATCCGAACATCCTGGCCATTCACGATTTCGGAACGCAGAACGGGACGGCCTATGCGGTGACGGAGCTGTTGGAGGGCGAGACGCTGCGGGGCAAGCTCGACACGGGTCCGATCGCGCAGAGACAGGCCATCGACTACGCACTGCAGGTGGTCAAGGGCCTCGCCGCCGCCCACGAGAAGGGGATCGTCCACCGGGATCTGAAGCCGGACAACCTGTTCGTCTCGAAGGACGGCCACGTCAAGATCCTGGACTTCGGGCTGGCGAAGAAGGCGGAGGCCGTCGCTCCGGAGGAGAAGACGAGCGCGGCGACGGGCTCGGGCCACACGGAGCCCGGGACGGTGATGGGGACGATGGGGTACATGTCGCCCGAGCAGGTGCGCGGCCTGCCCGTGGATCACCGCTCGGACATCTTCTCGTTCGGAACGATCCTGTACGAGATGCTCTCGGGCAAGAGGGCGTTCAAGCGGGACACGGCGAGCGACACGATCGCGGCGATCCTGAAGGAGGATCCGCCGGAGCTGACGCAGTCGGGGCGGAACATCTCGCCGGCTCTCGACCACATCGTCCGGCACTGCATCGAGAAGGACCGGGATCGGCGGTTTCACTCCGCGCATGACATCGCCTTCGCGCTTTCGGAAGCGTCATCTCCCACGACGGCAACCGGCGTACAGCTCGCGAGGCCGCCCACCGGCAAGAAGAAGGTTCTCATCGGCGTTGCGGCGGTCGTCGTTCTCGCTGCGGTGGGTGTCCTTCTCCTGCGCCGTCCGCCGCCGCAGGGCGGCAGTGGAGAGGCCGGCGGCGTCAAGCGCGTGGCCGTGCTGCCGTTCGAGAACCTGGGTGCTCCCGAGGACGACTACTTCGCCGACGGGATCGCGGACGCCGTGCGCGGCAAGCTCACCTCCGTGCCGGGCATCGAGGTCATCGCGCGGGGCAGCTCGACGCCCTACAAGAAGACGACCAAGACGCCCCAGGAGATCGCGCGGGAGCTCGATGCCCACTATCTCCTGACGGCGACGGTGCGCTGGCAGAAAAGCCGGAGGGGCCAACCGCGTGCAGGTCAGCCCGGAGCTGGTCGAGATCCGGGCGTCGGGAGCGCCGGCCTCGAAGTGGCAGCAACCCTTCGACGCGGCGATCACGGACGTCTTCCAGGTGCAGTCGGACATCGCGACGAAGGTGGCGCAGGCGCTGGGCGGCGCGCTCGCGGCCGACGAACAGACGCGACTGTCCGAGAAGCCCACACAGAACGTCGCCGCCTACGACGCCTACTTGAAGGGCGAGGAAGCGGCGAATGGGCTTGCCGCCGGCGATCCCCCCAGCCTGCGCAAGGCGCTCGGCTTCTACGAGCAGGCCGTGGCTCTCGATCCCGGATTTGCGCAAGCGTGGGCGAGAGTCTCGTACGCCAATTCGCTGCTGTACACCAACAGCATCCCGACTCCGGCGCTCGCGGAGCGTGCCCGGCAAGCGGCGGAGAAGGCCGTCTCGCTTGCGCCAAACCGCCAGGAGGGATACCTGGCACTCGGTAACTACGAACGGGTGATTGCCACTGACTTCAACCGCGCCATCGAGCAGTACGAGAAGGGGCTCCGTGTTGCTCCCGGGAATGCGAACCTCCTCACAGGAACGGCGCTTGCCGAGCGGAGCCTCGGGCGCTGGGATGCGTCCGTCGAGCACTTCAGGCAGGCGGAACGCCTCGATCCACGGTCGGTCGAAACCATGCGACGCCTCGGCCAATCGCTCATCTACCTGCGACGCTATCCCGAGGCTCGTGAAGCTCTCGACCGAGGTCTCGCCGCTCGCGCCTGCCAACCTCAACCTGATCGAGTACAAGGCCATGACGTTTCTCGGCGAGGGAGACCTGGGCGGTGCCCGGGCCGTGCTCGAGGCCGCGCCCAGGGAGGTCGAGCCCACCGCCCTGATGGCCCATCTGGCGAACTACTGGGACCTCGCCTGGATCCTCGGTGACGAGCAACGAGAGCTTCTGCTGCGGCTGACGCCGAGCGCGTTCGACGACGACCGCGGCACCTGGGCTTTCTGCCTCGCTCAGGCCTCTGCCCTGAAGGGCGATGCGGCAAGCGTACGCACCTACGCTGAGGAGGCAAGGAAGACCTTCGAGGAGCAACTTCGCGCAGCTCCCGATGACCCGCAGCGGAATACCTTTCTCGGCCTCGCGCTGGCGTACCTCGGCCGGAAAGAGGACGCGATCCGGGAGGGCGAGCGCGGCGTCGCGCTCGCTCCGGTGTCGAAGGATGCCTACATCGGCCCCTACCTGAAGCACCAGCTCGCGCGGATTTACCTGCTCGTCGGCGAGCCGGAGAAGGCGCTCGACCAGCTCGAGCCGCTCCTGAAAATCCCGTACTACCTCTCGCCCGGCTGGCTGAAGATCGACCCCAACTTCGATCCGCTGCGCAAGAACCCCCGGTTCCAGAAGCTCGTCGCGGGCAAGTAAGCGCGCCGCGCGCGGGGCCTCGGCAATTCGCCGGTCGGTTTCCCCCACGGGCGTGTGCGTGAACAGAGCAAATCGCGCAAGTAGCCCTTTGGTCCTATTTCGCTCCGTCGAACCACGCGATAGATAACTCCTTTCTTTCCCGGTTCGAGCGAATGGAGGCCTTCATGTCTCGGATGGCGTCGCGGTGGATCTCGGTCCTCGTGTGGGTGGGAGCCTGTCTGGCTCCGGCGGCCGGAATGCTCGGCGCCAGCGCGCCTCCGATCGTCGAGTTTTCGACGCGGCACGGGAAGTCGGCGCGGCTGCGCGACCACCGGCCGAACGGGCCCGTGCGGCCCGGCGCCCAGCGCCAGATCCCGAACAAGGGAGTGGCGAAGAAGAGCCCCTCAGCCCCATTTTCCGTTTCGGACCCCGTGGCGCAGAGGCAGTTCGGCCTCTCCCAGCCCGTAGCCTCGATCCAGTTCGAAGGCCTCTCCGACGACGACAACGCCGCGGTCGTCGGATTCCGGATCGTGCCGCCGGACACCGAAGGCGACGTCGGCCCCGATCACTATTTCCAGTACATCAACGACATCGCCGCGATCTACGACAAGTCCGGCAACGTCGTCCTGGGACCGTTCGCCGGGAACGCCTTCTGGGCCGGCCTCGGCGGCCCCTGCGAGGTTCAGAACGACGGCGACCCGCTCGTGCGTTACGACCGCCAGGCCGATCGCTGGGTCGTTTCGCAGTTCGCGCTTCCGAATTTCCCGGATGGCCCCTTCTACCAGTGCATCGCCGTCTCGACGACGAACGATCCGACGGGCGAGTACTACCAGTACGAGTTCCAGACGAACGAAACCTTCTTCACCGACTACGGAAAGATCGGGATCTGGCCCGACGCCTACTACATGTCGTTCAACATGTTCGGGCCGAACGGCGAGGTGGAGGGCGGCGCCTACGCCTTCGACCGCGGGGCGATGCTCGTCGGCGCCGAGGCCGGCATGGTCATCTTCAGCACGGGAGGCCAGGTCGGCGTCCTGCCGTCGGATCTCGACGGCCCGACTCCGCCCCCGGCCGGCTCGCCCAACTACTTCATGACCTACGACGTCAACCCGGCGCGGCTGCTGCAGTGGCAGTTCCACGTCGATTGGACGACGCCGGCCAACAGCACGTTCACCGGTCCGGTCGAGATCCCGGTGGCCGAGTTCATCAATGACGTCTGCGACGATCCCAATGGACGGCAGCAGTGCGTTCCCCAGCTCGACTCGCCGGAGAAGCTCGAGACCCTCGGCAACCGTCTGATGTACCGGCTCGTCTACCGCAACTTCGGCGACCACGAGTCGCTCGTCGTCAACCACACCGTCGGCACCGAGACCGGGAAGCGCCGCTCTCCGCTGGTACGAGCTCCGCAGCCCGGGCGCCGCGCCGGTCGTTTATCAGCAGGGCACCTACGCTCCGGATGCGAACTTCCGCTGGATGGGCTCGCTGGCGATGGACAAGGACGGCAACATCGCCCTCGGCTACTCCAAGTCGAGCGCGGCCATGTTCCCCTCGATCGCCGCCACGGGACGGCTCGCGGGCGATCCGCTCGGAACGATGGGCGCCGAGGACGTCCTGATCGCCGGCGGCGGCAGCCAGTTCGGGAGCTCGAGCCGGTGGGGCGACTACAGCACGATGTCCATCGATCCCGTCGACGACTGCACGTTCTGGTACACCCAGGAGTACTACACGGATTCGTCGAGCTTCGACTTCAAGACGCGGATCGGCGCCATGCGTTTCCCGAGCTGCACCTCCGGTCCTTCGGGCGCGCTGGAAGGGACGGTGACGGGCAACTCCGGTCCGATCGCGGGAGCGACCGTGACGGCCGGTGAGTCGCACACGACCACCGATGCGGCCGGGCATTACCAGTTCCTGACGCTTCCCGCCGGGACCTACGACGTCACGGCGTCGAAATACGGCTACCTGCCGTCGACGGCGACCGGAGTTTCGGTCACCGCCGGCGCGACCACGGTGCAGGACTTCACGCTCGCGAGCGCCCCGAGCGTCCTCGTCGTCGGAACGGTCAAGGACGGCTCCGGCCAGGGCTGGCCGCTTTACGCGAGGCTCGTCGTTTCCGGCCCGACCGGATTTCCCGAGACGACTCTCTACAGCGATCCGGTGACGGGCTACTACTCCATCGCGCTTCTCGCGGGCTACACCTACGACTTCGCGGTGACCTCTCTCGTCCCGGGATACGAACCGGGAGGCGGTCCTCTGACGGTGGCCGCGCCATCGCGCCCAATACGGCCGTGGCCAACTGGACCCTCGCGGTCTCGCCGACCTGCACCGCGCCGGGGTACGGCGCCGGCGCTTTCGTCGGACCGCTCGCGCTCTCGGAGAGCTTCGACGCGGGTGTCCTTCCCGCGGGCTGGTCGGTGGACACGCGTTCGGGTTCGAGCTGGAAGGTCTACACGGACGTCGAACCTTGCTTCATCGAGAACGCCACCGGTGGCTCCGGGCCGTACGCGATGGTCAACACCGGCTGCGAGGGGCCGGCCGACACCTTCCTCGTCACGCCGACGATGGATCTGTCGGGCCGCACGAGCGCGGCCATCCAGTGGGCCAACGACTACATCACCGATCAATTCGAGCCGTCCGTCGTGAAGGTGGACGTGAGCGACGACGGCGGGTCGAGCTGGACGAACGTGTGGACGCGGGAGAGCGACGTGCCCGGCCCGGGCAACCAGATCGCCGACATGTCCTTCGCCGCCGGACACGCCAACGTTGCGGTGCGCTTCCACTATCAGAGCTTCTTCTCGCGGACGTGGCAGGTGGACGATGTGAAAGTCGGAAGCTTCGCGTGCGCCGTGACTCCCGGCGGCCTCGTCGTGGGAACGGTCAGCGATGCGAACACGGGCGCGGGCCTGACGGGGGCCACGATCCAGAACCTCACCGGACGGCGGCTCGACCACCTCGTTCGCGACTCCCGGAAACGCGGGGTTCTACAGCCTCTTCGGCGACAGCGGCTCGAAGTCCTTCAAGGCGTCGTTTCCGGCTTACGAGTCCGTCACGCGGAATGTCACCGTCGTCCCCGGCTCGACGACACGGCTCGACTTCGCGCTTCCGGCCGGCTCACTGAACGCCTCTCCGCGCCCGCTCCAGGCCTTCGTCGCTCCGGGCGCCATCCAGGATCTGACGCTGACTCTGGCCAACACCGGCACGAGCGCCGGCAGCTTCGTCATCCAGGAAGTCGGCGTGCCGCCGGCGGCCTCCGCGTCGAATCCGGTGTCGTCCGGTCCGGCCGGGCGGCGCGCGGCTCTGGCCGACGCCCCGGAGCTGACGCTCGGGAACGCCGGCAACGTCGTCTCGTCCTTCCCGACCGGGCTGGAGTTCGGGCTCGGTCTCGTCTACGACACGAGCGTCGACCGGCTGTGGGTCGCCAACCCCTACTACCCGGACTTCGGCATCAACGGGGACGGCCTCGAGCATCAGTTCCTGCCCGACGGGACCGACACGGGCGAGACGATCGACATCCACGACACCGGCGGCTTCCAGCAGGCCGACGGGACCTACAACGGGCGGACCGGCATGCTCTGGCAGGTCAACGTCGGCGGAGACAACTGTCTCTTCGAGATGGATCCCATCACGAAGGTCGTGACGGGCAACAAGATCTGCGGTCCCTGGGAGCTCGCCGCGGCGCTCGCTGGCTTACGACTACGCGACGGACACGTACTACGTCGGCAGCATCAATGACGACGTCGCTCTACCATCTCGATTCGGCCGGCAACCTCCTCGATTCCGTGTCCATCGGCCTCGGGATCGCCGGGCTCGCGTACAACCCGACGACACGCGCACCTTTTCGTCGGTGACGCCGGGCGCGAGTCCCTGGGACGTCTGGGTGTTCGAGCCGCAGGCCGACTACGCCGTCCTCGGCGGGTTCCGGGTGACCGACGGCGGCGTCCCGGTCCTCGGGTTCGACGCGGTCGGTCTCGAAGCCGACTGCGCCGGCCGCCTCTGGCTCAACACGACCGACTCCGACATCGTCTACAGCTTCGAATCGGGCGAGACCGGCTGGTGCGTCAACGACATCCCGTGGCTCTCGGAGAACCCGATGGAAGGGACGCTCTCTCCCTCGGCCTCGCTCCCGGTCACCGTCTCGTTCGACTCACACGGCCTGCTTCCCGGCCTCCGGCAGGGCTCGCTCATCTTCTCGACGGACACGCCGACCCTGGTCGCGCCGGTGCCGGTCGACTTCACGGTCCTCTTCAACGACGTGCCGCAGGGCAGCTTCGCCTGGAACTTCATCTATGGCGCGGCGGGAGCCGGCGTCATGCCGGGCTGCGCGCCGCAGACGCCGACGTTCAATTTCTGCCCCGCCGAAGTCGTCACGCGGCGGAGCATGGCGGGCTTCATCGAGCGCGCGGTCCACGGCGCCCTGACGCCGCCGCCGGTCTATCTCAACGGCTTCCAGGACGTCGTCGCCGGCAGCTTCAACGCGAACTACATCCAGGGCCTCGTCGACGACGCGATCACCGCGGGCTGCAGCGTCTCGCCGCCTCTCTACTGCCCGGACACTCCGGTGACGCGAGCGCAGATGTCGGTCTTCATGTGGAAGGCTCTGCACGCCTCCGAGCCGCCGCCGGCGTGCACCGGCGTCTTCAACGACGTGCCGTGCCCGAGCCAGTTCGCGGACTACATCGAAGGGATCTACAACGAGGGAATCACCGCGGGCTGCGGCGACGACGACTATTGCCCCGAACCAGAGCATCACGAACGCCCAGATGGCCGTGTTCCTGGTGAAGGCGTTCGATCTCGCCTACCTGGTGATCCCATGAGGACCGGCATGAAGGCACAGGAAGGATTCGCCATGAACACGCTGTCCATGAGAAAGCTCGCGTTCGGAATCGTGTGCGCATTCGCCGCGAGCGCCGCGCTGTTCGCCGGCGCGCCGACGGTCCAGGTCAGCGGCACGGTGACCGACGGCTCCGGTCACGGTTGGCCGCTCTATGCGCGCATCGAGTTCACCTCGCCGACGACGGATCCTGTCGTGGCGTACTCCGATCCCGTCACCGGGCAGTACGCCGCCAACTTCGCGGACGCGACGACGTACACGGTCGCCGTGACGACGGTTCGGCCGGGCTACGCCCCTGCGGGCGGAACGGTCGTGACCGCGGGCGCCCCGCTCGACGCCGACTGGACCCTCATCGCCGCGGCGGTCTGCGACGCGCCGGGCTATACGGCAGGCACATTCGGTCCGCCGGTTCTCTCCGAGAGCTTCGATGGCGGCGCGATTCCGCCGGGTTGGACCGTGCAGACGAACTCCGGCGGAGACTGGAAAGTCGTGACCGGCGCGGATCCCTGCGGGTTCCCCGAAGGGAATCAGACCGGCGGCTCCGGACCCTACGCGATCGACAACGGCATTCTGCGGCTTTTTCGAGGATTCGTACCTGGTGACGCCGACGATGGATCTGTCGTCCGTCGGGAACGCGGCGATCCGCTTCGCCAGCGACTTCCTCGACGGCGGCTTCGGCGACACCGCCGAGGTGGAGGTCTCGATCGACGGCGGCGCGACCTGGACGAGCGTCTGGAAGGCTGCCGGGAGCGCTCCGGGCCCGAGCACCGTGACCGCGGACATGTCTTTCGCGGCCGGGCACGCCAACGTCCAGGCCCGCTTCCACTACAGCGCGTTCTTCGGACTCTGGTGGGAAGTCGACGACGTCGCGATCGGCCCGGTCGCCTGCGCCACCCTGCCGGGCGGCCTGGTGGTCGGCAGCGTCAGCAACGCGAATACGGGCCTCGGATTGAGCGGCGCCACGGTCACGGCCCTCGCGGACGGCAGCTCGACGACGACCGCCCCCGCGCCGGAGCAGGGCGACGGCTACTACTCGATCTTCGCCGCCGGCAGCGGTTCGCAGGACTTCGAGGCCGCGGCGGAGCTCCACACCTCGCTGACCAAGAGCGCCTCGATCACCCCGGACACCGTCGTGCGTCTGGACTTCGCGCTCGCGGCGGGACTTCTCGACGCGAGCCCGCGGCCGCTGTCCGCAACGGTCAGCCCGGGCGGAACGCAGATCGTGACGCTCGACGTGTCGAACGCGGGAACCGGCGACGGCACCTTCCTCCTTCACGAGGTCGACGTTCCGCCGCCGGCCGACAGCGAGCCGGTCTTCGCCGGCATCGAGGATCGGCGGGAGGACCGGAAGCTGTTTCGAACCGGTTGGTTCGGCGCCACCGAGTCGGCGCTCGCCGTGACCCAATCGGTGACCCAATCGAACGACTCGACCAACGTGCCGCTCGCGGTGGGAGCGGGCAACCTCGTCGGTTCATTCGCGGTCGATCTCGAGGGAGCCTACGGCCTCGCCTACGACACCAGCGTCGACCGCCTCTGGATCACAAACTCGTCCTTCGCCGGGGACCCGATCAACGCCATCATCGGCGACGGTCTCGAGTACCAGTACCAGCCGGATGGCACTCAGACGGGCGAGACGATCGACGTCGGCCCCGTCTGGTACGGCGACGGCACCTACAACGCGCGCACCGGGATGATCTGGCAGCCCGACATCGCCTACAAAGTCACCTCTCCCGCCCAGTGCCTCGTCGAGATCGATCCGGTGACGAAGGTCGTCACCGGCAAGCAGATCTGCGGTCCCTGGAGCAACTTCCCGCCGCTCGATCGGCCTGGCCTACGACTACGTCACCGACACCTACTACGTCGGCGATGCGTTCGGTGGCATCACGCAGGTCGATGGCGCCGGCAACGTCGTCGGTTCGGGCTCCATCGGGCTTCAGATCTCGGGGCTCGCGTACAACCCGACCACGCGGCTTCTGTATGTCGGCGGTCTTTCGTTCCCCGCCGTTCGACATTTACGTCGTCGACCCGCACAACGGTTACCAGGTGTTGAGCGGATTCAGGGTGACGAGCGGCGGGCGTGCCGATACTCGCCGCGAGGCGGAGTCAGCCTCGAGGCCGATTGCTCCGGGCACCTGTGGATCTACGACATTTTCGGGGCAAAGGTCCTCGAGGTCGAGTCGGGCGCGCGGGGCTGGTGCGTCAACGACATCCCGTGGCTCTCGGAGGACCCGACGTCGGGAACGGTCCCGGGCTCCGGCGGAGGCTCGGTGGCGGCCGGCGGCGGCAACACGCTGCCCGTGACCGTGACGTTCGACTCTGCCGGGCTTGCTTCCGGGGCTTCGTCTCCGGTCGCTCCTGCTCACGACGGACACGCCGACCCCCGTCGCCCCGGTGCCGGTCCAGTTCACGGTGCTCTTCGCCGACGTGCCCGAAGACAGCTTCGCCTGGAACTACATCTACGGCGCGGCGGGCGCCGGCGTCATGCCGGGCTGCAACCCGTACGCTCCGGCGTACGCGTTCTGCCCGAATGAGGTCGTGACGCGCCGCAGCATGGCCGCCTTCATCGAGCGCGCGGTCCACGGCGCGCTCACGCCGCCGCCGGTGTACACGGGACAGTTCGACGACGTGCTCCTCGGCAGCTTCAACGCGGACTACATCCAGGGCCTCGTCCAGGACGGAATCACGGCCGGCTGCAGCGTCGAGCCGCCTCTCTACTGTCCCGACGTGCCGGTCACGCGCGGCGCAGATGGCGGTGTTCGTGTGGAAGGGCCTGAAGGGCGACGAGGCGCCGCCTCCGTGCGAGGGAGTGTTCGCGGACGTTCCGTGCCCGAGCCAGTTTGCGGACTACATCGAAGGCATCTATGACGCGGGAATCACCGCCGGCTGCGGCGGAGGAAACTACTGCCCGAACGCGAGCATCACGAACGCGCAGATGGCGGTGTACCTCGTGAAGGCGTTCGCGCTTCCTTACGTGCCGTAGTCAGAATCTCGGAGTACCGCCGGGTCTCACGCGGGCCGGAAGCCCGCGTTCAGCCCGGCGCGTCCTTCGGTGTGTCAGACCCTTCGGTCCCGGGGCTCAGGCGGAAGATGGGGCTTCGGGCTTCTTCGCCACGTGGCGACGTCCAGGACGAACGCCTCGATCCGGCGATCCCAGGTGTGCTCGCGCAGCGCCCGCTGGCGAGCGCGGCGGCCCATCGCGAGACGGGCGGGCTCGTCGGCGAGCGCTTTGACCGCCGAGGCCACGACCTCGTCTTTCGTCGGGAAGACCGCGATCTCGACGCCGGGCTCGAACGTTTCCGCGAGGCGGGGGAAGCTCTCGACGAGCGTCGGCACGCCGCAGGACGCCGCGAAGACGGCGCGTGGCGTGAGCCGATACGTGCCGCGGAACTTGCCGTGGATGTCGTCGACCAGCGCGGTCTCGAGGGCGAGCCTCGCGCCGTTGAGGGCCCCGGCCAGCGCGTCGGGAGTGTCGAGCGGCGGCCGCGTCGGGATCGTCCACCGCTTCTCGCCCTCGTATGCGTGGAGCCGGACGGACATCCGTGCCGACAACGCTTCCAGCAGGTCGTTGCGGTACGGCGTCCACTTCCCGTAATACAGGAGGTCGCACTGAGGAGCGGTCTTGAGCGGCCGGTAGAGCTCGGGATCGGTGGCGGGATCGCAGCGGCGCGCCGCGATTCCCCGGGCCGCGTACGCCGGCAGCGTCTGGGCGTCCTGCGTGTAGAAGAGATCGAACTCGGGAGCGATCGCGAGCGAGGCCTCGAGGCCCTGAGGGTCCGAGAGCGCGAACCCCGCGAAGATCGTGTCCGAGGGAAACATCCTTCGGGCGCGCGCGGACA
The DNA here is from genome assembly GCA_963804915.1 of uncultured Acidobacteriota bacterium. GTDB lineage: Bacteria > Acidobacteriota > Thermoanaerobaculia > UBA5066 > Gp7-AA6 > DAHUXD01. The sequence goes on from CAWDSI010000003.1 coordinate 38,165, forward strand.
GGTGGAGCGCGCCGCCGAGGCACACGACCAGCCTGAGGCGGAGGATCCGTGTGGGAGAAGACCGAATCGTCGGGGACCAGGGCGGGCTTCGCCCCTCCCGTCGAGACGAAGCCGGGAAGCGAGGAAGGCTCGATGAGGGTCGTCCGGAAGAGCTTCTGAAACGCCCGCAGCGGCGGATAGAGGTTGTTGCAGAAGGGCGGCTGGCTGACGTTGCCGAAGAGGAGGAGCTCGCCGACGCTCATGCGGGCCGCCTCTTCGCGCGGGCGGACATGCGCGTGCTCGGAGTCACCTTCACGAAGCTTAAATGTACGACGGAACCCCCCTCGGGGTGGGGTGTGCTGGCCTACAATCGAGGGTCTTATGGACAATCTACGGTTCCGAGTCGCCCTCTTTTTCTCTCTGTCCGCTCTCTTTGTGGCGGCTTTCGCCTCGGGCGCGTCCTCGCTGCGCTTTCACGGAAACGGCCGGCAGGGCGCGGACCAGATCCGCGTGCCGATCGACGATCCCGCGGATTCCCGCCCCGGTCCGCCGGTCGACGTGGGAGCGACGGACTTCACGATCGAGTTCTGGATGCGGGCCGCGGCGGCAGACAACACCGCGAAGAGCGTGCCGTGCGGGACGAACGCCGACTGGAAGGCCGGCAACGTCCTCGTGGACCGGGACCGTTCGGGTCTCGACCGGAAGTTCGGCGTCTCGGTCGCGGGCGGCACCGTGGTCTTCGGCGTCAGCGGCGACGGGACGGGTGACCGCACGATCTGCGGCGCGCGCCCCGTTCTCGACGATGCCTGGCATCACGTGGCCGTGGAGCGCCGCCGCTCGGACGGGAGGATGTGGATCTTCGTGGACGGCATCCTCGACGCCGAAGCCGACGGGCCGGACGGCGACGTGTCGTACCCGGATGACGCCGAGGCCGCATCGCCGAGCGATCCGTACCTCGTGTTCGGCGCCGAAAAGGACGACACGGGAACGCGGTCCACCGCCTACGACGGATATCTCGACGAGATCCGGGTCTCGACGGTTCTGCGCTACGCGCGTTCCTTCACGCGGCCGCGGCAGCCGTTTCTTCCGGACGCCGACACGGCGGCGCTCTACCGGCTCGATGAGGGCCGGGGAGACGTCGTCGGCGACGCCTCCGGAGCCGCCGGCGGTCCTTCCGACGGCCGGCGCGCGTCGGCCGGATCTCCGGCCGGCCCCGAATGGGCGCTCTCGATGTCCGCGCCTCTCGGTGGGCCCGTGGTCGAGTTCACTCTCGTCACGGACGGCGTGACCGAGCCCGTCCAGGTGACGCACGCGCCCAACGATCCGCGCCTCTTCATCGTCGAGCAGGGCGGCACGATCCACATTTACAAGAACGGAGCGCTCCTGCCGACGCCCTTTCTCGACATCGCCACCCTGACCTCCGACGGCTCCGAGCAGGGGCTCCTCTCGATGGCCTTCGATCCGGACTATGCCTCGAACGGCCTCTTCTACGTCTACTACACCGACGACATCGCCACGCCCGGCGACATCACGCTCGCGCGCTACTCCGTCTCGGCGAATCCCGACGTGGCCGACGAAGCCTCGGCCGAGATCGTCCTCGTCATCCCGCACCCGACCAACGCGAATCACAACGGCGGACAGCTCATGTTCGGGCCGGACGGGTACCTCTACATGGGGACCGGGGACGGGGGCGGTGGCGGCGATGTTCCGAACAACGCGCAGAACCTCAACGTCCTTCTCGGCAAGATGCTCCGGCTCGACGTGTCCGGCACCGGCACCGTGCCCTGCGGCCAGACCACGGCCGCGCCGTACGGCGTTCCGGCGACGAACCCGTACGTCGGACGGGCCGGCTGCGACGAGATCTGGTCGTATGGCCTGCGCAACCCCTGGCGCTTCAGCTTCGACCGCGACACGGACGACTTGCTCATCGCCGACGTCGGCCAGAACCTCTGGGAGGAGATCGACTTTCAGCCCGCCGACAGCAACGGCTCGGAGAACTGGGGCTGGCGCCTGATGGAAGGCTTCCACTGCTACAACCCGGACACCAACTGCAACGACGGCTCGCTCGTGCTGCCGATTCTCGAGTACGGGCACAACCTCGGCTGCTCCGTCACGGGGGGATTCCGGTACCGGGGCACGGAGATCCCGAGCTTCTACGGCGTCTATCTCTATGGGGACTACTGCACCGGCCGGATCTGGCAGGCGGTCCAGGACGGCGGGGGAGACTGGACTTCGACGCAGCTGCTCGACTCGGGCTTCAACATCTCCGGCTGGGGCGAGGATACGGACGGGGAGCTGTACCTCTGCCACCACGGCGGGGAGATCTACAAGGTCACGCCGGCGCCCAACCCGGTCCCCGCCATCACGAGCCTCGATCCCGGGACCGTCATCGCGGGCGATCCGGGCTTCACGCTGACGGTCCACGGCACGGACTTCGTGGTGGATTCCGTGGTCCGCTGGAACGGCCAGGACCGTCCGACCACGTTCGTGTCCATCAACCAGATCACGGCCGACATCCCGGCGAGCGACCTCCTGACCGCCGGCACGGCGGACGTGACGGTCTTCTCGCCCGCGCCCGGGGGCGGCCTCTCCGCGACGGCCACCTTCGACATCAACCTGACGTTCCTCGACGTGCCGACGTCCAATTTCGCGTACCTCGAGATCGCCGCGGTCTTCAACGCCGGCGTCACGGCGGGATGCGGGACGCGGATCTACTGTCCGGACCTGATTACGACCCGCGCACAGATGGCCGTGTTTCTCCTGAAGGCCTCGGAGGGATCGGGGTACACGCCGCCGCCCTGCTCCGGGAGCATCTTCGACGACGTGCCGTGCACGGGCGGACCGTTCGATCCGTGGATCGAGGATCTGGCGCTCCGCGAAATCACCGGCGGTTGCGGCGGCGGCAACTACTGTCCGAACAACCCGGTCACGCGAGCGCAGATGTCCGCCTTCCTGCTGAAGACGGCCGAGGGACCGTCGTACACGCCGCCGCCCTGCACCGGAACGGTGTTCGACGACGTGCCGTGCCAGGGGGGAATCTTCGACCCGTGGATCGAGGAGCTCGCGGATCGTCAGATCACCGGCGGTTGCGGCGGCGGAGACTATTGCCCGAATGACTCCGTGACGCGCGCGCAGATGGCCGTCTTCCTCACGCTGACGTTCAATCTCCCGCTGCCCTAGTCGAGACGTTTCGTTTTCGCTCGCGAAGCGCCGCCACCGCTGAGGGTGCGCGGCGCTTCGTTTTTGTACGACGGTCATACTTCGCGGGCGGCCTTCTGAATTGCCTACGGGCAATCCCGGGGAAAGTGAGATCGCATTTTTTACAATTGTTTCCGGCAACCGATGAAGCGACGCGCCGTTTTTCGGGCCGAGAGCGCCTCCTCCCGCTGGAAATCCGGCTTCGACTCGCAGGCGCCCGCCCGCGAAGTCGGTATTCGATCCTCGGATCCTTTTCGGAACTTTATTGTTGACTCATAAAGTTACGGGGTGAAATAGTAGGTCCCGTAAAAATCCTCGGATAGTTTCTTTTTTAAAAACGGAGGACGGTATGGACCGGAGCTCGGCGAAGAGGCTCTCTGCCTCGGTCGCGTCGGCAATCGCCTGTCTCTTCCTGTTTTCGGTCTCGGCAGGCGCCGCCACGCGAACACCGAAGGTCAAGCAGTCGCTGAAGAACGATCGATCGAGACCATTGCGCGAGGTGACCGCAGCGACGAGACCGCCGAGCGGCCCGAATCGCATGGCCGCGCGCAACGAGCGTCCGGGTCTGCGGGCGCCCGGCGTTCCCGGCGCGGACTCGGTCGTGCAGCGGAGCTTCGGCACGAGCGCGCCGACGCCCCTGCTCAACTTCGACGGTTCGACGGCGGCCGACAATACGCCGTTCTTCGGCTTCACGGTCGCGCCTCCGGACACCGAGGGAGACGTCGGAAACGGCTTCTTCTTCCAGTTCGTCAACTCCGTGTTCGAGATCTGGAAGACCGACGGCGATCACGTCGTCGGGCCTCTGCCGGGCAACGCGATCTTCGAGGGCTTCGGCGGCTTCTGCGAGGACCAGTTCGTCACGGACCCGATCGTCCGCTACGACGAGATCGCAGGACGGTGGCTCGTGAGCTAGGTGGCGTTCGACATCAACGTCCAGGACGAGTTCCACATGTGCATCGCCGTCTCCACGTCGGGTGACCCGGGGGGGTCGTACAACCGCTACGATTACAACTTCGGCAACGTCCCGGACTATCCGAAGTTCGGCGTCTGGCCCGACGGTTACTACATGACGGTCAACCAGTTCAACTTGGGGTCCTTCGATTACGCGGGGATCGCGACCTGGGCATTCGACCGTGACGGCGATGCTCGCCGGCGACCCGGCGGACGCCATCGGCTTCGACGACCTCGGACTGGACATGTTCTCGATGCTTCCGGCGGACCTCGACGGCGCGGCGGTTCCTCCGGACGGGCGCTCCGAACCCGCAGGTGACACTGGGCCATCCGGCCTGGGACGGGAACCCGAGCCCGGTCCTGCATTTCTTCCAGTTCCACGTGGACTTCGACACGCCGGCCAACACCACCCTGACAGGGCCGCTGGACCTCCCGATTCCGGACCTGAATCCGGTTCTGTGCGGCTTCTCCCGCAACTGCATTCCGCAGCTCGACTCGCCGGGGACGGCCTCGATCCGCGTTCACGGGCCGCACGATGTTCGGCATGCAATACCGCAACTTCGGCGACCACGAGTCCCTCGTGATCAGCCAGACGGTCAACGTGGCCGAGACTCCCGATGGAAACCAGGCAGCCGTACGCTGGTACGAGGTGCGGACCGTGCCGCCGCCGGCCGTCGCGGGCGGAGAGCCGTTGCCCTTCACGCTCTATCAGTCGGGGACTTTCGCTCCCGACTCGACGAATCGCTTCATGCCTTCGATCGCGATGGACACCGCCGGCAACATCGCCGTCGGCTACAGCGTTTCCGACGCGACGATCTTCCCGGAGATCCGACTGACGGGACGGTTCGCGGCGGATCCGCCTGGCCAGATGGGCGCCGAAGACACGATGTTCGCCGGCGACGGGCTCGCAGATCGAGACTCAAAACCGCTGGGGTGACTACAGCTCGATGGTGGTCGATCCGACGGACGGCTGCACGTTCTGGTACACCAACCAGTACTACGAGGAGACCGGTTCGTTCGACTGGAAGACCCGCATCGGGTCGTTCAAGTTCGCGACCTGCGGCGGCCCGACCGGCACGATCGAGGGCACGGTCAGCGACGGCGCGGACCCGCTCGAGGGGGCTACGGTCGCCGCCGGAGTCTTCAGCACGACGACAGACGTGGCGGGTCACTACGAGCTCCTTCTGCCGGTCGGGACGTACGACATGACGGCCACCAAGTACGGCTTCCTGCAGGGCTCGGCCGAGGATGTCGAGGTGACCGAGGACACGACGACGACGCAGGACTTCACGCTGGAAGTGGCGCCGTCGCTGCCGGTGAACGGGACGGTGCGCGACTCGCAGCGTGGCTGGCCGTTGTACGCGCAGGTCGATGTCACGGGGCCGGGCGCTCCGCACATTACGACCTTCACGGACCCGGTGACGGGCTACTACGACGTGGGGAACCTCGTCGAGGGCATCACGTACACGTTCGTGGTCAAGGCGCTCACGCCGGGCTATGAGACGGGCGGTGGAACGCTGCCGCTGGGCGTGCCTCTGGGCAACGCGCCGTTGCTCGTCAAGAACTGGCTGCTGGATGCGGACCCGGAGACGTGCAATGCGCCGGGCTACTCGCCGGACATCGCCGGTCTGTTCGAGGATTTCAGCGGCGGCACGCATGCCTCCGGGCTGGACGGTGATCAACAACAGCACGGGCGGCGACGGGCGATCCGACGGAATGGGTGGTCGTGGAAGGCAGCGATCCTTGCGGCGACTACTCGGGCAACCTGACGGGCGGAACGGGCCCGTTCGCGGTCGCCAACAGCGACTGTCCGGGGTCCACGGTCGTCCTGGATACGACGATGATCACCCCGTCGGTCGATTTCTCGGGGCTCTCGTCGGCGACGCTCCGCTTCGACGAGGAATATCAAAACCTCGACGACAACGCGGACGTGGACGTGAGCATCGACGGCGGCACGAGCTGGACGAACGTCCTGGCGCAGGATTCGGATGTGCCCGGGCCGCATCGGGTGACGATCGATATCTCGGCACTGGCGGCGGGTGAAGCCGACGTCAAGGCCCGGTTCCACAACTACAACGCCGCATTTGCGTGGTGGTGGCAGGTCGACAACGTCCTGCTGGGCTCGGCCGGCTGCGTCGCCGGCACCGGCGGGTTGGTGGTCGGCACGGTCGAAGACGTGTCGACGGGCACGCTGCTCGCCGGCGCGACGGTGGAGAACGTCGGTGGAGGCTCGGCGACAGACGAAGGACTACACGCCGTCGTTTGCCGGGGATCCGCCGTACTACATCCTCTACGCGGAGGCGGGTCCGCAGACGTTCGTGGCTTCGTTCCCGAACTACTCGGACGACTCGGACAACGCTGTGGTGGTGCCCAACGCGGCGGTACGTCTGGACTTCCAGCTGCTCTCGGGCAATCTCACGGTGGCGCCCACGGCTTTCAACGCCCGCGTGAACCCGGGCGGGACCACGAATGAGACTCTCGAAATCACGAACACCGGCGGCGCACCGGCACCGTTCGAGCTTCTGGAGCTCAACGTTCCCTTCCTCGTTTCGACCACAAAGGGGTTCGCGCCGCAGAATCTCAGGCAGGAAGCCCTGGCGCGGATTCCGCGAAGAGGAAACATCGGCCTGACAAATACGAAAGGCCTCCCGCGGATGCCCCACACTCCCACTTTGGCCGGACCTCACCGCATCTCGGCCGCGGGCGACGTGCTCGCGTCTTATCCGCTTGGGGTTGAACGGTCCGTGGGGCGTCGCGTACGACCTGGGAGCGAACAATTTCTGGGTCTCGGACATCGCCTTCCTCGGCGGCAACGACTACGACTACCAGTACGAGCCGGATGGAACGGCGACGGGTGCCACGATCGACAACACGAGCTGGACGAGAGGCGAACGGCTTCGCCGCGGACGGCACTTACAACCAGAAGACCGGGCATGCTCTGGCAGGTCAACGTGGCCAACGATCAGTGCATCTACGAGCTCGACCCGGTGACCAAGGTGCCGACGGGCAATACGATCTGTCCCGACTGGGGCGGCTTGCCGCTCGGTGAGCGCGGTCTGGCCTACGATGTGGCGACGGACACCTTCTACTGCGGGCTCCTGGGAGGATGGTGTCATCAACCACTTCGATCCGGATGGGACCATTCTCGATTCGAAATTCGTCGCGCTCAACGTCTCGGGTCTCGCATTCTTCCCCGCGAGCGGACACCTCTTCGTCATGGTCAATGACTTTGAGGAGCCGAGTCACCGTTCTCGATGCCTACAATAATTACGAGGTGATCGATAGCTTCCCGGTGGACCGGTTTCGGCCAGGGTGCCGGTGCGGGCCTGGAGGCGGACTGCGCCGGGAACCTCTGGGCGGTGAACCAGAACGACGGAAAGATCTACAAGGTTTCGTCCGGAGAGGCCGGGACTCCCGGGGGATGCTCGATTGACATTCCGTGGCTCTCCGCGGATCCGACTTCGGGCACCGTTCCGCCGAGCGCGGGGAACGGAGCCACCAATCCCTTCCCGATCACGCTGACGTTTGATGCGGGGAGTATGCTTCCGGGTCTCCAGCAGGCCCAGCTCGCGTTCAGTACGCAGACTCCTCATGCTGTGCCGAACGTTCCGGTCACCCTGACGGTGCGGTTCCTCGACGTCGCGGACGAGAACCAATTCGAGGCGTACATCTACGGAGTGGCGGGAGCGGGTGTGATGTTCGGCGGACCGCCGGTGTGCGCGCCGGGCGTCCTCTACTTCTGTCCGGATGGCAACGTGACTCGCGCCGACATGGCGGGATACCTGTGGCGCGCGATCAACGGGCGCAACACGCCTCCGCCGGTCTACCAGAACATCTTCAACGACGTCACCTTCAACGACTACAACTCGTTCTACATCCAGGGTATCTACGACCTGGGCGTCACGGCGGGCTGCGACGACGGGACGAAATACTGTCCCAACGTCCCGGTGACCCGCGCTCAGATGTCGGCCCTGGTCTGGAGAGGCCAGCACGGCGACGAGGCGCCTCCGGCCTGCGCGGGTGTCTTCGACGACGTGCCCTGCCCGAGCCTGCTACGCGGACTACATCGAGGGCCTCTTCAACGAGGGTGTGGTCGTGGGTTGCGGAAACAACAACTTCTGCCCGCACCAGCCGATCAGCAACGGTCAGATGGCGGTCTTCCTGGCCAAGGCCTTCGGCATCCCGGTGCTTCTGCCTCCGCCTCCGCCTCCGCCGCTGAAGCGGTAAGGCACTCTTCGCATCGATCACGGGCGCGGCTCACGCCGCGCCCGTTTTTTTTGGGCCGGATCTGAGCCCATAATCGTCGGCTTGACCCCGCTCCTCCTGCTCGGCTGGCTCGCCGCCGCCACCATTCCGCCCCCTTCCGTCGTTCTGATCACGCTCGATACGACGCGGTCGGATTACGTCGGACGGATCGAGGGCGGCTCCCCGCTGACGCCGAACCTCGATGCCCTCGGAAAGAGCGGGGTCCGCTTCCGGAACGCGCTGACGGCTTCGCCGCTGACGCTCCCGGCGCACTGTTCGATCCTGACTGGTCTCGAGCCCCCCGCCCATGGCGTTCGCGACAATGGAGTCGCGGCGCTTCCCCCGGGATTCCGACGCTCGCGGAAGCGTTCGCGGGTCGCGGCTATCGCACGGCGGCGTTCGTGGCATCGCGCGTCCTCGACCGCCGCTTCGGGCTGGCGCGGGGCTTCGACATCTACGACGACTTCATGGTCGCCGAGAGAACGGGGGAGCAGGGATACCCGGAGAGGGATGCCGCCCTCGTCACGAGCGCCGCGCTCGCCTGGTCGGCGAAGCTCCCACCCGGCCGCCCGTACTTCCTCTGGGTGCACTACTACGATGCTCATGCGCCGTACCTGCCGCCGGGCGACTGGAAGGGCGCGTCCGCCGCCCGTCGGTACGCGGGCGAGATCGCCTACGTCGACCGGGAGATCGGACGCCTCCTCGCCGGCCTTCCGGGCCCGGGACGGCGGATCGTGGCCGCCGTCGGTGATCACGGCGAGATGCTCGGGGAGCACGGCGAGAAGGAGCACGGCGTTTTTCTTTACCAGGGCGCTCTCGCGGTGCCGCTGATGCTGGCGGGACCGGGCGTTCCTTCGGGGCGCGTGGTCGACGGCCCGGCCGCGACGCGCGGCCTGGCAGCGACGATTCTCGCGGTTGCGGGCCTCGGCGCTCAAGCCGGGCCGTTCGGCGCCGAGTTGCCCGGCGTGCGGGCGTCCGCTCCGTCGAGCCCGGCGCCCGTGTACAGCGAATCCGACATGCCCGCCTCCGCCTACGGCTGGAGCCCGCTCGCCGCCGCCACCGACGGCCGCTATCGCCTCATCGTCGCGCCGCGACCCGAGCTTTACGATCTCGAGGCGGACCCCTCCGAGTCTCGAAACCTCTGGGGCGCGCCGGAACGCGCCGAGACGGTGAGACAACTCCAGCGCGTCATCGCGGACGTGAACCGGGGCGCGCGGAGAACGGATGCGCCGCCCGATGCGGCGGAGCTGGCCGGCTCCCTCCGGCAGCTCGGCTACCTCTCAGGCTCGAGCGGGCGCGCCGGATCGATCGACCCGAAGGACGGAATCAAACTGCTGGATGAGTTCGAAAAAGCGAAAGACCTGACCCGTTCCGGACGGGCGACGGAAGCGATCGCGGCGTTGACGGTCCTCGTCAAGGCGAGCCCCGGCAACGTGCCGTTTCTCGTGCGGCTGGCCGAAGCCCAGGCGGCCGCAGGAGAGGTCGGCGCCGCGATCGAGACTGTCGGCGACGCGCTCACGTTGAATCCCGGGCTCGACTTCCTGCACCTGCAGCTCGCCCGCCTGCTGGCCCGAGCCGGACGGATCGAAGAGGCTCGCGCGTCCTACCGCGCGGCGCTCGCGCTCAACCCGCGTCTCGCTCCGGCCTGGCTGGGTCTCGCCGAGCTCGCCGCGAAGAGCGGCGGGACGTCCGAGGAGCTTCGCCTCCTGCGTGAGGCCGAGGCGGAGAAGTTGCACAGCGGAGCCCTCTACGCCCGCCTTGCCCAGGTGGAGCTGGCCGCCGGAGACACGGCGGCCGCGGCGACCCACGCTCTCGAAGCCATGCGGCTGCTTCCCGACTTCGCGGCGGCGTGGTGGGTCGCCGGCGAAGTCGCCGAAAAGCAGGATCGCCCCGTCCTCGCTCTGGAGCGCTTCGAGAAAGCGCTGGCGCTCGGCCTCGAGGATCCTCGCGCTCTCGTCAAGGTCGGCAGCCTCCTGATGACCGCCGGTCGCACCGGCGACGCGGAGATCTATCTACGACGAGCGATCGTTGTCGGCGCCGGAACGGCCTCCGCCGAAGACGCCCGCCGGCTGCTGTCTCGAGGGCACTGAAAATCGTTGAAAGCGCGACTTCTTGGCGATAACGTGGCGGAGTTTCAAGTCTCACAAATGAAGCGCGGCGATTCGTTTCCATCCGCGGGGATGATCTCGGAGCAAGGAGTGCCATGAAGTCCAATTTCCGGATTCTTCGGGTAACCCTGTTCGTTTTCGGGTGGCTGGCAGTGTCCATCCTCGGTGCGGTGCAGCCCCGCAAAGGGGCCGCGAGCGAGAAGTTCTTCTACGATCCGAGCCTCTTCGTCCCGGAGCAGACGGTGCCCCTCGCCGAGATCGACGGCGCCACGCTGGCCGCGCTCGACGGGCAGGTCCGCGGGCTCGGCCTCGCGCCCGGAACGGCGTTTTACGACGCCCGCGCCGGCCGCTGGAGCTCGCTGATTCTCTCCCGTCCGCTGATCCCGGGAAGCGGCGCCGGCAACGCGCTGACGTGGAGCGACGGCCTGGCGCCCCGCGGCGTCGAAGACTGGAAGAACGCCGCCTGGAACGCCCTCCTCGACTACCTCCGGGCCAATGCCCGGGATTTGAAGCTGGACCTCGCGCAGCTCTCGACGTCTCCGCGGATCTCGGTCCACGGCGACGGCGACCTCATCTTCATCCACGTGCCGCGCGTCGTCGACGGGATTCCGGTCCGCGACAACTCCATCGGCGCGGCCATCAACCACGGCAACCTGATCCTCCTGGGCCTCCAGCGCTGGGGCGACGTCGGCGCGAACGTTCCGCGCAGTCCGGGCGTGTCGGCCCAGGCGGCCGAGGACACCGTGCGCGCGCACGTGCAGCCGATGGCGGTCGCCGCGTTCGTCAAGCCGCCGCGGCTCGAGCTCGTGCCGGTCGCCGCGGGAGCGGGAATCGGCTATCGCCTCGCCTGGGTGGTCGTCCTGCACGATCGACGGCGACCTCGGCAACTGGGAGGGTCTCGTCGACGCGTCCACGGGCACGCTGCTCTCGTTCCAGGACCGCAATCAGTACGCCGACGGCACGTCACCGGCGGCGCCTACCCGGTCAGCAACGACCAGCGCCCGCCCGACGGCATCGAGCAGTCCGACTGGCCGATGCCCTTCGCCGACTTCACGGTCGACGGCGTCACGCGGTTCACGGACTCCGGCGGCATCATCGGCTGCATCCCGGGCTCGATCTCGAGCTCGCGCTGTCAACGGCATCTACGTCCGAGATCGCGGACCAGTGCGGCGCGATCAACGAGACGAGCACCACCGGCGACTCGATCTCGGCTGCAGGGCCGACGCCGGGCGGCGACGGACTGCACGGTGCCGGTGGGCCACTCCGCCGGCGACACGAAGTCGAGCCGCACCGGTTTCTACGAGCTCAACCGCATCACCGAGCAGGCGCGCGGCTACCTCGGCGCCGGAACCGGCGGCGGCGACTGGGCGCGCGCGCAGCTCACGGCGAACATGAACATGCACGAGCGCGTGCAACGCGTTCTGGGACGGCTCCGCGGTCAACTTCTTCAAGTTCCGGATCGGCGGCTGCCGCAACACCGGCGAGCATCGCGGCGATCTTCGACCACGAGTGGGGCCACGGCATGGACAACAACGGCACAACCCGAACATCGCCGGCCCCGGCGAGGCGATCGCCGACATCTACGCCGTCATCCGCCTCAACACGTCGTGCATCGGGCGAGGCTTCCTGCGCGAACGAGGTCTGCGGCGGCTACGGCGACGTCTGCGACGGCACGCCGGCCACCGGCTGCACGGGCGTCCGCGACATCAACTATCGTCAACCACCGCTGCGACGCGCCGCACACGATCAGCTGGATCACGAGCGGCTTCACGGACGGCCAGTGCACCGGTCACGGGCTCGGCGCTCCGGCCTGCCCGGCGGAACGGCTCCGCGGCCCGTGCAACCGGGAGACGCACTGCGAGGGACTACGTCGTGGCGGAGACGGCGTGGGACCTCATGACCCGTGGACCTGCTGACGCCGCCGTACAACTACGACTTCAACACGGCCCACGAGATCACGACTCGCCTCTTCTACCTCGGCGCGCAGTCGGTCACGGCAACTGGTACACGTGCTCGGTCGGCGGCGGCTGCTCGGCGACCGGCGGCTACCTGTCAGGTTCTCGCGGCCGACGACGACAACGGCAACCTGACCGACGGCACGCCGCACATGACGGCCATCCGCGCGGCCTTCGAGCGCCACGAGATCCACTGCGCCACTCCCGCGGTCGACGAACATCGGCTGCGCCGGCGGCCCGACCAGGCGCCGCCGGTCGTCACCGCGACGCCGCAGCGATCGCTGCCGTCGACCTCGCGTGGACCGCGGTCGAGGACGCGACCAAGTACGTCGTGTACCGCGGCGAGGGCGTCGACCGGCTGCGACATCGGCAAGGTCAAGATCGTCGGCGAGATCGAACCAGCTCTCGCGTTCCGCGACACCGGCCTCCAGAACGGCCGGACCTACTCCTACTCCGTGGCCGCCGGTCGGCTCGAACGACTCCTGCTTCGGCACCATGGCCGACCTGTCGTCGACGCGTGCCGGTCGCCGGGGCGAACCTCGTCGATGCACGACCAGGTTCGGGCTGACCGGCGGCGACGGACGACCCGTTCCTCGACAACTGCGAGGTCGACGACGATCTCCTTCGACCTGGACAACTGCGGGGACCGGTCGACGCTGACGAACGTCCGCATCATCAGCATCCGCCGCTCACGCATCCGACCACGATCGTCACCGGGACGTTGCCCGATGCCGCTCGCGGCCGACCTCGCGACTGCCAGATCGCCGACGGCGAACATCCAGATCCAGCCGCAGGGGCTCGTGACTTCGACGAGGACCACGCGACTTCCTGGTCGACCGCGACGGCGGACGAGCTCGCGCCGAGATCCGCGCACCACGACGCTCTCACTTCCACCACGTCGAGAGCGACCTCGAGCTCGTCCGGCCTCACACGGACCTTCAGCTTCGAAGACGGACGACGAGGGCTGGCAGGTCGATCGCGGCACCTTCGTCCGCTCGACCGGCGCGGCGCCAACGGAACGAACGCGCACATCTCCTCGTCGTTCGACCTCGACGACCGTGCGACGTCGATCCGAGCTCGCCGTCGTTCGTCCTGTCGAGCACGTCGACCCTCTCGATCTCCGACCGGTTCGACATCGAGCCGGATTCCGGCGGCGAGTCCTGGGATCGCGCCAACGTCTCCGTGCTTCGACGTCAACGCCGGCAACCGGACGGTCGTCGATCCCGACGGCGGGACCGTGTACAGCGGTCGCCAACGGGCGGGCCAACGGCACCTGCGCCACGGGCGGCCAGGCGGGCTGGAACGCGCGTCTCGCCGGGCAACCCGAACTTCGCGCACGTCCACCTGGAGCCAGCGCCGCCCTCAATCCCGGCGGCGCGTTCACCGGGCGGCTCGCCCAGCTCGACGTTCGCTACGGGACCGACGCCAACCTCGCGGGCGCCGGCTTCGACTTCGACGAGGTGACGATCACGAATTTCTACGTCCAGGTGCCCGACGCGCAGAGCGACACCTGCCTCACCGAGTCCGTCGCGCCGAAGGCCCTCGCCGTCGACGCGGCCGGCAACGGCGTGCTCGAGGCCGGCGAGACGGCGACGATCTCGCCGACCTGGCGCAACATCGGCATCGCGCGCGATCGACCTGACGGGCGCCGCCTCGAACTTCACGGGCCCGGCGGGCGCGACGTACGACCTCACGGACACGGCGGCCGCGTACGGCACCATCGGGATTCTCGGGGAGAACGCGTGCTCGGACTGCTACGCGGTGACGATCACGGCGGCGACCCGGCCGGCGACGCACTGGGACGCGACCGTCGACGAGACGGTCGGCAGCTCCCCGACAGGGCGTGCACCGGCGACGAAGGACGTGGACGCTCCACGTCGGCGGGAGCTTCACCGACGTTCCGACTCGTCCAGCCTCTTCTATCCGGCGATCGAGACCGTGCTGCACAACGGCGTGACGGCCGGCTGCGGCGCCGGAGACACCTTCTGCCCGGCCGACAGCGTGACCCGGCAGCAGATGGCGGTCTTCCTGCTCAAGGCCAGGGAGGGCGACGCATACACGCCTCCCGACTGCACGACCGCAGGTCTTCGACGACGTGCCCTGCTCGAGCCCGTTCGCTCCGTGGGTCAACGAGCTCGCCGCTCGCGGGGTGACGGCGGGCTGCGGCGACGGGACGAACTTCTGTCCCGGCCAGCCCGACGCACCGCCAGCAGATGGCCGTGTTCCTGCTCAAGAGCCCTGGAGGGCTCGGGCTACGTGCCGCCGCCCTGACCGTCGACGGTCTTCGCCGGACGTGCCCTGCTCGAGCCCGTTCGCGCCCTGGATCAACGAGATCGCGGCGCGCGGCGTGACCGGCGGCTGCGGCGGCGGCAACTTCTGCCCGATCGACGAGGTCGCGCGCCAGCAGATGGCCGTCTTCCTCGTCGAAGACGTTCGGCCTCGTGCTGTACGGCCCCTAGGCTTCCGGATCTCTATCGGCTCCCACGCGGGCGCGGCTTCGGCCGCGCCCGTTTTCTTCGGGCGGGAGCGCTACGTGACGAGGTCGGTCTCTCCGAGCGACCACTGGTGGTATTGCTCCGTGACCGAGGCGACGTCGCCGTCGCGGACGAGGCGGCCGTGGTGCAGCCAGATCGCCCGGTCGCAGTTGTCCCGGATCTGCGCCAGGGAGTGGGAGACGAGCATCATCGTCTTGCCGCGGTCGTGAAACCCCTGCATGCGGTCGTGGCACTTGCGCTGGAATTTCTCGTCGCCGACCGAGAGGGCCTCGTCGACCAGGAGGATGTCGGGATCGACGTCCGTGGCCACGGCGAAGGCGAGGCGCGCGGCCATGCCGGTGGAGAACGTCCGCGTCGGAGCGTCGATGAAGTCGTCGAGCTCGGCCCACGCGACGATCCGCTCGAGGCGCCGCCGCATGTCGGCGCGCGAAAAACCCAGCAGCGCCCCCTGGAGCATGACGTTTTCGCGCGCGGTGAGCTCGCCGTGGAACCCCAGGCCCAGCTCCAGGATCGGCGCGATCCTTCCCGCGACGTAGGCCCGTCCCGCCGAGGGCGGCAGCACCCGGGAGATGACGCGGAAGAGCGTGCTCTTGCCGGCCCCGTTTCTCCCGATGACGCCGATGCGCTCGCCGGGCTCGACCGTCAGATCCACGTCCTTGAGGGCCTCGAGCTCCGCGTAGCTGAGTCGCCGCTGGAGGCGCCGGATCGCGTACTCCTTGAGCGAGTGGATGCGCTCGTTCGGCACGCGGTACTGGAGCCCGATCTTCTCGAGCCGGATGACGGCGGTCACTCGGCTCAGCTCCAGTAGGCCATCTTGTCCGTGCGATGGCAGAAGTACACCCAGCCGGTCGCGAGGACGGCGATCGAGAACGCCAGCGAGACGACGATCAGCTCGACCGACGGGAGAACTCCCTCGTAGATCGGTTTCCGGAAGACCTGGATCAGGTGGTACATCGGGTTGAGCGACAGCCACACCCGGTACCGGAACGGCACGATGGTGGGTTCGTAGACGATCGGCGTCAGGAAGAACCACGTCTGCACGATCACGCCGTACATCTCCCGCACGTCGGCGAAGCGCGAGGTCAGCGTGAAGAGGAGCAACGCGACGCCGGTCGTGAAGATCGTCAGGATGAAGATCGAGACGGGGAGGAAGGCCCAGGTCGCGTAGAACCGGAAGCCCGTGACCGCGAGGATCAGCACCAGCGGCAGGAGCGACAGGAACAGGTTGACCAGCCCGCCGCCGACCGCCGCGGCGACGAAGACCGAGCGCGGCACGAACATGCGCTTCGCGAGATCGTTCGAAGCCTGGGTCTGGGACGCGGCGCCGTTCGTCGTCTGCGCGAAGAAGTTCCAGAAGATCTGGCCGGCCATGAAGTAGACGGGGTAGTTCGAGATCGTCGTCTTCAGGAGCGCGGAGAAGACGAGGGTCAGGGCGATCATGTTCAGCAGCGGCGCGAGCATCGTCCAGAGCATCCCGAGCACCGAACGCTTGTAGCGGATCTTGATGTCGCGGACGACGAGCTCGTGGACGAGCCCCCGGTACCGCCAGAGGTGGGCCGCCTCCTCGACCCAGCGCGGCCGGCGGCGCGACGAGTCGTAGACCGGGACCGCAGCGGCGGAGAGCCTTCGGCGCTCCTCGGCACGGGGTGCTCACGCGGAGCGCCTCGCGCCGTCCGCGCTCTCCCGCGAGGGCAGGGCGAGGGGAGGGAGGTTGGCGATCCAGGAGTCGAGCGCCGCGGCGCGGATGTCCCAGGTGTTCTCGCGGGCGAAGGCCCGCTGGCGAGCCGCGCCGGCCGCGCGTTCCGCCGCCGCGGCCGCGATCTCCCGGACGAAGTCCTCGGCGGTCGCGGCGAGGCGGACGACGCCCCGCCGCGCGAACGGCCGGAGGGACTCCATCGGAGTGGCGACGAGCGGCCGGCCGGCGGCCGCGGCCTCGTAGAGCTTGACCGGATCCGTCGCGTGCGTGAGGGCCGAGAGCCGGAATGGAATGATCTCGACGTCGAAACGGCTTCGGAACGCCGGCATCTCCGCGTGGGGCC
The DNA here is from genome assembly GCA_963804915.1 of uncultured Acidobacteriota bacterium. Classification (GTDB taxonomy): domain Bacteria; phylum Acidobacteriota; class Thermoanaerobaculia; order UBA5066; family Gp7-AA6; genus DAHUXD01. The sequence continues at coordinate 55,135 of CAWDSI010000003.1, forward strand.
GCTCGCCGTGGAAGACGACGTTGCCCCGGTCGCCGTGCGAACGCGGGGCCCGCGCTCCGCCCTCGAGCCCGCCCACGATTTCGAAGCTCCATTCCGGCGCGAGCGCCGCGAGACGTTCGAGAAGCTCCATGTCGAACCAGGCGTCGACGGCGCCGGCATATCCGACCGTGAGCGGCCCGGCGCCTTCGCGGACCGGGGCGACGGCCTCGAAAAGCGCGAAGTCGCAGGCGTTCGGGAGCAGGCGCGAGGAGGCGCACCATTTCTCCATGCGGCGGCGGAGCGTCTCCGACGTCGCGGCGACGATGTCCGCGGCGCGGGCCAGCTCTTCCTCCGACTCCGACAGGACGCGGGCGCGGTTCGTCGAGAACTCGCCGTGGGCGTCGAGACAGTCGTAGACGATGCGCCAGCCGAACCGCTCCCGGGCCGCCGTGGCGAGGGGCGCCCAGAAAGGAGACTGGACGAGCAGCACGGCCCCGGCGATCTCGAAGCGCTGCCGGGCCGCGGAGAGCGCGTCCAGGGCCTTTTCGAGCGCTCGGCCGCGGAGTCGCCGCGAGGGAAGATCCTCGCGCCTGGGGCCGTCGATCGGCAGGAGCGTCACGCCGGGCGCGGCGCCGACCGGCTCCAGCGGCTCGCCCTCGCCCTGGACCGAGCCGTAGAACACGCGCCGCCCGCGGCGCGCGAGAGCCTCGGCGAGCTGCTGCGGGCGCTGGCGGCGGTAGCTCCAGGCGATCACGGGGAGCACGAGGACGTCTTCGGCGTCGGCGCGCGGCCGTCCCGGATCCAGCGGCCGCCAGGCGATCTCGACGGGCGGCTTGCGGATCCCGAGCAGCCGCTCCGGACTCAGCCGGCGCCGCAATGCACGCCGCCACGACAGCGGGACCAGCCGGCGGCCGGCGGTGTAGAGATGGCCGCGCAATCCCGTTTCCCAGCCGAGCTTCATGGAGAGACGATCCTCATGCGGCGGGGGATCTCGAGGTGGCGGGCGGGGCGAAGGGCTCGTACGGCCGGCCCATGAGGATGGCCGCGATGCGGTCCGCGGCGTGTCCGTCGCCGTAAGGATTTGTCCCGGACATGCGGCGCCGCGCCGCGCCGTCGGCGAGGAGAGCGCCGGCCTCGCCCACGATCTTCTCTTCGTCGGTGCCGACGAGCCGCGCGAGGCCGGCCTCGACGCCCTCGGGCCGCTCGGTCTTCTCGCGCAGGACGAGCACGGGCTTGCCGAAGGTCGGAGCCTCTTCCTGGATGCCGCCCGAATCCGTCAGGATCAGGCGGGCGCGGCGCATGAGGCGCACGAGGGCGAGATAGTCCAGGGGCTCGACGAGCGTCACGTTCGCGTGTTTCTGGTTCTCGACGACGACGTTTCGAACGTTGGGGTTGGGATGGATCACGTGGACGAAACGCGTCGCGGGGAACCGGCCCGCGAGGCGGCCGATGGCCCGCACGACGCGCTGGAGCGGCTCCCCGAAGCTCTCGCGGCGGTGGGCGGTGATGAGGACCAGGTCCTCCTCGGCGACGTCCCCCTCGCGGCTCGCGATCTCCTGGAGCGCGTCGACGACGGTGTTTCCCGTCAGGTAGATCTTCTCCGCCGGGACTTCCTCGGCCTCGAGGGCGCGGGCGGCGCGTCGCGTCGGAACGAAGTTGGCCTCCGAGACGAGATCCACGACGCGCCGGTTCATCTCCTCGGGGAACGGGTGCTGGAAATCGCCCGTGCGGAGGCCGGCCTCGACGTGTCCCACGCGCACGCGCCGGTGGAACGCGGCCAGCGAGGCCGCCATCGCCGTCGTCGTGTCGCCCTGCACCAGGAGCCAGTCGGGAGCTTCCCGCGCGAGGACCTCGTCGAGGCCCGAGAGGACGCGCGCCGCGAGCGCGTTGGGAGTCTGGTCCGGGCGCATGAGGTCGAGGTCGATGTCGGGCCGGATCCCGAAGAGCGCGAACGACCTGGTCGAGCATCTCGCGATGCTGCGCGGTCGCGCAGAGCACGACCTGCGCGCCCGCCTCGGCGCGGAGGCGGTGAATGACCGGAGCCATCTTGATGGCCTCGGGCCGTGTTCCGACGACGACGAGCAGCTTCATGAAGTTCCCACCTGACGCTGGGCGCCCATCGGGGGCGGCTCCGAGGCGGCCGCCGGGCCATGTCCGCCGAAGACGGACCTCGACGCATTGTACGAGCTTTCCGGCGCGCGGCGGCATCCGAAAATCACACGCGTCGCGCGGCGGTCGAGAGTAGACTCGGGGTCGGAAAAAAAATGATTCCGGAAGTCTTCGAGTGCCCCCGCTGCGAGCGGCAGTTCGTGATCGACAGCGTGCCCGACACCGGCAGCGAAGAAGTCCACTGCCCCCAGTGCAACCGATTCCTCGGCGTGCGCGACATCGCCTTCGTGCTCCGCACGGAGCTCGACGAGATGATCGAGCGACTGACCTTCGAGAAGGATCGGCTCGAGAAGGACGAGGCCGTCTACAGCCTGACCGACTGCGATCCGGAGATGCGGTACTACGGGCGCGAAGTCTCGAACGTCATCGGGGTGCTGCGCAACGCCCTGAAAGATCTGCGCAAGCTGCGCGAGTCCTACCGGGTCAAGCAGGCGTAGGCGCGGCCGGCGGCGACGCCGGCGATGCCGCAGCCGGCGCCGCGGGGCCCTCGAGGAACCGACGCAGTCGGCGCAGGGTCGCCTCCTTCCCCAGAAGCTCCACGACGTCGAAGAGGGGAGCCCCCACCGTCACGCCGGTCAGAGCGAGGCGGACCGGATGGATCAGCTTCCCGGCGGAGACGCCTCCGGCCTCGGCCGCTGCCCGGAGCGCGGCCTCCGTCGAGGCGGCCGTCCACTCGGGCAGAGCGTCGAAAGCCGCCGCCAGGGCCTCGAGCTGCCGCGCGGTCTCCGGCCGGACGTGCTTCTTGAGGCCGTCGGCGTCGTACTCCGCGGGATCCACGGCGTAGCTCGAGAGAGCCCGTCCCATCTCCATCGGCGTCCGCACGCGGGGCCGGTGCAGCTCGATCGCCCGCAGCGCCACCGCCTCCGGCGGGACGCCCGCCGCCGCGTGCGGCCGCGAACGCGCGAGAAGCTCGGCCGCCGGCATCTTCGCGATGTACTGCTGGTTCATCCAGAGAAGCTTCTCGGGATCGAAGACCGAAGGCGAGGCGCCGACGCGCTCGAGCGTGAACTCGTTCTCCATCTCCCCGCGCGAAAGGATCTCCCGGTCTCCGCCGGGCGCCCAGCCGAGAAGGGCCAGGAAGTTGAAGAGCGTCTCGGGAAGGATGCCCGCGTCGCGCCACTCTTCGACGGCCGCCGCGCCGTGGCGCTTGGAGAGCTTCTTTCGATCCGTGCCGAGGATCATGCCCAGGTGCGCGAACTTCGGGAGCGGCGCGCCGAGCGCTCGAAACAGCGCGACGTGCTTGGGCGTGTTGGCGAGGTGGTCGTCTCCCCGGATGACGTGCGTGATCCGCATCTCCGTGTCGTCCACGCAGACGCAGAAGTGATACAGCGGATGGCCGTCGGAGCGCACCAGGACGAAGTCATCCAGGGCCTCGGCCGGGAACTCGACCCGGCCCCGGATCAGATCGTCGACGACGATCGTCTCGTCGGGCATCCGCAGGCGCACGACGTGCCGCTCGCCGGCCTTCGCGCGCCGGTCGCTCTCTTCCAGCGAAATGTTCCGACCCGCGCCGGAGTAGCGGTAGGCGCGCCCCGAGGCCTCGGCCGCCTTGCGCTCCGTGTCGAGCTCTTCGGGCGTCTCGAAGGCCCGATAGGCCTTGCCTTCGCGGATCAGCCGGTCGGCGGCCTCGCGGTAGAGGTCGTAGCGCCGCGACTGGTAGAAGGGGCCCTCGTCGTACTCGAGCCCGAGCCATTCCATGGCCGAGAGGATCTGGGCCGTGAGCTCCTCGCGCGAACGCTCGACGTCCGTGTCCTCGATGCGAAGGATGAACGTCCCCTTCTCGTGGCGCGCGAACAGAAGGTTGTACAGCGCGGTGCGCGCGCCGCCGACGTGGAGCGAGCCCGTCGGCGAGGGCGCGAAGCGAACGCGGGGAGCAGTCGGGGCGTTCAAGGTGCGCGATCCTATCGCGTTCAGCCGAGCTGAAGCATCGCTCGCGGTGCGAATCGTCTGCACCGACTGCTGCGAGGAGGAGGTTCGCGCCGCGGGAGCGAAGTGCGCCGCGCAGGATCAGGCCGGCGGTCGAGCGCGCATCCGGCGAGCCGCCGGCCGGTGCGCCGAGGCGCAGTCCAGCGGCGCACGAAGCGACGGCTAGTCGAGCGGCAATGTGAGCGAGTACGAGAACCGCCCCCGGCCGATCTCGATCAGCACGCTCGGCTTGTTCAGGTCGCGCTGCAGCACGTGGTCCACGTCCTCGATCGAACGGACGGCGGTGCCGTTGACGGCGAGAAGCGAGTCTCCGGTCTTCAGGCCCGCCTGGGCCGCGAGGCCGTCGCGGTCCACGACCGTGATGCGCAGGCCCGATTCCCCGGCGCGGATCGCCATGCCCAGCTCCTCGCGGAGCAGCCGCTGCCCGATTCCGGCAGGGGGCGCCTCGCCCTGGACAGTGACGGTGCGCTCGGCGCCTTTGCCGCGGACGACGAGCTTCAACGGCCGCCCGGGCCCGCGTGTCGACAACACCGTTTCGAAGGCCTCCTGGGAGTCGATCGGGGTTCCATCCACCGACACGACCTGGTCGCCGACCTGCACTCCGGCTCGTGCCGCCGGAGAGTCGGGATACACGGTCCGCACGCGGAAGCCGCGCGGCCGGTTCTCTTCGCCGGAGACGAGGGTCTTGCCGCGGATCCCGATCCAGACCGGCCGGACTTCTCCGAAGCGGAGGAGATCGTCCACGATGCGGCGCGCGCGGTCGATGGGGATCGCGAAGCCGATGCCCTGGGCCCCGCCGCCGATGATCGCCGTCGCGATGCCCACCATCTCACCGTCGACGTTGACGAGCGGACCGCCCGAGTTGCCCGGGTTGATCGAGGCGTCGGTCTGGATGAAGTCCGTGTAGGTGCGCTCGTTCTCGGCGCGCACGGTCCGGCCCGTGGCCGAGACCACGCCCGCGGTGACCGTGTTCGAGAGGCCGAACGGATTGCCGATGGCCACGATCGTCTCGCCGATCAGAAGGTCCGACGAGCTGCCGAGCTTGATGGCGGGAAGCGGACCGCCCGGGCGGACAGCGCGCAGCACGGCCAGATCGTTGTCGGTGTCGGAGCCCACGACCTCGCACTCGAGCTCCACGCCCGCCTTCGTGGTCGCGATGATCTTGGAGGCGCCCGAGACCACGTGATCGTTGGTCAGGATGATGCCCTTCGAGTCGATGATCGCCCCCGAGCCCAGGGACTGGGCCCTCCGGCGCGAGCGCGGGTCCCCGAAGAAGAAGTCGTCGAAGATGGACGGACGGCGCTTGAGGATCTGCTCGGCGGAGATGTTGACGACCGCCGGCGAGACCTTTTCGACGACGAGCACGACCTCGCTCTTCCGGGTCGAGAGCGGAGCGGCCGACAGAAGGGTCGGCAGGGTCAGGAGAAGGATCGCGGCGAGCGGCTTTTTCACGGTCTGCACAACTCCATAGCGGCGGAGTCTATTGCCGGTTTCCGGCTCCGAAAAGAAAAGCCCCGCCGGAGGCGGGGCGGAACCGGCGAACTCGCCGCGGACGAGTGCTACGCCGATCTCGAGTCGGCGACTTTCTTTACGGACTTTTCGTTCTTCTCGACGTTTCTCGACACGAGCGACTCGCCGTCCTTCGACACGTCCAGGACGGCCTGGTCGCCCGGCAACAGCTTGCCTTCCAGGATCTGCGTCGCCAGGGCGCCGGTCACCTGCTTCTGGATGAGTCGCTTCAACGGCCGCGCGCCGAAGGTCGGGTCGTAGCCCCGGCCCGCCAGGAATTTCTTCGCGGCGGGCGTCCAGGTCAGCTCGATCCCGCGGTCCCGCACCGTCGCGGCCATGCTCTGGAGCTGGATCTCGACGATCTTCTCGATCTCCTCCCGGGTCAGCCGGTGGAAGACGATGACGTCGTCGATGCGGTTGAAGAACTCGGGCCGGAAATGGCGGCGGAGCGCCTCTTCGATCTTGGCCTTGATCTCTTCCTCGTCGCGGGTCGATTCCTCGGCGATCCACTCCGAGCCCAGGTTGGACGTCATGATGATCACGGTGTTCTTGAACGACACGACGCGGCCCTTGCCGTCGGTCAGACGACCGTCGTCGAGCACCTGCAGCAGGACGTTGAAGACGTCCGGGTGCGCCTTCTCGATCTCGTCGAACAGCACGACGGAGTAGGGACGGCGACGCACCGCTTCGGTGAGGCGTCCGCCTTCCTCGTAGCCGACGTAGCCGGGAGGCGCCCCGATCATGCGCGCCACGGCGTGCTTCTCCATGTACTCGGACATGTCGAGGCGGACCATCGCGTGCTCGTCGTCGAAGAGGAACTCCGCGAGGGCGCGAACGAGCTCCGTCTTGCCGACGCCGGTCGGCCCGACGAAGAGGAACGAGCCGATCGGCCGATTCGGGTCCGAGAGCCCGGCGCGCGAGCGCCTCACGGCCTCCGCGACGGCCCCGACGGCCTCGTCCTGGCCGATGACGCGGGCGTGCAGCCGGTCCTCCATCTTGAGGAGCTTCTGCGACTCGCTTTCGATCATCCGCTCGACGGGCACGCCGGTCCAGCGTCGAGACGACCGCGGCGATGTCCTCCTCGGTCACCTCCTCGCGCAGCATCGGGTGGCCCTTCTGGAGCTCCGCGAGCTTCGCGTTCTCCGCGGCGAGCTCCTTCTCGAGCTGCGGCAGCCGCCCGTAGCGGAGCTCGGCGACCTTCTGGAGGTCGCCCTGCCTCTCCGCTTCCGTGGCCTCCAGCTTGACCTTCTCGAGCGTCTCCTTGATCTGGCCGAGCTTCTGGATGCGCTCCTTCTCCGCCGTCCACCTGGCGCGGAGCCGCGTCGCCTCCTCGCGCGCCTCGGAGAGCTCCTTCTCGAGGACCTCGAGGCGGTCCTTCGCTTCGCGGGTCTTCTCCTTCTGGAGCGCGCGCTTTTCGATCTCGAGGTTGACGATGCGGCGGTCGACGGCGTCGATCTCGACCGGGACCGAGTCGATCTGCGTGCGCAGACGGGCGCCGGCCTCGTCGATCAGGTCGATCGCCTTGTCGGGAAGGAACCGATCCGAGATGTAGCGATGCGACAGCCTCGCCGCGGCGACGAGAGCGCCGTCGGTGATCCGGACGCCGTGGTGGATCTCGTAGCGCTCCTGCAGGCCCCGCAGGATCGCGATCGTGTCGTCGACGCTGGGTTCCTCGACGTAGACCGGCTGGAAGCGGCGCTCGAGCGCCGCATCCTTCTCGATGTGCTTCTGATACTCGGCAAGGGTCGTCGCGCCGATGGCGCGCAGCTCGCCCCGGGCGAGGGCGGGCTTGAGCATGTTGGAGGCGTCCATGGCCCCCTCGGCGGCGCCGGCGCCGATCAGGGTGTGCAGCTCGTCGATGAAGAGGATGATCGTGCCCTGGGCTTCCTCGATCTCCTTGAGGACGGCCTTCAGGCGATCCTCGAACTCGCCGCGGTACTTCGCTCCCGCGATCATGGCCCCGAGATCGAGCGAGACGACCCGCTTGTTCTTCAGCCCCTCCGGCACGTCGCCCATGTGGATGCGCCGCGCGAGGCCCTCGACGATCGCCGTCTTGCCGACGCCGGGCTCGCCGATCAGGACCGGGTTGTTCTTCGTGCGCCGGGAGAGGACCTGGATGACGCGGCGGATCTCTTCGTCGCGGCCGATGACCGGATCGATCTTGCCCCGGCGGGCGAGATCGGTGAGGTCGCGCGTGTAGCGCTTCAGCGCCTGGTACTTGTCTTCGGGGTTGGGATCCGTGATGCGGTTGGAGCCGCGAACTTCCTTCAGCGCCTTCAGGAGAGCGTCCTTCTTGACGCCGGCCTTCGTCGAGCCGCCGGGCGACGTCGCCGCCGGACTCGGCCAGGGCGAGGAGAAAGTGCTCGGTCGAGACGTACTCGTCGCCGAACTCCTTGGCGATCTCGAACGCGCGGTCGAACGCCTTGTTGAGGTCCCGGGCGACGCACGGGATCGGCGGAGGCGCCCGAGACCTTGGGGCGAGAGTCCAGGTCGGACTCGATCTCGCGGGCGAGCGTCGAGGGATCCGCTCCCAGTTTCTGCAGGATCGGTACGACGACGCCGTCGGCCTGGTTGCAGCATCGCGAGCAGGAGGTGATCACCCGTGAGCTCGGCGTTGCCCCGGGCGCGGGCGTCGCGCTGGGCCTCCTGAACGGCCTCCTGGGCCTTGATGGTCAGCTGGTCAAAACGCATAGATGTCCTTTCGCGGGAGGACGATACGTAGGACTTGAGCGTCACATTGTCAAGTGTTAGATACAATAATATTAGCGTAATACGCTCAACTACTTACGGCCGAGAGGATCGACGACCCCTGCTTCCTCGAAGCCCTTCTTCCGCAGAAGGCAGGAATCGCAGGCGCCGCACGGGGCGCCGTCGGCCCCGGGGTCGTAGCAGGAAGACGTCGATGCGAAATCGAGGCCGAGCTCGACGGCTCGTCTCACGATGTCGGCCTTCCCCAGACGAAGAAGCGGCGCATGGATGCGGAACCGGGCGCCTTCGACGCCGGCCCGCGTGCCGAGATTCGCCGTCCGTTCGAAGGCCTCGAGAAACTCGGGCCGGCAATCGGGGTAGCCCGAGTAGTCCAGCGCGTTTGCGCCGATGAACACGTCGAAAGCGCCGAGGGCCTCGCCGAGGGCGACGGCGTTGGCGAGAAACAGCGTGTTGCGCGCCGGGACGTAGGTGATCGGGATCGGGTCTTTGCCGAGAGCCCGGTGCGGCACCGGGAGCGCGGGGTTCGTCAGGGCCGAGGCCGCGGCCGCCGGGAAGTCGATCCGCACGACGCGATGCGAGGCGGCGCCGTAGCGGGAGGCGACGGCCCGGGCGCGCTCGAGCTCGACGGCGTGGCGCTGGCCGTAGTCGAAGGAGAGCGCGTGGATCTCGAAGCCCTCGGCACGCGCGATCAGAAAGCACGTCGACGAGTCCAGGCCCCCGGAAAGGAGGAGGATCGCCTTCGTCATCGGCCCGGGACGTCTCCCCAGAGAAGCTTGTGGAGCTGCAGGCCCAGCCGGATCGGACGCCCGGAGTCGCGCACCCAGGCCGCGAGGTCGGAGGCCGGCAGCTCTCCCCAGACCGGCGAGAAGGTCACGAGGTTCTTTCGGTCGATGTTCCGCTCGGCGACGAAGGCCAGCGCCCAGTCGAAGTCGCGCCGGTCCGCGATCACGAACTTGAGCTCGTCGTGCGGCGCGAGCCGATCCAGGTTCTCCGGCAGATTCGCGTGCTGCATGAGACTTCCCGGCGCCTTGACGTCCACGATCTTCACGACACGCGGATCGACGCGGTCGAGAGGCACGTGGCCGCCCGTCTCGAGGAGGACCGTCTTGTTGGCCTCCAGCAGCCGCTCGAGGAGCGGATAGACCGCTTCCTGCTCGAGGGGCTCGCCTCCGGTGACCTCCACGAGATCCGTGCCCATCGCCAGCACGCGCTCGACGGCTTCGGAGACCGGCATCTCGCCCCCGCCTTGAAACGCGTAGGCGGTGTCGCACCAGACGCAGCGCAGCGAACAGCCGGTCAGACGCACGAACGCGCAGGGGAGGCCCGCTCGGGTCGACTCGCCCTGGATGGACTTGAAGATCTCGGTGATCCGGAGCGTGGGCTCCGTCGACCCGGGCGTCGCGCTCATTCGACGAGGATCTTTCCGTGCAGCATGTTCATGCCGCAGGTGAACTCGAACTCTCCCGGGTGCTCGGGCTTCACGGTGAGCTCCGTCTTCGCATGGGCCGGCAGCGCCCGCCGGATGCCGAAATCGGGCAGCACGATCTCGTCGCTGCACGGGCTGTCTTCGCGGCGGTCGAAGACGAGCTTCAACGGGATGCCGCGCTTCGCCACGATGAGGTCGGGCTTGTAGCCGCCCTGCACGACGATCGTGACCGTCTGGGCGCCCGTTTTTCCCGCAGCCGCGAAGACCGCCTTTCGCTTTCCGAAGAAGAACACGTAGATCGCGACGAGCAGGGCGGCTCCGATGCCGACCGCCGCGGTGCGATCCGCGGTCCAGGCGAAGCTCGTCGCGGTGGCGGCTCCGATCACTTCAGGCTCCGATTCGCCAGGCGAAGGCTGTTGCCGACGACCGAGACCGACGAGGCCGCCATCGCCGCCGAGGCGATCATGGGCGAGAGCATCCATCCGAGCCACGGGTACAGGACGCCCGCGGCGATCGGAATCCCGAGCACGTTGTAGAGGAACGCGAAGAGCAGGTTCTGGCGGATCGTCGCGAGCGTCGCCCCGGAGAGGTCGATGGCTCCGGGCACGGCGTGGAGGTTCCCGCCGACGAGCGTCACGTCCGAGGCTTCGATGGCGATGTCGGCCCCGGCGCCGATCGCGATGCCGACGTCGGCCTGCGCCAGCGCCGGCGCGTCGTTCACGCCGTCGCCGACCATGGCGACCGTCTCGCCGCGCTCCTGGAGCTCCCGGACCTTCGCCGCCTTGTCCGCCGGAAGGACCTGAGCGTGAACCTCCTCGACGCCGACGCGCGCCGCCACGGCCCGCGCCGTCTCCTCGCGGTCTCCGGTGAGCATCGCGACTTTCAGCCCCCGGGCTTTCAGGCGGGCGACCGCGGCCGCGGCGTCGGGCTTGACCGGGTCCGCCACCGCCAGCAAACCGAGAAGCTTTCCGTCGGCCGCGACGAAGAGGGGAGTCTTGCCCTCCGAGGCGAAGCGGGCGATCTCCTCCGCGACGGGGGCCAGATCGACCTTCTGCGACTCCATGAAGCGCGCGCTCCCGACCAGGACGCGTCGCGTCCCCACGCGTCCCGCGACGCCGAGTCCCGTCCGCGACTCGAAGTTGTCGACCTTGGGCAGATCGCGCCCGCGCTCCCCGGCGGCCGCGAGGATCGCCGCCGCGAGAGGATGCGCCGATTTCTTCTCGAGCGCCGCGGCGAGGCCCAGAAGCTCCTCGTCGCCCAGGCCGGCGACGTGGACGCGCTCCGTCACGCGGGGCTTTCCCTCCGTGAGCGTGCCGGTCTTGTCGAGGAGAACGAGCGTGATGCGGCGGGCCTTCTCGAGGGCCTCGGCGTTTCGGAAGAGAATGCCCGACCGCGCGCCGCGCCCGGTTCCCACGAGGATGGCGGTCGGCGTGGCGAGCCCCAGGGCGCAGGGGCAGGCGATGATCAGGACCGAAGCGAACGCGATCGTCGCGAAGACGGCGCGGGGCTCGGGGCCGACGACGTACCAGATCACCCACGTCACGACCGCGATGCCCAGCACGACGGGCACGAAGATGCCCGAGATCCGATCCGCGAGCTTCTGGATCGGGGGCTTGGACGCCTGGGCCTGCTGGACGAGGCGCACGATCTGCGCCAGGGCCGTCTCGCTGCCGACCGCGGTGGCCTCCATCTCGAACGCGCCTTCGCCGTTGAGAGTCCCGCCGATGACCCGGTCGCCGGCGGCCTTCTCGACGGGGATCGGCTCGCCCGTGACCATCGACTCGTCCACGGCGGAGCGGCCGGAGCGCACGATCCCGTCGACCGGAACGGCGTCCCCGGGCTTGACCGCGAGCCGGGCGCCCCTGGGGACCTCGGCGAGCGGCACGACTCGCTCCTGGCCGTTCTCGAGGAGGCGCGCCGTCTTCGGGGCGAGATCCAGCAGCTTGCGGATCGCGGCCGACGTCTTGCCCCGCGCGCGCGTCTCGAGGTAGCGGCCGAGCAGCACCAGCGTCAGGATCACTCCGACCGCCTCGTAGTAGACGTGGCCCATCCCGCCCGAGCCGGCCGACATCGTTTCGGGGAAGAGCGTCGAGGCGATCGAGAGAATGAGGGCGGCGGTCGTTCCGATCGCGATGAGCGTGTCCATGTTGGCGGTCCGGTGCGAGAGCGTGCGGATCGCGCCCGTCAGAAACGGGGCGCCGGCCCAGAAATAGACCGGGAGCGTGAGCGCCAGCAGCGCCCAGTTGCGTCCGGGGAAATGGAGCTCGGCCATCGATATGACGACGACCGGCAGCGTCAGCGCGGCGGCGACGAGCGTGCGCCGCAGAACGGCCTGCGCCTCTCGCCGGGCGGACTCGTCGGACGCGGCCGAGTCGTCCTCGTCGGTCGCGGCGCGAGCGTCGTAGCCGCTGTCCCGGACGGCCGCGATCAGTCTCGGCGACTCCAGATCCCGGCCACGGACCTCGGCCCGCGCCGTGCCCAGGTTGACGGAAGCGTCCTCCACGCCCGGGACCGCGGCGAGCGCGTTCTCGATCGTCGTGACGCAGGAGGCGCAGTGCATTCCCTGGATCGCGAGGGTGACGGACGGAGAGTCGAGGGTCGAGGGTCGAGGGTTGGGGGTTGGGGGTCGCGCCGCGGGCGGCGGCCCGAGGACGGGAAGAGCGGGCGTCGTCCCCTTCAGCGACGGCGGAGGTCGGCGGGCCATCCTCCCGAAGCCTATCGCGGCGCCGGGGAAAGCGAAGAGCGGAGCGTCAGCGCGGCGGTGTATGCGAAGCCGTGGAAGAAGACCAGGAGAAACGGCACGGCCACCCAGTAACCGAAGCGCACCGCGAAGAGCAGAGAAGCGAGGTAGTACGCCGCGAGCACGAGCTCGAGAAGCACCGAGGAGCCGACGGACGCGCGGTACTTCTTGGATCTCCACTCGCCTGCGGCGCCTTCGATCGAGTATTTGGGCGTCCGGACGAACTCCTCGCCGGGCGCTTTCGCGAAGAGGGCCTCGAGGACCGCGCGCGCGTTGTGGATCGACAGACCGATGCCGAGAGCCGAGACGCCGGGCATGTCCCGGAGCGTCGCCGCCCAGCCCCGGCCGAGCTCGCGCTGCGACGCAACGTAGAACGCCAGAAACGACAGCGTCGCCCCGAAGAACAGCGGAAAGTCCAGCACCGCGAGGCGCTGCCATCCGATGCGATCGCGGATGACGATCGCCGGAACGAGCAGGAGCGAGAGGGCGACGACCAGCAGATACGACCCGTTGCCGGCGAGATGCACGAGCGCCTCGCTCTTGATCTTCCAGGGCAATCGGCTGCGGAAGACCGCGGGGAGGATCTTGCGCCCCGTCTGGATCGAGCCCTTGGTCCAGCGATGCTGCTGGCTCTTGAAGCCGTTGATGTCGACGGGGACCTCGGCCGGAGCCGCGCAGTCCTTGAGGTACACGAACCGCCAGCCCTGGAGCTGCGCGCGGTAGGAGAGGTCGAGATCCTCGGTCAGCGTGTCCGCCGCCCAGCCTCCGGCCTTCTCGATGCACTCCCGGCGCCAGACGCCCGCGGTGCCGTTGAAGTTGAAGAAGCGGCCGGAGCGGTGGCGGGCCGTGTGCTCGATGACGAAGTGGCCGTCGAGCAGGATCGCCTGGATCCGCGTCAGGAGCGAGAACTCGCGGTTGAGGTGCTCCCAGCGCGCCTGGACCATTCCCACGCCGGGATCGGCGAAGAAGGGGAGGGTCGCGCGGAGGAGATCGGGCCTCGGAACGAAGTCGGCGTCGAGGATGAGAACGAATTCTCCGGTCGCCGTGTCGAGACCGTCCTGGAGCGCGCCGGCCTTGAAGCCCCGCCGGTGGCTCCGCGGACGGTAGTCGACGTCGCAGCCGCGCGCCCGCAGCCGCTCCGCCGTCGCGCGCGCGATCTCGCGCGTCTCGTCGGTCGAGTCGTCGAGGATCTGGATCTGCAGAAGCGCCTTTGGGTAGTCGAGCGCCGCGACCGACGAGACGAGCCGCTCCACGACGTAGACTTCGTTGTAGATGGGAAGCTGCACGGTCACGCGAGGGAGCGCGGCGAGCGTCCCCGAGGGCCGTGGCGTCTCGCGGCGGTGGCGGTAATAGAGATGGACCATGTAGGCCCGGTGCGCGCCGTAGAGGGCGAGCAGGAAGAGCACCGCGTAATAGGCCGAGAGCGTCAGGAGCTGTCCGAGTTCGCTCGTCATGGGCGTCGATTCCGCGGAGCCGGAAGCCGGTGGGCGATTCTGATCGGGGCGGAGGCCGTGGCGGCGGGCCTGGCTTTCCTCCCGGACGCCCGGACCGCGCTGCTTCGGTACCTCCTGCTCTTCGCCGCCGGATCCCTCCTCGCGATTCTCGCGGCGCGCAGTCTATCCGCATCCGGATCGGGTCCCGGATTTCTGCTCCTCGCCGGCGCCTTGCTGCGCGTCACGCTTCTCCTGCGGCCTCCCGATCTCTCGGACGACGTCTTCCGCTATGCCTGGGACGCGCGGGTGTCTTCCGCCGGGATCTCCCCGTACGCGCACGCGCCGTCCGACCCCGAGGTCGCGCGACTCGCTCCCGAGGCCGCCGCGGCGCTGTCTCACGCCGACGTCCGGACCGTCTATCCTCCGGCCGCCCAGGCGGCGTTTCGGACCGCCCGCGGGCTGGGCGAGGGCTCCCTTCCGCTGAAAGCGCTCTTCGCCGCCGCCGACCTCTCGGTGGTCGCTCTGCTCCTCGCTCTCGGCGGCCCCGGCGCGGGCTTCGCGGCCGCGCTCTACGCCTTCCACCCGCTGCCCGTGACGGAGAGCGCGGGACAGGGCCATCTCGACTCGCTCGGGATCGCGCTGCTTCTCGCGAGCCTCGTGTATCTCTCGCGGCGGCGGCCCGCGCGCGCGGGTGTGGCGTTCGCCCTTGCGGTCATGACCAAGTACGTGCCGCTCTTCGCGGCGCTGTCCGTCGTTCGGGGCACGCCCACTTCACGCGGGAAGTGGCGATTCGCGGCGGCCGCGTTCGCGACCGGTGCCATCCTCTGGATCGCCGCGAGTCGGGCGGGCGTATCGCCCTGGGGCGGTCTCTCGGACTACGCGACTCGCTGGGATTTCAACTCGGTCGCATATCCGGCGCTCGAAACGCTCTTTGCTCGAACGGACGCTCCCGGCGCCGCCAAGGCGGCGTTTTCGAGCTGGGAGGGACGGCCCGCCTGGATGCAGCCGGCCTTCGCCTTTTTCTACGCCGGTTTCTTCGCCCGCGCCGCGCTCGCGCTTCTCGCTGCCGCGGCTCTCGTCACGATCGCCTGGAGGATCCGCGACGTCGAGACCGCCGTCTTCGCTTCGCTCGCGACACTGCTTCTGATCTCGCCCACGCTCCATCCGTGGTACCTGCTGTGGATCCTGCCCTTCGCCGCACGGGCGCGCAACCTGGCCTTCCTCTACCTCTGCTCCGCGGTCGTTCTGTCGTACGCGCTGCTGTATCCGGCCGCGGGGCTTCCGCGCTCCGCCGTCTACGCCCTCGAGTACGTGCCGTTCGCCGCGCTCCTCGTTCTGCCCGCATTCCACAAGGCGTTTCACGGGGCGAGCCGCCGCGTGACGCATCCGCGAGCGATGGGCTGATGCCGCGCTATCGCGCGAGGCTGGCGTACGTGGGGACGAATTTCCACGGCTGGCAGAGGCAGACGAACGCTCCGCGGACGGTGCAGGCCGTCCTCGAGCGCGCGCTGGCGCGTCTCGCCCGGGAGCCCGTCCGGGTCGAAGGGGCCGGCCGGACGGACGCCGGTGTGCACGCCGACGGGCAGGTCGCGCACTTCGACCTGCCGCGCTCGCTCGCCGCGCGCACGGTGCGCGACGCGATCAACGCCGAGCTTCCGTCCGACGCCCGCGTGCTGGAGGTCGACCTCGCGCCCGAGGGATTCCACGCTCGCTTCGACGCTCGCTGGAAGGAGTACCTCTACCGCTGGAGCCGGGCGGAGGTCATCCCGCCGCGGGACGCGCCGTTCGTCGCGCCGATCTCCTCGCGCGCCGACGCGGCCCGGATGCGCGAAGCCGCGGCGGCGTTTCCCGGCCGGCGCGATTTCTCCGTGTTCGCCGTTCGACGGCTTTCCGCGAAGGGCGAACCGGGCGTCCGAACGCTCGAGTCCATCCAGATTGAGGAGGCCGGCGTCGAGCTGCGGGCGCTCTTTCGCGGCGAAGGCTTCCTGCGCGGGATGGTGCGGTCCATCGCCGGTGTGCTCGCCGACGCGGCCCGCGGCAAGGTTCCGGTCTCGCGGGCCGCGGAATTGCTGCAAACGGGGGACCGCCGGCTGCTCTCGCCGAAGGCGCCGGCGAAGGGCCTGACGCTCCTCCGTGTGGGATACGGGCCCGAAACCCCTTAAACTTGCCTTCGTGATCGACCTCGAGACGCTGGCGGGGAAGGGTTCGTCCGAGCGGGCGCTCGTCGAGGAGATCGACCTGACGCGGCTGCCGCGGCACATCGCCATCATCATGGACGGCAACGGCCGCTGGGCGAAGCAGCGGGGCTCTCCCCGCGTCGAGGGGCACCGGGCCGGCATCGCCTCGGTGCGGGAGACCGTCGAGACCTGCGCCCGGCTGGAGCTCGACGCCCTGACGCTCTACGCGTTCTCCGTCGAGAACTGGAAGCGGCCGCGCTTCGAGATCGTCACGCTGATGTCCCTTCTGAAGGAGTACCTCGCGAAAGAGCTCAGCAACCTCCTCAAGAACGACATCCGATTCCGCGTCGTCGGCCGGATGAACGAGCTCGATCCGTCGGTCCAGAAGGCCCTCGGGCAAGGCCTGGCCGCGACCTCGTCCTGCCGCGGCATGACGTTCAACATCGCCCTGAACTACGGCGGACGCACCGAGATCGTGGATGCCTGCCGGTCGATCGCCAACGACGTGGCCTCGGGCCGTCTCACGACCGAGCAGATCGACGAGGAGACGCTGGGATCCCGGCTGTCGACGGCGGGGCTGCCGGACCCCGATCTCCTGATCCGTACGAGCGGGGAGATGCGCGTCTCGAATTTCCTCCTCTGGCAGATCGCGTACAGCGAGATCTGGGTCACGCCAACCCTCTGGCCGGACTTTCGGAAACGCCACCTCTTCGAGGCCATCCTCGACTTTCAGAAACGAGAGCGACGGTACGGCGGCGTCATCGAGGGACGGGCTCCGGAAGCGGAGGCGGAAGGCCGGAGGGCGTGAAGCGCGAGCTCGCCGGGGCGGTCGCGATCCCGATCGTTCTGGTGATCCTCTTCAAGGGCCCGGCCATTCTCTTCAACGCCCTCGTCGCCGTCATCGCCCTCGGCGCCGTCTGGGAGTTCTACCGGATTGCCGAGAAGACCGGCCATCCCGTGGCGAAGACCGTCGGTCTCGCAGGCTCGGCGCTCCTCCTCGGCGGCGCCGCCCTTCTCTGGGGACCCTTCCGGTTCGAAACGCCCGCCGGCGACCTCGTGCAGGTGGCCGTCAAGACGCGGCCCTCTTTCTGGTTCGTCGCCGCCCTGACCATCGTTTTCCTGGCCGCGATCGCGCCCATGGCCTCCCGCGTTCCGCCGGCGTCGGCCCTCGGGGGCGCCGCGTCCACGATCTTCGGCATCGTGTCGATCGCTCTTCCGGCCACGGCGATGTGCCTGCTCCGCGGCCGCTCGCCTCGCGTGGTGCTGATGCTGCTGCTCATCGTCTGGGTGTGCGATTCCTGCGCGTATTACTTCGGCCGCATGTTCGGCCGCCGTCCGCTCGCGCCCATGGTTTCGCCCAAGAAGACCTGGGAGGGCTCGATCGGGGGCCTCGTCGGCGCGACGCTCTTCGGGGCCGCCGCGGGAACGTGGTGGTTTCTGCCCGAGCTCGGTCCGGTGCGGGGCGCGCTGGCCGGCGCCCTGGCGTCGACCGCGGGGCAGATCGGGGACCTCGTCGAGTCCCTCTGGAAGCGCGGCGCCGGCGTGAAGGACTCGGGCACCTTCCTTCCCGGGCACGGAGGCTTCTACGACCGGATCGATTCCCTGCTTTTTGCGGCCCCGGTCCTGGCGGCTTTCGTGGGCACAGGCCTATAGAATGCCCGGAGGGATCGGGGGCACGCTTGGCCCCCCGCCTGAATAACCCATGAAATCCCTCTCCATTCTCGGATCGACCGGCTCGATCGGACGCTCGACGCTCGACGTCGTGGCGGCCCTTCCCGGAGCGGTTCCGCGTCGTCGCGCTCGCGGCCGGGCGCTCGATCGAGAAGCTGGCCGAACAGGTCGCCGCGTTTTCTCCGGAGCTCGTGGCCATCGACCGCGCCGAGGACGTCTCCCGGCTCGAACGGCTGCTGCCCGCGGGTGCGAAGTGCCGCATCGTCCCGGGCGCCGACGGCCTGACCGAGGCCGCCTGCTACCCGAAGGCCGATACCGTCGTGGGGGGGCTCGTCGGCGCGCTGGGCCTGCGCTCGGCGCTCGCCGCGATCCGCGCCGGAAAGCGGCTCGCCCTCGCCAACAAGGAGCCGCTGGTCGTCGCCGGCGAGCTCATCCTCGACGAGGCCAGGAAGAGCGGCGCCGAGCTCATCCCGGTCGACTCCGAGCACAGCGCGATCCACCAGGCCATGCGCAGCGGCCGGGCCGAAGAGGCGCGGCGCCTGGTCCTCACGGCGTCGGGCGGTCCCTTCCGCGAGCGCCGCCTCGAGACGTTCGACGCGATCACGGTCGAGGACGCGCTCGCGCATCCGACGTGGAAGATGGGGCCGAAGATCACGATCGATTCGGCCACCATGATGAACAAGGGGCTCGAGGTCATCGAGGCCCACTTCCTCTTCGGCCTGCCGGGAGAGAGGATCGACGTCGTCGTTCACCCGCAGTCGCTGATTCATTCCTTCGTCGAGTTCGTGGACGGGTCGTTGATCGCCCAGCTCGCGAAGAACGACATGAAGTTCCCGATCGTCTACGCGCTCGACTTCCCCGAGCGTTTCGCGAACGAATTCGGCCGCCTGGACCTCGCCGGCCCTCGCCCGGCTCGACTTCTTCGAGCTCGATCCGCGGCGCTACCCGGCCCTGCCGCTGGCGCGCCAGGCGCTGGCCGCCGGAGGGGGCATGCCGGCGGTCCTGAACGCCGCCAACGAGGTCGCCGTCGCCGCATTCCTGGAGGGGAAGATTTCTTTCCCGGACATCGTTAGCGTCGTGGCCGGGACCATGGAAACGACCGGCTCGACCCCTGCGCCGCGGGACCTCGACGAAGCCGAAGCCGTCGACCGGGGCGCCCGGGAGGCGGCCTCCGCGATCGTGCGGCGCCGCGCCCCGGCGGTCGCGACGTAGTCCCGGAAGCCCCTGCAGGACAGATTCGAATCGGACTCGAAGGAGCCGCCTTGAACATTCTGACCAACGTCCTCGCCCTGATCGTCGTGCTCTCGGTGCTCGTGGTCGTTCACGAGTTCGGGCACTTCGCCGTGGCCAAGTTCTTCGGGTTCCCCGTCGAGGTCTTCTCGGTCGGGTTCGGCAAGCGCCTGTTCGGACGCAAGTGGCGCGGAACGGACTACCGCGTTTCGGCCATACCTCTCGGCGGCTACGTCCGCGTCATCGGCCTCGGGCCGGACGAGTCCACGGTCACGGAGGGGACATCGCGGGAGGCGCCCCCGGTCGGCAAGCGCTGGCAACGCGCGCTCGTGCTGCTCGCGGGCCCGTTGATGAACCTCGTCCTCGCTTTCTTTCTGCACACCATGGTCTTCGCCGTCGGCACGCGCGTGCCGGCCTACGAGCTCGAGCCGCCGATCGTCCGCGTCGTCGAGCCGGATTCGCCCGGGGCCGAGGCCGGCTTCCGGCCCGGCGACCGGGTCGTCGCGATCAACGGCCGAACGACGTCGCGGTGGCGCGACGTGCTCTTCATCTTCGGGATGAACGCCCGCGAGACCCTGAACGTCGAAGTCGATCGCGGCGGCCAGACCGTCACCCTCCGGGTGACGCCCCGGCCGAGCACGAAGTACGACCTCGGCGTACGTGGGACTCCTGCCGGATTTCGGCGCGAACGTGCGCGCCAAGATCGCCCAGGTCGTGAGCGGCTCGCCCGCGGCGCACGCCGGCCTGAAGGCCGGCGACGTCGTGCTCTCGGTGGCGGGGAAGCCGATCCAGGGCGCGCCCGACCAGGTCTTCACGAAGTTCGTCGAGGCCGTCGGCTCGGCCGCGCCGGGCCCGTTTCCGATCGAGTACCTGCGGGACGGCCGCACGGGCGAGCGTCATGGTCACGCCCCGCAAGGAAGGCGACTCCTGGAAGGTCGGCGTGCAGGTCATGGGCGACCTGCCGGAAGTCGTCGAGCGCTTCTCTCTCGGCCAGTCGTTCGTCGAGGGCTGGAGACGGGTCGAAACGGATTTCAAGATGACGCTCGCCGTCATCGGCCGGCTCTTCCGCGGCACGGCCAGCATGAAGTCGATGTCGGGCCCGCTCGACATCGCGAAGTTCTCGGGCGAAGCCGCCCGCACGGGCGCCGTCCCGTTCGTGGCCTTCATGGCCGCGATCTCTCTTCAGCTCGGGATCTTCAACCTGCTGCCGATCCCGGTTCTGGACGGCGGACACCTGTTCCTGCTGACGCTCGAGGGCATCGCGCGGCGAGACTTCTCGCTGCGGGTGAAGGAGAGAATCCTGCAGGTCGGGTTCGTGATGATCCTGGCGCTGCTCGCCGTCGTCCTCTACAACGACGTCGCGAAGAACGTCTCGGAAAAGTGGTGGCCGTTCTAACCGTCGCCACGCTGCTCGAAGATCTGCCCTCGGGCACCGGGCCGCGGCTCGTCCGGATGCGGACTCGACCGCGGCCCTGATCTCCGCTCCGCGCTCCGGCTCCCGCGGCGCGAACCTCCTCCTCTCTTCGGTCGGGAGACTATTCGCGCCGCGAGCGATGTCGCCGGTCGGCTACTTGAAGACGCCGGTGTGGACGGGAGGCGGCGCGGAGCGGACCCGGGCGTCGTGCAACGGGTTCGCCGGCGGGGGTCGGCATGGCTTCGACCATCTCGTGGAATTGGCGCCGGAAGTCGGCGTCGCCTCCCCAGTAGTAGGAGCGCGTGGGGCACGCGCCCTTCTCGGCGCAGAGACCCTCGACCGCGCAGGAGCTCGAGAAGTCGGAGACGGCGCCGCGCCGGGCCATGATCTCGGCGAGCTCCGCTCGGAACCGCGCGTAGGGCGCTCCGTTCCAGATCTCCGCGAGACCCGAGGAGTGGATGCTGCCGAGGACCGCGCTCGGGTGGTCCTGGAGGATGCAGCACGTCACGGCGTCGCCGTTGGCGTTCAGCGTCATCGAGTACCAGCCGACGAGGCAGAACTCGTGCAGGCCCGCCACCGACCGGGCCCGCCGTGAGGCCGGGTCGAAGAGGTGACGCAGCTTCACGCGGGCGCGCCGGGCCAGAGGCGCCCGCGCGAAGACGCGGCGCGTGGAGGCATCGATGCGGTCCGAGATCGACTTCTCCCAGAACGAGAATCGCTCGAGGCGCTCGAAATAGTCGTCGGCGAGGACCTCCTCGTATGCCCCGAGCATCTCGTCGACGTCGGCGTCGCTCATCATCGGCATCGGGCGAACGGGGTAGAGGCCGTTCAACCAGAACCGGTCGGCGCCCGTCTCGCGGAAGAGGCGGTACATGTCGGGAAGCTGCCGGAAGTTTTCCTTGTAGACCAGGAACTGCACCTTGACGAGTGTTCCGGCGCCGGTCTCGCGCTTGATCGCCGCCGCCCGGCGCACGTTCTCGACGACCCGATCGAAGTTTTTGGGAGTCGTCTGCATCATCGCGCCGTAGGAGCGGGCATCCCCGGCGTTCAGGGAGACGCAGATCTCGTCGCAGCCGGTCTCGTACAGCGCCCGCACCACCGGCTCCGTCAGCAGGACGCCGTTCGTCGTGACGTCGGTGATCCGGAGGCCGCGGGCCCCGATCGCCCGGATCAGCTCGGCGGCGTCCTTGCGGAACAGCGGCTCGCCTCCGCCCATGAGCCGCACGCCCCGGACCCCGAGCTCCTGCATCTCGTCGAAGAGCGCCTCGAGGCGCTCGCGAGAGAGCTCGAAGTTGCCGGCCCGGATCTCCGAGGTCGAGCAGAAGAAGCAATCGATGTTGCAGCGGTCCTGCCACGAGATCTCGACGACGCGCGGCGGAGGCGGGGCGGAGGCGCCGCGGATGCTCGCGAGGATCGCCTCTTTCTCGCCGTCGCCGAGGCGTTCCCACGAATAGGCCACGCCCCGGATCTTAGTCTTAGAATCCGGGCATCGCTGCCGTTGCATTGTGGTTGACCTATGCCGCCTCGGCGGCGCTGGCCGTGGGGCTCGCGCGGCGCTTCGTCTCGGCCATGCCTTCGGGAGTGGCCCTGCTCCTCGCGCTCCTGCCTCTCCTCTTCACCGGCGAGGCCCTCCTGCGCGGACGGCTCTACGGGCCGGCGGATCTCTATGCCACCTCCGACCCCTGGCACGCGATCGCAGCGAGGGAAGGCGCGCCTCCGCCCGCGAACCCGATCCTCTCCGACCTCGCGTTCGCCAACCTGCCCTGGCGCGCGGCCGTGAGGGACGCCGCGGCGAACGGCCGGCTTCCCCTGTGGAACCGCTTCGTCCTCGCGGGCAACCCGCTTCTCGGCACGGCCCAGGCCGGCGTGCTCCATCCCGCGACGTGGCTCGGCCTCTGGCTGCCGGTCCCGCTCTCGTTCACGTTCTCCTGCGCGTTCACGCTCTTTCTCGCTCTGCTTTCGGCGTTTCTGTTCTTCTCCGACTATCGGCTGCCGCCGTCCGCCGCGCTGCTCGGAGCGGTCGGCTGGGGTTTCTCGACGTTCGTTCTCTTCTGGCTGGGTTGGAGCGTGGGTCCCGCGACGGCGACTTTCCCGTTGCTCCTGCTCGGCCTTCGGCGACTGGCCCGGGAGCCGGGCCGCCGCGCGATCGGCCTGACGACGGCGGCGTTGTGGCTCTCCTTCTGCGGCGGACACCCGGAGTCGTTCTTCCACGGGGCGGCGGCGGCGGGCGTGTACTTCCTGTGGGAGCTCTTCGGGACGTCCACAAGCCAAGCACAAGCGCGCGCGGCCGAGTCCCGGCGATCGGCGCGGCCCTCGCCGCCGGGATCCTCGCGCTTCTGCTGACGGGCCCGCAGCTCTTGCCGCTGCTCGAGGCGATTCCGCATTCCGCCGAGTACCGCGCGCGCCGCCAGGCGCTGGCGCGAGGCGCCGGGCGCCAGTCGGTGCCGCTTCCCGAGGCCGCGAGGCGGATGCTGCCGGACCTGCTTCCGTTCGCGCACGGAATCTACGGGAAGAGTCCCGTGCAGACGGGGCGCGGCGACGGCTCGGGGATGCCGCTGGGTTACGCCGGCGCGGTGCTCTTCCCGCTCGCCGCCCTCGGGCTCTTCCGCCGTCCGCCCGCGCGAGCGCGGCCGCGCGATCTTCCTGGGCTTCCTCGTGGCGGGGCTCCTGTTCGGGGCGAGCGCTCCGGGCCTCCACGACCTGGTGTCGCGTCTGCCCGGCTTCGCCCTGGCCCTCAATTACCGGCTCGTGTTTCTCGCGGGCCTCGGCCTTTCGGGGCTCGCGGCTTTCGGCGCGGCGCATCTGATCGCCGAGCCCGCCGCCGGACGGCGACTCGTCCTGATCTCCGGCGCCGTGGGACTGGCCCTCGTCGTCGCGTTCCAGGTCGCGCAACCCGTGTTCGCGGACCGCGGCCTGCCCGAATCATTCGCGTGGACGCAGCTTCTCTACGAGGTGGTGCCGGTCGCGCTGCTCGGTTTCGCCGCGCTCGTCCTGCCGCCGCGGGCGCGCGTCCCGGCGGCGCCTGGTGCTTCTCTGCGGCCAGCGCTTCCTGGAGATGCGGGGCGTTTATCCGACGCTGCCCGCCGACTCGCTCGCGCCGCCCTTGCCGGGTCTCGAGGCCGCGCACGGCGACACTCCCTCGCGCGTCGTCGCGGCCGGCACGATCTTTCGGCCGAACGGCGCGGCCCTCTACGGCCTCGAGGACGTGCGCGGCTACGAGTCCCTGGTGCTCGACCGATTCGCGGACACGTATCCGATGTGGTGCCGCGCGCAGCCCGCGTCTTTCAACCTGGTGACCGACCTCGGCTCGCCGTTTCTCTCGCTCCTGAACGCCCGGTTCGCGATCGGAGCTCCGACAGATCGGGCGCCCGCGGGATGGATCGAACGGACTCGGAACTCGACGCTGACGATTTTCGAGAACCCGCGAGCCCTGCCGCGGGCCTTCGTGCCGAGACGGCTGCGTTTCGCCGCGGACGCCTCCCGCCGGCTCGAGGAGATGGCGGGGGAGACCGACTTCGCGGGCCGCGCCTGGCTGTCGCGGCCGGCTCCCGCGGGAGAGGCCGCCGACGTCGAGAACGGCGAGGCCGCGCTCGAGCTGCGGTCCGTCGGGCCCGACCTCCTCCTCGTGGCGGACGTTGCGCGGCCGGCGTTCATCGCGACGTCGCTGCCGGACTGGCCGGGATGGAGGGCCGAGGCCGAGGTCGGTAGCCCGGCGCTCCGCGTCGAAACGGTCAACCACGCGTTCGTCGGGATCTGGCTGCCGCCCGGAAAACACACGGTGCGCCTGACCTACCGACCGCCGTCGTTCGCGCTCGGGCTGGCGGCCCTGGCGGCCGGGCTGGTCTTCGCAGCGGTTCTCGCCGCGACGGCCCGGCCGCGGCCGTCGTAAACATCGCGGATGGGGACCGTTCTGCTCGTCGCCCGTTCCCTCGCCGTTTACGGGGGGACCGCGGCGGTCCTCCTGTTTCTGGCGCACCGATTCGTCCTGCCGCTGCCGCGCCGGACCGCCCTGTGGCTCGCCGCGGCGCCCCTGCTCTTCACCGGCCGAGCGCTGCTTCACCGGCGCCGTCTACGGCCCGATCGACATCCTCTACAACGGCTATCCCTTCGGTGCGCTGCGCGAAGAGCTCGCGGTGCCGCACGACCGGACTCCGCTTCTCGGCGACGTGGTGTACCAGCAGATCCCGTGGCGCGCGGCCGTACGCGAAGCGATCGCGGAGGGCCGCCTGCCGCTCTGGAATCCGCACACTCTGGCGGGCGAGCCGTTGCTCGCCGTCGCGCAGTCCGCGGTCTTCCATCCGGGGACGCTCGTCGGCATGCTGCTGCCCCTGCCCCAGGCGTGGACATTCGACATGACGCTGCGCCTCCTGCTGGCGCTCCTGTCGGCCTTCCTCTTTCTGCGGGATCTCGGCTGCGGCGAGCGCGCCGCGTTTCTCGGCGGACTCGGCTTCGCCTTTTCGAACTGGATGGTGTTCTACCTCGGAGTGCCGGTCATGCCGGCGGCGGCGCCCGTGCCGCTCCTGCTCCTCGGCCTGCGCCGCATCGTCCGTGAGCCCGGAGTCCGCGGCGCCGCGATCACGGTCGCGGCCGCGCTGCTGATCGCCGCCGCCGGCCATCCGGAGACCCTCTTTCATGCGAGCGCGGGCGCCGGCCTCTATTTCCTGTGCGAGCTCGCGGGCGCGCGGCCGGGCCGGCGTCTCGCGGCCGTGCGAGTCGCGCTCGCGGCGGCGGTCGCGGCGGCCGGGCTGTCCGCCGTGATCCTGCTTCCGTTTCTGGAGGTGGTCCCGCACACGCTCGAGCATTTCGTCCGGACGACCTGGTACGCCCACCAGCCGCGGTCCCGCAGCTGGCCCGAGAGCCTCGGACGCCTCGTGCCGCAGGTCATGCCGTACGCCGTGGGCGTCTCGGGCCACGGCCGGCTCATGGACGGCTTCGTCGAGCCCTCCGCTTACGCGGGAGTGTTGCTCTTTCCCTTTGCCGTCACCGGCGCCTTCGCACGCATCCGATGCCGCTGGTTCTTTCTGGCCACGGGCCTCTTCGGCCTCGCGGTCTGGGCGAAGACCGTCGTCGCCGACGCCGTGGCGAAGCTGCCGCTCTTCGACATCGCCCTCAACGAGCGGTTGCTCCTCTGGACACTCGTGTCTCTCTGCGTGCTCGCGGCGCTCGGCGCGAACCGGATCGCCGACGGCGAGGGCGCCCCGGCTTTTGTCGCCGGGTGCGTCGCGACGCTCGGCCTCGTGGTCTGGCTCGCCGTCCGATATCGCCCGCGGCTCGCCGAACTGGGGATGCCCGACGCCTATCGCCGCGAGCGCGTGCTGGCGCAGGTCCTCCCTCTCGTTCTCGCGCTTCTCCTCGGCGCGCTCCTCTCGCGACGGCGCCGTGCGACAGGCGGACTGACAGCCCTCGTCCTCGTCTTCGCGGCTTCACGCATCGTCGAGCAGGGCGGAACCTGGCCAACGATGCCGGCCTCCACGTTCTACCCGCGCTTTGGCGTGCTCGAGGCGATCCCGGCCGATCCCGCCTTCCGGATGGCCGGTGTGGGGCGAGCGCTCATTCCCAACGCGTCCGCGGTCTACGGCCTCGACGACGTTCGCGGCTACGAGGCCATGACGCTGCGCCGTTTCCACGAGACGTATCCACTCTGGTGCGTGCCGCAGCCCGTCTGGTTCAACCGCGTGGACGATCCGAAGCGGCCGTTTCTGGCGTTTCTCGCCGCGCGCTGGATCCTGACCGAGGCGGGGACCGCGGCGCCGCCCGGCTGGTCCGTTCGGGCCGAAGGCTCGGGCCTTCGTCTTTTCGAGAACTCCCGCGCGCTGCCGCGCGCCTTCGCGCCGGAGTTCACGCGCAGCGAGCCCGACGCGGCCCGTCGCCTCGCCCTGCTCGGAGCCGTGAACGATTTCGGAGAGCGCGGCGTTCTCGAAGACGGTCCGGCGTCGGAGTGGACGTCCAACGGAACGGCGAAGGTGGCGATCGTCGAGCAGCACGGCGGCCGGATGGAAATCGACGTGCGCGCCGAAGGGGAGACCCTCGTCGCGACGTCGACTCCGGCGTGGCCCGGCTGGAAGGCCGACATCGACGGCGCACCGGCGGCGACGATCCCTTACAACCACGCGTTTCTCGCGGTGCGCGTTCCGGAGGGGGCGCACCGCGTGACGCTGCGGTACCGGCCGAACGGCTTTCTCTACGGCGCCGCGGTGAGCGGCGCGACGCTGGCCGTCTCGCTCGCGGTGCTGTGGCGCCGCCGGCGTTCCGCGCCGAACGACGCGAGGCCCGATGCGAGGATGAGGGCCGAGAGCGCGGGCTGAGACACGCGCGGCGCCGTCCACTGGATCCGGATCGCCGGATCCTCGCGGTCGTGGAGATAGTCGAAGACGAGGAACGCAAGGAGGCCCGCGCCCAGAGCGAGCGCCGGCAGAAGCGGGCGAACCCGCGGCCGCGCCGCGATCAGGAGCACGAGCGGCAGGATCCACGAGACTCCGTACGTTCCGGCCTCGAGAGCCAGCGGAAGCCGCGCCAGCACCGTACCGAGATGGTCGGCGTGCAGCGCCAGCAATCCTCCGTGGCCTCGGAACCCGGGTCGCAGGCCGAAGTGCCACTGGAACAGGAACCAGGCGGACAGAGCGGCGGCCGGCGACAGGGTGAGCGCCACAGCCCGGCGCCACGAGCTTCGGCCTCCTCTCCAGGATGTCGCGGACGACGACGCCGAGAACGATCAGGATTGCGGCGACGCTCCCCTCGACTTTGGTCAGGACGGCGCCCGCGAGCATCAGCGCCGGGAGGAAACGGCTCGTGTCCGCGTCTTCGGTCAGGAGAGCGGCGAGGGCGATGGACTCGAAAAAGAGCAGCGGCGCTTCGGCGTTGGCGCCGGACAGCGAGGTCGCCACGGAGGCGGACATCGCCGCGACCCAGAACGCCGTCACGGCGGCCGCCGAGTCTCCGTCGAGCCGGCGGCGCAGGAGCGCGCGCAGAAGCGGCGCGGCGGCCGCGACCCAGAGGAGCGACGTGAGGGGCACCGTCCGCCAGGGAAAGCGGTCGGCGGCCAGAGCTCCGAACGCCTGCACGATCGGGACGAGGGGCGGGTAGTCCACCACGGCGTGTGCGAAGAAGCGCCAGCGCAGAAGCACCACGTCGACGCCACGGACGTCGGCGAAGCGGGCGGACTTGACGCCCCAGAAGAAAAGGTAGTCCACCGACGTCGCCGAGCCGTGCACGAGGGCCCACCCGAGAAGGGCGAGAGAGGTCGCCGCGATGACGAAGAGCGCGCGCCGAGCGGCGAGGCCCGCGGCCGCCGAAGGGAACGGAGCCGCCGGCCTCCTTCTCCAGAACAGGCCGGCGGCCAGGCTGACCGCGAGCGGAACGGCGGCGAGCGCCGCCAGGGTCCATCGGAATCCCGCCGCGGTGAGAAGCATTCCGCCCAGCGTCAGCCACACGGCTCCGAACGCGAGTCCGGCGGCGGCCCGCGCGGGGCGGCTCGCGTTGCGGATCGACGGATGGAACGCCGCGCCGACGCCGAGGATCGGCAGCGAAAGCGTCGCGAGCAGAAAAGGGATCGCGTTCATCGCGCGCGCGTTCTCTCGTACACCGCGCCCCCGGGCACCCGGGCGATCAGGCGGAGGCGGTCCTCCGGCTCGGGGGCCTCGGGGAGATCGAACGCGAGGACGTACTTCGCTTCGCGCCCGAATTCGGGAGTCGGGTTGCCGTAGTAGCGGGTCGGAAGCGGAAGGCCGTCCTGGAGAACTCCGAACGACATCATGTAGAGCGCCATCTCGACGTCGGAATCCGCGGCGAGGACGGTGAAGCTCGACTTGGGCGGCACGTGCGGCCGGCTCTCGGCGAGGAACCGCCACTGGCGTGCGCGCGCCCCGTCGACGCGGTCGACCGGGGTGAGCGGAAGACGCAGCTGCTCCGCGAGGGGGCGCGAGAAGAACCGCCAGAGCGGGAAGAGCGCGAGCACCGCCGCGCCCGCGAACCAAACGGCGCGGACGCGCGTCATGGGCTCGCGAGACGCCGCTCGCCTCGGGAGCCCAGGCTCGCGGCGAGCGCCAGGAGCATCGCGACGGGCGAGAAGATGCGCGCCGCCGACCAGGAGATCCAGAGCGACGGATCTTCCGGCCGGTGGATGTAGGTGAACAGGAAGAACGCCGTCAGGATGGCCGCCGTGCCGATGGGAAGGATCCATCGGTGCGTCAGCGGGAGCGCCGCCAGGACGCACACGAGGGGCACGAGCCAGGGCAGGGCGTGGCCCGTCGCCGAGAGAGAGCGGCCCACCGCGGCGAGCACGACCCGGACGTGGTCGTAATGGAGATCGAAGAGCGTTCCGTAGCCGGAATACCCGAAGAAGATCCGCCGGCTCGCGCCGAAAGCAAACCAGGCCGAGAGCATCACGGCGGCCGGGAGGATGAGCCGGGCGGCCGCGGGCCAGAAGGGCCGCGAGGCGCGAGGCCGGGCCAGGAAGAACAGCGCGGCCGCGGACATCGTGAAGGGCAGGCCCTCGACTTTCGTCGCGGCGGCTCCCGCGAGAAGAATCCCGGCGATGAGCTGCGTCGGCGGCTCGGCGGCCGCCTCCGAGATCAGGAGAGCGATGGCCAGGGTTTCGAAGAGCAGAAGCGGCATCTCGCCGTTGCCGGCGATGTCCGCCTCGACGCCGAGACAGGAAATCACGGCGATCGTGAGCGCCGCGATGGCGGCCGCGTGCGCCCGTCCGAGGCGGTCGGCGAGGGCTCCGGGCAGGCCGGCCGCCAGGAAGACGAGAAGCAGCGGGAACGTCAGCGTCGCGCCCGTCCAGGACATCCTTCCCGCCGCCATCGATGCGAACGCCCCGAGGTTCGTCACGAGCGGCGGATAGTAGGCGTGCATGTGCTGATGGAACTCGTCGCGCATGAACGCGGCGTCGAACGATGCGGGCGAGGGCGAACTGCTGCGCCTTGGGGCCCCAGAAGAAGAGCAGATCCGGTGAGGTGGCGGCGCCCGCGAACGTGGCCCCGAGCGCCGCTCCGACGGCGATCAGCGACAGCGCGGCGGCCGCGAGCACCCGGGGGCTCTCGCCCGGTTCCGGCGGCCGGGGCGCGGCCACCGCGAAGGCGAAGGGCGGCTTCAGAAAAAGGCGCAGGCCGGCGGCCAGGGCCGCGCCCGCGGCGACGAGCCCGGGCACGTTCCAGGGGATCCCCAGAAGAACCGCGGCGGTCATCGCGAAGGAGACGAGCGCCGCTCCGCTGGCGCCGGCGAGCACGAGCCGCGTGGAGAGCGGATACCCCGCGAACGCGCGGTGGAGCAGGAGGGGCAGGCCCGACAGGCCGACGAGGAGGAGGGAAGCGAGCCAGAGAAGCCCGCTCATCGGCGAGGCGGCGCTTCCCACACGGTTCCCTCCGGCGTCTCGAGGAGCAACCGGCCGGGCGGCTCCGCCGGCTTCGCGCCGACGATCAGGACGTACCCCGCATCTCGAAAGACCTCGGGCGGCGCGAAACGCCCGTAGAAGGAGGCCGGCAGCGCACGGCGGCCGGGGAGCAGCGCGTCCGCGAACCGGTGGTAGTACGTCTCGGCGATCGGGTCGCGCGGCTCGGTGCGCACGACGACGGTCGCCCCCGCGGGAATGACCGGAACGGCCGCGGCAACCAGCGCATAGCCCGGAGCCACCGCGCTCGCCGCGCTCCGGTCGAAGAGCGTGCGCGGCCGCCGAAAGAGGTTCTCCTTCCAGGGAAGGCTCGCCAGGGTGAAGGCGACGAGGATTGCGGCGCCGAGGACGGGGAAGAGAAAAAGTCGAGCGTCGGGAGTCGATCCTCGGCCCTCGACTCGGCTCACGAGGGCTTCTTCTCCGCCTCCCAGTGCTCGAGGAGCTCCTGCCCGACCGTCTTCGTCACGAAGATCTGTTTCAGGTAGTTCAGCGTCGTGACCGCGAGCGGGACGCCCGCGGCCGAGAAGGGAGCGCCGACGGCGGCGAGCGCCAGGTGCCGTGCCTTCTCGGCGCCCGTGAACTCCGGGTTTTTCCAGTCCAGCACGCTGCCGTAGTAGCGGAAGACCATCCGGTAGACGTCGGAGAGGAGCATCCGGAAGCCCATCTCGCTTCCCCACACGAAGCAGGCGCCCGTGCGAACCTTCTCGAGGAAGTCCTGGACGCCGCCGGCCTCGGCCACGGTGTAGACCCGGGCCAGAGGCGCGAGCGTGTGGGCGTCGGAGCCGGCCACGAGCGAGACGGCGCCGCGCTTCTCCCGGACCACGGCCATCAGGTCCTCGACCAGCCGGTTGTGGTGGGAGGTCATCGCCCCGTTCTTGACCTCGAAGATGTCGAACATGCGCAGCATCTCGTCCAGGTAGCGTCGGGGGGAGTTGCGCATCCGGTAGTTCTGGAACATGTGGTTCGCCGACGCGATGATCCGCTCCTCCCGGAGGTACTCGTGGAGGTCGTAGATGTTGTGCCGGCGCCGTGAGATCTCGGCGTGCTGCTTCTCGTCGATGTCGAAAACGTTGACGTGGATCCTTTGCCGGGTTTCCGGGAACCAGGTTTCGACCTCCTCCGAGATGAAGAAGTCGGGCAGATCCGGCCGGCGGTCGAGCAACGCGAGGCAGCCGTCGATCGAGTCGTGGTCGGTGATCGTGACGAAGTCCATGCCCCGCTCCTTGGCGAGGCGGTAGACCTCTTCGGGGCGGTTGTAGGAATCGCGCGTATTCGCGACCCGGAAGTACTTGAAAGTGGAGTAGACGGAGTGGCAGTGCAGGTCCGCTTTCTTGAATCGCGGATCCGAGAACCAGTCCGGAGTTTCGACTTCGGCGTCGGCGCGCGGCAAGCTTGGAACCTCCCGGGAACGCGGCTTCCGAGGCTTCCGGGGCCCCCCGCCGCGTTCGGCCTGAGGGTACCATCCCGTGTTAACTTCGCGGTGTGGCGAGAGTTCTCTTTCGGGTCCTGTACGGGGCCCTGCTCGCGGCCGTTTTCCTCGGAGCCGTGTGGTTCGGCTTTCGCCGGGCCATCGTCGGCCGCTCGGTCGCCGTCCCGGAGCTTTCCGGCAAGACCCCCGACGAGGCGTTCCGGATCGTCCGCGGCGTCGGGCTGAAGCTCGAGGAGCAGGAGACCCGGGCGCGCTACGACGACCGGATTCCGGCCGGCCGGGTCCTTCTCCAGCAGCCGGAGGCCGGCTCGCTCGCCAAGCCCGCGCAGATCGTCCGTGTCGTCCTGTCTCTCGGGCGTCGCGAGCTGCGCGTCCCGGAGCTGGCCGGGCTCGCTCCGCGGGCGGCCGCGTTGAAGCTCTCGCGGGAGTCTCTCGAGCTCGGTGCCGCGCTCCTGGCTGCGGGAGCCGGGCCTGCCGTCGGGGATCGTGGCCCAGGATCCCGAGCCCGAAACTCCGGCCGGGAAGGGCGAAGCCGTTCGCGTTCTGACGAATCGAGGCGCGCCGGAGCGCCGGATCGTGATGCCGGACCTCGTCGGGAAAGACGCCGAGGCCGCCCGGGCGCGGCTCGAGAAGTTCGGCTTCAAGGTCGGCAGCGCCCGTTTCGAGGCGTACGAGGGAGTCCGGCCCAACACCGTCCTCAAGCAGTTCCCGCCGGCGGGCTACCCCCTGTCGAGCCGCGAGGTCGTTTCGCTGACGGTCTCCCGGTCCCCCGAGGCCCTCGCGGCCCCGCGTTCATGAAAGTCCGGATCGCGCCGTCCCTGCTCTCGGCCGACTTCGCGCGCCTCGCCGACGCCCTTGCGATGGCCGAGGCCGGGGGAGCGGACCTCGTCCACGTGGACGTCATGGACGGCCATTTCGTTCCGAACCTGACACTCGGCCCGCCGGTCGTCCGTGCCCTGCGCAAGGCGACCCGGCTGCCGCTCGACGTGCACCTGATGATCGAGCGGCCGGAGGCCAGCCTGGAGGAATACCTCGACGCCGGAGCGGACTGGATCTCCGTCCACGTCGAGGCCACAGACCACCTCCAGCGCTGCCTCGACCTCGTACGGCGCGGAGGCGCGAAGGCCGGCGCGGCCGTCAATCCTGCGACGCCCACCCTCGCCCTTTCGGCCGCTTTCGCCGACCTGGACTACGCCGTCGTGATGTCGGTCAACCCGGGATGGGGCGGTCAGCCGTTCATCCCGGGATCGGTCGACAAGGTCCGCCGTCTCGAAAGGGAGGTCCGGGCCGCCGGCGGCCGCCTGTCGATCGAGGTGGACGGGGGCGTCACGGCGCACAACGCGGGCGAGCTGGTCGCGGCCGGGGCGGAAATACTGGTCGCGGGAACCGCGATTTACGGAGCCGATGATCCGGCGGCGGCGATCGGCAAGCTCCGCGACGCGGCTGTCGCGACGGTCCAGGCCTAGAGTCCCGATGCGGATGCGAATCGGTTGGGCTCTGCGCCTCGCGGCGGTCGTTCTCGTTCTGGCCGCCGGCGTCGCCGGCGCCGGCTGCGCGTCGAAGGGCCCCAAGAAGCCCGACAAGATCACCCAGGAACTGCTGACGCTGCCCAAGGAGGAGCTCTTCGAGAAGGGCAAGGCCCTCCTCGCGAAGAAGAAGTACGAGGAGGCGCGCAAGTACCTGAACCACGTCTTCGAGACCTATCCGAACGAGACGATCGGGAGGGAGTCGCTGCTTCTCGTCGCCGATTCCTACTTCGCACAGAAGAGCACCACCGGGTACACCGAGGCGCGCTACCGCTATCGCGACTATCTGAACCGCTACCCCGGAGCGCCGCGCCGGGACTATGCCCGCTACCAGTTCGCGCTCTGCTACGACAAGGAGCACGAGAAGCCGGATCGGGACCAGACCGCGACGAAGGAAGCCATCGAGCAGTACCGGTCTCTGATCCGCGAATTCCCGGACTCGGGCTACGCGGGCGCCGCCCGGGAGCGCGTGCGCCAGCTCACAGACCTCCTGGCCGAGCACGACTTCGGGATCGGCTACTTCTATCTCCGCAAGGGGTCGACCGCGGCCGCCCTGTCGCGGTTCACCTCGATCGAGCAGCGGTTTCCGGACTACGGGGCCAAGGACAAGCTCTTCTATTACGAGGCGATTGCCCTCGACCGCCTGGGCCGCAAGGACGAGGCGCGGCGCTACTACGAGAAGGTGGTCCAGGAGTTCCCCGAGAGCGACTACTCCCGGAAGGCGCGCTCCCGGATGGGTGGAAAAGCCCCGGAAAAGCCCCCGGCAGCGGCCGCGGCGGTTGACAGCAAACCCGAAAGCCAGTAACTTTTAGGCCACAAACCGCACGTAGCCGTATTTTTTAAGGAGTCGCCATGCGCCTCCCCGTTCGTCTTGCCGGTGGTTTCGGCCTTTTGGCTTTTTCCGCGGGTGTCGCGGCAGTCCAGGCGCAGCAGCCTGAGCTGCAGGGAGGGGGGCTCGCCCCGGCTCCTCCGCAGATCACGCGCGTGGAATCGGCCGTCTCCGTCGGCACAACCGAAGGGGCTCCCCAGCCTTTCGGCTTCGAGAGCGAAGTTGTCTGCTTCGGCTACATCGGCGGCAACAACGAGGAGTTCATCGCCCAGGTCGTCGGGCGCCGAGAACGTCGCCGAGCAGACCGACTTCACCGAGCACAACCTCCTCTATCTCGACGCCGGCCACGATCGGGGCCTTCGTCCCGGGGACGAGTTCTGGATCGTGACGCCCGGGGACGAAGTCCTGCACCCCATGACCGGTCAGGACATGGGCCGGTTCTACCAGTACCGGGGCAGGGCGGTGCTGGTGTGCCTCGAAGGCCGGACGGCCACCGTCCGGGTCACCCATGCCTGCACCGACATTCCCATGGGCTCGTTCCTGAAGCCCTACGAGCCGGTGCCGATTCCCCTCGGCCGGCGCGATCCCGCCTGCAAGCCCTGCGATCCCGCGAGCGGCAAGGCATCCGGTCGGATCGTGTACACGCGCGACGGCGTCGTCGCTCTCGGCAACGACAACGACGTTTTCATCGACCTCGGCGTCGCCGAGGGCGTCCAGCCGGGCGATCAGCTCTCGATCTTCCGCTACGCGACGGCCACGGATTACGGCATTCGTCCGCAGGGCTCCTACTGGGTCTACACGCCGCCTCCCCCGGGCGTCGAAATCCCGAGGACCTACCTGGGCGACATGGCGATCCTCTACGTCGGAGACCGCTGGGCGATGGGCCGCATCATCGACGCCCGCCGCCTGATCGAGGTCGGAGACCAGGTCGAGCTCAAGTAACGTCCGGTTCATCGCCCGAAAGAATCAGAAGAGGCGCCCCGCGCCTCTTCTTTTTTTAGGCGCGCGAGGCCGCCGTCCGAATCCCGTCAAGCCTTCGAAGCATGGGCGGGGATTGGCATGAAAACGCCCCCGTCGCTTTCGGCGCCGCGCGAATCTCATTCGCCGCAAACTTCGCGACGGCGGACTACCGCTTCTGTTTTTCCTTTGCTAAGATGCGCGCCTCTTCCATTGGATATCCGTGCTTCGATTTGTTGATTTTCGGGGAGGGGCATCGTGAATCTGGATGGGCAGCTCCAGGAAATCATTGACGAGCTTCTGGCGCACGGAATCTCTCTCGACCTCGCCAAGAAGGAATTCGAGAAGAAGTACATCGTCGGCGCGGTGAAGCGCAGCTCCGGCAACCTCGGCCGCGCCGCGCATTCTCTCGGCATTCACCGCAACACGCTGCGCAACAAAGTCGGAATCCTCAACATCCGCCTGCCGCGCGAAAAGTTTCGCGTCTCTCCCGAGATCACGAAGAAGAAGTGACGATTCGCGCGTCCGCGCGAATCGTCATCCCGAGGGCCGCAGGCCCGAGGGATCCCGAACGTCGATCGCCGCGCGTGCCGAAAGCCCGGGATCGCATGCCGCCGCGTCGCGTCGACTCGGGATCGACCGCTGCTCGGTGGCGTCAGTGACGCTCGGTGGACGGCTCGTCGCTGCGCTCCTCGGGATGACTGGTCGGGGGAGTGGCGCCGGCGCTTCGTCGTCGCTCAGGGTGACGGCGACGGCGGTCGCGGGATGCTCGCCGCCGCGCTTCTGACGGGCACGGCGGCAGAAGGGCCGTCCGCCCCGGAATGACGGCCTTTTCTAGGGCTTTTTGTCCGCGGGCGGCTCGTCGCCCTTGACCGAATCCTTGAAGTTCCGGAGCCCCTGCCCGAGGCCTTTTCCGAGCTGAGGGAGCTTGGACGCCCCGAAGATGATGAGGACGATGAGCAGGATGATGAGCAGCTCCGGCACCCCGAGTGATCCGAACATCGTCGTCTCCTTCCCGCGAGTCCGCGGGCTCCGCTTCAGCTTAACAGAGCGGGCCCGCAGCGATCCTCGAGCACCGAGCGGAAGGCCTCGTCCCGGGCGCCGCCCGCGAGCAGGCGGCGGACGAGGGCCAGCTGGTCCGGCAGATAGCGGCGGTAGAGATCGGCCTTCCGCTCCACGATGGCGCGGGCGAAGGTGCCGCAGACTTTCCAGGCCCTCTGCAGGAGCACGCGGCGGAGACGGCCGGACAGATCGCCGGCGGCGACGCCCCGCCGTTCGGCGAAACGCGCGACGGCCGCCGCCGCCGTCTCCTCGGTCATCCAGGCGAGCGTCGTGCGCTCCCAGAGGAGCGAGGCGAGGTCGTAGGCGTCGGGGCCGCGCCGGAGATCCTGGAAGTCGATGACCGCGACCTCGTCGCCCGATGGAAAGAGGTTGTTCGCGTGGTAGTCCCGGTGACACAGCGCCGATGGGTGTTCGAGGATCTCGTGGACGAGCGCGTCCGCCCAGGCATCGTGCGCAGCGCGCGCCGCGGGAGAGAGCGGAGATCCGAGGAAGAGCTCGAAGACGGCCTGACGCGCGAGATCGAGCTCGCGGCGGAAGAGCGCGGCGTCAAACGGAGGATTGAGCCCCGGATCGGGTGCCCCGGCGATCGCCGCGGCCGTGTCGGTGGCGCGCTCGAGCCATGCGCGGCTCTCCGGCGGAGACTGCGCGAAGCGCGCGGCCAGGTCGCCTTCGCCGAGATCTTCCACGAGCTGATTCCCGGCGCCGTCGTCCGCCACGAGGCGCGGGACGCGCACGCGAGCCCCGAGCGCCGTGTGCGCCGCGACCCACCGGCGCCTGGAGTCCGCTTCGTCGGCGGGATACACGACCCCGACGAACGAGCGGTTGTCGGGGAAGTGGATCCGGAAGTAGCGGCGTCTCCCGACGTCGCCGACGAGCGGCTCGACCGCGGCCGGCGTGCCGAGCTCCCGGCGGGCGAGGGCTTCCAGTCCGGCGGCGTCGGGAGGGAACAGCGTCGCTAGCTCGTGCTTTTCGCCTGCGAGAGGAGCACTTTCTTGATGTGGATCGGCTGGTTCGGCCGGTCGTTGGCCCCGCGAGGCGCGGCGGCGATCTTGTCGGCCACTTCCATGCCCGAGACGACTTCGCCGAAGGCCGAGTACTGGCCGTCGAGGAACGTCGAGTCCTTCACGACGACGAAGAACTGCGAGGACGCGGAGTTCGGATCCGCGGCGCGCGCCATCGACACGATGCCCCGCTTGTGGGACGTGTCGTTGAACTCGGCCTTGATGCGATTGCTCCCGTTGCCGCCCGTGCCCCAGCGCGTTGCGACGGAGTCCTCGGGCTTCTTGGTGTTGGGGTCGCCGCCCTGGATCATGAAGCCGGGAATCACCCGGTGGAACAGCGTTCCGTCGTAGAACCCGGAGGCTGCGAGGTCGATGAAGTTCTCGACGTGCTTCGGGGCCTTGTCGTAGAAGAACTTGATCTGAATGTCACCCATGTCTGTCTGGAGGGTGGCGATGGTGTTGGCGTAGTCGCGGGCCACTTTCTTCCCCTTTCCGGTTGCCTGCGTCGCGACCAGGGGGAGAGCGCAGGCGAGCATGAGCGCGATGGCGGTACGAGTTCTCACGTCGACTCCTTTCCGAACCGGCGAAACATAGCATGCGAGCGTCATACGGCTAGATAGGATTCCCCCATGTACGCGGCCCTTGCCCGTGCCGTGCTCGACGAAACCAACGCCGGCCGCGCGGCGAAGGACGTCGAGCGCCTTCGACGGCGGCATCCGCGCGCCTCCCGGGACGAGCTGGCGGGGCGCCTCATCCGCCGCGCGGCCCTGCAGTGCGCCTCCGCGGGAGCCCTCCTGACGGGACCGGCGTCGTTCTTCGGATCGATGCCGTTCGGAGCCGACCTGGCCTGGCAGGTCGTGGCGCTCAACCGCCTCGTGTTGTCGCTGGCGGCGGTCTACGGACGTCGGCCGACGGGGCGGGACCGGATGGTCGGCGTGGCCGCAGCCGCGGGCGCCGGGCTTTCGAGCGAGGCTCTCCGCCAGGGTCTCGTGCACGTGCTGCGCCGGATCGCTCCCCGAAGCTCGGCCGCCCGCACGGTGCTCGGAGCCATGGCGGGAGGAGCCCTCGGGTACTTCGCGGCCGTGGCGATCGGCGGCTGGGCGCGAGACCAGTTTCGTTCCGGCCGCCTGCTCGCGCCCCTCCGGCGGGCGCTCGCATGAGCCGCTCCGCCGACGTCGTCATCGTCGGCGGTGGACTGATCGGGTGCTCCCTGGCGGCCGAGCTCGCGGCGCGCGGGCGCTCGGTCGTCGTGCGTCGAACGCGCCGAGCCCGGCGGGGAAGCCTCGGGAGCGGCCGCCGGCATGCTGTCGCCTCAAGCCGACGCGGTCGAGCCGTCGCCCTTCTTCGACCTCGCGCTCGAAAGCCGGGAGCTCTACCCGGACTGGGCGCGGCGCGCGCGGGAGGAGACCGGCGTCGACGTCGGCTACCGCCGGACGGGGATCGTGCGGGTGCTCCCGCCCGGATCCGCCGAAGCCGAACGCAGCGCGGCGCGCTGGCAGCGGGCACGCGGATTGCGAGTCGACGAGCTCGCTTGCGAAGAACTGCCGGGAGAGATCGCCGCTCGCCTCGGTCAGGAGCATCGCCGGGTCCTGGTGTATCCGGACGAGGCCGTCGTGGATCCTCGCCGGGCGACGCGCGCCGCGTGGCTGCTCGCCGAACGGCGGGGCGTGCAGGTCGAGACCGGCGTCTCGGTGCGCCGCATCACCATCGAGCGCGGCGTCTGCCGCGGGGTGGAGACAGAGGCGGGATCGATCGCGAGCCGCGCCGTCGTGGACGCCGCCGGGGCCTGGGCGGCCCTCGACGGGAATCTCCCGGTGGCCGTCCCGGTCGTTCCGGTGCGCGGACAGATCGTCGAAGTTCGCCTCGCGGGGCGGCCCCTCGAGACCGTGCTGTCGTCGGAAGAGGTCTATCTCGTTCCGCGGGAGGACGGGGCGGTTCTGATCGGCTCGACCCTCGAGCATGCGGGCTTCCGCAAGGAAGTCACGGCGGGCGCGATCCGTGGACTTCTCACCGCGGCGGCGCGGCTGTGTCCGGAAGTCACGTCGGCGCGTTTCGTGACGGCGTGGGCGGGCCTGCGGCCCGGAACGCCCGACGGCTGGCCGCTTCTCGGCGAGTCCGGCCTGGAAGGGCTCTACCTGGCCACGGGCCACTTTCGCAGCGGCATCCTTCTGGCGCCCGCGACCTCGAAATACGTGGCCGATCTGCTCACCGGCCGGCCCGCGCCGGCGCTGTCCCCGTTCTCGGTCGATCGGTTCGCCGGAATGCCGTCCGGCCTCTAAATCCCCGCGTTTGCCGTACGTTTCGGCGGGCGCCGGGCGATTTTCGGCTAGAATTCAGGGAAACGATTCGGCTCACTTCTTGGA
Source organism: uncultured Acidobacteriota bacterium (assembly GCA_963804915.1). Classification (GTDB taxonomy): domain Bacteria; phylum Acidobacteriota; class Thermoanaerobaculia; order UBA5066; family Gp7-AA6; genus DAHUXD01. Next base: position 94,076 of record CAWDSI010000003.1, read on the forward strand.
AGGACGTTCAACGCACATGAGACGCGCGGTTTACGCCGGAATCCAGAAATCGGCCGACGTGCTGTGGAACTTCGCCCGGGCGGTCGATCGCCGCTTCGAGGAGCGGTCCTTTCGGCCCAAGTGGGCGCCCGCGCCGCTGTTGAAGCAGCGTGAGAAGACCTTTCCGCCGCTCGGCTTCCCCCGCCAGACCGACTCGCTCTGTCCTCGCTGCGTCTCGGAGGTCCGGACCGAGATTCTGTCCGGCGACGTCGACTGGAAGGTCCTGATCGAGGGCAACCCCGGGGAGATCAAGGCCTCGATCGTCGAGGAGGACGGGAAGATCCTGATGCGCAAGGACTGCCCGAAGCACGGCCGCTTCGAGGACGTCATGTCGCACGACCCCGCGTTCTTCCGCCGCCTCGAGACGCTGTATCCCGGGCGGGACTTCGTCATCCCGAAGGACGGCCTGCACGAGCACGGCACTTCGTCGATCAAGTACGGCCGCGGCGCGGTCCTGACGATCGACCTGACCAACCGCTGCAACATGATGTGCAACCCGTGCTTCATGGACGCCAACCAGGTCGGTTACGTCCACGAGCTCGAGTGGGAAGAGGTGCAGAAACTGCTCGACGACGCGGCGTCGATCAAGCCGCGCCGCCAGCTCTCGGTCCAGTTCTCCGGCGGCGAGCCGACCCTCTCGCCGCACTTCCTGCCCGCCGTCCGCTACGCGCGCCAGCTCGGCTACTTCTCCGTCCAGTGCGCGACCAACGGAATCCGGTTCGCCCAGGACGAGAGCTTCGCGAAGGAGGCCGGCGAGGCCGGCCTGCGCTTCGCGTACCTCCAGTTCGACGGCGTCGGCAACGAGCACAACCAGCATCGCAAGGTCGGCAACCTCTACGACGTCAAGCTCCGCGCGATCGAGAACCTCCACAAGCACGGCGTGGACGTCACGCTGGTCGTGACGATCGTCAACGGGATCAACAACGATCAGGTCGGCGACATCATCCGGTTCGGCATCGAGAACATCGACAAGGTCACCTGCGTCGCGTTCCAGCCCGTCTCCTTCACGGGACGCGACGAGGACATCGACGACGAGACGCGCGCGAAGCAGCGCTACACGCTCTCGCACCTGGCCCACGACGTGAAGGATCAGGCCGGCATCGGCGAACCGATGCGCGACTGGTACCCCCTCTCGGCCTCGGGCCCCTTCTCGGACCTCAAGGATCTGCTCGGCGGCCTCGAGTCCGAGTGGGGCGCCTTCAAGTGCGGCTGCCACCCCAACTGCGGGATCGGCACCCTGATGCTCGTCGAGCCGACGACGAAGAAGGCCGTCACGGTGCCCTCGATCCTGGACGTCGACCGGCTCATGGCGGACATCAAGTCGTTGACGGACTCCGGCCGGACGAAGTTCTGGACGGCGCTCCAGATGGGCCTGTCGGTGCTGCGCAACCTGCGCCCCGAGGGCATTCCGGCGGGTCTGAGCCCGTGGAAGGTCGCCCAGATCATGGACGGCCATACCGGCGGCAAGCTCGGCTTCTCCGCGAAGAAGCGCGACTCGTGGCGCGTGCTGTTCATCGGCGGGATGTGGTTCCAGGACCTCTTCAACTACGACTTCCGCCGCACGGAGATGTGCATCATCCCGTACGCGACGCAGATGGGAGAGATCTCCTTCTGCGCGTACAACACGGGCGTGGGCTGGCGCAAGATCATCGAGGAGATGTTCCAGACCGCCTCGCTGGCCGAGTGGTACAAGAAGAACGGGCGGCACGAGGTCTACGCGCGGGGGCGCAACGTGCCCCTGCCGGTGCTTCCCGGCCAGACGGTGCCGTTGCCCGGACTTCCGATTCCGGTCCCGGCCGTTCCCCAGGCTCCGGCGGTCGCCGCGCGGGGCATGCTCCCCGTCTTCAGCGCCGCCGGTAAGTAGCGCTCAGCGCGAGCGGCGCCCGTAGCCGGCGGACGGCTGGGCCGGCTGCCCGTGAGACGTCCTGTGTCCGTGCGCCGGCCTGTGCCCGGGTCCGGCCGGCCTTTGCGCGGGCCGGGCGGGAGACGAAGGCCGCGGGCCCTGGCCGCGACTCGACGACTCGTGCGACGCCCGGCGCTCGGCCTTCTGCTTCGCGCGCAGACGCTCCTCGGCCTTGCGCGCGCGGATCTGGGCGATCCGCTCGGCGAGAGGCACCTCGAAGCGCTCGGCGGGCGCCTTGGCGTAGTCGAATCCGGGAACGGTGATCCGGGGAAGCCGTTTCCCGATCGCCCGCTCGATCGCCGCGAGGTCCGTCTGCTCCTCCGGCGACACGAACGTGAAGGCGTCGCCGGTCATCTCCGCGCGGGCCGTGCGCCCGACGCGGTGGATGTAGTCCTCCGGGACGTTCGGCACGTCGAAGTTGATGACGTGCGAAAGCGCCTCGACGTCGATGCCGCGGGCGGCGATGTCGGTCGCGACGAGGACGCGGTGCTTTCCGCTCTTGAAGCCGGCGAGCGCCAGCGTGCGCTGCGCCTGGGAGCGGTTGCCGTGGATGCGCTCGCAGGCGACACCCTTCTTCATCAGCGTCTCGGCCAGCCGGTTGGCCCGGTGCTTGGTGCGCGTGAAGACCAGCACGTTCTTGATGTCGCCGCGCTGGAGGAGCTCGATGAGGAGGGGAGCTTTCAGATTCTGGGCCACCGGATAGACCGCCTGGGTGATCCCGACGGCCGGAGCCGCCTGGCGCTCGATGTTGACGGAGAAAGGATTCTTGAGCATCTCGCGCGTGAGCTGAGCGATCGGGGGCGGCATCGTGGCCGAGTAGAAGAGCGTCTGGCGCTTCGTCGGGACGTGCTTGAGGACGCGGCGGATGTCGGGGAGAAATCCCATGTCGAGCATCCGATCGGCCTCGTCGAGGACCAGGATTTCGAGGTGATCCAGCTTCGCGTAAGGGAAGCGGAAGTGGTCGAGCAGACGTCCCGGCGTCGCGATCAGGAGATCGGCGCCCGTGCGGAACGCGTGCTCCTGCGGCCCCATGGACACGCCGCCGAAGACCGCCGCCGAGGACAGGGGCGTGTGGACCGTCAGCGCCTTCGCGTGTTCCTGGATCTGCGCCGCGAGCTCGCGGGTCGGGGTCAGAACCAGGGCGCGCGTCACGCCGCGCTTCTTGCCGATCAGGTGGTTGAGGATCGGCAGCAGGAACGCGGCCGTCTTGCCGCTGCCGGTCATGGCGCAGGCGAGGACGTCGCGGCCCTGCATGGCGGGCGGAATGGCGTCGGTCTGGATGGGAGTGGGGCGCGTGAAGCCCATTTCGCGCACGCCGCGCAGAAGCTCCGGGTGAAGTCCGAACTGGGAAAAAGGCAAGGGAATCCTCCGATGGGAATTCCGGCTGTTTGTCGTGTTGGGAACGGAGGGTTGCCGGCAGGCCTACGTTCGCAGGCAGCCGCGTTGGCCGCCCGGGGAGCCGCAGATTGTCACAGTCGGGCGCCGAACGCAAATCGGCCGCGGACTATGATCGGCGCATGAAACGCGCGGATCGGCGCATGAAGCGCGCGCTCCGGCTCGCGGCCCTGTCTGTCCTGTCTGCCCTCGTTGTCCGCTGCGGCCGCCCTCCCGCAGCGCCCGCCACGCCGACGCCGGCTCCGTCACCGAAACCGACGGCGGCGGCACGGCGACTGTCGCCTGGGTCCCGGATCTCGGGGACCTGATGCTCCAGCAGCAGATGCGGCACGCCAAGCTCTGGCTCGCGGGGGAGGCCGGCAACTGGAAGCTCGCGGCCTACGAGTGCGACGAGCTCCGCGAGGGTTTCGAGGAAATTGCCCGACTGCATCCGACGCACAAGCAGGCTCCGGTTCCGATCGATCAGGCCATCGAGTCGATCATCAAGGAGCCCATCGACAAGCTCGCGCAGGCGATCGCGAAAGCGGACCGCAAGGGCTTCGAGAAGGCGTTCGACACGGTGACCGACGGCTGCAACGCCTGCCACGGGGCGACGGACTACGGCTTCAGCGTTCTCCAGCGTCCGAAGTCGAATCCGTTTCCGAACCAGGATTTTTCGGCGAAGTAGGTCGGGCGCGGTCAGCCCTTGACCGTCATGCCCTTTTTCGCGAGCAGGTCCCGCAGCCGCTCGCGCTGGTCGCCCTGGAGCTCGATCATCCCCGCCGCGACCGCGCCCCCCGTTCCGCATGCTTTCTTGAGCTCCCGCGCGAGCGCCTCGACAAACTCGCGGTTGTCCGGCAACCCGTCGACCACGGTCACGTGCTTGCCGGAGGCCCGGTTCTCGAGGCGCAGCTTCGCGACGGGCTTCTCGGGAACCGGCTCGGTGCCTTTCGCCGAGGGTCGTCGCGCACCGGCAATCGTCGGCGGGCCATCCGCACTTCGGACAGACGCGCCCGGCGCCGGTCGAGTAGACGACGGGCCCGCCGCTCACGAGGCGGCGCCGTGGAGCAGGTCGAGGATCGCCTGCCCGTACGCTTCGAGCTTCGCGGGGCCGATCCCGGGAATCGCCGCGAGCGCGGAGAGGGTCGCGGGGCGCGCCACGGCGACGGCGGCGAGCGTCCGGTCGTGCAGGACGACGAAGGCGGGGACCGCGCGCCGGGCGGCTTCCGCTCGGCGCCACTCGCGAAGCGCCTCGATCCGCGCGGGATCGGCGGGCTCCGCGGGCTCCGAAACGGGGCCGCCCGCCGCGGCTCTCGCGGCGGCCGCGAGAACCTTCGATGTCCGGCGGCGGGGCGCGCGCGGCGCCGGCGATGCGGGCGGCGTGAGGGCAACCTGGGCGTCGCGGCCGGCCATCACTTCGCGGCCCGCGCGCGTCAGCGAGAGTGTGCGGTACGCGTCGTCGGTCGCCGCGAGAAGGCCGGCGCCGATCGCGGCGTCGATCCAGTCGCCGACCGCCTTCTCGCTTTCGCCGGCGAGGATGCCCGTGGTCGAAAGGGCCGTCAGCGAGTCCGGCAGCCCCTCGATCCGGCCGGTCAGCATCGCCACGATGCGGCGCCGGCCCCAGCGCTGCCCGCCGCGGGCCACGCCCGAGAGGATCTTGCGCAGCCTCAGAAGCTCTTCGTCGGAGAGCGCGCGGCGCCGCTCGCAGTTTCCGCAGCCACCGCAGGCGCGCGGCGCGTCGCGCTCGCCGAAGTAGCCGAGGATCGTCGCGCGGTAGCAGCTCGAGGAATCCGCGTAGCCGACCATCCGCTCGAGCTTCTTCAGATCGAGCGCGCGGCGAGCCGCGGTCGCAGCGCGGACTCGTCCGCTCTGTTCGATGAGGAACTTCCGCGTCCGGACGTCCACGTAGTTCCAGAGAAGCGTGCAGTCGGCGCGCCGTCCGTCGCGTCCTCCGCGCCCGATCTCCTGGTAGTAGGCCTCGAGCGAGCCGGGGATCTCGAAGTGGACGACCGCCTCGACGTCCGGCCGGTCGATGCCCATGCCGAAGGCGTTCGTCGCGCAGACGATCGGCAGGGAACCGTCCGCGAATCGGTCCTGGACGCGCGTGCGCCCGGCGTCGTCCATCCCGGCGTGATAGGTCTCGGCCGACCGGCCCGCCGCGCGCAGCGCCTCGGCGGCGCGTTCGGCGCTCTTGCGGGTCGCGGCGTACACGAGCGCCCGGCGCCCGCGCCGACGAGCTCGGGCAGAATCCGGCGCTTCTCGATCTCGCCGGAGACCCGGCGCACGTCGAGCAGCAGGTTCGGCCGGTCGAAGCCGGCGACGAACACCTCGGGCTCGGAGAGCGCGAGCAGCGCGACGATGTCGTCGCGGACCTCGGGCGTGGCGGTCGCCGTGAAGGCGAGGACCGGCGGCCGTCCCGGCGGCGCCGTCGGCCGCGCCGGCAGCGGCCGCGGCGGCCTCGCCGAGCATGCGGTAGTCCGGCCGGAAGTCGTGGCCCCACTCGGAGACGCAGTGCGCCTCGTCGACGGCGAAGCGGGCGATCGGCGTCTCGGCGAGGAGGCGTCGAAACGACTCGGACGCGAAGCGCTCGGGCGCCACGTAGAGAAGTCGCAGCCGGCCCGCGCGCATGGCGCTCTCGGCGTGGCGGCGCTCGGACGGCGAAGCGAGCGAGTGGAGCGCCGCGGCGGCGATCCCCTTGCGCGAGAGCTCGTCCGACCTGATCCTTCATCAGGGCGATCAGAGGCGAGACGACGAGCGTCGGGCCGTCGAGCAGGAGCGCGGGGAGCTGATACCCGATCGACTTCCCGGAGCCGGTCGGCATCACGGCGAGCACGTCACGGCCCGAGAGCGCGGCGCGCACGACGTCCTCCTGGCCCGTGCGGAAGGCCGCGTGGCCGAAGTGGCGGCGAAGGGCGTCCCGGGGGTCGATCCGCTCCATTCGGGGCATTATTCCCCCAACGGGTGGCAATGCGGGCCGACTCGGTGTAGGCTCCGCCGTTCGCCCATGACCGCCGACGGCCCCGAACTCCGCCGCCCCCGCCTCGCCGCGCCGACCGGCGCGGCATCGCCATCGTCGCGCACGTCGACCACGGCAAGACGACGCTCGTCGACGCGCTGCTCAAGCAGTGCGGGACGTTCCGCGTCGGACAGCACGTCGACGATCTCGTCATGGACTCGGGCGAGCTCGAGAAGGAGCGAGGCATCACGATCCTCGCCAAGAACACGGCGGTCCACTACAACGACGTCATCATCAACATCGTGGACACGCCGGGCCACCGGGACTTCGGTTCCGAGGTCGAGCGCATCCTGACGATGGTCGAAGGCGTGCTCCTCCTCGTGGACGCCTCCGAGGGCCCGCTGCCGCAGACGCGCTTCGTCCTGAAGAAGGCGCTCGAGGGCGGCAAGCGGCCGATCGTGCTGATCAACAAGATCGACCGCGCCGACGCGCGGACGAAGGAGGTCGAGGAGGAGATCCACGATCTCTTCCTCTCGCTCGCGACCGAGGAGCACCACCTCGAGTTCGAGGTCCTCTACGGCTCCGGCCGGCTGGGCTACGTCTCGCGCGATCCCGACGCGAAGTCGGGCGATCTGCGGCCGCTCCTCGACGCGATCCTCGAGCACATCCCGGCGCCCGGAAGTCGGCGACGCGCCGTTCAAGATGATCGTCGCCAACATCGACTACTCGGACTACCTCGGCCGGCTGGCCGTCGGCCGCATCTTCTCGGGCACCGTGTCGAAGGCGATCGAGCTCGCCGCCGTGCGGCCCGACGGCTCGATCGTCGAGAAGGGCAGGGCCGGCAAGATCTACATGTTCGAGGGGATCACCCGCGTCGAGGTGGCCGAGGCCTCGGCCGGCGACATCGTCGTCCTCTCGGGTTTCCCGGACATCGAGATCGGCCAGACGATCCTGGACCTCGCCGATCCGACGCCCCTCTCCGGCATCCGCGTCGACGAGCCGACGCTCTCGATGGAGTTCCGGGTCAACGACTCGCCGATGTCGGGGCTGTCGGGCAAGTACGTCACGAGCCGCCATCTGGCGGAGCGCCTCGAAAAGGAGCTCGAGAAGAACGTCGGCCTGCGGCTCGAGAAGACCGGCTCGCCGGACTCCACGCTCGTGCTCGGCCGCGGCGAGCTCTCGCTCGCCATCCTGGCCGAGACGATGCGCCGCGAGAGCTACGAGTTCGCGCTCGGCCGACCCCAGGTCATCTTCCACCGCGGCGAGAACGGCGAGCTCCTCGAGCCCTACGAGGAGCTCGTCATCGACTGCGCCGAGGAGTTCACGGGCGCCGTCATCGCATCGGTCGGCGAGCGCAAGGGCGAGCTCAAGCACATGGGCAAGCACGGCGACCGCGTGCGCCTCGAGTTCACGATCCCCTCGCGCGGCCTGCTCGGGTTCCGCCTCGAGTTCCTGACGCTGACGAAGGGCACGGCCCTCATGAACCACCTCTTCGACCAGTACGGCCCGCACCGCGGGCCGCTGCCGAACCGGATCAAGGGCGCCATGATCGCCAAGGAGGGCGGCGACGTCACCGGCTACGCGCTCGACCGCCTCGGCGACCGCGGCATCTTCTTCGTGAAGCCCGGCGACAAGGTCTACGCGGGTCAGATCGTCGGCGAGCAGGTCAAGGAGGGCGACATGGTCATCCAGCCCTGCGAGAAGAAGCACCTGACCAACATGCGCGCCTCGGGCTCCGACATGGCCATCAAGCTGACCCCGGCCCGCGAGCTCAACATCGAGCAGGCGATCGAGTGGATCAACGACGACGAGCTCGTCGAGGTCGCGCCCGGCGGCCATCCGGGTCCGCAAGCGCACGCTGGACCACAGCCTCCGCAAGGTGAAAGCGAAGACGGCGGGCTAGGCCCGCCGTCCTTCGCTTTCATCCCGAGGCCGCAGGCCGAGGGATCCCGCGCCCCTACGGCAGCCCGAAGGTCTTCACGAGGAAGACCGCGACCTGCCCACGAGTGACGAATCTGTCGGGACAGAAGTTGTCGCCCCCGCATCCTCCCGTGATGCCTTCGGCGGCGAGCTGCTCGACAAAGTCGGTGAGAGGGCCGGGACAGGGCACATCCGCAAAGCGACTGCTGCAGGCGGGGGGTATGTAATCCGAGCCGTGCTTCGCCCGCAGGAGGAAGGCGGCCATCTGGTCGCGCCGCACCGGGTTGAGCGGGCAATACTTGTACACAGGCGGCGGAGGAGGGAAGGGGTCAGGGGGAGGGCGGCGAGATGGAGCAAGCGCCCGCGATGCCTTCGGAAAGAACCTGGTAGACCCAGTCGGAGAAGAGGCCCGGGCAGGGGACATCGTTGAAAGAGCCCGGAGGCGTGCACTGCGGCGGCGCGTACGGAGGGTCGTGCTTGCCCTTGAGCAGGAACACCGCCATCTGATCGCGTCGGACCGCGCTGTCCCGGCAAAAGTCTCCTGCGCCGCAGCCGGCCGTGATCCCCTTGCGAAGCAGACTCGCGACGTAGGCATGGAAGATGTCGTCCTGGGGGACGTCCCGGAAGTCGGTCATCCAGCCGGCCGGAAGTGTGACGTCCTCTCCCGGAGCGGCGCTCGGTCCGTTGGTCACGGTCACGTCGTGGAAAATCCCCGGCGCAAGCGGCGGCGTCGTCGCGCGGATGGTCGAGGAGTCGATGACCTCGACGCTCCCGGCTAGCATCCCGCCAATCGCCAGCGAGGCGCCGGGAAGAAAGCCGGTTCCGGCGACGATGATGGAGGTTCCGCCTTCGGCGGCGCCGGACCGGGGCGCGACGCCCAGGATCTGGAGGGGGGGCAGACCGCTCGTCGTCACGGCCAGGCAGGCGGAAAATTCCGAGGATCTCCCGCGGCTCACTACGACGGACCCCTGTCCGAGCGAAAGGGGCAGCATGGCCGAGAAGCTCGCGTGTCCGCCGGCGTCGGTGGTCACGGTCGTCGAGCCGATCGAGGTGACACCCTCGCCGTAGCCCGAGTCGTCGCACGCGTTACTGGAAAAAAAGTCGATCGGGATTCCCACCACGTTGGGCAGGCTGCTCAGGGTACCGAGAACGGTCGTCGATCCCCCGGAAGAGACCGCGGCACTCAGGATCGGGTAATTGTGCGGGCTCCCATCGACATTCGCGGTCACGCCGTCGTCGCCGAGATCGATTCCCAGGCCCGCGTTGGAATGGATGCTGTTGGAGCGAATCGAGACCGGCAGGCCGGGCACGCTGGTCGCGACGCCGGCTCCGAGGTTGTGTGAAATGACATTCCCTTCGGCGGCGTCGGAGCCTCCGATCTTGACGAGGTCGTAGGGTGCATTGCCGCTACTCGTGATCCGGACGCCATGGCCTCCGTTGGGGATCGCCGCCGTGCCGTCGGCGTTGGTCCCGATGGCGTTACCCTGGATCGTCACCGGGAGGCCGAAGTAGCCTCCCAGTGTGATGCGAACGCCATCCAGTGTTGCACCCGATATGACGTTGCCGGGTGGCACTGCCTGGCGCCACAGCCGGACCTCCGATAACCACCGTGTTGCCGTAGCCTTCGAATCCCAGGTCGATGTTGATCGAGTTGGCCAACGCGACGGTGCCGGTCGCGTCGACTCCAACGAAGTTGCCCTGGATGACGGCTCCGGCCACGTGTTCGATCCCCACGCCGTCGTTGCCCGATATGACGTTGCGCTGGGCGGGTAGCGTTCCGCCGATGGTTGACCCGCCTACGGCCCTCGTGCCCACCGAGTTGGAGCGGCTTCGGGCGATCGTTCCAGTCGGGTCTGTGCCGATGAAGCAGCCCTCCAACCGAGACCCCGCCCCTCCCACGAAGACGTTGCGACTGAAACGGTTGATGACGAGACCCCGTATCGTCATGCCTTCGCCAGTGGCGACGAGGCCGTCGCCGAATCCGTCGCCCTCGCCCGCGAGTTCGCCGCTGATTTCGATCAGGAGAACGGCGTCGTCGCTCGTGATCTGCGTGTTCGGGCTCGCGCCCGGCTGTGTGTAGCCGTCGATGATCACGTCGTCCTCGATGCGCATCGACGGACCGGTCGGCTTGATCGTGTGGACGCCCGGCCCCGGGATGTTGAAGACGATCAAATCGGTTGGATAGGGTCCATAGTTTTCGTTGGCATCCAGGATCGCCTGCCGCAGGGAGCCGGGCCCCGAGTCGTTGGTGTTCGTGACTGTGAACGTGGCCGCGGAGAGCGCGCCGGCCCAGGTCAGGAGAATCGCCGCGCCGAGACCGGATGGGACCTTTCGCATGATCGCCTCCTCGCTTCCGGGCACTCTCACCCGTATCGGCCCGCAAAGTCCGCAGGCGAACATGAGATCTTCGTGAGATCCGCAAGGCCGATCGGCCGGCCCGATTCCTGCATCCACCGGCTCCCGGAGGTGATTTGCATGAAAGCCAGCGAACTGATGACTCGCAATCCGAAGACCTGCGAGCCGAGCCACGATCTTGCGTGCGCGATCGGGATCATGAAAGACGAAGACACCGGCATCGTTCCGGTCACCGAAGGCAACGGCGAAGCGCGTGTCGTCGGTGTCATTACCGACCGGGACATCGCCCTCGGGCTGGGGGAGCGCGACGCGAGGCCTTCCGAGGTCAAGGTCGGGGACCTCATGAAAGGCGATGTGGTCGCGGTCTCGCCCGACGCCGACCTCACCGAGGTCACGCACCGGATGCAAAAGGCTCAGGTCCGCCGCGTACTCGTGGTGGAGGACCGCCGCCTCGTCGGCATCATTTCGACGGCCGATCTCGCCCGGGCCAGCGCCCGCAAGGAAGGCCACCTGGGCGAGGAGGTCGAGAACGTGATCGAGAAAGTCTCGGAAGAGACGGGTCGCCCCCGCGCCTGATCGCGCCTCGCGACTCAAAGAAAAACGCCGGCCCGAAGGCCGGCGTTTTGATTCCGTGATGAAGGCTTCTACTGCAGGTTGAACGTCTTGGTGATGAACACCGCCATCTGGCCCCGCGTGTTGGGGTTGAGCGGGCAGTAGTTGGTGCCTCCGCAGCCGCCGGTGATGTGCTCCTCCGCCAGCTGCTCGATCCAGTCCGCGAACTGCGAAGGGCAGGGGACGTCGGTGAAGTCTCCGTTACAGGCCGGCGGAACGTAGGTCGAGCCGTGCTTGGCCTTGAGCAGGAAGACGGCCATCTGGTCGCGCCGGACCGGGTTGGTCGGGCAGTAGATGTCGACGCCGCATCCTCCCGTGATGCCTTGCGCCGCGAGCTCCTCGATCCAGTCGCCGAAGCCGGTCCCCGGCGTGCAGGTCACGTCGTTGAAAACGCCCGTGCACGGCGGCGGCACGTAGCAGATCCCGTACTTGCCCTTGAGCAGGAAGACCGCCATCTGCTGGCGCAGCGTCGGGTTCGCGACGCCGTAGTTTCCGCCGCCGATGCCCGCCGTGATGCCGTTGCGGACCAGGGTCGTGACGTACGAGTGGAACGTATGGTTGAGCGGAACGTCCAGGAAGTCGGCGACGTAGCCGCTCGAGAGCGTTCCGATGATCCCGTCGGTCGGGGTTGGTGACGACGACGTTGCCGAGCGTGCCGGCCGGCAGGGCCGGCGTCCTCGCCGAGATCTGGGTCGGGTGAGGTCACGAAGACGTCCGTGGCGGGCTGGCCGCCGACCGTGACGGTCGCGCCATCCTCGAAGTCGGTTCCGAAGATCGAGAAGAGCGTGCCGCCCGCGGCAGGGCCGCTCACCGGGGAGATGGAGAAAATGATGCGAGGGGAGAGCTCCGAGGTGTTCCCGTTCGGGTCGGTGGCCGTCACGGTCACGGGCTGGCCGACCTCGATCGTGAAGGCCAGGTCGGCGCTGAATGCCGTGTGGCCCGTCCCGTCGGTGGCGACGTCCATCGAGCCCAGGTACAGGAGCCCCTCGGTGAAGTCCTGGGGACGGCCCTCGCAGGGCGGGTTGGCGTAGAAATCGAGCGTGTAGTTCGTCGAGGCGGTGCTGTCCAGCGTGCCTTCGACGTGCGTGCCCGACGGCGCCGACGGCACCGCCGAAATGACGATCGGATAGTTCTGCCGGCTGTTCGGGCCTCCGTCGACGTCCAGAGCGTCGTTCGCCGTCACGCCGTCGCCGCCGAGGTCGATTCCGATGCCGCCGTTGGCGTAGATCGAGTTCCCGCGGATCGGGTTGCCGTTGAGAGCGGCCGTCAGGCCCTGGACCTCGATTCCCGAGCCGAGGTTGTACGCGATGGTGTTGGCCTCGCCCGGGTTGATTCCGCCGACGATCGTGCCGTTGGCGCCGACGACGATGCCGTCCGTTCCGTTGCCAATCGCGAAAGTTCCGGTCGCGTCCGTACCGACCAGGTTCCCCTGCACGACCGCGCCGACGGCCTGGAAGATGTTGATGCCATTCTGCCCGTTGCCGGAAGCGAGGTTGCCCGCGCCCTCCGCCGTGCCGCCGACGAGGACGTCCGTCGCCTCCACCTCGATTCCGTAGCTCTCGTTGGGGACGGGCGCGTCGCCGGCCGGGTTGGTACCGACAGTAGTTGCCGCTCGCGACCTTCCCCGCTCCCGTGCCGCGAAAACGGATGCCGTAGATCGTGTTGCCGGAGACGACGTTTCGGGCTCGCGGCGGTCGTTCCGCCGATCAGGATGTTGGATGTCACGCCCAGCGTCTCGATTCCCTTTTCCTGTCCCGGGATCGCGTTGCCTCCGCTCGCGTCGGTGCCGATGAGGTTGCCCTGCACGAGGTGATTCGTGCCGCCCCCACCCGCCCCGCCGCCCTGCCCGTAGACGATGCCGTTGAAGGTGTTCGCCGAGATGAGATTCCGGGCGGCCGGCGTGGTGCCGCCGATCGTCACGTTGGCCGGCCCGGTGTTGCAGAAGGATTCCGACGAAGGCGTTTCCGAGCCCCGTGGTGCCCGCCGGATTGGTGCCGATGAAGTTGCCCGCGATCACGATGCCGTCGGTTCCTTCAACGAGGATGCCCGAGCTCGCAGCCCGGTTGAGGACCAGCCCGCGGACGGCGCTTCCGTCCGCGGTGGGCATGAAGTGCAGGATCGCGTCTACGAGGAGGGCGCCGGTGTTCGTGCCGTCGATCTCGATCATGAGCTGCGCGTTGGTTCCGAGATCGGGGCCGTTCGTGTTCGCGACCGCCCCGGGCTGGGTGTACCCGTCGATCGTCGTGGGGCCGGTGATCTGCGGGAAGGCCGAAGCCGGGACGATCGTGTGGACGCCCGAGCCGACGATGTTGAACTCGATCGTGTCGGCCCCGCCGGCCGCGTTGGCGTCGGTGATGGCCTGTCGGAGGGAACCGGCCCCGGAATCGTTGACGTTGGTGACCGTAAAGGTCGCCGCGCCCGAGACTCCCGAGACCGCGCCAAGGACGATCGAGACGAGAGTAACCAGTCCGAAGCGTGAAAATCGCATTGGAACACCTTTCCGAAGAATTTTTGGGACGCGAGAGTTTACCCGCATCCGGACTCCGCGCCAAAGACCCTGCGCAAAAAAAGCCGGGGGCAGGCCGGTCCGATTCTTCACACCCCACACGCGCATTTCTGCGGCAAACGGGGTCATCCCCGGGGGCGGCCCGGCCGGATTACTGGAGCGAAAAGGTCTTGACGATGAACACGGCCATCTGTCCCCGCGTGTTGGGGTTCTGCGGGCAGTAGTTCGTCCCGCCGCAACCGCCGGTCACGTCTTCGCCGGCCAGCCGCTCGATCCAGTCGGCAAAGGTCGACGGGCACGTGACGTCCGTGAAGATGCCGGTGCAGGCGGGCGGGGTATAGGTGAACCCGTGCTCGGTCTTCAGCAGGAAGACGGCCATCTGGTCGCGGCGCACGGGGTTGCCCGGGCAGTAGTTGGTCCCTCCGCAGCCTCCGGTGATGCCCAGCGACGCGAGGGCCTCGATCCAGGGGGCGAAGGTCGACGGGCACGGGACGTCCGTGAAGGTTCCGACGCAAGGCGGAGGCACGTAGCAGATGCCGAACTTGGCCTTGAGAAGGAACACGGCCATCTGCTGGCGCAGGGTGCTGTTCGCGACGCCGTAGTTGCCTCCGCCCACGCCCGCGGTGATCCCGTTGGAGACGAGGGTCGTGACGAAGCTGTGGAACTGGTTGTTCGAGCGGCACGTCGTTGAAGTCCGCGACCCAGCCCTTCGACAGCGTTCCCGTGGTCGCGTCGGGGTTGGTCAGGGTGACGTCGCCGAGGGAGCCCGCCGGCAGGGCCGGTGTCCTCACCTCGACCTGGGTCGAGCTCTGCCAGAGGAAGTCCGTGGCCGGAAGTCCTCCGATCGTGACCGTCGCTCCGTTGGAGAAGTTGGTCCCGCGGATCGTGACGAGGGTGCCGCCCGCGGGGACTCCGGAGACCGGGCTGATCGAGAACACGAGGCGAGGCGAGAGCTCCGACGTGTTCCCGGCCGGGTCGGTCGCCGTCACCGTCACGCGTTGACCCGCCTCGATCGTGTAGGCCAGCGTGACGTCGAAGGCGGCGTGCCCCGCGCCATCGGTCGAAAGATCGGATGAGCCGATGTAGACGAGGCCCTCTTCGAAATCATGGGGCCGGCCGGCGCACGCCGGGTTGGCGAAGAAGTCGAGCTCGTATGTCGTGGAAGGGGTGGAATCGAGGGTCCCGATGATTTCCGTGCCCGAGGGCGCGATTGGTGCGGACGACGTGATGATGGGGTAGTTCTGGCGGCCGTTGGGGCCCGTGTCGGCATCCAGCGCGTCGTTGGGGGTGACGCCGTCGGCGGACAGATCGATGCCGATCGTGCCATTGGCGTAGATCGAGTTGCCCCGGATGGCGTTGCCCGAGGTGCTGCCGAGCAGGACGATGCCGCCGACGGTGCTGTGCGCGACGACGTTGGCCTGGCCGGCGGTCGTCCCGCCGATGGTCGAGTTGTTGCCGAAGACCGCGATCCCGCGGTTGTGATTGCCCAGCGCGAAGGTGCCGGTGGCATCGGTTCCGATGAGGTTGCCCTGGACGACGACGCCGGTGACGCCGCCCGCGATCGAAATGCCGTCGAGCGAGTTGGCCGAGATGACGTTGCCGGCGCCGGCCGTCGAGCCGCCGATCGTGCTGCCATTGGCCTCGACCAGCAATCCGTAGTTGGCGTTGGGAAGCGGGGCCGTCCCCGTGACGTCGGTGCCGATGAAGTTCCCGCGGACGACGAGGCCCGAGCCGTTGTTGAGCCGGACGCCGTACAGCAGGTTTCCCGAGATGACATTGCGCGCGGCCGCGGTCGTGCCGCCGATGGTGATGTTGGAGCTCGACGCGTTGTCGATCTCGACGCCGACCTGTTCCCCCCCGAGGGCGTTGCCGCCCGAGGCATCCGTGCCGATCAGATTGCCCTGGATCAGGTGCCCGCTGCCGCCGAGACCGGCCGATCCGAAGTCGATCCCGGCCGTTCCGTTGCCGGAGATCAGGTTACGGGCGGCGGGAGTCGTGCCGCCGACGGTGACGTTGGATGGCCCGTTGTTGCCGAGGATCCCGAAATTGGTGTTCCCGTGCTGGACCGTGCCGCTCGGATCGGTGCCGATGAAGTTGCCCGCGATGACCATCCCGGCGACCCCGGAAAGACGGATGCCCGCGTAATGGCCGCGATTGATGGCGAGGCCCCGGACGGCGCTCCCGCCGCTGCCGGGCGCGAAGAAGAGGACCGCGGCGTCGCTGCCCACCCCGGTGTTCGTCCCGTCGAGCTCGATGAGGATCACGGCGTTGGTCGCCTCGTCGGGAGCGTTCGTGTTGGCGCTCGACCCCGACTGCGTGTATCCGTCGACCGTGACCGGACCGGTGATCTGCGGGAGCGCGCTCGCCGGGGAGATGGTGTGGACGCCCGAGCCGACGATGGCGAACCCGATCGTGTCGGTGCTGCCGGCGGCGTTGGCGTCGAGGATCGCCTGCCGGAGCGAGCCCGCTCCGCTGTCGGCGGTGTTCGTGACCGTGAACGTCACGGCGAGGATCGGGGAGGCCGCAAGGAAGGCCAGGGCCACGAGGAGGGAAAGACCCCGTAGCGACGAGCGCATCTTGTGCCGACCTTTCTTGGCGACGGAAGGAGAGCGCAGTCTATCCCGCGTCGCGCTCTGCGGAGCCGCGATCGGGGTCCTCGGCACCAGGGGTCACCGGGGCATGGCCCCCCGCTGAGATCACCGCGATCCCGGGCGGACACGCCCTGCGCGGGTTATTGGAGGCTGAACGTCTTGACGATGAACACCGCCATCTGGCCGCGAGTGTTGGGGTTGATCGGGCAGTAGTTGTTGCCGCCGCAGCCCCTGGTGATCTGCTCGGCCGCGAGCTCCTCGATCCAGGGGGCGAACGGCGACGAACAGGGCACGTCGGCGAAAGTCCCCGTCGCAGGCCGGAGGAACGTAGCTCGAGCCGTACTTGGTCTTCAGCAGGAAGACCGCCATCTGGTCGCGGCGCACCGGGTTCAACGGACAGTAGTTGCTCCCGCCGCAGCCCGTGGTGATGCCCTCGCGCCGCGAGCGTCCTCGATCCAGGGCGCGAACACGGAGGTGCACGGCACGTCGGTGAACGTTCCCACGCACGGCGGCGGCGTGTAGCAGAGGCCGAGCTTGCGCCTTGAGGAGGAAGACCGCCATCTGCTGGCGCACCGTCGGGTCGTTCACGCCGTAGTTGCCGCCGCCGATGCCGGCCGTGATGCCGTTGGAGACGAGCGTCGTCGACGAACGAGTAGAAGGTCCCCGAGGTGGCACGTCGAGGAAGTCGCTCACGTAGCCCTTCGGCACCCGGCCGATCGTGCCGTCGGTGTTCGTCACGGCGATGTCGTTCGCGACGCCCGCGGAGAGAGCCGGTGTCTTCGCTGTGATGGTCCTGGCGTCGGCCGACGATGACGTTGAGTTCGTCGCGGGCTGCCTCCGACCGTCACGGTGGCCCCGGCGGCGAAGTCCGTGCCCTTGATCGTGAGGTCGAGCCGCCCGCCGTCGCCGCGCCGGACGCGGGCGCCGACGAGAACGCGAGTCCCTGCGAGAACTCGGAGGTGTTGCCCGAGCGGGTCGGTCGCCGTCGCGCTGATCCTGGGTCGTCGCCGCGGTCGCCACCGGGAACGTCTCGTCGAAGGTCGCGTCGCCGTTGCCGTCGGTCGTGACCTGCGTCGTGCCGATCCAGGTGTGGCCCTCGAGGAACTCGCGCGGGAAGTTCGAACACGTGTTCGCGTAGAAGTCGAGGTCGTAGACCGTGGAGGCCTTCGAGTGCAGCACGCCCTGGACGTGCGTCGTCGCGCCGGTCGTGACGGACGTGAAGAGCGGGAAGTTCTGCATCCCGTTGCCTCCCGTGTCCACGTCGCCGGGGTCGTTGGGCGTGACTCCCTCGGGGCTGCCGCACGGCATGACGTCGATCCCGAGACCGGCGTTGCCGTAGATGGAGTTGCCTCGGATCACGTTGCCCTGGCTGAACGGCAGGTAGACGCCGTCGCCGGTGCCTTGCCGTCGACCTTCGTGTTCGCGATGATGTTGGCCTCGCCGGGGCCGATCCCGCCGATCGTGTGGTTCCCGCCGCCGACGTGGATGCCGCGGTCGCCGTTGCCCATCGCGAGCGTCCCCGTCGCGTCCGTCCCGATGTAGTTGCCCTGAACGACGGCGGACGATCCGGCGCCCCCGTTGCCCAGCACGATGCCGATGCGCGCCGTTGCCGGAGATGACGTTGCGCGCGCCGGCGCTCGGACCGCCGATCGTGACGGCCGGCGAGTCGATGTTGATGCCGCGGTTGAAGTTGCCGAGGGACGCGGCGCCGGTCACGTCGACGCCGATGTAGTTGCCGGCGATGACCACGCCCGATGACGGAGTCTCCGTTGATCTCGATGCCGGTTTGCCCGTTGTTCGAAATGACGTTGCGCGCCGAAGCCGTCGCGCCGCCGATGGTCGCGTTGACCGCGCGCGTGACGACGACGCCCGCGCCGTTGTTCGACAGTCCTCCCGGTGCCCGCCGACGTCCGTGCCGATCAGGTTGCCCTGGATCAGGGCCCCGTCGATCCCGCCGACCGGATCGAACGAGATCTTGTGATGGCCGCCCGCGATGAGGTTGCGCGCCGCCGGCGTCGTCCCGCCGATCCGGCGGATTCACGGGCGCGTTGCCGGCGATGTGGGCCGTGCGGCTTCGAGGCGGACGGCGCGAGGGTTCCCGTCGCGATCGCTTCCGAGGAAGTTGCCTTCGATCACGGTGTTCGTGGCGGAGTTCTGGAGCCGGATGCCCGCGGAGCCGCAGCCGTGGATCACGAGGCCGCGGATCGTGACGTCCGCCGCCGCGACATCGAGGCAGATCGAGCTGGCGCCGGATGCGTCGCCGTCGATCTCGATCGCGAGGACCGTGTCGAGGCCCTGCGTCGTGTTGTGCGTGTTGGGGGAGGAGCCCGACTGCGTGTAGCCGTCGATCGTGAGCGCCTGACTGATCGCGGGCAGGGAGGTGGCGAGCGCGATCGTGTGCACGCCCGAGCCGACGATGTTGAAGGCGACGGTATCGGCGCCAGCGGCGGCGTTGGCGTCCAGGATCGCCTGGCGCAGCGAGCCGGCGCCCGAGTCGTTCGTATTCACGACGGTGAACGTGGTGGCGGAAAGAGACGCGGTGATCAAGGCGAGGGCCGCGGCCGTCGCGAGGCGTCGGAACATGGATTCTCCCTTCGCTACTGCAGGTGGAGCGCCGTCGTAATGTGCCCTGGGTGCGGCGAACACTACCAGCGGTCGCGTCCGGGCGACAAACGATCGTCTACGGCCGGAGATAGTAGGTGTTGGTCCCCCGGCCTCGGCGGTAACTCGAATGGTGCCAGCGTGCTCCGGTGCTCACTGAAGCCCGAACGTCTTCGTGATGAGCCGACCACCGAAGGCAAACCCCCGGCAGTAGGCAACGCCGAGATAAGCGGCGGCCCTGCGCCGCCGATTGCCCCGGCGGTAACTCGAATGCTTCCAGCCGGCCTCGATGCTTACTGCAGTCCGAACGCTTTCGTGATGAACACCGCCATCTGCCCGCGGGTGTTGGGATTTCCCGGACAGAACAGGGGAGGGGCGACGGAACAGCCGCCCGTGATGTTTTCGGCGGCGAGCTGTTCGATCCAGTCGGCAAAAAGCGACGGACAGGCGACGTCGTCGAAGTGCGCCTGGCACGCCGGCGGTTCATAGCCGGAGCCGTGCTCGGCCTTCAGGAGGAACACCGCCATCTGCTGTCGGAGAACCGGATCGGCGGGGCAGTAGATGCCGGTCCCGCAGCCGCCGGTGATGCCCTCCGCAGCGAGCTGCTCGACCCAGTCGGCAAAGAGCGAAGGACAGGGAACGTCCGCGAAGATGCCCGCGCACCCGGGCGGAAGGTAGCCCGGTCCATGCATCGCCTTCAGAAGAAACACCGCCATCTGATCGCGCCGCACGGCGGCGTCCGGGCAGTAGTCCCCGCCGCCGCAGCCCGCGGTGATGCCGTTCCGGACGAGCGTCTCGATGTAGTCGTGAAACAGGTGATCGTTGGGCACGTCCAGAAAGTCCGCGAAGAACGCGGCGGGCAGCGTGACGGTGCCGCCGTCGAAGCTCAGGGTGTTGAGGTCGAGCACCGTGCCGGGAGGAAGCGTCGGGGTCGTCGCAAACCAGAGCGAGTGGCGGTAAGTCCCGGCGCTCACAGGCGCGTCGCCGAGCGAAAATCCACCGATGAGGTGACGGCCCCGGATCACGAGAGCGGCGCCTCCGGCGGCCGTGCCGGAGGTCGGCGTCACGGACGTCAGCTCGGCCGCCTCGGGGTTGGGCAGGATCCGGTAGACGCCGCCCTGGTCGTACTGGCCTCCCCGCTCCGCAGTGCCGTAGAGGGCGCCGTTGGTCGTGCGGAGGAGGGGGCCGTACCACGATTTGAACGCCAGGAAGTCGTAGAAGAAATTGTGCGTGACGGTCACCGCGCCATCGGAGTCCATGCGAAAGACCTTGCCCGCCTCCACGGATCCGGGCGCCGTCGTGCCGTAAAACGCGCCGGGCTCGCCTTCCGTGAGACTCGATCCGTGGAAATCGGTGAAGTCGTAGAGCTTCGTGAAGCTCCCGGCGAGGTCGACCCGGAAGGCGGTCCCCCGGCCGGAGGCTCCGCCCGACCCCGTGGTCCCGTAGAGCAGTCCGTCCGAAGCCGCCACCAGCCGCCCAACCGGTTGCTGCCCGTCCGCCGAGAGGAAGTCGTGGACCAGTTCGACCGACCCGTCGGGCTTGGTCCGGAAGACGGTGCCGAAGTTGTCGGAGCTCGTGGCCGTGCCGTACAGGTTGCCGTCGCTGGCGAGCGTGAGGGCATCGCTCGGCTGACCGCCATGAGCCGAGTCGAAATCGTAAAGCGGGGTGTAGGTTCCGAGTGCATCGACCTTGAAGAGGTAACCCAGACCGTTCGCGCCGTCGCGGGGAAAGGTGCTCCAGAACGCTCCGCCGAATTCGACGAGCGGGTTGGGAGAACCCCCGGCGGCGGCGAACGTGTGCAGGGCGGTTTCCGAGCCATCGTCCTCGACGCGAAATATGAGCCCGTCCTGGTTGGGGGTCGGCGTCGCCGTGCCGCCGTAGAAGTGGCCATCCGAGGCGAGCAGCACGTCGAACGGAAAGAATTCGAACTCGTGGAGGATCGATATCTCACCATCCCCGTCGAGCCCATAGAGCAGACGCGCGACCGGCGGGTAGGAGCCCGAGATCCCCGCCAGCGTCCCGTCGGGGAGCTCCGTGAGCCGGCCGAGAGGGCCCACCGGCTCCGCGTCCGGAGAATGCTGGTAGACGACCGAGAAGCCCGTACCGTCCCGGTTCATCCGGCCGACGGCGATCTCACCGGCCTGGTAGAGCTTCTGGTCCGCGCCGAGGATGAGCGTGCCGGCGACGACGGGGCCGGTCGCGGTCACCGTTTCGAACGATCCGTCCGTCGCAATGCGAAAGAGGGACGTGAGTCCGGGCGGCAACGGAAAGGGAGGCGAGACCGTCGAGCCGTAGACGTAACCGTCCGCCGCGAGGACGAGCGTGCTCATCGGCTTCGGCAGCGGAAAGTCGTGAAGCTTTTCGAACTGGCCGTCGGTGGTCATCCGAAACGCCGTGCCGGAGTCGTGGGCTCCTCCTTGCATGGTCGTCCCGTAGAGCTTCCCGTCGGCGCCGAAGACGACGCTGATCGGCATGGCGCCGTCGGTCGTCGTGAAGCGGTGCAGCGTCGTGACGACGCCGCCCGTCGTCGCGGCGAAGACGGTGCCGGGGCCGGCGCTTCCCGTGCCGCCTTTCGCCGTCGTGCCGTATAAGCGGCCGTCCGCACCCACGGCGAGCTGCGGGTTCGGGAAAGCCCCTTCAGTCATTCCGGGAAACGCGTAGAGCGTGGTGTAGTCGCCCGAGGGACTGAGCCGGAACAGCTCGCCGGCGCCGGGGACGCCGCCGAACGTGTTCGTTCCGTAGAAAAAGCCGTCCGGTCCGAGCGTCAGGGCCCTCGGGCGGCTGCCTTCGTTGGGCTCGATCGAATGGATTTGCGTGGCGCGGCCGCGCCGGTCCAGGCGAAAGAACGCGCCTCGGCCGTGGCCGCCCTCGGCGGTCGGGATGTACAGAGCGCCGTCGGGGCCGAACGTGGGGCCCTGATCGGGGTAGTAGCCTTCGGCCCCGGTCAAGGAGTAGATCTCCTCGAACGTGAAGCCACCCGATCCGTCCGGATGCAGAGCGAACACCGAGCCGACCCGGTAGGCTCCGCCGGTTCGCATGGTGCCGTAAAACGTTCCGTCGGGGGCCGAGCGAGCGTGGGAGCGATCTCGCCGCCGGGGTCCATGAACATTCGGACCACCTCGTAGGTCGGCTGCGCCGCCGCCGGCACCGCGACGGCCGCAGCGAGGGCCAGGAGGATGGCCGCCCTGGATGTCGTCTGGACGTCCTTACTGCAGTCCGAAGGTCTTCACGACGAACGTCGCCATCTGCCCGCGGTTGGCGGTGGAGGTGGGGCAGTAGAGACCGCCGCCGCAGCCGGCGGTGATGCCGCGGGCGACGAGGTCGTAGATCCACGGGGCGAAGTTGCTCGAGCAGGGGACGTCGGTGAAGGTCTCGACGGTGCAAGCGGGAGGCGTGTAGCCGGTGCCCAGCAGGGTCCGCAGCAGCAGGACGGCCATCTGCTGGCGCAGGACCGGGCTCGCCGGGCAGTAGGTGTTGCCGCCCCCGCAGCCGCCGGTGAATCCCTCGGCGACGAGCTCGTTGATCCAGCGGAGCGAAGACGAGCGAGCACGGCACGTCGTCGAAGACCTGTGTGGTGCAGGGCGGAGGGACGAAGCAGAGGCCGTGCTTGGCCTTGAGCAGGAAGACGGCCATCTGCTGGCGCAGCGTGGGCTGGTCGACGCCGTAGAGGCCGCCGGCCGACGCCGACGGTGATGGCGTTGGAGACGAGGGTGGTGACGAAGGAATGGAACTGGTGACCGCTCCGGCACGTCGAGGAAGTCCGAGACCCAGCCCTTGACGAGCGTGCCGGTGAGTGCCCTCGGCCGTCACGGCGACGACGTCGTTGACGGTTCCCGGAGCCAGCGCCGGAGACGTCGTGGTCAGGGACTGGTCGTTGACGAAGGTCACGGCCGCGGCGGCGCCGCCGAACGTCAGCGTGGTCGGGTCCGCGAAGTCCGTTCCGGAGACGGCGATCGCAGCTTCCGCCCGCGCCGGGACCGGAGGTCGGGCTGATCGAGAAGATGATCCGCTGCGAGAACTCGGACGTGTTGCCGGCGGGGTCCGTCGCCGTCGCGGTGACGCGCGCTCCGGCTTCGAGGGCGACGGGGAGCGTGACGTCGAACTCGAACTTGCCCGAGCCGTCCGTCGTGACCTGGGAAGATCCGATGTAGGTCTCGACCCTCCAGGAACTCGCGCGGGAAGTTGGAGCACGCCGGGTTGGCGTAGAAGTCCAGGTCGAAGGTCGTCGAAGGCGAGGAGTGAAGGATGCCCTGGATCTGGGTGCTCCCGCCCGGATGTTCGTGACCGACGAGACGATCGGGAAGTTCTGCAGGTGATTCGGGCCGTCGTCCGCGTCGCCGATGTCGTTCGGGTCGACGCCGCTGCCTCCGAGGTCGAACCCGAGACCGGCGTTGGAGTGGATCGAGTTGCCGCGGATGGTCCAGCCGACGTAACTGGTGCTGAAGTACGCGAGAATTCCCGGCCCCCCGTTGAACGCGATGATGTTGCCCTCTCCCGGATTCGACGCCGCCGATGACGCTCCCGGCGCTCGGCGACTGGATGTCGATGCCGCGGCGTGTTCGGGACCGGCAGCAGACCCGTGGGGTCCGTGCCGATGAAGTTCCCCATCACGGTGTGCGCCGCCGCGCCGTCCGTGAAGACGATTCCGACGCTGTTTCCGGAAATGACGTTTCCCGCGCCGGCCGCGGAGCCGCCGATCAGGTCGTCGTGCGGCGCGTTGTTCGAGAAGATCCCGACCGACGCTCCGAAGCCGACCGTTCCCGTGGCGTCGGTCCCGATGTAGTTGCCCTGGATCGTGTTGTGGTGCGAGCCCGACCCGAGAAGCAGCGGCGCGTTGGCAAACACGACGTTGCGCGCCCCGGGCGTCGTCCCGCCGATCAGGTCGTCGTGCGCGGTCGCGGTCATGGCGATTCCATAACTGGGAAGAGGGCTGGCGGTCAGCGTGGCCGTCCCCGCGGCGTTCACGCCCGACGTGATTGCCCTGGATCACGTTGGATCCACCCAGTGCGAGGTCGATCGTCGCGCCGCCGCCCGAACCTGCTCCCACGATCACGTTGTGGTCGGCGGGATCGGTTCCGCCCACGTGGTTGCTCGACCCGTAGACTGCGAACGGCGCTGAAGTTCGGTCCCCAGGTATTGCGTCCCCGTGACGTCCGTGCCGATCCAGTCGCCGATCACCTTGTTGTCGTTGTCGCCGACGTCGATGAAGATCGATGTCCCGGCCGCCTTGTTGATCAGGAGTCCCCGGAGCGTGGCGCCCGACGTCAGGACCTTGAACAGGTTGTTCGTGAACGGAATGCCGCTGCCGTCGATCTCGACCGTGTAGACGGCGTTGTTACCGACGAGCAGCGTGTTCGGGCTCGACCCGGCCTGCGTGAACCCGTCGATGACGACCGCGTCCGTAATGGCCATGTGTCGAGAGCGGCACGATCGTGTGGACGCCCGAGCCCGGTGATGTTGAACGCGATCGTGTCGAGGCCCGGGTTCGCGTTCGCGTCGAGGATCGCCTGCCGCAGCGAGCCAGCACCGGAGTCATTCGTGTTCGTCACGGTGAACGTCGCGGCGGCGAGAAACGATGAGGCGACGGCTCCGAGAATACCAAGAGGCGATGAGACGTTTCATCGGATCTCCTGGTCAGCAGCATCCGGCGGTGATGCCTCGGCGAAGAGCGACGGGCGAGGGCGACGGCGGACCGGGCCGAAACGGAATACGAGCCATGAAACGACTCCTTTCTCCCCGGGGAGGGCGCGGCCGGGAACCGGGAACTAGCCGCGAGGGGGAGCGCGGGAGGGGAGGGTTGGCCGGAGTACCGGGCCGGCGGAAAGGGCGGATGCCTGCGGCGCCGCCTGGCCGCTCAGCCCGGGCTCTGTGAGCAGGGCGGGACGGGCGGGCAGAGCCGCGGCGAGGATCTGGAGGCTGGAGGACGGGCGGGACTCCTTTCCGTCGGAGTCCTCGACGAAGGGAAGGTCGTCGGTGCGAGCGCCGGCCGGCGGCGCAAGAACCAGTGCCGCGAGCGCGAGCAGGGCCACAGCAAGCGCCGCTCGCCGGGCGACGCCGGCGGAATCAGGGCTCGAAGATGCCAATAAGTTCACTCTAATTAGAGACCGCGAGAACCGCCGGGCTCCCGGGTCAGGCTCTTACCAGCCCTTAATTCTCGAGGAAAAAGCGCCGGAACGGC
Source organism: uncultured Acidobacteriota bacterium (assembly GCA_963804915.1). Lineage (GTDB taxonomy): Bacteria > Acidobacteriota > Thermoanaerobaculia > UBA5066 > Gp7-AA6 > DAHUXD01. Next base: position 119,111 of record CAWDSI010000003.1, read on the forward strand.
CGAGTGCCTGGCCGCTCCGGCATAACGGAAGATCCGTCGGAGATTCACGTCACTGCAGATTGAACGTCTTCACGATGAACGTCGCCATCTGGCCCCGGTTGGCGGTCTGGGTGGGGCAGTAGAGGCCGCCGCCGCAGCCGGCGGTGATGCCGCGGGCGACGAGGTCGTAGATCCACGGGGCGAAGTTGCTCGAGCAGGGGACGTCGGTGAAGGTCTCGACGGTGCAGGCGGGAGGCGTGTAGCCGGTGCCGAGCAGGGTCCGAAGCAGGAGGACGGCCATCTGCTGGCGGAGGACCGGGCTCGCCGGGCAGTAGGTGTTGCCGGTACCGCAGCCACTCGTCGAATCCCTCGGCGACGAGCTCGTTGATCCAGGGAGCGAAGACGAGTGAGCACGGCACGTCGTCGAAGACCTGAGTGGTGCAGGGGGGTGGCGTGTAGCAGAGGCCGTACTTGGCCTTGAGCAGAAAGACGGCCATCTGCTGGCGCAGCGTGTCCTGCGTGACGCCGTAGATGCCGCCGCCGACGCCCGCCGTGATGCCGTTGGAGACCAGTTTGGTGACGTAGCTGTAAAAGATGTTGACGCTGGGAACGTCCAGGAAATCCGAGACGTAGCCCTTGACGAGGGTTCCCGTGCTGCCGTCGGTGTTGGTGACGACGATGTCGTTGACCGTCCCCGGGTCGAGGGCCGGAGTCGTCGCGGTCAGGTGCGTGAACGTGTCGACGTCGACGCCGGTGGCGGCGACGCCACCGATCGTGACGGTCGCGCCGTCGATGAAATCGGTGCCCGTCAGAGCGAAAGAGGTGCCGCCCTCCGGAGGGCCCGACGGCGCCGTCGTCGCAAACGGGAGTCGCTGAGAAAACTCGGAGGTCCTGCCAGCCGGATCGGTCGCGGTGGCCGAGATGCGGGCGCCGGGCTCGGGGATCCCGACGACCCCGAGATCGATGATGCCGACGCCGCTGGCGTCGGTCGTGACCTGTCCGGAGCCGAGGTAGGTCTTGCCTTCGAGGAACTCGCGCGGGAAGTTCGAGCAGGCGTCATTCGCGTAGAAGTCGAGCTCGAACGTCGTCGATGGAGTCGAGTGCAGGACGCCGACCATGTGGGTCGACCCGCCCTCCGCGACCGATGCGGCCAGCCGCACGATCGGGAAGTTCTGCTGCCGGTTGGGGCCGCCGTCGAGTCGTCGGCGTCGTTCGGGGAGCGGCCCGGGCCGTTCCCGATCTTGATGCCGAGGCCTCCATTGCCATAGATCGCGTTGCCTCGGATCGTCACGGCGTCGAGGCCGCCGACGCGACTCCCGGCGCCCGAATTGCCCGCGATGATGTTGTCGCCACCGGCGAAGGACGTCTCCGATTGTGCGAGAATCGTCGGGCCGCTTGCCCCGATGAATGATGCCGCTACCGTTGGGGAGTGGCGCTGCGGCATCCTTGTCGAGACCGATGATGTTTCCGTGGAAGGTGGTCGAATCGAGCCGCCGTTGAAGTTGCTGGTCGCCAGGAACCCGACGTTCGTGTTCCCGGAGATGAGATTGCGGTCGGCGGGATCCGGCCCGCCGATCGTGGCCCCGACGGTTCCTCCCTGCGTGAAGCCGATGGCGATTCCGATCTGGTTGGGCGACGCGGAGAGGCCGGTCGGGTCCGTGCCGATGAAGTTACCCGCGATGACCATGCCGGTCGGGCTGGCGCCAAAGAAGTTGAAGAGCTCGATTCCCTCGGTGCATCGGTTGATGACGAGACCGCGCACCGTCACGTCGCTGGAGCCGATCGTGATGCAACGATTGGGGGCGGTGGTGCCGTCGATCTCGATCTGGAGCACGGTGTTCAGCGCACCGGTCGGCGTTCGTGTTCGGGGAGCTGCCCGGCTGCGTGTAGCCGTCGATCGTCAAGGGCTGGCTGATGATCGGCAGGAGGGTGAGGGGCGTGATGGTGTGGACGCCCGCTCCCGGGATGGCAAAGGCGATCGTGTCCGCGCCGGCGGCGGCCTCGGCGTCGGTGATCGCCTGGCGCAGCGAGCCCGGACCGGAATCGTCGGTGTTGGTCACCGTGAATGTCGCGGCGGCCAGCGGAGCCGCCGCCGCCCAGAAAAGAAGCGCAAGTCGTTTCATGAGCTCTCCTACTGAAGGACTGAACGTCTTCGACGACGAACACGGCCATCTGGCCGCGGGTGGCGTTGTCGAGCGGGCAGTAGGCGGCTCCGCCGCAGCCCGCCCGTGATGCTCTTCGGCGTTGAGCTGCTCGATCCAGTCGGCGAAGAGCGAAGGACAGGGGACGTCGTCGAAGATGCCGGTGCAGGCCGGCGGGACATAGCTCGAGCCGTGCTTGGCCTTGAGAAGGAAGGGAGCCATCTGGTCACGGCGGACCGGATTGGTGGGGCAGAAGTTGCCGCTCCCGCAGCCTCCGGAGATGCCTTCGTCGGCCAGAGCCTCGATCCAGTCGGCGAAGGTCGAGGGGCAAACGACGTCGCCGAAATCGCCGTTGCAGGGAGGCGGTACGTAGCAGAGGCCGTGCCTGGCCTTCAGCAGAAAGACCGCCATCTGCTGTCGCAGCGTCGGCTGAGCGACGCCGTAGTTGCCGCCGCCGATTCCGACGGTGATCGTGTTCGAGACGAGCGTCGCGACGAAGTCATGGAACTGTTGGCCGCCCGGCACGTCGAGAAAGTCCGTGACCCAGCCGTTGACGAGGATTCCGAGGTTGGCGGGCGTCTGGACGACGACGTCGTGGAAAGTGCCCGGCGCGAGGGCCGGTGAGGTGGCGGTGAGGCTCTGGGAGTTCACGAAGGTGACCGGGACGTCGACGCCGCCGATCGTCATGGTCGTGGGATCGGCGAAATCCGTCCCGGAGACGTTCAGAGCCGTGCCTCCCGCGGCCGGGCCGGAGGTCGGGTTGATCGAGAAGATGATGCGCTGCGAGAACTCCGAGGTGTTGCCGGCCGGGTCGGTCGCCGTGGCGGAGATGCGGACGCCGTCCTCCGTCTCGACGGGCAAGGTCACGTCGATCGCGGCGTTGCCGGAACCGTCGGTGGTCACCTTGCTCGGTGGCGATGTACGTCTGACCCTCGAGGAACTCCCTCGGAAAACTCGAGCAGGCCGGGTTCGCGAAGAACTCCAGGTCGAACGTGGTCGATGCCGCCCCGTGGAAGTTCCCCAGGATCCGCGTGCTCGCTCCGGCCACGAGCCCCGAATGCTCGACGGACTTGATGATCGGAAAGTTCTGCAGGCCGTTGGGACCCGCGTCGACGTCGCCGATGTCGTTGGGTGTGACGCCGTTGCCGAGCAAGTCGATGCCGAGGGCCGAGTTGTCGAAGATGGAGTTCTGCGTGATCGTGACCGGCGCCGGCGGCGTGCCCGGAGTGGTGACGAGAACGCCCAGGATCCCGTTGGTCATCACGTTGTTCTTCACGAGAAGCGGGAACCGGGGATCCACGATCATGCCGTAATCCACCGCTGTCGAAGGTGTTGCCCGTGACGATCGTGTTTCCGCCGTTCTGTGTCTGGAAGATTCCGAAGATCGACGGAACCCGATCCGTTGTCGACGAAGTCGTGAAAGAGGTTCTCGGTGACGGTCAATGGTTCCCAGGGGACCGAAGCCCGCGCTGCTGAAGTCGATTCCGTCGAAGGACCCCGTGAACTCGTTGGACTGGATCGTGACGTCGGCGGCCGGCGCGAACATGAGGATGCTCCGCCAGCGCGTGAAGCCGAGCAGGTTGTTCCGGATCGTGATGTCGCTGCCGCCCGTCATCCGGATCAGGTTGTTCTGCGTCTGGGCCGCACCGCCCGGGTTCGTGTAGCTGGTCGCCGTCGCGCCGATCACGTTGTCCTCGATCACGGTCCCGGCGCCGCTCTGGATGTCGATGTTTCCGCTCCCGGTGCCGACGCCCGAGAAGTCGCCGCCGCCGTGGAGGCTCAGCCCTTTCACGGTGACGCCGGCCGCCTGGATGGTCAGGATCGCGCCGGTGAGGGCGCTGCCGTCGATCTCGACCTCGGGGCCGTTGAGCTGCCCGAGCGCCGGCTCGTCACCCGTTCCGGTCACGCCGTCCGGGCCGGTCCCACCGTGCCCCCGGTCCCGAGCGTCACGTCGTTGGTGTTGCCGCCGTTGGCGGTCTGCGTCGTGCCGTCGATCGTCGTGCCCGCGCAGGTGAGGGGCGGCAGCCCGGTGGCGGGCGCGATGACCGCCACTCCGTTCGTCAGCGATCCGGCTGGCACGTCGAACGCGATCGTGTGCGGCGCTCCCGCGCAGTTCTGAGCGTCGAGCAGCGCCTGCCGGAGCGAACCCGGGCCGGAATCGTTCGTGTTCGTGACGGTGAAGGTCGAGGCCGCCAGCGGCACCGCGAATGCCAGGACCAGAGCTGTTGCGAGCGATTTCATTCGTCTCCTCATTGCAATCCGAACCTTTTGACGATGAACACGGCCATCTGTCCTCGCGTCGAGGAGTTGTCGGGGCAGTAGAGCGGCGGCGTGACGGAGCAGCCGCCGGTGATCTGCTCGGCGGCGAGGCGCTCGATGAAGTCGACGGCGGACGCCCCGGGGCAGGGCACGTCGTCGAAGACTCCGGTGCAGGTCGGGGGGACGTAGCCCGAGCCGTACCTGGCCTTGAGCAGGAAGATGGCCATCTGGCGCCGCGTGACGAGGTTGTTCGGGCAGAAGAGTCCTCCGCCGCAGCCGGTGGTGATGCCCTCGGCGGCCAGGTTGAACACGATCGTGTCGAGGCCGGCAGCGGCGTTGGCGTCGAGGATGGCCTGGCGCAGCGATCCCGGCCCGGGATCGTCGGTGTTGGTGACGGTGAAGGTCGCCGCACCGACGTTCGTGGCCAGGAGAACACCGAAAACGGCGAGGGGTCTCATGTGGGCTGCTTCATGACGGCGCTCCGGCGGCGCCCGCAGTGATGCGTTCCGCATTGAGCTGCTGGATTCCAGCGGCGAAGACGGATGGACGGAGACGGCGGCAAAGGCGGACTCGCAGGACAGCGAGACTCCGCTCCCGCCGTGCTCGACAGAGGTGGACGACGTCGAAGTCCTGCCCATGAGCAGGGCGCAATACGCCTGCGGCGAGCGCGACGGCCATACCGGCCCGCGACACCCGGAACCTCATTAAGAAGATCTCCCCCTGTTAGATCCGCGAGAAAAGAGGGCGCTCCGGCCGCGTTTCGAGGATCTTTCCAAGGAGTCGTTGCAAGCTACTGACCTGTCGAGGGTTGGCGTCCGACCCCGGGTTGGGATCTAATTAGCCTCCTCTCGACTCATGAACGACGAATCGCGTCCGGACGCCGCGCCGGGTGAGGTCACCCGGCTCCTTCTCGCCTGGAACGCAGGCGATCGAGCGGCGCTCGAGAGGCTGATGCCGCTCGTCTACGCGGAGCTCCGGCAACTCGCCGAGCGTCACTTCCGCAAGGAGCGCCCGGGCCACACCCTCCAGCCGACCGCGGTCGTGCACGAGGCGTACTTCCGCCTCATCGACCAGACGCGAGTGACCTGGAAGAACCGCGGTCACTTCCTCGCGATCGCCTCGCAGGCGATGCGCCGGATCCTCATCGATCACGCCCGCGGCCGCGGCGCCGAGAAGCGGGGCGGGGAAGTCGAGAAGGTGTCGCTGGACGTGGCCATCGCGTCTCCCGAGCCGGCGCGCGAAGTCGACATCCTGGCTCTGGACGAAGCCCTCGAGCGCCTGAAGGCGCTCGACGGGACGCAGGCCCAGATCGTCGAGCTGCGCTTCTTCGGCGGGCTCACGATCGAGGAGACCGCCGACGTGATGGAGACCTCTCCGTCCTCGATCAAGCGCGACTTTCGTTCCGCGAAGGCATGGCTCTTCCGGGAGCTCAATCTGGCATGACCCCGGAGCGGTGGAGAGAGATCCGCACGGCCTTCGACCGGGTGTCGGACCTCGACCCGGGGGATCGCGAAAGGTGGCTGGGGCGCGAATGCGCCGGCGACGCGGAGCTCGCCGACGAGGTGCGCTCCCTGCTCGCCTCCAGCGCGGTGGCCGGTGAGTTCCTGGAGGTGCCCGCCGTCGAGCAGATCCACCGCACCGACCCGGAGCCCGAGGCTCCTCCGCCGGCCCGCATCGGGAGCTGGGACATCGAGCGCGAGGTCGGCCACGGCGGCATGGGCACCGTCTATCTCGGCGTCCGCGACGAGTCGGGATTCCGCCTCCGGGCTGCGGTCAAGCTCGTGCGGCGAGGGATGGACTCGGACTTCATCCTGCGGCGGTTTCGGACGGAGCGGGAGATCCTCGCCGGGCTCGATCATCCCAACATCGCCCGGCTCCTCGACGGCGGCTCGACGACGGACGGGCGTCCCTACTTCGCGATGGAGTACGTCGAGGGCCGGCACCTGCTCGAGGAGTGCGCGGCGCGCGGCGCCGACACGCGGCAGCGGATCGCTCTCTTCCTTCAGGTCTGCGACGCCGTGGCCTACGCCCACCGCCATCTCGTCGTGCATCGGGACCTCAAGCCGTCCAACATCCTCGTGACGCCGGAGGGCTCACCGAAGCTGCTCGACTTCGGCCTCGCGCGGTTGCTGCAGCCCCGGGCGGGCGAGGCCCGAGAACTCACCGAAACGGGATTCCGGCTGCTCACCCCCGACTACGCGAGCCCGGAGCAGGTGCGCGGCGAGCGCATCACGACCTCGACCGACATTTATTCTCTGGGCGTCGTCCTGTATCACCTGCTCGCCGGGAAGAGGCCCCTACCGGACGACGGACCGCCCTCCTCCGAGGCGATCGCCCGCGCGGTCTGCGATCAGGAGCCGGAGCGGCCGGGCGTCTCCCGGGACCTCGACAACATCGTGCTCAAGGCTCTCCGCAAGGAGCCCGAGCGCCGCTACGACTCCGTCGGAGCGCTGGCCGAGGATCTGAAGCGATACCTCGAGGGCCGCCCCGTGATGGCCCGCAAGGACACGCTCGGATACCGCGCGGCCAGGTTCATCGGGCGCCACAAGGCCGGAACGCGCGGCCGCGGCCATCGGCGCGCTCGCCCTCGCCGGCGCGATGGGCGCGGCCCTGTATCAGGCGCGGGTCGCGCGCGCCGAGCGGGCCGCCGCCGAGGCCCGCTTCAGCGACGTCCGGCAGCTCACGGATTCGTTCCTCTTCGAGTTCCACGACGCCATCCGCAACCTGCCTGGCTCCACGCCCGCGCGCGAGCTCGTCGTGAAGCGGGCGCTGCAGTACCTCGAGAAGCTCTCGAGCATCAAGGGCGGAGACGCCGGGCTGCAGCGCGAGCTGGCCACGGCCTACGAGCGCGTGGCCAGCGTCCAGGGCGGCATGTACGAAACGCACGTGGGCGATACCGGCGGCGCCCGCCAGAGCCTGGCCCGCGCCCTGGCCATCCGGCGCGAGCTCGCGGCGTCGACGCTTGCGACGCGAGACGACCGGGAAGCCCTTGCTCAAGCGGAGCTTCAGCTCGCACAGGTCGAGATCGTCGCGGGCGAAGGCGAGGCGGCGGAGGCGCGATCACGCCGGGCGGTTTCGATGTACGCCGCCCTGGTCGCCGAAGAGCCGTCCAGCCGGCTCATGCGTGCGAGGCTCGCGCGCGCCCGGCGCTATCTCGCCACCTCGATGCGTCGCACGCGCCGCGACGAGGCCGTCGCCATACTGAAGGAGTCCGCGGCGGCCTTCGAGGCGCTCGCCGCGGAAGATCCGGCCACACCGGGCTACACGCGCGAAGTCAGCATCACGCATCAGCAGCTGCTCGAGGCCCTCGCCGGCACGCCGGCGCGCGCCGAGGCCGAAGAGAGCTACCGGAAATCCGTGACCATCCTGGAGGCTCTCGTCGCGAAAGAGCCCGCGAACGTGTCATACCGCCGCGAGCTCGCTTACACGCACGTCAGCATGGCCACGTTCCTGGACTGGAACGGCGAGCCGGGCCCGGCGCTGGTGACCTACCGGCGCGCCGTGCCGCTGCTCGAGTCCCTCGTGGAAGCCGATCCGCGCAACGCGGACGCCCGGCTGCTCCTCGCCGAGACGTACAACAGCATCGGTTACGCCCGCGCGATCTCGAAGGATCCCGACGGGGCGATGACGGATCTCCGGCGGTCGCTGGCGATGTTCCAGTCGATCGCCGCCGCGGATCCCGCCAACGCGCGCGCGATCCTCGGACGCGCCCGCCTCTACGAGAGCTTCGGCACCGCGCGCGCCGCCGTGGGGGAAGCCTCCGAAGCGCACGGCTGGTACGGAAGAGCGAGGCCGAATACCGCGAACCTCGCGTCCCGCGGCCCGCTCGACCCGCAGGCCGCCCGCGAGCTCGAGGCGGTCTCGGCGAAGGTTCGGGCGGCGACCGTCGTCAAGGCGAATTGACCACGGCGTCCCACGGAGTGGGGCGAGACAAACGCCGCGTGCCTGGAGATCAGCCGGAGGAAGTTTCTCTCCAGCATGGGATCGAAGTCAGGAAGGTGAAACCGGCGCGCTCGTAGAAGCCCCTGGCCGTCGCGCGGCTGTCGAGGTACACGCGCGGGATCCCGTCCGCCGCGGCCCGCTCGCCGATCCAGTCCAGCATCGCACGGCCGTGGCCCCGGCCGCGGACGTCCTCGGCGGTCACGAGGTCGTCGACGAAGAGGTGCTCGCCGCGCGAGAGCGTGTGCGACCGGCGGACTCCGGCGAGCGCCACCAGGCGGCCGCCGTCGAAGCCGCCGTACAGTCGATAACCGTCCGCCTGCTGCCGCCGCACCTCGGCGAGAAAGGTCTCCTCTCGGATCCGGTCGCGGAGCTGTCGCGCGAGCGTGTAGGCCGCCGAGATCTCCGCGTCGCTCGACAGCTCGCGAACTTCGAGTGTCACCGGATCAAGGGACCCGACCACCAGCGGCAGACCCCCGGCAGTAGGGGACGCCGTGCGCAGCACGGCGGCAACTCAAATGGTCCTCAGGACAGCGAATGATCATGGGAAGTCAAACGTGTTGTACAGGAACGCCGCCATCTGGTCCCGCCGGACCGGGTTCAGCGGGCAGTAGTTGGCGCCGCCGCAGCCGCCGGTGATGCCTTCGGCCGCGAGCTGCTCGATCCAGTCGGCGTACTGCGACGGGCACGGCACGTCGTCGAAGTCGCCGCTGCAGACCGGAGGCACGTAGCTCGAGCCGTGCTTGGTCTTCAGGAGGAAGACCGCCATCTGCTGGCGCGTGACCAGGTTGGTCGGGCAGTAGTTGCCGCCGCCGCAGCCTCCCGTGATCCCGGCGGCGGCCAGGGCCTCGATCCACGGCGCGAAGTTGCTCGAGCAGGGCACGTCGGGGAAGAGTCCCGACGCACGGCGGCGGGACGTAGCACAGGCCGTTCTTCGACTTCAGGAGGAAGACCGCCATCTGCTGGCGGGTGACGGAGTTCAGCGGGCAGTAGATGCCCGGTGCCGCAGCCCGACGGTGATCGCGTTCGCGACGAGCTTCGTGATCTGGAAGTAGAACTGCTGGCTGTTCGGGACGTCGGCGAAATTGGCCACGAACCGTTGACGAGGGTCCCGCCCGTGCCGCTCGGGTTCGTGACGACGACGTTGTTGAGCGATCCGGCGGCAAGGGCCGGCGTCGTCGCCGTGATCTGCGTCGGGTTGATGACGTTGACGTTGGTCGCCGGCTGGCCGCCGATCGTGCACGGTCGCTCCGTCCTCGAACAGCATGCCCGCGATCGTGATGTTCGTGCCGCCCTCCGGACGGTCCCGACGCCGGGGTTCATCGAGAAGATGAGCCGCTGCGAGAACTCCGAGGTGTTGCCCGTCGGGATCGGTGGCGGTCGCGGTGATGCGCGAGCCCGTTCTCGACGTCGCCGGCAGCATGACGTTGATAGTGGCGTTGCCCGATCCATCCGTCGTGACCTGCGTCGAGCCGAGGTAGTCCTGGCCTTCGAGGAATTCCTGCGGCCGGGACGCGCAGGCGGGATTGGCGAAGAAGTCGATGGTCGAAGGTCGTCGAGGCCGTGCTGTTCAGGACGCCGACGATGTGCGTGCCCGTACCTTCGCCGAAGGCCGGGCCCGGCCGAGGTCAGGATCGGGTAGTTCTGGAGCCCGTTCGGCCCGGTGTCGCCGTCGCCGGCGTCGTTGGGCGTCGACGCCGGCCGATCCGGCCGAGGTCGATCGCCGAGCGTCTCGTTCTCGTAAGATGCGATTGCCGCGGATCCGGACGTCTGGTGGCCGCCGTTGACGATCCCGCCGTAGGGCGCGCCGTTGAGCGCGATGATGTTGCCCTCGCCCGCGCCCGTGCCGCCGATCGTCCAGTTGTTGCCGGCGACGATGACGCCGCCGTCGCCGTTGCCGAGGTCGAGCGTCGCCCGTCGCGTCGGTGCCGATGAAGTTGCCGTGGATGACCGTGGTTGGAGCCGCCGTCGGAGTAGATGCCGTAGTTGCGTGTTGGCGGCGATGACGTTGCCGCGCACCGACGCAGTTCGGAGTTCGGAATGAAGACGCCGGTGCGCGTTGGCGAATCGGGAGCGTGCCGGTGACGTCCGTGCCGATGTAGTTGCCCTCGATCGTGCCCTGAGCGGCGGTGCCGCCGACGGTGTAGCCGATGACGACGCCGGATTGCGGATGCCCGGAGATGACGTTGCGCGTCGGCCGGCGTCGGTCCGCCGACCACGACGTCCGGTTCCGATCGCGGACGTAGATGCCGCCGTAGCGGGCTCCCCGCGGGCGAGCGCCGCCGTTCCGGCGGCGTTCAGTCCGATGAGGTTGCCCTTGATCGACGCGTGTTCGGCGCGCCGGAGTCGCCCATGCACACGTTCGCTGCGCCGTTGCCCGCGATCACGTTGCGGTCGGCCGGCGTCCGTTCCGCCGACGACGACACCGAGTCGCCCTCGATCTCGACGCCGTTCGGTCTGAGCGCCGGGCAGCGAGCTGCCGGTCGGGTCGGTGCCGAGGAAGTTGCCCGCGATGATCGTGCCGATGGCGCCGCTCGCGACGGCGATCGCCGACGTTGAGGCGCGGTTGATCGCGAGCCCTCGGATCGTGACGGCCGCCGCGACGTGAAGCACGGTCTGGCCGAAGCCGCAGGTCGCTGCCCGTCGATCTCGATCAGGATGACCGCGTTCGAGCCCTGGTTCGGCGCGTTGCGTGTTCGCCGAGCGCGCCGGGCTGCGAGTAGCCGTTGATCGTGACGGCGTCGGTGATGATTCGGAAGCGGCGTGGCCGGCGCGATCGTGTGCGACGCCGCTGCCAACGATGTTGAACTTGATCGTGTCCGCGCCGGGACTCCCGTTCGCGTCGAGGATCGCCTGACGGAGCGATCCGGCGCCGGAGTCGGCGGTCGAGGTCACGGTGTAGGTGGTCGCGCGCGCGGCGGCGGCGACGAAAAGGGCGGCGATAGACGATCGAAGTCCTCATGGTCCTCCCTAGAACTGGAACGTGTTGTACAGGAACGCCGCCATCTGATCACGCCGGACGGCCTGGGTGGGGCAGTAGTTGTGCGCCGCCGCAGCCTCCGGTGATGCCTTCGGCCGAGAGCTGCTCGATCCAGTCGGCGTACTGCGACGGGCACGGCACGTCGGCGAAGTCGCCGCTGCAGACGGGAGGCACGTAGCTCGAGCCGTGCTTGGTCTTCAGGAGGAAGACCGCCATCTGCTGGCGCGTGACGAGGTTCGCGGGGCAGTAGTTGCCGCCGCCGCAGCCTCCCGTGATCCCGGCGGCCGCCAGGGCCTCGATCCACGGCGCGAAGTTGCTCGAGCAGGGCACGTCGGGGAAGGTCCCGACGCACGGCGGCGGGACGTAGCAGAGGCCGTTCTTCGACTTCAGCAGGAAGACGGCCATCTGCTGGCGCGTGACGGAATTGAGCGGGCAGTAGACGCCCGTGCCGCAGCCGACCGTGATCGCGTTCGCGACGAGCTTCGTGATGTGGAAGTAGAACTGCTGGGTGTTCGGGACGTCGGAGAACTCGGCACCCAGCCGTTGACGAGCGTCCCGCCGGTCTGGTCGGGATTCGTGACGACGACGTTGTTGAGCGACCCGGCGGAAAGCGCCGGCGTCGTCGCCGTGATCTGCGTCGGGCCGGTGACGTTGACGTTCGTGGCCGGCTGGCCGCCGATCGACACGGTGGCGCCGTCGTCGAAGAGCATGCCCGTGATCGTGACGTTCGTGCCGCCCGCCGGAGGTCCCGAGGCCGGGTTCATCGAGAAGATGAGCCGCTGCGAGAACTCGGACGTGTTCCCGGCGGGGTCGGTCGCCGTCGCGGAAATGCGTGAGCCGTTCTCGACCGTGAAGGGCAGCGTCACGTCGATCGAGGCGTTGCCGGAGCCGTTGGTCGTCACCTGGGTGGAGCCGATGTAGTCCTGACCCTCGAGATACTCCTGCGGGCGGGACGCGCAGGACGGGTTGGCGTAGAAGTCGATGTCGAAGGTCGTCGACGCCGTGCTGTTGAGGACGCCGACGATGTGCGTCCCCGCGCCCTCGCCGAGCGCCGGCCCGGCCGAGGTCAGGATCGGATAGTTCTGCAGGCCGTTCGAGTCGCCGTCGCCGTCCCCCGGGTCGTTGGGCGTCACCCCGGAATTGGCGGCGGCGATCAGGTCGATCCCGAGGCCGTCGTTGGAGCTGTCTTGTTCCCGAAGATGCGGTTGCCGCGGACTCGAACCTGCTGTCCCCAGATGTTGATGCCTGCGGAGGATCCGAAGCTTCCGCCGTTGAAGGCGATCGTGTTGCCTTCACCGGGGTTCGTGCCGCCGATCGTGATGTCCGTACCGGTGGCGCTGATGCCCAGGCGGTGATTGCCCAGATCGAGCGTGCCGGTGACGTCGGTGCCGATGAAGTTGCCCTGGACGACGTGGCCGCTGCCGGCGAGGACGAGCCCCTGGTAGAAGTCCGCGCCGGCGAGGACGTTGCCGTCTCCTGGAGAGCTGCCTCCGACGACGTGATTCGTACCGGAGACGTCCATGGCGCTCCCCGACAGGCCGAGCACCACCGTGCCGGTCACGTCGGTGCCGACGTAGTTACCGCGCGCCGACTTGCCCGAACTGCCCTGCAGCCAGATCCCGCTGCTGCCTCCGGCGATGACGTTGCGGATCACCTGCCCGTTGGGTCCGTTGACGACGATCGGAAAGGTCGACCCTCCGCAGGGGGGCGTCAGGAGGACGTCGCCCGAAGCCGCGATGCCAATGACGTTGCCCTCGATCACGGCGCCGTTGTTGGCGGCGGTCGCTTCGACGGCGACTCCGCACGCGGTGATCAGGTTGCGCGCGGCCGGGGTGGAGCCGCCGACGTGGGCCGATGGTGCGTTTCCGACGAAGACCTGGTTACCGCCGTCGACGAGCCGCTGCGTGCCTGTCGGGTCGGTCCCCATGAAGTTGCCCTCGACGCGGTTGTTCGAGCCGGACTGGATGTCCACGCTCGTCGTGCAGCCGTTGACGACCAGGCCCTTGATCGTCGTATCGCTCGTCTGAACGGTGAAGCACGTTCCCACGCCGGCGCCTCCCGTGACCTGGATGCGCAGGACGGTGTTCAGTCCCTGGCCGAAGGGGTGCGTGTTGGCCGAGGCGCCCGACTGCGTGTAGCCGTCGATCGTCACCGGCGAGGTGAGCGGCGCGAGCAGGCTCGCCAGGGTGATCGTGTGCACGCCGCTTCCCGCGATGTTGAACGCGATCGTGTCGGCGCCGGCGTTCGCGTTGGCGTCGAGGACTCGCCTGGCGCAGCGTGCCGGCGCCGCTGTCGGCGGTCGACGTGACCGTATACGTGTTCGCCGACGCGGTTGCGGCGACCAGCGCAAGAGCGAGAATCAAACCGTTGCGTCGCATTAAGATCTCCTGCTTCGAAATTGAGTGGTCGCCGGAACGTCACCGCCGGAACTCCGCCGTCGGGCGCCCTTCTACCCCACGCCTCCCGCCACTACGGCAAGCCGAACGTCGTCGACAGGAACACCGCCATCTGTCCGCGGGTGACGGGGTTGTTGGGGCAGTAGATGTCGAACCCGCAGCCGGCCGTGATGCCGCGGTCCGACGAGCTCCTCGATCCAGGGGGAAAAGGGGTCGGAGCAGGGCACATCGTCGAAGGTCGCCGTCGTGCATGGCGGAGGCAGGTAGGCGGAGCCTTCCAGCATCTTCAGGAGGAAGACCGCCATCTGCTGCCGGGTGACCGTATTGTTCGGGCAGTACTCGCCGCCGCCGCAACCGCTCGTCACCCCCTCGGCGGCGAGCGCCTCGATCCACGCCGCGGCAAAGGAGCCAGCCGGCACGTCCGAAAACAGCGTCCCGGTCTCCGGCGGCGGCGTATAGCAGAGGCCTTTCTTGCTTCGCAGCAGGAACACCGCCATCTGGGCTCTCGTGGCCCCGTTGCCGGGACAGTAGTTGCCGTTGCCGCAACCGGCGGTGACCTCGTTGGCCGAAAGCTTGGCGATGGAGGGCCCGAATCCGCCGTTGGTCACGTCGTTGAAGAGGGACACGTAGCCGTTGAGCATCGTCCCGGTCATCCCACCGGGCAGCGTGAGGACGATGTCGTGGATCGTGCCCGCCGGCTTCGCCGGTGCGGTGGCCCGAATCTTCGTGGCCGAGTCGACGATGACGCCCGTGGCGGGAGTCCCTCCGATCGAGACCGTCGCGCCGGCGACGAAAAGCATGCCGTTGATGGTGATCTCGGTGCCGCCGGCGGATTCCCCCGCGATCGGCGTCGAGGAAAAGATGATGTCCGGAGTCAGCTCGGAGGTCGAGCCATCGGCGGCGGTCGCCGTCGCCGTCACCGGCTGACCGGCCGTCGTCGGCGTCGGCAGGAGCACGTTGAACGAGGCGGTGCACGAGGCGTTCGTGGACACGATGGTCGAGCCGAGATACTGGTCCGCCTCGACCTGGCTTCGAGAACGCGCGCGGCAGACCGGGCTTGCATAGAAGTCGAGCGTGAACGTGCTCGAAGCGGTGCTGTCGAGCGTCCCGATGACGCGGGTTCCACCGCCCTCGGGGCCCGCCGACGTGATGATCGGGAAGTTCTGCAGGACGTTGGCACCCGTGTCGGCGTCGCACGAGTCGTTGGCATCCGGGCCGCAGGCTTCCGACGAGGTTGATCCCGATGGACGGCGTCGTTCCGAAGATCGAACCGTGGTTATCGACGATGCGATTGCCGCGGATCGAGTTTCGCGTTCCGGACACGATCCGGATTCCACCGTTCCGGTTGTGGAGGATCGCATTGGCCTCGCCGGGGCCGGTGCCGCCGATCGTCATGTCCGATCCGCTCTGGATCGTGATGCCCTCCCGAGCGTTGCCCAGGTCGATCGTGCCCGTGGCGTCGGTGCCCAGGAAATTGCCCTGAATCACGGTGGCGGTTCCGCCGAACGACAGGATCCCACCCTGCAGGGAGCCCATGACGTTACCGGCGCCGGCCGCCGTTCCGCCAATCACGACCGTGTCGTCTCCTCCCACGACGTACACGCCGTTGCCGAGGCCTCGGGAGATCCCCTTGGTGCCGCTCGGATCGACGCCGAATTTGTTGCCCTGGACCGCGACATCCGCCATGTTCGACAGTCGGAGATCGCTGTCCGGACAGGCGAAGACGTTGCCCGCGGCCGGGGTCAGTCCGCCGATCGTCATGTTCGAGGTATTGCCGGCGCCGGAACCTCCGGAAAGCTGGATCCCGGTGCGGGTGACAACGGACCCGATCGGGACAAGGCCGGTCTTGTCGGTACAAAAGAGGTTCCCCTGGATGACGGAGCCGTTGTTGGCGGCGAAGCTCGACCTGCACCAAAGTGCCGCTGCCGGTGCTGGCGAAGAGGTTCCGGGCGGCCGGTGTCGTCCCACCGATGCGCCCGTTCAGATGGTGGCCGAAAGTGACTCCGTCAGGCAGTGCCAGGGGCGTCAAACCGTCGGGGCTGGTGCCGAGGAAACAGCCCTCGACGACCGGGTTCTGCACCTCTTTCAAGAAATCCGTCGCGACCCCGCCGATCCCGCGGTTGAGGACGAGGCCGCGCAGCGTCGTGTCGTCGGCTCCGATCACCAGACAATAGGTTCCGGCGTTGGTGCAGTCGATCTCGATCTGGAGAACCGAGTTCAAGCCCTGGTCCGGCGGGTTGGTGTTGGGGCTCGCCCCCGGCTGCGTGTAGCCGTCGACCGTGACCGGCGACGTCAGGTTCGGAAGAGGGGTCGCGGGCGCGATCGTGTGGACGCCGCTACCCGGGATGTTGAAGGCGATCGTGTCCGTGCCGGAGTTCGCGTTGGCGTCGAGGATCGCCTGCCGGAGCGATCCCGCTCCGGCGTCGGCGGTCGACGTGACGGTATACGTATTGGCGAGCGCCGAAGACGCCGCCAGGAGAGACGCGAGTCCGAGGACGAGACGGATCGATCGCATGGCGGTCATCCTCCTATGGAAGCGAAAACGCTTTGACGAGAAACGCAGCCATCTGCCCACGCGTCACGTTGTTGCCCGGGCAGAAGTTCTGCCCTCCACAGCCTCCGGTGATTCCTTCGTCCGCGAGCTGCTCGATCCAGTGGAGCGAACTGAGAGGAGCAGGGCACGTCGGCGAAGTCGCCGACGCATGGCGGCGGGACGTAGGAGGCGCCATGCTCGGCCTTGAGCAGAAAGACTGCCATCTGGTCGCGACGGACGGAGTTGCTCGGGCAATACGTGTTGCCGCCGCAGCCGCCGGTGATTCCCTCCTCGGCGAGCTGTTCGATCCAGGGGGCGAAGCCGGAGGAGCAGGGCACGTCGGCGAAGACGCCGGTGCACGCCGGCGGCACGTAGCACACGCCGTACTTCGACTTGAGCAGGAAAACCGCCATCTGCTGGCGCAACGTTCCCTGGTTGACGCCGTAGAGGCCGCCGCCGACTCCCGCCGTGATGCCGTTGCCGACGAGCCTCATGACGTAGAGGCTGAACTGGTTGCCGGCGGGCACGTCGGCGAAGTAGGCGAGATAGGCAGCGGGGATTGTTCCCGAGGCGCCGCCGGGATTGGACACGACGAGGGCGTTGACGGAGCCGGCGGGCAGATGCGGTGTTTCCGCCGTCAGTGTGTGTTCGTCGGTGACCGTCACGTTCGTCGCCGGGAGACCACCGACGGTGACCGTCGCGCCGTCCTCGAACGCGAGCCCCTTGACGGTGATGACGGCGCCGTTCTCCGAACCGTACGGCGGCGTGCTCACGATGACGAACCGGGGCGAGAACTCGGACGTGTTGCCGGAAGGGTCGGTTGCGGTGGCGGTGACGGGCGATCCATTGTCGAGGGCAACGGGCAGAACGACGCTGAAGGTCGCCTCCCCGGCCCCGTCGGTCGTGACGGTATCGGTGCCGAGGTAGTTCCGGCCTTCGGGAAGGTCCTGCGGTCGCCGGACGCAGTTGGGACTTCCGTAGAAGTCCACGTCGTAGATCGTCGAGGGCGCGCTGGAGAGCATTCCGTTGACCGTCGTCGTGGACGCGCCGTATGTGATCGAGGTGATCACGGGGAAGTTCTGGAACGCGTTCGGTCCCGTGTCCGCGTCGGCGGCGTCGTTGAACGTCACGCCGTTGGTGCTGTTGATGAACAGGTCGATACCCAGGCCGTTCAGCGGGTTGGCCCCCGGGTTGTCGAAGATCGAGTTGCCGCGGATCGTCACGGTCCCCGAGTTCTCGACGCCGATGGCGGCGAGACCGGACGTCGAGATGAGGTTGCCTTCTCCGGGATTGATGCCGCCGATCGTGACGCCGCCTGTGACCTGATAAGCGCGGATTCCGTAGGTCGGGATGTAAAGACGGGCCGTGCCGGTCTCGTCGGTTCCGATGAAGTTGCCCTGGATGACGTTGCCCGACCCGCTCTGGACCTGCACGGCCGAGAGGTCCGATCCCGCGATGCGGTTGCCGGCGCCCGGCGCGGAGCCGCCGAGCGACGTTGTCGTTGTCCAGAAGCCGGACGCACTCGTTGTGGCAGCTGAAGCGGACCGTGCCCGTGACGTCCGTTCCGATGAAGTTGCCCTGGATGAAGTTCCCGGTCGCGCCGGTAGGCGGCCCTCCGCTGCCGAGGTTGATCCCGCCGTTGATGACGTTGCGCGCGGCGGCCGTGGTCCCGCCGATCACCGAGTTGGTCCCGCCGAGCATGTTGAGGCCCTTCGAGCCGTCGATGAGGTCGAGCCTCCCGGTGATGTCGGTGCCGATCAGGTTGCCTGCGAAAAGTCCGTCGACGAAGCCGGGCGGCCCCGTCGCCAGCAGGACGCCGGCGCCGTTGTCGACGGCAAAGAGGTTGCGGGCGGCGGGCGTCGTTCCGCCGATGCGGCCGTTCACGTGGTTCTGCTTCATGTTGAGGGACCCGTGGAAGGGAGCGAGGACCTGGGTGCCCGAGGGGTCGGTCCCCAGGAAACACCCCTCGAGGACGAAGTTCTGATGCCCATCCCCCATTTCGATCTCGTACTGCGGAGCGCGATTCATGACGAGACCCTTGATCGTGACGTCGTTTGCGTCGACGCCCCAACAGCGAGTCGAGACCACGGCGGTGCAGTCGATCTCGATCTGGAGCACGGTGTTCAGGCCCTGGCTCGATCGGATTCGTGTTCGGCGAGGATCCCGGCTGCGTGTAGCCGTCGATCGTGACGGCCCGGTGATCGGCCGGCAAGCGCCGGTCGCCGGGGTGATCGTGTGGACGCCCGAACCGACGATGTTGAAGGCGATCGTGTCGGCGCCCGGATTGGCGTTGGCGTCGAGGATCGCCTGGCGGAGCGTCCCGGCGCCCGAGTCGGCCGTCGAGGTCACCGTGTAGGTGATCGCGGAGAGGGCGCCGCGGCCGCAAAGAGGGCACCGGCCAGTCCGAGTCGCTTGAGCATTGGATCCTCCTGTTTCTAGCTCGACAATAAGGCCGACCGGGGGTCACGAAAAAAGGGCGGGCCCCCATGGAAGCCCGCCCGGAAGGAGACGGAAGGAGCCCGATTCAGGGGAGATCGAACGCGTTAAACAGGAACGCCGCCATCTGGCCGCGGGTGACGTTGTTGAGGGGGCAGTAGTTACTGCCGCCGCAGCCTCCGGTCACGCCCTCGGCCGCGAGTTGCTCGATCCAGGCGGCGAACTGGGACGGGCACGCGACGTCGTCGAAGTCCCCGTCGCAGGGCGGGGGCACGTAGGTTCCTCCGTGCAGGGCCTTCAGGATGAAGACCGCCATCTGGTCGCGCCGCACCGGGTTTGTCGGGCAGTAGTTGTCGCCGCCGCAGCCGCCCGTGATGCCCTCCTCGGCGAGCTGCTCGATCCACGGCGCGAAGTTGGAGCCGCACGGAACGTCGTCGAAAACACCGGTGCAGGGCGGCGGCGCGTAGCAGATCCCGTACTTCGCCTTCAGGAGAAAGACCGCCATCTGCTGGCGGAGCGTCGGCTGATTGATGCCGTAGTTGCCGCCGCCCACGCCGGCCGTGATGCCGTTGGCGACGAGGCTCGTGATCTGCGTGTAGAACTGACTGCCCGGGATGTCGTTGAAATTCGAGATCCAGGCGTTCGGAAGCGTCCCGGAGGCGCCGCCGCCGGGATTGGCGACCGTGAGGGCGTTGATGCTTCCGGCCGGGAGCGCCGGAATGTTCGCCGTGATGGTCGTCGGATTGTCGACGACGACTCCCGTCGCGGGGACTCCTCCGACCGTGACCGTCGCGCCCGGCTCGAACGCCAGGCCGCGGATCTGCGCCCCGATGACGCCGCTCGGAGATCCGGACACGGGGTCGAGCGAGAGCACGAAGCGCGGCGAAAGCTCGGAGGTCGCACCGGACGGACTCGTGGCCGTGGCCGTGATCGGCGACCCGTTCGCGACGACGACCGCGAGGACCTCGTTGAAGACGGCGTTGCCGGACCCGTCCGTCGTGACCTCGATCGAGCCGAGATAGGTCTTCGCCTCGTCCTGCTCCTGCGGGCGGCCGTTGCAGGCGGGGTTGGAGTAGAAGTCGACGTCGAAGGTGGTCGACGGCGTGCTGTTGAGCGTTCCGGCGATCGTTGTATTCGCACCTCCGTAGGTCACCGACGAGATCAGGGGATAGTTCTGGTAGCCGTTCGGCCCGCCGTCCGCGTCGCCGGCATCGTTGATGTTGACACCCAGCTCGAAGAGGTTGCCGCCGGTGAGGTCGATGGCGAGGCCGCTGTTGGCCTGGATGCCGGCATTGTCGAAGATCGAGTTCCCGCGCACGGTGGCGTTGACGCCGTGGACGACGACCCCCGCAAAGCCGCGGTTGTAGGCGATGATGTTGCCCTCGCCGGGGCCGACGCCGCCGATCGTGTTGTTCGAGGCGCCGACGCGGATCCCCCAGTAGCCGTTGGCGAGGCGGACGGTGCCCGTGCCGTCGGTTCCGACCTGGTTGCCCTGGACGATGGTTCCGTCGCCGTTGATATCGATTCCCGCGTCGATCGTTCCCCCGATGCGGTTACCGGCCCCGGCCGCCGAGCCTCCGATCGTGTTGTTGCTGGTACTGGAGTTGACGGTGATTCCGACCGAAGTCTGCCCGATGACGATCGTGCCCGTGACGTCGAGACCGACGAAGTTGCCCTGGATCTGGTTACCGTTGCCCGCCACGAATACGGGGCCGGCGAACACGTTGCGGGCGCCGGCCGCGGTGCCGCCCACCATGTTGCCGGAGCCTCCGCCGGTTCCCATCGAAAGCGAACCGTTCGGGGGGACGATCAGATGCAGCCCGGTGATGTCCGTGCCGACCAGGTTGCCGGCGACGAGCGAATTGGATACCGGCTCCGTGATCCCCGCGCCGAAGTAAATCTGATCGCCGAACAGGCTGTCGCCGGAGACGAGATTCCGGGCGGCCGGAGTCGTTCCGCCGACCCGGGCGTTGGTCTGGGATCGCGGGTTGACGCCACCGCCGTACGGCGCGAGCGCCTGCGTTCCCGCCGCGTTGGTGCCGATGAAGCAGCCCTCCAGGACGAAATCCGAGTGCGCGCCGGTCGTCGCGATCGCCTTGTCGGTGCACCGGTTCACGACGAGCCCGCGGATGGTGACGTCGTCGGCCGCGGCGAAGAGGCACGGCGCGGCGCCGGCGTTGGTTCCGTCGATCTCGATGCGAAGGACCGTATTGAGGCCCTGGCTGGCCGGATTCGTGTTGGCCGAGGCCCCCGACTGTGTGTAGCCGTCGATCGTGACGGGGCCCGTGATCGTCGGCAGCGGAGAGGACGGCGCGATCGTGTGGACGCCCGAGCCGACGATCGCGAACGCGATCGTGTCGGCCCCGGGATTGGCGTTGGCGTCGAGGATGGCCTGCCGGAGGCTTCCCGCCCCGGAGTCGGCCGTCGTCGTCACGGTGTAGGTCGTAGCCTCGAGCGACACGGAGGCGGCGGCGAGACACAGCGCGACCAGGGCGGACCGACGAAAGGTCATGGTTCCTCCTGTACCTCACTCGACGTGAGGAAGGAAAAGGGGACAGGGCGCAGCCCTGTCCCCGAGTTTTTCGCTACGGAAGCGTGAACGTATTGACGAGGAACGCCGCCATCTGGCCTCGCGTGTTGTTGTTGAGCGGGCAGTAGTTGCCGCCCCCGCAGCCCGACGTGATGCCTTCGGCCGCCAGGTGCTCGATCCAGTCGGCGAACGTGGAAGGACAGGCGACGTCGTTGAAGTCGCCGTTGCACTCCTCGGGCGTGAACGTGGAGCCGTACTTGCCCTTCAGGAGGAAGACCGCCATCTGGTCGCGCCGGACCGGGCTGAGCGGGCAGAAGATCCCGGTGCCGCATCCGCCGCTGATGCCCTCCGCGGCGAACTGGTTGACCCAGGGCGCGAAGGTGGTGCCGCACGGAACGTCGGTGAAGACCTGCGTGCACGCCGGCGGCGTATAGCAGGCGCCGTGCTTGGCTTTCAGGACGAAGACCGCCATCTGCTGGCGCGTGACGTTGTTGTTCGGACCGAAGTTGCCCTGGCCGATGCCGGCGGTGATGCCTGCCGGCGACGAGCTTGGAGATGAGCACGTCGAAAAGGCTGCTCTTCGGGACGTCCAGGAAGCGCGAGACGTACCCGTTCTTGATCGTGCCGGTGAGTCCACCCGGGTTCGTCACCGTGACGTCGTAGACGCCGCCGGGCGTGAGAGACGGACCGACGAAGCGCAGGGTCGTGGCGGACACAAACTCCGCGGTCACCGGATTGCCGCCGACCGTGACGGTCGCCGCCGGGTCGAAGAGCTGGCCGGCGATGGTCTGGTTGCCCGTATCGCCCGGTCCGCCCACGCCCGGGCCCACCGAGAACACGATCCCCGGCGAGAGCTCCGACGTGTTTCCGTTGGGGTCGGTCGCGGCGGCTGTGACGGCCGCGCCCGCCGGGATCGGCGTGACGAGCACGAGGTTGAACGACGCGTTGCCGGAGGCGTCCGTCGTGATCTGGGTCGAGCCCAGGTAGAACTCGGCCTGGGGAAGATCGCGCGGCCGGTCGAGGCAGACGGAATTCACGTAGAAATCGAGATCGAAGGTCGTCGAAGCCAGGCTGTTGAGCGTCCCGATGACACGCGTTCCGCCGCCTTCCGGGGCCGCCGACGTGATGATCGGATGGTTCTGGCGCTCGTTGGCCCCGGGATCGGCGTCGCCCAGATCGTTCGGCGTGGGGCCCCCCGGAGCCGCGGCGAAGTGGAGATCGATCCCCATGGCCTGGCCCGAATGCACTCCGCCGAATCCGTTCTTGAACATCCGGTTGCCGCGGATGGGATTCTGGGAGAGACCCTCGACGAGCACGCCCACCGCTCCGTTGTACGCGATGACGTTGGCTTCGCCCGGCTGGATCCCGCCGACGGTCTGGCCGCCCGTGCTCACGAGGATGCCCATGATCCGATTGCCCAGAATCCTGGTGGCGGTCTTGTCGGTGCCGATGAAGTTGCCCTCGAGCGTGGCGACCGGCGCATCGAGGATGATCCCGTAGTCGTGGCCGCCGATCACGTTCCCTTCGCCCGCGCTCGTGGCGCCGCCGATCACGCTGCCGGCGGCGGTCACGTAGATACCCGCTTCGCCGCTGTAAATGATGTTGTTCTGTTGGGCATCGACGCCGATGAAATTCCCCTGGATCGTGGTCGTCCCCGAGCCCAGGTTGATCGAGTGGCCGAAACCGCCGACGACATTTCCGTCGGCGGCGAGCGGGCCACCGAGGAGCAGAACGCCGGAATTCAGGAGCGTACATGGCGGTCCCCTGGGAGACCAGCCCCGGCATCCGCCGGGCGCCTGAAATGTCGGTGCCGATGAGATTGCCTCGGACGAAGCCGGACGCGTCGCCGGAGATGATGATCGCGGTGGCGTTCGTCCACAGCGAAATCAGATTGCGCGCGGCCGGAGTGCTCCCGCCGAGCGCCAGGTTCGGATCGCTCACCTCGGCCGCGCCGCCGGGGACGTAGTAGCCGAACAGTCCATCCGGGCTCGAGCCGATGAAGCAGCCTTCGATCTTCAGGTTCGAATGGTTGAACGACGAGTTGCCGTCGATCTGGTACTGCGAGAACCGGTTGATCGCGAGTCCTCGGATCGTCACGTTCGAAGCACGGACGTCCAGTCCCATGCCCGTCGTCGCTGCGCCGGAAATCTCGACGCGGATCACGGTGTCGAGACCCTGGCCGACCGGATGCGTGTTGGCCGATGCTCCCGGCTGCGTGTAGCCGTCGATCGTGACGGCCTCCGTGATCGGCGGCAGAGCGCTCGCCGGCGTGATCGTCTGGACGCCCGAGCCCACGATGTTGAACTGGATGGTGTCGGCGCCCGGATTCGTGTTGGCGTCGGTGATCGCCTGTCGGAGCGATCCGGCGCCAGAGTCGGCATTCGACGTGACGGTGAAGGTCGTGCCGAAGGCGAGGGCGGCGCTCATCGTCAGATCCGGCGGCGAGAGCGAAGCGTCGAAGCATGCAGTCCTCCATTTTTCGTGGTCGTGGAACGGATGGTTGCGGATCGGACGCGGCTAGGGTCGCGGATGCGGCGAGAAGCGGCGGGAGTCGGGACCGGCGGAGAGGCGCAGCGAGGGTCGGTCGGCGAAGAAACGGTCGGAAGCGAGAAAAGCGCTGGAAGGATTCATCGTTCGGGGAGCGCGACGCGGGCGGCCACGACAGAGGGGACGCGATTCGAAGTGGCGCTCGACGATCGAGGGAATGGAGACGTGAAGTCCTCCGATGGTCGCCGGACCGGGCGGCGAGGTCGCCGTGGACGCCGCGAGTGCGATCGGTGCGTCATCCCCGTCGACGCCGGCCGGGTCGGCAGCAAGGACAAGGACACCCAGCAGCGCACTGAGCGCGAGGACGGCCGCGAGGACGAGCGAGATCCGGCGCATATCGAGGTTCTTGAGGGGCCGACTGTACCCCGCCTGCCGGTCCTCCGGGAAGGCCCTCCGGCGCTCCGGATAGAATTGGCGCATTCATGGATCCGAGCTTGGGGGGCCCCGGGCCTGAAGAGGTCACGGGGCTCTTGCGCGCGGCCGAGGCCGGCGACAGGGACGCGCTGGACCGAGTGTTTTCCGTGCTGTACGGAGAGCTTCGCGCGATCGCGCACCGGCAGCTGCAGGGGGCGCCGGCGGAGCGGACGCTTTCGACGACCGCTCTCGTGCACGAGGCGTACCTCAAGCTCTCGCGCGGCGCCGGCTGGACGGCGAAGGATCGCTCGCACTTCTTTTCGCTCGCCGGGCGGGCGATGCGGATGATCCTCGTCGATCAGGCGCGCTCGCGGACGCGCCAGCGCCGCGGCTCGGGCCGGCGGCCCCTGGATCTCGAGAACGTCGAGATACCGGTCGAGGAGCGCGCCGCGGAGATCGTCGCGCTCGACGAGGCGCTCGGCAGGCTCGGGGAAGTCGACGGCGAGCTCGCGCAGCTCGTCGAGTGGCGGTTTTTCGCCGGGCTCTCTGTGGAGGAGATCGCGGAGATGTCGGGACGGTCGGAACGCACGGTCAAGCGCCACTGGCAGGCGGCGCGCGCGTTTCTCTTCCAGGAGCTCTCGACGGACTCGGGCTCGTGACCCGGGTCGTCAACGACCCGTGAACGGAGCGGGCGCTGGACCGAGGTCCGGTCGCTCTTCGAGGAGCTCGTCGAGCTCTCGCCGTCCGAACGACAAGGCCGCCTCGCCGCGCTCGCCGACCGCGATCTCTCCGAGCGCGTTCGCAAGCTCCTCGCGGCCGACTCCGAAGCCGGCCGCTTTCTCGAGACGCCGGCCGTGGCCGTCGCGGGCGGCCTTTTCGACGGACTCCCGGGGGTCCCGGACGAAGCTCCGCCGCCGGAGCGCATCGGTCCCTACCGGGTGCTCGGCCGGCTCGGGCGCGGCGGCATGGGCGAGGTCCTCCTCGCCGAGCGCGCCGACGGCCTCTTCGACCAGCGCGTCGCGATCAAGCTCCTGCGCCGCGGCATGGCGTCGGACGAAGTCCTTTCCCGATTCTCGCGCGAGCGGCGCATCCTCGCGCGCCTCGAGCATCCGCACATCGCGCGGCTCCTCGACGGCGGCGCGACCGAGGACGGGCGGCCCTACTTCGTGATGGAGCTCGTCGAAGGCGAGCCGATCACGGACTACTGCCGGTCACGGAGTCTCGCCGTCGAGCCGCGCCTCGAGCTCCTGCAGGACTGCTGCGACGCGGTGGCGGCGGCGCACCGCAACCTCGTCGTGCACCGCGACCTGAAGCCCTCCAACGTCCTCGTCACGAAGAGCGGAGAGGTCAAGCTCCTGGACTTCGGCATCGCGAAGCTTCTCGGTCCCGACGACACCGGCGAGGCCGCCGCCGAGACCCGCACGGAGTTCCGCCTTCTCACTCCGGCCTACGCGGCGCCGGAGCAGATCCTGGGCGAGCCCGTCACGACGGCGACCGACGTGTGGGCCCTCGGCGCGCTGGGTTACGAGCTCCTGACCGGGACGCTTCCGCAGAAGCGCGAGGGGCGCGGCGCGGCGCTCGCGGCCGCCGCCTCGGAGGACGTGAAGGAGAAGCCGAGCCAGCGGGTCGCCCGCGAAGAGGTCTCCGCGCTCCCGTTCGCGAGCCCGACGGAGGGCGACCGCCGGCGGCTCGAGCGGCGGCTGCGGGGCGATCTCGACACCATCCTTCTCGCCGCGCTGCGACGCGAGCCCGAGCGGCGATACGCCTCGGTCACGGCCCTCGGCGGCGATCTCCGGAGGCATCGCGAGGGCCAGCCCGTCAAGGCGCGTCCCGACACCTTCGGCTACCGGCTCTCGAAATTCGTCCGGCGCAATCGCGTGGGCGTCGCGGCCGCGGTTCTCGTGCTGGCCTCGCTGGTCGGCGGACTCGCCGCCGCGGCCTGGCAGGCGAAACGCGCCGAGGCCAACGCGAAGACGGCGGCGGCCGCCGCGCGCCGGGCGGAAGCCGTCAAGGAATTCCTGATCGGCCTCTTCGAGGTCGCCGACCCCGAGCAGGCCTCCGGGCGGATCGGTCACGGCGAGCGAGCTCCTCGATCAGGCGGGCAAGCGCCTCGAGACGGAGCTCGCCTCCGAGCCGGACATCCAGGCGGATCTCCTCGAAGCCGTGGCCCGGATCGACAAGGGGCTCGGCCGTTTGGAGCCCGCGGAAGGTCTCGCGAAGCGGTCGCTCGAGATCCGAGAGCGGATCTTTCCGTCCGGCGACGCGGCCATCGGGCGCAGCCTCGCGACGCTCGGCGCCGTCAAGATGTCCAAGGGCGAGCTCGACGAGGGCGAGAAGGAGCTGTCTCGGGCCCTGGCCGTGCTCGAGGCGAAGGAGGGTCCGGACAGCCTCACGCTCGCGCGCGCGAAGAGCGACTACGGGCAGGTCCTCTTCTGGAAGGGCGAGTCGGCGCGGGCCGAGAAGAACGAGCGCGGCGTCTACGAGACCTACCGCCGGGTGCTCGGCGACGACAACGCCCTGACCGCGACGCACCTGCGCAACCTCGCCGTCCTCCTCGACGAGCTCGACCGGCTCGACGAATCCGAAAAGGCGTATCGGGACTCCCAGGCCGTTCTCACGAAGCGGCTCGGTCCCGACCACGCGAACCTCGGGTCCAGCTACGCAAACCTCGCCGTCCTGCTCGGCCGTCGCGGCAAGCCTCAGGAGGCGGAGGCTCTCTACAAGCGCTCGCTGGAAATTCGCCGCAAGACACTCGGGCCGAATCATCCGATGCTCGGCCAGACTCTGCAGCTGACCGCGCTCTTCTACCTGAATCAGGGGCGGCTCGAAGAGTCGGAGGCGACCTACGGGGAAGCGCTCGCTCTCTTTCGAGCGATCAATCCCAAACACTTCGAGATCGGCAAGTGCAAGAACGGTCTCGCGCTGATCGCGTCGCGCCGCGGACGACTACGCGAAGGCGGAAAAGACGCTGGAAGAAGTGGAGGTCGCTCTTCCGCGAAGTCCTCGGCGAGAAGCACCCGTTCACCTGGCAGGTCCGCGGCAACCGCGCCTCGCAGATCGGCCTGCAGGGCCGGCTCGAGGAGGCGGAGGCGATCGAGATCGAGGTCGCCGCGAAGCTCGAGGAGCTCAACGGCCGGGACTCCCAGGAGGCGATCGACGCCCGCGTGCGGCTCGCCGAGACGCGCCGCCGGCGAGGGCATCCCGACGTGGCTCTGCCCGTGCACCGTGAGGCGCTCGCGGCCGTCGTCAAGATGGAAGGGGAGAGCAGCACCTGGGCGGCGATGCTGCGCTTCCAGGTCGCGGCGGATCTGCTCGCGTCGGGCCGCGCGGAAGATCGCGCGGAAGCGCGGGCGCTGCTCGACCAGGCCCTCGCTGTCCTCGAAAAGCAGTCGCCGCCGCCGCAGCGGCTGGCCGAGGTGCAGGCGCTGCGCCGATCGGCGGGCTGAGCGACGCTAGGGGAGCGAGAGGCGTTGACCAAGAAACGCCGCCATCTGCCCCCGGGTCACGGCGTTCTGCGGGCAGTAGTTTCCGCCGCCGCAACCCGCGGTGACGCCTTCGACGGCGAGCTGCTCGATCCAGTCGGCGAAATTCGAGGGACAGGACACGTCGGCGAAGCCGCCGTCGCACGCCGGCGGCACGTAGCTCGCATCGTGCTCGGCCTTGAGCAGGAAGACGGCCATCTGGTCGCGCCGGACGGGGTTGCCCGGGCAGTAGTTCCCTCCGCCGCAGCCGCCGGTGATGCCTTCCGCGGCCAGCGCCTCGATCCAGGCCGCCGCGAACGCACCCGCGGTGACGTCCGCGAAGACCGTTCCGGTGGCGGTTGGCGGGACATACGCCGGGCCGTGCTTCGCGCGCAGCAGGAAGACCGCCATCTGGGCGCGGGTGACGGGGTTGGTGGGGCAGTAGTTTCCGAGGCCGCAGCCCGCCGTGACGGCGTGGCGCACGAGCGTCTCGACGAAATCGTGGAAGAGGTGCGCCTGAGGCACGTCCGAGAAATCGGCGAGCCAGCCTTTCGGAATCCGCCCGAAACTCCCGTCGGCCGGATCCGTGACGACGACGTCCTGAAGCGTCCCGGCGCGGGAGCGCGGGCGTCATGAACGTGATCTGGCCGCCGACGACGGAGACGGCTCCCGCCGCCTTCAATCCCGCGATGACCGTCGCATCCGCCGGCGCCTCCGGCGCGCTCAGCGTGGCGGCCGTTCCGCCTCCGGCCGGGCCGGACGTCGGCGAGAGATCCGACACCTCCAGCGTCGGATCGTCGATTCCGACGGCGCCGATCTTCTTTCCCTTGAACTCGGAGAACCACAGATTGTCGTCCGTGCCGGCCGTGATGCCGTAGGGGCCGCTGTCGGCCGTGGGGATCAGGTACTCCTTCAGGACTCCGGCCGTCGTCATCCGCCCGATCTTGTTGTTGTCGAACTCGGGGAACCACAGATTGCCGTCGGGTCCGCCCACGATGCGGAAGACGCGCCCGCCCACCGGCAGCGGGAATTCCGTGATGTCTCCGTCGGGCGTGATGCGTCCGATCTTGTGGCCGTTGTTCTCGCAGAACCAGAGGTTGCCGTCGGCTCCCGCCGTGATGCCTTCGGGGTAGGCGGTCGCAGTCGGGATCGTGAACTCGTCGTGATCGCCGGCGGGCGTGAGCCGGCCGATCTTGTTCTTGCCGTACTCGGTGAACCAGAGATTGCCGTCCGACCCCGTCGCGATCGTGATTCCTCCGCTGCTCGGCGGCAGCGGAAACTCCGTGATGGCGCCCGTGGCCGTGATGCGGCCGATCTTGCTGCTCTGGAACTCGGTGAACCACAAAACTCCGTCCGGGCCGGCACCGATGCCATTGGGCCCGCTCGTCGCCGTGGGGACCGTGAACTCCGTGATGGCGCCCGCCGTCGTGATGCGCCCGATCTTGTTCTTTCCGTTCTCGGTGAACCAGAGGTGTCCGTCCGGCCCCGCCGCGATGCCCTGCGGGTTGGCGCCCGCCGTCGGGATCGGAAATCCGGTGGCCTCGCCCGCTGGCGTCATGCGCCCGATCTCGTTCGTGAGATCGATGAACCAGACGTTCCCGTCCGACCCCCAGGCCACGTCTTCGGGCAGCGTGGGATCTTCGAGCGGAAGCTCGAAGTCGATCTGGGGCGGCGCCGGCCCGCCGATCACGAACTGCGCGATCTTGGCTTCCCGGAACTCGGTGAACCAGAGGTGTCCGTCGGGGCCCGGTGTGATTCCGTAGGGGCCGGAGACGGAGGTCGGGATCAGGAACTGGGTGATGACTCCGGCGGGCGTGATGCGGCCGATCTTGTTGCTGTCGAAGGCCGTGAACCAGAGGTTTCCGTCCGACCCCGCGGCAATGCGAAACACGCGGGTCGGCTCGGGCAGCGGAAACTCCGTGATGACTCCGGCGGTCGTGATGCGACCGATCTTGTGGCCGCTGTTCTCGCAGAACCAGAGGTTGCCGTCGGGGCCGGCGACGATGCCCTCGGGGGACGCGCTCGACGTGGGGATGAGGAAGCCGTCGTAGTCGCCGGCCGGCGTCATGCGGCCGATCCGGTTCTTGCCGTTCTCCACGAACCAGAGGTTGCCGTCCGGCCCGGTCACGATGCCCTTCGCGCCGGCGTTCGCCGTCCCGATGGGGAACTCGGTGATGACGCCGGCGGTCGTGATGCGGCCGACCCTGTTGCCCTGCTTCTCGGTGAACCAGAGATGGCCGTCGGGCCCGACGGTGATGCCCGTGGGCTGGCTGCTCGCGTTCGGAAGCGGAAACTCGGTGAAGTCCCCGGCCGTCGTGATGCGGCCGATCTTGTTCCCGGAGCTCTCCGTGAACCAGAGCGCGCCGTCGGGGCCGGCGACGATCCCCTCCGGAGCGGCCGACGCGGTGGGGATCGGAAATTCCGTGATGTCGCCGCTCGGAGTCATCCTCCCGACGCGGTGGACCATCTCGATGAACCAGAGGTTGCCGTCGGGGCCCGCGGTGATGTCGAGCGGCAGCGCCGCGTTGCCGATCGGAAACTCGTTGACCGCCTGGCCGGCCATGCGGGCGGGCAGAGCCAGCACGAAGACGGCAAGAGCCGCCGCGGCGGCGGTCGGGAGACGCATGTTGTGGAGCAGAGGCTCAAATTATAGAGCCTCGCGCCCGGCCGGGGCTCAGGGCAGCCGTAAAGCCTTGACCAGAAATGTCGCCATCTGTCCCCGGTTGTTCGGGTTCGACGGGCAGTAGGTAAATCCGGTGCCGCAGCCGGCGGTCACCTGCTCCTTCGCGAGCTGCTCGATCCAGTCGGCGAAGAGCGACGGGCAGGGAACGTCGGTGAAGAGCCCCCCGCAGTGCGGGGGCACGAACGCCGGGCCGTGCACCGCCTTCAACAGGAACGGCGCCATCTGGTCCCGCCGGACGGTGTCGAGCGGGCAGAAGAGGCCGCCGCCGCAGCCGCCGGTGATGCCCTCGGCCGCCATGGCCTCGATCCAGTCGGCGTAGGCCGAAGGGCAGGGGACGTCGGCGAAGACGCCCGGAGGCGTACAGGGCGGCGGCGTGTAGCAGATCCCGTGCGCCGCCTTGAGGACGAACACCGCCATCGACTGCCTCTTCACGGGTTGGTCGATGCCGTAGAGCCCCGATCCGACGCCGGCGGTCACCTGGCTCACGACGAGCTTGACGACGTCGTCGTGAAACTGGTTCTCCGGCGGGACGTCGAGGAAGTCGGCGACGTAGCCGTTGCGCAGCGTTCCCGAGATCCCTCCCGGATTCGTCACGACGACGTCGTGAACGGTCCCGGGCGCGAAGGCGGGCATGTTGGCCGTGATCGTGTAGGGCGGCGTGACCACGACGTTCGAAGCCGCGAGCCCGCCGACCGCGACCGTGGCGCCGGCCTGCAGGAGCTGACCCACGAGAGTCACGGATCCGCCGCCGGCGGCGGGCCCCGAGCGGGGTATCGTCTTTGAGCAGGATCGTCTGCGCGAACTCCGACGTGTTGCCGAGAGGATCCGTCGCGATCGCCGACACGGTTTCTCCCGGAGCGAGCGGCGACGGCAGAGTGAAGTCGATCGTCGCGAGTCCCGAGGCGTCGGTCGTGACGGAGACCGCGCCGACGCGCTCCTCGCCCTGGGGGGGCAGCGCCGGAAACGAGACGCAGCTCGTGCTGGCGTAGAAGTCGACGTCGTAGGTCGTGGAGGGCGCGCTGCTCAGCACGGCATGCGCGACCGTCGGCGGTCCGTAGTCGATGCTCGTGATCACGGGGGCGTTCTGACGCGCGTTGGGTCCCGTGTCGCCGTCTCCGGGATCCGCCGGGTGCGGCGGATCGAGGCCGAGACCGATGGCCACGGGACGGTTGTCGTAGAAGAGGTTGCCCCGGGCGGTGACCTTGCCCCCGCCGGGCATGAGGAATCCCGCCGGATCGCCGAAGATGCCTCCGCCGCCGTTGTGCGCGATGACGTTGCGCTCGCCGGGTCCGAGGCCGCCGAGGACTCCGACGGCGGAACCCGTGGTGTTGAACACGACACCGCTGCCGAGATTGCCCAGGTTGACCGTCTGCGATGGATTCGTACCGACGAAGTTGCCCTGGAACGTCGAGAACAAGCCGGACGAAGCCTTCGGCGAGGCTGCCTCCGATCACGTTGCCCTCGTTGGCTCCCGGGCCTCCGATCTGAACCCCGATCGGCGAAACGCAGATGATGCCGTTACTGTTGGAGATGGAGTAGGAAATGGTGGCGTCGGTGCCGATCAGGTTTCCCTGGATCGCCCCGGCGACGTTGTACTGGTAGTAGACGGCCGACGTCTGTCCGGAGATCAGGTTGCGATCCGCCGGAGCGGGTCCTCCGACGGTCACCGTGATGGGCGGCTCGTTGCCGAGGGTGCCCAGCGCGAAGACGCCGAATCCCTGCGGCGACCCGTCGGTGATCGGCGTTCCGGCGGGGGTGGTGCCGATGAAGTTGCCCGTGACCGTCAGATTACCCTTGTCATAGATTGCGCCGTCGCGACATCGGTTGATGACGAGACCCTGGATGTGCGAGCCGGTCGGTTTCGAGCTCCCAGCATTGCGCCAGCGCGACGGCGGCGCCGTTGATCTCCACGTTCAGGACGGCATTGGTTCCCTGCGCCAGCGGCAGGGTGTTCGGGGACGAACCGGGCTGGGTGTACCCGTCGACGGTGACCGGGTCGAACGCCTTCGGCAGCCACGTGGTGAGAGCGATGGTGTGCACGCCCGCTCCCGGAATGTTGAACGCGATCGTGTCCGCTCCGGGGTTGGATTCCGAATCGAGGATCGCCTGGCGGAGCGAGCCGGCGCCGGCGTCGCTCGTGTTCGTGACGGTGAAGGTTGCTGCGGAGAGAGTCGCCGCGAGGGGCGTCGACAGCATCAGCGCGAGGGCCAGGGTGGAGCGCATGTGGGGGATTCCTCCGTTTATGGCAGGCGCAGGGCTTTTACCAGAAGCCGTCCACCGAAGGCAGACCCCCGGCAGTAGGCAACGCCGAGCTTAACGCCGGCCGCCGGCCGGCGTTTGACTCGGCGGTAACTCGAATGGTTCATGGAAGACGAAGGGCTTTCACAAGAAACGTGGCCATTTGGCCTCGCGTGTTGGGATTCGCCGGACAGTAGACCGTTCCGTTGCCGCAGCCGGTCGTGACGTTTTCGGCTTTGAGCTGCTCGATCCAGTCGGCGAAGAGAGACGGGCAGGCCACGTCGGCGAAAACTCCCGTGCAGCGCGGCGGCGTGTAGGCCGGGCCGTGTACGGCCTTCAACAGGAACGGAGCCATCTGGTCGCGGCGCACCGTGTTGGTCGGGCAGAAATTGCCTCCGCCGCAGCCGCCCGTGATCCCTTCGTCCGAGAGCGCCTGGATCCAGTCGGCGAAAGGAGAAGGGCAGGGCACGTCGGCGAAGACGCCGGGGGTGTGCAGGGGGGCGGCGTGTAGCAGATGCCGTGCTCGGCCTTCAGCACGAAGACGGCCATCGATTGCCGCTTCACCGGATCGTTCACGCCGTAGAGGCCGCCGCCGGTTCCGACGGTGACCTCGCTCGCGACGAGCTTGACGATGTCGTCGTGAAAGAGGTTGCCGGCCGGGACGTCGAGGAAGTCGGCCACGTAGCCGTTCTGGAGGGTGCCCGTCAGCCCCCCGGATTCGTGACGACGACGTCGTGCACCGATCCGGCCGGGAAGGCGGGCATGTCGGCCGTGATCGTGTACGGCGGCGTGACGACGACGTTCGACGGCGCGACGCCGCCGACGGTCACGGTCGCGCCGGCCTCGATGAGCTGACCGGAGAGCGTCACGCTTCCGCCGCCTCCCGCGGGTCCCGAGCGCGGCGCGGTCTTCAGGAGGATCGTCTGCGAGAACTCGGACGTGTTGCCGGCGGGATCGGTCGCGAGGGCCGACACGCCCTGGCCCGGGACGAGCGGCGAAGGCAGCTGGAAGTCGATCGTCGCCAGCCCGGCCCCGTTCGTCGTGGCCTGGACCTGCCGACCAGCTCCTCACCCTCGCTGTACGCGGTCGGCCGCGTCGCGCAGAGGAGGTTGGCATACACGTCGACGTCGTACGTCGTCGAGGCCGCGCTGCTCAGGACGAAGTGCGCCACCGTCGGCGGCCCGTAGTCGATTCCGGCGAGCACCGGAGCGTTCTGGAGTCCGTTCGCGCCCGTGTCGGCGTCGCCGGGGTCCGCGGCGATCGGCGAGTTGAGGCCGAGGGCGATGGCGCTCGCGACGTTGCCGTAGAACCGGTTGCCGCGAATGGTCACGTTGCCCCCGGTGATGAACAGGCCCGCCGGGTAGCTGCTGACCCCTCCTCCGCCGTTCCACGCGAAGACGTTGCCTTCGCCGGGATTCAGGCCCCCACGGTCCCGCCGCCGCCCGGAGGCTGCCGACGAGCCCGCCGCCGAGGTTTCCGAGATTCGCCGTCCCGGTGCCGTTGGTTCCCGATGAAGTTGCCCTGGAAGATCTCCGGGCTGCCGAAGACACCCGCCGACAGGCTGCCGCCGATGACGTTGCCCTCGTTCGGACCGGCCCCGCCGATGCGCACGGGCGGAGTGGCGCCCGAGAAGATGCCGATTCCGTTGGAGATCGTGTAGGACGCGGTCGCGTCGACGCCGATGAGGTTTCCCTGGACGATGAGGCGCGTGTAGAACTGTCCGCGGACGCCCTCCGACAACTGAACCGCTCGTGTGACCCGAGATGAGATTGCGGTCCGCCGGATCCGGTCCGCCGACGACGACGTCGGTCGTCTGCGGGCTCCGTCTGGGCGCCGAGAGCGTAGATGCGCGCGATTCTGCGGCGAGCCGTCGGTCAGCGGCCCGCCCTGAGGCGTGGTGCCGAGGAAGTTGCCGGTGATCGTGACCGAGCCGGTGACGTGGATCGTTCCGAACGGGCAGCGGTTCATCACGAGGCCCTGGATGCGGCCGCCGTCGGCCGCCCAGGTGAGAGCGGACTCGGCCGCGAGCGCGGCGCCGCTGACTTCGATCTGGAGGACCGCGTTGGTTCCTTGAGCCAGCGGAAACGTGTTCGGAGACGCCCCCGGCTGCGTGTAGCCGTCGATCGTGACGACGTCGGTGACGGCCGGCAACGCCGAGCCGAGCGACGATCGTGTGCACGCCCGCGCCGCGGATGTCGAACGCGATCGTGTCGGCGCCCGGAGGCGCCGTTCGCGTCGAGGATCGCCTGGCGGAGCGACCCCGCTCCGGAGTCGGCGGTGTTCGTCACGGTGAACGTCGCGCCCGCGGCCGCGACGGCCCCGCTGAACAGGGCGGATCCCGAAGATGGAAAGGCGCATGCGATCTCCTACGTACAGGGACAAGAAAGTCTTGATCACGAAACACCGCCATCTGTCCGCGGGTGACGGTCGAAAGCGGACAGTAGAGGCCGGGACCGCATCCGGCCGTGATGTCGGCGTCGGCGAGAGCCTCGACCCAGTCGGCGAACAGGGACGGGCAAGGGACGTCGGTGAACACTCCCGTGCACGGGTCCGGAACGTACCCGGGAGGCGCGACCGCCTTGATCAGGAAGACGGCCATCTGATCGCGCCGGACGGGATTCGAAGGACAGAAGTTCCCGCCGCCGCAGCCGCTCGTGATGCCTTCCGCGGCCAGCTGCTCGATCCACGGAGCGAAAACCGAGGTGCAGGGAACGTCGGGGAAGACTCCGGTACAGGGCGGCGGCACGTAGCACGAGCCGTGCTTGGCGCCGAGAAGAAAGACCGCCATCTGCTGACGCGTCGTGGGCGAAACCAGGCCGTAGTTGCCTCCGCCGACGCCCGAGGAGATGCCGAGCGTCACGAGACGCACCACGTAGTCGTAGAAAATGTGACCGGCCGGCACGTCCAGGAAATCGGCGAGCCAGGCTTTCTCGAGGCTGTAGCCGCCTCCGGGCGGATTGGTCGCCACGACGTCGTAGACGACCCCCGGAGGCAGCGCCGGCATAGCGGCCGTGACGTAGTTGGAGTCGACGACCTGCACGTTGGTCAACGGAAGGCCTGCGACCGTGAACTGCGTCGTTGGCCCGAACTCCATGCCTTCGATGCCGACGGCGGTGCCGCCCGATGCCGGTCCCGACCGCGGATCGACCGAGAGGATGATGCGCTGCGAGAACTCCGACGTTCGCCCCTGCGGATCGGTGGCGGTCGCCGTGATGCCCTCGCCCTGTGGGAGCTCGTATGGGAGGGTCGTCAGGAAATCGGCCCGGCCGGACGCGTCCGTCGCGATGGTCAGGGATCCCAGGTAATGCTCCCCCTGCAGCGCGCCGAAGGGGAAGAAGCTGCACGACGCTCCGGCGAAGAAGTCGATGTCGAAGCTCGTGGATGGAGCGCTGTCGAGGTGTCCGAAGACGTCCGTAGTCCCCGAACCCGTGACGACGTTCTCGATGATCGGGAAGTTCTGCTTCGCGTTGGCTCCGTCGTCGAGATCGCCGGTGTCGTTCGGCGTGACCGCGCCTCCGCGGCGTCCATCGATGAGGTCGATGCCGAGGTAGCGGTTGTCGAAGATGCGGTTGCCTCGGATCTTCGTCCGCGGGTTGCGGACGTGAACGCCGCCGACGAATGTGAGGACCCGCCGGCCGTTGTGGGCGATCACGTTGCCTTCGCCCGCGGCGGTGCCTCCGATCGTGATGTCCCCGTTCTCCTCGAGGACGTAGACGCCTCCGCCCTCGTTGCCCATCGACAGGGTGGCCGTCACGTCGGTGCCGATGAAGTTTCCCAGGATCGTGGAACTCGAGTGCTCGAGTTGGATGCCGACGCCACCCTGTCCGGCGATCACGTTACCGCGGATGAGCGGCGAAGCGTCCACCACGTCGATGCCGCGGCCGCCCCCGATGACCTGGGTTCCCGTGACGTCCGTGCCGATGAAGTTGCCGACGATCGCGCCCGAGGCGTCGGCGTTCGTGACCTCGACGGCGTTTAGACCGACCCCCGAGATGACGTTAGGCGCTCCCGCTGCGAGGCCCCCGACGACGACGCTCGCCGTGACGTCCAGGCGCAGGCCGTCGGCGAAGAGATCCTCGGCGACGCGGGCGTTTCCGGCGGCGTTGGTCCCGATCAGGTTGCCGCGGATTGCCATGAACGCCGCGGTCTGGGCGACGACCTCCGCGTCCGTGTGGCCGGAAATGAGGTTGCGCTCGAACGCGAAGGTGCCGCCGATGGCCACCTGCGTCACGTTGACGACGCGGACTCCGAACGCCTGTGGGCCGGGAACGCTCGTGCCCGTGGGATCGGTGCCGATGTAGTTGCCGGCGATCAGTGCTCCGTCGCCGCCGGTCCCGACGTGGATCGCTCCGACCGGACAGCGGTTGATGACCAGACCCTGGATCGCCATCACGAGCAGGTCGTCGTTACCGGCGAAGACCTGGAAGCAGGGCTCGGCGACGGCTCCCGTGCCGTCGATCTGGACCTGCAGGACCGCGTTGAGGCCCTGGCCGAACCGGCTGCGTGTTGACCGACGAACCCGGCTGGGTGAACCCGTCGATGAGGACCGCCTGCGTGATCGGAGGAAGCGGCGAAGCCAGAACGATCGTCTGCACGCCCGGGCTCGGGATCGCGAACGCGATGTCGTCGTTTCCGGGAGTCCCGTTGGCGTTCAGGATCGCCTCGCGAAGTGATCCGGGCCCGGAGTCGAACGTGTTCGTCACGGTGAAGGTCGCGGCGGAAATCGGGACGGTGGCGGCCAGGAGCGTCGCGGCGAAACCGAACGCGAAAGCGCGCTTCATGCGTACCTCCTTCCGACGCGCGAGAGTCTATCCCCGGGCGCGGCCGAGCCGCGCGGAGGGATCCGACCTTTCTTGCTGCCGACTACTGGAGCGAAAAGGTCTTGGTAATGAACACGGCCATCTGTCCGCGCGAGGCGTTCGTCGTCGGGCAATAGTTGGTGCCACCGCAGCCCGCGGTGATGGTGCGAGCGACGAGCTCGTAGATCCACGGCGCGAACCCCGAAGAGCACGGGACGTCGTCGAACGTCGCCACCGTGCAGGCCGGGGGCACGTACGATGAGCCCTCGAGCGTCTTCAGGAGGAACACCGCCATCTGCTGGCGAGTGACGGGATTGGTCGGACAGAAGAGTCCGCTCCCGCAGCCGGTCGTCACCCCCTGGACGACGAGCTCGTTGATCCACGGGGCGAAGTTCGACGAGCAGGGCACGTCGGGGAAGGCCGGAACGGTGCAGGGCGGAGGCACGTAGCAGACGCCGTACTTCGCCTTCAGCAGGAAAACCGCCATCTGCTGGCGCTTCGTGTCCTGGCCGACGCCGTAGTTGCCTCCGCCGACGCCCGCCGTAATCGCGTTGCGCACGAGGGTCGTCACATAGAAGTAGAACTGTCCGCCGGGCACGTCGAGGAAGTTGGCGATCCAGCCGTTCGGCAGGGTTCCCGCCGAGCCGTCGGTGTTGGTGACGGTGATGTCATTGAGAGTGCCCGCACCGAGGGCCGGCGTCGTGACGCTGATCTGGTTGTAGTCGGAGACCACGACGCCCGTGCCCGGGGTCCCTTCGAACGTCACCGTCGCGCCGGGAAGGAAGTTGAACCCGGTGAGGGAGACCGACGTGCCGCCGGCGGCGCTGCCTTCGCCCGGCGAACGACGACAGCACGATGCGCTGGGAGAACTCGGAGGTGTTGTTGTCGGGCGAGGTCGCCGTGGCCGTCACGACGGCGCCGGGATCGATCGTCACTCCGTCGAGTACGACGTCGATCACCCCGTTGCCGCTGGCGTCGGTCGTGACGTCCGCCGCGCCGAGATAGGTCTGGCCCTCGCGGTATCCCTGAGGACGTCCGAGGCACGCGACGTTCGCGTAGAAGTCGACCGCGAACGTGGTGTTGGCGAGGCTGTTGAGCGTTCCGTGAATCGTCGTGCTGCCCCCCGAGGAGATCGCCGACGCGATGATCGGGAAGTTCTGCAGATCGTTGGGGCCGGGAGCGCCGTCGGCGTCTCCGAGGTCGTTCAGGGTGACGCCGTTGTTTCCGAGGTCGATGCCGAGCCCGGGGACGCCGGCGAAGGCCCTCTCGTTGGAGAAGATGTTAGTTGCCGCGGATCGGCGAGTGGCCCTCGGAGCCGGGGCCGTAGACGACCCCGCCCCGGTTGTAGGCGATGAGGTTGCCCTGGCCGGCCGCCGTCCCTCCGACGGTGACGTTCTTGTCGCTCATGACGATTCCGTAGCCATCGTTGCCGAGAGGGACGCGTCCCCGTCGCGTCGGTGCCGATCCAGTTGCCCTGGATGAGGTAGCTGTGGTCGCCGCCACTGCCCAGGTTGCCGATCGAGATGCCGTAGCCGTTGATGGCCGATCCGTTGGCCGAGACGACGTTGCCGAGGATCGTCGACCGTTCCGGTCTCGAGGCCCACCTCCAGCCCGAAGATGTTGCCGAGCCGCGCGTCGCCCGAGGCCGTCGTGCCGATGAGATTGCCCTGGATCAAGGTTCCGGGAAAACGGTCCAAGCGGATGCCGATGTGGTTGCCGGAGATGAGGTTTCGATCCGCGGGGAGCGGGCCGCCGATCGTCAGGTTCGTTCCGTGACGCCGCGTTGATGCCCCACGATGTTGAAGAACAGCCGTCTGACCCGCAGCGTCGACGCCGAGGAAACACCCCTGGATCTTGCCGTCGGTCGAGCCGCCCGGCTGGATCCCGTGCAGAAAGCCGTTGATGACGAGGCCACGGATCGTCGAAGCGTTCCCGTCGAATGTCAGAACCCGTCGATGTCGAAGCGGCCGCGCCCGAGAGCACGATTTTCAGGACCGCGTTGGTCCTCCGAGCGCGTTGGTGTTCGGCGATGCGCCGGGCTGCGTGTAACCGTCGACGAGGACCGTGTCCCGTCAGGTCCGGCAGCCCGGTCGCCGGGACGATCGTGCAGAGCCCCGACCCGTCACAGCCCGCCCCGGAAACGTTGAACGCGATCGTGTCGGCGCCCGCCGCGCCGTTGGCGTCGATGATCGCCTGCGCGAAGCGAGCCCGGCGCCCGTGTCGGTGGTGTTCGTGACCGTGAAGGTGGCGGCGAGAGCCCCGGAGGCCAGGGCGGACACAAGGATCGCGAAAGCAGACGCGTGACGCAGGCCCCGGCGCGAGGAGCGCATACATTCCAGCCTTTCTTGGTGCAGGGGGAACGTGGAGGAGTCTATCCGGCGCGGCTTCGCGCCGCGGCAGGCGTGAGTCGCTGTCGGCTGGGCCCTCGAGATCATTGAAGCTGGAACGTCTTGACGATGAACGTCGCGATCTGTCCGCGGTTGGCGCTCGTGCCCGGGCAGTAGTTGCCGCCGCCGCAGCCGGCGGTGATGTCGCGAGCCACGAGCTCGTAGATCCACGGCGCGAACTGGTGCGAGCACGGCACGTCGGTGAACGTCGCCACGGTGCAGGCGGGCGGGGTGTAGCTGCTGCCTTCGAAGGCCTTCAGAAGAAACACCGCCATCTGCTGGCGGTTGACGGGGCTGGTGGGACAGAAGTTGCCGCCGGCGCAGCCTCCGGTGATGCCCTGGGCGACGAGCGCGTTGATCCACGGCGCGAAGTTGGAGGAGCAGGGCACGTCGGGGAAGGCCGGGACGGTGCAGGGAGGGGGAACGTAACAAATGCCGAACTTCGTTTTCAGGAGGAAGACCGCCATCTGCTGGCGCAGGGTGTTCTGCGCGGCGCCGTAGTTGCCTCCGCCGACCCCGACGGTGATCTCGTTGCGGACGAGGGTGGTGACGTACGAGTAGAAGATGTCGCTCCCGGGACGTCGAGGAAGTCCGCGATCCAGCCGTTCGGGCAGCGTGCCCGCGCTGTCCGTCGATGTTCGTGACCGCGACGTCGTTGAGGCTGCCCGGCGGTAGGCAAGGCGTCGTGGCGGTGATCGTGGTTGTAGCCCGACGACGTCGACGTTCGTCGCGGCACGCCGCGCGACGGTCGACGGTGGCGCCGGCGAGGAAGTGGAACCGGTCGAGCGTACGGTTGCGACACCGCGCGGATTGCCGGAGGACCGGGTGTCGACGATGACGACGATGCGCTGCGAGAACTCGGACGTGTTGCCGTCCGGGTCCGTCGGCGTCGGCGGTAACGATCTCGCCGGGCGCCAGCATGCACCGGCAGCACGGCGTTGATCGACGGCGTCCGCCGGTCCCGTGCGTGCGTCACGTCGTCTCGAGCCGAGGTAGGTGCGACCCTGGATGAAGTCCTGCGGCCGCCCGAGGCAGCCCGCGTTCGAGTAGAAGTCGATCGCGAACTGGGTGCCGGCGTGCTGTTGAGGCGGCCGTGGATGGTCGTGCTCCCGCCCGTCCGGTGGATTCGCGGAGGAGTCGGAGACGGCGGAGGCGATGATCGGGAAGTTCTGGTAGTCAGGTTCGGTGCCGAGTATCGGCGTCGTCGAGGTCGTTAGAGCGTCAGGCCGCCTGCCCGAACTCGCCCCCGGATCGCCGAGATCGATGCCGAGAGTGCGGTTGCCGTAGGCGGAGTTCTGGTGAATCGGAATGGAGAGGGAACGGTTGAACGTGCTGAAAGAGAGCGCGCGCCTGCGCTCTGGCAGAACGCGATCACGTTGCCCTCGCCGGCGCCGATCCCGCCGACCTGAATGTCGAGGCCAGAGGAAGATACCGTCTGCCGTACGCTCCGAGATCGACCGTTCCGGTGACGTCCGTGCCGACGAAGTTGCGCAGGACGGTCATGC
The DNA here is from genome assembly GCA_963804915.1 of uncultured Acidobacteriota bacterium. Classification (GTDB taxonomy): domain Bacteria; phylum Acidobacteriota; class Thermoanaerobaculia; order UBA5066; family Gp7-AA6; genus DAHUXD01. The sequence goes on from CAWDSI010000003.1 coordinate 160,278, forward strand.
CGGTCATCGTGTCGTTGGAGTTGCCGATGAACATGCCGCGGATGGATGCTCAAACGACGTTGTCGCGGATGACGCGCGCCGGGTGTTTCGCCTCGGACGTAGATCTGCGCGTCGGTCGAGTTGGTGTCGAGCAGCGCCGCTCCTGAGACGTCCGTGCAGAAGAGGTTGCCCTGGATCAGCGCGTTCGACGCGAACGGTCACGGACGGTCGCGGTACTGGTCGTTTCCGGAGATCAGGTTTCGGTCGGCGGGCGCGGGTGCGCCAACGTGGAAGTCGACGCTGTATTGGCTGGACGGTCCCGGACGTATGCGAGGACTGGGAACGGACGATCCTGCGGCGTTGGTGCCGACGAAGCGGCCCGTGAAATCGATACGGCAGGCGAGAAGATCGAAAAGATCGAGTAGCAGAACCCGCTGTTGATCACGAGGCCGCGGATGGTCGAGCCGTTTGATCCCGTGGAAAGGATGAAGCCGAAAAGCCCGGCGCTCCGCAGACGAGATCACGATCTTCAAAACGGTGTTGAACGCGCCGGTGAAGGTTCGTGTTGGGGAGACGAGCCGGACTGCGTGTAGCCGTCGACGAGCACCGGGCTCAGGATGTCGGGCAAGGACGTGGCAGGCGCGATCGTGCAGACGCCGCATCCGTCACAACCCGCGCCGGAGACGTTGAACGCGATCGTGTCGGCTCGCCGCGCCGTTGGCGTCGATGATCGCCTGACGGAGCGAGCCCGCGCCCGAGTCGTTGGTGTTCGTGACGGTGAAGGTGGCGGCGAGAGCTCCCGGAAGTGAAGGCGGACACGAGGACTGCGAGCGTCGACGCGTGACGCAGGCCCCGGCGCGAGGAGCGCATACATTCCAGCCTTTCTTGGTGCAGGGGGAACTGGAGGAGTCTATCCGGCGCCGGGCTTCTCGCACGCCGTGGGCCCCGGCGAATCGCCGCTCGCCGGGGCCCGTCGGGATCACTGAAGTCGGAACGTCTTAACGATGAACGTCGCGATCTGTCCGCGGTTGGCGCACGATCTTGAGGACCGCGTTGATCGCGCCACCGCGTTGGTGTTCGGGGACGAGCCGGCTGCGTGTATCATCGATCGTCGTGGGGGACGTCGGAAGCTGCGAGGCCAGGGCGATCGTGCAGAGGCCGAGCGTCGCATCCGGCGCCGGAGACGTTGAACGCGATCGTGTCGGCGCCAGCGGCGGCGTTGGCAGCGGTGATCGCGTCGCGGAGCGATCCGGCGCCGAGTCGTTGGTGTTCGTCACGTAAAGGTGGCGCCGGCCGCGATCGAGGCAGAGGACGCGAGGAGCAAAGCGACGGAGACGCGCATAGGGGACTCCTGTACTATTGCAAGCCGAACGTCTTGACGATGAACGTCGCGATCTGTCCGCGGTTGGCGCTCGTGCCGGGGCAGTAGTCGCCGCCGCCGCAGCCGGCGGTGATGTTGCGAGCCACGAGCTCGTAGATCCACGGCGCGAACTGGTGCGAGCACGGCACGTCGGTGAACGTCGCGCACGGTGCAGGCGGGCGGGGTGTAGCTGCTGCCTTCGAAGGCCTTCAGGAGAAAGACCGCCATCTGCTGGCGGTTGACGGGGCTGGTGGGGCAGAAGTTGCCGCCGGCGCAGCCACCGGTGATGCCCTGCGCGACGAGCGCGTTGATCCACGGCGCGAAGTTGGAGGAGCAGGGCACGTCGGGGAACGCGGGAACGGTGCAGGGCGGCGGAACGTAGCAGATGCCGAACTTCGACTTGAGCAGGAAGACGGCCATCTGCTGCCGCAGCGTGTTCTGCGCGGCGCCGTAGTTGCCGCCGCCGACGCCGACCGTGATGGCGTTGCGGACGAGGGTCGTGACGAACGGGTAGAACAGGTGGCCTCCCGGGACGTCCAGGAAGTCCGCGATCCACCCGTTGGGGAGCGTGCCGGCGCTGCCGTCGGTGTTGGTGACCGTGACGTCGTTGAGGCTGCCGGGCGGAAGCGACGGCGTCGTCGCGGTGATCTGGTTGTAGCTCGCGACGTTCACGCCCGTGGCGGCCGCTCCGCGACGGTCACGGTCGCGCCGGCGAGGAAGTGGAAGCCGGTCGAGCGTGACGGGCGCGCCGCGCGGGGTCCCGGAACCGGGCTCCGATGGACGCACGATGCGCTGCGAGAACTCGGAGGTGTTGCCGTCGGGATCCGTCGCCGTCGCGGAAACGATCTCGCCGGGAGCGAGAACGACGCGGCAGGACGACGTCGATCGTCGCGTTGCCGCTGCCGTCGGTCGTCACGACCTCCGAGTCGAGGTAGGTGCCGGCCCTCGAGGAACGTCCTGGGGCCGGTCCAAGCAGGCCGGGCTCGAGTAGAAGTCGAGCATGTACATCGGTGTCCGCGTGGCCGTTGAGGCGGCCGGTGATCGTCGTCGTGCCGCCGCCGACCAGAGACGGCACGACCGAGGTGATCATCGGAAAGTTCTGTAACTCGTTCGGCCCCATGTCGGCGTCGCCGAGATCGTTGGACGTGGGCTCGCAGTCATGCGAGCACGCCTCCGAAGTCGATGCCCAGGCACTCGTTCGCGTAGATCGAGTTGCCGCGGATCGGATTCGGCGAATGTGCCGGTCGTGCTGTCGTCGACGTAGACCCCGCCCAGCGCCGTTGAACGCGATGACGTTGCCCTCGCCCGGGGCGGTACCTCCGACCGCGTTCTGTTGGCCCTGGACCACGATCCCGCCGCAACGCGTTTCCCAGGTTCAGCGTGCCGGTGACGTCGGTGCCGATCCAGTTGCCCTCGATCGTGATGCCGTGCGTCGTTCCGGTGGCGTATCCCGCGTGCATGCCGTTCCACTGCGCATCCGGCGATGACGTTGCCGCGGATCACGGTGCCGGGACAGTCGATGCCGACGAAGATGCCGTTGGCGTTGTTCGCCGAGCCGAGCGGCTCCCGTGATGTCGGTGCCGATGAGGTTGCCCTCGATCAGGCTGTCGGCACTGTTGAACACCTCGATGCCGGACGACCTGAGCCGCCGTTGCCCGAGATGAGATTTCGGTCGGCCGGCCTGGGGCCGCCGACGCGAAAGTTCGGCGTCGAGCTGCGAGTAGACGGCTCGGCTGTTCGGAACCGCCGCCGTCTCCGGAGCGTCGTGCCGACGAAGCAGCCCGCAGACGTGTCGCCGTCCGAAACGAAGGAGAGGACGCGTCGGCGAAGCCGCCGTTGATCACCAGGCCTCGCGATCGGTCGAACCCGCGCCCGTACGCGGAAATATCAGATCGCCGGACTGGCCGAGGTTGGCGCCGGAGAGCACGACCTTCAGCACCGTGTTCAGCGCGCCCTGCCGCGTTGGTGTTCGGCGAGGAGCCCGGCTGCGTGTACCCGTCGATGACGACCGGGCTCAGATAATGGGCAGCACCGACGCCGTCGTGATCGTGCAGACGCCCGAAGCCGTCGCAGCCCGCGCCCGAGACGTTGAAGGCGATCGTGTCGAGGCCGGCGACGGCGTTGGCGTCGAGGATCGCCTGGCGCAGCGAGCCTGCCCCCGAGTCGGCGGTGCTGGTGACGGTGAAGGTCGCGGCGGTGGCCGATCGAGGCAGAGAACGCCAGGAGTAAAGCCACGAGGCGGCGCATAGGGGACTCCTTCCTCTTTGATTGCAGTACCCTACTGAAGTCCGAACGTCTTGACGATGAACGTGGCGATCTGGCCGCGGTTGGCGCTCGTGCCCGGGCAGTAGTTGCCGCCGCCGCAGCCGGCGGTGATGGTCCGAGCCACGAGCTCGTAGATCCAGGGAGCGAACTGGTGCGAGCACGGCACGTCCGTGAACGTCGCCACAGTGCAGGCGGGCGGGGTGTAGCTGCTGCCTTCGAAGGCCTTCAGAAGAAACACCGCCATCTGCTGGCGGTTGACGGGGCTGGTGGGACAGAAGTTGCCGCCGGCGCAGCCACCGGTGATGCCCTGCGCGACGAGGGCGTTGATCCATGGCGCGAAGTTGGAGGAGCAGGGCACGTCGGGGAAGGCGGGCACGGTGCAGGGAGGGGGTGTGTAACAGATGCCGAACCGGGCCTTGAGGAGGAAGACCGCCATCTGCTGGCGCAGCGTGTTCTGCGCGGCGCCGTAGTTGCCTCCTCCGACCCCGACGGTGATCTCGTTGCGGACGAGGGTGGTGACGTACGAGTAGAAGATGTGGCCTGAGGGGACGTCCAGGAAATCCGCGATCCAGCCGTTGGGCAGCGTTCCCGCCGTGCCGTCGGTGTTGGTCAGCGTCACGTCGTTCAAGGTTCCAGGCGGAAGGTTCGGCGTCGTGATGGTTGCGGCGTTGTAGTCGTTCACGACGAGGCTCGGCGCCGCCACGCCGCCGACGGTGACGGCGGCGCCGGAGAGGAAGTGGAAGCCGGTGAGCGCGACCCCGGCGACCCCGGCGGGATTGCCCGAAGTCGGATTGGAGGAGAGCACGAGACGCTGCGAGAACTCCGAGGTGTTGCCGTCGGGATCGGTCGCCGTGGCGGTGACTTTCTCCCCGGGCCCGATCGGGACGGGCAGGTTGACGTTGATGTTGGCATTGCCGGAGCCGTCGGTCGTGACCTGGGCCGAGCCGATGAACGTGCGGCCCTCGAGGAACGCCTGCGGTCGGTCGACGCAGGCCGGGTTCGAGAAGAAGTCGAGGTCGTAGGTCGTGCCTGCCGCGCTGTTGAGCTTTCCCGTGATGAGCGTGCCGCCGCCGACCAGCGACGTCGCGGAGGTGATCATGGGGAAGTTCTGCCTGTGGTTCGCTCCGTCGTCGGCGTCGCCGAGATCGTTGAGGGTCGGGTTGCAATCGGAGGTCGGCCCGAAGTCGATGCCCAGGCATTCCGTGCCCATCTCCGCATGCTGGTGGTTGTCGTAGATCCGATTGTGCCGGATCGGGCAGCGCGTGGGGGAACTGGGGCTGTACGGAGCGAAGTAGACTCCCGCGCCTCCGTTGAAGGCGATGACGTTGCCCTCTCCGGCGCCGGTCCCGCCCACGATGACGTCGGTCGTCCAGACGTAGATGCCCGACCGCGGATTGCCCAGGTTGACGGTGCCGGTGACGTCCGTGCCGATGAAGTTGCCCTGGATGATCGTCGGCGACGTCGAATCGGCCGCGTTGCCGACACTGATCGCTTCGAGGTCGCCGCCGGCGATCACGTTGCCGCGGATGGTCACGGTTCCCGAGGCAGCCGAAGAGATCGCGATGCCCGTGTTGGGCAGCTCTCCGAGCGGGGCGGCTCCCGTCTTGTCCGTGCCGAGGAGGTTGCCTTCGATCGTGCCGTTGACGACGTGCTCGAACCAGATGTGCTGGCCCAGGTTCCCGGCGATCAGATTCCGGTCGGCGGGCGCCGGGCCTCCGACGGTCGGGTTGGAAACCCCGAACTGCCCGAACACGCCGCGCTGGTTGTCCGACGCGATCATTCCCGTCGCGTCGGTTCCGATGAAGCAGCCCCGGACGGATACGTTCGGGCCGCCGATCGAAATCGTGTAGTTGAATCCGCCGTTGAAAACGAGGCCGCGAATGATCGATCCGTCCCCGAAGACCTGGAGGGCCGAGGCTGCCGGGATCGCGGCCGCCGAGATGACGATCTTGATGACGGTGTTCAGGGCGCCCTGGGCGTTGGTGTTCGGCGAGGAGCCGGGCTGCGTGTAGCCGTCGATCGTGACGGGGCTCGTCAGGAACGGGTACGTTGTCGCGGGAGTGATCGTGCAGATACCGCCGACGCAGCCGGCGCCCGTGACGTTGAAGGCGATCGTGTCGGCGCCGGCGGCCGTGTTGGCGTCCTCGATGGCCTTCCGGAGCGATCCCGCGCCGGAGTCGTTCGTGTTGGTGACCGTGAATGTCGCGGCCTCGCGGCCGCTTCGATTCCCGCGGAGAGACACAGACGAAGGCGAGGACGCGGCTCATCGGAGCCTCCTGTCTATTGCAAGGCGAACATCTTCACGATGAACGTCGCCATCTGCCCGCGGTTCGCGTTCGTCAGGGGACAGTAGTTGCCGCCGCCGCAGCCGGCGGTGATGTTGCGGGCGACGAGCTCGTAGATCCAGGGAGCGAAGGGGTGCGAGCACGGAACGTCCGCGAAGCTCGCGACGGTGCAGGCGCGGCGGCGTATAGCCGCCGCCTTGCAGCGTCTTCAGCAGGAAGACCGCCATCTGCTGGCGGTTGACCGGGTTGGCGGGGCAGAAGTTGCCGCCGCCGCAGCCGGTGGTGATGCCCTGCGCCACGAGCTCGTTGATCCAGGGAGCGAAGCTCAATGAGCAAGGCACGTCCGGAAAGACCTGGACCGTGCACGGCGGTGGCACGAAGCAGATGCCGTACCTGGCCTTCAGCAGGAAGACCGCCATCTGCTGGCGCTTGGTGTTCTGCGTGACGCCGTAGTTGCCGCCGCCGACGCCCACGGTGATCTCGTTGCGCACGAGCGTCGTGACGTAGGTATAGAAAATGTGGAGGTCGTTGACGTCGAGGAAGTCGGCGATCCAGCCGTTCGGCAGGGTGCCGGAGGTTCCGTCGGTGTTCGTCAGGGTCACGTCGCTGAGGCTTCCGGCGGAAGGTTCGGCGTGGTGATCGTGACGGTGTCGTAGTCGTTCACCACGACGCTCGGGGCCGCGACGCCGCCCACGGTGACGCCGGCGCCCGCCAGAAAATGGAAGCCCGTGAGGGTGACATTCGCGACGCCGGCCGGGATTTCCCGATCATGGGCTCGAGGTGATCACGTTTCGCTGGGAGAACTCCGACGTGTTGCCGTCCGGATTCGTGGCGGTCGCGGTGACGTCCTCCCCGTCGCCGTCGACGACGGGGAGAACGGTGTTGATGATCGGCGTTGCCGCTGCCGTCGGTCGTGACGTGTGTCGGAGCCGAGGTAGGTCTCTTCCCTCGCGAAAGTCCTGGGGGCGGCCGACGCATCCGGGATTCGAGTAGAAGTCGATCGTGAACTGGGTGTCCGCCGCACTGTTGAGCCGCCCGATGATGGTCGTGGTTCCGGGCGCGCCTTGCAGAGTCGAGACGGCGGAGGTGAGGAGCGGGAAGTTCTGGAGACCGTTGGGTCCCGTGTCCGTCGCCGAGATCGTTCTCGGTCAGACCTGCGACCCCGGCGGCTTCACCGAGGTCGATGCCCAGGATCTCGCCCGAGGCCGGGTCCTGGTCGTTGGAGTGGATCGAGTTGCCGCGGATCGTGCACCGTTGCGGCCCGTTCGCTCCGGAGGGATACAGCATGACGCCGGCGCCGCCGTTGAAGGCGATGACGTTGGCCTCGCCGGCGCCGGTTCCGCCGATCCTCACGTCGTCCGCCCCGATGAAGAGGCGGATGCCCGAGGCGGGATTGCCGAGGTCGACGGTCCCCGTCGAATCGGTGCCGATGAAATTCCCGACGATGGTGACGGTCGCGCCGAGACTGTCGGCGATCTGCAGGGCGTCGAACGATCCTCCGGCGACGACGTTGTTTCGAACGACCGTTTCGCCCGTCGCGGCCGCCGTGATCGCGATGGCCGTCTGGGGCAAGATTCCGAGGGCGGCCGCGCCGGTCTTGTCGGTGCCGAGGAGGTTTCCCTGGATCGTGGTGTCGGGAACGTCGAGGCAGATCACGTGGTTTCCCGTCTGACTCGCGATCAGGTTCCGGTCCGCCGCCGCGGGACCTCCCACGCTGAGCCCCGTCGCGCCGAAAAACGCGTCGGCGTAGACCCCCTGGCCGTTTCCGGCCGGGCTCAGCCCCGAGGCGTCGGTACCGAGGAAGCAGCCGCGCACGGCGATGCTCGGGGCCCAGACCCTCACGGCCTCGGTGAAGCCGCCATTGATGACGAGGCCCCGCACCGTCGAGTCGGCGGCGCCGGCCGTGTTGAAGTGGAAGGCGACGGAGCCCGGGGCCGACTGGCCGGAGACGACGATCTTGAGCACGGCGTTGATCGCGCCCGTCGCGTTGGTGTTCGGCGAGGAGCCCGGCTGCGTGAAGCCGTCGATGAGGGCGGCGCGTGATCCGCGGAAGCTCGAGACCGGCGCGATCGTGCAGACACCGGAGCCGTCGCACCCGGCGCCGGAGACGTTGAACGCGATCGTGTCGGCGCCGGCGGCGGCGTTGGCGTCCTCGATCGCCTTCGCGCAGCGAGCCCGCACCGAGTCGTTGGTGTTGGTGACCGTGAAGGTGGCGGCGACGAGCGGCCGCCGGCATCCGAGGTAACGAGCAAGGCGAGGACACGGCGCATGGGTGATCCTCCTTGGTTACTGCAAGCCTGAACACCTTCACCAGGAACGTCGCCATCTGGCCGCGGTTGGCGTTCGTCAGCGGACAGTAGTTGCCGCCGCCGCAACCGGCCGTGATGTTGCGGGCGACGAACTCGTAGATCCAGGTCGCGAAGGGATGCGAGCACGGAACGTCCGCGAACGTGGCGACGGTGCAGGCGGGCGGCGTATAGCCGCCTGCCTTGCAGCGTCTTCAACAGGAAGACCGCCATCTGCTGGCGGTTGACGGGATTGGCGGGGCAGAAGTTGCCGTTGCCGCAGCCGGCGGTGATGCCCTGCGCGACGAGCTCGTTGATCCAGGGCGCGAAGCTCAATGAGCAGGGCACGTCCGGAAAGACCGGAACCGTGCACGGCGGTGGCACGAAGCAGATGCCGTACCTCGCCTTCAGCAGGAAGACCGCCATCTGCTGGCGGAGCGTGTTCTGCGCGACGCCGTAGTTGCCGCCGCCGACGCCGACGGTGATCTCGTTGCGGACGAGTGTTCACGCACTCGTTGAACAGTTGACTCTCGGGCACGTCCAGGAAGTTGACGATCCAGCCGTTGGGAAGCGTTCCGGCGCTCGTGTCGGTGTTCGTCACCGTAATGTCGTTGAGGCTGCCGGCAGGAAGGTTCGGCGTCGTGAGGGTGATGGTGTTGTAGTTGGTCACGACAACGTTCGTCGCCGGCAGGCCGCCCACCGTCGCCGTCGCGCCCGGAAGAAAGTTGAATCCGGTCAACGTGATGGGATACGGCCCGGCATTCCCGGACTGTGGATTCGTCGACACCACGATTCGCTGCGAGAACTCCGAAGTATTGCCGTTCGCGTCGGTCGCGGTGGCCGTTACCGTCTGGCCGGCCTCGAGCGTCACGCCGGGGAGCACCACGTCGATGGACGCGTCGCCGCCGCCGTCCGTCGTCAGGGACGCGGTGCCGACGTACTGCTTGCCCTCGAGATAGTCCTGCGGTCGCGCGACGCAGCCGCCGTTGACGTAGAAGTCGATCGAGAACTCGGAGCTCGGGGTGCTGTTGAAGCGGCCGTGGACGGTCGTGTTGCCGCCCGCCGACACGGCCGAGGTGATGATCGGGAAGTTCTGCTTGCCGTTCGGCCCCGTGTCCGCGTCGTCGAGATCGTTCGGCGTCAGGCCTCCGATGCCGATGCCGAGGCTATTGCCCAGATCGATTCCGAGAGTGGAGGCAAGAGCCGGAATTCGCGCCCTCGCCGTTCGAGTAGATCGAGTTGCCGCGAATGGTGTTGCCGGTGATGTTGGAGAAGTCCCAGTTCACGAACACTCCCGACTCGCCGTTGAAGGCAATGACGTTGCCTTCCCCCGGTCCCTTCACGCCGCCGATCGTGATGTCCCTGCCATTGACCAACACACCGATTCGGAGGTTGCCGAGGTCGGCGGTCTCGGTGACGTCGGTACCCACCCAGTTGCCATGAACGGTCAAGCCGGTGATCGCATCGGCGGTCTTGCCGAGGGTCATCCCGACGGTCGCGCCCCCGACGACGTTGCCGCGGATCTCGGTGTTCGTGGCCTGGAGAGACCGTGGATCGTCGGACCGAGAGCCGCTGCGCCCGAGATGTCCGGACCGATGAGATTGCCTTCGATCGTGGCGTCGGCGGAGCTGAAGATCAGGATGTTGGTCACGTGTCTGACCCGAAAGGAGATTGCGGTCCGCGGGAGAGGAGCCGCCGACCGTGAAATCGTTGCTGAACTGGGTGCCGATGCCGGAGGTGTTCGGGGAGGTCGTCGTGCCGGCGGCGTTGACGCCGACGAAGCAACCCCGCACGGTATTGCCGTTCGAGCTCGACGAGAGGATGCCGTTGTTGAAGCCCCCGTTGACGACGAGGCCGCGGATCGTCGAGCCGGCGCCGTTCGTGGCAATGGAGAGTCCGGTCTGGCCGGGGATGTTGGAGCCGGAGAGCACGATCTTCAGGACGGTGTTCAGCGCACCTTGCGCGATGGTGTTGGGCGAGGAGCCCGGCTGCGTGTAGCCGTCGATGAGGACCGGAGAGAGGATCACCGGCAGCGCTGTCGTCGGAGCGATCGTGCAGACCCGGAGCCCGCGCAACCCGCGCCCGAGACGTTGAAGGCGATCGTGTCGAGGCCGGCGTTGTTGTTGGCCTGCGTGATCGCCTCGCGTAGCGACCCGGCTCCGGAGTCGTTAGTGTTGGTGACCGTGAACGTGGCGGCCGCGGCGGCGCTCGCCGCCTGAAAGACGATCAACAGGGCGAGAGACCGGCGCATGGAGGCCTCCTTGCTTCTATTGCAGGGCGAGAACGTCTTCACAAGGAACGTCGCCATCTGTCCGCGGTTGGCGGTCGCGGCGGGCAGTAGTTGGCCGTTGCCGCAGCCGGCAGTGATGTTGCGCGCGACGAGCTCGTAGATCCAAGCCGCGAACGGGTTCGAGCACGGCACGTCGGTGAACGTCGCCACCGTGCACGCCGGTGGGGTGTAGCCGTCGCCCTCCCACGTTTTCAGCAGGAAGGCCGCCATCTGCTGGCGGTTGACCGGGTTCGTCGGACAGAAGTTGCCGCTGCCGCATCCGGTGGTGATCGTTCTGCGCGACAAGCGCGTTGATCCAGGGGCGAAGACCGCGAGCAGGGCACGTCCGGAAAGACCTGCACAGTGCACGGCGGCGGCATGTAGCAGATCCCGTACTTCGCCTTGAGCAGGAAAACCGCCATCTGCTGCCGCTTGGTGTCTTGCGCCACGCCGTAGTTTCCGCTCCCGACGCCGACGGTGATCTCGTTTCGCACGAGCGTGGTGACGAAGTCATGGAACAGCTGGTTCCCCGGCACGTCGAGAAAGTCCGCGATCCAGCCGTTGGGGAGCGTCCCGACGCTGCCGTCCGTGTCGGTGACGACGATGTCGTTGAGGCTTCCGGGAGGGAGGGACGGCGTCGTCAGGGTGATCGTGTCGTCGTCGACGACGACGACGTTGGTCGCGGGCGTGCCGCCGACTTTGGCCGTCGCACCGGCGAGAAAGTGAAATCCGGCGAGCGTCGTCGAAACGCCGGAGGGAGCGCCCGAGGAGGGCGTCGCCGTCAGAACGAACCGTTGTGAGAACTCCGACGTGTTGCCGTCGGGATCCGTTGCGGTGGCCGATACTTTCTCTCCCGCCGCGAGGACGACGCCCGGGAAGACCGCGTGGATCGTGGCATTGCCGCTGCCGTTCGTCGTCACATTCGTGGCGCCGATGTAGGTCCGTCCCTGAAGGAAGTCCTGCGGGCGTCCGACGCAGGAGTCGTTGGAATAGAAGTCGATGGCGAACTGGGTGTTCGCCGTGCTGTTCAGAACTCCGTCGATCGTCGTGTTGCCTCCTGCGGAGACCGCGGACGACAGAAGCGGAAAGTTCTGGAGGAGGTTCGGTCCGATGTCCGCATCTCCGAGGTCGTTCGGCGTGAACCCGCCCTGGCCGAAACCGCCCGGATTGCCGAGGTCGATCCCGAGCGTCGAGCGCCCGAGCTGACCGTTCGCGGTGCCGTTGCCGTAGATGGAGTTACCGCGGATCCGATTGTGGAAGGTGTTGATCGTGCTGTACCCCACGAACACGCCGGCCCCTTGGTTGAATGCCACCACGTTCCCCTCGCCGGGCCCGGTGCCGCCCACCTGGATGTCCTTCCCCTGGACGAAGATGCCGAAATCCCTCGTGCCGAGATTGACGGTTCCGGTCACGTCCGTACCGATCCAGTTGTGCAGGATGGTCTTGCCGGTCGCGGTGTCGTTGGTGTCTCCGACCTGGAGTCCCTCGTTGACGCCGCCCACCACATTGTCTCGAATTACCGCGCCGGGTGTTTCTCCGAACAGGCCGATGCCCGAGAGGGCAGTCCCCCCGAACACGGCGGTGCTCGACTTGTCGACCCCGACCAGGTTGCCCTGGACGAGAGCGTTGACGCCGTGGCTGATGGTGATGCCCGACTGGGCGTTTCCCGAGATCAGGTTGCGATCGGCCGGCGCCGGTCCGCCGACCGTGAAATTGTCGCCGAACTGGGAGTCGATCCCGCGGATGTTGTGCGAGCCGGGCACCGCGGTGCCTGCGGCGTCGGTGCCGATGAAGCAACCCTTCACCGCGCCGTCGCTGCCGGCGAAGCTGAAGCTGATCGCGTAGTTCCAGCCCCCGTTCATGACGATCCCGCGGATCGTCGAGCCGGCGGCGGAGAGCTGGAGTCCGGTCGCATGTGTGGTCTCTCCCGACAGCACGACCTTGAGCACCGTATTGAGCGCGCCCTGGGCGTTGGTATTGACCAGGGAACCGGGCTGCGTGTAGCCATCGAGGAGGACCGGGCTGGCGATCGTCGGCAACTGAGTGGCCGGAGTGATCGTGCAGATGCCGCCGGTGCAGCCCGCGCCCGACACGTTGAAGGCGATCGTGTCGGTGCCGGCGGCGGTGTTCGCGTCGGTGATCGCCTGGCGGAGCGAGCCCGGCCCCGAGTCGCCCGTGTTGGTGACGGTGAACGTCGCGGCTCTGGCCGCCGACGCAAGGCACAGACCGAGCAGAAAGGCGCCGGAGCGTTTCATCGATCTCCCGTTACGGCAGATTGAACGTCTTCTGGATGAAGACCGCCATCTGGCCGCGCGTGTTGTTGTTCAGCGGGCAGTAGTTGCCGCCGCCGCAGCCTCCGGTGATGTTCTCCGCGGCGAGCTGCTCGATCCAGTCGGCGAACTGCGAAGGGCAGGGGACATCGGGGAAGACGCCGGTGCATTCCGGCGGCACGTATGAGGATCCGTACTTGGCCTTCAGGAGGAACACCGCCATCTGGTCCCGGCGGACCGGGTTTTGCGGGCAGTAGTTGCCGCCGCCGCAGCCTCCCGTAATGCCCTGGGCCGCGAGGTCCTCGATCCAGTTCGCGAAGGTCGAAGGGCAGGGCACGTCGGGGAAGACCCCCGTGCAGCCGGGCGGAACGTAGCAGAGGCCGTACTTCGCTTTCAGGAGGAACACGGCCATCTGCTGGCGCAGCGTGGGCTGATCGACCCCGTACAGCCCGCCGCCGATGCCCGCCGTGATCGCGTTCGTGACGAGCGTGGTGACGTAGGTGTAGAACTGCTGGGCCGGAGGCACGTCGAGGAAGTCCGCCACGAAGCCCTTTTCCAGCGTTCCCGTGGTGCCTTCGGTGTTCGTGACCACGACGTCGTTGAGCGAGCCGGCCGCGAGCGCCGGCGCGACGGCCGTCATCTGGTTGAAATTCGTGACGACGACCGAGGTCGCGGGCTGACCGCCGATCGTGACCGTGGCCCCGTCTTCGAAGTCCGTTCCGGCGATCGTGACGCCCGTGCCGCCGGCGGACGGGCCCGAGGCGGGATTGATCGAGAAGGGCAGCCGCTGGGAGAACTCGGAAGTGCTGCCGGCCGGGTCGGTGGCGGTCAGGCTGATTCGCTCGCCGGGCTGCGTTGTGAGAGGCACGCTGACGTCGATGACTCCTTCGCCGAATCCGTCCGTCGTGACCTGGCCCGATCCCAGGTACCTCTTGCCTTCGAGGAAGTCCTTGGGAAAGCGAACGCACGCGTCGTTGGCGAAGACGTCCAGGGCGTAGGTCGTGGACGGCTTGGAGTGGAGGAAGCCCTGGACGCGCGTGCCGCCCTCCGGCGACTCGGCGAGCGTGTTCGTCACGGACTGATCACGGGGAAGTTCTGGAGGTCGTTCTGCCCGGTGTCGCCGTCGAGCTCGTCGTTCGGGTTCACACCGATCGGGATCAGGTCGATCCCGAGACCGACGTTGTCGTGGATCAAGTTGTGGCGGATCGCGTTGCCGGATCCGCTCTCGATGAGGACGCCTCCCTGTGTCGTCGTTCCGTTGTAGGCGATCGTGTTCGCATCACCCGGGGCGGTTCCGCCGATCTGGACGTTTCCGCCCTGGACTCGCACGCCCCAGCCGAGGTTCGGCACGGGCAGCGTGCCCGTGACATCGGTGCCGATCTTGTTGCCCTGAACCAGGGTGCCGTCGGCCGGGGCGCCGGAGCCGACGGAGACTCCTTCAGCCGAGATTGCCGGAGATGACATTGTCGAGGACGCTCGTTGCCGATCGTGTTGATGTTGAGCCCCTGGACGCCGTTGCCGAGGGGCAGGGTCCCGGTCAGGTCGGTGCCGATGTAGTTCCCCTGCACCACGATGTCCGTCACGCAGGCGCCGCAGAAACTGTTCGAGATGCGGATGCCCAGGAAGGAGTTGCCGGAAATGACGTTGCGGGCCCCGGCGTCGGAGCCGCCGATCGTCACGTCCGTCACGAAGAAGCAGAGCCCGATGCCGGTCTGATTACCGGGCCCGGCGCCAGGAGGGATGCCCGTTCCCGCCGCGTTCGGCCCGATGAAATTTCCCTGGATCGCGTGGCCGCTGCCGCCCCCGAAGTAGCAGCCGAAGCCGATCTGCGACCCGGAGTTCCCCGAGATGACGTTGCGCTGTGCCGGGAGCGTGCCGCCGATCTGGATATTCGTGGATCCTTCGATCTCGACTCCGAAATAGTTGGAGTGCGCGGTCGATCCCGTCGCGTCGGTACCGAGGAAATTGCCGCTGATGGCTGCCGCCCGTGGTGCTGTTGACCTGGATCGCGGCCCCCGGAGCGCTGTGGATGACGAGGCCGTCGACGATGAAACCGTTCTGCCGGATTGTTGAAACGCAGTACCGCGGCGCCCGTGCCCGCGCCCGAGTTGGTTCCGTCGATCGCGACCAGGTGCACGGAGTTGTCGGGCAATCCGGGACCGTTCGTGTTCGCGCTCGAGCCGGGCTGCGTGAACCCCAGGATCTCGACGCCGTCGGTGATGTCCGGCAGCGGCGTCGCGGGCGTGATCGTGTGGACGCCGGCGCCCGCGATACTGAAGGTGATCTGGTCGAAGCCGGCATGCGGCGTTGGCGTCGAGGATCGCCTGGCGAAGCGAGCCGGCGCCCGAGTCGTTCGTGGTGGTGACGAAGTAGGAATCGGCGGCGAGCGGAGCGGCAGCGAGCGCGGAAAGGACGACGAGACCGAGACGACCGGAGTGTCTCACGGGAACCCCCCAGTGGTGCGGGGGAGTCTATATAAGGTCAGGGCGAAAAGTGGCCCGGTTCTCGGGTCCTTCCCAGACCGTGACTTCGACGATCCGGCCCCAGCCCAGGGCGCCCGAGGACTCCAGCCTCTCGGAAAAGTATCGGGCCAGGTTCTCGGCCGAGGTGTTCCGCCCGCGGAAGGCGGGGTGGTCGTTGATGTACTTGTAATCGAACTCTTTGGCGATGGTCTCGAGAGCGTGCCTTCGCCGGCACGAAGTCCACGGCGAGGTCGTACTGCTGGAGCTTCTCGGACTCGAGGACCGCCTCGACCCGGTACGAGTGGCCGTGGAGGGGCTCGGGGCCGCCGACGTAGTCGATCAGGTTGTGCGCGGCCTCGAAGCGGGCCGTCACGGTGACGCGATAGCTCATCCCTTTGTCAGCCGAGGAGGGTGGCCTCGCGGGTGATCGACATCCCGGCCTGCTCCGCGGGAGGAATCGCGAGCAGCGCCTCGAGCACCTTCTTCGCCGTGGCCGTGTCGCCCGCGGCCTGGTCGAGGTTGACCTCGAAGGTCAGGCTCGCGCCCGAGGCGTCGGCTTCGAGGGCGATCGCGCGGAGGGCCGGCATCGATTCGCGCCAGGAATTCTCGAGAGCGCCGGCGGCGCGCTCGACGTGCTCTTCCGAGTCCAGGCGGACCGAGTAGCGCGCGCCCTTGACGGCCTTCGCGAGCGAGGGCTCCGCGATGCCGAGAGTGCGTACCTCGAGCACCTCCACGCCGGCCGGCAGCTTGGCGTTGATGCGTTCCGCGGCGTCGGCGGGGAAGGCCGCGCGGCCGTCGACGTCGAAGACCTCGTGGCGGCTCTCGAGCCCGAGCGCGAGCGCGGGTCCCATGGACAGCTTCATGTGGGGATTGAAGCCCTCGGTGTAGCGCGCCGGCAGTCCCGCCGCGCGGATCGCGCGCTCGAGGACGTCCATCGTGTTGCGGTGCGAGAGCAGCCGCGCGTCGCCCGTCTTCGAGAAGGAGATGCGATGGCGGACGGGCGTTTCTCCCTGGCCGCCGCGCACGCGCGACGCCGCCGGAAGATCCGGCATCGCCTTTTCCCGGTAGGCCGCGCCCTTGGCGACGTCGCGGTACGCGGCCGGATCGCTCGCCGGCGCGGCGGCCGCGTCGAACGCCGGGAGCGCGCCGGCATTCATGGACTTCGCGAGAACCGTGTCCTCGCCGTTGCCCGGAACGCCGCAGGCGTAGCAGTGGCCCCACTTGCAGTCCTCGGTCCGCATCTCCTTCTTGGCCTTGATGAGCTCGATCTGGAGCCAGCGCTTCTTGATCGACACGTCGAGGACGTCCCAGGGCAGGATCTCGTCGAGATCGTAGGCGCGCAGGTACGTGTCCTTCGGGATGCCCTCGGCCTCGAACGCCTTCATCCAGAGGTCGTGGCGGAAGTGCTCGGTCCACCCGTCGAACCGCACGCCCGACTTCCACGCGGTGTGAAGGATGCGCGCGGCCCGGCGGTCGCCGCGGGAGAGCACGCACTCGATCTCGGCCTCGCGCGGCTCGTGCCACTTCATCTTGGCTCCGCGGATGCGCCGGAACTTGTCCTTCAGGTACGCGAGCTTCCGCTCGAGCGTCTCGACGCCGTCGAAGGGCGCCCACTGGAAAGGCGTCCAGGACTTGGGGACGAACGACCCGACGGAGACGTTGACGTTCTTCCGGCCGTGCTTGCGCCCCTGCGCCAGGATGCCCTCCACGAGCGTCACCAGCTCGTCGAGGTCGGCGACCGTCTCGGTCGGCAGCCCGATCATCGTGTAGACCTTGATGAGATCCCAGCCGCGCGCGAACGCCACGTCGGCCGCGGCGATCATGTCCGCGTTGGTGAAGGTCTTGTTGATGACGCGGCGCAGGCGGTCCGAGCCCGTCTCGGGCGCGAAGGTGAAGCCGGACTTGCGGACTTCCGAAACGGCGTCGGCCAGCCCGACCGAGAAGGCCTCGGCTCGCAACGACGGCAGGGAGATCGAGACGCGCTGGTCGGAGAGCTCCGGAGCCAGGCATTTCACCAGGGGCTCGATCTGCGAGTAGTCCGCGGTCGAGAGCGAGAGCAGGCCGACCTCGCTCCAGCCCGACTCGGCGATGAACTTCTTGGTCATGTCGGCCACGTCGGCGGGATCGAGCTCGCGGACGGGGCGGTACCAGTAGCCCGCCTGGCAGAAGCGGCAGCCCTGCGTGCAGCCGCGCATGACCTCGAGGCCCAGGCGGTCCTGGACGATCTCGACCGAGGGCACCATGGGCTTGTCGGGGTAGTAGTCGGGCTTCAGGACGGGCACCCAGGTGCGGCGCGCCCGCTCGGGGGCCCGCGGGTCGTTGCGCTCGATCGCCGCGATGCGCCCGTCCTCTTTGTATGTGACGTCGTAGAACGACGGCACGTAGATGCCGTCGACCGCGGCGAGCACGGCGAGGAGGTCGCGGCGGCTGAGCCCGCGGGACCGCGCCTCGCGATACGCGTCCAGGAACACCGGCAGCGCCTCCTCGGCGTCGCCCACGAGGAACGCGTCGAAGAAGTCGGCGATCGGCTCGGGGTTCGCCGTGCAGGGCCCGCCTCCGAGGACGATCGGATCGGACTCGCGCCGGTCGCGCTGCCACACCGGCAGCCCCGCGAGGTCCAGCATGTTGAGGATGTTCGAGTAGTTGAGCTCCGCCTGGAGCGAGAAGCCCAGGACGTCGAAGTCCGCGACGGGCGCGAACGACTCCGTCGAGAAGAGCGGAATCCCGTTCTCGCGCATCCGCGTCTCGAGATCCACCCACGGCGCATAGATCCGCTCGCAGGCGAAGTCCTCCCGCCGGTTGACGATCTCGTAGAGGATCTTCAGCCCCGTGTGGCTCATCCCGATCTCGTAGGTGTCGGGGAAAGCCAGCGCCAGCGTCACCGAGGCCTGCGAGAGGTCCTTCCGCGTGACGTTGCGCTCGAGGCCGACGTAGCGGCCCGGCTTCTCGACGAACGGCAGATGCGGGTCGAGCAGCGGGCGCAGGGAGCGGTATCGCATGGAACCGGGGATTCTACCGCGAAGTCCTCACAAAACTTTGAACGGTCCTTGATCCCAGCTACTCGCGGACTCAAAAGCTTCGACCAAAGCTTCCCGCGCCGCGAAGGAATGGGCCCTGACGCGCCTCTCGACGGCGATGTCATGAAGGAAAAGGTCGGAGTTGCGATTCTCGGTCTCGCTGCACTCGCCGCCGACTTCGGTGCGGCGGAACAGCCTCCACCACCGCCCGCGTCGAGGGTGGGGGTGTTCTACAGCTCCGACGGAATGCGCCCGGACCTGGTACAGACGTATTCCGGGGCGGGATCGATGCCGACGTATCAGGCGCTGATGGCCCTGGCGTCCGGGGCCAGAACGGCCTGCTTCAGGGCTTTCCTCCGAACACCGGTGTCGGCTGGTACACGCTCGCGACGGGAACCTGGCCGGGCGAGCACGGCTCCACCAACAACACGTTTCATCGCGTCGGGGAATCCAGCTTCAACAACCGGACGAGCTTCTCGACGCCGGGCATCCTCCAGGCCGACTCTCTGGCGGCGGCTGCCGAGCGCGCGGGAAAAAAGGTGGCGCAGGTCGAGTGGGTGGCAGGTCGGAACGCCGGCATCGCCGGCCCGACCGTGGACTTCGACCTCATGGACCAGGTCGTCGCCGATCACATCGTCGCAAGCACGCCGATCGGTCCTGCCATCCAGGGCCGCATCGTCTGCCCGACGAGCGGTGGGAACAGCCTGTCCCGTGGTCACGCCGTAATTCAATGACGGTTGCGCGCCGGGGAGCCTCGGATCGAGGGGCCCCCGGTTTCCGCCGAGAGTCGTTCAAGCGTTCGCGCCGCTCGCGCCTGGGCGCACGCCGCCGTGTGGCGGATCAGAAGAGAGAACACGAGGCGCGATTACGGCGAGCAGGGAACGCGGTCGACTCGAGGCGGGCGGCGCTCACGCGGAGAGGCCGTTCAGACGACCGCAAGAGGATAGCACTTTTCGTGCCGGTGAAGATCCTTGATTCTCGGCGGAAGAGGACGCGATAATCGCCGCGGACATGGAACTCTCGGATCACCTCCGCGAAATGCTCAAGGAGCTCGGCCAGGCCATCAACGAGTCGATCTCGGGCTCCGGGCGCGTGCACGAATCCATTCAGCGCATTCGCGACGAGGGCTACAACCTCTACATGGTTCTCGATGCGAAGGTCGGCGTGAACAAGCGCGAAGGCCGCGGCCGCGCGCGGCGAGTCCTGGCGGCCGGCGAGCCCGAAGAGGTCGAGAGATCGAGCGAGCGCGCGGCGTTCCGCATCAACCTCAAGGATCTCCGCTTCCTCAAGTCCCTGGGGATCGATCCCACCCGCAAGGTCCGGGTCCGCAAAGCGGCGACGCGCCGCGTGACCAAAGCCGCGAAGTAGCCGCGAAGTCCGCGCGGAGTCACCGCGCGCGCCTCGCCCCGCGCCGGGGAATACACTCGACCCGAATGGATGCGCTCGGCTCCTCCACCGCCGCCTGGGAAGCCTTCGCCGAGGCCCGGGGGCTTCCCCGATATCGCGGACGCCAGATCTTCGACGCGCTTCATCGCCGCTCCCGCTTCGATTTCGCGGCGATGCGAGAGCTGCCCGGGCCGCTCCGCGAGGAGCTCGCGTCGGAGATGCCGATCCGGCTGCCCGAAGTCGCGCGGCGCGAGGAGTCCGTCGACGGCAGCGTGAAATTCGGTCTGCGCCTCGCCGACGGCGCTCTGATCGAGGCCGTCTACATGCCGGTCGAGGAGTCCACGGCGCGCGTCAATGAGTTCGCGGACGCCCGTGCGGTCTCGGGCTCTCCACGTCTCGACGCTCGACTCTCGACCCTCGACGTCCCCCGTGGGCCACTTCACCGTATGCCTCTCCTCCCAGACCGGGTGCGCGGTCGACTGTGCCTTCTGCGTGACCGGCCGCCTCGGCGGCGGGCGCAACCTCGCGGCGGGAGAGATCCTGGGCCAGCTCCATGTCGTGCTTCGCGAGACCGGACGTTCGATGGAAGGCATGCGAATCGTCTTCATGGGCATGGGGGAGCCGTTCCTCAATCCGGAAGGCGTGCTTCCCGCGCTGGAGGTTCTCTTCGAGCTCGTGTCGCCGCGCCGGATCACGGTCTCGACGTCGGGCGTGACGCCGGCCTTTCCGCGCTTCGCCGCACTCCCAAAGCGCCCCAACCTCGCCGTATCTCTCAACGCCGCCGACACCGCGACGCGCGAGCGGCTGATGCCGATCACGAAGACCTATCCGCTGAAGGAGCTGCTCGCCGCCATCCGCGCCTGGCCCCTCGAGTCGAGGCGCACGATCCTCGTCGAGTACGTCCTCATCGCCGGCGTCAACGACTCCGAGGCGGATGCCCGGAAGCTCGCGCGGCTGCTGAGGGGGCTTTCCGTCAAGATCAACCTCATCCCGCTGAACGAGGACCCGACCTATCTCCCGGACTTGCGGAGGCCGGACGAGGCCGCGATCGACCAGTTCGCGCGCGTGCTCGCCGCCGAGAGCCTCACGGTCACGGTGCGGCGCAGCAAGGGTCCCGACGCGTCCGCGGCGTGCGGCCAGTTGAAGGGAAGGACGGAGGATCCGAGGAAGAAGACTCCTGCGTCGGCAGGAACGCCCGGCCTCAAGCCGGCAAAAGGGTCCGACCTCGGCCGGCAAAAAGTCCGGCTCAGGCCGGCAAAAAGGTCCGGCCTCAGGCCGGCAAGAAATTCGTGAAGAACTCCTCCCACTTGCGGGCGTAGGCCTTCTTCGCGGTCGCGGCCGGCTCGTCGGCGTGGTGGCAGTGGCCGGCGCCGGACACGTTCCAGACGGCGCTGCGCGGCGGCAGGGCGGCGGCCAGCCGTCGGGTGAAGCGCAGCGGAACGAGCCGATCGCTCTCTCCGTGCACGAGAAGGATCGGCGCGGTGACGCGCGCGACGGCGGTGAGCGGGTTCAACCGTTCGATGCCCGGGCCGGCGCGCTCGGCCCCGAGCTCCCGCCGAACCCGCGCCACCGCGCGCTGGATGGCCCATCGCGACGTCAGCGCGAGCAGAGACGCCGGGACGTGCGTCGCGCGCGAGAGGTAGTGTCGCGCCATCTCGCGCGGCTCGGCGAAGGGCGACTCGAGCCAGATGGCCCGTATGCCCCCGCGGCCCGCCGCGAACTCGAGGGCGACGGAGGAGCCCGCCGAGCACGCGTGGATGCCGACGCGCTCGGTGTCGATGCCGAAGCTGTCCTGCGCGGCGACCAGCGTCAACGCGAGGTCCTCCTTCTCGAGGAAGCCCAGCGTGAAGAGCGTCCCTCCGCTGCGCCCGTGCGCACGCAGGTCGGGAAGGAGAACGTTGTAGCCGAGCTCGAGGGCTCTCACGGCATCGGGCCGCCACTCGCTCGCATTGCCGCCCTTGCCGTGGAGAAAGAGGAGCGTCGCGCGGCCTTCGGGTCCGCCGGGGGAGGCGAAGGTCGTCGAGAGCTCGACCGGCAGTCTCGGGCTGCCTCGATGCCGGAGGTTCGCCACGACGGAGGCTTTGGCTTCGAGGCCCGCCACGAGCTGGTCGTAGTCGTCGGGCGTCGGTCCCAGCCCCTGGGAGGAGATGAGGCGATCCGCGAGCTCGCGAGCGGCGAAGTACGACGCGCCGAGGTACAGGGCCCCGCCGGAGGTCAGCCATGGAAGGGCGCGGCGCGCCCAGCGAGAACGTCTCGCCGTGGGTCTACTCCAGGCCGGCCGCCTGCTGCGCGGCGCGGCCCTTCTTTCCGAGCACGCCGACGACCTCGACGGGCCCCTCGACGTACGTCTGGCACGCCAGGCGCACGCCGCGGTTCTTCCACCGTTTGCGGACGAGCGCCAGAGGCTTCAGGAACCAGAGGGCGAGCGAGAACTTCTCGAGCTTCGTCGGGGGGGAGAGGTTCTCCGCGCCGGAGACCGGAAGGACCGCGCAGGTGCCGCAGAGGCCGTCGCCGCCGCACCACTTCCAGAGCCGGGCGTCCGCTTCCAGGGCGGCGTCCCAGAGCCGGTAGCCCTGCCACACGTCGATCTCTTTGCCGTTGATGACGCAGCGCACGCGCTGCCGGTCTCGCTTCGGATTCGCAGCCATCGCCGGGATTATACGGACCTTTACAATCCGGCCATGATCACGCTCCTTCTCGCGACGGCGTTCTCGGCAGCCTTCCCGGCGACTCTTTCGGCGACCGCCGCCGGCGAGCCGCGATTGACCGTGAACGAGCTCGCGCCCGGCGTGTTCGCCGCGATCGCCGATCCGGACGATCCGCGGGCCGGCGGGAACTGCGGTTTCGTGATCGGGGCGGAGTCCGTCCTGGTCGTCGACGCGTCGGGAAGTCCCGAAGGGGCGGAGCGGCTGCTCTCGGAGATCCGCTCCCGGACGAAGCTCCCCGTGCGCTTCGCCGTCCTGACGCACTTCCACTCGGACCACATGGGTGGAGCCGCCGTGCTCGCGAAAGCCGGCGCGACGGTCCTCGCCCACGAGAACGTCCGCGCCTGGGCGCGCCGCGAGTGGCAGCCGGGCCTCGACGACGCCGCGCGGGCGCGATACGCCGGCCTGCGCCTGCCGGACGTGACGTTTCGCGACCGCGTGTCCATCGACCTCGGCGGCCGCGCGGTCGAAGTCTTCCACCGGCCGGGTCACACGGGCAGCGATTCCATCGTCACGGTTCCCGATGCCCGGGTCCTCTTCGGCGGCGATCTCGTGCAGAGGCGGACGATCCCGGGAGTGACGTTCGCCGACACCGAGGCCTGGCTCGCGACCCTGGACAAGCTCCTGCGGGACTATCCGGACTGGACGTTCGTGCCGGGCCACGGCTCCGTCGCGAAGGCCCTGGATGTCCGGCTGTTCCGCGACTACCTCGCGGGGCTGCGCCTCGCCGTCGGCCGCGCGCTCAAGGAGGGGCAGAGCGGCGCGGCGCTGCTCGAAACGGTCCGGAAGCAGCTCGCCGCGCGTTACGGAACGTGGGCCGAGTTCTCGCACGTCGATGCGAACGTCGCCGACGTCGAGAAGGAGCTCACGGGCACGAAGGCGTATCCGCCGGCGCCGCCGCGCTGATCGCCCGCCACTCGTCGCCCAGAAAGAGGAGCTCGATTCCGGTCACGGTCTGCCCGGGCGCGACGGCGACCTCGACGAGCGCCGGGTCGCGCGGGTCCGACGTGACGACGCCTTCGCCGTTCCACATCAGCAGGAATCCGTAGCTGCCCGGCGCCGGCAGGGAAAGGCGAAAGGTCCCGTCGCACGCCGTCGGGACCGGCGGCGCCCACGGGATCGCGGCGCCGCGCGGGATGCCTCGGACGCCGATCCCGGCCGCCGGCCGTCCGTCGAGGTCGCGCACGCGCCCTTCCACGACGGCGCGGGGATTCGCTTCGATGCGTCGGGTGGTCGCCGTGACTTTCGGCGGCGTCGCGCAGCCGGTCGCGGCAATGGCCGCGCCGATCAGAGTTGGCGCGATGGCCGCGCCGATCAGAGTCGGCGCAATGGCCGCAGCGGTCAAGTGCCGGACGATCGGCGCGACGCGGCGAGCCACGAATTCACTATGTCATGATGCCGGCATGGCCGAGAGCGACCAGAATCATCGCTTCGACGCGAGCGCGCGCTGGACCGGCGATGGCGCCGGCTCCGGCGAGATCCGCGTCTCCGAGGGCCGTGTCGCCGTCCCGATCGCCGGCGCGACGAGCCTCGGAGGATCCGGCGGCAAAGCCAACCCGGAGGAGCTCCTGCTCGCCGCCGTCGGCGCCTGCTTCGCGAATACCTGGGCGATCTTCCTCAAGAAGCTCCAGGTGCCTTACGAGACTCCCGAGCTCTCCGTGACGGGCGAGCTCGGCCCGGATCCCGCCGGGGGCTTCCAGATGCAGAAGGCCGTCGTGCGCGTACGCGTGCCGGCCGCCCTCCTCGCCGCCGACCGGGCGAAGGTCGAGAAGACCCTCGCACTCGCCGAGAAGTACTGCATCATCTCGAAAGTGGCGCGCGCGGCGATGCCGCTGTCCGTCGAGATCGTCGAGAGCTGAGCGTCAGCCGGTCCGCGGACGGAGCCGCACGAGCGTCGCTCCGAAGCTTCCGCGATCGGGAGTCGCGTCCGAGAACTCCACGACGTCGGCGCGCGAGGCGAGCATCCTCCGGATCTCGGCGCGGCGCGCGCCCGTGCCCTTTCCGTGGATCAGCCGGACTTCGGTCAGCCCTTTCTCCCGCGCCGCGTCGAGGTAGTCGGCGGCGGCCGCCACGGCGTCCCGGGGGTGGAAGGCGTGGAGGTCGAAGCTATCTTCGACCGGGAGACGCTTCAAAGCGTTCCGTCGTCGCGTGCTCGATCGCCGCTCCCGCGACCGCGACCTCGGCGCCGCAGACGCACGGAGTCCGGAAGCTCCCGTCCGGGCCGACGCCGGCGCGCGGGACCTCCATCTTTCGGCCGTCGTTGACGGTGCGGTCGGTCGACCAGCGGCGGAGCGAGCCGGTCAGCCGGTCCGGAGCTTCGGCGAACTGGATCGTCACCTGACAGCCGCAAGCGGCGCACGTTCCCCAGAAATAGTTCATGGATTCCTTTCTCCGGCCGGACCGCGGAGCTCGCGGTGGGCGCGCTTGCGCTCGTACATGATGCGGTCCGCCTGCGAGATGGCGACGTCGAGCGGGATCCGCTTGGAATAGATGTGGACTCCGACCGAGGCGGCGAGGAACTTCATGTACGGCTTGCCGGCCGACCGCGACGACTGTTTGACCTCGTCGATCTTGGAGGGCAGCATGTAGAACCGCCTCCGCGCGAGGTCTTCGTCCATGCCGGGGAGCACGACGAGGAATTCGTCGCCGCCCCAGCGAATCACGTGGTCGTTGCCGCGGACCAGCTTCTTGATGGCGTTGGCCACCGTCCAGATCGCGCGGTCGCCCTCCTCGTGTCCCTCCGTGTCGTTGATGCGCTTGAGGCCGTCGACGTCGATGAGGACGATGGATCCTCCCGTGTCGCTCGACTCGAGCTGGGGCCGGATCTCGTCGAGAAAGAAGCGGTTGTGCGTGTCGGTCAGCGGATCGAGTGTCGCCTTGCGCTTGGAGCGGCGGGTGTCGTCGACCGTGCGCGCGTGGAGGGCCGCGAGGCGGCGCTCCGTGTCCTCCATCGCCCAGATGATGAGCCCGATGCCGAAGAGCATCTCGAGCAGGACGTCGAAGAAGCTGCTGTAATTGATCAGCTGCTGCGCGAATCCCTCCGAGGCCGTCGAGGACACCACGACGGCCGCGAACTGCACTCCCGCAGACAGCAGTGCCAGGAGCCCGGAGAACTGGCGGCCGAGGCCGGCGCGCGGGCTCTGAAAAATGAAGACCGAGATGAGCAGCCATCCCACGGCGAGGATGCCGACATGGGCCCGGTAGAAGCGCTCTTCGGAGACGGCAATCCGGGCCACGAGGAGCGAGATCGGGATGGCCGCAATCGCCGCGACGGCGAGGGGCTTCCATAACGAAACTTCGCGGTCCATCCGGATCGCCGCGATGGAGAGGGCCACCAGGAAGAGGAGCTTGAAGTAGAGGAGGATTTCCTTCTCGAACCGGAAGCCGAGGCGGTGGAAGACGAGATACGACGTCATCGCGGCGAACAGGAAGAGCCAGCCCACCCCGGCGGCCCCCAGCACCCGGTTGCCTTTGCCGCGGGAGAGATACAGAAATATGACGGCGAGGAGGCCCGCGCCGACCGCCTGGACGACGGGGCCTACCGACGAGAGTTCCATCTCAGGTCTTTGTCCAGTCGAAGGTTAGCAGGTTTGACGGGCCGCCGGTCCGGTTTCCCCGGGGGGTCCTAACGGACGTTGATCCGGGCCCCGGTGCGCCGAAGTGTCTCCGGCGCACCGTCGGCGCGGCAGGGCGGGCGGGGCGGCTTGCCCTGGCAGGCGACCGGAATGCGTTCGAGCCCGTTCTGGCCCTTCAGAACGATGCCCCAGGGACGGCCGCCGGTGTCGACGGGGAGGAGCAGCGCGTCGAACGGGGCCGCGCCGCCGAGGTCGACCGAGTAGCCCTCCTTCCCGACGCGAACCCGGTAGGGAGGCTCGCCCTCGATGGCGATCGGGGTCGTCCGCCCGGCCGAATCCGCCCAGATGCCCACGAGATCTTCCGAAGCGAGCTCATCCTCCGCGCCGAGGAAGACCTGCCGGCCGGCGCCTCGCCACGCTCCGGCCGGCGAGTAGGCGCGGTCCCACTGCGGGCCCAGACCCTCGACGTGGACCTCGTACGGAATCGATCCGTCGCCGCCGAGCCGGATCGAGACCTGCCCCGTGCGCTCTCCGGCGCGCGCGCCCAGGGTCGCGGTTCCCCCGCTGACGGCGTAGGCGTCGACCGACGCGACCAGCGTCCCGTCGGGTCCGGCGAAGCGGAGCGCGAAGATGCCACGCGCGCGGTCGGCCTCGATGCGGAGCGTCGGCTCGCCACGCATTTCCTCGAGCCGAAAACGGGAGTAGAGGGTTTCCAGCGCCTGGCGCGAATAGAGCGTCGCCGGGTACCACGAGGGAATCGGCACTCCGGCCACGTCGGCCGACGAGCGCGTGGCGTCGAAGTCGAGGCTGAATCCGGCGAAGCCGTAGGCCTCGCGCGTGCGGAGCGTCCCGGCGTCGACCTTCAGCGCCCTGTCGCGGACCCACGCGGCCGGGCGGCCGTCCCCCTCGCGGACCCAGGAGGCGGTCCAGCCCGAAGGCGCGGCGCAGTCGGGAAGCGTCTGGCCGGACGGTCCGCGGATCGGGATCGGCGAGAGCTGGCCGGCGCGATATCGCCAGATCGTCCGGCACTCCATCGCGTCGGTCGCGGCGACGACTTCGATCAGGGCGCCGGCGCTGCCGAGCGGTCCCGACGTCAGCGTCACGGGCACGACCGATCCGGCGGGCGCCGCCGCCTTCGCGTCGGCGAGGGCCCGGCCCGCGGCGTCGCGCACTTCGAGTCGCACGGAGCCGCGGGACGGCGCCGCGGTCACGGTCTCGGTGGCGCCGTCGCCGTCGAGATCCGCGTTCAAGGTGGGGACGACACTCTGCGCGGCGTTCGCGACACTCAAGGCCTGCGCGGCGTTTGCCGCGACACCCGAGGCCTGCGCGGCCTTCGCCGCGACGAGCTCCGCAGCGAGCGTGAGGACCGCGGCGGCGGCGCGGGGAAACACTCGCGCGACGGGCGTCAGCCCTGAGCCTTGACCGCGGCCTCCGCCGCCTGGAAACCGATGCGGCTGTGCGTGCCGTCGCAGTAGGGCTTGTTCACCGAGGCGCCGCAACGGCAGAGCGAAACGGCGCGTCCCTCTTCGACCCGGATTGTGTTGCCTTCCGGATCGGTGATCGTCGTCGGTCCGCTCACGCGATACGGACCGTTGGGGTTCACTTTGATCGTCGACTCGGCCATCGCGTTCCTCCTCGAATTGCGCCGACATTGTAGCGTCATCACGCGTCCGTATCGGATTCACGCGGGTGTTTCGTGTTACCCTTTGCCGAACCCCGTTGCGTGCCTTCGAGAAAGCCCCGCCCGACGTCCAGGAGCTCCTGACCAAGCCCATCAAGGAACTCGGACTCAAGCTCGAAGGGTCTCCGATCGAGAGGCTCGTTCAGCGCCTCTACCACGAGCTCGAGCGCAAGGGCGTGCGCCGGTTCCGCCCTCAGGTGCTATCTCTCGGACGAGTGGGGCTGCCCGTCGGGGGAGCCCGTCATCGGCGTCCCGTTCTATCTCGCGGATCCCAAGCTCGCCCGCCTCGAAAAGGAGATGAACGACCTCGAGGATGCGGACGAGATCATGATGTACCTGCGCCACGAGGCCGGCCACGCCTTCAACTACGCCTACCGGCTGTACCGCACGCCGGAGTGGCGCGATCTGTTCGGCCCGTTTCGCCGGGCGTATCGCGACGACTACCACCCGGTGCCGTTCTCGCGCCGGTTCGTGCGGCACATCGCCGGCTGGTACGCGCAGAAGCATCCGGACGAGGACTTCGCCGAAACCTTCGCGGTGTGGCTGACGCCGCGATCGCAGTGGAGGAAACGCTACAAGGGATGGGGTGCCCTCGCGAAGCTGCGCTACGTCGACCGGATGGCGCGGCGGTTCCGCGACACGGAGCCGATCCGCAAGCGCGGCCAGACCGACGTCACGGTCGAGGAGATGGAGACGACCGTCGAACAGTTTTACGAGCAGGCGCTGGCGGCGCAGACCCAGTCGATCGACCTGCCGCTCGGCAGCGACCTCGTGGACATCTTCAAGGTGTCCAAACGGAAAAAGCAGGGCGCCCGCCCGGCCGTGGAGCTGCTGCGCGAGAACCGCAAGACGCTCGTCGACAAGGTGACGTACTGGACCGGCGTGCAGCGGCCCCTCGTGAAGAAGCTGGTCGAGTCCATCGAGAACCGCGTCGGCGAGCTCGACCTGCGCACGTCGGTGAAGGAGCAGGAGGAGAACCTCGCCGAGGTCAGCGTGTACGCCACGGCGCTCGCGATGAACTACCTGACGCGCGGCAAGTTCGTGCAGTCATGACGCCAGGTCGCAACGGTGGCGAGGAGGAAAGGGCATGAGCCGGGAAAAACTCAAGATCGCCGTCCTCTACGACGTCTTCGAGGAAGAGCCCGAGGAGGCGCCGCCGCCCGAGAAGCCGGCGAAAGCGAAGGAGAAGGGAAAGGTCCGCCGCCGGAAGAAGAAGGACATCCCCGACCGCGAGGAGATCTTCGACGCGCTCGTCAAGCTCGGCCACGAGCCGGTCTACCAGGTGCTCGACGGCCGCGATCAGACCCTCGTCGCGATCGCCCGCGCCGAGGCCGACCTCGTCTTCAACCTGACGGAGTCCTACGCCGGCGACGACACGATGGACATGAACATCGCGGCGTTTCTGGATCTCCTCGGGAAGCCCTACACGGGGGCGGGGCCGCACGCCCTTTACCTCGCGCAGGACAAGGCTCTCGCCAAGAAGATCTTCGCCTTCCACCAGATCCGCACTCCGTTCTTCGCCACCTCGTACAAAGGGAAGCTCGACCACTCGCACGACATCGCCTTTCCGCTGATCGTGAAGCCCTGCTCCGAGGACGGCTCCATCGGGATCGACATGGGCTCGGTGGTCGGGTCCGTCAAGGAGCTCATGGAGCGGATCCACTACATCCACGAGGAGTTCGATGGGCCGGCCCTCATCGAGGAGTACATCGAGGGCCGCGAGCTGTATGCCGCGGTGCTCGGCAACGACAGCCCGGAAGTCCTGCCGCTGATCGAGCTCGATCTCTCGAAGCTGCCCGAGGGCACGCCGAAGATCGCCGGCAAAGAGGTGAAGTGGGAGAAGGACACGGAGCACTACCGCGTGACCAAGTCCGCGCCCGCCGAGGACCTCGACGAGGACACGAGTCACCTGCTCTCCGAGACGGCGCTCGCCGCTTATCAGGCGCTCAAGCTCCGCGACTACGGCCGCATCGACATGCGTCTGACGCCGAAGGGCGAGGTCTACGTCATCGAAGCGAATCCGAATCCCTGGCTCGCATCCGGAGCGGAGTTCCACATGGCCGCCCGCAAGGCCGGCCGGAACTACCCGCAGCTCATCTCCGAGATCGTCGATCTCGCGAAGGCGCGATATGCTGCGGCGTCGTAAGCCGGGGAGGGAACGATGAAGAGAGTGGCACTGGCCCTGTGCGTTCTGGTCCTCGCCGTCGCGTCCGCGACGGCCTTCGCCGCCGACGTGGCCGGCGTGAAAGTGCCGGACACCGTCGAGGTGGACGGGAAAACCCTCAAGCTGAACGGCGCCGGCATCCGCAAGAAGTTCGTCGCCAAGGTCTACGTCGGCGCCTTCTACGTCGAGACGCCGTCGAAAGACCCTTCGACGCTCATCTCGTCGACCCAGATCAAGAGCATGCGCCTGCACATGCTCCGCGACGTCAAGGGATCGTCGGTCAGCGGCGCCATCGCCGACGGCTTCTCGCGCAACTCCAAGGCGGCCATGACCCAGCTCCAGCCCCGCCTCGACCAGCTCGCGAAGATGATCCCGGACGTCTCCGAGGGAGACACGATCGAGCTCACCTGGATTCCCGACAAGGGAACGCAGGTCGTCATTCGCGGGACGACCGCCGGGACGATCACCG
The DNA here is from genome assembly GCA_963804915.1 of uncultured Acidobacteriota bacterium. Taxonomy (GTDB): domain Bacteria; phylum Acidobacteriota; class Thermoanaerobaculia; order UBA5066; family Gp7-AA6; genus DAHUXD01. The sequence continues at coordinate 190,450 of CAWDSI010000003.1, forward strand.
GGCGGGACTTTGCGGACGCGCTCTTTGCGGTGTGGCTCGGCCCCGACCCGGTCCAGGCGGACCTGAAGCTCGCGCTTCTCGGAAACTCCTCCTAGGAGGCGTCTCTAGGACGCCGGAGCCCTCGAGGGCGTCCGCCACTTCCGCGTCCAGCGGTCGAACGCGACGCCCACGAACATCAGCTTCGTCCAGAACCACATCGCGGGAGTGACGCGTTCGACGCCTCCCGCGAGCGTCGTGACCACGGCCGCGCGGATGCCCTCCGGGGGAGTGGGGGTCGTGAACGCCTCGAAGAAGACGGGGTCGTAGAAGTTGTAGACGAACTTCCGAAACCGGGCGTACATGCGGTTGGCGTGCCTCTCGTAGGCCGAGAAGTCGCGCGCGTCGACGCGGCCGCGACGGGTGAGGGCGCGGTCGATCGCGCGGGCCGCCCGCTCTCCCGTGGCCATCGCGAGGAAAACACCGGTCGAGAAGACGGGATCGAGAAACGTCGCCGCATCGCCGACGAGCGCCCATCCGTCGCCGCCGAGCTTCGCCGAGTGCGCGGAGTAGTCCGAGACGCCGTGGACGCCCGAGACGCGGCGGGCGTCGCCGAGCAGGCGGATCACGCGCGGCGAACGGGCGAGCAGGGCGTCGTACTTCGCTTCCGGCGAGACGCCCTCCGGCAGGCGGACGTCCGCGGGATCGAACACTCCGCCCACGCTGCAGGTGCCGTCGGAGAACGGGATGATCCAGTACCAGACGCCCTGATCGATGGGCAGGAGGATGTCGCCGGGACGGCTGCCCTCGGGCCACACGATGTCCGCGTAGTGCGCGAAGAGGGCGGCGCGCTTGAGCTTCGGGTCGAACCGGCGCAGGCCCAGCTTGCGCGAGAGGATCGCGCCCTGGCCCGAGGCGTCCACGACGACGCGGGCGCGGATGTCTTCCGACGCGGCGCCCTTCGCGGGGCGCAAGCGGACGCCCACGGCGCGGCCCCCCTCGAAGAGCACGTCTTCCACGGCCGTCTCTTCGCGGACCTCGGCGCCGCAGGAGGCCGCGTGGCGGAGCAGGAGGTCGTCGAACTCGGCGCGTTTGACCTGGTAGGCCATGGGGTGATTCGTGTCCCGCGCCTCGGCGAAGACCACGGGGCGCGTCGTGCCGTTGGCCTCGTTCCAGAAGAACGCCCCGTACTTCGTCTGGAACCCGGCGGCGCGGACCTTCTCGTGCACGCCGAGACGGTCGAAGATCGGAAGCGAGAAGGGGAGCAGGGACTCGCCCACGTGGAAACGGGGGAACTTCTCCCGTTCGAGAACGAGCACCGAGCGTCCGGCCCGGGACAGCGCGGTCGCGACGGTCGAGCCGCCCGGACCGCCGCCGATCACGACCGCATCGTAGACTGAAGCCACGGAGGGATTTTAGACCGTGGCCGCCGCGGTGCTCGAATTCGTCGGGGTCGGGAAAAGTTTCGCGCCGGGATCCCCGGTGCTCGAAGACTTCACGCTCGCCGTGTCCCCCGGAGAAACGGTCGCGCTCGTCGGGCCCTCGGGAAGCGGCAAGACCACCGCCCTGAAGCTCGCGAACCGCCTGCTCGACGCCGACTCGGGCGAGGTGCGCGTCTTCGGCGAGCCGGTGCGCGCGCCGGAGCCCGCGGCCCTGCGCCGCCGGATCGGCTACGTCATCCAGGAGGGCGGCCTCTTTCCCCACTGGTCGGTGCGAGAAAACGTCGAGACGGTGCCGCGGTTGCTGGGCTGGCCGGTCGAAAAACGGCGCGTGCGCGCCGAAGCGCTTCTCGAAACGGTCGGACTGCCGCCGGGGGAGTTCTCGGCGCGGTTACCGCGCGAGCTCTCGGGCGGCCAGCGTCAGCGTGTCGGCGTGGCGCGCGCCCTCGCCGCGGACCCGCCGCTCGTGCTCATGGACGAGCCGTTCGGCGCCCTCGATCCGATCGCTCGGCGCGCCATCCAGCGGGAATTCCTGGCCTGGAAGCGGTCGCTCTCGGCGGCGGTCCTGCTCGTGACCCACGATCTCGCGGAGGCCTTTCGCCTCGCCGGCCGGATCGCCGTTCTCCACCGGGGGCGCATCCTCCAGGTGGGAACTCCGGACGACCTGCGCCGCCGCCCGGCCGACGCGTTCGTGCGGGAGTTCGTCCAGGAGTTCGTCGAGCCCGTCGGGACGGCGACGTGAGCGAGCTCGCGCGATTTTTCTGGGAGCGGCGGAGCGAGATCGCCGCCCTGACCGGGCAGCACGTTCTCCTCGTCGCCGCGTCGGCGGCGATCGCGGTCGCGATCGGCGTTCCGCTCGGCGTCGCGCTGACCCGCCGCCCGAGGCTCTCCCGCCCGGTCCTCGGCGCCGCCAACGTCGTCCAGACGATCCCGAGCCTCGCGCTCTTCGGGTTCCTGATCCCGATTCCGCTGCTCGGGGGCATCGGGGCGAGGACCGCGATCGTCGCTCTCGTCGTCTACGGGATCCTGCCCATCCTGCAGAACACGCATGCCGGCATCCGCTCGGTCGATCCCGCCGTCGTCGAGGCCGCGACGGGCCTCGGCATGACCGATCGGCAGCGGTTGCTCTGGGTCGAGCTTCCTCTGGCGTTTCCCGTCGTCCTGGCGGGCGTGCGCATCGCCGTCGTGGTCGGGATCGGCCTCGCCACGATCGCCGCCGCGATCGGCGCCGGAGGGCTCGGCGTTCTGATCTACCGCGGCGTCGCGACGGTGGATCATCGACTGATCCTGGCGGGCGCGGTTCCGGCTGCGGTTCTCGCGCTCCTGGCCGACTTCCTTCTCGGGCGCCTCGAGAAGCGGCGGAGCCGCGCGGCATGAGGAGATGGGCTGGTCTCGTCCTGGGGGCGGTCCTCGTCCTTGTCGCACTCGCGGCCTGTCGCGCCCGCGACACGATCCGAGTCGGATCGAAGAACTTCACCGAGCAGGTCGTCCTGGGCGAGATCGCGGCGCAGGCTCTCGAAGCCGAGGGTCTCGAGGTCGAGCGGAAGCTCGATCTGGGCGGCACGTTCGTCTGCCACCAGGCTCTGGTGGCCGGCGAGCTCGACCTCTACCCGGAGTACACGGGGACGGCGTTCACGGCGATCCTCAAGGAGAAGCCGATCTCGGACCCCGCGAAAGTGCGCGACGCCGTCGCGCGGGAGTACGCGAATCGATGGAAGCTCGTCTGGCTTCCGCCCCTCGGCTTCGAAAACACGTTCGCCCTCGTGATGCGGGCCGATGACGCGCGCCGGCTCGGTGTCCGGCGGATTTCGGATCTCGCCGCCCATCCCGAGCTGCGCCCGGGATTCGGCTACGAGTTCCTCGAGCGCGCGGACGGGTACCCGGGGCTCGCCGCGGCCTACGGCCTCGCTTTTCGCTCGCGGCCGCGCGAGATGGACCTCGGCCTCCTGTATGCCGCGCTCGGGCAGAAGCAGGTCGACGTCGTGGCGGGCAATTCCACGGACGGCTTGATCGCGGCGATGGGCCTCGTCGTCCTCGAGGACGATCGACGCTACTTTCCTCCGTACGAGGCCGCGTTCGTGACGCGCCGAACGCTCGCCGACGAGCCCCGGGCGCGCCGCGCGCTCGATCGGCTTTCGGGGGCGATCCCGGCCGAGACGATGCGGAAGATGAACGCCGCGGTGGATCGCGACCGGAAGGCGCCGCGCGACGTCGCCCGCGAGTTCCTCGCGACGCGGCCCCGGCGCTGACGCGTCATTTCAGGGGTTTTCTGCTACCCTGACTTCAGGCATTTCTCATGTCCGATGCATTCGAGTTGATCACCAAGGCCGACTGGATCGTCCTGGGCGGGGCCCTCCTTCTCCTCGGCCTGCTCATCGTGTCGTTCCGCTCGCGGTCGTACGTGTTCTGCCAGTACCTCAAGACCATGACCGGCATCGCCCTCAAGCCGGCCGAAGTGAAGCGGGTCTTCAAGTCCGGGGGGCGCGAAGGCGTGCGCGCGATGTTCCTCGACCGGATCATCCGCGAGGACCTCAAGGAAGGGCCGGTGTCGATTCCGGAGAGCGTCGAGCGCTGATTCCCGTTTCTGTCAGTTCTCGATCAACCGGAACCCCGGCACGACGTCCCTCCCGAGCACGCTCCTCAACACCGTCGCGTGCAGCACCTCGTCCGAGAGGATCCGCGCCGCGGAGCCGGACAGTGCCCGGTCCTGGAACCGGTCGACGACATAGAGATAGACGCGCGCGGCGCCGACCTCGAGCTTGAAGGCGAGCTCGAGCACGTCCTTCTCGTTCGCGAGCGGCACGCCGAAGACGTACTCCTTTTTGGGCTCGACGGGGGAGCCGCCCTTGCGCTTGACGGCGTCGACGAGGAGATCTCTGTGGACCTCGTGGCTTCCCTGGAAGAGGAGCCCGACCTCCTTCGCCTTCGCCGAGAGCAGGCCGCTTCCGCCCGCGAGTCCGTAGGCCCAGATGGCTTCGTGCTCGAGCGCCAGCGCCGTGTTCATCAGCACGAGATCGTCGGCTGCGGACGGGGCGTCCGGAGCCGGCATGGCGATGAGCGGCCGTCCCGCCGCGGCGAGGCCGAGGGCCAGGCCCGTGATGCCGGCTTCGCGGAAAAGGTCGCGTCGGCGCATGGATTTCCTCCTTCGAGGGTTTCTCCGATGGTAATCGAAAAAGCGCCCCGGCGGATCGTTCCACCGGGGCGCGAGGGCAGGGACGAGGGATCCCGTGTCAGCGGGCGACGGTCGTGGGGGTATTCGCGAAGCGCGTGATGACGCGCGCGTTGTTCTGGTCGTGGACGTGGGTGTATCCGGAGTGGGGCGTGCCGAGGAACGGGAAGCCCGCGATGTACGGCACGTCCGGTCCGTCGACGCCGTCGCCGAGCTGATTGTTGGGCGCCACGTTGTAGCCGTCGACGAGAACGCCGGCCACGACGCGGAGCGCGATGTCGACCGTGTCGTCATAGACCCGCCGGCCGTTCGGGAAGCCCGCGAGGTCTCCGGCCAGGACCCCGAGCCGGCTCGAACTGTAGATCGGCGTCGTGGGGACGGCGACGTTCAGGCGCAGCTGATCCGAGATGACCTCGCCGGGCCGCATGGTGAGGCCGGGAATGCCCTGGACGAGAACCAGCAGGTCGTTGCGCGGCGCCGGCGGGACGGGGACGCCGAAGAGCGCGTTGATGATGCCGGCGAGCTCCGAGTTGAGGACGTAGGTGCCGAAGTTCGCGAGATCGTCCACGGGGTAGGTGGCGTTGAACGCGTCCTTCATGCCCAGCGGAATCACGACTTCGTTGATCAGGGGGTTGCCGAGACGCGAGACCTGGACCCAGTCGCCCGACACGCTCGGAGCGGCGCCCGTGGTCGAGAGCGTCGTCGTGGCGCGGCGCCAGGTCGAGGACCACATGCTGACGATGGCGTTGGGGTCCGCCGTATCCGTCGGGACGCTCTGGTTGGCCGTCAGGTTCTGGATCGGGACCGAGATCGCGATCGAGTGGACGTTGAAGCCCGCGGTGTCGTTCTTGCCGCCGCCGTGATCGCCGACCGCCGTGCCTTCACGGAAGTTGATCAGGTCGAAGATCATGCCCAGGTCGACGTAGAAGCCCTCGGCGCGCGGGCCGGCGAAGACGCGGGTGCTGTCGTCGATGTCGTACACGGTCGTCCCGATGTCCGAGCCCTTGCCGTAGCCGTTGGGATACGACTTGGGCCCGACGTTGTTCGGCGCCTCGAGCAGGTCGGCGCCGATCACCGTGCAGTCGGTCTGGCCCGGCGACGGCCCGGTGCACTTCTTGACGGTGTAGGTGTAGTAGACGTTCTGGTTCGGATCGCTCGGCGAGGCCAGCGGCCCGGTGTTCTGCAGGAACGTGTTCCCGTTGCGGACGTTGCGCGTGAACTCGACACGGTAGACCCAGTCCTCGAGCGCGTCGCCGTTCGAGTCGACGTTGAACTCGTAGCGGATGTTGGGCTCGAAGTGCGAGTAGTTGGGTCCGCCGGCGGGCTCTTCGAGCGGGACCCAGTTCGCGATCATCACGAGGCGCGAGGGAGACACCGGATCACGGAAGAAATACACGTCGGTGTTGTCGGCGACCGGGTCGGTGGCGATTCCCGGCGCTTCCCGATGGCTCGAGGCGAAAGCGGGCGCGGCGAGAACGAGGGCCGCGAGGGCGAGACGCCAGGGCACACGAGTCACAGAGCGGGGCATGAGCATCCTCCTTCTTTTTCCTTGAGGCCCGACCTGCCGGGCCGCGTTCACCCCCGGGTATCCCCGGGAAGCATCCGAGGTACGGGCCGCACGCCCTCGCCGGATTCACGGCGGGAGCCTTGAGGTAAGCTCGCGCCCGATTCGGCTTGAGCCAGGGCCTTCCGATCGACGACTGCGACGACTGCAACGAGTGCGGCGAGTGCGACGAGTGCGATGAGCCAGAGGCGCGAAGATCCCGACCGCTCCCTGATGGCCCGGGTCGAGGCCCGGGACGCGGACGCTCTCGCCGAGCTCTACGACCGCCACGCGGGACGGCTGCTCGGCCTCGCGCGGCGGATCCTCGGCGACGGCGGCGAGGCCGAAGAAGTCCTCCAGGAGGTCTTCCTCTTCGCCTGGCGCTCGGCGTCGTCCTTCGATCCGGGGCGCGGCCAGGTCCTCACCTGGCTCCTGATCGCGACGCGCAGCCGCTCGATCGACCGTCTGCGTGCCCGGCGCCCGGCGTCGCGTCCGGAGATTCGAAGCCTCGAAGAGATCGCGGAGGGTCCGGCCGGCCCCGACGACGTCGAGGCGGCCTCCTCGGGAAAACAGTGGGAGACCATCTGCCGCGCCGCCGTCGGCCAGCTTCCCGCCGACCAGCGCCGGGCGCTGGAGCTCGCATATTTCGAAGGATTGACGCATCAGGAGATCGCGGCGCGGACGTCCACGCCGCTCGGCACCGTCAAGACCCGGGTTCGCCTGGGATTGATGAAACTCCGGGAGCGGATGCGCCCGTACTGGGAGAGTGGTAGCGATGGCCCATAGCGAGCGGCACGAAGAGCTCGTCGCCGCCTCCGCCCTCGGTCTGCCTCTCGGCGACGAGCGGGCGGAGCTGGAACGGCACCTGGCCGAAGGCTGTGCCGTGTGCGAAGGGCTGCTCGCCGACTTCCGCGGCGCGGCGACGGCCCTGGCCGCCACCGTGCCCGAGGCGACGCCTCCGCCCGAGCTGAAAGCGAAGATCCTCGGGGCGCTCGGCCCCGCGCGCGTCGCGCCGCGCGAGACCTCCGGCGGATTGCCGTGGAAGGCGCTCGCGGCCGCCGCGGTCCTCGCCCTGGTCGTCCTCGGCGTCGACGATGCGCGCCTGCGCCGCCAGCGCGAAGAGTTGCGCAGCCAGACGGCCGCGCTCGAGGGCAAGCTGCGGACGACGGAGACGGCTCTGGCCGAACGGGTGCTGCGCGCGCGCGTGCTCGAGAACGACGACGTGCAGATGCTGTTGCTCGGAGGCCAGGGTCCGCAGCCGGATGCCCGTGCGCGCGTGTTCTGGAGTCCCCGCGCGCGTCGCGGCATCATCCTCGCGTCGAATCTGGCTCCTCTGCCTCCGGACCGCCAGTACGAGCTCTGGATCTTCCTCAAGGGCAAGCCGGTGAACGCCGGCGTGTTCGACGCCGATCCGAGCGGCCGGGCGCTCTTCGAGTCCACGGAGTTTCCGCAGCCCGATGCGTCCGCCGAAGCGTTTGCCGTGACCGTCGAGCCGCGCGGCGGCGTGCCGGCGCCGACGGGCCCCATCGTCCTGGTCGGAAAGACCTCGTAGCGGCCGTGGCGGCCGCTCCGGCGCTTCTCTTTTTCCTCGCGGTCGCGTCCGCGCGCCCGACCCCGACGGTGCCTTCGCCCGCTCTGGGCGTCGTCGTGAATCTCGAGGCGTCGGCGTCGCCGGCGGCCCGGCAGGCGGCGCTGGAGATGGTGCGGCGCTCGGGCGCCCACTTCTTCGTGCTCGAGCTCTCCTGGGCCGCGGCCGAGCCCGAGCCGCACCGGTATCGCGTGGAGGAGATCACGCGCGCGGCCCGCGTTCTCCGGCAGTCGGGCGCGGTCCTCCATCTCGACCTGCCGCTCGTCCACGAAACGGGGCGCGACGTCCCGGCGGATCTGGCGCAGGTCGCGTTCGACGATCCGAAGCTCTCGCTCCGCCTCGGCGGCCTTCTCGACGCGTTGCGGCCGGCGCTTCTGGATTTCCAGACGGTTTCGCTCGGCGACGACGCCGATGCCTACTTCGCCGACAAACCCGACGAGCTCCGGGCGTATCGGCGCCTCTTCGACGGCGCGGTCGGCTTCTTGAAGAAGAAAGCGCCGAAGCTGCTCGTCGGCGTGACGACGGCGGCGCCCATGGACAGCCCGGCGCCGGAAGTCGCGGCCGCCCTGCACCAGCGCAGCCCGCTGCTGCTCTACACCTACGCCCCATTCGTCCGGGGATCGCCCTTCGAGCAACGCGATCCCGCGCTTCTCGACAAGGACTGGCGGGCGATCCTCGGCGGCGCCGGCGGCCGGCCGATCGCGTTTCCCCTGGTCAGCTACTCCTCATCTTCCGAAAACGGTTCGAGCGCCGCGCGGCAGGCCGAGTTCGTGCGCCGGCTTCGGGACTTTCTCGGCGAAGGCCGACGGGCGGGCGCTTCTCTTCGCGCGTTACGTCGAGCTGCGCGACGAGGCCGGCGAAGAGCCCGGCCTTCCGAAGGACGCCCCCGCGGTGGAGAAGCGCCGCCGCGCGTTTCTCGCGAACCGGGGCCTCCAGGAGCTCGACGGCAAGCCCAAGCCGGCGTGGCGTGAGTGGGTTCGCGATTCGCGGACTGTGAAAAGATGATTGCCGAGGAGGTCCTCCGATGCCGCGCGTGACACGGACTCTCGCCCTTCTGCTCGCCTCCACGCTCGCCGTGGCCGTTTCCGCCTGCTCGTCGTCTTCGTCTTCGTCCCAGAGCGTCAAGGACCCGGCGCCCCCCGTGCCGGTCGGCGGCGCCGACACGTCGGCACTCGTCGGCAAGTGGGTGGGCGACTACTCGAGCACCGAGACGGGGCGGTCCGGTTCGATCGTCATCGAGTTCAAGTCGGGCGGGAAAGCGGCGCGGGGCGACGTGCTCATGCAGCCCAAGGGCTATTCCGCGACGGCGCCGGAGGGATCCGATCCGTTGAAGTCGATGCCCCAGATCCTGCAGATCAGCTTCGTCAACGTCGAGGGCGGCGCGGTGAAGGGAACGATGGATCCTTACACCGACCCGTCCTGCAACTGCCAGGTGGACACGACGTTCGTCGGCCGCGTCGTCGGAGACACGATCGAGGGCACGTTCTCGACGACCCCATCGGGACAGAACGCTCCCGACGGCGGGCCGCTGGAAGGTCACCCGGCAGGCGCCGGCGAAGAAGTAGCCTCGGCCGGATGAGCCTCGCTCCGATCACCCTCGACCGGTTCATCCTCGAGGCGCAGCAGGTATCGCCCGGCGCGACCGGGGCCCTTTCGCTCCTGCTCATGCGCTTCGGCGTCGCCGGCAAGCGCATCGCGAGCGCCCTCTCGCGGGCCGGCCTGACGGGGACGCTCGGCGCCGCCGGCTCGCAGAACGTGCAGGGCGAGGAGCAGAAGAAGCTCGACGTCGTCGCCAACGAAATCCTCGTCGAGACCTTCGATTACGGCAAGCTCGTGGGCCTCGCGGCCTCGGAGGAGATGGAGGAGCCCGTCGTCTACGCGGACGGCGCGACCGGCACCGGCGGATACGCGGTTCTGTTCGATCCTCTCGACGGCTCGTCCAACATCGACTGCAACGGCACGCTCGGGACGATCTTCTCGATCCGCCGTCGCGGCGAGGGCGGTTCGGCCGACCTGCTGCGCTCGGGGCATGAGCAGGTGGCCGCGGGCTACGTCCTCTTCGGACCCGCCGTGCTCCTCGTCTACACGACGGGCGACGGCGCGCATCTCTTCACGCTGGACCCGGCGATCGGCGAGTTCCTGCTGACGCGCGACAGCCTGCGCATGCCGGAGCGCGGCCGGGGGTATGCGGTCAACGAGGGCCGCGCGCACGCCTGGACGCCGGAAGTGCGCGCGTTCGTGGATCACCTCAAGCAGCCCGACGCGGAATCGGGACGGCCCTACGCGACCCGGTATTCCGCATCGCTCGTGGGAGACGTGCACCGCTTCCTGCTCGAGGGCGGCATCTACCTGTATCCCGCGGATGCGGCGGGGAAGGGCGCCTCCGGCAAGCTCCGCGTCCTCTACGAATGCCATCCGCTGGCCTTCGTCGTCGAGCAGGCCGGCGGCCGCGCTTCGACGGGCACGCGTCGCGTTCTCGACGTCGTCCCGGACTCTCTCCACGCCCGGATCCCGCTCGCGATCGGGAGCCGCGAGGAAGTCGAGCTCTTCGAGAAGTTCCAATCCGGAGGCGCGGCCGGACCCACTTAGACGAGTGGCCCGGTCGGTCCGGTTCTCCGTCGTCTACGGGTTCTCGCTACGTTCGCGCGGCGACGGCTTCGGCCGCGCGGTGGCCGGACCACAGCGCGCCCTGGATCCAGCCGGGATACGGCGAAGCGTGCTCGCCCGCGAAGTGGATGCGGCCCTCGGGCTGGGCGATGAGCTCGGGCCAGCCGTTCGAAAGCTGGCCGGGCATGAAGATCGTGTAGGCCCCGCGCGCCCAGGGATCCTCGTCCCAGCACTTGGCGATCCCGCCCTCGTAGCTCTGGGCGAGACCGGGATGGACTTTCTCGAGCGTGTCGAGAGCGAACTGCACGCGGCCGGCCTCGTCCCGTTCGCAGATTTCGCGCGCCAGGTTCTCGTAGAGGTACGCCTGCAGGAGGCCGCGGACGCCGGGCTGGTCCCAGCTCGGGGCCCAGATCTCCATCGGCCGGTCGATGAGGGCGAATCCGTTCTCGCCGCGCTTCTCCCAGAAGCGGTCGCGGGTCTGGAGCTCGATCCGTGTGACCGAGCCCGACGAGAGGTCCTGGATGGCGTTCCGCTTGTAGGGAGGAAACGCCGGCTCGATCGGGATCGTCCGCAGCACCGTGAACGGGATCGCGCAGATCATGAGATCGCCCTTGACCGTCTCGCGGCTTCCCGCCGCCGTTTCGACGATCGCCTGCACGCCCCACTCGTCCTGCCGGATCGCGACGACCGGGCTGCCGTAGCGGATGACGCGCGCGAGGCCGGCGGCGAACGCCTTCGGGAGCCGGTCGTTGCCTCCCTTGATCTTCGAGAGCGACTTCGTGTGGTGGTGCGTGGCGTCGCGGAGGCAGTCGAGGGCGCTCGTCCTCTCGAAGCCCAGGGAGACGTAGGACGCGGCGGCCGGCGAAGCGCCGCTCTGCAGCAGGAACTGGCCGAAACTCATGCGGTCGATCCCGGCGAGCTCCGGCGGCGGCCAGCCCGACGCTTCGATGTCGCCGATCCGGTGCAGCAGATTCGCCACGTAGGTCTGGTCCATCCCGGCGAAGCCGAGCTTGCGCTCCTCGGGCGTGAGGTCGAGAGTGACCGCCTTCATGTCGACGTCTTCGAGCTTCGCGTACGGGAAGCGTTTCTCGCCGACGTAGAGGACCTGCTTGCCGCGCTCGGGCGGAGGGTAGAAGGGCTCGAGCTCGAGGCCGAAGAGCTTGACGTAGTGCCGCGTCAGGTTGTGCGTCTCGGGAATGCGTCCCGCGCCGGCCTCGGCGTAGAGGCCGTCCGAGAACGGCTCGCGCACCGTCAGGACGCGCCCGCCCGGGCGGCGCTGGGCTTCGAGGAGGACCACGTCGTGACCGGCTTCCTGGAGCAGGCGCGCCGCGCACAGGCCCGCAAGGCCCGCGCCGAGCACGACGATCCGCTTCGGAGGCCCGCGCCGGGCCAGCGGCTTCGGATCCAGGGAAAGCGACAGTCCGAGGCCCCCGATGGCCGAGAGGCGGAAGAAGTCCCGCCGGTCGAGGGCCGTCATCGCGCCGTCAGAACCGCAGCGAGAGGCAGCTCAGCCCGCCGTCCATCTTCTGGAACTCCGACATGTCGAGCACGAGAGGACGATAGCCCAGGTCGGAGATCCGCCGCTCGAGACGCGGGAACCCCCGGGCGAAGAGGACCGCGTCGTTCACGACGACGCAGTTGGCGGCGTAGTCCTCCTCGGAATCCACGCGGACGACATCCCAGCCCGAAAACGCGGCATCCTCGCGCAGCGAGTCGGTGACGACGAGGCGGCGGCCCGAGAGCCAGGCGATGCCGCTCTTCAGGTGCAGAATCCCCGGGACCCCGCGGATGTCGACGAAGGAGGACGACACGCCGTCTTCCTGGAGGAACTGCGCGAGCTGGCGCGCGCCCTCTTTGTTCGTGCGCTGCGAGATCCCCAGGAACCAGTGATTCCCGGCCTCGCAGATGTCGCCGCCATCGAGCGTCCCCGGCGCGGTGATCGCGCGGATGTCCGGGAACAGAGGCGCGAGCGCCGAAGCGATGCTGTCGACCTCGCCCGCGCGGCTCGGCGCGCCGGGCCGCGTCAGAACGGGACCGCGGGGCGCGAGCACGGCGGCGTCTTCGACGAACGTGGAATCGGGATAGCCGGGATCGGGCGGCAGCCGCGTCAATTTCACCCCGAGCGCCTCGAGGGCGCCGCAGTACGCCTCGTGCTCGGCCAGCGCCCGGCCGACGTCCGGCTCGCCGAGATCCACGGTCGTCAGGCCGTTCGCGAAGTTCTCCGCGGGCGGCCGCACGATCGCGCGGCGGTACATCTCAGACATTGAACTTGAAGAGTATGACGTCTCCGTCCTGGACGACGTACTCCTTGCCTTCCTGGCGAACGAGGCCCTTCTCCTTCGCGGAGGCCATGGACCCGGCGGCGAGCAGGTCGTCGTAGAAAACGGTCTCGGCTTTGATGAACCCGCGCTCGAAGTCCGAGTGGATGACGCCCGCGGCCTGCGGGGCGGTGTCGCCGGCGTGGATCGTCCAGGCGCGGGCTTCCTTCTCGCCGGCCGTGAGGTAGGTGCGCAGGCCGAGCAGGTGATACGCGGCGCGGATCAGATTCGATACGCCCGAGTCCGACACGCCGTGGTGGGAGAGGTACTCCTTCGCCTCGGCCTCCGGGAGCTCGGAGAGCTCGGCCTCGATGGCCGCCGAGACGACGACGGCCTCGGTGCCCACGTGCGTGGCGGCGTACTGTCGAACGGCGGCCACATGGGGCGACGACTCGTCCGCGGTCGCGAGCTCGTCCTCGGACACGTTGCAGACGAAGAGCATGGGCTTGCTCGTCAGGAGGAAGAATCGCCGGGCGAGGACGGCCTCCTCGGGCGAAAGCTCCAGAGAGAGGGCGCGCTTGCCGGCGTCGAGGTGCGGAAGGAGCCTGGCGGCCACCGCCAGCGATTCCTTCGCTTCCTTGTCGCCGCCCCGAGCGAGCTTTTCGAGCTTGTCCTTGGCCCGGGTCATGGTCTCGAGGTCCGCGAGCACGAGCTCGGTCTTGATCGTCTCGATGTCGGCGATCGGGTCGAGATGGCCGGCGACGTGGACGACGTCTTTGTCTTCGAAGCAGCGCACGACCTCGACGATCGCGTCGACCTCGCGGATGTGCTGCAGGAACTTGTTCCCCAGGCCCTCGCCCTGCGAAGCGCCCCGGACGAGGCCGGCGATGTCCACGAACTCGATGGTGGCGGGGATGATCCGCTCGGACTTCGAGAGCTTCGCGAGCGGCTCGAGGCGCGCGTCGGGCACGACCACGACGCCGACGTTGGGCTCGATCGTGCAGAAGGGATAGTTCGCCGCCTCGGCCTTTCGCGTCCGCGTGAGGGCGTTGAAGAGGGTGGACTTGCCGACGTTGGGCAGCCCGACGATTCCGGCGCGCAGCATGGAGCGGGGGAGTATATAGAAGCCGGTCGATCCTGAGGAGCGCAGCGACGAAGGATCCCGCGAGGGCTGATCTACAATCGCCGCGACTCTGAGCTCCGCCCGCACCGCAGTCCCCCGGTTTCCTGCGCGCCGTCTCCCGCTGGGAGATCGTGGCGCTGTCGGTCAACGACGTCGTCGGCAGCGGCGTGTACCTCATCCTTCCCGTCGCGGCGGCGGCGCTGCTCGGGCCCGCGAGCATCTGGGCGATCCTGGCCGCGGGCTTCGCCGTGCTCCTCATCGTTCTCTGCTTCGCCGAAGCGGGGAGCCTCTTCGACAAGCCCGGCGGCGCCTACGTCTATACGCGCGCGGCCTTCGGCGACTTCGTGGGCTTCGAGGTCGGCTGGATGACCTGGATCGCCCGCATCGCGTCGGTCGCGAGCCTCTCGGTCTTCTTCTCGCGCGCCGTCGGATATCTCTGGGACGGAGCGAACCACGGCTGGGGCCAGGCGCTGACGATTTTCCTGGAGCTCGCCGTGCTGACCTGGATCAACGTCCGCGGCGTCAAGTCGGGAGCGCGCACCGCCGTCTTTCTGGCGTTCGGCAAGATCCTCCCGCTCGTCCTCCTGGTCTGCGTCGGCGTCTTCGCGATCGACTGGAACCGCGTCTTTCCCGTGCCGGCGCCCGACTCCGGCAACTTCACGAAGGCCGCGCTCCTCGTGCTCTTCGCGTACGCCGGTTTCGAGAACACGTCGGCGGCCGCGGGGGAGTACAAGAATCCGCAGCGCGACGTGCCGTTCGCTCTCATCGTCCAGATCGCGATCGTCACGGCGATCTACACGCTCGTGCAGCTCACGGCGATCGGGACCCTGCCGGATCTCGGCGTCTCGAAGACGCCGCTGGCGGACGCCGGGCGGCTGCTCCTCGGGCCGGCGGGCGGGTGGCTGCTGACGGTCGGCGCGGCGCTCTCGGTGCTCGGGACGAACAACAACACGGTGCTCGCCGGCCCGCGTTACCTCTACGCCCTCGCCGAGGGCGGCCGGCTGCCGCGGTCCTTCGCGAAGATCCATCCGCGGTATCGCACGCCGTACGTGGCGATCCTGACCCAGTCCGGCATCGCCCTGGGGCTCATCGTCGTCGACTCGATCCTCCACCGGATCCAGCCCGGAGCGCTCGGCGTCGCCGAGGAGCTCGCCGTGCTCTCCGCGATCGCGAGGCTCGCGACGTACATCGGGACGTGCCTCGCCGTGCCGATCCTGCGCCGCAAGATGCCCGCGACGCCGCGCACGATCCGCCTTCCCGGGGGTCCGGTCATTCCGATTCTGGCTCTGGTCATCTGTCTGGTCTTTCTGTCGGCCGCCGAGAAGAAGAATTTCGTGGCCGGCGCGATCGCCCTCGCTGCCGGCGCGCTCGTGTATGTCGCGCGGGGACGCGCGGCCAGAAGTGGAGAGGTCGCTTGAGGACATTCTGCCGGATCGCCTTCGCCGGATTCGCCTTCGCCTTCAGTGTCGCGGGCCGCCTCGCCGCCCAGGCCCCGGCGCCCACGCCGGCGCCCGTCACCGCCATCCGCGCGGCCCGGCTCTTCGACGGCAAGTCGGACACGACCGTCGCGAATGGAGTCGTCGTCGTGCAGGGATCGAAGATCCTGGCGGCGGGCTCGGGCGTCGCCGTCCCGGCCGGCGCGACGGTGATCGACCTCGGCGACGCGACGCTCCTGCCCGGATTCATCGACAGCCACACGCACCTGACGGGCGAGGGGGGCGACAACTACATCCGCGACTTCTTCGACGGCCTGCGGCGGCCGGCGACCGAGCAGGTCTTCTACGGCGCGGTCTACGCCCGGCGCACGCTCGATGCGGGGTTCACGACGGTCCGCGACGTCGGCTCCGAGAAAGACCTCGACGTCGGCCTGCGCAATGCGATCGACGCGGGTCTGACGCCGGGGCCGCGGATGCTCGTCGCCCGTTACGCGCTCGGCGCGACGGGAGGCCACTGCGACAACACCGGGTTTCCGCCGGGGACCTTCGGGCCGGAACCCGGCCTCGAGCGCGGCATCCTCCACGGCCCGGAGGAAGGCCGCCAGGCCGTTCGTCTGGACATCAAGTACGGGGCCGACGTCATCAAGATGTGCGCCTCGGGGGGCGTCCTGTCGCTCGGCGACGACGTGTCCGCGCCGCAGCTCACCGACGCCGAGCTCACCGCGATCATCGACGAAGCGCACCGGCTCAAGCGCAAGACCGCCGCGCACTCGCACGGAGACCTGGCCGCGCGCTCGGCGGTCAAGGCGGGCATCGACTCGATCGAGCACGGCTCGTTTCTGACCGACGAGACGCTCGCCCTCATGAAGTCGAAGGGCACGTTCCTCGTCCCGACCTGCATGGCCGGTCAGTGGACGGGCAACAAGCTCGAGCGCTTCCCGCCCGCGGTCGCCGCCAAGGCCAAGGCCGCCCTCGACGCGCACGACGACATGATGCGCCGGGCGATCCGTTCCGGGGTGAAGATTGCCTTCGGCACCGACGCGGGTGTCGGGCCGCACGGGTCGAACGCCGGCGAGTTCGCTTTGCTCGTGGAGCGCGGCATGACTCCCGCGCAGGCGCTCAAGACGGCCGGCCCGTCGGCCGCGGAATTGCTCGGACTCTCCGCCGAGATCGGCACGCTCGAGAAGGGCAAGCAGGCCGACATCGTCGCGGTGCCCGGCGATCCGCTCGCGGACATCCGGGTCACCGAGCGCGTGGTCTTCGTCATGAAGGGCGGAGAGACCTTCAAGTCGCCGGCGAAGTAAACGGCGGGAACCCGGGGCCGTCTCCGTCCCGGCCTTGTGCGTTAGAGTCTCCGTCAGCTCGCGATGACGGATAGAAAACAGGCTTCCCGCGGCGCCGCCCGCAACCCGGCCGCGAAGTCGGCCGGCGGGGACCGCAAAGGTCTCCCGCGGCACAGCAAGATCCTCTTCGGTCTCCTCCTCGGGATCGTCCTGGGACTGCTCGCCAACTCCATCGGCGGCGGCGCGCCCTGGGTCGACTGGAGCGTCAAGAACATCGCCTACCCGCTCGGGCAGCTCTTTCTCCGCCTCATCTTCATGATCGTCGTGCCGCTGGTCTTCTCTTCGCTCGTCCTGGGCGTGCTCGAGCTCGGCGACGCCCACCGGCTGGGCCGCGTGGGCCTGAAGACGCTCGTCTACACGCTCTTCGCGAGCGGGATCTCGGTGGCGGTGGGCATCTTCCTCGTCAACTTCTTCAAGCCGGGCGTGGGGATCGATCCTTCGGTCCGCGCCAACCTCGAGGGCACGTTCGCAGGGCAGTCGCAGAAGGCCATCGAGAACGCGAGCCAGGCCAAGCCCTGGACGGACACGCTCCTCTCGCTGATCCCGCGCAACCCGCTCGCCGCGGCGGTCGACGCCCTCTCGGGCGAGATGCTCGCTCTCATGGTCTTCGCGGTCTTCTTCGGCGTGGCGCTCGCGCAGGTGAAGCGCGAACGCGAGGCCCTCATCGAAGTCTTCGACGGAATCCAGCGCGTCTCGATGAAGATCGTCGACTGGGCGATGGGTCTGGCTCCGTACGGCGTCGGCGCCCTGATGTACTCCCTGACGGCCAAGTCGGGATTCGCCGTCATCCCCCGCCTCGGCGGCTACGTCGCCGTCGTGGTGGCCGGCCTCGCGTTCCAGCAGTTCGTCGTCTATTCGGCGATCCTCAAGTGGCTGGCCCGCGTCCCGCCCATCGAGTGGGCGTTCCGGATCCGCGAGGTCGCGCTGACGGCATTCTCGACGGCCTCCTCGAACGCCACGCTCCCGAGCTCGCTCCAGACCGCGGAGAAGAAGCTGGGCATCGCTCCGCGAATCGGGAACTTCGTGCTCACGGTCGGCGCGACCGGCAACCAGAACGGAACGGCCCTCTTCGAGGGCGTCACGATTCTCTTCCTGGCGCAGGTGTTCGGCGTGCACCTCACGCTCGGCCAGCAGGTGACGGTGGTCATCATGTCGATCCTCGCCGGCGTCGGCACGGCGGGCGTGCCGGGAGGCTCCATCCCGCTGATCGTCATCGTGCTGCAGACTGTGGGCGTTCCCGCGGAGGGCATCGGAATCATCCTGGGCGTCGACCGGTTCCTCGACATGTGCCGGACGACGCTGAACGTCACGGGGGATCTCGTCTGCGCCACGGTCATCGCCCGTTCGGAGGGCGAGCTGCGGTTCGACTCTCCGCAAATGGAAGCCGAGGCCGCGGCGCAGGACGCGTGAGGCTCGCCGCAGCCGCGGCCGCCGCCCTCGCCGCCGCGACCGTCGCGAGCCTGGCCGGCGCGGCCTCGACCTCGAAAGTCACCCTCGACGTTTCCCCGGCGCAGCCGAAGCAGGGAGAGATCGTCGTCGTGACGCTGCGAAGCCCCGCGCCGCTCGCCTCCGCGACGCTTTCGGATGGAACGCGTGAGTTCGCGATGGAGGCTGTCGGAGACGGGCGGACCTGTCGCGCGCTCCTGGGCATCGACTTTGAGACCAAGGTCGGGAAGAGGACGATCGAAGTCTCGGCCGTCGGGAAAGATGGTGGCGCCGTACAAGCCGCCAGGACGCTCCAGGTGCGTTCGGGGAAGTTCCCGACCCAGAAGCTGAAGGTCGCACCGGCGTACGTAGAGCCGCCCGCGGAGGAGCTCGCTCGCATCGCGGAGGACCGGGAGAAGGTCAAGCGGGTCTATGCCGCCGCGGACACGCGACGCCGCTTCGAGGCGGCCTTTCAACGACCCGTGGAGTCGGGCTCGCATGGAAGCTTCGGCGTCCGTCGCGTCTTCAACGACCAGCCTCGCTCCCCGCACGACGGCGTCGACCTCGCGGCCCCCGCAGGGGAGCCGGTGTTCGCGACGGCGCCGGCGGTCGTGGCGCTCGCGGAGAATCTCTACTTCTCCGGCAATACCGTGATTCTCGACCACGGTCGCGGGCTCTTCACGTTCTACTTCCATCTCTCGGCGATCGACGTCCGCCCGGGCGAAGAGGTCGCCGGAGAGCAGCGGATCGGCGCGGTCGGAGCCACCGGTCGCGCGACGGGACCTCATCTCCACTGGGGCGCTCGCCTCCATGGGGCGCGCGTCAACCCACTCGATCTCCTCGAGTTACCGCCCTGGCCCGCCGCGCCGCCGCCCGCACGCTGAATCCTGTCTGACCAGTCGGTCAGCAATCAGTGGCCTTTCCTTAACAAAATAAAGGGATTAGAGTCTCAAGAATCGTGGCCTCTCGGAAGAAATCCCGCGCACTCGAGCCCACGCGGGCGTTGATCCGTTTCGAACTGAACGGCGAGCCCGCCGAGGCCGCGTTCGCGCCGCACAAGACGCTCCTCGAGGTCCTGCGTGAGGATCTCGGGCTGACGGGAACCAAGCACGGCTGCGAGCTCGGCGAGTGCGGCACCTGCGCCGTCCTCGTCGACGGCCGGCCGGTGCTTTCGTGTCTCGTGCTCGGTCTGGAGTGCGAAGGCCGCCGCGTCGAGTCGGTCGAAGGCATGGCCGGACCGGGTGGTCTCCATCCGCTGCAGAAGGCTTTCGCCGACCTGGGCGCGGCGCAGTGCGGCTACTGCACGCCGGGATTCCTCCTGACGGCGAAGGCGCTGTTGGAGGAGAACCCGAAACCGACGTTGCCGCAGATTCGCGAAGCGCTCGCGGGGAACCTCTGCCGCTGCACGGGCTACATCAAGATCTTCGAAGCGGTCGAGCTCGCCGCCGCCTGGATGCGCGGGGAGGACGTGGCGCCTCGCAAAGAGATCCTCTACGGATTTGATTTCGACGAGAGCGGACTGCTTCCGGTGTTGAAATCGTGACGGCGCCCGATCGACGCACCCGCGTCGTCGGGCGTCCCTACGCCAAGGTCGACGGCGCGGCGAAAGTCACCGGCCAGACGAAGTTCGCCGACGACGTGATGCTGCCGCGGATGCTCCACTGCAAGCTCCTGCGCTCGAAGATCGCCCACGCGAAGATCCGTTCCATCGACGTCTCGAAGGCTCTGGCGTCGCCCGGCGTCGTCGCGATCGCCACGGGCAAGGACCTGCCGACGCCCTTCGGGATCCTCCCCGTCTCGCAGGACGAGCACGCGCTCTGCACCGATCGCGTCCGCTTCGTCGGCGACCCGGTGGCCGCGGTCGCGGCGGTGGACGAGGACGCGGCCTTCGATGCGCTGGACCTCATCGCCGTGGACTACGAGCCGCTGCCTCCCGTCGGCTCGATCGACGACGGCCTCGCTCCGGCCGCCACTCCCATCCACGACTACGGCGACCAGGCCAACATCCACAAGCTCGTGTCGATGGAGTTCGGCGACACGGAACAGGGGTTCGCGCGCGCCGACCGCATCTACGAGGACCTTTTCTTCTACGAAGGCAACACGCACCTGCCCGCTCGAGCAGCACGCCGCGGTCGCCGACTTCGGCCCCGACGGAAAGCTGACCCTCTGGTCCTCGACGCAGACCCCGCACTACGTGCACCGCGCCCTCGCGAAAGTGCTCGAGATGCCGCCCGCGAAGATCCGCGTCATCGCCACTCCCAACGGAGGCGGCTTCGGCGGGAAGTCCGATCCCTTCAACCACGAGATCGTCGTCGCCCACCTCTCGCGCGTCACGGGGCGGCCCGTCAAGATCTGCCTCACGCGCGAGGAGGTCTTCTACTGCCACCGCGGGCGCCACCCCACGCTCATGAAAGTGCGGACCGGCGTGAAGAAAGACGGCGCGATCACGGCGATGCACTTCCAGACCGTGCTCGACGGCGGCGGCTACGGTTCCTACGGCGTCGCCTCGACGTACTACACGGGCGCGCTGCAGACCGTGACCTATCAGGTGCCGACGTACCGCTTCGACGGCGCGCGCGTCTTCACCAACAAGCCTCCGTGCGGCCCCAAGCGCGGCCACGGCACGCCCCAGCCGCGCTTCGCCCTGGAGGTCCAGCTCGACAAGATCGCCTGCGACCTCGGGATCGATCCGGCGGAGATCCGCCGCCGCCACCTCCATCCGGCGAACACGCTGACCGCGAACTTCCTGCGCGTCGGCTCGATCGGCCTCGGCGCCTGCATCGATAAAGTCGTCGCGGCCTCGGGCTGGAAGAAGCGGCGCGGGAAGCTTCCGCCCGGGCGGGGGCTCGGAATCGCCTGCTCGTCGTACCTCTGCGGCGCGGGGCTGCCGATCTACTGGAACACGATGCCGCAGTCCGGCGTCCAGCTGAAGCTCGACCGCGGCGGCGGCGTCACCGTCTTCTGCGGCTCGACGGACATCGGCCAGGGCTCCGACTCGATCCTGGCCTCGATCGTGGCGGAGGTCCTGGGCATCGATCCCTTCGACATCCGCATCGTCACCGGCGACACGGACCTGACGCCGGTGGACCTCGGCTCGTACTCCTCGCGCGTGACGTTGATGACCGGCAACGCCGCGATCCAGGCGGCCGAGCGCGCGAAGGAGATGCTCGTCGCGACCGCGGCGAAGAAGCTCGAGATCCCGCCGGAGGGCGTGGGCTTCGCCGGGGGACGCGTCTTCGACGTGGCGAACCCCGACAAGGGCATGAGCTTCGCCGAGGCGGTGGTCCTCGCCGAGTCCCGCTACGGCACCCTGGGCACCGTCGGCTCGTACTCGCCGCCGCCCTCCGCCGGCCGCTACCGCGGCGCGGGTGTGGGGCCTTCGCCCGCGTACTCGTACTCCGCCGCGGTCGTCGAGGTCGAGGTCGACCCGGAGACCGGGATCCTGACGATCCCGAAAATCTGGATCGCGCACGACGTCGGCAAGTGCATCAATCCGGCCCTCGTCATGGGGCAGGTCGAGGGCTCCGTCTACATGGGGCTCGGCGAGGCCGTGATGGAGGAGATGGTCTATCGCACGGACGCGAACGCCAACGTCGTCCACAAGTTTCCGTCGATGCTCGAGTACAAGAGCCCGACGACGAAGGAGATGCCGGAGGTCGAGACGTACCTCGTGGAGGATCCCGACGCGAACGGTCCCTTCGGCGCCAAGGAGGTCGGGCAGGGGCCGCTCCTGCCGATTCCCCCGGCGGTCGCGAACGCCGTCTTCGACGCCGTCGGCGTGCGCGTGGACGAGGTGCCGGTGACGCCGGAGAAGGTGCTTCGGGCGCTCAAGGCGAAGGCGAAGGGGCAGCCCGCGCGCTTCGGCCCGACCCGGTTTCCGTCGGTTCCGTACCCCGCGCCGATCCACGTGCCCACGCCGGCCGAGGGCGGCGACGGCAAGGCCGCGGACGCGGCGGTGACGGGCGCCGGGGGAGTGCGGTGATCCCATGATGCGCCTTCCGAAGTTCCGCTACTTCGCGCCGACGACGGTGCGCGAGGCGCTCCGCATCCGGGCGGGGGAGGGGCCGGACGCGGCCTACGTCGCGGGCGGCACGGATCTGTATCCCAACATGAAGCGGCGGCAGCAGACGCCGAAGGTCGTCATCGGCCTTTCGCGCGTGCGCGCGCTCGGCCGCCTGCGCGTCGGCGAATCGGGCGCGTCGATCGGCGCCGCGGTGACGCTCTCGGCGATCGAGACCCAGAGGCGGATGCGGCGTGCTTACCCGGCGCTCGTCCATGCGATCGAGGAGATCTCGACGCCGCCGCTGCGCAACATGGGCACGCTCGGCGGGAATCTCCTGCTCGATACCCGGTGCAACTACTACGACCAGAACTACGAGTGGCGCCAGGCGATCGACTTCTGCATGAAGAAGGACGGCGCGATCTGCTGGGTGGCGCCCGGCTCGCCCAAGTGCCTGGCCATCCAGTCGGCGGATTCGGTGCCCATCCTGATCGCGCTCTCGGCCCGCGCGGTGCTCGCCTCCCCGGAGGGGGAGCGCGAGGTGCCCGTCGAAGACCTCTATGCCAACGACGGCATCCACTACCTCACCAAGCGCTCCGAGGAGCTCCTGACGGAGATCCGAGTTCCGAAATCCGAGGGCTGGAGAACGGCCTATCGAAAACTGCGCCGGCGCGGCTCCTTCGACTTCCCGGTTCTCTCCGTCGGCGTCGCCGTTCGCTTGGAAGGGGAAAGAGTTGCGGAGGCGCGCATCGTCCTGGGCGCCGTCGCCTCCGCGCCGGTCCGCGCGACGCGTGCGGAGTCGATCCTGGTCGGTTCGAGTTTCGATATGACGGCGATCG
The DNA here is from genome assembly GCA_963804915.1 of uncultured Acidobacteriota bacterium. GTDB lineage: Bacteria > Acidobacteriota > Thermoanaerobaculia > UBA5066 > Gp7-AA6 > DAHUXD01. The sequence continues at coordinate 213,196 of CAWDSI010000003.1, forward strand.
CGGAAGCGGCCGAGGCGGCCGCGCAGCCTTCGAGGCCGATGGACAACACCGACTTCTCGTTCCTGTGGCGCAAAGAGATGACCAGCCGGTGGGTCAGCCAGGCGCTCCGGGAGGCGGCTTCGAGGGGCCGTTTAAGAAAACCTTAAGTAGTGTTGATGACCCCCATTGACCCCGACCGCTGGTATACTTCGCGCCTTCCCGATCGCTCGCCTTCCAAGCACGCATCCCGCGCACGCACAGAAGTCCGACGATTTGTCAGGGGAAGTCGGCTCCACCGAGCGGCGCGACGGAGTCGGAGGAACGTGACGCCGGTTTCGAGGATTCTGTTTCGATGAAACTCTACGTTGGTAACCTTCCCTACAACACCTCGGAGGACGATCTTCGTTCGCTCTTCTCGACCTACGGAGCGGTCAGCTCCGTCGCGATCATCACCGATCGCGATACGGGTCGCTCGAAGGGCTTCGGGTTCGTCGAGTTTGGCAGCGACGACGAGGCGCGCAATGCGATCTCGGCGCTTTCGGGTCAGGAATACGGCGGCCGCGCGCTGACCGTGAACGAGGCCCGTCCGAAGACGCAGGGCAGCGGCGGGGCGGAGGCCGCGGCGGCCGGTACTGATTTCACATCTCGCAAGGACATCCACAAGGGGGGCGCAAGCCCCCCTTTTCTTTTGAGGCGGACGATCGACGATAGACTTTCCGCCACCTTGGACGACGTCCGCGACGTCCGCCTCGAACGCTGGCGCGCCGGCGCCGGCGCTCTGACCGAGAAGCGCCTCATGCGCACGATGGAGCTCGAGGGTTCGACGTGCTCGTCTACACGTATCGCGCCGGGACGACGTTTCCTCCCCATGAGCACGCCCAGGACAAGTGCGACGCGGTGCTCGAAGGAACGCTGCGGGTGACCGTCGGCGAAACGGTCTACGATCTGAAGGAGGGCGACCGCCTCTACCTCCCGGCGGGCACGCGGCACGTCGCCGAGGTCGTGGGAGAAAAGACCGTCGTGTCGCTCGACGGAACGCTCTGGTAGAAGGAGTTGACGATGACCCACACGAAAGCAGATCGCGAAGCGCTCATCCGGCGATACGAGGACGGCCCCGGGAAGCTGGCCGCGGCGTGGGCGAAGGTCCCGCCGGAGGCACGGCAATGGCGCCCGGCCGAAGGGAAATGGTCGGCGCACGAGGTCGTCGTTCACTGTGCCGATTCCGAGACGAACGCGGCCGCGCGGATCCGCTACCTGGCCGCGGAAAAGGACCCGAAGATCCTGGGCTACGACGAGGCCCACTGGGCCCGAGCCCTGGACTACCAGTCGCTCCCCGTCGAGCCCGCGCTCGAGACGGTCAAGGCCGTTCGGGCGAACACGGTGCCGCTGCTGCGCCGCATGCCCGAGTCGGCCTGGGCCAAGGTCGGCACGCACAGCGAGTCCGGCACCTTCGGCGCCGAACGGTGGCTCGAGGTTTATGCCGAGCATCTCGAGAAGCACACCGGCCAGATCGAGCGGAACCTCGAGGCGTGGAAGGCGAGGGCGAAACCGAGCGTGCGGCGGACTCCTAGTCGCCCGTCCGGGGCGCGCCGGGCCTAGGCGACACCCTCGGCCTTCGAAAGCTCGCGGCCGATCCGCTCCGCTTCGTCGAGGAGGGCGACGAGATCTTCCTCGCGCGTCCGGAAATTCGTGATCGACACGCGGAGGGCGGTCCGGCCCTTGAGGATCGTCGGAGCGAGGAAGAACGTTCCCTCGCCGACGAGGCGGTTGATGATGCGGCGGTTGATGCCGTCGAGGACGGCGTCGGGGAGGGCGACGCCGCTCGGCCGGTATCGGAAGTTCGCGATCGAGAGCACCGGCTCGGCCAGACGCTCGAACTCCGGACGGCGGTCGATCTGGGCGGAGAGAAACCGCGCGAGCCGCACGTCGTTCTCGATCTGGGCGGCGTATGCGCGCCGGCCGTGCACCTTCAGGCCCATCCAGACCTTGAGCGCCTTGAACCCGCGCGAGAGCTCGACGCCGCGCTCCGCGAACCAGGCCGGTCCGGGGAAGGGACTTTCGGGATCCTGCGCGAGGTACTCGGGGAATTTGCGGAAGGTCGCGGAGAAGCGGCCGGGCTCGCGGACGAGCGTGGCGCCGGCCTCGTAGGGCACGTACATCCACTTGTGCGGGTCGGCGGCGATGGAGTCGGCCCGCTCCATGCCCGCGAAGAGCGGCTTCAGCGAGGGCACGATCGACGCCAGGGCGCCGTAGGCGCCGTCGACGTGGTACCACATCTTCTCGCGCGCGCACACGTCGGCGAGCTCCGAGAGCGGATCGATGGCGCCGGTGTTGACGGTGCCGGCGTTGCCCACCAGGATCGCGGGAAGCAGGCCGTCGCGCCGGTCGGCGGCGATCGTCTCCTCGAGGAGATCCAGGCGGATGCGGAAGGCCTCGTCCGTCGGAATCTTTCGCAGCTGCCGCGTCCCGATTCCCAGCAGGTCGGCGGCCTTGTCGACGCAGGCGTGGACCTGGTCCGAGGCATAGATGGTCAGCCGCGGGCGGTCCGGTCCGGACAATCCGTCCTCCCGGACGTTGCCGGGCGTTTGCGCCCGCCGCGCCACGGCGAGAGCGGTGAAGTTCGCCATGGACCCGCCCGAGACGAGGATGCCCTCGGCCGTCGCCGGAAACCCGAGCATCTCGGCGAGCCACCGGACGACGCGGCCTTCGACGTGCGTCGCGGCGTGATCGCCGCCCCAGCAGTTCGGGTTCATGCCGGAAGCCAGGAAGTCCGCGAAGATGCCGACGGGATCCGCCGTCGCGTTGATGAAGCCGTAGAAGCGAGGATGGGAGTTGCCCATCGGATAGGGCATGACGTTCTCGCGCACGAACGCGAGGACCTCCTCGAACGGCCGGCCCTCCTCGGGCAGAGGTTCGTCGAAGAGGGAGGCGCGGTCGCCGATCTTCCCGAAGACGGCCCTCGAATCGAGGCCCTCGCGATGCGCGGCGACCGCGTCCGCCGCGAGCGCTCCCAGACGACGCAGCTCGTCGGGGGGAAGGTCGAACGTGGGTTGTCTTCATGCCGCGGATTGAATCACGGCCCATGAAAAAGGGCGGCTTGCGCCGCCCTGCGAGACCGAGGAGAGAGGCTCGGCTTACTGCACCACGCCGCAACCGAGACGCCCACCCGCATCCCCGGAGGGCTGCGACTTCAGATCATCGGCTTTCTCGTGGAACACGACCGCCTTGCCGACGACCGAGTTCGGGCCGGGCATGACCGTCAGCATGCTGGTGGTCACCTCGAGATGCCCCTTGCCGTCGGCGCCGACGGTGATGTTGCCCCAGTCGCCGTTGTGATGCTTCGCGTCGGACGGACCCGCGTGCGGGTTGCCGGCCGGATTGAAGTGCGGCCCCGCGGAGGAGGCGTCGGGCGCCGAACAGTCGCCCTTCTCGTGGAGATGGATTCCGTGGGTTCCGGGGGTCGCGTTCTCGACCCAGACCTCGACCTTCGTGCCCCCCGAGGGCATCTCCGTGAACACGGCCTTGCCGGTGACCTTCGAGCCGCTGCGCGGCTCGATCGCCGCGTGCGCTGTGGCGCCGGAGGGCGCCGCCGACTTGGACGACCCGCAGGCGCCCAGGGCGACCAGGACGAGGGCGGCCCCCGCCGCCGCTGCCAGAGAACCGATTCGCCTCATTGCTGCCTCCTTATGGATGCTTAAGCCCGTCATAATACCGGCGTCGAGACTCTATGATTCCGGCCGTGCCGCCCATTGCCGTGCCCCCCATTGCGGTGTCCCGCCCCCTGCTGTTCGGCCTGGTCGCCGTGGGCGCCCTCGGCGCCGTGACGCTCGACTCCCCGCATTCCTCCTTCGCCGCGGGTTTCGCCGCCGGGGCCGGCTCGGCCTTCATCGTGTCATTCATGAAGCGTGCCGGTGAGGAGCGGGATCCGGCCCCGCGAGGGCCGGAGGATCCTCAGCCATGAGAGTGCTCGTCGTCGAGGACGAACAGCGCATCGCGCAATTCCTCCGGAAAGGACTGACCGAAAAGGGTTACGCGGTCGAGACCGTCGGCGACGCCGACGCGGCGCTCGAGAAGATCGTCGCGAGCCCTCCGGACCTGATCATCCTGGACCTCCTGCTCGAGGGCTCCCGCGACGGACTCGAGCTCTGCCGCGAGCTCCGCGACCGTGGCGTCGGCGCCAAGATCCTGATGCTGACCGCGCGCGACACGATCGAAAACAAGATCGAGGGTCTGGATGCCGGAGCCGACGACTACCTCGTCAAGCCGTTCTCCTTCCGCGAGCTCATGGCGCGCATGCGCGCTCTGCTGCGCCGGACGGAGGTGGTCCCGCCCGGGCCCCTCGTCTTCGACGATCTCTCGTACGAGCCCGAGTCCCGGGAGGTCACGCGCGCCGGAGAGACGGTTCGCCTGACGGTGCGCGAGGGCGCCCTCTTCGAGCTCCTCCTGCGCCGGCGCGGCAAGGTCGTCTCGCGGTCGGAGATCCAGGCGCGCATCTGGGAGGACTCCTTCGATCTCTCGACGAACATCATCGACGTGTACATCAATGCCCTCCGCAAGAAGATCGACGGCGGAGAGCGCGAGCGCCTGATCCAGACGGTCCGCGGCGTCGGCTACCGCGTGCGCGAACCGGGCGCCGGTCCGGCGGCCTGAGGCCGGCGCGTCCATGGCCGGCGTCTTCTCCCGGCTCTTCGGTTCGAGCCCTTCCGAGCCCGCAGCGCCTTCGGAGATGGAGGTCGTCGCGAGCCGGCTCGAGGGGACCGAGCGGCATCCGCTCCGCCGCATCCCGGCGGACGGACTCTCGGAGGAAGGCCGCCGCGTCGTCGACCTCCTGAACACGAGGCTCGACGCCCTCGCGGCGACGGAGAAAGAGCAGCATCAGTTCATCGCCGACGTCTCCCACGAGCTGCGCACGCCGCTCACCGTGCTCCGCGGCTCCCTCGAGGTGGCGCTCGAAGAAGAGCGTCCGGCGGAGGAGTACCGCGAGGCGATCGGGAACGCCATCCTCGAAGTCCGGCATCTCGCGCGGATCTCGCAGAACCTGCTCTTCCTGACGCGCGGCGAGAGCGGGCGCGTCACCCTCTCGTTCGCGAACCTGGATCTCGGCCGGTTCGTCTCCGAAACCGTCAAGGACTTTGCTCCCGCCGCCGGCGACCGCGGGCTCGAGCTCTCGACCGAGGTGCCGGGCCTGCCGGTGTACGTCTTCGCCGATTCCGGGCGCCTCCAGCAGGTGTTGCACAACCTGCTCGAGAACAGCCTGCGCTACACGGAGACGGGCGGCCGGATCGTCGTGCGCGTCGAATCCGCGCCGGGCGAAGCCCGGATCGCCGTCGCCGACACGGGCGTGGGGATTCCCGAGGCGGACCTGCCCTTCGTCTTCGAGAGGTTTTACCGCAGCAAGCGCTCTCGCGCGGCCAACCCCGGAGGCTCGGGCCTGGGCCTGTCGATCGTGCGGTGGATCGTCGAGGCCCACAAGGGGAAGGTCACCGCGGAGAGCACGGTGGGCAAAGGGAGCGACGTTCACGGTGCATCTGCCTGTGGTCTAGGCTCGAATGCTGACGGTCTCGACGCATTGAGGGCACGCCCGTCGACATTCAGCCTACGTCCGACTCCGTCGCTCAGCGTCCTCGCCGGGACTCCTCGGGCGGATCAGGTGACGTCACCTATAATCCGCCGCCCCCATGCGCCCCGTCTTCGTCCTCTCGGCCGTCCGCACCCCGATCGGCAAGTTCGGCGGCTCCTTCGCTTCATTGACCGCGGCGGACCTCGGGGAGGCGGCGGCGAAGGCGGCCCTCGAGCGGTCGGGACTGCCGCCGGCGGCGGTGGACGAAACGATCTTCGGCCACGCCCGCCAGGCGGGCGGAGGTCCGAACACCGCCCGGCAGGTCTCGCATCGCGCCGGCGTGCCGGACTCCGTTCCGGCCTTCACGGTCAACAAGGCCTGCGCCTCCTCGCTCAAGGCGATCACGCTCGGAGCGCTCACGATCGCCGCGGGGGAGAACGACGTCGTTCTCGCGGGCGGCACCGAGTGCATGTCGGCGACCCCGTACCTGCTGCCGCGAGCCCGCTTCGGCATGCGGATGGGCGACGCCGAGGTCGTCGACGCGATGTACCGCGACGGCTTCCTCTGCCCGCTCTGCGGCCAGCTCATGGGAGAGACGGCGGAGAACCTCGTGCGCGAATACGGAATCCTGCGCGCCGAGCAGGACGCCTACGCCCTCGAGTCGCAGCGGCGCGCGGCGTCCGCGTCGAGCGCCGGCCGCTTCTCCGACGAGATCGTTCCGGTCTCCGTGCCCGGCAAGAAGGGCAGCGTGACGGTGTCCGCCGACGAGCATCCGCGCGCGGACTCCAGTCTCGAATCTCTCGGCAAGCTGCCTCCGGTCTTCGATCCCCAGGGCACCGTCCACGCCGGAAACTCCTCCGGCGTCACCGACGGCGCGGCGGCCCTCGTGCTCGGGACCGAGGAGGAGGCGAAAAAGGCCGGCGTCGAGCCGCTCGCCCGCGTGGCCGCGCTGGACCTCGGCGGGCGTGGATCCGGCGCGGATGGGCATCGGCCCGGTGCCGGCGATCCGCGCCCTCCTCCAGAAGACGAAGCTGACGCTTTCGGACATCGATCTCATCGAGCTCAACGAGGCGTTCGCCGCGCAGGTCATCGCCTGCGCGAGGGACCTCTCGCTCGATCCCGAGCGGCTCAATGTGAACGGCGGCGCGATCGCCCTCGGCCACCCGATCGGCGCGACCGGCGCCCGGATCACGACGACGTTGCTTCATGAGCTGCGGCGGCGGGGCGCGAAGCGGGGCATCGCCACGCTGTGCGTCTCCGGTGGCATGGGGATGGCGGTCCTCTTCGAGCGGCCCTGACAGCCGCCGACAGTAGAGCCAGCAGAGCCGCCTACAATAGACACGATGCGCATCGCCCTGACGCTCGACCGGGACGCCGACCTCTCCGAGTCCAACGACTACCTCCGAAGCCTGTTGGAGGCCGGCGTGCCTCGCGAGGCGATCGAGGTCGTGACGCCTCTCTCCCCGGCCACGCGGCCCTTCGACGCGCTGCTGCTCGGCGGCGGGGTCGACGTGGATCCCGCGCGCTACGGCCGTTCGCTCCTCGACAACGGTACCGTCGAGGTGGATCCCGAACGGGACCGGATCGACTTCGCGCTCTTCGAGCAGGCCCGTCGCGCAGGCGCTCCGGTGCTCGGGATCTGCCGCGGGCTGCAGGTCGTCAACGTGGCGCTCGGAGGCACGCTGGTCCAGGACATCCCGGCGGAGCGGCCGTCGGACGTGGTCCACGCCCGCACCCGCGAGCAGAAGACGCGCCTCGACCACGCGGTCACGATCACGCCGGAGACGCGTCTCGCCGAGCTCGCGGCGGCGCCGGAGGTGCGCGTCAACAGCCGGCATCACCAGGCGATCGAGACGGTGGCCCCGGGCCTCGCGATCTCGGGCACCTCGCCCGATGGCCTGCCCGAAGCCGTGGAAGCGACGGGAGGGGAGTGGGTCGTCGCCGTGCAGTGGCATCCGGAGAATCTGGCCGGGGACCCGGTGTCCCGGCGCCTGTTCGCCGACTTCGTCCGGGCGGCCCGCGAGCGCGCGGGCGGTGCCCCCGCCGGCGAGGCCCTGGCTCGACGTCGTCCGCCGCTGACGGAATTTTCAGGCGTTTTTCGGGTTGTGTCCCCGGATTCCGCCCCGGAGAAGAACGAACAGGCTTGAAGGAGCTCTTGCGATGAAGTTTCGCGCCATTCTCCCCGTCGTCACGCTCGCCGTCCTCGCCCTCGTTTTCGCGGCCGCCTCGCCGCTGGTGGCCCAGGAGACTCTCAAGGTCCAGAAGCTCGCCGACGGCGTGTGGGCCGCCGAGGCGGCCAAGGGCGCCAACGTCGGCTGGTTCCTGCTCGGGGACGGCGTGGTCGCGGTCGACTCGGGCGGCGACGCCGCGACGGCGAAGGACATCCTCAAGCAGATCGCCGAGACGACGGGGAACAAGCCCGTGCGCCTGCTCATCCTGACGCATGCCCACGCCGACCACAGCACCGGCGCGCGCGCCTTCGTCGCCGCGGGCGCCCGCATCCTCTGCCAGGAGTCGATCGCCGGCCAGATGCTCGCCTTCGTCACGCAGCCGACGAGCGATCCGAACGACCCGCTCGCCGGCAAGGCCAACATCCGGCCGGTCGTCGAGTCGATCTCGGAGCGCTCCATCATGGTCGACGGCATCCACAACGCTCAGGTCTACTTTCTGGGCTCGGCGCACAGCGCCGGGGATCTCGTCGTATACCTGTCGGGCGACAAGATCCTCTTCTCGGGCGACCTCGCGCTCAACGGACGCCAGCCCTTCATGCAGTCGCCCGACGTGGATCCGGCGGGCTGGGAGCGCAGCCTCCAGTCGCTGTCCCGCGTGCCGGTCGACAAGCTCGTTCCGGGCCACGGCGACATCGGTCCGGCGACGGGCCTCCAGGACTCGCTCGCCTACGTCAGCCGCGTGAACGCGCTCGCGAAGAAGTGGGTCGACAGCGGGACGCGCGACGACATGCTCGACGCGATGATCCGCGCGCCCGAGAATGCGATCCCCAACGTGCCGCTCACCGACGCGCACATCGCCAACCTGAAGGCTTCGGTCAAGGCCGTCCGGGACAAGGCCGCCAGGAAGGCGACGACGCCGGCCCCCGCGACACCACGAGCGCCGCTCCCCGCGACGACTCCCGCGAAGTGACCGCGCGCTCGATCCGGCTGGAACGCTCGCGCGACGGCGCGCGGGCCGACCTCCGGATCGAGATCCCGCCGGTCAACGTCCTCGACCTCGCGTCGCTCGAGGAGCTCGCCCGGAAGATCGGCGAGGCTCCGCCGGCGCGCGTGCTCGTCCTTTCGGGCCTGCCCCGCGCGTTCTCGGCGGGCGTCGACGTCGCGCAGCACGCTCCCGAGCCCGGCGCGATCGAGGCGATGCTGACCGCGATGCGCCGCGTCCTCGTCGCGCTCTGCGAGACGCCGGCCGTCACGCTCGCGGCCGTGTCGGGGGCCTGCCTCGGCGGGGGAGCCGAGCTCGTCTGCGCCTGCGACCTCGTCCTCGTCGCGGAGGACGCCCGCGTCGGCTTTCCGGAGATCCGCCTCGCGTGCTTCCCGCCGGGCGCGGCGGCGCTCCTGCCTCTGCGGATCGGCGAGGCGCGCGCCGCGGACTGGATCCTCACGGGAAAGACCGTCTCCGGACGCGAGGCGGCGGAGGCGGGCTTCGCCGGCGGTCTCGGTCGCGGCCGACCGGCTCGACGCGGAGGTCGACCGGCTCGCGGAGCGGATGCTCGGAACTTCGCCGAGCGCTCTCTCGGCCGTCCTTCCCCTGCTGCGCCGCGCGCGCCGCGCCGCGCTGACGCACCCTCTCGCCGACGCGGAGAACGCCTATCGCGCGCTGGCCGGAAGCGAGGATCTCGCTCGGGCGGTCCGGGAGTTCGGAGCGGGGCGCGGTCGCGGCCGCTGATAGCATTCCGCGCCATGCCGCCGGCGATCCTCTACCTGAACGGCCGGTTCGTGCCCGAGTCGGAGGCGGCGATCTCGCCGCTCGACCGCGGGTTCCTCTTCGGCGACGCGATCTACGAGGTCGTGCGCTACGACCGCGGGCGGCCCTACCGCCTCTCCGAGCACGTGGCGCGCATGCGCGAGGGCCTGGCGGCGATCCGTCTCGCGGCCTCGCCGGACTTCTTCGGCCCGGTGGGCGAGCGTCTCCTCGCCGAGAACGACCTCTCCGACAAGGACGCCTTCGTGTACGCCCAGGTCTCGCGGGGAGCGGCTCCGCGCTACCACGCGTTTCCGCCGGAGGGCACGACGCCCACGATCTTCGCCTTCGCGCGGAAGACCGATCCGCCGCCGCCGGCCGAGGGCGGCCAGGCGATCCTCCTGACCGACGAGCGGTGGGGGCGCTGCGACATCAAGAGCGTCAACCTGCTGCCCAACGTCCTGGCCGCGCAGAAGGCCCGCGAGGCGGGAGCCATGGACGCGATCCTCGTCCGCGATGGATTCGCCCTCGAGGGCACGAAGGCGAACCTCTTCATCGCCTCGAAGGGCATCCTGCGCACGGCGCCCAACGGTTCCCGCATCCTGCCGGGCGTGACGCGCACGGCGGCGATCGAGGCCGCGCGGCGTCTCGGGCTCGCCGTGGAAGAGCGCGCATTCACCGTCGAAGAGATGTTCGCCGCGTCCGAGGTCTTCTTCGCCTCGACGACGCTGTGGACGTATCCCCTCGTCTCGATCGAGGGCCGCACGATCGGAAGCGGAAAGCCCGGCCCGCTCGTGCGGATGCTCAAGGAGGCCCTCCTCGCCGAGTTCCAGGGCGTTCCCGCCCAGGCCTGAGAGGGCCGCGCCGCCTCTCGTCTCCGGGAGGATCGCGACGCCCCTCGGTCCCATGCTCGCGGTCGCGAGCGGGAAGGGCATCTGCCTCCTCGAGTTCGCCACGCGAAGGACGCGCCCCGCGACCAGGCTCGAGGCGCCCGTCGTTCCGGGAACGAACGCGCACATCGAGCGGCTCCGCCGGGAGCTCGACGCGTATTTCCGCGGGAGGCTCGGTCGCTTCGAGACGCCTCTCGACCTCCGCGGCACTCCTTTTCAGCGCGCCGTCTGGCGGCGCCTCGCGCGCGTGCCCTACGGCGCGACGACCACCTATCGCGAGCTCGCCTCCCGAATCGGCCGGTCGTCCGCGGTCCGCGCCGTCGGCCACGCGAATGGACGAAATCCCGTTTCCATCGTCGTCCCGTGCCACCGCGTCGTCGGCACGGACGGAACCCTCCACGGTTACGGCGGCGGGCTATGGCGCAAGCGCCGGCTGCTCGACTTCGAGAGCAGGAGGTTCAGCTCCGCGGGTAGGTCGCCTCGATCACCGAAGAGATCCCGCCCCGCGAGGAGAAGCGGCCCGTGATCGTCATCCGCTTCGGCTTGCAGGCCGCCACGCAGTCTTCGAGGATCCGGTTCACCGCGTTCTCGTAGAAGATCCCGACGTTGCGGTACGCGACGATGTACAGCTTCAGGGACTTGAGCTCGAGGCACCTCTCGTCCGGCACGTAGCGGATCGTGAGGTGCCCGAAGTCCGGCAGCTCCGTCTTCGGGCAGATCGCGTTGTACTCCGGAATCTCGACGGTGATCTCGTAGCCCGGATACTGGTTCGGCCAGGTCTCGATCTCCGGCAGCTTCGCGTCGATCCCGGAGCGGGCGTGCGCGTCGGTGTAGTCGGGCATGGGCGCAAATCCTATCCGACCTGCTACCATGCGACGCCCGCATGGATTGGCTGAAAGAGCTCTTCCACAAGCTCACCGACGTCGAGACTCTCGTCCGCGTCGGCGGCTTGACCGCGATGACGATCATCGTCTTCGCGGAGACCGGCCTGCTCGTGGGCTTCTTCCTGCCGGGAGACTCGCTCCTCGTGACGGCGGGCGTCTTCGCCGGCACGGGCCAGCTCAACATCGTCCATCTGAATCTCGTGCTCATCGCGGCCGCGATCCTCGGCGACACCGTCGGCTACTGGTTCGGGCGCAAGACGGGGCCCGCGCTCTTCAAGCGGCCCAAATCGATCTTCTTCAACCCGGACCACCTGCGCCGCGCCCACGACTTCTACGTCAAGCACGGCGGCAAGACGATCGTGATCGCCCGCTTCATGCCGATCGTGCGCACGTTCGCGCCGATCGTGGCGGGCATGGGGCAGATGGAGTACCGGCGCTTCCTCGCGTTCAACGTGTTCGGAGGGGCGCTCTGGGTGCTGTCGATGACGCTGATCGGTTATTTCCTCGGGCAGATTCCGGGCGTCAAGGAGCACATCGAGATCGTCATCATCGTGGTGATCTTCCTCTCGATCCTGCCCGGGATCATCGCGGCCGCGATCGAGTGGCGCAAGAAGCGCCGGGCGACGGTCCAGGAACAATCGACGGGCGTCTGACCGCTCAGGCCGCTCGCAACGCGAGCGCCGGAACGGCGCCGGCGGCGAAGCCCACGGCGAGGCCCGCGAGGCCCGCCGCGCCCGCGAGCCAGCAGCCCACCGCCCCCGCGAGCAGCGCGACGGCGCACGCCGCCGTCCAGTAGGCCTTCCGGTCCGCGATCCTCATCCGTCCGCGGGTTCCGAGAAACAGGCCCGCCGCCACCCCTCCCGCGCCGCAGAACCAGGGAAGCTGCTCGCACAGCTCCGGGGATCCGAACGTCTCGATCAGGATGGGAAAGAGGAATGGAGCCATCCCGGCGACGAGCCCGGCGCGGGCGCCGCGCCCCCAGTCCTGTCCGCGGTGGAGGAACGTCGCAACGAGCACCGCGAGCGCGACCGAGCAGACGACGGACTCGAGCGGCTGAGCGCACTGGAGGAAGGCCAGAGAGGCGACCGGAGGGATGACGACGGCGATCGGGAGAGCGCGCGTCCACCGTGCGCGCTCGTAGGCGCGCCGGGCCCGGGCCGGGAGGGTGTCAGCGCTGCGATCCATGACCCATTCTCCATGCGGAACGTGCGCGCTCGACCGCGCGCTGGACGCGTTTTCGAAACGTGGCCGGAGCCACGGCGGGGCGCTCCTCGTTCATGTACGCGCGCAGCGTCGCCGCGTCTTCGGGGCGGAGCATGTCGAGCGCCGCGCCCACGAAACGATCCCGCTCGCGCGTTTCGGCGATTTCGTCCGGGCCCGGATTCTCGGCCGCCTGGAGCGAGCTCCGTCTCGCCGATCGCGTCCTCGCGCCGCCGCCTCTCTCGCTGCCTCGCGGTGCGGATCTGCCAGGCCGCGATGCCCAGGATCCACGGCAGCGCGTCGCGGCTCGAGTCGAAGGCCGAGGCCCGGGCGAACACGCGAATGAGCGCCTCCTGGGCCGCGTCCTCGGCCTCCGCCGGCCGGAGATGGCGGCCGACGAATCCGCGCACGAGCGGCCAGACGAGCGCATACACGTCGTCGAAGGCGTTTCGGTTGCCGTCGGCGAGCTCGGCCATCCTCTCCTGGAGGAGCTTCCGCTCACCCGGCTCCATGTCCCGAGCCTAACAGCCGGCCTCTCGCCTCCTTCGTCCCGTATAGGCGCGAGAGGGGCCGGGCGTGACCGCCGAGCGGACGGTCACACCGGTGCCGGCCGGCGCCTACACGTTCGGAGGAGTGACTGCATGAAACGCCCGATGCTGTGGATCGTCTGCCTCGTCTGCCTCTGTCGCCGCGCTCGCGATCTCCGCCGCGGCGGCCGCCCGCCCCGACGAGTCCTGTCCGCCCGCCAAGTGCGCGGGCGAAACGACCTCCGAGACGTCGCGCCTCGAGGTTCCCTCCGAGCACTACGGCCGCCTCGCCAGGCTCGACGCGAAGCCGCGGCCCGGCGCCGGCGCCCTGGATCGCCGGCTCTTCGACCTCGGGGCGATGAACCCGGGCTACTTCAAGATCCTGGGCCGCGCTCCCGTCTATCTCGACGACTCGCCGATCGAGTTCTCGCTGCCCGAGTTTCCGGCGAACAGCTCGGCGCAGACGCGGGCCGAGCTCGACTATCTCCTCGAGCTCCAGGCGAAGGCGCGTTCGCCGGAGGCCGTGGCCCGCAGCCAGATGCTGGCGGGCGTCTTCTATCGCGTGAGCACGCAGCCCGGCGACGAGGACTACGCCCGGATGCGCCGCAACCTCTTCTTCACGGGAAGCGAGCTCGGCGAGTGGTTCGGCCCCGAAACGCTGCCGAAGACGGCGGATCTTCTGGCCCGCGTCCAGTCCGACGCGACGTACTACATCTGGGCGTTCAAGTACCGATTCAACCGGGCGCGGCCGTACGAGATCGAGCCCCGGATCGAGCGGCTCGAGACGCCGAACTTTCCGGCGTACCCGAGCGCCCATTCCGCGAACTCGTGGACGGCGGCCTACGTGTTCCAGGAGCTGATGCCCGAGAACCGCGACGTCTTCGCGCGAGGCGCGGCCGAGCTCGCGTACTCGCGGGAGATCCTCGGCGTCCACTTCCCCAGCGACTCGGAATCGGGCCGGGCCCTCGCGCGGCAGGTCGTCGACCGGCTGCTCGCGTCTCCCGAGTTCCGCAAGGACCTCGCGGAAGCGCGCGACGAGATTGCCGCCGCCAAGCGCTCACGGAAGTCTGCGCCCGCATCTCCCGCAGCGAGCTCCCACGGAACCCGGAAGGAGGAGTGTTTCTAGCTTCTAGGCCGAGCCCGAGGGCTCAGGGCGCTTCAGGCGACGGCGGATCGAAAAGGGAGCGCCTCGGCGGCGCCTCCCCGGATCTCGGCGATCAGATTCGCGATCTCCGTTCCGTGGGAGCGGTCGTGCTCCGCCATCATCCGCGAGATGTCGTCGAGGCTGACGCACCCCACCCCCTCCTGAGAGCCCGAGCGTTTCCAGTCCGCGCGCGAGAGTTTCCGGAGGGCCTCGAGGTTCTGGCCGCGCGCGCGGGCGAACAGCACGATGCCGCGGTCGACGTCGCGCTCCTGATAGGAGCGCTCGCGGGCCATGCGGTCTCCGTCGAAGTTCAGGAGCGCGGGATTCGATTCGGAGAGGATGCGCCGGATGCGCAGTCCGTATCCCTCGCGCTCGAGGTCCGCGAGATGCCACACGTTCTCGACGAGGGAAAATCCGCCGGCCGCGGGACGCCGCCGCGCCTCGGCGGGCGAGAGCGCCGCCGCCGCGCGCGACAGGACCGCCGCCGTGGATTCCAGGGTCACCAGAAGAGCTTCGAATTCACGCCGTTTCATAGTTAATCCTTGCTTCCACAACCCAATACGCGAGCTGGAGCGAAAAGGTTTCGGCATAAAGTGAGTCCCCCATGGGGATCCACGAAATCCGCCGGTATTTCCTCTCGAAGTTGTCCTCGCCGGAGGAGACCGCGCGTCCGGCCGCCGTGGCCATCGCGGCCTGCGCGCTGCTGCTCGAGATCGCGCACGCCGACGATGCGTTCGGCGACGACGAACGCGAACGGATTTTACGCGCCGTGCGCGAGGACTTCGGGGTGCCGCCGGAAGACGTCGCGGAAATCGTGCGCCTCGCGGAGGCCGAGCGCCGCGAGAGCGTGGATCTCTACCAGTTCACGCGGCTCGTGTCGGAAAAGTTCTCCCGCGAAGAACGCCTGCGCCTCGTCGAGGTCATCTGGGGTGTCGTCTATTCCGACGGCACGCTCACGGCCGCCGAGAACCAGCTCGCGCGACGCATCGCGGAGCTTCTGGGATTCCAGCACCCCGAGGTGCAGGCCGTCCGGGAGAAGGTCAAAGGGCAGGGCTGACTCCGCGCGGCGGACTCATCGGGCCCACGACGGAACATCTGTCCGACTCTCAGCGTGCCCATGAGGGCAAGGCGCGCTTCTCGGGCACGATGCGTTCGAGCGGCGCCGGGATCTCGGCGAGCGCGTAGGCGAGCGTCGCCGCGGCCGCGGTCGAGCGGTCCAGGATCTTCGGATCGATGCGGTCGAAGTTGTCGTTCGCCGTGTGGTGGTAGTCGAAGTAGTCGGTCGCGTCGAGCGAGAGGCCGAGGCTCGGGATGCCCGAGGGCAGCAGATAGATCAGATCCGCTCCGCCGACGTCGTACTCCTTGAGGGCGTCGGCGCCGATCGGCGCGAGGAGTTCCGCGATCGCTTCGAGTGTCGCCTTGGCCGATGGACCGGCGTTCCACGAGAATCCGAGAGGCGGCCCCTGACCCAGGTCGGCCTCGAGGGCCGCGACGTGGTCCGCGAGCTCCGCCGCGTGCGCCTCCGCGTACGCCTTGCCGCCCTTCAGCCCGTTCTCCTCGTTCGCGAAGAGAACGACGCGGATCGTGCGCCGCGGGCGCTTCGCTTGGGGAAGCTGCGCGATCTGCCGCGCGGCTTCGATCGACGATGCCGCATCCGGCGGCGTCGTCGAGCGCGCCCGTGCCCAGGTCCCACGAGTCGAGGTGCGCGCCGAGAAGCACGATCTCTTTCGGAATCTCGCGTCCCGGGATCTCTCCGATGACGTTGGCGGACTCCCCGTCCGGAAGAGTCCGACAACCCAGCGTGAACTTCACTTTGACGGGCCCGCGCGCGAGAAGCCGCGTCAGCAGCGCCGCGTCCGGGGCCGCGAGCGCCGCGGCCGGGATCTTCGGAGCGTCGTCCGCGTAGCGCATGCCTCCGGTGTGGGGAGCCCGCTCGTCGTCGGTGCCGATGGAGCGGATGAGCAGCCCGATCGCACCCTGTCTCGCCGCGGCGGATGGGCCACTGCCCCGGACGTCTCCCGCCGAGCCGTAACCCGAGCCGTCGGAGGTGCGCGCCGTCGGCCGGTCGATGAACGCGATCTTGCCGCGCGCGGAGCTTCCGGCCAGAGCCAGCTCCTCGAGCGATCGGAACCGGACGACCTCGCCTTCGAGGCCGCCCTCGGGCGTGCCGATGCTTCCGCCCAGGGCCGTCAGGATCAGCTTCTGCCGAGCGGGGGAGAGGACCTCGCCCGTCTCGACGCCGCGCTCCCACACCGGCACGACGACCTTCTCGGCCCGGACGTTCGCGAACCCCTGGGCCTTCAGCATCGAGAGCGTCAGCGCGACCGCCGCGCGGTCGCCGGGGGAGCCGGGCATGCGCGGCCCGGCGAGGTCCGTGATGTCGCGGACCCAGTCGGCGGCTTTCGAGCCGGCCACGATGCGGTCGCGCAGCTCGTTTGCCGTGCGGACCGTCTCGGGCGACAGCGCGGCCGGGTTGACCGCGGCGAGCACCCCGGGTTTGACGGCGGCCATTCAGCCGCCACGGCGGCCACGAGGGCGGAGGCGATGAAGATCAGTCGTTTCAAGGGGTCCCCCGATTTCGGCGCGGATGGTATCAGGGGGGCTCGCTCTCCGGCTCCCTGCCGGCGCCGCCCGTTTCCGGCCTCCTGATCTAGAATCCCCCTCCTTATGTCCACACGCACGCCCCCGGCCGATGTGTCGGAGGAGCTCCTCTCCGAGTTCGGCGCGAACGCGAGCTACGTCGAGGACCTGTTGAATCGGTACCGGGCCAATCCGTCCTCGGTCGACGACGAATGGCGCCGCTACTTCCAGGAACGGTTCGGAGCCGCGCCGGAGATCGAAGCTCCTCCCCAGCCGGCCCCCGCACAGGCCCCCGCCGCGCCTCCGGCCCGTCCCGCACCGACGCCCGCGGCGACCCCTGCCGCGCCGGTTCCGGCGGTCTCGGGCGAACGGGTTCCCCTCCGCGGCGCCTCCGCGCGGATCGCCGAGAACATGCAGGCCAGCCTGACCGTTCCGACCGCGACCACGCAGCGGCAGATTCCGATCAAGCTGCTCGACGAAAACCGCCGGCTCATCAACGAGGCGCGAGCGCAGGCGGAGCTGTCCAAGATCTCCTTCACGCACCTCGTCTCGTGGGCCGTCATCCAGGGCGTGAAGGCTTTCCCCGCCATGAACGACGCCTTCGAGGCGGTGGGAGGGGAGCCCGCGCGCGTCCGGCGCGAGGAGATCCGCTTCGGTCTGGCCGTGGACGTCGCCAAGTCGGACGGTTCGCGCACGCTCCTCGTCCCCAACGTCAAGGGCGCGGAAAAGATGACCTTCCGCGAGTTCGTCGCGGCTTCCGACGACGTCATCACGCGCGCCCGGACGAGCAAGCTGCAGGTTTCCGATTTCGAGGGGACGACGATCTCCCTGACGAATCCCGGCACGCTCGGCACCTCGGCTTCGGTTCCGCGCCTGATGCCCGGCCAGGGAGCCATCATCGCGACCGGCGCGATCGACTATCCCGCGGAGTTCGCGGCCACGGCGCCGGCGATGCTGTCCCGGCTCGCGATCAGCAAGGTCGTCACGTTCACGTCCACGTACGACCACCGGATCATCCAGGGCGCGGAATCCGGGGCTTTCCTCGCGCGCGTCGAGGAGCTCCTTCTCGGCCAGCACGATTTCTACGACGCCGTCTTCGCGGATCTCGGGATCCCGTTCCGCCCGCTGCGCTGGGAGATCGACCGCTCGCTCTCCGACGACGGCCACGGCGAGGACATCGCCAAGCAGGCCCGCGTCCTCGAGCTCATCAACGCGTACCGCGTGCGGGGCCATCTGCTCGCCGACATCGATCCTCTTCGCGCCCGGACGATCGCCGAGCATCCCGAGCTCGAGCTCGCGACCTACGGCCTGACGATCTGGGACCTCGACCGCGAGTTCTACACGGGCGGGCTCAAGGGCGGAGACCGGATGCCCCTGCGCGACATCATCGCGCTCATGCGCCGCGTGTACTGCGGCAAGATCGGCACCGAATACCGCTACATCTCGAGCCCGGAAGAAAAATACTGGATCCGCGCGCATGTCGCCGCCGCGGCCGCCGCCAAGCCCCTGCCCGCCAACGTCCGCAAGAGCATCCTCGTGAAGCTCATCGCGGCCGAGGAGTTCGAGCGCTTCCTGGGCACGAAGTTCCTGGGTCAGCGGCGCTACTCGGTCGAGGGCTGCGAGACGGCGATTCCGCTGCTCGACCGCCTGGTCGAAGACTCGCCGTCCCGCGGGGTCGACGAGATCGTGATCGGCATGTCCCACCGCGGAAGGCTGAACATCCTCGCGAACGTCGTCGGCAACTCGGCCGAGCGGATCTTCTCGGGGTTCGAGGGCGTGGTCCATCCCGACTTCCCGGCCGACGAAGGCGACGTGAAGTACCACCAGGGAGCGCACACGATCCGGAAGACCGAATCCGGTGAGGACGTGGCCGTGCAGGTGGAGTCGAACCCCTCGCACCTCGAGGCCGTCGACCCCGTCGTCGAGGGCGTGGTCCGGGCCAAGCAGGAACGCAAGGCCGGCCATGGCCCCGCCGCCTGGAAGCCCGTTCTGCCGGTGCTCCTGCACGGGGACGCCGCGTTCGCCGGGCAGGGCATGGTGGCCGAGGTCTTCAATCTCGCCCAGCTGCCGGGCTACCGGACGGGCGGGACGATCCACGTCGTCATCAACAACCAGATCGGGTTCACGACGCCGCCTTCGAAGGGCCGCTCCTCCGTGTACTCGACCGACGTGGCCAAGATCAACCAGATCCCGATCTTCCACGTGAACGCCGACGATCCGGAGGCCGCGTATCGCGTGCTCGAGATCGCTCTCGACTACCGGCAGGAGTTTCACAAGGACGTCGTCATCGACCTGATCGGCTTCCGGCGCCACGGGCACAACGAAGGCGACGAGCCGACCTATACGCAGCCCCTGATGTACAAGGCGATCGAGGCCCACCCGGGCGTGCGCACGCTCTACGCGCGGCGACTCATCCGCGAAGGCATCGTGACCGAAGAGGAAGTGAAGGAGCTCGAGGCGCGCCAGCTCGCCGTGTACGAGGCGGCGCTGGCGGCGGCCAAGGAGGCCGCGAGCCGTCCGCGCGGCGAAACCGCCGCGGGCAGCACGCAGAGCGTGCTCGGAGTCATCGAGATCGAGACGGGCGTCGCCCGCGAGACGCTCGCCGCGATCGGCCGCGCGCTGACGACGGTGCCCGCGGGCTTCGGCCTCAACCCCAAGATGGTCCAGCAGCTCGCCCGCCGCGCGAAGATGGCGGAGGGCGCCCTGCCGCTCGACTGGGGCACCGCCGAGGCGCTCGCCTTCGGCTCGCTCGTCCTCGAAGGGACGCCGGTCCGTGTCAGCGGCCAGGACTCGAGCCGGGGCACCTTTTCGCACCGCCACGCGGTCTTCCACGACACCGCGACCGGCGAGACCTGGACGCCCCTCGCGACGCTGGATCCGAAGCAGGCCCACTTCGAGGCCTGCGACAGCCCGCTCTCGGAGTTCGCGGTCATGGGTTTCGACTACGGCTACAGCGTGGAGTGGCCCGAGGCGCTCGTCCTCTGGGAGGCCCAGTTCGGCGACTTCGCGAACGGCGCCCAGGTCATCGTGGATCAGTTCCTCGCCTCGGCCGAGGACAAGTGGCGCCAGCGCTCCCGCATGGGGCTGCTCCTGCCGCACGGCTCCGAGGGCCAGGGGCCCGAGCATTCCAGCGCGCGCATCGAGCGTTATCTGCAGCTCTGCGCCGACGGGAACATGCAGGTCTGCAACGCGACGAACCCGTCACAGTACTTCCACCTCCTGCGCCGGCAGATGCGCCAGCCGCTCGCGAAGCCCCTGATTCTCTTCACGCCCAAGAGCCTGCTCCGGCTGCCGGCGGCCGCCTCGCCGATCGAGTCCCTGACGACCGGCGGATTCCGCGTCTGCCTCGACGATCCCGAGGTCGCCGACCGCGGTCTCGTCGAACGGATTCTCTTCTGCAGCGGCAAGGTCTATTACGACCTGCGGGCCGAGAAAGAGAAGCGCGGCGATTTCAAGACCGCGATCGTCCGACTGGAGCAGCTGTACCCGTTCCCGAAGGAACGCCTCGCGGAGATCGCCGCGAGCTATCCGAAGGCGACCCGGACGATCTGGGTCCAGGAAGAGCCCAGGAACATGGGCGCGTGGAGCTTCGTCTTCGAGCACGCGGCGGAGTTTCTTCCCCGGGGTTGCGCGATGCTCGAGTACGTCGGCCGCGCCGCCTCTCCCTCGCCCGCGACCGGAAACGCCGGCGTCCACAAGAGGGAGCTCGAGCAGCTCCTCGCGGAGGCGTTCGGGGCGTGACACGGAGGCGCGGCGCCGGTCTCGCGCTGGTCGCATCCCTCTTCGGGCTCCTGGGCTGCGGACGTTCGGAGCCTCCCGCGACCGAAGCGCACGGGACGCTCGAGAAGGACGCTCGCGCGCTCATCGTCCACTACGACGACGCCTGGAAGGCCAAGGACGTGAAGGCCCTGGACAAGATCCTGGCTCCGGAGTACGTGTACTTCTCCTCGCTCGGCGGCGTCAGCGACCTCGCGAAGACGCGCGAGATGGTGGGGTCGCCGGGATATCGGCTGGAGCGCGGCGAGCGCAGCGAGGAGCGCACGTATCGTTTCGGGACCACAGTCGTCGTGAGCACGCGCTGGCAGGGCGCCGGCGTCTTCGACGGGAAGCCGTTTCAGGACGACCAGCGCTGCAGCGTCGTCGTGGGCTTCGCCGACGGCCGGGGACGCGTGCTCTCCGAGCACTGCACGAACATCCCGCCGAAGTAGGCCGCCGGCCTCAGTTCCAGCGCGGGTGCAGGATCAGGACCGCGAGGAAGAACAGGACTCCCAGAAATCCGGGGATCGCGAGGATCAGCAGCAGCCCCATCGCGGGCCGCGTGTGGCCTTTCGATTGGAGTCGATGGCTTCCGCCGAGGATTCCGGCGAGGCCCGCGAGGATCGCCAGCCAGAGAACGATGTTGAACGACGAGACGGTTCCGTCGGACAGGCCCCAGAAAAAGAAGAAGAGGAAGATCGCGGCGATCAGGGCGTCGAAGCCCCAGAGGAACCAGTAGAGCTTCCCTCGCGTCGGGCCCATCAGCCTTTCTTCGGCCTCATCGCGTCGAACGCCGAGGCGAGCGTCTCGCGCGGCAGTTTCCGGTAGTCCGAGAATTCTCCGGCGCCCGCGATCCACTCGCCGCCGTCCATGGTGACGACGTCGCCCGTCTGGTACGGGCAGAGATCCGAGAGGAGGAACGTCGCGAGGTTCGCGATCTCCTCGGGCTTGCCGAAGCGGCCGAGCGCCGTGCGCTCGCGGGCGGCCTTTTCGGCGGCGGGATTCGCCATGAGCCTCGAGAACGCGCCCTCCGTCGGGATCGGCCCGGGGGCGATCGCATTCAGGCGGATGCCCGCGCGGCCCCACTCGACGGCGAGCGAGCGCGTCATCGCCATCACGCCGGCCTTCGCGCAGGCGGAAGGCAGGACGAAGGCGGAGCCCGTCCAGGCGTACGTCGCGAGGATCGAGACGACGGCGCCGGGCGCTTTCCTCGCCAGGAGGTGGCGGCCGAACGCCAGCGTGCAGTGCACGGTGCCGTAGAGCACGGTCTTCATGATGGTGTCGAAGCCGTTCGGCGTCAGGGATTCGGAAAACGCCAGAAAGTTACCCGCGGCGTTGTTGACGAGGCCGTCGACTTTTCCGAACCGCTCCGCGGCGCGGGCGATCAGGGCCTCGCACTGGGAAGGCTCGCGGACGTCCGCGGCGAACGTCTCGACTGCGCCGCCCTCGCGCGCCGCGGCCGCGATCTCCTTCGCCGCGCCCTCGAGCCGGTCGGCGCGCCGCCCGGCGATCGTGACGCTCGCGCCGTGGGCGGCGAATTTCGTCGCCATCGCGAGGCCGAGGCCCGAGCCGCCGCCCGTGACGACGATGGAACGTCCGGCGAGGATGCGCGGTGCGAACCCCGTCGCGTCGGGCGCGCTCATGGTGCCTTCAGGTACTTGTCGAACCAGGCGACGCTGCGCGCGACGATGTCCTTCTGGTTCTCGGGCTTGCGGATCGAGTGGCCTTCGTCGGTGTAGATCACGAGACGCGTCGGCACGCCGAGGGCCTTCAGGGCGTGCCAGAACTCGTAGCCCTGGGGCGTCGGGACCTCGGAGTCGCGCTCGCCGTGGAGGACGAGCGTCGGCGTCTTCGCGTTCTTGATGAACTCGATGGGGGAGGACTTCGCATAGACCTTCGGGTCGTCGTAGACCGAGGCGCCGAAGAAGGGGAGCATCCAGGTGTCGATCTTGTTCTGGCCGTAGTAGCTCTGCCAGCTCGCGATGCCCGCGCCCGCGACACCCGCGGCGAAGCGGTCGGTCTGGGTCACGGCCCACATGGTCATGTAGCCCCCGTAGCTCCAGCCCGTGATGCCGAGGCGTTTCGGGTCGATTCGTGGCGCCGCCTGACCGAGCACCGCGTCGATGCCCCGGAGGATGTCGCGGAGATCGCCGCCTCCAAAGTCCTTGACGTTGCCCTCGGCGAACGCCTCGCCGAAGCCGAAGCTGCCGCGCGGGTTCGGCAGGAATACGAAGTAGCCCTGGGACGGGAGCGTGCCCTGCCAGCGAGAGGGCCACGACGCCGTCGAGGCGCCCGAAGGGCCGCCGTGCGCGATGACGACCATCGGGTATGCGGCGCCCGAGGCCGGATCGAAGCCGTCCGGATACATGAGCCAGCCCTGCACGCTCGCGCCGTCGGATTCCCAGCGGAGCGACCTCGCCTCGCCCCAGAAGCGTTTGGCCGACGCGTTCGCCGAGGACAGCTTCGTCCAGGCTCCGACGGGGCCGGCCCAGACTTCGGGCGGCATTTCGAAGGACTCGCGGATCGCGACGGTCGCCCCGTTGCGCGCCACTCCGAAGTGACCGATCTTCTCGGCGCCGGCGAAGAGGCTCGTCAGGCGGCCGGTCGCCGGCTCGATGGATGCGATGCCGGATCCGCCGTCGTGATGCCCTTCGAACCAGAGCTCGGAGGGGGACCTCCACGCGAGGCGGCTCGCCGACCAGTGCATGCCGGGCGTGAGGTTGCGCGGCGAGCCTCCGGAGGGGGACGCCGGCACTTCCCAGACGTCGCCGCCGTTGGAGCCTTCGTCGCTCATGATCCCGTGGATGACGGCGATGGACCGGCCGTCCGGGGAGAATCGCGGGCAGGCGAGCTGGAGCTTCGGCTTCCAGATCGAGCGCGCGGCGCCCGATGCGGCGTCGACCAGGTAGAGCTGCGCGAGCCAGTAGTTGTTGGTGCCCGAGCCGTAGGCGGCCTCCGCGACGAAGGACTTCTGGTCGGGCGACCAGTCGTAGTCGTAGACGTACAGATCGGACGGCGACACGCTGCGGACGGCTCCGGTCGCGATGTCGGCCACGGCGATCCGCTGCACGTCCTGGTTCTCCTCGACCGGGCCCGAGTCCCGCTTGTGAGCGGTGAGGGCGCCGGTCTCCTGCTCCGAGCCCTCGACGAAGAGGAAGGAGACGGATTTTCCGTCCGGAGACCAACGGAGCTCCTGCAGCTGTCCCTTCACCTTCGTGAGCGCGCGAGCGGGGCCATCCGAGGCCGAGGACGGCGCGACATAGACCTGAAGCTGGTTCGCTCTGGCGGCGTCCGAGAGGAACGCGATCGACCGGCCGTCGGGGGAGAAGACCGGCTCGAGCTCGCGCCGAGGCTTGCCGTCGGAGGCGGCCGAGAGGCGGCGCGGCGTCCCGAGCCGGCCCGAGGCCGGGCCCGACGGAAGCTCGGCGACCGAGATGGCTCCGAGCCGCTCGCTGCCCGTCCTTGTCGAGCAGCTTCCAGGACCAGGCCGCGCGGCGCCCGTCGGGCGAGATGGACGCGTCGTGGAAACCGCGGACTTTCTGGAGCGACGCGAAGACCGCATCGATCGACGGGTGTGCCGCCGGGGAGGCGCTCGCGTTGGGCGCCAGCAGAAGCGCCGTGGCGGCGAGGAGAGGACCTACCACCGACGACCTTCCAATTACGACCTCACGTCAGATCCACCCAGATGCTCTTGACCTGCGTGTACTCCTCGAGGGCGTAGTGGCCGCGCTCGCGTCCGAATCCGGACTCCTTGTAGCCGCCGAACGGCAGGCCGGGATCGTAGAGGTTGTAGGCGTTGATCCAGACCGTGCCGGCCTTCAGGGCCTTCGCCGTGCGGAGGGCTTTCTTGATGTCCTTCGACCAGACCGCGGCCGCGAGGCCGTAGATCGTGGAGTTGCCGATCGCGACGGCTTCGTCCTCGCTCTTGAAGGTCAGCGTCGCGAGGACCGGACCGAAGATCTCCTCGCGCGCGATCGTCATCTGCGGCGTCACGCCGTCGAAGACGGTGGCCTCGAAGAACGCGCCCTTCCCGTCGACCGAGGCCCGATTGCCGCCGGCGACGAGCTTTGCGCCCTCGGACTTGCCGGCCTCGACGTAGCGCGCGACGTTGTCGCGCTGCTTCTCGGAGACCAGCGCGCCGAGGCGCGTCTTGGGATCCATCGGGTTGCCGGGCGCCATCTTCTTCGCGCGCTCGACGACCTTCTCCATGAGCGCGTCGTGGATCGACTCCTCGACGAGGAGCCGCGAGCCCGCCGAGCAGAGCTCGCCCTTGCCGTAGAAGATGGCGTTGATCGCGCCCTTCGCCGCGGAGTCGAGGTCGGCATCCGCGAAGACGACGTTCGGCGACTTTCCGCCGAGCTCCATCGAGACGCGCTTCACGGTGCCGGCGGCGGCGCGGAGGATCGCCTTGCCCGTCTCGGTCTCGCCCGTGAAGGAGATCTTGTCGATTCCGGGGTGCTCCGCCATCGCCTGGCCGACGACCGGGCCCGGCCCCGGCACGACCTGGAAGGCGCCGGGCGGCAGCCCCGCTTCGGTCAGGAGCTCGGCGAAGAGCAGGGCCGTCAGGGGAGTGGCGGACGCCGGCTTGAGCACCACGGCGTTGCCGAGGGCGAGCGCGGGAGCGATCTTCCACATCGCCTGCAGGAGGGGGAAGTTCCAGGGCGTGATCGCACCGACGACGCCGACCGGCTCCCGCATGGTCATCAGGAACGCGTCGGGGCGCGGGGGATACGTGTCTCCATACAGCTTGTCCGCGTACTCGCCGAAGTAGGACAGGCACTCGGCGGCCGCGGGCATGTCGATCTTCGCCGCCTCGAAGATGGGCTTGCCGTTGTCCTGCGTCTCGAGGTTGCCGAACTCGTCGGCGCGGGAGAGCAGGAGCTCCGCGGCGCGCGTGAGGATGCGTCCGCGTTGCCGCGGCTTCATGGCCGCCCACGGTCCGGACTCGAAGGCCTTCCGGGCCGAGGCGACCGCCCGGTCGAGGTCGGCCTTGCCGGCTTCGGCGACCTCGGCGATCGTCTCGCCGGTCGCCGGGTTCACGGTCGCAAACCGGCGCCCCGAGGCGGCGGGAGAGTAGGCGCCGTCGATGAAGAGATCGGTCTTCAGGGAGCTCACTTCCCCGTGAACTTCGGGACCCGCTTCTCCTGGTTCGCGGCGATCCCTTCCTTGGCGTCGTCGCTCTGGAAGAGAAGCTGCTGGACCTCGCGCTCGATGGCGAGGGCCGACTCGAGGGGCAGATCCCAGCCGCTCTGGACCGAGCGCTTGATGCGGCCCACGGCCTTCGAGGCCTTGTGCGGCGGCACGAACTGGCGCGCGTAGTCCATGACCTGCTGCCACCAGTCCTCGGGCGTCGCGTCGATCACCTGGTTGACGAGACCGAGGTCGAGAGCCTCTTCGAAGGAGAACGTGTTGCCGGTGACCATGAGCTCGATCGCCTTCGACTTGCCGATCATCTTGGCCAGGCGGGTCGTGCCGCCGGTGCCCGGGAGCACGCCGAGGGTGACCTCGGGCAGTCCGATCTTGCCGGAGTCCTTGCGGGCGATCCGGAGGTCGGCGGCCATGGCGATCTCGATGCCGCCGCCCACGGTGTGGCCGTTCAGGGCCGCGATCACGAGCTTGGGCGTGTGCTCGAGGCGGAGGAGCGTCTCGTTCGCGTGGAGGCAGAAGAAGTACTTGAAGCCGGGCGTGACGGCGTTGAGCATGCCGATGTTCGCGCCGGCCGAGAAGAAGCGATCGCCCTTGCCGCGGAGAACGATGACGTGCACGTCGTCGTCGAAGCGGGCCTTCAGGATCGCTTCGTCCAGCTGGCGGTTCATGGCGTAGGTGTAGGTGTTCGCCGGCGGGTCGTCGATCTCGATGATCGCGATGCCGTCCGAAGCGCGGTAGTTGATGACCGGATGGTCGAGCTCGGGGCTCGTCCAATCGCGGGTCTTGACGGGTGTGCTCACGGGTCCCTCCTCGGCAGATTTGGACGCGCGATCCTATCATCGGCCGGGCGTCGGAGTGGAGCGGCGCCGGGGGCCGGCACGGTTCTTGAACTCGGACGGCAGCGTATGGCTCTGTCCGTCGCCCCCGCGAGGCTCAAGCGCTACGTCGACGTGGCGCGGCTGTTCGTCAAGTACGGGCGCGGGCCTCTCGCCGACGATCTGAGCCGCGACCTGCCGCGATCCGAGCCGGGCGCGACGGAGAAGGGCGGGTCCGACCCCGCCGAGCTCGCCCGGGACCTCGAGAACCTGGGACCGACGTTCATCAAGCTCGGTCAGCTTCTCTCGAGCCGCGCGGACCTCCTGCCGACTCCGTACCTCGAGGCCCTTTCGCGGCTCCAGGACCGCGTGGAGCCCTTCTCCTTCGAGGAGGTCGAGAAGATCGTCGAAGCCGAGCTCGGAACGCGCATCTCCAGGGCGTTTTCTTCTTTCGAGGCGGAGCCTCTGGCCTCGGCATCACTCGGCCAGGTCCACCGGGCCCGCATGCGCGACGGCCGGCCGGTCGCCGTGAAGGTGCAGCGCCCCGGGATCCGCGAAGGGATCGCCGAGGATCTCGAGGCTCTCCGGGACCTGGCGCGGTTTCTCGATCGTCATTCGTCTCTGGGAAACCGCTATGAGCTCGAAAAGACGGTCGAGACTTTCGGGCGCACGCTCGTCGCCGAGCTCGACTACCGGCGGGAGGCCCAGAATCTCACCCGGTTGTCTGAGAACCTGGAGCGCTTCGAACGCATCGTCGTTCCGCTTCCGGTCGAGGGGTTCACGACCGAACGCGTGCTGACGATGGAGCTCGTGGAGGGCCGCAAGATCACCGACCTCGATCCGTTGACGGCCCTCGACATCGACGGCACCGCGCTGGCCGACGAGCTCTTCCGCGCGTACCTGCATCAGGTCGTCATCGACGGGTTCTTTCACGCCGATCCGCACCCCGGCAACGTCTTCCTGACGGAGGACGGGCGCGTGGCCCTCCTCGACCTCGGAATGGTGGGTCTCATTCCTCCGGGCATGCGGGACGGCCTCTTCCGCCTGCTGATGGCGATCGGAGAAGGGCGGGGCGACGAAGCCGCCGAGCGCGCGCTCGCCCTGGGCGAAAAGCAGACGGAGGATTTCGACGAGGCCGAGTTCCGCCGTCGCGTCGGCGCGATCGTCGGGGACCTCGCGCAGAGTCGCCTCGGCGATGTGCAGCTGGGCCGGTCGGTGATTGCCGTGGCTCGCGCGGCCGGGGAATCGGGCGTGCGCATTCCGACCGAGCTCACGATGCTCGGCAAGACGCTCTGGAGCCTGGACGAGATCGGCAAGACCCTGGATCCCTCGTTCGATCCGGCCGCGTCGATCCGCAGTCAGGCCGCGGATCTCCTCCGCCGCCGGATGGCCGAGAAACTGTCGCCCGGGCACATCGCCGCCGCGCTGGTGGACGCCAAGGAGTTCGTCGAGGAGATGCCGAAGCGGCTCAACCGCATCCTCGACCTGGTGTCCCGCAACGCGCTGCGGCTCAAGATCGACGCCATCGACGAGAACGCACTCATCACCGGCCTGCAGAAGATCGCCAACCGCATCGCCATGGGAGTCGTTCTCGCCGCGCTGATCGTGGGCGCCGCGATCGTCATGCAGATTCCGACACGGATCCGGATCCTCGGCTACCCGGCCCTCGCGATGGCTCTCTTCGGAGCCGCGGCGGTCGGCGGCATGACGCTGATCGGGACGATCCTCATGACGGACCGGAAAGAGCGCCGAAGGTAGTTTCGGCGCGCCGTCGAGAGGCGGGGCCTCTGAGCCGCCTCAGAGACCCAGGAAGCTCTTGGCGATCGTGAAGTAGATGATCAGCCCCGTCGCGTCCACGAGCGTCGCGATCAAGGGCGCCGACATCACGGTCGGGTCGATCTTGAACATCGTCGCGAGCATCGGAATCATGGCGCCGACGGTGTTGGCCCACGCGCAGATCACCAGGATGGAGACGCCGACCGTGAGCGCGAGGGGCATCGTGGACCCCCACAGCAGGGCCCGGCCGAGGCCGACGATGCCGAGAAGGATGCCGAGGACGAGACCGCTTCCGCCCTCGCGCACGAGAACCCGCCCGAAGTCTCGCAGACGGATCTCGCCGACCGCCAGGCCGCGCACGATCGTCGTGACGGTCTGGGAGCCGGAGTTGCCTCCGGTGCCGATCAGCAGGGGGATGAAGAAGGAGAGCGCCACGACCTTGGCGATCTCGTCTTCGTAGTGGCGGAGGACCGTGCCCGTCAGCGTTTCCGTCACGAACAGGAGCAGCAGCCAGTTGAACCGGAGGCGGACGTTCCGCCAGGGCTTCGCCGCGAAGTAGCCCTGCTCGACCTCCTCCTCCGTGGCCGAGCTGCCGCCGAGGTGCAGGACGTCCCGGGTCTGCTCCTCGATCAGGATGTCGATGACGTCGTCGACGGTCACGATCCCGAGGAGCTTCTGGTTCTCGTCGACGACCGGGATCGCGTGGACGTCGTACTTGGACACCAGTCGCGCGACCTCTTCCTGGTCGGTGTCGGGACCCACGGTGAGGAGCCGGCGCTCCATCATGTCGGCGATCTTCCGGTCCGGGGGCGCGGGGAAGAGGCGGCGCAGGGACACGTACCCGACGAGGCGGCCGGCGTCGTCGACGGCATAGAGGCTCTGGACGGTCTCGACTTCCGGGTCGATGCGTTTGAGGTGCTGCAGAGTCTCCCCGGCCGTCCACTCCGGCCGGATCGTCGCGAACTTGATCGTCATGAGTCGGCCGGCCGTGCGCGGCGGATAGCGCTCCAGCCGCGCGACCTCCGCGGCGTCGCGCGGAGACATCTTCGCCAGGATCGCTTCGCGCTGCCGCTGGGTCAGGTGCTCGAGGAGGTTCGTGACGTCGTCCGGCGCGAGCCGGTCGAGCATCGGCCCGAGCTTGGTGGGGGAGGCGGTGTGGAGGATCAGCCGGAGGGTTTCGCCCTTGAGCCCCGAGAGGACCTCCGCGCCCTGATCGACCGGGAGCGCCTCGAACAGGACGATGCGATCTTCGCGCGGCAGATCGTCGAGAAGCTCCGCGAGGTCCGCCGGATGGATCGCGGCCACGGCGGCGGCGAGCTCCTGGGGATTCTCCCGGATGAGCTCTTCGATGTCGGGGGCGATGACCTTCGCGAGCGACATGCGCCGCTATTGTGGCACCGGTCGCGGAAAGAGCTCTAGGGAGAGTGGCCCTCGAAGACGAGCCCGGGCAGTCCGCTCGGCAGCTCGTCGGGAACGAGCCGGAGAAAACTCTCGGGGGAAGCGCGCGAGTCGAGAAGCCCTTCGCGCACGAACGTGATCAGGTCCGCGAGCTCGGCGGCCGGCAGGCGCATCGGTCCGAGAAGCGGGCTCAGGCGCTCGAGGACCGGTTCGACGGGGCCCAGCCGCGTCGTGAGGTCCGGTGCGACGCCCTTCGCCGCCGCGACGTATCCGCGGTCCGAGGCCGCGGATCGCTGTAGTGCCGAATCGCGTCGTCGAGCGTCGTGAAGGCGCCGTTGTGGAAGAACGTGGGCTGCAGAGCGATGTTGCGCAGCGGCGAGGTCCGGAACTTGTAGCGGTCGGCCGGATCCCCGGTGACCTCCTCGAAGCCGAAGTCTTCGTCCTCGCCCGGACCGGACAGCTCCACGTTGCACGTGCCGGGGCCGTACACGGGGGCGAGCTGAGGGATGCCCACGACGTGCATCTCGAAGTCGCTGAACATCTCGTTGGCTTTGCCCGCGACGGCGTGACACCGCACGCAGCCGGCTTTTCCGAAGAAGAGCAGGGCGCCGCGTTTCTGCGCGTCGGTCATCGCCGTGCGCTCGCCCCGCGCGAAGCGGTCGAGGGGAGCGTCGGCGAAGGTCAGCGTGAATTCGAACTCCGCGATGGCCTGCCCGAGCATCGCGAACGTGATGCGATCGCCCTGCGCCACGTTCGTAAAGATCGCTCCGAACGCGTCGCGGTAGCCGGGCGCCGCGTTGACGAGGTCGAGCACGGCCTGGCGGATCGGCTCGTTGCGGTAGCCGGAGGCGTCGGCCGGCGGCACCGGATGTCCGATGCCGTCGTCGAAGGGGCCGCCGGTTCCGGTGAATCCCGCCATCTCGACGAGCTCGGTCTCAGGCAGGTGGGCCTGCGCCGCCAGCAGATGGGTGACGTCGGGGTTGCCCGGGGGGAACTCTGCGGACCCTTCGGGAGCGGGAAAGACGAAGGCCATCGAGTTGTCGAACGGGTCGCCCGAAGGACTGCGGAATCGTCCGTTCCACATCAGCTTCGGGTAGAAGGCGCTGTTGAGAACCATCGGGGAGCGGCGCCGGTTCCGGGTCCCCAGGCGGCCGGGGCCGACGATCCGGTTGCCCTGAACTCCGATCGCGATCGACTGGCTGTCGGCGAAGCCGTTGGCCGGCGAGTGGCATCCCGCGCAGGCGTTGTCGCCGTGAAGGGAAAGAACCGGGTCGAAAAACAGGGCATTGCCGAGAGCCGCGAGGGCCGGATCGATCGGCCGCCCGAGCCGCTTCTCGAGCGTCGACTGGATGCGGCCGGTGAAACCGACCTGCGTCAGAGCCCTGTGGAGCCGCGCATCCAGCGAAGGCGGCTCGACCGAGCGCGGGGCGCCGGGCGGTGCTGCGAGCGGTCCGCCGAGTGGTCCGCCGAATGTTGTCGCGACGGTCGCGGTCGCCAGCAGCGCGACCGCCGGCATCCACCGGCGAAGGCGCGTCCAGGGCATGCTCCTGGAGCGCCCGCGATGACCGGGCTGCGGTCCATCGCCATCGTCGGGCCGGCCGACCGATTCGGCGATACGCGCTGGCAGCCTCATGAGTCTTCCTCCCGTCCGGCGGGCGTCGAGGAGATCGGCGCGCGCCGGCGCTGGCCTCGTCACGGGCAGGTGGCGAACGCGCCGGTGTCCTGCACCGGCTGGAACGCAGTCCCCAACGGGTTCAGATAGCTCTTCACGTCGCCGGTGTGCATATCGGTCACGAAGAGCGTCACCTCGACGTTCGTCAGCCCCGCCGCGAAGACCCAGTAATGGTCGCTGATCCCGCAGGCGTTCAGGACCTTGGTGACGACTTCGATGTTGGCGGAATTGAAGATCCAGAAATACCCCGAGTCGTTCGTCAGCTTCACGCCGTGGCCCTGGCCCGTGCGTCCATCGTTGGTCCGCCAGCGCGTGAAGACGGAAAAACGACCGTTGTTGAGGCAGAGGGTGAAGTCGTCCGGCGCGCACGGTCCCGACGAAAGGTTGTGGAAGACCAGGGCGCCGATCGAGTTCCCTCCCGTGTGGCCGACCTCCACCTTTCCGCCCGTGGACGGGTTCAAGGTGAAGATCTCGTTGTCGCTACCCCCGCTTGCGAAGACGGTCCCGTCGCTGCGGACCGCCATCGCACCGGGGAATTCGGGCGTCGGAACCTCCGTCAGAGTGGACCCGTTCGAGGGACTGATCGTCCGGAACCGCGGATTGACCGGCCCGTTCGAGAAGCTGGCCACCGCCTCGTACAGCGTTCCGTCCGGCGCGAAGGCGATCGTCGCGAAGTGGATCCCCGTGTCGCCCACGAACGTCGCGACGCCCGTCGACTTGTCGATCGTGTAGAGCCGACCCTCCCCGCCTCCGGCGTCGATCTCCGAGCGGATGCCGAACAGGACGTCGGTGCCCGGCTGGATGGAGATGTCGGAGATCGCCATGCCCCCGCCGCCCGGGCCGTCGACGATGGTTCCGATCTCGGAGAGTTGCTCGCCGGTGGCGGGGTCGAGCGTGACGAGCTTGCTGTTTGCCGGAGCGGTCGGGGGAGGAAAGCTTCCCGCGGGAAGCGTCGAGGCATAGAGGGTGCCCGCGGAGTCGAACGCGATCCCCGTCAGCTTGGCCGCGCCGGTGTCGAGACCGACGACCGTGACCGCGGCCGTGGCCGTGTCCACGATGACGAGGGCCCCCGGGTTGACGGACCGGCCCTGCCCCTGACCGCCGTTGCCGCCGTAGAGCAGCTCCTGGCCGTGCAGGATCGTGGCGATGCCCGGGAAGACAACTGCACAGAGAAGTCTCCGGAGTGGTCTCGTCATGGACGTCTCCTTTCGATGCCCGCAAACACACGAGGGCGCAATGCCGCAGCGGCGGCCCTTCACGGGTCGCCTTGCCGGCCAGGCCGAAGATCTGAGCCGAGTGCATTCGGTTGTCCGAATCGTGGTCGATTCCGGGTTGGAAGAAACCTGCTCGCGTCGGGGATGGAGCCGGGCCGTCGCCTCTCCGGCGGCTCGTTGCGATCTACTTACTCCTCGGTTTCCCGAGTGTCAAGCCGGTCGGAAGCTCCGGAGTTCCCTCGGGACTTCCGGCCGCGGCGACCGGCTACGGGCAAGCCGGGAAGGCGCTGGTGTCCTGGATCGGAGCGAAGGCCACGCCGAGCGTGTTCACGTACGTCTTGGTCGTGTCGGACTCGGTGTCGGTGACGCTGAGCTTGACCTCGACGTTGGTGAGGCCCGTCGCGAACACCCAGTAGCTCTGGTTGAAGGAGCAGCCGCTGAGGACCTTGATGACCACCTCGATGTTCGCGGAATTGAAGAACCAGAAGTAGCCGGAGTCGCCCGTGAGCTTTATGCCGGTCGCGTCGGTCTCGGCAGTGTCGTTGGTCCGAAAACGGACCGAAACCGCGAAGCGGTTGTCGTTGAGACAGAGCGTGTGATCGTCGGGAACGCAGGGAGCGCTCCCCGCCCAGGCCGGAGCCGCGGCGAGCCACAGCAAAGCCATCGCGAAGGCCGTGACGATCATTCGGATGCGCATGATGAATTCAGTCTAGCGCACGTCGGCCGCTACGGACAGGCCGCGAAGGCGGCGGTGTCCTGAATCGGCGGGAAGGCCTGGCCCAGCCCGTTCGGGTACTCCTTCCGGAGGCCCGTCTCCGTGTCGATCACGGTGAGCAGGACCTCGACGTTGGTGAGCCCGGCCGCGAAAACCCAGTAGTGGGCGTTGAACCCACACCCGCTCAAGACCTTTGCGACGACCTCGATGTTGGCTGGATTGAAGAACCAGAAGTACCCGGAGTCGGTCGTCAGGGCGACCCCGGTCGCGTCGCCCGACCGGCCATCGTTGGTCCGGTATGTGGCGGACACGGCGAAGCGGTTTCCGTTCAGGCAGAGCGTGTGAGGTTCCGGGACGCAAGGGCCCACGGCCGCCGGCGGTCCAAACGCCAGGCCGCCGATCGGGTTGTCGCCGGTGCTGCCGACGAGCGTGCGGCTGCCGTTCGCAGGATCGACGATGTAGATCTCGGAAGTCGTGCTGCTTTCGATGTGCGGGGTGACGGCCGAGAACAGGGTCCCGTCCTCCCGAACGGCCATCGCCTTGAAGAAGTTCGGGATGGGAACGGTCGTGAGCACGGCGCCTGAGACCGGGTCCAGCGTCTGGAACCTGGGATTCCCACCGAACGGCGCGCAGCACGTCGAGATCGACTGGTACAGCCGCCCGTCCGGCGCGAAGGCGATCGAGGCTTCCTGGAAACCGTCGTTGTTGTTGATGAAGAGCGTCGCCACTCCCGTTCCCTTGTCGATGCGATAGATGTCGGCCGCGTGGACGCGGTTCTGGTCGGAAATGCCCCGCGTGCCGAGCAGCGTGTGGGTTCCCGGCTGGATCGCGAGATTCTCGATCCCGACGGGCTCGCCTCCGTCGCTGTCGACGACGGGACCGATCGTCTCGAGTATCGATCCATCGGACGGATCGAGCCGCAGGAGAGTGCTCGACCGAAGCGTGCCCTCGGAGGTCCCCGACACGCTCGACGCCCACAGCGTACCGTCGGCGTCGAAGGCGACGCCGGAGAGGCGAGCCACGCCCGCGGGTTGCCCGATCGGAGTCACGGCTCCGGTCAGAGGATCCACGCGCACGAGCCAGCCCGAGTTTACGGACGCCACCTGGAGCCACTGGTTTCCGCCGTAGAGCACCTGCTGCCCGGAGCACAGTCGCGCCGCCACGAACAGAACTCCCGTCCACGAGGCGAGGGTGACCGATCGGCCACGCACGATGCGGTGGACTCTACCTCAGTGCCGGCTGGTGTCGACCCAGTCCGAGGATCCGTCGGGGTGGAACTCCTTCTTCCAGATCGGCACGGTGGTCTTGAGACGGTCGATGGCCGCGCGGCAGGCCGCGAAGGCCTCCGACCGGTGGGGCGAGACGGCGGCGATGGCGACCGAGGCATCGCCCACCGCGAGCCGGCCGATCCGGTGGCGCATCCGAACCTGGACCTGGGGGAACTCGCGGGTGAGAGCCTCGGCGAGCTTCGCCATCTCGAGCTCGGCCATGGATCCGTAGGCCTGGTACTCGATCGCCGTCGTCTCGCGGCCCGCGTTCTCGTTTCGGACGACGCCCACGAACAGGCAGAGCGCGCCGTCGCTCGGGCGGGTCTCGGCGATCAGAGATGCGACGTCGATCGGATCCGCTGTCAGAGTAGAGTCAGGGAAGTCAGGGACACCTCAGCCTCCGGCCACGGGTGGGAGGAACGCGACTTCGTCGCCGTCCCGCAGCACCGTCCCGGCCGGGACGTACTCGCGGTTGACGGCCGCCGGAGGCATCGCCGCGAAACGGGCGAAGAGCGGGACCTCGCGGGCGAGCGCCGCCCAGAGCTCCTCCACTCGGGAGCCCTCCGGAAACTCGCGCAGCTCTTCATCCCGGCCGACGGCGTCCCGGAACGAGGCGAAATGGAGCAGGCGAACTCGCATGCTTGCAAGTCTATGAGAGAGAGCGGCTTCAGGCGGCAGAGGCCGCGTCGAGGACCCTCTTGCGGATTGACTGACCAGTCAGATAGTATTCCGGG
The DNA here is from genome assembly GCA_963804915.1 of uncultured Acidobacteriota bacterium. Classification (GTDB taxonomy): domain Bacteria; phylum Acidobacteriota; class Thermoanaerobaculia; order UBA5066; family Gp7-AA6; genus DAHUXD01. Next base: position 248,368 of record CAWDSI010000003.1, read on the forward strand.
TCATGACGAAACCGGCCAGCACCTCGAAGCGCGAGCCCGAGCGGCGTCTCGCCCTCCTGAAAGCGGCGTTTCGAGAAGTGGCCGAGAAGGGGTTCTCCGACACCACTCTCGACGACATCGCCCGGCGCGCCGGCGTGTCCAAGGGCGTCACCCTCTACTACTTCGAATCCAAGGACGAGCTGTTCCGCGACCTCTTCTCGTGGCTGATCGATTCGATCCACGAGCGGATGCGCGAGGCGGTGGCGCGCGAGGAGGACCCCGTCGGCAAGGTCCGCGCGCTCGTGGCGATGATCTTTCCCTCGCCCTCCAAGAATCGCGCGTTCTTCCGAGCGTTCGTGGATTTCTGCGGCCTCGCAGCGCGGCACGAGCGCTTTCGTCAGGTCAACGCCCGCTTCTACGCCGGCTGCCGCGAGATCGACGGCGGGATCGCCGAGGAGGGCATGCGGCGCGGGGTCTTTGCCGTGCGCGATCCCCGGGAGGCGGGCTCCACGATGCGGGCCATCTTCGACGGTCTGATGATGCAGTGGCTTTCGGAAAGCGATCCGGAGGCGACGTTCGGCGCCTATCGGGAACGCTGCGAGAGGGAGCTCTTCAACTACCTTCTCGCTCCCGGCGGCGAGAAGAGGAGAACACGATGAACGCGCAGACCACAGAGACGAGAGAGCCCGCCGAGCGGTGCGCGAGCGACACCTGTCCGCGTCCGGCGGAGGCCGGCGAGGCCTACTGCGCGGACTGCGGCCTGGAGCGCTCGCTCTATTTCCGCGACCGGCGGGAGGACCGCGGCGAGATTCCCGCGAGCGCCCTTCGGGACGCGACGCGCCGCTGAGCGCGTCCGGCGGATAAGATCGCGGCGGGATGACCGACGCGAGACGTCTCTCGGGGAAAGCCGCGATCGTCACGGGCGCCTCCCGAGGGATCGGCGAGGCGATCGCCCGACGGTTCGCCGCGGAGGGCGCCCGGGTTCTGCTGGCCGCCCGCGACGTCGCCGCGATCGAGCGGATCGCCCGGGAGTTGACGGCTCAGAACGCCGAGGCGTTCGCCATCGTCTGCGATGTGACGAAGGAACCCTCGATCCTCGACGTCGTGGCCGCGGCCGTCCACCGTTTCGGAGGAATCGACGTTCTGGTCAACAACGCCGGACTGGGCGGCGCGACGCCTCTCGACGACCGCGACATCGCCGCCGACGAGAAATGGGACGCGATCGTCGCGACCAACCTGACGGCCGTGTTCCGGATGACGCGCGCGGCGTCGCCGCACCTGTCGCGCGGCGGCCGGGTCATCAATCTCTCGTCGGTCCTGGGCCGCTTCGGCGTCCCCGGCCACGCCGCCTACTGCGCCTCCAAGCACGGCGTCATCGGACTGACGCGGGCGCTGGCTCTCGATCTGGCTCCGCGCGACATCACGGTCAACGCCATCTGCCCCGGCTGGGTCGAAACCGAGATGGCCCGCCAGGGCTTCAGCCGGTTCGGGTCCGTCGAGAAGGGACGGGAGGCCGCCGCGAAGATGGCGCCGCTTCGGCGCGTGCTCGAGCCCGAGGAGATCGCGGGCCTCGCGGCCTACCTCGCCTCGGAGGACGCGCGGTCGGTGACGGGCCAGGCGATCGTGGCCGACGGCGGCCAGGTCATGCCCTGACCGCCGGTTTTCGGCTTTCAATCCCCTGTTGACAGTCGCCAGTCAAGAATGAGGAAATGCGCGCCTACGTCGGCGGAGGTCCGCCGGCGACGGAGGCACGAAAATGACGCGTGAAGAGTTCCTGTCCGCCCTCGACGCCCTCATCGCCGAGAAGCATCTCCTCAAGCACCCCTTCTACCAGCTGTGGTCGCAGGGCCGTCTGACGACCGAGAACCTGCGCGAGTACGCCGTCTCCTACTATCCGCACGTCGCGGCGTTCCCGACCTACGTCTCGGGAGTGCACGCGGGCTGCGAGGATGCGTCGCTGCGGCAGGAGCTCCTCGAGAACCTGATCGAGGAGGAGCGCGGCACCGAGAACCACCCGGCGCTGTGGCGCCGTTTCGCCGGCGCGCTCGGCGCTTCCGAATCGGACATGGCTTCCGCCCCGCGGACGCCGGAAGTGGCCGAGGCGATCGCCGAGTTCCGCCGCACGACCCGCGACGGTTCGACGGCCGAGGGCCTCGCCGCGCTCTACGCCTACGAATCGCAGATTCCCGAAGTCTCGAAGACCAAGCGCGAGGGCCTCGAGGCCTTCTACGGCATCGTCGACGAGGACGCGACGCGGTTCTTCTCGGTCCACGAGAAGGCCGACGTGTGGCACCGGCAGGTGGAGCGCGAGGCGCTCGGCCGCGTGGCCGAGACGCCGGAAGCCCGCGCGAAGGCCCTCGAGGCGGCCCGGCGCTGCTGCGATGCGCTCAACCGCGCGCTCGACGGCGTGATGCGGGAGAACGCGCTCGTCTGCTGACGCGGTGATCCGCGCCGTCTGCTTCGACGCCGGCGCCACGCTTCTGCACCCGGATCCTCCGGTGGAGGAGATCTACGGCCGCGTCTTCCGCGAGGACGGCGCGCGCGTCGAGCCGGAAGCGCTTCGCGAAGCCCTGCACGCGGCCTGGCTCCGGGTCCAGGCCGCCCCCGCCGGGGACCGCTACGGCGGGGTTTCCGGCGAGGAGGGTTTCTGGCGCGCCTTCCTCTCGGGCGTGCGCGCGTCGATCGACGGCGGAGTCGTCTCGGACGCGGCGTTCTCCCGTCTCGCCACGCACTTCCGGGACCCCGGCTCGTGGGCCGTGTACGGGGACGTCCTGCCGACGCTCGAGGAGCTCGCGGGGCGCGGCCTCGAGCTCGCGGTCATTTCGAACTGGGACTCGCACCTGCCGCGGCTGCTCGATTCGCTCGAGCTGTCGCCGTTTTTCCGCGTCGTTTCGGTTTCGGCGATCGAGGCCACGGGCAAGCCCGCGCCCGAGATCTTCCACCGCACGTGCCGGAAGCTCGGCGTTTTGCCGTCCGAGGCGCTCCACGTGGGCGACTCGTTCCGGGATGACGTCGAGGGCGCGCGGGGCGCGGGCCTCGAAGCGCTGCTTCTCGACCGGGACGGGCGCCATGCCGGCGCTCCCGAGAGGATCACCAGCCTGTCCCATATTTCGAGCCGGCTCTGAAGATTTTCGAATGGCGGCCGCGGGCCCGCTGATATCCTCCGCCCCGACCGCATGAGCAACCCGCTCTTCCGGAAAAAATCGCTCGATTCGATCCTGGCCGACGCGGAGGAGCCCGCGCATCAGCTGAAGCGCGCGCTCGGGCCGATCCAGCTGATCGCGCTCGGCATCGGCGCCATCATCGGGGCCGGGATTTTCGCCGGGATCGGCAGCGCGGCCGCCGGCGGCGCCCATCACGCCGGCGCGGGACCGGCGCTGGTCATTTCGATCCTGATCACCGCCATCGGCTGCGGCTTCTGCGCGCTGTGCTACGCGGAGTTCGCCTCGCTCGTCCCCATCTCCGGAAGCGCCTACACCTACTCCTACGCGACGCTGGGCGAGCTCGTCGCCTGGATCATCGGCTGGGACCTCATCATCGAATACGCGATGGGCAACGTCGCGGTGGCCGTGTCCTGGTCCGGCTACTTCGTCGAGCTGCTTCGAGGGCTCGGGATCGAGATCCCGGCCTGGATGCGGACGGATCTCCTCACGGCCTCGCGCACCGCGGGCTTCTTCGACGCGGCCCCCCACATCTTCGGCATCCCGATCGTTTTCAACCTTCCGGCCGTCCTGATCACGGCCCTCGTGACGTGGGTCCTCGTCATCGGCATCAAGGAGTCCTCGCAGTTCAACACCGGGATGGTGGTCCTGAAGCTCGTGATCCTCGTGTTTTTCATCGTCGTCGGCGCCTTCTACGTGAAGCCCGCGAACTGGCACCCCTTCGTGCCCAACGGCTGGGCGGGGATCGGCTCGGGCGCGGCGCTCATCTTCTTCGCCTACATCGGCTTCGACGCGGTCTCGACCGCGGCCGAAGAGTGCCGGAACCCCCAGAAGGACATGCCCATCGGCATGATCGGCTCGCTCGCGATCTGCACCGTGCTCTACATCGCGACCTCGCTCGTGCTGACGGGCATGATTCCCCTCTCCGAGATCCGGGGCTCCGCGGAGCCGCTCGCCAAGGCGTTCTCGCTCCTCGGCATGAACTGGGCGGCCGGCATCGTGGCCTTCGGCGCCGTCATCGCGACGACCGCGGTCCTGCTCGTCTTTCAATACGGCCAGGCCCGGATTTTCTTCTCCATGGCGCGCGACGGGCTGCTTCCGGCATCGTTCTCGCGCGTCCATCCCCGCTTCCAGACGCCGCACGTCACCACGATCTGGATCGGGGTCGCGGTGGCGCTCCTGTCGGCCTTCGCCAACCTCGACGTGTTCATCGAGCTGACGAACATCGGCACGCTCTTCGCGTTCATCCTCGTCTGCATCGGCATCCTGGTTCTGCGCCGCACCGACCCGCATCGGAAGCGCGCGTTCCGCACGCCGTTCGTGCCGTTCGTGCCGATCGCCGGCATCGCGATCTGTCTCTACCTGATCGTGGGCTTTCCGTGGTTCCGCTCGACGCCCGAGGGCCTCAAGTTCATGCGTTACGGCGGCCTTCCGGGAGACACGTGGCTGCGCTTCGTCCTCTGGCTCGTGGCGGGCCTCGTCATCTACTTCCTGTACGGCTTCCGGAAGTCCCGCCTCGCCAAAGCCCGCACCTGAGATCCGCCTTCACCTGCTACACTCCTAAAGTCCCCGCCGGGGCGTCCCGGCGCGGCGTTTCGTGGACTTCACAGGAGGTGGGAATGAGATTCGGCAGGTTCGCATCGGCAGCGGTGTTCGCGGCGTTTCTGAGCGCGCCGCTTTTCGCGCAGGCGACGACCAAGAAGTACGACTGGGCTCCGATCAACGGCGTCCAGGACGTCGAGGTCAAGGACGGGGAGGTCGTCGTCAGCCAGCTCATCTTCAATCAGGGCAGCACGCTCAAGGGCACGCCGATTCGCAAGTCGAGCGCGGACGTGCGCGTGCGCATCGACAACAACGGCTTGACGGATCAGCAGGTCGGGGTCGCCGTCGTCGTCTTCGATGCGGAGGGCAACGTCGTCGCCGCCGGCTCGAACGGGACCAAGTGGGGCTACCTCAACAAGGGGGACCGGACCTACTACAACATCGACTTCCCGTACGTGTATCGCCGGATGGACCAGGCCAAAACGTTCATCGTCACGATCGAAACGATGGGGAAGCCGACCAAGGGCACCACGACGACCACGACAACGACCACGACGACGGACACGAAGGGTTCGGCGAGCGTGGAGTCCGAGCCGCTCCCGACTCCGACGCCGAACCACTAGCAGGAGGCGGGAGGCAGAAGGGACGGCGGGAGGCCGGGAGCCGGGACCGGCCTCTCCCGGCTTCCGTCTGATAACGTCCCTTCGACCAGGAGGGACCCATGCGCCGGGCTCTCGTCACCTCGTTCGCGGCCGCGTGTCTCGCATGCTCCGCCGTCGCCTCGGCGGAGCTCTTGACGAAAACCTTCGACTACAAGCCGGTCGACGGGATCCAGAACATCCAGCTCGTCGTCGAGGACGTCAAGATCCAGCAGGTCGTCTTCCAGGTCGCGCAGGCAAAGGAGGGCGAGGCGCCGTCGCGCGTTTCCAAGAACGAGGCCGTCGTGCGCGTCGACAACGAAGGCCACACTCCCGTGGTCGTCGGCGTGGCCGTGGTCGTCCTGGACGAAGCCGGCAACATCGTGGCGGCCGGCTCGGGAGCGACGCGGGCGGGCTGGGTGGCCGCGGGGAACCGCGCGCCCGTGCAGATGCGGTTTCCGTTCGTCTCGCGAAACTTCGCGAAGGCCAGGAAGTTCACGATCACGATGGAAGTCGAGTCGAAGGCCGGCTCGGCCGTGCCTCCTCCGGAGGCCACGGGACAGTAGTTTCAGCGGTCGCGGAGGCCGGGCACGTCCCGGCCGGCGTAGCCGGTCATTTCGACGTAGGCGCGGCCGCCGATCGGAGCGCCGCGAAGCCGGCCCGATACCTTGCAGGCGCCTTCCCAGTACGTCACGTTGGTCGAGGCCGACGTGACGAGCTCCTGGTCCGCGAGCAGCGGCGCGATCGTGACCTCGAGACCGAGCGAGGCGACGCCGAGCTCCCAGACGGCGGGGTAGATCGCCTTCGAGCGAGGCGACGTCCAGGTGGTCTTCGGCGCGAGTCGGACGTCCTTCCAGGCGATGGAGCGCGGGGGGCCGGCCGGCGGCACGAAGGTGCCGGCGGAAAACGGCGATGCCGTCCCGTCCGTCTGGCGCATCCGATAGAGCATGAGCTCGGATCCGTCCTCGAGGATCAGGGCGAACCAGTCCCATCCCGAGATTCCGGCGGGAAGACCGCCGGGCCCCCACTCGTGGTCGAACCAGGCGTGACCGGTGAGCGCTTCGGTTTTCCCGTTTTTCTCGAGCGTGCCCGAGGCGTTGAGGCGCGTGATCGAGACGTAGCTCGAGTATTCGTCGGGCCCGGGTCCCTTGCGCGAGAGCCCCGACTCCCCGTGCAGGACGGGCGGCTTCGCGGGCGAGAGCGTCAGCGTCAGATGCCCTTCGCGCGTACGTAACCGAAGCTTCTGGGCTCCTTGAAGCTTTTGGGCGCCTTTTTGATCCGACGCGGACCAGTCCTCGTTGAAGACGTCGAGGTGCTGCTCCGAGGCGCCGGCGATGCCGGGCAGCGCGAGGTGCGTTTTCTCCTCGAACGTGAAACGTCCCGAGGCGACGTCCGACCAGGCGAAGTGGGCGAGGTGAATGTCGCGCAGCCGGAAGAACGTGAGCTGGAAGCCGTACGGTCGTCCCGCGGAATCCTGCAGGTGTCCGGTCCAGTACCACCATTCGAGCGGAACGTCGGGATGGGCCCCGTGATCTCGCGGGAACTGGATCGGGCTCGCCGCGGCCAGCGCAAGCGCCAGCGGCGGCTGTGCCCAAAGCGCCGAGGATGCCGAGAAACCGCCTCATTCTTCCGCCAGGGCCGCGGCCGGGTCCACGGACGCCGCGACGCGCCCCGGACCGAGCCCCGCGAGAACCGACGCGACGAGCACGAGGGCCGCGGCGCCGAGGAGTGTCCGGACGGGGACCGCGAGCGCCACCGTCCATCCGAACGACTGCGGGTTGATGACGGTCAGGAGGAGCCACGCGAACGCCGCGCCGGCGGCGACGGCCGCGGCCGTGCCGGTGAGTCCGCAGAGAAGGGCCTCCACGAACGTGGCCCGCCGGATCTGCTCGCCGGAGGCGCCGACCGCGCGCAGCAATCCGAACGCCCGCCTCCGTTCGACCGCCGAAGCCATGAGGGCGTTGGCGATTCCGAGCACCGCCACGGACACGGCGATGGCCTCGAGCGCCCGCGTCACGGCGAACGTCCGATCGAAGATGACGAGGACCTCGCGGCGGAGCTCGCGGTTGGTCGTGATCGTCAGGGCATAACGGCCCGCGGCCGCCGCGAGGATGTGCCGGCGCAGCTCCGCCGGCTCGACACCCGGCCGCGCCAGGACGGCCACGCTCGTGACTCGCGGGTCGGCGTAGATCGAGAGGTACAGCTCCCGGTCCATGACCACCGTGCCGCGATCGTTCGAGTAGTCGTAGTACACGCCGGCCACGCGGAACGGACGCGGCCCGGAAGGCGTCGGCAGCGTCAGGGTCGGATCCCTCGGAGGCTCCGAATCGCCGGGCGAACGGTTCGGAGATGAGGACTTCGCCGGCGGCGCGGGCCCGAGCCGCGGTCGCGCGCGGATCGCGGCCGTCCACGAAGGGGAGCCCGCCGGCGCGGGCGAGGATGCGGAAATCTCCGGACGCGAGCGTAAACGGCCGCCCGCGCGGATCCGTCGCGTCGCGCGCGCGGAAGGGGTCCACCGCGTCCACGCCGTCGACGCCGTGGAGAAAACCGACGATGTCGGGCGGCAGGTCGCCGACGATCCCGCTGCGGCCCCCGGCGTTGGCCTTGATCCAGAGATCGGAGCGCAGCGTCGACTCGACCCAGACGCGGACGGTCTGCCGGATCGACGCGACGGTGACGATCATCGCGAGCGTCATGCCGAGGGCCATGGCGAGCGCCGTGACGGCGATGCCGTTCTTCGCGAGCGCGCCGCCGAAGAAGCCGGCGCCCAGCCGTCCCGCGGGCCCGAGCGCGCCGCCGAAAAGGCGCGCGGGCAGCGCGGCTCCCGCCCGCACGAACAGGGGCGCTGCGGACGCCAGGGCCGCGACGACCAGGACGACCGCCGCGAAACCGAAGAGCGGGAACCCGTCGATCGGCCCGGCGCGCGAGGCGAGGGCCGCGAGGAGCAGGGCGAGGCCCGCGAGCAGCGCCCGCGTGCGGAGGCGCCGGCGCGCGACGCCCTCGATCGCGCCGGCCCGCATGGCCGGCGACGGCGCGACGCGCATCGCCTCGGCCGCCGGTGCGAGCGTGGCGAGAAGCGAGGCCGCCATGCCGACGACGGCAGCCAGGACCGCGGGCCCGGCCGCGTCGATGCCTTCGATCCGGGCGGTCGGGGCATAGATCGTGGACACCGTCCCGGCGACGGCGCGGAGGGCCGCGCGCGAGGCGACGAAGCCCAGCGCTTCGCCCAGGACGGTGCCCGCGAGGCCCACCACGAGGCCCTCGCAGAGAAACGCCGCGAAGATCGCCGAGCGGGAGGTTCCGAGCGCCCGCAGCGTCCCGATCTCGGGGCGGCGACGGAGGACCGCGATCGAGACGGCATTCGCGACGAGGAACATGCCGACGAGGAGCGTCAGGGAGCCCAGCGCGTTCAGGTTGAAGCGGAAGGCGCGCACCATGCGTTCCGCCGTCGCGGCCGCGCGGTTCGGCGGCTCCAGAGTCAGCCCGGGCGGCAGTCGCCGGACAATCTCACGGGCGATCGAATCCCGGCTCACTCCCGGATCGAGGACGATGTCCACGCGGTCGACGATCGCCGGGTTTTCCGAGCAGGTCCTGGGCCGTGAAGATGTCGGTGAGGAGGATGTCGCCTCCCGATGCGCGCGCGACGCCGGAGAGCTCCAGGATCCCGGCGACTGTGACGCGTCGGGGCTCGCCTCCCGCGATCAACCCCAGCGTGTCGCCCGGCGCCAGCCGGTGGCGGGCCGCGAAGGGGACCGAGACGAGCACGGAGCCGCGCGAGGCCAGCGCCGCGCGCGAAGGCCCGATCTCGGCCGGCGCGGGCGCCACGAGGCGCACGTCGCGGACCGCGGCGTCGCCGCCCCAGTCGACGCCCAGGATCTCGACGACGTCGCTCCGGGGTGGCGTCCCCCGAGACGACGCCCGTCCCGGTCACCGCCGGCGCGAACGCCCCGATCTCCCAGAGGAAGACGAGCCGGGCGAGGTCCGCGAGCGGGACGCCCACCGGGCCTTTGACGACGAAGTCGCTGCGACCCGCGACCGTCGAAGCCGCATCTCGAAACGATTCGGTGACGCTGCGGTTCGCGTGATGGATCGCCGCGACGGCCGCGACACCGATGGCGACGCCGAAAACGGGCAGCACGACGCGCGCCGGCCTCCGGCGCGCCGGGCCGGTCACGAGGGCCCGCAGAACGAGAGCGAACCCTTTCACGCTTTCCGACCTGTCACGCTTTCCGACCTGTCACGCTTTCCGACCTGTCACGCTTCCGAGCTGTCACGCGCCCGTCCGTCCTTCAGGCGGACGGTGCGGTCCGCGCGCGAGGCGGCCGCGGACGAGTGCGTCGCGAGCAGGAGCGTCACGCCCCGCTCGCGGCGGACCTCGTCGAGGAGCGCGAGCACGCCTTCGCCGTTGCGGCTGTCGAGGTTGCCGGTCGGCTCGTCGGCGAGCAGGAGCCGCGCCCCGGAGCCCAGCGCCCGCGCGATCGCGACACGCTGCATCTCGCCTCCCGAGAGCTCGTACGGATGGGCCTCGGCGCGCGCTCGCAGGCCGACGCGCTCGAGCAGCTCCGTGGCCCGGGCCGCGGCGTCGGCGCCTCCGTCGAGGCGGCGCGGCAGCTCGACGTTCTCGCGGACGGTCAGGTGCGGCAGGAGATTGAAGAACTGGAAGACCAGGCCGACGTCGCGGCGGCGGTAGAGGACGAGCTCGCGCTCCGGGAGACCGCCGACGTCGCGGGCGCCCACCCGGATCTCACCCGACGTCGGCCGGTCGATGCCGGCGGCGAGATGGAGCAGCGTCGACTTGCCGCTGCCCGACTCGCCGACGAGCGCCACGAACTCGCCCGCGCCGATTTCGAGATCGAGGCCGTCGAGAGCGTGGACCTGCTGGCCGCCGGCGTAGATCTTCGTGACCGACCGGAAGGAAAGAGAGGGCGCGGCGGTCGGATCCGGCGGCACGATGCGAGAATACCCGACGGCGAATCCCGAGCTCGACATCCGACAGCGCACAGGAGCAGAGGAGGAGACACGGTCGGTCGAATGCATCCGCTCCGCCGGGCGCTGAGCCAGCGCCCGCTCGTTCTGGCGCTGACGCGCCGCGAGCTCTCCGCCCGCTACCGGGGCGGCGCTCTCGGTTTCCTGTGGTCCTTCGTCAATCCGCTCCTCCTCCTGCTCGTCTACGCGACCGTGTTCCGTCTCGTCTTCACGCCCCGGGCGGACGTGCGGCCATACGCCCTCTTCCTCTTTTCGGGCGTCCTCGTCTGGGGTTTCGTGTCGGCCGCGCTGAACGACGCCGTCGAGACGTTCCGGGCGAACGGGCCGCTGCTGCGGAAGACGACGGTCGCTCCCGAAGTGTTCCCGGCCGCGTGCGTGGGCGCCCGGCTCGCGCATCTGCTGCTGGCGCTGCCGGTGCTCGCAGGCGCGATCGTGTGGGCCGCGGTCCGGGGAAGCGTCCGGCCGGGACCCTCCATGCTCGCGTTTCCGCTGGTCCTCGTTCTGCTGGCGCTGACGGTCTTCGGCCTCGCCCTCGCCGTGTCGGCGCTCGCCGTCCACTTCGGCGACGTCCGCGACATCGTCGCGAACCTCCTGACGCTGGCCTTCTTCCTGACGCCCGTGCTCTATCCGATGAGCTCGGTTCCGGAACGCTTCCGACCGTGGCTGCGGGCGAACCCGTTCGCGACGTTCTTCTCGGGCGTCCACGACAGCCTCTTCTTCTTCCGGCCGATCCCGGCGAACGACTGGACCTGGATGGGCGGCACGGCCGCCGTCTGCCTCGTGGCGGGCGCGGCGATCTTCGAGCGGCTCCGCGACACCCTGGCGGAGGAGGCATGAGCGCCGCGAACGTCTCCGCGGTATCCGTCCGGGTTCGGGACGTCGCGAAGGTCTACCGCCGCTACGGCCGCCGTCCGCACGGCACCCTCAAGTCGGCGTTTCTCTCGCGGTCCTCCACCGCGGAGGGCGGCGTGACCGCGCTCGACGGGGTCTCCTTCGAGGTTCCCGCCGGCGAGACCCTGGGTGTCATCGGAGCGAACGGCTCGGGAAAGTCGACGCTGCTGAAGCTGCTCGCCGGAATCGTGCGGCCCACGCGGGGCGCGGTCGAGGTGCGCGGGCGGCTCGCGGCGCTGCTCGAGCTCGGCGCGGGCTTCCACCCCGAGCTCTCCGGGCGGGAAAACGTCGAGATCACGGGCCTCCTGCTCGGGCTCACGAAAAAAGAGATCGCCTCGCGCTTCGAGAACATCGTCCGTTTCGCCGGCGTCGAGGAGTTTCTGGACGCCCCGGTGAAGACGTACTCGTCCGGGATGGCCGTCCGGCTGGGCTTCGCGATCGCGGCGCACAGCGATCCCGACGTGCTGCTGGTCGACGAGGTCCTGGCCGTCGGAGACGAGGCGTTCTCGCATCGCGCTCTCGAGAAATTCTCGGAGTTCGAGCGGGCCGGCCGGACACTCGTGTTCGTATCGCACGATCTGGCCCTCGTCGCCGAGCGCTGTCGCCGCGCGATCTGGCTGGACGGCGGACGCCTGCGGGCGGACGGACCGGCGACCGAAACCGTCAGCCGCTACCGGGAACGCGTCGCCGCGGACGAGGGCCGGCGCCGGCTCGACGATGGGCGAGCGGGCTCGCGCATCGGCTCCGGGGAGGCGACGATCGAAGGCGTGCGCCTGCTCGACGCGAGCGGAAAGGCGGCGGGAGGCCTGCGCGCCGGAGAGCCCGCCTCGCTCGAGATGACCGTCCGCGCCGCCGCCCCGCTCTCCGACTTCGTCTTCGGGTTCCGCATCTCCACGGTCGCCGGCGTCATGGTCTTCGGCACGAACACGGCGCTCGAGGGTCTGCGTCCGGAGCGCTTCGAGGGCGAAGGGCGCGTGACGCTCGCGATCCCCGCGCTCGACCTCGCGGCCGGCGTGTACAGCGTCGACGCCGCGGTGCACGCGAAAAACGGGGCGCCCTACGACGCGCGCGCCGACGTCCTGCGATTCGAGGTGAGCTCCGACCGCGCGGGCGCCGGCCTCTGGGGACCGCCGCGGCGCTGGGAGTTCACGGGCGGCATCCGCTGGGGCGCGCGGCCCTGAGCCCGCCGTCGGCGACCGGTTCAGCGCGGTGCCGCGCCGGCGGGCGGGCCGCTCTCGACACGGCGGCGAACTTCGTAGAGACCCACGCGCGCAACGACGACCGGATAGAGCCGGTCGAACGCCTCGTCGAACGGAGTGGGCGGAAGCGGCCGACCCGGGAGCTCGAGCATCCAGGCCTCTGCGCGCCAGACAACCGCCGTACGGCTTTGCGAACGCGTCAACTCTTCGATCATCTCCTGCTGGATCCGCGGCGAGCTCTGCAGGCCGGGGTCGTACTGGAACCAGCGGGTGTAAGGCAGGCGCGAGGAGAGGAGAAACAGCAGGACCGGATCCTGGTCCGTGACGGCCTGGCTGGAGGCGACCGCGACGAAGCGGCTGGATGGCGCCGCGTCCTGGTCGGCGAGTGCGACCGCCTGAGCCGCATCCGCTTCCACATCGGCGCTCGGCCACGCGTTCCAGCCGGTCGCCGTCCCGGACCTGAGCCGCCGGCACCAGGGCCGTAGGGCCAGTTCGACGGCCTCGCGATCCTGTTTCTGCTCGCCGCGATCCTCTTCTCGGAGCGTGCGCGCGACGTGTCGGCGGCGGCGGCGCTCACGATGTCTCTTCTCGTCAAGCACGTCACGGGACTCCACCCGCTCCTCTTCCGGCGGCGGCCGGGCGCGAAGGGCCTCTTGCCGGTCGTCGCGCCGTACGCCGTCTTCGCGGCCTCGCTTCTGCCGTACGCCCGCTCGTGGCGGGAGATTTCCAGAACGTCTGCTCTACCGCGCGAATCCAGAACGGCGACTACCGGGCGTCACCGGCAATTACGGGATCGAGGTCATGGTGCTGCTGCCGGGCGTTCCGGACTGGGCGCCCGTGCCGATCTTCTTCGCGGCGGTCGCCGTGGCGATCGTTCTCCTCTCGCGCGTCGAGCTCGCCAGCGCGAGCCTCCGCCTCTTCCTCGTGATCCTCGTGTTCGCTCCGGGATTCGGCCGTCAGTACTGCGTCTGGCCGATCGCCCTCGGCGCGCTCTTCGCCGGTCCGGGCTGCTCTCACCTGTCTCATCTCGGAGCGTCGTGGCCGGACCGCCGTTTCGTACGGCACCGGTGAGGTTAAGATCCCGCGGGACCGCATGGAAGCGTGAAGCGATGAAAGTCTCCGTCGTCGTTCCCGTCTACAACGAAGAAGGCAACCTCCCCGAGCTCATCCAGCGCCTCTCGGCGGTCATGGACGGGCTCGGCCGGCCTTACGAGCTGATCTTCGTCGACGACGGGAGCCGCGACCGCTCGCTCGAGATCCTGGAAGCGGCGGCGCGCGAGCGGCCCGGGCGGATGCGCGTCCTCGAGCTGGCCCGCAACTTCGGGCAGCACCAGGCCATCCTCGCGGCCTTCGAGAACGTCACCGGCGACGTGGTCGTCACGCTCGACGCCGACCTGCAGAATCCTCCCGAGGAAATCCCGAAGCTCCTCGCCAAATTCGACGAGGGATACGACGTCGTCGGCGGCGTGCGCCAGAACCGGCAGGACTCCTTCCTGCGCAAGGCGGCGTCCCGGATCGTCAATCGCGCCACGACGCTGATCACGCGCATGCGGCTGACCGACTTCGGATGCATGCTCCGCGTGTACTCGCGCGAGGTCGTCGAGGAGATCAACCGCTGCGACGAGGCCTCGACGTTCATCCCCGCGCTCGGGCAGAGCTTCGCGCGCAGGCCCACGGAAGTGGCGGTCGCGCATGCCGCGCGGCGCCACGGGGAATCCCACTACTCGCTGTACCGGCTGATCCGCCTGAATTTCGATCTCATGACCGGCTTCTCGCTCGTGCCGCTGCAGGTCTTCGGTCTCATGGGGATGGCGGTCGCCGTCGGCGGCGTGGCCTTCGGCCTCTTCCTGTTCGTTCGCCGGCTCATCGTCGGCGCCGAGGTCGAGGGCGTCTTCACCCTCTTCGCGATTCTCTTCACGCTTCTCGGGATCGCGATGGCGGGCCTCGGTCTCGTGGGCGAGTACGTCGGGCGGATCTATCTCCAGGTTCGCGGACGCCCGCGCTTCCGCGTGCGCCGCGTCGTGGGCGGAGAGGTCCTTCGTCCCGCCTCCGTCGACCTCGAGAGGGCGAAGCGCCCTCGACCTCGCCTGAAATGACGCGGCTCGCGGTCTTTGCCTACTCCGGGACGGGCTACGCCTGCCTGAAGCTGCTCCTCGATCGCGGGGAGCGGATCGGTTTCCTCGCGACGCACCGCGACGATCCATCGGAGACGCGGTGGTTTCCGAGCGTTGCGGAGCTCGCGCGCTCCCGCGGAATCGAGCCCGTCGTGATGGAAAACCCGCTCGACCCGCAGTCCATCGTGCGTCTCCGGATCGCGGCGCCCGACCTGGTCTTCTCCTTCTACTATCGCCGCGTCCTGCCGGAAGAGATGCTGGCGGTCCCGCGCCTCGGGGCCTACAACATGCACGGCTCGCTCCTGCCGAAGTTTCGCGGCCGGGCGCCGGTGAACTGGGCGGTCCTCAAGGGCGAAACGCGCACCGGGGCGACGCTGCACCTGATGACGCCGCGCGCCGATGCCGGCCCGATCGTGGATCAGGAGGCCGTTCCCATCGGACCCGAGGACACCGCCCTGGACGTGCAGAAGCGAGTCGACGCCGCGGCGGTCGCGATCCTCGCCCGGCGACTCGAGGAGTTGAAGGCCGGGACCGCGCCCTCGCGGCCCCAGGACGACGCCGCGGCGACCCGCTTCGGCCGCCGGCGCCCCGAGGACGGACGCATCGACTGGAGCCGCCCGGCGCGCGAGGTCCATGACCTCGTGCGTGCGGTTTCGCATCCCTTCCCGGGGGCCTTCACCGATCTCTTCGGGCCGAAAACGTTCGTCTGGCGCTCGCGCCTGCCGGGCCTCGCCGCGCACGACACGTTTCCGGGCCAGGTGCGGGCGGAGGAGGGGAGGCTGCACGTCGCCTGCGGCGACGACCGCTACCTCGAGATCCTCTCGCTGCAGAGCGACGGCGGCGAGGAGACGGATGCGGCCGGGTGGCTGGCCGCGCGTTCCCACGCATGACAGCCCACGCATGAGGGCCCATCCATGAAAGTCCATCCATGAGAGTCCTGATCCTCGGCGTCAACGGGTTCATCGGCAACGCCCTGACGGAGCGCATCCTCCAGGAGACCGACTGGCACGTCTCGGGCCTCGACATCGGCTCCGACAAGATCGCGCCCTTCCTCTCGGATCCGCGCTTCACGTACCTCGAGGGCGACATCGCGATCAACAAGGAGTGGATCGAGTACCAGGTCAAGAAGTGCGACGTCGTGCTGCCTCTCGTGGCGATCGCGACGCCCGCGGCCTACGTCCGCGATCCGATCGCGGTCTTCGAGCTCGACTTCGAGGAGAACCTGCGCATCGTCAAGCAGGCCGTCCGCTACGGGAAGCGCGTCGTCTTCCCGTCGACCTCCGAGGTCTACGGCATGTGCCCCGACGCCGAGTTCGACGAGGATTCCTCGCCTCTCGTCTACGGGCCCATCCAGAAGCAGCGCTGGATCTATTCCTGCTCGAAGCAGCTGCTCGACCGGGTCATCTGGGCGTACGGCACCCGCGGGCTGCAGTTCACGCTCTTCCGTCCCTTCAACTGGTTCGGCCCGCACCTCGACGACATCGAATCGCCCAAGGAAGGCTCGAGCCGCGTCCTGACGCAGTTTCTCCACAACATCCTCTACGGCGAGCCCATCAAGCTCGTGGACGGCGGCACGCAGCGCCGGTCGTTCACGTACATCTCCGACGGCATCGACGCCCTGATGAAGATCCTCGAGAACCGCGGCGGCGCGGCCGACGGCGGCATCTTCAACATCGGCAACCCCGCGAACGACCTGTCCATCCGTGAGCTCGCCGAGCGCATGGTGGCGGCGGTCGCGGCGTACCCGGGTTTCGAGGACCTCGGCCGGAAGGCGGTCCTGACCGACGTCGAGTCCGGCGCGTACTACGGCTCCGGTTACCAGGACATCCTGACGCGCGTGCCCTCCATCCGGCGAGCCCGCGAGATCCTGGGCTGGGCGCCGCGAGTGTCGCTCGACGAGGGCATCGGGCGCACGCTCGACTTCTACCTCCGCAGCCGCCCGGCGACTCTGCAGCCATGATCCCGCGTCGCGTCGCCCTCAAGGTCGACTGCGACACCGAGGAAGGGACGCGGACGGGGGTGCCCCGGCTCGTCGAAATCCTCGGCGCGCGCGGGATCCGCGCCACCTTCTTCTTCACCCTCGGGCCCGATCGCTCGGGTGTCGCCGTGAAGCGCATCTTCACGAAAAAGGGCTTTCTCAAAAAGATGCTGCGGACGCGCGCGCCCTCGCTCTACGGCTGGCGCACGATGCTCTCCGGAACGCTCCTGCCGGCGCCGATGATCGGCGTCCGCGCCGCCGAGGCGATCCGCACCACGGTCAAGGGCGGGCACGGGACGGGGGTGCACGGCTGGGACCACGTCGGCTGGCACGACCGCCTCGACGCCATGAGCCTCGAGGAGATCCGATCCGACTACGGCCGGGCCCATGCCGAGTTCCTGCGGATCTTCGGCATTCCCGCGCGGGCGAGCGCCGCTCCGGGCTGGACGGTCAACGCCCGCTCGCTCGAGGTCCAGGAGGAGCGGGCGCTGCTCTTCACGTCCGACACGCGGGGCGGCTCCTACTTCTTTCCGCGGGCCGGGCGAGCGCGTGTTCCGCACGCTCGAGATCCCGACGACGCTGCCGACCCTCGACGAGACGCTCGCCTGGCCGGAGCTCCACTCCGACGACGACCAGCGCCGGTTCTTCCGCGACGCCGCGCGTGGCACGCAGGTCCACACGATCCACGCCGAGGTCGAGGGTCGATCCAAGGCCGGGCTCTTCGAGGCTCTCCTGGACGACTGGCTGACGGAGGGCGTCACGTTCCCGCTGCTCTCGGATCTCGCCCGCGAGGCGCTCGCCCATCACGACGCGATCCCGGCGCGAGCCATCTCGCGCATCCCGTTGCCGGGCCGAGCGGGAGACGTGGCCAGCGGCTGGCCCGAGGCGTTCTCTTCCTAGGCGACTCTTCCAGGCAACGCCGGTCTCGGCAACGCGGGGAGCGCCGCGCGATCGCCTCGGCCGCGCCGCGACGCGCGCGACGCCGAGCGCCGCGAGAAATGCGGCCGCCTGGATCGCGACGCCTCGCCGGAACGGCCCGCGGTCGTAGGCGATTTCGACGCGGTGTCTTCCCGCCGAGACTTCGACCGCGAGATCCCGGGCGTTGGCCACGGTGACCCGCGCCGGTTCGCCGTCGACGCGGGCCTTCCAGGCCGGAAAGAACGTCCTCGAGAAGATGAGATGCCCCGGTCCCGCGGCCTCGACCGCGGCGGCCGCGTGATCGGCGCCGATGCTCTCGACCGCGACCGACGCGGTGGAGGGCGGGCCGGAAGGGTCCGCGTCGCTGGCCGCTCGAAACGTCGACGTCGGTCTCGGGCTGGAAACGCTCGGAGCGGGCGAGGTCCAGGGCTCCCGAGAGCGAGGCCCGCGACCACGCGCGGCCCGCCCAGCGCAGCTCGGCCAGCGGGCTCGGGTTCTCGTAGAGGACGAGTCGCCGGCCCGCGACCGACATGCCCGTGATCGGCCGGAAGAGCGGATGTTCTTCGCCTTCCTCGGCCAGCGCCCAGCGGCCGCCGTAGAGGCGGATCAGGCGGTCGCGTTCCACCGGAGTGGACGCGTCGGCGGCTTCGGTCGCGACGCGGTTGAAGAAGCCGTAGGAGCCGTCGGGGTCGTTCTCGAAGAGGTAACGGGCTCCGAACTCCGACGCCGTGCCGGCCACGAGCTGCTCGAGGATGATGCGCGCGGTCTTGCCGGAGCGCGGCAGTGCGCCGGGCGTGTCCACGGGCAGCGCCGACATCTCGAAGCTCGGCAGCGCGGGAGAGACGTGAAGGCGGCCTGCGGTGCCCGCCGCTCGCGCGTTGCTCGCGGCTGCGACGCGCGCTGCCGAGAGCGGGAGGGCGCGCGAGGTCGCTCTCCCGCGCGTTCACGAAGAGCGGCAGGCCGAAGACGAGCGCGGAGAGGAGCGTCACGAAGCCGAGCAGATACCCGGGCTCACGGCTTCCGCGGCGAAGGACGAGCAGGGCCACGAGGAGGGCGAGCGCGCCGACGAGGACGTCGCCGCGGACGGCGGAGCGGAACGCGGCCAGGAACGCTCCGGAGCTGCCCGAGATTTTCGCGACGTCGGGTCCCGCCCAGCGGTCGAGCGAGCCGCCGGGCGCCGCGACGAACCAGGCCGCAGCCAGCACCAGGAGAAACACGACCGCGACCGCGAACTCGCGGCTCCAGGAGGATTCTCCGGCGGCGCGCGCGCGCCGTCGGGCCAGGGCTTCCGAGGCCAGGCCGGCGAGCAGCGCCATGCACAGCGTCGTCAACAGGTAGAACTTGATCGGATAGCGCAGCTTCCGGAGGAAGGTCACGGCGTAGACGAGCTGGTAGAGCGGAAGCGCGAAACCGAAGGAGAGAAGGAGCGTCAGCAGACCCCCGGCCGCGAGGGCGGCCGAGCGCCGGTTCCAGAAGTCCGGGACGGAGCGCGCCGGCGACGACGAGCCAGAGGGGCACGAGTCCGAAGGAGACCGCCCAGATGTAGACGAGATTTCGTCCGGCGACGGAGGCGAGCCAGTTCGCGCCGCCGCCGAGGGTTCCCGGATCCCCGCCGAAGCGCGGGAGCAGCCACTCGATCGCGCGTAACGGACTGAACGCGGCGGCGCCGAAGGCCCGCTCCGAGTAGAAATGCTGTCCGCGGTAGGTCATCGGGAAGACCTGCGCGAGCGGGAGCAGCAGCGGAGCGGCGAGCGCGAGCGCCAGAAGGACGGCCCCGGCGCCGCCCGCGGCCAGCGTGAGCAGGCGGCTCGCCTTTTCGCCCCGCGGCGCGCCGAGCGCACGCAGAAGCGCGAGCGCGCCCGCGAATCCTCCCGTCAGAAGCGAGATCGCCGGCTCTCCGGCCAGAAGCTGCAGGCCCAGCGCGAGCCCGGCGGCCGCGGAGGCGCGCGCGGTCTCCGCGGCGCCGCGCGCCCGCTCGATCGCGAGGATCGCGGCCGCGCACCAGGGGAGCCACGACGCCGCGGCGATCGAATTCATGAACGCCGAGCCGTAGGACAGCATCATTCCCGAGAAGGCGAAAGCGACCCCCGAGAGAAACGCCGCATCCTCGCCGAGGCCCAGGGCGCGCCCGAGGCAGCGCGCGCCGAAGAACGCCCAGAGAACGTGCAGGAGGTAATGCAGGTTGAAGGCCGAGGCCGGCGGCAGGATGCGCTCCAGCAGAAACGTCGGGTAGAGCAGCACGGCGTTGGGATTGGCGAGCAGCGGCTGCCCTCCGGACGCCGCGGCGTTGATGAACGGCACTTCTCCGGCGGCGAGCGACGCCGTCGCGACGCGCCGCCACGGCCAGTGCGTGATCTGGGTGTCGCGGAAGACGAGCCGCTGCGCGCCCACGATCTCGGACAGCAGCGGCAGCGCGAAGAGGAGGGCGACGGCGAAGCTCGAAAGGAGCGCGCGTCGCGAGGACATTGAAGTCAGTGTACCGTGGGTGCGATCATGGCCGGCGTCTCCATGCACCCTCCTCTCGCACGCACCGCGACCGGCGGCGACGTTCGCTGGTCGCGCCGAGCCTCGCTGCTGGTGGTCGGCATCTTCGCGTTTCTGACCGTCTATTTCCGAGGGGTCTTCACGCCGTGGGCGAACCCCAACGAGCTGTCCCGCTTCGAGGCCGTGATTTCGATGGCGGAGTGGAACACGTTCTCGATCGACCGGGCGATCGAGGCCCTCGGCGATCAGGAAGACAAGTCCGCGGCGAACGGGCACTTCTACTCGAACAAGGCTCCCGGCCTCGCGTTCGCGGCGTATCCGGTCTACCGGGGGCTCCGCCTCGGGCTGCCGATGCCGAGCTTCGCGACCGCGAACGCGATCTTCTGGCTGATGCGGCTTTTCACGGTGTCGCTGGTCTGTACGTTCGCGCTCTGGCGCTTCTCGCGGCGCGTGGCGGAGATCGCCACGGCGCCCTGGGTCGCGCCGCTCGTGACGCTGGCCGTCGGCATGGGGACGACGTACCTGTTCTACGCGCGCTCCTTCTTCAGCCACGCGTGGACGGCGGCTCTCCTCTTCCTGTCCTGGGACCTGATTCGCGCCGCCGAGGCTTCCGGGGCGCGGTGGCCGCGACTCGCCGCGGCCGGAGCGGGTCTGCTCGCGGCGCTCGCGGCCATATCGGAATACACGGTGGCGCCGATCGCGGTTCTCCTCGCGCTGCGCGTTTTGGCCGGCCGGTCCCTGGGCCGGGCCACGGCGTTCGGACTGGCGGCCCTGGTCCCGCTCTCCGCGCTGCTCGCCTACAACGCCGTCTGCTTCGGCTCGCCGCTGACGTTGTCCTCGGCCCTGGAGGCCGACCCGAGCTACGCGCAGCTCGTCCAGGAAGGAAGCTTCGGATTCCGGTTTCCCTCTCCGAAGTTCGCGGCGTACTACCTCTTCCACCCCGCGCGCGGCGTGCTGGTGTTCTCGCCGTTTTTGCTGTGGGCGGTTCCGGGAGCGGTCCGATGGTGGCGGTCGAGGGAACGGCGCGCGGACTGGTGGTTCTTCGTCGGCGGCACGGTGGTTCTGCTCGTCGCGATGTCGGGCTATCCCAACTGGCACGGCGGGTGGGCGCTCGGCAGCCGGTATCTGGTTCCGGCGGTGTTCCTCGCCGCGATGCCCGTCGCGTACGCGCTCGGCTCCGCTCTCTCGCGCGGGCTGTTCCTCGCGGCGACGACGTTTTCGGTCGCCAACCACCTCGTGCTGACCTCGAGCTGCGTCTACTTCCCGAAGGAGATGCCGTGGCCCGCCGCGACGGGATCCCTCTGGCTGCTGCGGCACGGATGGTTCGCCGAGAATCTGGGCATGGCCGCGGGGCTGCCCGGCTGGATCTCGATTCTGCTGCCCGCGGCGCTCGTGGTCGCGGCTCTCCTCGTCGTCTCGGCGCCGCTGGCGTCCTCGTTGCAGCCGGCGCGTTCCGTGGCCATGCTGCTCGGCGCGGCCCCGCTCGTCGCGCTGCTGCTCCGTCCCCCGGAGCCGCCCTATCTCGGGCGGCTCTGGCGCGCGGCGGTTCTCGGGGCCTTCACGGACCGCGACCTCCAGCGCCAGGAGCTCCTGACCGTCGCCTCGGAGGCCTCGACCCCGGGAGAGCGCGCGCTCGCGTACCGGATGTGGCGACGTACGGCCCGCCGCGCGAGGCTCGTCCCGAATCGCCCGAAGCCCCCTAGGGCTCCGTGATCTCGAAGACGATCCACCTCGGCACGAAGCGATCGCCGCGCGGGATCGCGGTCTGCGAGCGGTGGACGATGCGGAAGTGCTGGAGCGGCGCGATCGAGAGCCCTTCGAGGTCCACTCCCCGGCCGCCGAAGTCGTAGAGCCGCGACTGTAACGTGGAGAAGTAGGCGGCGGTCGGAACGGGGCCGCGCGGCGTGGCCTCGAGGAGGGGCGGCCGTCCGAGGTACGACGCGTAGTCGTTCATCCGGGGCACGAGATCCGTCGCGACAACCCAGCGCGCGCGATGTTTGCGGGCAATGGCGAGCGCTTCTTCCTCGGTCCCCGACAGAAAGAAGCGAATGGAGTCGAGAAACCCGTAGCCGAAGTTGTTCGCGACGACCGGAAGCTCGGCTTCGTAGAGCAGGAGGTGCCCGAGGGACCAGGGCGCGAGCACGGACGACGCCCGCGAGAGAGCTTCGGGGAACGGGGGCGGGCCGAGCAGGCGCGGGTCGTACGCGTCGACGGGGTGGGGGAGGCTCGTCTTCATCCAGTCGAGCGTGTCGAAGAGATCCGAGCCGGGGACGTTCCTGCTCGAAAGCTCGTCGCGGAGCCCCGCGTGCATCGGAAGAGCCAGGATGAGCCCGACGATCGCCGCGGCGAAGCCGCGCGGCAGTCTGGCCGTGTTCGTCGCAGCTCCACGGAGGCGTTGGAGCCGCGCCGCGGCGAAGCGGGCCGCCTCGACGAGCGTCAGCGCGCAGAGCGGAGCCGCGTAGTACACGTTGAGACGCTGGGACAGGGCCAGGAAGAGCGTGACCGCTCCCCAGATCGCGAGGGCTCCGTGCACGCCCGGCCTCTCGCCGCGTTTCGCGCGGATCGCCCAGGCGAGGACGGCGAACGGGGAGAGGAAGATCGCAGCCGAAAGCTGCTTCCACGCGAGGCCGGGTCCGTCCGCCAGGAGCGGCCGGGCCTCGAAGATTCCCTTGAGCCAGTCCTTCGGATACGAGACGTAGCCGCCGGTTCCGGCGATCTCGTGCGTCGAGCCCGCGACGTACCCCAGGCCGTTGCGAAGGCCCGCGAAGAGCTCTCCCGCGAAGGGGAGCGTCGCCGCCGCGGCCAGGCCGACGACGGCGAGCGTGGCCAGCGCCTCCCCGCGCGCGGCGCGCTTCCGCCCGAGCCGGACCAGCAAGGCGAGCCCCGCCGTGCCGCCGCACAGCGCCGCGAGGAACAGCGGCTGAAAAAAACCGAAAGAGACGTAGGTCAGCGGTGGCCGGAGCCACCCCAGCCAGGCCGCCGTGGCGGCGCCGACGATGGCGGCCGGCAGTCCCAGCGTGAGCGCGGCCGCGCGGAGCACGGATCGCGAGCCCGAGAGCGCCTCCACGAAGAGCGCCAGAGCGAAGATCGCGCCCCAGTAGATTCCGCCCTGCCAGGTCAGCGCGGCCAGCGCGAGCGCGAGCCCGGCGGCGGTCTCCCGGAGGGCGTTGCGGGGAGCGTCGGGGCTCTCGCGGCTCGCGACGAACAGCACGAGCGCGAGCAGGCCGCAGAACGACTCGGCGGCGTGCTGGTCGACGTGGCCGTACTGCGTCCAGAGGATGTGGCCGGGGCAGACCGCGAGAAACGCCGCCGCGCGCGACTCCGGCGGGCCCGCCGTGCAGTCGTTTTCCGAGGAGCGCGGCCAGGACGATGGCCCCGGCGGCGAGCGCGACGGGGACCCACGCGGCTCCCGCGGGCACGGCTTCGGCGGATGGCCGCGCCCCGCCGGCGATCCGCGCCGGAAGCGAAAGCGCGACGTCGTAGAGCGGGGGCCAGATCGGGATGCCACCCTCCGGAAAGTTCATCAACGGATCGAACAGGATCGTGCGCGGAAACGTCTTCGCGGCGAAACGCGCGCGGCGGAGGTGGTACGCGGAGTCGGAATCGAACGGCCGTCACGCGTCCTTCGATCCGGACCTCGTTGCGCGTGTGGAGACGGAGCGCGACTCCGAGCGCGACGGAAGCGGCGACTCCGATCCCCAGACCGAGGAGCGCTCGCCGCCGCATCGCTTCCATTATGGGGGAGGGAGGCGGACCTCGCGTATCATTCCCGGAGATCGTGAAGCTCTCCGTTCTGATTCCCGTCTACAACGAAACCCGCACGATCGACGAGATCCTCCGGCTCGTCACGGCGGAGCCGACCGAGAAGGAAGTCGTCGTCGTGGACGACGGATCCACCGACGGGACGCGCGAGAAGCTGAAGGCCTGGGACGGCAGGAACGGCGTGCGCGTCATCTTCCAGGAGCGGAACCTCGGCAAGGGCCGGGCGGTGCGGACGGCCCTCGAGGCCGCCGCGGGCGACATCCTGATCATCCAGGACGCCGACCTCGAGTACGACCCGGCGGAATACCCGATGCTGCTTCGCCCGATCGAGAGCGGAAGGGCCGACGTCGTCTTCGGCTCGCGTTTCGTGGGCAGCTCCGAGCATCGCGTCCAGAACTTCTGGCATCAGCAGGGCAACCGGCTCCTGACGCTCATCTCCAACGTCGTGACGGGCCTGAACCTCTCGGACATGGCCACCTGCTACAAGGCGTTTCACCGCCGCGTGGTTCCGGCGCTGGATCTGCAGTCGCCGGGCTTCGGCGTGGACGCCGAGATCACGGCGAAGGTGGCGCGCGGCGGGTTTCGGATCTTCGAGGTTCCCGTCTCCTACTTCGGCCGCTCGCAGGCGGAGGGCAAGAAGATCCGGCTGAAGGACGGGTTCTCCGCGCTGGCGTCACTCGCCCGCCATTCCGTCGGCGCGCGGCCGCGGCGCTAGGGCGTTGACGGCTTGAGAACCGCCGCGGCGGCCGTCCTCGTCGCCCTGCTTCTGTGCGCGGCGGCGGCGTTTCTCGTCTACGACCACACGCGCGAGGACGCGCTTTCGGCCGACGAGCCGATCCACATCCTGTCGGGCTATTTCGCCGTGGCGAAACGATCCGCCATCGTCAACATCGAGCACCCGCCCCTCATGAAGGTGCTCTCGGGGCTCGCGCTGGCGGCCCTGCCGCTGGCGCCGCCGCCCGATCGGATCCCGATGGGGAACCTCTTCGTCGATTACGGCCCCGACTTCTTCTATCGCAATCGCGTTCCCGTCGACCGGATCCTCGCCGTGGCGCGGGCTCCCTTTCTCGTGGTGCTCGCCGGGCTGCTCCTGCTCGTATTCTTCGCCGGGCGTTCCCGCTACGGGCCGGTGCCCGCGCTCTTCGCGACGTCCCTGCTCGCCTTCGATCCCAACCTTCTCGCGCACGCGGGCGTCGTCCACACGGACCTCGGCGCGGCGTTCATGTTCCTCGCGACCGTGCTGGCGTGGGACGCGGCGTGCCGCCGGCCGGCCGCCGGCCGCGTCATCCTCGCGGCCGTCTGCCTCGGGCTCGCCCTCACGACGAAATTCTCGGCCGTCTATCTCGTGCCCATCCTCGTCCTGCAGACGCTGCTCGCGGCGCGGGCGGGAGCCGGCCCCGGCGCGATGGCTCGCCGCGAGCTTCGGCCGGCTTTTCGCCGTCGGCGCGCTTTCGCTCCTCGTCGTGGTGGCCGTTTACGCTCCGGTCACCCGGGGCATGGATCGCGCCGACCAGAAGACGATCATCCGCGAGAAGGTCGGCGTCGTCGGCCAGGCCCCGGCGCTCGCCGAGAGGATCGCGGCGTTCGCCGACATCTCGAGCCCGCTCGCGCACTACTTCGGAGGCCTCGCGTCCGTCGTCCGCCAGAACGCCGTCGGCGGCGGCATCACCTATCTGAACGGAAAGGTCTCGACGGAAGGCTTCCCCGAGTACTTCTTCGTGGCCTTCGCCGTGAAGTCCACGCTGGCCTTTCTGGCCGTCGCGCTGGCGATCCTCGCCGCGGCGGTCCTCCGCAAGCATGGGTTCGGGGAGGAATGGCGCGTCTTCGGCATCCCGGTGCTCGTGCTCTTCCTGGCCTCGATCGGAACCACCTACAACATCGGCATCCGCCACCTTCTGCCGGTGTATCCGTTCCTGGCGCTGTTCGGCGCGGCCCTCTTCGCCGGGGCGTGGAACCGGCGCCGCGACTCGGCGAAGGCCCGGCTCGTCGCGGCCGCGTGGGTCCTCCTGCCGCTCGTCTCGGCGGTCGAAGTCGCGCGCATCCATCCGCACGAGCTGTCGTACTTCAACGCCTTCGCCGGGGGACCCGCGGGAGGCGCCCGGATCCTGACGGATTCCAACGTCGACTGGGGCCTGGACCTTCGGCGGCTGCGCGCGGAGCTCGCGCGTCGCGGCGTCCGCAAGGAGGACCTGACGGTCTCGTACTTCGGCGGCGACAACGTGTCGTACCGGCTGGGCGTCCCCGACTTCTCGGCGCTCCCGGTCGTGCGCGGCCGCCTCGTCGCGATCTCGGTGTTCATGCTGACCGCGGGTCCCGAGTTTTCCGCGTATCATGGCAATCCGGCGATGGCCGAGGCGCAGCGCGGCCTGCAGCGAGCGATCGCCGGCGCGCGGCCGGCGGGCCGCGTCGGACATTCGATCTATCTCTTCGAGCTGCCCGAGAAAGTGACGCCGTGAAGCTGTCCGTCGTGATGCCCGCGTACAACGAGCGCAAGACGATCCGCGAGATCGTGCAGCGGGTCCTCGCCGTGCCGATCGAGAAGGAGATCGTCATCGTCGACGACGGCTCGACGGACGGCACCCGCGACATCCTCCGGGAGCTCGACGGCAAGGACGGCGTCCGCGTGGTGTTCCAGCCCCACAATCAGGGCAAGGGGGCGGCCGTCTCGACGGGGTTCCGCCACGCCACCGGCGACGTCGTGATCGTCCAGGACGCCGATCTCGAGTACGACCCGATGGAGTACATGAAGCTCCTCGCCCCGATCGAGCAGGGCCATGCCGACGTCGTGTACGGCTCGCGGTTCCTGGGCGGCGGAGCGCGGCGGGTCCTCTACTTCTGGCACACCGTGGGCAACCGGTTTCTCACGCTCGCGTCGAACATGTTCACGAACCTCAACCTCACGGACATGGAGACCTGCTACAAGATGTTCCGCCGCGAGGTCGTCGCCTCGATGACCATCGAGTCGCAGCGCTTCGGCATCGAGCCGGAGATCACCGCCAAGGTCGCCCGCCGGGGTTACCGGATCTACGAAGTCCCGATCTCCTACTACGGGCGGACCTACGAGGAGGGCAAGAAGATCGGCTGGAAGGACGCCTTCTCGGCCCTCTGGACGATCATTCGCCACTCCGTGCGCGAGACCGAGGATCCGCGCAACGTCGGCCACGTGACGCTCGCCCGCATGGGAAAGCTCGACGGCTACAACCGCTGGCTCGCGGAACGCTTCGCGGGGTCCCTCGGCGATCGCGTGCTCGAGATCGGAGCCGGGTTCGGCAACATGACCCGCCACTTTGCGGGGCGCGAGCTCGTCGTCGCGTCGGACCTCGATCCCGTCGCCCTCGAGTACCTCAAGGGCGCCTTCCGCGACGAGCCCGGCGTGAGGGTGGCCTCGTACCGCTTTCCGCTCGGCGAGGCCGAGCGCGACGAGATCGGCGCCCTCGCGGTCGACACCGTCGTCTGCCTCAACGTCCTCGAGCACATCGAGCAGGACACCGCCACGCTTTCGGACCTCTTCCAGGTCCTGCGACCCGGCGGACGGATCATCCTGATCGTGCCGGCGCTCCAGAAGCTCTACGGTTCCCTCGACGAGCACCTGCACCACGTGCGGCGGTACGAGAAAGCCGAGCTCGAGGAGAAGGTCCGCAACGCCGGTTTCGTGCTCGAGGACGTGCGCTTCCTGAATCGCCCGGGCATCGTGGGCTGGTGGGTCAACGGCCGGCTCCTGCGCCGGCGCGTCCTGCCGGCCGGCCAGCTCGCGGCCTTCAAGCTCCTGCTTCCCCTCCTGAAGCGCGAGGAGGCGAATCCGCCGACGGTCGGCATGTCGCTCCTCGCGATCGGGAGGAAGCCGGCGTGAGCCCGGCGGCGGACGCGACATGACGCGCGTCCGCTTTCTCCTCGTCTTCGGGCTCGTTCTCATTCTGCGGGTCTCGATTGCCGCGCGCTTTCGTGGCAACTTCGACACGCAGTCCTTCCTGATCGCGGTCCAGAGCGTGGTCACCGGCCAGAACATCTATGTGGCCACCGACCGTTACAACTACAGCCCGCTCTGGTCGTTCGTGGCGACCGGAGTCTGGAATGTCGCCAAGCCCGAACCGGGGACCTTCGTGTTCCTCCTCGGCGTGCTCCAGATCGCCGCGGACGTCGCCTCGACCTTTCTGCTGCTCGGAATCGCGCGCCGCCGGCTCGGCCTGCCCGAGGAGGAATCGCGTCGACGCGCCCTGCTCTTCTTTTCGAATCCCATCTCGGTCCTGATCTCCTGCTCGCACGGGCAGTTCGACGGGCTCTCGATCCTGTTTCTCCTGGCCGCCCTCCTTCTCTCGGCGCGCCCGCCGTCCGGTGAGCGGTCGGAGGGACGTCCCCTCTCCTGGGCGCGCGCTTTGGGAATCACCGCGATGCTGTCGCTCTCGCTGCTCGTCAAGCACGTGACGCTCTTTCACCCGCTCCTCTTTTCGAAGCGGCGCGAGAGAGGCGGCCTGCCGGACCTGGCCGTGCTCGCGCCGTACGCCGTGTTCGCCGCGGCATTCCTTCCGTACATCGCGGCCCTCGACAAGATCGTGGACAACGTCCTCCTCTACGGCGGCCGGCTGTCGGGGCCCGTGCTCGAGCGCGGCGGGGGAATCCAGAGTCTCGTCGAGCTCTCGCCGCGCCGGCCGATCCTCTTCGCGCTGCTGCTGCTCGCCGCCGTCGCGTGGTCCCTTCGGGAGACGCGGGCCTGGGAGCTCGCGCGCGCGAGCCTGCACCTCTTCCTCGTGCTCCTGTGTTTCACGCCGTCCTACGGCGTCCAGTACCTCGTCTGGCCCATCGCCCTCGGCTCGCTGTATCCCTCGGCGGCCTACGGCGTGTTCACGCTCGCGGGCGCTCTGTACCATTCCTCGGCGCCGGAAAGCGTGGGGATACCGTGGCCGATAAGCGCGACGCCTCCGGCGACGTGGCTCGCCGCCGTCGTCTGGCTCGTGTCCGAGACCGTCAGGGGCCGGAAGGCCCTCCGCGGAAATCCGGATTCCGTGTCTGCTGCATGACGAGGACGTCGCGGCTGCGCGCCAGCTCGCGCACGCGGCCCGACGCCCGCAGGGAATCCAGCAGAGCCGGGGTCGCGTAGGGCGGCGGGATCACGAGGAAGAGCCGCCCTCCCTCCGGAAGGCCGGCGAGCTCTCGCTCGACTGCGCGCGCATCGGCGTCCGCCGGAAGGGCCGGGACGAACCATCCCGGATGCGCCTCGATCTCGCCGGGAAGGGCGCGGACGCGGGCCGGCAGTCGGCCCCGCTCCGCCTCGAGGCGAAGCGGGAGGTAGAAGCCGCCCGCCGCGACGACGACGTCGGCCGGGCGGGCCGTTGCGACGAGGGCCGCGGTGACGTCCTGCGCGGGGATCGCGGCCGGGCGGAGCACGACGGCGCAGGTCGCGGCCGCTCCGAAGAGGGCGGCCGCCGCGCCGCCGGCGCGGGACACGCGGCTCCCGCCCGCCGCTCGCGCGACGCCCCAGATCCAGACGGGAAGGACGGCCATCTCGGTGCGGCCCGCGAATGCGACCGGTCGCCACGCTCCCGCGGCCAGAGCTCCGCCGAGCACGAGCACCGTGAAGATCAGCGCCCGGCGAACCTCGGCGTCGCCGCGCGCGGCGGCCGCGAGCGCGACGATGAGCACGATCGCAGCGGCGATGCCCGCGAAGAAGAGCGCCGTCGGCGGGGGACCACCGAAGGGACTCGGCACACGGCCCACGCCCCCGAGCGCGGAGAGAAATCCGGCGAGGGATCCGGTCACCGACTCGCGCATCCAGCCGGTCGCCTCCGGCGGCTGCCCGCGCAGCACCGGAAGCCAGGGAACGAACGCCGCCGCTCCCGCCGCGAGCGCCACGGTGGAACGCCACCGGCGGGCGGAGAGCGCCAGGAGGACGAGTGCGGCGACGCAGAAGATCCCGAGATAGTGGCAGTACAGAACGGCCGCCGCGGCGGCCGCTCCCGCGACGAGGCGCGAGGGCGTTTCGTCTCCCGTGAGCGTCAGCAGAAATGCCGCCAGCCCGAAGAGGCCGAGCAGGGCGTAGGGTCTGGCTTCCGCCGCGTACAGCGTGAGGAGCAGGGCGCAGGACGCGAGGCCGACGAAGACGCGGCGGGAGATTCCGCGCGGGAGCGTGCGCGTGGCGGCGAAGATGGCGAGCGCGGCCGCGAACGATGGCAACCGAAGCAGCCAGTCGGCGTCGCCGGAGCGCTCGGCGAGCGCGGCGAACGGCTTCTCGAGAACGTAGAAGCCGGGCGGCCCGGAGTCGATGCGCAGCACCGCGAGCAGTTTCGCGAGCGGGAGACGCGCGGCCCAGGCCGTGAAGATTTCGTCGAACCACAGGGGCCGCTCGAAGAGGAGCAGGACGCGCGCCGCGAGAGAAACCGCCGCGAGGAGGACGAGAGCCCGCGCGGCGGTCCACCGGCTTCCGACTTCGGGTTCGATGCCTTATCCTAACGCCGGAGTGGATTCGAAGCCGGCCTCGACGAAACGAATCCGTTTCCCGTTCCTCCCGGCCGGCCTCTTCGCCCTCCTGCTTCTCGCTGTCTACGCGGATCCGCTCTTCGCGCGCCGCAACTTCGTCGGGCGCGATCTCATCGCGTTCGGCCTGCCGATGGAGAAGATGGTGCACGACGCCTGGTCCCGCGGGCGTCTGCCGGTCTGGAGCGAGGACCTCTCCGGCGGCCGGCCCCTGCTGGCGAACCCGAGCTCCGGTTCCCTGTATCCCATGCGTCCGCTCCTCTCGCGGCTGCCGTTTCCGATGGCGATGCGCGTCTTCCCGGTGGCGCAGTGGTTTCTCGGGGGTCTCGGCATGCTCCTGGCCCTCCGGGCTCTCGGCGCGTCCGCGGCCGGAGGCTGGATCGCCGCCGCGACGTTCGTGTTCTCGGGAGTCGCGATCTCTCTGGTCTGCTATCTCCCGAATCTTCCCGCCGCGACGCTTCTGCCGTGGGTGCTCTGGGCCGCGGCCCGTCCGGCGCGGGGAATCGGGGGACGCGCGGTCCCATTCGGAGTCGTGTTCGGCCTGCTCTTCCTGCTGGGCGAGGCGTTCGTCGTCGCGATCGGACTTCTCATCGCCGTCCTCTGGATCGCCTGCGAGGTCGTCCGGCGGGAACGCCTCCGCGAAACGGGATGGCTTCTCGCGGGCCTCGGGCTCGCCGCGCTGCTCGCCGCGCCCCAGATCGTCGCGACGGCGCTCCTGGTGCCCGAGACGTACCGGGCCGTGACGGGATTTCCGGTTCGCGAAGCGCTCGTCTTCACACTCTCGCCGTGGCGACTCGCCGAGCTCGTCGTGCCGTATCCCTTCGGACGTTTCTGGACGCTCGATGACCGCGACGTGTGGAGCTCGGCCGCGTTCCGGCCGCTGTACTCCACGATCTACTGCGGCGCTTTCGCGGTCGTCGCCCTCGTGGCGCTTCGGAAGGATCGCGGACCGGGCGCCCGGTTCGCCCGGGCCTTGTTCCTGATCGGCGCGGCGCTCGCCATCGTCTTCCGATTCGTTCCCGAGAGCCTTCGCGAGAAGACCTCCTGGATCCCGTTGCGCCACCCCGAGAAGTTCTCGGTGGCCATCGTCCTCGGCCTCGCGGTTCTCGCCGGCCTCGCGGTCGACCGGTTCCGCTCCGGCCTGCGGCGGCCGGCCTGGGTCCTGTGGGGAGCCGTCCTCATCGCCGCTGCCGCCGTCGTCGCGGCGAAGTTCCCGGCGCGCGTCGGCGCGGTCGCGGCGAGCTGGACCGGAGCCTCTCCCGGCGCGGCTCTGGACGCCGGGAATTCCCTGGCGGCGGCGCTCGCCGAGGCGGGTCTTCTGTGGACGTTGACCGTTCTCGCCCTCGCGCTCCTGCCCGGCGGGCGAGGCGCGCTCGTCGCCGGTGTCGCGATCCTCACCCTCGTGCCCATCGCGGCGAATCGGCGGATCGCGAGAACGGCCCACGAAGCGAGCGTCCTCGCGCCCACGACGTTCGCGCGGACGATCGCCCGACGGGATCCGCAAGGCGCGTTCCGGACCCTGGACGAGAGGGTCTATCGCTCGCTGTCGCCGCTCTCGGCCGTGCCGTTCGGCGATCCGTACCGGATCGAGTCCGATCGACAGGCCTGGTACTGGGTGACGCCGGCGCTCTGGCATCGCGGCACCGTGCTCAACCTCGATCCCGATCTGGGGGATCTCTCGCGGATGAGCAGTCTCCGCCGCGCGTCGGGGTTTGCCGCGGACGCGTCCTCCGGCGCGCCCTTCGGCGGCCTCTCGCTGCGATTCGGCATTCGCTACCGCGACCAGCCGCCGCTGCCCGGCTTCGCGCGGTTCGGCGGGGACCACCTGCGCGACTGGGACGAGAACCCGGACGCTCTCCCGGACATGCGCCTGCTCGAAGGCTGGCGCGAAGAGCGCGGACCCGTGGAGGCCCTGCGCGCGCTCCCGGCGCTCTCGCCGGGGGAAGTCGTCGTGGAGACCGGAGACCCCGCGGCCGGGGCGGCGCGTCCGGGACGCCTCACCGTTCTCGAGAAGAGCCCCGAGCGCCTGCGCCTGGCCACGGAGAACCCCGATCCGACGTGGCTCTTCGTCCTGCGCGGCTTCTGGCCGTATCGCACGATTCTCGTGGACGGAGAGAAGGCCGCGGCCGCGCCGGCGCAGCTCGCGTTCTCCGCGCTGCGCCTCGCGGCCGGACGCCACCAGATCGAATGGCGGGAGGAAGCGCCGGGCCTCGCGCTCTCGCGCTGGGGCCCGGTGCTCTTCGCGCTCGCCTCCGCGGTCCTGCTGCGAAGAAGGCCGGCCGAGGACGCGCGATCGTGAAGGCGCTTGTGAACGTCAGCAGGTCAGGGTCAAGGCGCGCGTCCAGAGGCTCCTTCCCGGAATCCTCTTCACGGCCCTCGTGCTCGTGGCGTACGCGGACCCGCTGCTCACGCGCCGCACGTTCGTGGGCCGGGACATCGTTCCGTACAACATCCCGCTCGAAAACGTCGTGCACGACGCCTGGAGCCGGGGACGCCTGCCGGTCTGGTGGGACGCCGTATCCGGGGGACGGCCGCTGCTGCCCAATCCCAACGCCGGCGTCTTCTACCCGCTCCGGCCGGTCCTCGCGGCGCTGCCGTTTCCGACCGCGATGCGGATCTTCCCGGTGTTCCACTGGGTCCTCGGCGGTCTCGGCATGCTGCTTCTCGCGCGAG
Source organism: uncultured Acidobacteriota bacterium (assembly GCA_963804915.1). GTDB lineage: Bacteria > Acidobacteriota > Thermoanaerobaculia > UBA5066 > Gp7-AA6 > DAHUXD01. The sequence continues at coordinate 281,161 of CAWDSI010000003.1, forward strand.
CCATCGGCGGCTCGCGGGGGGCGGCCTGGGTTTCCGCGGTCAGCTTCGCGTTCTCGGGCGTCATCGTTTCGGAGGTCTTCTACAGCAACTTCCAGCCGGGAGCGAGCCTGCTTCCGTGGACCCTGTGGGCGCTCGTGCGTCCCGAAACGCGGCCGGCGCGGCGCGTGCATGGCGATCGCTCTGGTGTACACGGCGCTGCTGCTCGCGGGGGACGTGTTCTCGCTGACGCTCGCGGTGCTGGGCGGCGCTCTCTGGATTTTTCTCGAGACGCCGGCGCCGGAGCGGGGCCGCCGCAGCATCGACCTCGGGCTCGGCATGCTCGCCGCGTTCCTGCTCGCCTTGCCTCAGGTCCTCGCGACGGCGCTGCTCGCTCCGGAGACTCGCCGCATCATCGGAGGCCTCTCGCTCGGCGGCGCCCTGGACTTTTCGACTCCCATCTGGCGGCTCTCCGAGTTTGTCGTGCCCTTCCCGACCGGCGAGACCTGGTCGACGGACGCCGCGTGGGACTGGGGGACGCGCGTCGTCCGGCATTTCTTCTCCACCCTCTTCGTCGGACCGATCGCGCTCGCCGGGCTCCTCCGGGGAAAACGCAATCCGCCGACGGGGTGGAAGTTCTCCCGAACGCTCCTCGCCGTCGCCGTCGTGTTCGCCGTCGCGGGCCGGTTCGTGCCGGACGCATGGAAGTCGCTGCCGTCACCGATCCCGCTGCGCTATCCCGAGAAATTCATGGTCGGAGCGACGTTCGCCCTGGCGCTCGCGGCGGGCATGGCGTTCGACCGGTGGCGCCAGTTCCGTACCGGGGGACGCGGCCTCCTCACGGTCGCGGGCGTTCTCGCGCTGCTCGCCGTCGCCGCGGTCCTCGCTCCCGAGGCCGCGGGGCGTCTGGCCGTATCCGTCACGCGAGGCGCGCCGGAGCTCGTTCCGCTCGCGGCCCGCGCGCTGCCTCCCGCGCTGGCCCTCGGCGGGCTCCTCTGGGCGGCGACGGCCATCGCCGCGGACCTCGCGGCCGGCCGGGGCCGCGCCGCCGAGATGGTCCCGCTCGTTCTGCTGACGGCGATCCCGCTGCTCGCCAACCGCTGGGTCGCGCAGACGGCCCACGAAGGAACCGTCTATCCGCCGACGGCGTTCGCACGGACCATCGCGCGCCGCGATCCCTCCGGCGGCTTCCGGGCTCTCGACGAGACGCTCTACCGGCCCGTCTCGCCGCTTCTCGCGGAGTCGATGCGCGCCGATCCCGCCGGCTCGGAGGTGTACCGCCAGTCCTGGTACTACTTCACGCAGACGATCTGGAAGCGGGGAACGGTGTTGAACGTGGATCTCGACGCGGGCGATCTCTCGCGGGTCGAGAGCCTGCGCCGCCTCGCGGTCGTCGCGGCGTCGCAGACGGATTCGGGGCCGTTCTTCTCGACGCTGTCCATGCGATTCGCGATCCGATTCCGCGACCAGCAGCCGATCGCGGGCTTCCGGCGTTTCGGCGGCGACGCCTTTCGCTCCTGGGATGAGAACCCGGGCGCCCTGCCGGACATCCGCCTCGCCTCGAGCTGGCGCGAGGCCTCGGGCCCGGTCGACGCTCTCCGCACGCTGCCCGGACTGCCCGCCGAGGAGATCGTCGTCGAGACCGGAGCGCGGCGCGCCGGGCACGCGCGGCCGGGGAAGCTGCGCATCCGCGAAAGAAGTCCGGAGCGTCTTCTGCTCGAGACGGAGGCCCCGGATCCGACGTGGCTCTTCGTCCTCCGCGGCGACTGGAGCTATCGGACCGTCGAGATCGACGGAGCTCCGGTCGAGACGTACCCCGCGCAGCTCGCATTCACGGCCGTCCAGGTGCCCGAGGGCGCCCACCGGATCGAATGGCGCGAGAGGACGCCGGGGCTCGAGATTTCGCGGTACGGTCCACCGGCGGGGCTTCTGCTTCTTCTGTTTCTCATCCTCAGGGCGCGGCGCCGGCGGGCCGAGTGAGCGCGCGCGGTTCCGGGGCGGGGGCCGCGCTCATGGGCGGCTTCGCGACGCCGTGCTCCTCACGGCCCTGGTCTGTCTGCTGTACGCCGATCCGTTGCTGGTCCACCGGAACTTCAGCGGCCGGGACCTGATCGCCTACAACCTGCCGCTCGAAAAGAGCGTTCACGACGCCTGGGCGCGCGGCCGGCTTCCGGTCTGGACGCCCGAGGTGTCGGGAGGAAGGCCGCTCGCCCCGAATCCCAACGCCGGCGCCCTCTATCCGATGCGGGCGCTCCTCGCGCCGCTGCCCCTGCCGCTCGTGGTGCGCATCTTCCCGGTCCTGCACTGGGCCGCGGCGGGGATCGGCATGCTCGTGCTGTGCGCGGCGCTCGGGCGTTCGCGCGGGGCCGCCTGGGTCGCGGCGGTGACCTACGTCTTCTCGGGTGTTTCGGTCGGCCGAGGCGTTTTTTCCCCACATCCAGCCGGGCATGGCGCTTCTGCCGTGGATCGTCTGGGCGGCCGCGCGACGGACCGGCTCGCCGGCCTCCCGCCTCGCGGTGCTCGCGGTCCTCTTCGCTCTCGACTTTCTGGCCGCGGACGTCTTCACCATTGCCGTGGCGATCGTGTCGGCCGCTCTCTGGATTGCGCTCGAGGAAGAGCCGCGCGCCGGCCTCCGGCGCGCCGGAGCGCTCGCGGGGGCCGTCGCGCTCGGAGCGCTCGCCGCCGCGCCCCAGATCGTGGCGACGGCGCTGTGGATCCCGCACACCAACCGGGCGGTGCTCGGGATGACGCTCGGCGACGTCCTGCTCTTCTCGATTCATCCCTGGAGGCTGCTCGAGCTCGCCGCGCCGCACCTGCTCGGTGGTCCCATCTGGGAGCTCGACGTTCGCCCGCTCTGGGGACATCCGCTCCACAACGGCCGCCCGAGCGGGATCTTTCCGACTCTCTACGCCGGGGCGTTTGCGCTCGTCGCGGTGTTTCTGGCCTGGAGGTCGCGGACCCGCGGCGCCCGCTTCGCGCGCGTTCTTCTCTGCCTGTCTCTCGCGGCGGCGGTGCTGCCGAGCCTGCTTCCGGAGAGCGCGAAATCGCTGTCGGCTCCGCTGCCTCTGCGGAACCCCGAGAAGCTCGCCGTCGCCGCGACGCTGGCTCTCGCGCTGCTCGCGGCGATCGCGTTCGACGCCTGGCAGGAGCGGCCTCGGCGGGAGCGCTTCGAGCGCGCGCTCCTGGCGGTCGGCGCGGCGTTCGCCCTCCTCGCGGTCTTCGCCGCGCTTCGGCCGGAACGCGCGGGAGCTCTCGCCATCTCCCTGATCCGCGGCGACCCGGCCCGCGCCCCGCTCGCCGCGGCCAGCCTGCCTCGCGCGCTCTGCGGAGGCCGGCCTTCTCTGGATGGCGACGGTCGTGGCCCTCGACGCGCTCGGCGCGCGGAGCACGACGCGGCGCAGGCCGTGGCGCTGGCGCTTCTGACACTCGTCCCGGTCGCGGCGAACCGCCGCATCGCCCGTTCGTTCACGGAGGGGGAAGTCTTCGGGCCCACCGCCTTCGCGCGGTTCGTCGCGCGCAGCGATCCCGAGGGCGCGCTACCGGACGCTCGGAGAATCTTTCTGCTTCGGCTCCCTCGAAGCTGGCGCTCTCGCAGGCGGGCGCCACGCTCTCGGAGTCCGAGTTCTCCCGGCGGACGTGGTACCAGCAGACGCCGGTCTTCTGGGACGCGGCACCGTTCTCAACGAGGACTTCGACGCGGGCGATCTCTCGCGCGTCGAGAGCCTGCGGCGAGTGTCCGGGCGTCGCCACCGGATACCGCGACTCGTCGGTGTTCTTCGGAGCTCTCGGCCTGCGGCTACGGCATCCGCTTTCGCGATCAGGAGCCGATCGCCGGTTACCGTCGAGTCGGCGGAGACGCCCTCCAGGCCTGGGACGAGCACGCCGACGCGCTTCCGGACATCCGCCTGCTCGAGACGTGGCGCGAGGCCGCGGATCCGGTGGAGGCCCTCGGCGCATTCCGCGCCTCGCGGAAGGAGAGGTCGTCGCTCGAGAGCGGTCGGTCGGCGCCGGGCCGGCCCGCGGCGGAACCGTTCGGGTCGTCGAGAGGACGGCCGAGCGCCTGTCGCTGGACCTCGAGGCTCCGGATCCGACCTGGCTCTTCGTGCTCCGGGCTTTCTGGCCCTATCGCACGCTCGAGCTCGACGGCGCTCCCGTCGAGCCCGTTCCGGCGCAGCTCGGCTTTTCGGCGCGTGCCGATCCCCGCGGGCCGCTCCGGCTGGTGTGGCGGGAGGAGCTGTCCGGGACTCAGAATCACACGTTGGGGCCCACCGCTGTTCGGGATGATTGTCGCGGGTCTGCTTGTTGCGCACTCGCGTCGGAGGACAACATGAAAAGGATCCTGGCGGCGGCAGCCGTGCTGCCGCTCGTGTGGGCGTGCTCACGCAAGCCCGCGGCGCCTCCCGGGGAGCTCGCCGACGTGCGGCGCCCGCCCGAGGAGTGGCTGCGCGAGGAGTCGATCCGGCTGCTGCGGGACTACGTGCGCATCGACACGAACGGCCGCGAGCGGCGAGGCTGGAGGGCGCCGAGTTTCTCCGCCGGCTTCTTCGAGTGCGAGGGGATCGAGGCGGAGATCGTCTGCCCGGCCCCCGGCCGCTGCAACGTGCTCGCGCGCGCTGCCGGGCCGCCGCCGCGACGGCGCGCTGCTGCTGCTCAACCACATCGACGTGGTCGATGCCTTCCCGCAGTTCTGGAAGGAGGCCGCAGCCCTTCGAGGGCAAGATCAAGCTCGGGTTTCTCTACGGCCGCGGCGTCTACGACATGAAGTCGCTCGGCCTCGCGCAGGCCCTGGCGCTGGCGCAGCTCCAGCGGCGCGGCATCGTGCCGGAGACCGACATCCTGTTTCTCGCCGAGGCGGACGAGGAGGTCGGCCAGCGTGGGGCGCCCGCTGGCTGCTGGAGCACCGGCCGGAGTGGTTTGCGGGCGTCGCGCAGGTCCTCAACGAGGGCGGAACGACCGAGGTCATCCTGCGCGACGTCCGGTCTTCTGGGGGCTCGAGACGCTGCAGGCGGGCTACGCGCTCGCGGAGTTCGAGACGCCGGACGAGCGCGCCGCTCGAAGGCGCTCGCGCCGCATGGCACCAGAAGCTCCCGGCTCCGCCGTCGACGCCGCACCCGCACGTCGTCATGGGATTCGACATGCTCGCCAATCACCTGACGCCGCCGCTGACGGATCCGCTCCGCCACCTCGACCGCGTGCGCCGAGAGATCCCGCGGAGCTCGCGATCCTGCCCAACCGCTACGGCAGCTTTCTCGAGCCGCGCGATCGACTGGTCGCCGATGTACCGCCACCCGGCGCACCCGGAGCTGCTGCCGCGATGTACGTCGGCGATCTCGGTGCCTCCGGGCGTTTCGACCCGGAGCCGTTCCTGCGCCCGATCCTGGAGGACGCCCGACAGAACGGGCTTGACGGTTCTCACCACGATGATCGGCGAGGTCGGCGCCGCGAGCCCGTACCCGACGCCGTTCACGGACCTCCTCAAGCCGCGTCGACCGAGGCGCGTTACCCGGGAGTCCCGTTCGGCCCGATTCCGACGTACGGGGGCTACACGACCTCGATCCTGCTGCGCGAGCAGGGCATTCCCACGTACGGCTTTCAGCCGATCGCGATGAACATCACGGACACCGCGCGGCGCCACGGCAACGACGAGAGGATCTTCCTGCGCGACTACGTGAACGGCGTGACGCTGCTTTCGGACGTGGTGGAGGAGTACGCGCGATTTCCGCCCGCGCCGGCCAGCTCGGTGAGGCCGGCCGCCGAGGCGACAGATGTCATCGGTCCCCGGGCCGTTTGACACTAAACGACAGAATCCAGCGATCCGTACTTCGCCAAGGCTCTGGGTATAATGGACTTATCACGAGCGGCGAGCTGGCCTGAAGCTTGCCTTCGTCCTGTCGTAACCAACAAGAAAGGGAGGGAAGTTTCATGAAGAAACGGGAGTCCGGTTTTACCCTGATCGAGCTGCTGATCGTCATCGCGATCATCGGCATCCTGGCGGCGATCGCGATTCCGAACCTGCTCAACGCGGTCCAGCGCGGCAAGCAGAAGCGGACGATGAGCGACATGCGGGCGCTTGCGACGGCGGTCGAGGCCTACGCGGTCGACAACAACATCTACCCGGCGGCGACGTGCGCGACGGGTCTCTGGACGACCGCGGACCAGACGCTGGCCACGAACTCGTTCACGAACCTCTCGCCGACGTACATCGCCCAGGCCCCCAAGATCGACGGCTGGGGCTCGTTCCTTCGCTACGGTTCGGACGCTCCCGGCAACAACTACGCGATCGGTTCGGGCGGCCGCAACAAGACGTTCGCCGACCGCGTTCTGCGGCACGACGACCAACTTCAACGACGACATCTACTACTCGAACGGCACGTTCATCCAGTGGCCGGAAGGCACCCAGTTCTGAGCCTTCCTCCCCGAGAGCGGACTCTCGAGAGGCCCCGAGCAATCGGGGCCTCTTTCTTTATGAGTGCCAACCGACGTCACTTCCGCCCCTGCCAGAGCGACAAAAGACGTAAGCCCGAGACTGCGCGTAGCATCCGTAAGCCATACTTGGGTTCAATGGTTTAGCCGTGCGACGCTCCTTGGCCTGCCTCTTGCTCATCAGCAGTGCGAATTTCAATTGCAGAAGGAGAGTACAAAGTCATGAAGAAGCGGGAGTCCGGTTTTACTCTGATCGAGCTGCTGATCGTTATCGCGATCATCGGCATCCTGGCCGCGATCGCCATTCCGAACCTGCTCAACGCCGTCCAGCGCGGCAAGCAGAAGCGGACGATGAGCGACATGCGCGCGCTCGCGACGGCGGTCGAGGCGTACGCGGTCGACAACAACACCTATCCCGGCGGCGACGTGCGCGACGGGTCTCTGGACGACGGCGGACCAGACGCTGGCCACGAACTCGTTCACGAACCTCTCGCCGACCTACATCGCCCAGGCGCCCAAGATCGACGGCTGGGGCGAGTTCCTCCGCTACGGTTCGGACGCTCCCGGCAACAACTACGCGATCGGTTCGGGCGGCCGCAACAAGACGTTCGCCGACGGCGTTCTGCGGCACGACGACCAACTTCAACGACGACATCTACTACTCGAACGGCACGTTCATCCAGTGGCCGGAAGGCACCCAGTTCTAAGCCTTCCTTCCCGGAGCGGATTCTCGAGAGGCCCCGAGCAATCGGGGCCTCTTTCTTTTGGCGCCGGAGCGTCGACTGCGCGACAGAGTGTCAGCGGCAGCGACCCGGAATGGCATCTCGCGATTGTGATGACCATCAAGTCTCTGATCAGGAATGGTTTGCAGCGATCTCGTTCTGGCTTCGGTCTTGCTCTGAAAACGACGCAACCCACGACGGAGGCAAGGCCCATGTCACATCGCCGAGAATCCGGCTTCACGCTGATCGAGCTGTTGATCGTCATCGCGATCATCGGCATCCTGGCTGCGATCGCCATTCCGAACCTGCTCAACGCGGTCCAGCGCGGCAAGCAGAAGCGGACGATGAGCGACATGCGGGCGCTCGCGACGGCGGTCGAGGCGTACGCGGTCGACAACAACACGTATCCCGCAGGCGTCGTGCGCGAGCGGTCTCTGGACGACGGCGGACATGACGCTGGCGACGAACTCGTTCACGAACCTCTCGCCGACGTACATCGCCATGGCGCCCAAGATCGACGGCTGGGGCGAGTTCCTGAGATACGGCTCCAACGTTCCCAACGACAGCTATGCGATCGCTTCGGGAGGTCGGAACAAGACGCTCGTCACGGCGTTCTGCGGGACGACGACCAACTTCAACGACGACATCTATTATGTGAACGGCACCTTCGTGCAGTGGCCCGAGGGCACGCAGTTCTGATCCCGGTGCTCTCGCAGACTTGAGTCACGCGCGTTTCGCGACGGCCCCGCTCCGGCGGGGCCGTCGTTTTTCGAGGCCGCCGCTACAATAGCCGGGTGCTGCTGCGCCGCCGTCTGGTCTCGGGGGTCTGCGCGGCCGCGGCGCTCCTTCCGGCGGTTCTGTGGCTGCTTCCGGCGCTCGCGCGCGGCCAGGCCCCGACGCTGCGCGATCAGGGCGATTTCTTCTATCCGCTGAAGCTGTACACGATGGACCGCCTGCGCGCGGGCGAGATTCCCCTCTGGAATCCCCTGTCGGGCACCGGCGAGCCCTGGCTCGCGAACGGCCAGTCGGGGGTGTTCTATCCGCCGACATGGCTGTTTCTTCTCCCCGCGCCGGGGCTGGCCGGCGGACTCTTTCTCCTGCTCCACTTCGCGATCGCGGGATTGGGGGCGCGCCGGTTTCTCAAGGAGGAGAACGTCTCCGACGCGGGCGCGCTCCTCGGCGCCGCGGCGTTCGCCGCCTCGGGTTTCGCCGCCTCGTTCTCGGTGTTCTGGAATCACTTCGGCGCGTACGCATACCTGCCCTGGATCGCGGCGCTCGCGCGCTCCGGTCTGCGGACGCGCGCCTCGGTCCTCGGCCTCGGCGCGCTCGTAGGCCTTCAGGCGATGGCGGGCAGCCCCGAGATGTCGGCCGCGTCGGTCGCTTCTGGCGCTGGCGCTGGCCATGCACCCGCGCGCGCCCTTTCCGGAGCCGGTCGCTCCGGCGCCGCGCTGGATGACGCTGAGACGCTGCGGCGCCGCGGTCATCCTCGGGCTCGCGCTGGCCGCCTGGGTGCTCGTGCCGATGGCCGAGCTGTCGGCGCGCTCGGACCGCCGAGAGCCCCTGCCCGCGCAGGCCCGCGACCTCGGCGCGCTGGGCTGGACCGACCTGCTTTCGGCCGCGGGGTTCACTCCCGCTTTCTTCGGCGGGACGTATCTCGCCTCGCTCTTTCTGCCTCCGTTCGTCCTGGTCGCGGCCGCCGCGGCGTTCGGCGAAGAGCATCGCCGGCGGCTCGTCATCCTGCTCGCCGTGGGCGCCGCGCTGGGCATCCTGCTCTCCATCCACGGCCCGCCGGGGACCTGGCTCCGCGCGTTGCCGCCTCTCGATCGCGTGCGGTACGCCAGCAAATGGCTGGCGTGGACCTCGTTTTCCATCGCCATGCTCGCGGGCCTGGGCCTCGACGCGCTGCGGTTCGCCTCGGGCTCGGGCTTGCGGGGAGCCCGGCGGCTTCGCCTGCTCGTCGGCATTCTCGCGGTGATCGCTCTGGCGGCCGCCGCGCTCGCGCCTCTTCCGTTTCCGGTGCGCCTCGCCTGCGCCGTCGGGAGCGCGTCCGTCGGACTCCTGGCGCTGGGGGTCGGGAGCCGTCCCTGGGCGGGCGCGCTCGCGGCCGGCACGGCGAGCACGGCGCTGGTCGCGGGCCTCGCCCTGGGTGTCTCCGACGTTCCCCGATTCGCGCCCGAGAGCGGTCTCCGACTTTGTCCGCCGAACGTCGAGGCGCTCGCGCGGATCCCGGGCCGCATCCTCACCCCGGCGATGGGCCCGCTCGCGACCTGGGCCGTGCGGGACGGACACTTCGACGCCGCCACGCTCACGCGGCAACGCGAGGCCGTCCTCGGCTACACGAACCTGACCTGCCGGATTCCCACGGTGCGGACGGCCGCGCCGATGACGACGGCGGCGTCGGCGGCGATGCAGGCCGAGTGGGATCGGGCGGACACGGCGCTGCCCGCCGGCGCCGCGAGCGCCCGGGCGCTGTGGACGCCGTTTCCTCCCGAGAACCTGGCGGCGCGCAAGGTCGGGGATTTCTACCGGGCGCCGCTCGGGCCTTACCGGCCGCAGGCTCTCGTTCGTGCGGAGCTATCGGATCGAAGCGGATCCGTCTCGCGCCTGGCAGCGAGTGGCGGCGGGGGAGATCGATTTCGCCCGGGAGGTCCTGCTCGACCGCCGCCCCGACCCGCAGCCCGGCGGCTCGGGCGCGACGCTGTCCGACGCGAGCGCGATGCTCGTCGCGCGCCTCGCGGAGGACAGTCCGGAGCGCGTGGTCGCCGAGCTGACGACGGGGAGCTCGGGGCTGCTCGTCGTCACCGACCTGCACTATCCGGGCTGGATCGCCGAAGAGGGCGGCCGGCGGCTGCCGATTCTGCGGGCCGACGGGTGGTTCCGCGCCGTCGCTCTCCCGGCCGGCACGCACACGGTGGTCTTCCGTTATCGGCCGTACTCCTTTTACGCGGGCGCGGCCGTCTCCGCCGCGGCTCTGCTCGTCCTCCTCGTTCTCTGGCACCGGGGCGAGCCCATCCGCCTGGGCCGCCGGACTTCGTGACTTTCGAGACGCTCCACCAGACCCTGCCCGGTCTCGCGGTGGCGGGCCTCCTCGGCCTCATCGTCGGGAGCTTCCTGAACGTCGTCATTCACCGGCTTCCCCGGGAAGAGTCCATCGTGTCGCCGCCCTCGCGATGCCCTTCCTGCGGAACGCGGGTCGCGCCCTTCGACAACGTGCCGGTCCTCTCGTGGATCGTTCTCGGCGGGCGGTGCCGGAGCTGTCGCACTCGGATCTCGATCCGCTACCCGCTGATCGAGCTCGCGAACGGAGTTCTCTGGGTGCTCGTCGCCTGCGCCGCGCCGTCCTGGGGCGACGCCGCGACCGGGCGCGTTTCTGGCTTCCGCCGGACTCGCCCTGATGGCGATCGACTACGACTTCCAGATTCTGCCCGACTGGATCACGCTGCCCGGGATCGCCGTGGGGCTCGCGCTCGCCTTCGTCTCCGTGCGGCGCACGCCGCTCCAGGCGGCGATCGGCGCCGCACTGGGAGCGGGAGGCCTCTTCCTCCTCGCGTTCACATACGAAAAAATCGCCGGCCAGGAAGGCATGGGCCTCGGCGACGTCAAGATGCTCGGGATGATCGGGGCGCTCCTCGGTCCGACGGGCGTCGTCGTCACCTTGCTGCTCGCGTCGGTATCGGGGAGTGTCGTGGGCCTCGGCCTGATCCTGACGCGGGGAGGCAGCGCGAAGACGAAGCTTCCCTTCGGCGTGTTCCTCGCGCTCGGCGCCATCGCGGCGTGGTTTTTCGCCGATCCTCTTCTCGAGCGCTACCGTTCGATGTGGCCTCAATGAGCGAGCAGAGCGAGATCGGACAGGCCGCGCCGGCGCCCGAGCGCGTCCCGAAGTCCTTCCGGCGGGAGTCGCGCCTGTTTCTCTGGGTCGCGCTGCTGCTGATCCTCTTTCTGAACTTCCTGACGCTCATCTTCTTTCGCAACGCCGTGGCCTGGGGCCGGGAGGAGGCGGAGCGGCGCACCTCCGAGGTCCTCCGGCGGGTCGCGCTCTCCGCGGCGCGGCCGGAAGTGGCCGAAGAGGCGATGGAGCGCAGCGCGATCGAGCCGGACGTGGCGTTCATCGCCACGTACGACGAGAACGGCCGCCGGCTCAACTCCGTCGGCCCGGGGCCGCCCGAAGCGCCGCGCGAGCTGCCGGGACCCCGGCCTCCTGCCGGCCGTGTGGTCCACGAGTGGCGGTCGGATCCGCCGCTTCTGTTCTCGGTGTTCGCGACCGGCCATCGCTACTACACGATCGCGGTCGACCCCGGCGCGGGAGCGGCGCTCACCGTCTACGCGCGCCGGCTTTCGATCTTCGTGCCGATCGCGGCCATCGTGCTCGTCGTCCTCGCCGGGTTCTATCTCCGCTCGCTCCTGAAACCCTACGAGCGGCTGCTCGAGGCGGCCGGCGCGGCTCCCGCCGCGGGGAACGCGGCCGACGGGCGCGACCAGGGCGACGAGCGCCAGTTCCTGCTGTCGCGATTCGAATCCACGATCGAGGCTCTGCACGAGAAGGAACGCGAGCTCGAGCGCCTCGCCAAGCGCGAGAAGGACCGCGCCGACGACCTCGAGACGGCCGCCCGCACGCTCTCGCGCAACCTCCCGACGGGGCTTCTCTCGGTGGATCCGGGGGGCGCGGTCGTCGAGATCAACGAGTCGGGGCGGGAGATCCTCAAGCTCGCGCGCGACGGCCGCGGCGAGGACTACGAGCGTCTTCTCGCCGAGGCGCCCGAATTCCGGGCGCTGGTCGGCCGATGTCCTCGAGAACAGGGCGGTCGCCGGCCGGCGCGAAGCCCGGTGGCGCCGCGCCGGAGAGGAAGAGCGGATCCTGGGCGTGACCGCGACGCCCGCCGAGGGAGGCGACGGACGGTTCCTCGGCGCCGTGGCCCTCTTCTCGGATCTGACCGAGATCCGACGGCTCGAGGGCCGGATCGCCCTCGTGCGGCACCTCGCGGATCTCGGCGAAGTGTCGGCCGGCGCGGCGCACGAGTTCCGCAACGCCGCGGCCGCGATCGACGGCTACGCGGACCTGGCCCTGCGCGTGTACTCCGCCGAGCCCGAAAAGGCCGCGGAGTACGTCCGGGCGATCCGCCGCGAGGCGCAGGAGATGAGCCGCGTCACGAGCGACTTCCTCCTCTTCGCGAAGCCCGAGTCGTTCTCTCCTCAGCCCGTGGATCTGGAATCCGTCGTCGAGGCCGTCTGTGACGAGACCGAGCGGGCGCATCCGGGCCTCACCGTGGGTCAGGACGGGCAGTTCCCTCCGGTCGGCGGCTCGTCGGTTCTCCTGAAGCGCGCTCTCGCGAACCTGCTCCGCAACGCCGCGGAGGCGACGCCGGAGGCGCGCTGGAAGGAGCCCGACGCCGTCGTGCTCGCGGGCGCGCGGGGCGAGAAGGAAACCGCGCTCTCCGTGTGGGACCGCGGGCCCGGCGTCGACGCCGCCGAGCGCGAGAAGATCTTTCTTCCCTTCTACTCCTCGAAGCCCGGGGGTTCCGGGTTCGGGCTGGCGATCGTGGCCCGCATCGCCGAGCTGCACGGCGGGACGGTCGAAGTGTCCAGCCGGCCGGGCGGGGGAGCGGTCTTTACGCTGAGGATCCCGGTCTAGGTTTTCCGAGCCCCGCGATCGTCTTCTTGAAGGATTCCTTGTCGATCGCCCGGTCGAGGGCCTCATCCGGTTCGACGACGCCGTTCTGGATGAGCTCGGTCAGCGACTGATCCATCGAGATCATGCCTCGCGACTTTCCGGTCGCGATCATGTTGTTGATCAGGGCGGTCTTGCCCTCGCGGATCGCGTTGGAGAGCGCGCTCGATCCGAGGAGGATCTCGAAGGCCGGCACCCGCCCGCCGCCCTTCTTGCGGAGCAGCTGCTGGGCGACGACGCCGCGCAGGATCTCGGCGAGAACGATGCGCACCTGTTCCTGCTCGGCCGCCGGGAATGCGTCGATGATGCGGTCGACGGCCTTGGCCGCGGAGTTCGTGTGGACCGTCGCGAAGACGAGGAGGCCGGTCTCGCCCGCCGTCAGCGCCATGCGCATCGTCTCGAGATCCCGCATCTCGCCGACGAGCAGACAGTCCGGGTCCTCGCGGATCGCCGCCTTCACGCCCTCGGCGAAGCTCGGGACGTCCGGGCCGATCTCGCGTTGCGTGAAGACGGACTTGTCGTTGGTGTGGACGAACTCGATGGGGTCTTCGATCGTCACGACGTGGTTCGCCAGCCGCTTGTTCATCCGATCCAGGATCGCCGCCAGGCTGGTCGACTTGCCGCTGCCGGTCGGACCCGTCACGAGGATCAGGCCGCGCTGGACCGCGTAGAGGCCGGCGATCGGCGCCGGCAGGTTCAGGTCCTCGGCCGTCGGAACGCGGGAGGGGATCAGCCGGAAGACGGCGGCCGAGCCGCGCTCCTGCCGGAAGAGGTTGACGCGGTAGCGCGCCTGCTTGCCCATCTGGTAGGCGAAGTCGACGTCGCCGGTCTCGCGGTAGGCCTCCCAGATCCGCGGCGGCGTGATCGGACCGATGAGGTTGAAGAAGTCGCCTTCGGTCAGGACGCGGTAGCGCATCCTCTCGATCTCGCCGTCGATCCGCACGATCGGAGGCGATCCGACCGAGAGGTGGAGGTCCGAGCCGTTCCGCTTGGGCAGGATCGCGAGGAAGCGATCGATGCGGTTGGTGCCGACCGAGAGGACGTCGACCTCGCCGACCTGCTTCGTCTTGGCGTTGTCGAGCGCAGGCGCGGTCGCCTCGGCGCCGGCCGGCAGCTCTGCGGCGCTCACGCGACGCCACCTTCTTCCGCCATGAACGGCTCGAAGGCGTCCTTGCGCAGCGCGCGGTCATAGCCCACGCGCGGCTCGATGATGCCTTCCTGGACGAGGTGGAGCAGCGCCCCATCCATGAGCTGCATGCCCGAGGCCGCGCCCGTCTGGATCGCCGTCGGGATCTGGAAGGTCTTGGCGTCGCGGATCAGGCCGCCGACCGCGGGCGTGTTCCGCAGGATCTCGAAGGCCGCGACGCGGCCCAGCCCGTCCCGCCGCGGCAGGAGCGTCTGCGAGATCACGGCCTTCAGCGAGTCGGCGACCATCATCCGGATCTGGCCCTGCTGGTCGGGCGGGAAGGCGTTGATGATCCGGTCGACCGTCGAGGAGGACGTCGTCGTGTGCAGCGTCGCGAGCACGAGGTGGCCGGTCTCGGAGGCCGTGATGGCGAGCGAGATCGTCTCGAGGTCGCGCATCTCGCCGACCAGGATCACGTCCGGATCTTCGCGCAGCGACTGGCGGAGGGCCTTCGCGAAAGACTTCGAGTGCGCCGGGACCTCGCGCTGGTTGACCAGCGACTCCTTGCTCATGTGGACGTACTCGATCGGGTCCTCGACCGTGAGGATGTGGCCGCGCTCGGTCTCGTTGATCCGGTCGACCAGCGCGGCGAGGGTCGTCGTCTTGCCGCAGCCCGCGGGGCCCGTCACGAGGATGAGGCCCTGCGAGTAGCTCGTGATCTCCCAGATCGACTCCGGCAGGCCCACGTCCGCGAGGTTCGGGATCTCGTAGGGCACCAGTCGCAGGACCGCGTTCAGGCCCTTCCGCTCGTAGAAGACGTTCGTGCGGAAGCGGCCGAGCTCCGCGTCCTTGTGGCAGAAGTCCACCTGGCGCCGCGTCTCGAGCTCGGCCGCGCGCTCCTCTCCGAGGATCGGGAGGATCCACTCCCGCATCCGGGCCTCGGTCGGCTCGGGCATGGGGAGCGGCGTCAGGCGGCCGTAGATGCGGAGGCACGGGATCGTGCCCGTGCCCAGGTGCAGGTCCGAGGCGGAGACCGCCCGCGCGTGCCGCAGCAGGTCCGCAAGCGAGGGCGTCGCGTTCGAAGCGAAGTCGAAGGGCGCGAAGACGCGCGCCGACGCGGGCCCGACGACGTCGGCCTCGCCGGCGCGCTGGCGCACCAGCCGCGCGGCCTTGTCCTTGACGAGCGGGCTCGGGTCGACCTGGACGATCTTCTGGAGGAGCGGCCCGACCTTGGGATCCTGGATCTTCGCGAACGCGTCGAGGATCTCGAGGCGCAGGTCCGTAAAGGCGGTCGCCTGCTTGTAGGCCTCGAGCAGGGCGGGCAGGGCCTGGGGCGTCCCCCACGCGCCGAGCGCGGCCGCGGCGGAGAGGTTGGACTCGGGGTCCTGGAGCATCTTGAGCAGGTGGGGGAGCGCCGATTCGTCGCGGATCTCGGCCAGGGCCATCGCGGCGCGGTCCCGCAGCCACCAGTCCTGGCCCGACAGAAACCGGATGCAGTGCGGGACGACCTCGGGGGAGCGGATGGTGACGGCGATCGACCCGGAGAGCGCGGCTTCCCCCGGGTCGGAGGATTGCCCGCGATCCAGAAAGGCCTGGATGAACTGCGGACCGAGCTCTCGCAGCGCCTCGACCGCGCGGTCCTTGGACGGGCCGTAGGTCTCGCGGAACGTCCGCAGGAAGGCGTCCGCGATCGACCGCGGCTCCTGGGTCGCGATGATCTTCGAGGCGAGCTGGCGCACCTTCGGGTTCGTGTCGGAGAGCAGGGGCAGGACCTCGTCGCTCCAGGTCTGCGACTTCGCGAGGAGAGGTCCGAGCGCGGCGATGGCCGCGTCGCGCATCCGGCTCGAGTCGTTGCGGCAGTGGCGGAGAAGCGGCCCGATGTGCGACTCGTCCGGGAACTTCGAGAGGAGGGCGATCGCCCGGAAGCGGATGTCCTCGTCGTCGTCCTCGAGCGCCTGCAGAGCGAGATTGGCGGTGCGCGCCGAGGCCGTCGCCTCCACGATGGAAAAGGCCTTCTTGCGGACCGCCGGAGTCCGGGAGCTGGAGAAGACTTTCGCCAGCCAGGGGAGGACCCGCTCGTTCGGGTTTTTCCGGAGGTGGTCGAGGGCGGCGTGGACCACGGCGGGGTCCTGGTGCGAGAGAAACCCCTGCAGCTTCTCGAGGAACGCTCCGCCCGCCAGGAGCTCGAGGGCGCTCATGGCCTGGCGGCGGACGGCTTCGGTCCGCGAGCCGAGGTGCGGGAAGAGCGCGGCCGACGCCGCCTCGTAGGGAACCCGTTTCAGGAAGGCGATCCCCGACTGCCGGAGGGCCGGATCCGTCTCGACGGCCATCCAGGCGACGTCCTCCGGTTCGACGTTGGGCGCGGCGCCCAGCGTGCGCAGCAGTTCGTCCCGCTCCGTCTCGTTTCTCCAGCGCCGGGCGTGGAGTCGGGTCAGGAGGGCATCGAGCTCGGATGCCTTTCGCTTGGTGGGCCACATGGGGGGTGTCGAGTCAGTGTAGGGGGTCGGCAGTCGGGAAGGAAGCTGTCAGCTTTCAGCTGTCCGCTCTCAGCTCCGGGCCTCGATCGCGGCTGATCGCTGACGGCTGGCAGCGGGTAGCGACGTAGGCGTTACCAGCGGTAACAAAAAGGCGACCATCGGCCTGTTCCAGATCACAGTCGCGACTTCGTATATAATTGCCGCCTAACAGCTTAGTCAACAATCGAGGTCCCGGGCATGAGAATCGCTCCACATCGTGGCGAAATGCTCCATGCATCGTATGCATCGTCTTCGCGGAGGCGCGAGCGCGGCTTCTCGATCGTCGAGTTGCTGATCGTCATGGCCATCCTCGGCATCCTCGCGCTGGCCGCGGCTCCGTGGTTCGCGAAGATCTCCCAGCGCAATGAGCTCAAGAGCGCGGGAAGCGAGCTGGCGATCACGCTGGCCGCGGCCCGGATGCGCGCCGTCAAGCGGAACCTCCCGGCGCGCGTCGTGATCACGCGGGACGACCGGCTCGATGGGCTTCCACCGCGTCGAGACGTTCGAGGAAGTCATCCCGACGCCGATCAAGGTCGCAGGAGACGCGCATCTCCGCCCGGGTGGATTTCCCGACCTCCGCGCTCCGCTGGACCGTATGGGCCGACGCAAGCCGACTGTGGTCACCTTCGGGCCGGACGGCCGTGCTCAGGCGGCCGCCGTGTTCACGATCCGCGGCCCACGCGGCGCGGGTACCCCGAACGACCTTCCGGTGCAGGTCGTCGGCGAACGGGAAGATCGAGGTCCTCAAGCCCAACCCGACGAACACAACTGCCGGCAAGAGGGGGACCGAGTGGCACTGACGCCGCGCCGGCCGGAAGCCGGCCTGCGCCGGCGCGAAGCCGGCCTGACTCTCGTCGAGATGCTGATCGCCGTGGCTCTCCTCGGCATCGTCCTGCTCGGGATCGCGCCGCTCTTCATCTCGAGCATGCGTTTCAACTACAGCGCCTTCGAGTACACGAGCATCCACAACCTCGCCCGCGACAGGCTCGAACAGCTCATGAACCTTCCGTTCAACAACCAGCAGCTCGCCCAGGGTGCGTACGTCAACGACCTCCCGACGACGATGCCGGACCCCGCGACGGGGATTCCGCCCTCGAACGTCAAGAACATGCTCGAGCGCACCTACAGCGTCGACAACTTCACGACGGCTCCCCCTCTGGCCGCGGGCGACAACTACATCCTCACGGCCGTCGGGGCGGGAACGCCGTGCGACTTCAAGAGGATCGACGTCACCGTCCGCTCGACCACGGGCGGCACGAACTTCGGGATCGGCGCGCGCACCGCGCGAGTGTCCGGCTTCGTCCGGAACCCCGATCCTGCCGGCAACTGCAACTAGAGCCACGAGCATGAGTTCAACGAACCGCCGCCGCGAATCCGGTTTCACGCTCGTCGAGATGATCGTCGTCACGATGCTTCTCGCGATCGCGATGGTCGGCCTGCTCGCCGTCTTCGACGCGAGCGCCCGCATCAACAAGAACGAGACCGACGTGGCCGACGCCCAGGGCGCCGTCCGCTACGGCCTGTACCAGATGACGCGCGCCATCCGCATGGCCGGCGCCGGCGGTCTCTACGTCACGCAGGCCGTGGTGAATCACAACGACCGCGGTCTCACGGGAATCGCGCCGGCCGGCGCCTCCTACGACAACACGACGGGCGTGACCGTCACGGACACCGCGGCCGCCAAGACCTATGCGGTGCGCGAGGGCACCGACATCATCGAGATCCGGGGCGTCATCCTGTCGCCTCTGATCGGTTTCGATCAGCAGACGGGCTGCAACGGCTGCACGGGCTCGCAGTCGCTCACGGTGCTGCCCATCACCGGCAACCCCATCATCGGACAGCACGTCAACGATGACGCGACGAACCGTCCGCAGTTCGCGGCGGTCGACACGTACACCGCGAGCGCCTCGAACGCGCGACCGATGCTGGTCGATCGTCGAGGACGGGAACACCGACCTCCACGTCGCCTGCTCCGATCCCACGCCCGGCGGCGTCACGCGGTATCCCCAGGCGCTCTACAACGTCGGCGTGATCACGACCCCGACGTATCTCGCCGGCGGAACCTTCAACGCGGTCGACTTCGGCGGAACGATCGGGCCTCGCTTCAACACCGAGCTGCCGTCCACGACGGGTCTGGGCGAGCCGGCCCAGGTGATCCAGAAGATCCGCCGGGCCGGCGTCCTGGACGACTTCATCTTCTTCATCACGACGGATCCCGACACCGATCCCACCGGCATCCACCCGTTCCTGGCCCAGGGAACGCGGCGCGGCAACTCGTTCGACGTCGTGAGGCTCGCCGAGGACGTCGAAGACATGCAGGTCGCCTACGGCGTCGACGGGATCATCACCGGCGCGACCGACAACGCGCTCACGGTCCAGCCGCCGGTCGCGCCGGCCCTGAACGTGGATCCGAACGTCTCGACGGTCGTCGACGGCGACGAGTGGGTTCCCAACGTGACCGGAGAAGACGCGCCGGTCGACAGCGATTTCCAGCAGCAGCAGCCGTTCGTCGCGGGGCACGCCGGCACCGCGTTCGCCCAGCACTGCCCCCGCCTCCACGGCGTGATGGTCTCGCTGCTCGCGAAGGCGAAGGACTCGGACCCGACCTATCGCGGCGCGGCCTCGCAGGGCTACCAGATCATGAACTCGACCGCGGCGCCGATCACGCCGGGCAACTACCGGCGCCGGGTGCAGACGATCAAGGTCAACCTCCGCAACTACGCTTTCAGGGATAGGCGTTCCAGGGATGAGCATGCGAAAGACCGACAATCGCCGCGAGCGCGGCGCCGCTCTCGTCGTCGCGATCCTCGTTCTCGCGATCCTGACCGTCATCGGGATCGCGCTGATGCTCATCACCTCGACCGAGGCGCGCATCGCCGCGAACGAGTGGTCCATCAACCGCGCGTTCTACTCCTCGGACGCCGGCATCCGCTGGGCGGCCGTGGAGCTCGGCGACCCGCGCGGCTTCCTGACGCGGCCGGAGTTCGGCGCGGCCGGCGCGCCGAACCTCTTCGGCACCGTGCTCTTCAACATGTCGAGTCACCGGTTCCGCCAGGGGACCGGGTTCCTGGGAACCGACGACATCGAGGTGCGCGTGATGTACCCGGGCCGCCTGGGCCGCCGGCCCTACCGGGGCGGCATCATCAACGAGCAGGGCTCGCGCGCCCAGTACATGTACGCGTTCGAGGTGCGTTCCACCGGCGCCCAGGACGACGCCTTCCTGCAGTACTCCAAGGCACTCGTGGCTGATGCGGAGATCGGGCCTCTTCCGGCCCGGTTGCCGTTCTGAGGAGACGCCCCATGCGACGCGACACCCAGCGAAGATCTCGAGGGCTATTCGGATTCGTGGAACGCCACCGCGTGGCGACCACGTTCGTGGCTCTCTTCCTCATGTCGTCGCCCGCACGACCCGACGATCGGCAGCTCCTCCAGGCCAACGCCGGCGCCCCCGCGAACGTCCTGATCATCCTGGACTCGTCGTACTCGATGAACAACGAGTTCTCGGACACCTATCGCCTGCCCGCGTTTCTGGACGACTTCATCTATCCCGAAGGCACCACCACCGCGGTCGGTTCCAAGTTCGCGGTCGCCAAGCGCGTTCTGCGCAAGGTCATGACGAGCGCCGCGGGCGTGAACTGGGCGTTTTCCACGTACCGCAACCCCGACCCGACGTTCGGCGCCGCGGACACGTCCGCCCAGGCCAACGCCGGCGACCCGGCGCGCGGCTATGCGATCGGCGGCGCCAAGACGGCCGGCCAGGCCCTGGAGAACGGCGGCGTCGAGTGGCTGTACTTCGCCGACCAGCTCGTGGGCGGCAGCCCGATCAGCTCCGCCTTCCCGTCGACTCTCTGGCCCGACATCCAGCAGGGCCGCTTCCTGCAGATGGGCCACAAGGTCATGCGGCTCTACGGCCAGCTGGGCCAGCCCGACCAGGGCCCGTTCCCGCCCGGAATTCCGCCGGTCAACCCCGACCCGCGCTTCCCGTATCCCGACGCGACCCTCATCCCGGGCAGCTGGCGCGGCGCCTTCGGTCCGCACGGTCTGGACGAGGGCATGGTCATCTACCGGAGCCCGCAGCGTCCCGGCCGCGAGCTGCGGATGAAGATCGTGAGCGGGAACTACTCCGATCCGCGCGTCGTCGTGCGCGTCGACGAGTACGGCCCGCCGCCCGACACGCCGACGCCGACTCCGACGGATACGCCGACGTTCACGCCGAGCAACACGGCGACGTTCACGCCGTCGGAGACGCCGACGTTCACCCCGACGCAACACCGAAACGAACACGCCGACGCCGACGGATACGCCGACGCCGACCGCGACGTCCACGAACACCAATACGCCTTCGAACACGCCGACGAGGACGAACACGAATACGCCGTCGGCGACCAACACGGCCTCGGCGACGCCGACGCCGACCTCCACGTTCACCGCCACGGCCACGTTCACGCCGTCGTTCACGCGGACGGCCACGTTCACCGGCACCGCCACGAACACGCCGTCCCAGACGGCCACGCGCACGGCGACCTCCACGGCGAGTCAGACGTTCACTCCGTCGCTCACGCGGACGGCCACGCGGACGTTCACCGCGACGTTCACCCCGACGCCCACACGGACGTTCACCAATACGTTCACGCCGACGGCCACGAACACGCCGACGAACACGTTCACGCGCGACCCGGACGTTCACGCCGACGAACACGCCGACGGCCACGAACACGGTGACGCGGACGTTCACGGGAACCGCGACCTTCACGCGCACGGCGACGAACACGCCGTCGAACACGTTCACGCCGTCCCGCACCAATACGCCGACCAACACGAGCACGGCCACGAACACGCCGTCGAACACGGCGACGCGCACCGCGACCAACACCGCGACGAACACGTTCACCCCGTCGAACACGCCCACGCGCACCGCGACGCGGACGGCGACCAACACGCCGACCAACACGAACACGCCGTCCAACACGGCGACGTTCACGGCCTCGAACACGGCGACGCGCACCGCGACCAACACCGCGACGAACACGGCCACCAACACGGCGACGCGGACGGCGACGAACACGCCGACGCGGACGCCGACCAACACGCCGACCCTCGTCCCGACGGATCCCGGGCGGCGCGATGCCCGGAAAGAGCATCCTGCCGGTCTTCGCGAACTGGCTGGCCCCGGTCGTCCGCGGTCTCTTCGCGATGGTCCCGCCGCCGCCGCCGGCCAGCCCCTGCCCGGGTATCCCGTCGACCTACACGGGCGGCGGTCAGCTCGTCTGCGCGCCCTGCCCGTATGACATCAGCCGCCTCTGCTCCTTCGTCGACACGAACGGCGACGGCATCATCGATCCGGGCGAGCCGGCTCCGTCGAACCTGATCCCGCTGCCGGCGTCGCCGACCTTCATGCGCGGTTTCGACGACCCGCAGGCGGATCCGGACACCTCGCTCGTGTTCCTCCGGACGGTGGAGATCGAGTACGTGCGCGGCGATCTCTACGACCTGCCGCCGCAGTACGTCGCGGACGACCTGGCCTCGGGCAATCCGCCCTGGGGCTCCTGCCCGGGCCTGACCCTCGGCTGCTCGGCCGCGCCCGACAACGACGCGGACGGCAAGTCCGACACCGGGACCATCGGCAATCGCCACAACCAGGGCGCGTACTCGGCCATCTCGGACAAGGACCGTCCGCGGCCCTTCGGCCAGGTCCCGAGCGACGCGTTCGCAGGTCCCTCGTGCCCGCTCGGAATCCTGGGCTGCGACCCCTACTCGCAGGACTGCGGCGGTCTCGCCCACTTCAACACGTTCAAGGGTTTCCCGGGCACGGCGCCCGCGGCCCTCGGCCCGCCGGACGCCTCGCCTCCGGCCGTGTACCCGCAGCACGAACCGGCTTCGGCCCAGGATTGGCCCATCGTGCCCTTCCGCCGCGAATGGCTCGGCACCGACTACCCCGGCGGCAACTCGCCGGAGAGCGCCATCAAGCGGCTCCTCCGTTTCACGACCTCGATCGTCAGCTACAACTCGGCCGCGGACGCGGCCTCCGCGTACCGGCTCGAGGAGGACGCCAAGGAAGTCGCGGTCACGGCGTCGTGCACGCCGCTCGCCGGAGCGCTCCTCGACGCCTACAACTACTTCAAGAACAGCGTGTTTCCGCCGCCGACCAACAGCGGCGCGCCGGACCCGGCGATCGATTGCCGCAACTACATCATCGTGCTCATCACCGACGGACACGACGAGGCCGGTTCCGATCCGTGCACCGGCGGAACCACGGGCCGCGGTCCGGCCGGCGATCTCGGAAAGATCGTCCTGCCGGAGAGCGCCTCGGGCCGCCGCGCCGTCGCGCAGGCTCAGGATCCCAGCGTGCGCGTCAAGGGCATTCCGGTCTACGTCGTCGGCCTGAACACGAACGCGTCGTTCTTCCCGGCCCTGAACTGCATCGCCGACGAGAGCGGCGGCCAGCTCTTCGCGGCCACAGACGAGGACGACCTGCAGGACGTCCTGCAATCCCTCCTCGACTTCAAGCGGAGCGCCAACTTCTTCGCGTCGCCGTCTCTCCCGGCCTTCGCCGGAGGCTTCGGCGACACGGCCCAGATCGGCGCCGTCGTGCCCAGCCACCTGAACGAGAACGGCGACCTCTCGAGCTGGTCGGTCTGGAGCGGCACGGTCAAGAGCTACCAGCTCGACTCGAACGGTTTGATCCCGGTCGTCACCGCTCCGCCCGCCACCGTCACCCCGACGCCGACGAGCGGCGGTCCCACCGCGACGCCCGCCGTGGGCACGCCGACGCCGACGCCCGTCGTCACCGCCGGTCACTTTACGCCGACGAGATCCGATCCGAACAACGTCAGCCAGGCGGCCCGCAAGCCGGTCTGGAGCGCCGGCCGCGTCCTCGGCTACACGAACCCGGTTCCGAACCTGGCGGCCGGCGCGGTGCCTGTGGCGGCCTCACCGGCCGGCCGGGCGCCCGCGATCTCCGTCTGGCCGGGGCGCAAGATGATCTTCTCCCGCGCGGTCGCGAACGTCGTTCCGGACGCGCGCGAAGATTTCCTGCCGGCCACCGGCACCTGTGCGCCGGTGACGAGCGCCTGTTTCGCGGCCCTGATGACCGACATGGGGCTCGACTCCCACTTCGACGCACCGACCAGGATCTGGCCAAGCTGACGGTTCAGTTCCTGCGGGGCGGCAAAACGAATTTCGGCAGCCGCGACGAGATCCTGAACGACGCCACGATTCGTCCGGCGACGATCGGAACGATCGGCCCCGCGTCCGGCGAGGAACAGAGGTACTCGTACTTCTACCAGGACGACGCGCCCGCTCCGGGAGCGCCGCCGCAGGTCCGCACCGACGACGACGGGTCGCCGCCGGCCGGCTACGCCCACAAGATGGGAGACGTCTTCCACTCGGAGCTGCTGCTGCTCGAGCCGCCGCGGTACTTCCAGTACCTCTCGGCCAACGTGCAGCCGCGCACGAGCTCCTCGACGAACGGCGAGGCCTACCTCGACTTCGCGAACCGCCAGTCGAAACGGCGCAAGGTGCTGTTCGCCGGCGCCAACGACGGCTTCCTGCACGCCTTCGACGGCGGCGTCTGGAACCGCGACACGGTCAACTTCAACCAGACCTTCGATCTCGGAACCGGACGCGAGATCTTCGCGTACTCGCCGACGAGCCTGCTCGCCGGCAAGTTCACGAACCTGCTGAACTTCCCGCCGCTGCCGCAGTACTTCGTGGACGGCTCCGTGGCGTCGGCCGACGTCTGGGTCGACCCCGCGTTCACCGGCACGCCGGACGAGACGGAACGCGCCTGGCGCACGGTCCTCGTCGGCGGTCTCCGCCAGGGAGGACACGGCTACTACGCCCTCGACGTGACGCAGCCCGACGACATCGACACGAACACCGCATCCGCGACGTTCGGAGAGATCACGGGCAACAAGGACGCCTCGCCGGGCTGTCTCAACGGCGCCGGCACGAGCTGCGTCGCGGGTGCGGCGGCGTCCAACCGCGAGTACCCGTCGGTCATGTGGGTCCTCGACGATCCCGGCGCGGCCTGCTCGGATGCGTGCGGCACCGCTCGGCTCGCCCCTCGGCGAGACCTGGTCGCGCCCGGTCATCGGGCGGATCAAGGTCATCGACTCGGCCAGTCCGACCGCCGACGCCGGCGGATTCGACGATCGCTACGTCGCGATCTTCGGCGGCGGCTTCGATCCCAGCTTCACCGCGGGCGACGACGTGGCGACCAAGCTCGGCACCGGCGCCGTGATCCAGGGCCGCGCGTTCTACGTCGTGGACATCGAGACGGGCGCGATCCTCTACAAGATGCAGAGAGGCGTGAACGGCGCCGGCGCCACCGTGGACTTCGCTCCGATGCCCGCGGCGCCCTCGGTCGCGGACTACAACGACGACGGTTATCTCGACGTGGCCTACATCGGCGACGTCAACGGCCAGATGTGGCGCATCGACCTCACGCCGGATGCTTCGTCGACGCCGATGCGGGGAGAGATCGCGAGCGGCCAGCTCCACGGTTACGAGCCGTTCCTGCTCTTCGACGGCTGCGAAGTGTCCGGCACGGCCTGCTCCAGCCAGAAGCCGATCTTCTTCGAGCCGGGCATCGTCTTCGTCGGCGGCTCCGGCGCTCCGCCGCTTCTCGGGATCGCGTTCGGCACGGGCAACCGCGCGGAGCTCGCCCGACCGAACGTCGCAGTCTCAGGACTTCTTCTACGTCGTGGATTCGGGCCAGACGACGAAGACCTTCGTGAAGACCGACCTGCACGACCTGACGCCGCCCTCGGGATCGGTGTGCGCCGTTCCGTACACCGGCCCCTGCACGGATGCCGTCAATGGCTTCCGACTCGACTACGGCTCCTCGAACGAGAAGACGACGTCGACCACCTTCTCGACGCAGGGTTACCTCTCCCTGGTGACGTTCACGCCGGATTCGGTTTCGCCGTGCGCCACCAACGGCGTCTTCGTACCGCTACCGGTTCTTCTTCCTGACGGGTCAGGGCTACTTCGGCACGGCCGGCAACATCGACGATTACCGGGAGGACCTGGGCGAAGGCATGGCCGCCATTCAGCAGTCGGTCTCGCCCGACGGCGATATAATCGACACCGTGCTCTACTCCGGCGGCGGCATCCGTCAGGACGTGACGCCGGGCAGCGTCCACACCATCGAGCAGAACTGGAAGGAGCAGCAGTGAGCCGCATTCACAGGGGCTCTGCCGTCGCTGCCGTCGCCGCCGCGCTCTTCGTGGCGGCGGCGGGTCTGACTCTGGCCGACGTCGTCGTCCTCAAGGGCGGCACCGTCGTGACGCTGAAACAGCCCTGGGTGCGCCGCGGCAACACGGCCTACCTGACGCGCGCCGACGGCACGCTGCTCTCCGTTCCGGTGACCGAGATCGACCGGGAGGCCACGGCCGCCGCCAACCATTCGGCCGCGGCGGCCGCTCCCGCACCGGCTGAGGCTCCGGCCTCCACACCGGCCGAGGCCGCCCGGGCAACCGCTGCGGATACCTCCGGCCCGAAAGCCAAGGTTCGCATCACCGACGCGGACGTTTCCCACCCGATGGACCTCGGAACTCCCGAGGAGGCCAAGGGCGAGGCCGCGCCGGCCGGAGCCCCGGGTTCCGCGCGCGTCGAGGTCGCGGACTACACGCAGGAATTGAGAGGGGACGCTCTCACCGTCAAGGGAACGCTCCGAAATCCCACGCAGACTCCGGCGGAAAGCGTCCGGATGACGGTGGCCGCGATCGACGAAAAGGGCGAGCCGATCGATTCGGCGGGGGCGGCCCTCTCGAAGGGAACCATCGGATCCGGCCAGACGGTCGAGTTCACGACCACCATCAACGTGGGCCAGAAGACGGTCGCCACGCTGCGATTCAACCCGCAGTGGGCCGCCCCGAAGCCGCCGGCCCCTACGCCCCGTCCCGCTTCGGCCACAGCGGCCGCTGGAGGCACGGCGGCCGCCCCGGCGCCCCGACCCACCCCTTACGGGCGCGGCGTGCTCTACGCGGCTCCCGTCGCGAATGCGCCCTCCCAGCCGCCCGCCGACGGCAAGACCGGCTACATTCCCGGGGCCACGAGCCCGGACAACCAGCCCAAGCCGCCGAGCCGCTGAGCCCCGGTCCGCCGGGCGCCATAGCGCATAGCGCGTAGCGCAAGCCGGCGGCATACTTCGTCCAGACCATGTCGCGCATCCTGATCGTCGAGGACAAGGACTCCCTGCGCTCGATGCTCGAGGAGATGCTGAAGGCCGAGGGTCTGCGTGTCGAGTGCGCGGCCACCGGGACGGCCGCGGTGGAGCGACTGCGGACCGGAGAGCGCTTCGACCTGGTGCTCACCGACTGGCGGCTGCCGGGCGCCGACGGGCTCGCGGTCCTCGACGCCGCGGTCGCTCTGGACCAGACGCTTCCCGTGCTCGTCATGACGGCCTTCGGCTCGATCGAGACGGCCGTCGAAGCCATGAAACGCGGGGCCGAGGACTTCATCACCAAGCCCGTCGAGCCGGACCTTCTCCGGCTGCGGGTCGCGCGGGCCATCGAGCGGCGGGCCAAGTCGCGCGAGTCGCTGCTCTTCGCCGAGGCCCGGTCGCGCGCGATGCCGCCGATCGTGGGAGAGTCGGCCGCCATCCGGAGCCGTGCGGGCGGAGACCGAGCGCGTCGCGGCCACCGACGCCACCGTGCTGCTCGAGGGCGAGAGCGGCACCGGCAAGGAGCTCTTCGCCCGGGCCATCCACGCGCTGTCGGCCCGCCGCAACGGAGCCTTCATCGCCATCAATTGCGCCGCCATCCCCGAGTCGCTCCTCGAGAGCGAGCTCTTCGGGCACGAGCGCGGGGCGTTCACCGGGGCCTCCGCGCGCCGCATGGGGAAGTTCGAGCTCGGCGATTCCGGGACCGTGTTTCTCGACGAGATCGGCGAGCTCACGCCGGCGACGCAGGGAAAGCTCCTTCGCGTCCTGCAGGAGCGCTCCTTCCACCGCGTCGGCGGCACGATCCCCATCCAGGTCGACGTGCGGATCATCGCCGCCTCGAACCGCACCCTCGAAAAGCTCGTCGCGCAGGGCCTTTTCCGGGAAGACCTCTTCTACCGCGTGCGCGTCTTCCCGATCCGGATCCCGGCGCTGCGCGAGAGACCCGAAGACATCGACCCGCTCATCGACTGGTACCTCGAGCACCTGCCGCAGGAGCTCGGCAAGCGCGCCGTTCGCCTGGCGCCTGCGGCGCGCGAGCGGCTTCGCGCGTACGACTGGCCGGGCAACGTGCGCGAGCTGCGCAACTGCCTCGAGCGAGCGATCATCCTCGCCGACGACGACGGCATCGAAGAGAGACATCTGCGCCTGGGGCCCGAGCCGGTCCTGCCTCCGGCTTCGCGAGAGGAATCGCTCGAGGAGGCGCGGGATCGCGCCGCGTCGGCGGCCGAGCGCACGTGGCTCCGGCGCGCGCTCGAGCGCGCGAAGGGCGACCGGACGGCGGCGGCGGAAAAGGCCGGCCTCTCGCCGCGGCGCTTCGAAGCGAAGCTCCGCGAGCACGGTCTCGGAGACGCCTGAGCCGTTACTCCGCGCGGTCGAAGACGACCGCTACTCTGGAAGCGTCGGGATGCGGGTGATGTCTTTCCGCCAGAGCGCGGGCGTCGGCTGCGGAGGCGGGGCCGTCAGGAGAGGCGTGATCCACGGGTTCTTCGAAGCCGGGGTGACGACGGGCTGCGTCGATCCCGGTTTCTTTTTGCAGGCCGTTCCGCGCAGGACGAAGACGGCGAGCAGGGCGGCGACGGGAACGAGCCAGGCCGCCCGCCTCGATCCGGATGTGGATTTTCGAGTCATCGATCGATTATCGCATCCGCGCCGGCGGGCTCAGCCCGAGCCTCGCTGAGCGACCGCAGCGCCTCTGCGACCACGTCATCCTCTTCCGGCGCGATCGAGCGCAGGTCCAGCAGCGCGGTGCCGTCCTCGAGCCGCGCGACGATCGGAGGTGTCGCGGCGCGCAGCGCCGCGGCGAGGCCGTCCGCCGAGATCTCGGGATGCCGGAGCGCGAGCGCCCGGGATTCGAAGAGCTTCTCGGGGCTGGTGCCGCCTCCGAAGGCCGCGCGCGACGGCACGACGTCGACGGCGAGCCGCCCGGTCGAGGCGGCGCGCGCGAGTCGGTGGCCGCGCTCCTCGAGCTCGGACAGCGTCGCGCCCGCCGCGCGGTAGACCGGGAACGTCCGCCAGCCGCCCGTCTTCCAGGCGGCGAGCGTCGCGGCGAGCCCCGCGAGCGCCAGCTTGTCGAGACGCGCGGCGCGGGCCACCGGATGCGCGGCCGCGCGCTTGACGAGCTCCTCGCGGCCGCAGAGGAATCCGGCCTGCGGGCCCGAGAAGAGCTTGTCGCCCGAGAACGTCACGAGGTCCGCGCCCGCGGCGAGGCACTCGGCGACCGTGGGCTCGCCCGGCACGCCGAACTCCTCCAGCGCCGCCACGCAGCCGGTGCCCTGGTCGTGGAGCCACGGCACGCCGGCTTCGCGCGCGACTCCGGCGAGCTCCGCCGGGGCCGGGCGCCGCGTGTAGCCTCGGATCTCGTAGTTCGACGGATGGACCGAAAGCAGGAGCGCGACCTCCGGCGAGAAGGCCTTGCGATAGTCGTCGGCCGTCGTGCGGTTGGTCGTTCCGACTTCCCGAAGGCGCGCGCCCGAGGCTTCGAGGATCTCGGGGATCTTGAACGACCCTCCGATCGCGACGAGCTCGCCGCGGGACACGAGGACCTCCCGGCCCCGCGCGAGGGCCGCCAGGGCGAGCAGGACCGCCGCCGCGTTGTTGTTGACGGCGATCGCATCCTCGCAGCCGAAGACGTCCTTCGCGAGCTGGCGCACGTGGTCCTGCCTCCGGCCGCGAGCGCCGCGGACCGGGTCGTACTCCACGGTCGAGTATCCCGACGCGGCTTCCAGGATCGCGACCCGCGCGACCTCGGGCAGAGGAGAGCGGCCGAGGTTCGTGTGCAGGAGCACTCCGGTCCCGTTGATGGCGCGTCGGAGCGTCGGCGCGAAGCGTCGCGCGAGCGCGGCGCGGGCCGTGTCCCACAGCGCCTCCGGGCGCGTCTCCCCGCCGGCCATGGCGCTCCGGAGCTCTTCCTTGACGGCGGCCCGTCCGAAGCGACGCAGCGGCTCCTCCGCCTCCGGGGCGTGCAGGAGCGCGTCCATCGAGGGCGGGTGGGGCCGGCCGGCCGGCCGGGCAGGGCTCGAGTCGCTCACGGTTCCTTTACTATAGGAGACGGTGCGGATCCGGGCGAAAACGCGGGGAATTCGTTGAGCGAAGCCGGCTTCGAGCGCGAGCTCCTGGTCCTGGAGCAGTCGATCAAGCGGCTCTCGGCGGAGTGCGACGCCTTCCTGTACGGCTCGGCGTCGAAGCCTCCGGTCGAGGGCCGCCGACACGTCGAAGAGATGCTCCGACGGCTCAACGCCTCGGACTCCATGTCCGCGGCCGAGCGCTTCCGGTTCTCGACCCTCCAGGGCCGTTTCTTCGCCCTGGTCGAGCGATGGGAGCGCCTGCTGGGGGAGAAGGAGTCCGGCCGCCGCCCGGGCCTTTACGGCCACTTCCGGGAGGCCTCGGCGGGGGCTCCGGCGGCCCCTCCGACCCCCAACGCGGGCCGGTCTGCCTCCGTACAAGGGGAGCGGGGCGCCGTCCCGGCCGATCCGGATCGGGACCTCTTCGAGCGGTACGTCACCGCCAAGAAGGCCCGCGGAGAAGACGTGAGCGGTTACCGTCTGGAGGGCTTTCTGGAAGGTCTCGAGCGCGAGCGGCGGAAGGTTCGGGAGAAGTTCGGCTCGGCCGACGTCGTATTCGAGGTCGCCGAAAGAGAGGGCCGCGTGCGCCTGATCGCCAAGAAGAAACGAGGAACCGCATGAAACGGTGGATCGCGATCGGGACGCTGTCCCTGGCACTGGCTCCGGCGCTCGGCTCCGGCTCCATTCAGGCCCAGGACAATTCGTCGGCGAAGACGTCTCAGGACCCTTTCTACAGAAAGTATCTCGTTCCGGGCAACGCGCTCGACGACGAGATCGTGGCGACGGAGAAGAAGCTCGAGGAGACTCCCAACGACGCGAACCTCCACAACGATTTCGGAAACCTGCTCGCTCTCCGCCACTTTCCCGAGCAGGCCGCGGAGCAGTACGAGCTGGCCGCCAAGCTCGATCATTCGAACTACATCTCGCTGTACAACCTCGGCCTGCTGCGCGAGACCGAAGGCAAGGTGAGCGACGCGATCTCGGCATACAAGAAGTCGATCGCGCGCAAGCCGGGGTTTCCGCCGTCCCGCTTCCGGCTCGGCCGCCTCTACGAGCAGAACGGGAAGATCCGACGACGCCATCGCCGAGTACGCCAAGGCCTTCTGGATCGATCCTTCCATGCGGGATCCCAAGCGCAATCCGCTCGTCATCGACTCGGACCTGCTCTACCGCGCGTCGCTCGCGACCTACGAGCGGGATCTGGCGCGGGCGACGCTCGATCGCGACGCCGCGTTCCACGAGGAGCCGGCGTTCCGGCATGTCGCCGTGGACCGGGCCCTCGATGCGTCGGAGGTGGCCCCGGGCGAGACGCAGGCGGCGCCCCGCGAAATCGGTCCCGGGACCGGGGGCGTCCCCGCGGGAGCGTCCACGAGCCGCAAGCCGCGAGCCACGCCGCCGCCCGAATCGCCGATGCTGCCGCGACCGCGCCCGACCGGAACCCGTCCGGTCCGGGGGACGCGGCCTCCGCCGGTCGCCGTCACGCCCCCGCCGCCGCGCGAGGTGCCGACGGTCGCTCCGGAAGAGAACGACCAGATGCCGCCCGAGGCGGCTCCCCAGCCCGAAGCGGAGCCCACGCCGGCCCCGCCGCCCGAAGAGGAAGTCGAGCCCAGCTAGCCGGACCTATAGCGGTCCTCTGGGTGACGCCGTCCTGCGGACGGCGTCTCCACTGCCAGGGTCTGCGGTCCGGACCGCGGACCGTGGCAGAGGGGAAGTCGCTCGGTCTCCCTCTCCCAGAAAACTCGTCCGTCATCCCAGGCCTACTCGAAGCTGGCCGGCTCGATCAGGATGGTGGGCGCTCCCGCGGCGAAGGGGAGCGGAAAGAACTGCAGGTCGGTCGAGAGCGCCTGGATCCGCCGCAGGAGCTCCGAGAGGCGGCCGGCGACGCGCGCCGCGGGTACGGGTCCCCGGGCACGTCCCGCGAGAACGGCGATTCCGGCGAACTCGATCTCGAATCGGTCCTCGACGACGTCGATCCGCGGAGGGGAGATCAGCGCCGAGGCATAGACCCCGCGTTTCACGGAGGCCAGCAGCTCCGCCGGAGTCCTCGGCGCCTTCGTCTCGAAGAAGATGCGCCGCGGACCCGCGGCGGGCGGCGTGCGGTACGAAGGACGCACGCCGTGGCCGGTCGAGGGGAGCCCGCGCCGCTGCGCCGCGCGGAGGTCGCGCAGGCCGCCGACGAGCTGCCCTTCCTCGACGAGAAGGACGCGGCGGCTGGGCACGCCCTCGCCGTCGAAGGGCGCGTCGGGGGTGGCGTCGTCCGCGATGCCCGCATCCCGCGCGGCCAGCGCTCCCCGCGCGATCCAGCGCGGCGGCCGCTCGGAGGTGAAGATCGGAGCGATCCCCGCGAGCAACGCCGCTCCGACGACGGGATCGAGCAGCCACTCGCCCCGCGACGGCGGAGCCGCGGGCTCGGCCAGCGGAAGCGTCGCGGCGTCTCCGAGCCGGCGCGCGAGCGCCGGAAGGTCCGGGGCTTCGAAGGCCCGAAACGCGATCCGCACCTCGGACGCGCGCTCGCCGCGCCGCGCGATGGCCGTCGCGACGCCGTCGAGCTCGCTTCGCGTCTGTCCGACGTCGAGGCCGCCGGCATTGCGCACGCGCTCGACCAGCGTGCCCCTCCGCACGGCCAGGCGGGACAGCGTGCAGGCGCCGTTCGTCGCGTCCGTCAGAGCGCGCCCGAGATCGTCGAAGATCTCCGGCGGCCGCTCCGCCGGCGCCGCCGAAGCCGGTTCCGCCACACGGTCTGGCCACGTCGGCGGCGGCTCGGTCTCCGGGGCGAAACGCCGCGCGTCGGCGAGCGCCGCGAGCAGTTCGCCCGGGCTCGTGGCCGCCGCGAAGCGCGGGCCGTCGTCCTCCCACGCGCGGGCGGCCCAGCCGTCCTCGCGTCTCCACGCGAGCCGCGATCCCTCGGGCGTGGACACGCGCTCCCAGGATTCGGCCGACTTGGAATACAGCTCCCAGCGTCCGGGCGCGCGTTCCTCCAGGCGGCCGGGCAGCGCCCCGGCCTCGTCGGCAGGCGTGTTCTTCATCGCGACGATCGGACGGACAGCCCGCGGATCAAAACGTCCGGAGACTCTCCCTGGACGGGGACCACCTGGCCGTCCCGCGAGCACCAGCCGAGGCTCCGGCACGGGCGCGCCTCGCGCCCCAGGACCGCTTCCACGCCCTGCAGCGCCTCGAGCGTCCGGCCCGCGAGAACTCCGGCGCCCAGCTCCTCCGTGAACCGCCCGCGGCGCACGCGTCGCGCGCGCGTGAACGGAAGGCGGAACGTGCCGGCGGCGACCTGCGCGGATCCGCCGCGAAAATCTTCGATCCAGATTCCGTTGCCGAGGCGGCGCGCGATCTCCTCGGAGGTGGCCGACCCCGCGGGGACCACGACGTTGGAGCAGCGGGGCATCGGGGCCTCGGCGGGCCCGGCCCGGCGGGCGTGCCCGCTGGAGCCGCCGCGGCCGGCGTGGCTGCGGTCGGTCAGCCGCGATCCGACGCGGCCCGAATGGAGGAGCTTGACGGCGCGCGGGGCGACGCCCTCGTCGTCGCGCTCATAACCGCCGAAGAGATCGAGGCGCCGGGGGTCGTCGAGAACGTCGAGCTCGGCGACGGCGACGCGCGCATCCTCGCGCAGCGGGGACGAGAGGGCGGAGCGGGCCGCGTCGGCCTCCATGGCGTGGCCGAGGATCTCGTGGAAGAGGACGGCGGCGCAGCCCTGGGCCAGCACGACGTCGGTCTCGCCGTCGCCGGGCGCCACCGGCCGATCGCGGGGCGCGGTGGCGGCCACGAGGACGGCCTTGAGCTCGTCGGCCGTGCCCTCGGCGTCGGGCGCGTGGAAGGCGATCGGCCGTTGCTCGTCTCCATGCCGCGACGCGGCCGTGAGCGTGCCTTCGACCGAAACCAGCCTCCGCCGCGAGATGGACGAAGGCGAAGGCGCCGCGAGCCCCGAGGCGACCACCCGGCGCTCGGTCTCGCAGACGCGCCAGAGGAAACGGTGCCTCGGAGCGTGGCGGCCGAGGATTCCCGTCAGTCGCCGGCTCCAGCGCTGGAGGTCGACCCAGGCGGTTGCGTCGTTTCCGCCGTCGCTCTCCTCGGGCTGCCCCGACTTCGAAGCGCGCGGATTCCGGATGGGCAGAGGCTCGCGCCCCGAAATCGCCCGCAGCGAACGCACGGCTTCGCGCACCGACGCCTCATCCGCGCCGGCCACGAAGGCGAGACGCTCGTCGCGACCGAAGCGCCAGCGCGCCGAGACGCCTTCTTCGCGGCGCACGCGCACGTCGCCGAGGCGGCCGTCCGTCCACGTCGACGGAGACCTCGCGCCGCCGCTCGCCGAAGATCTCGGCCAGCTCCCCGCTCCGGGAGGAGAGAGGTTCGAGCCACCTCGCCACGGCCGCGTCGTCCCACTGCACGGGCCCCAGTCTATTGAAGCGTGTAATAACATCGCCCCGAGAAACATGAGCCTCGCCGACGTCAAGAAGGATTTCGTGGCCGGCCGCGCCGCGAGGGGCATCGCCGGCCGCAAGCTTTTCGCCGAGAAGGCTCCGGGAGCCCTCCGGGAGGCCGTGTACGCGGCGCTGGAGGGCGAGGCCGAGAAAGAGCGCACCCTCGACGAGGAAGCCCGCCGGATGATGGAGACCGCCCGCCAGGAGATCGCCTCGGGCCGCGTCGACGGCCACGAGCTGTTCCGGCGAATCCGCCGCAAGCTCGCCGAGCAGCGCGGCATCGTCCTGTGATCGCGCCGGCCGGCGGAGCCGTTTTCCGCTTTCGCGGCCGATGACCCTCGAAAAACGCATCGCCGACCTCGAGGCCCTCCGCGAGACGCGGCTCGAGGGCGGAGGCCGCGAGCGCATCGAGAGGCAGCACGCCGAGGGCAAGCTCACGGCGCACGAGCGGGTCGATCTCCTGCTGGATCCGGGCTCTTTCCTCGAGCTCGATCCCTTCGTCGTCCACCG
Source organism: uncultured Acidobacteriota bacterium (assembly GCA_963804915.1). Taxonomy (GTDB): domain Bacteria; phylum Acidobacteriota; class Thermoanaerobaculia; order UBA5066; family Gp7-AA6; genus DAHUXD01. The sequence continues at coordinate 315,756 of CAWDSI010000003.1, forward strand.
GAGCCGCGATTTCGGCATGGAGAAGACCCAGATTCCGGGGGACGGCGTCGTCTGCGGGGCCGGCACGATCGAGGGTCGCCCCGTCTACGTCTTCGCGCAGGACTTCACGGTCTTCGGCGGCTCGCTCTCCGAGTCCAACGCCGACAAGATCTGCAAGGTGATGGACCTCGCCGTGCAGAACGGCGCGCCCATCATCGGCCTGAACGACTCCGGCGGCGCCCGCATCCAGGAGGGTGTCGTCTCGCTCGCCGGCTATTCCAAGGTGTTCCTGCGCAACACGCGGGCCTCGGGCGTCGTCCCGCAGATTTCGGCGATCCTCGGCCCCTGCGCCGGGGGAGCCGTCTATTCGCCGGCCATCACGGACTTCGTGTTCATGACGGAGAAGACGTCGTACCTCTTCGTGACGGGGCCCGACGTCATCCGGACCGTCACCCACGAGGAGGTCACCAAGGAAGAGCTGGGCGGCGCCCGCACGCACTCGAGCGTCTCGGGCGTGGCCCATTTCGTGCGGCCGAGCGACGAGGACGTCCTCGCCGGGATCCGGGAGCTCCTCTCCTACGTCCCGTCCAACAACCTCGACGACCCGCCGCGCCGGGAGGCCCGGGACTCCGGCTCGAGCAGCGAGGACCTGAACGCGTTCATTCCGGAGGAGCCCAACAAACCCTACGACATGGGCGACCTCGTGCGTCGCATCGCCGACGAGGGCGTCTTCTTCGAGGTGCACGCCGGCTTCGCGAAGAACATCCTCGTGGGCTTCATCCGCCTCGCCGGCCGCTCGGTCGGCGTCGTGGCCAACCAGCCGATGCATCTGGCCGGCGTCCTGGACATCGACGCGTCCGTCAAGGCCGCGCGCTTCGTCCGTTTCTGCGACGCGTTCAACATCCCGCTGCTCGTCTTCGAAGACGTCCCGGGCTTTCTTCCCGGCACGCAGCAGGAGTACGGCGGCATCATCCGCCACGGCGCGAAGCTCCTGTACGCCTTCGCCGAGGCCACGGTGCCCAAGGTCTCCGTGATCACCCGCAAGGCGTACGGCGGCGCGTACTGCGTGATGCTCTCCAAGGACATCGCCACGGATTTCAACTTCGCGTTTCCGACGGCGGAGATCGCGGTCATGGGGCCGGAGGGCGCGGTGAACATCCTCTACCGGCGGGAGCTGCCGGCGGACGCGCCGCCCGAGGCGCGCGCGGCCAGGACGGCCGAGTACGCCGAGAACTTCGCGAATCCCTACATCGCCGCGCGCCGCGGCTATGTCGACGACATCATCGAGCCTTCCGAGACGCGCGCGCGGCTGATCGCGGCGTTCCAGTTCCTGGAGGGCAAGCGCGTGACGTTGCCGAAGAAGAAACACGGAAACATCCCGCTGTGAGCGGGGGAATCTCGCCGCCATGAGTCGCCCGCGCCTGCTCGTGGCCAACCGCGGCGAGATCGCGGTGCGCATCTTTCGCGCCTGTCGCGACCTGGGCCTCGAGACCGTCGCCGTCTACTCCGACGCCGACCGCGCCTCGCCGCACGTCGCGATGTCCGACTACGCCGTGCGTCTGGGCCCGGCGCCCGCGCGCGAGAGTTACCTCTCGGTGCCGGCCCTCCTCGAGGCGGCGCGACGGACGGGCGCGAGCCTGGTGCATCCGGGCTACGGCTTTCTCGCCGAGAACGCCGCCTTCGCCCGGGCCTGCGCGGACGCGGGCCTGACGTTCGTCGGCCCGAGGCCCGAGGCGATCGCGGCCATGGGCTCGAAGACCGGGAGCCGCGAGCTCATGCGGAAGGCCGGAGTGCCCATCGTGCCCGGCACCGGGAAGCCGGCCGGTGGCGCGACAGACCTCGTCGAGCTCGCCGACTTCGCCCGGGAGGCCGGCTATCCGATCCTGCTGAAAGCGTCCGCCGGGGGCGGCGGAAAAGGGATGCGCCGTGTCGACGCCGAGGCCGACCTTTCGGCCGCCTTGCAGCGGGTCTCGGCGGAAGCCCTCGCCTCTTTCGGAGACGGGGCCGTGTACGCCGAGAAGCTCATCGAGCGGCCCCGCCACGTGGAGGTCCAGGTCATCGGCGACAGTCAGGGCCGTCTCGCCGCCGTCGGGGAGCGCGAGTGCAGCATCCAGCGTCGCCACCAGAAAGTCGTGGAGGAGTGCCCGTCGCCGCGTGTGGGCGTCGATGAAGACCTGCGCCAGCGCCTCTTCGCCGCGGCGCTCACGGCCGCCCGGGCCGTCGGCTACACCTCCTGCGGCACCGTCGAGTTTCTGCTGGCGCCCGACCGGTCGTTCTACTTCCTCGAGATGAACACGCGGCTGCAGGTCGAGCACCCCGTGACCGAGGAGGTCTGGGGCGTCGACCTCGCGGCGGCGATGATCCGGATCGCCCTCGGCGAGCCGCTCCCGTTTTCGCCGGAGAACCTGCGGCCCCGGGGCCACGCCCTGGAGTGCCGCGTGTACGCGGAGGATCCGCGGCGGGGGTTTGCGCCCTCGCCGGGACGGATCCGGGCCCTTCGGCTGCCGCAGGGGCCCGGCGTGCGCAACGACGTCGGCGTCGAAACGGGCTCGATCGTGCCGATCGACTACGACCCGATGCTGGGCAAGCTCGTCGTGCATGCCGAGGATCGTCCCCGGGCGATCGCCCGGCTCGCGCGGGCCCTGGACGACTACGAGATCGCGGGCGTGGAGACGACGTTGCCCCTCTTCCGCGCGCTCGTCGGGAATCGCGAGTTCGGCGAGGCGGCTTTCGACGTTCAGTGGCTGGACCGCCAGCTCGCCGACGGCCTCCTGCCCGACGAGCCGGCGACGTCCGAAGAAGTCTGTCTGGCGGCCGCCGCTCTCACGGCGCAGGATCCCGCGGTCCTGGGGCCGGCTGTCTCGTCGGCGGGCTCCGTCTGGCGGACGACGGCGCGGCGCGAGGCGCTCCGGGACTGATGCGCCGCCTGCGTCTCGTTTATCGCGGACCCGAAGGCCCCGAGACGCTGGAGGTCGAGCTCGAGGGTGCGCGCTGCGTCGTGCGGCGGGGCGACGTCGTCGAGCGCGGCGAGCTCGCGCGCCTGCCCGACGGACGCGTCTCGCTCCTGCTCGACGGCGGCCGGCAGATCTGCGGCCGGCTCGCGGCCGCGGGGCCCGGGGAAGTCGAAGTGTCGACGCGCGGACGCCTCCGGAGAATCGCGCTCGCCGAACCGCTGCGCGACCGGCTCGTGCACGCCGGGGAGCAGGCGGGCGGGCAGGCGGGGGAGGAGGAGATTCGCGCTCTCATGCCGGGCCGCGTCGTCGAGGTCGCGGTGGCCGCGGGCGACCGCGTCGAAGCGAAATCGCTCCTGCTCGTGCTCGAAGCGATGAAGATGCAGAACGAGATTCGCTGCGCTCGCGGAGGCCTCGTCACCCGGGTGGCCGTGGAAGCCGGGAAGGCGGTCGAAGGGGGAGCGCTGCTGGCGGTCGTCCGTCAGGACGCGGACGGGGTCGTCCGTCAGGACGCGGACGGGGTCGTCCGCCAGGACGCTGACGGGGTCGTCCCCCAGGCCGCGGACGGGGTCGTCCGCAAGGACGCTGTCGGGGCCGTCCAGCAGGGAGCCCCGGGGGCGGTGCTCCAGGGACCCTCCCCGGCGACCCGGATTCAATAATCCGTACTACTATCCAATAATCCGCCAAAAAGCGGGTTAAAACTTCCCAACACAATTCGCTTTCTCCAGGTGGGACAGTGAGTTACAGTGCGCCAAGTTCTTGGCGTCTTCTGGCAATAACATTGCTATCTCATCGCTGTTCGTGAGGCATCTCACTTCACAAACGAGTTTCAAAAGGAGGAAGGGAATGAAGTCTGTGTACCGATTTACCCTGGCTCTCTCGGTATGCCTTCTTCTCCTCGTCCCGGTGTCCGTCTTCGCGCAGACGACCGGTACGGTGGAAGGGGCAGTCACCGATCAGAGCAACGCGCCGCTGCCGGGCGTGACCGTCGAACTGACGAGTCCGAACCTGCAGGGGACGCGTACTGCGGTCACCTCGGCCGATGGCCGATACCGTTTTCCGGCGGTTCCCCCCGGGGCCTACAAGGTCACGGCGGAACTGGCGGGATTCGGCAAGGTCGAGAAGCGGGCGACCGTCAATCTCGACTCGACGGCGACGGTGAACCTGTCGCTGCAGCTGTCGACGACGGCGGAGATCACCGTCACCGGTGAGGCGCCGATGGTCGACGTGGCGTCGACGACGCAGGGCAGCAATTACTCGGCGAAGGTCATCGAGAAGCTGCCTCTGGGCCGCAACTACGCGGACGTCGTGTTCACGCAGCCGGGCGTGCAGGCGGACTTCGGCGAGACGCAGGGGCGGTCGCTGGCGATCTCGATCTACGGATCGACCTCGTCGGAGAACCTGTTCCTGATCGACGGCGTCAACACGACCAACGTCATCAAGGGCTTCCAGGGCAAGGACATCAACAGCGAGTTCATCCAGGAAGTCGAAGTGAAGACGGGCGGATATCAGGCGGAGTACGGCCGCAACACGGGCGGCGTGGTCAACGTGATCACGAAGTCGGGCGGCAACGAGTTCCACGGCGGCGTGTTCGGCTACTACAACGACACCGGCATGCGCGCCGACCAGAAGAACGGCGAGGTCGAGAACTTCGCCACGCCGAACTTCACGCAGACCGGCGACGCGTACTTCCTGAACAACGTGTTCGAGAAGGACGTGCGTCAGGAGTGGGGCGCCGACCTCGGCGGCTTCGTCATCAAGGACAAGATCTGGTTCTTCGGCGCGTACGACCGCGTCCAGGTCAACCGGAACCTCCAGATGCTGGACCTGGACAACGACACGACGTTCGGCCAGCTCTATCCCCAGGCCTTCGTCCAGAACAAGTACTCGGGCAAGCTGACGTTCAACCTGTTCCAGGGCACGTCGATCATCGGCAGCGTCTTCTCCGACGCGCAGACGCAGAACGGCGCGATCACATTTCCCGACGAGCACCTCGCCGTTCCAGTACAACGGCCGCCGGGACACGGGCGGACCGGACTACGCGGCGCGGCTGAACCAGCTCTTCGGCTCCTTCGGCATCTTCACGTTCCAGTACTCCCAGCACAAGGATCGCTACACCACCAAGCCCTTCGGCCTGGATGTTCCCGGCATCCGCGATTACACCGAGGATCCCAACGGCGTGTTTTTCGTCGGGACTTCGGACAGCGGCTTCGGCCAGCGTGTTCGGCCCGACGGTCAACAACTCCTCGAAGCGTGAGAGCTTCGCCGGTTCGTTCACGGCCTACGCGGGCAACCACGAGATCAAGGTCGGCGGCGACTACTCGAACGACGCCACGTTCGGCACGACGTACTACACGGGCGGCAATCGCGTCCGCATCCGCCCCTGTCTCCAGGACGGTGGCAACAACCAGTGCGACCTCGGGGCCGCTCCGTTCTACACGAACGGCCAACGGCGACACGCTCCAGGTCTTCTACCAGCACGACCTGCTGGCGAACGGCACGAGCGACAACTACGAGATCATCGACGCTTCGCCGTTCAACACCCCGACCAAGCGCTACGCCGGCTTCATCCAGGACCAGTGGCGGATCATCCCGACGCTGACCATGAACCTCGGCGTCCGCTACGACTCCGAGAGCTTCTACGGGTTCTCGCCGGATCCCGCCATCGGCGAATTCAAGGCGTTCGACCTGACCAACCAGTGGTCGCCGCGCATCGGCCTCGTGTGGGATTGGGCGGGGGACGGCACCTCGAAGCTGTACGCTTCGGCCGGCCGTTTCTACTTCTCTCTTCCGACCGACCTCAACGTCCGCGTGTTCACGGCCAACTCGGCGGCCCAGACCTACAACTACAACTTCGACTCGATCGTCCAGGATCCGGCCGCGCCCCGCAGGAACAACTTCCAGGGCGGCAGCGCCTCGGGCGAGCCCGTGGATGGCTGGACCGAAGGCGTCAAGAACGGAACTCCTCTCACCAAGGCGTCCTACCAGGACGAGCTGACGATCGGCGTCGAGAAGGCTCTCGATCCGACGCTCTCGATCGGCCTCAAGGGCACCTACCGCACCCTGGGCCGCACGGTCGAAGACCGCTGCGACCTCGACGGCGCGGTGGCTCCCAGCACCTGCGCTCTCTTCAACCCGGGTGGCGATGGGCAGGCGGCGTCGGGTGAGTTCCCGACCTGCAACGGCTCGGGCAACCCGACGGATCCGACGGCCGGCGAGTGCTCGGCGACGGGCTTCGCGCTCGGCGACGCCAAGCGCATCTTCCGCGGCATCGAGCTGGTCGCGCGCAAGCAGTTCTCCAACCAGCTGTGGGCGCAGGCTTCGTTCCTGTACTCCTCGCTGAAGGGCAACTACTCCGGCGCCATCCGCGAGGCCTCGGGCCAGACGGACCCCGGCATCAACGCCGACTACGACTACTACCAGTTCACCTTCAACGACTACGGCAACCTCGAGCTCGATCGTCCGGTGCAGGCCCGCATCGACGCGGTGTACAACGCTCCGTTCGGTCTCTCGATGGGCGCGGGCTTCTACGTCCGCTCGGGTCTCCCGGTCTCGCGGTTCGGCTGGTTCAACGACTTCTACCCGGACCTCCTGTACCTCGACACGCGCGGCACGAACGATCGCTCGTTCTTCCTGGACAACCGCACCCCGACGGACTACGACCTGAACCTCTCGATGGCGTACAACATGAACATCGGGCCGGTGACGATCACCCCGCAGGTCTATCTGTTCAACGTCATCAACAAGCAGGTCGCGACCAGCTACGACGCGACGTTCAACCCCGGCGGCAGCTTCGTGACGGACACGACCAGCCCGTTCTACGGCCAGGCCGGCCTGCAACCCGGAGAGGGAACCTGCCCGGCGGAGGCCGTTGCGCCGTGCCCGGACAACCAGGACTACCTGAAGATCAACCAGCGCAACAACCCGCGGCTTCTCCGCGTGGCGCTCAAGGTCACCTTCTAGAGTCCTTTCTCGGTCGATTCTTGGGGGCGGCTTCGGCCGCCCCCTTTTTTTGTCTCCGATTCGGAAAGTTCAAGGACTCGTATGCGGATCCAAAGGGACGAGACCGCATCCCTCGAGGACGAGACCCCGCCCATGTGTTTTGTCTTTGTTCTCAGTCACTTGAACATTGGCACATTCTGAGGATTGTCCCTTGCTTTCCTTCCCGACTTCGAAGCGCTTCGAGGTCGAAGCGCGATATTCGAAGGAGGATAGGAATGAAGTCCGCGTACCGATTTACCCTGGCTCTCTCGGTGTGCCTTCTTCTCCTTACCGTAGCTCCGGTGTCCGTCTTCGCGCAGACGACCGGAACGGTGGAAGGGGGAGTCACCGATCAGAGCAACGCACCGCTGCCGGGCGTGACCGTCGAGCTGACGAGTCCGAACCTGCAGGGGTCGCGTACCGCGGTCACCTCGGCCGACGGCCGATACCGTTTTCCGGCGGTTCCCCCCGGGGCCGTACAAGGTCACGGCGGAGCTGGCGGGATTCGGCAAGGTCGAGAAGCGGGCGACCGTCAATCTCGACTCGACGGCGACGGTGAACCTGTCGCTGCAGCTGTCGACGACGGCGGAGATCACCGTCACCGGTGAGGCGCCGATGGTCGACGTGGCGTCGACGACGCAGGGCAGCAATTACTCGGCGAAGGTCATCGAGAAGCTGCCTGTGGGCCGCAACTACGCGGACGTCGTGTTCACGCAGCCGGGCGTGCAGGCGGACTTCGGCGAGACGCAGGGGCGGTCTCTGGCGATCTCGATCTACGGATCGACCTCGTCGGAGAACCTGTTCCTGATCGACGGCGTCAACACGACCAACGTCATCAAGGGCTTCCAGGGCAAGGACATCAACAGCGAGTTCATCCAGGAAGTCGAAGTGAAGACGGGCGGATACCAGGCGGAGTACGGCCGCAACACGGGCGGCGTGGTCAACGTGATCACGAAGTCGGGCGGCAACGAGTTCCACGGCGGCGTGTTCGGCTACTACAACGACACCGGCATGCGCGCCGACGTCGACGTCGTGCAGACTCCGGATTTCACGCAGCAGGGCGACGCCGATCAGATCCCCGGCGTCGGCCCCAACAGCTTCCTCGAGAAGGACGTGCGCCAGGAGTGGGGCGCCGACCTCGGCGGCTTCGTCATGAAGGACAAGATCTGGTTCTTCGGCGCGTACGACCGCGTCCAGGTCAACCAGAACACGCAGCCGATCGACGGGCCGCGGGCCTACGAGAACTTCCCGATCGGGTTCACCCAGAACAAGTACTCGGGCAAGCTGACGTTCAACCTGTTCCAGGGCACGTCGATCATCGGCAGCGTCTTCTCCGACTCGCAGACGCAGCTCGGCGCGATCGCGGTGCCGAACGGCCTCAACCCGTTCTCGTACAACGGCCGCCGGGACACGGGCGGACCGGACTACGCGGCGCGGCTGAACCAGCTCTTCGGCTCCTTCGGCATCTTCACGTTCCAGTACTCCCAGCACGCGGATCGCTACAACACCAAGCCCCAGGGCCTCGACGTACCGGCGGTCCGCGACTACACCGAGGATCCCAACGGCGTGAACTTCACGGCCCTGGGCGGCTTCGGCAACGTCTTCGGTCCCACGGTCAACAACTCCTCGAAGCGTGAGAGCTTCGCCGGATCGTTCACGGCCTACGTGGGCAACCACGAGATCAAGGTCGGCGGCGACTACTCCAACGACAACACGTTCGGTTCGACGTTCTTCACGGGCGCTCAGCGCGTCCGGATCCGTCCCTGCCTCCAGGACGAGGGCGCCAACCAGTGCGACCTCGCGTCCGCGCCGTTCTACACGAACGCCAGCGGCGAAACGCTCCAGGTCTTCTACCAGCACGACCTGCTGGCGAACGGCACGACCGACAACTACGAGATCATCGACGCTTCGCCGTTCAACACCCCGACCAAGCGCTACGCCGGCTTCATCCAGGACCAGTGGCGGATCATCCCGACGCTGACCATGAACCTCGGCGTCCGCTACGACTCGGAGAACTTCTACGGGTTCTCGCCGGATCCCACCATCGGCGAATTCAAGGCGTTCGACCTGACCAACCAGTGGTCGCCGCGCATCGGCCTCGTGTGGGATTGGGCGGGGGACGGCACCTCGAAGCTGTACGCTTCGGCCGGCCGTTTCTACTTCTCTCTTCCGACCGACCTCAACGTCCGCGTGTTCACGGCCAACTCGGCGGTCCAGACCTACAACTACGAATCCAACTCGATCGTCCAGGCCGGCAACGCGCCCCGCGCCCAGAACTTCCAGGGCGGCAGCGCCTCGGGCGAGCCCGTGGATGGCTGGACCGAAGGCGTCAAGAACGGGACCCCGCTCACCAAGGCGTCTTACCAGGACGAGCTGAGCCTCGGCGTCGAGAAGGCTCTCGATCCGACGCTCTCCATCGGCCTCAAGGGCACCTACCGCACCCTGGGCCGCACGGTCGAAGACCGCTGCGACCTCGACGGTGCGGTGGCTCCCAGCACCTGCGCTCTCTTCAACCCGGGTGGCGATGGGCAGGCGGCGTCGGGTGAGTTCCCGACCTGCAACGGCTCGGGCAACCCGACGGACCCGACGGCGGGCGACTGCTCCGCGACGGGCGTTCCGGTGGGCAATGCCAAGCGCATCTTCCGCGGCATCGAGATGGTCGCGCGCAAGCAGTTCACCAACCAGCTGTGGGCGCAGGCTTCGTTCCTGTACTCCTCGCTGAAGGGCAACTACTCCGGCGCCATCCGCGAGGCCTCGGGCCAGACGGACCCCGGCATCAACGCCGACTACGACTACTACCAGTTCACCTTCAACGACTACGGCAACCTCGAGCTCGATCGTCCGGTGCAGGCCCGCATCGACGCGGTGTACAACGCTCCGTTCGGTCTCTCGATGGGCGCGGGCTTCTACGTTCGCTCGGGTCTCCCGGTCTCGCGGTACGGCTGGTTCAACGACTTCTACCCGAACCTCCTGTACCTCGACACGCGCGGCACGAACACCCGGATCATCACCGGCGACCGGACTCCGACGGACTACGACCTGAACCTCTCGCTCGCGTACAACGCGACCGTCGGGCCGGTGACGATCACCCCGCAGCTCTATCTCTTCAACGTCATCAACAAGCAGCTCGCGACGTCGTACGACACGCAGTGGAACCTCAACGGCAGCTTCGTGACGGATACGACGAGCCCGTTCTACGGCCAGGCCGGCCTGGAACCCGGAGTGGGAACCTGCCCGACGGTGGCCGTGGCGCCCTGCACGGACAACCCGGACTACGGCAAGATCACGACGCGCAACAACCCCCGGCTTTTCCGCGCCGCGATCAAGGTCACCTTCTAAGAACGCGTCATCGGGTTTTTCTCGGGGGCGGCTTCGGCCGCCCCCTTTTTTGTGCCCTTCGTCCCAAACGCTTCAGGCGCTCGAACGGCGATCCAATCCGACCGCTTCGCCGCGATGGGCGACGGGCGTCGAGAATTCGCCTTTCCTCCATCCTGCCAACGACTTCCGCCTTGGCGGATTTTAGGGATCGTGACTTGCTCTGTTCCGCCTCCGAAGCAGGGCCGAGCTGTTCGACGCCCTGTTTTCGAAGGAGGATCAGGAATGAAGTCCGCATACCGATTTACCCTGGCTCTCTCGGTATGCCTTCTTCTCCTCGTCCCGGTGTCCGTCTTCGCGCAGACGACCGGAACGGTGGAAGGGGCAGTCACCGATCAGAGCAACGCGCCCCTGCCGGGCGTGACCGTCGAGCTCGCGAGCCCGAACCTGCAGGGCACGCGCACCGCCGTGACGTCGGCGGACGGCCGGTATCGCTTCCCGAGCGTGCCGCCCGGACCGTACACCGTGACGGCCGAGCTCGCCGGCTTCGGCAAAGTCCAGAAGCGCGCCACCGTCAGTCTCGACTCGACGGCGCAGGTGAACCTGTCGCTGGCGCTGTCGACGACGGCGGAGATCACCGTCACCGGTGAGGCGCCGATGGTCGATTCGACGTCGACGACGCAGGGCAGCAACTACTCGGCGAAGGTCATCGAGAAGCTGCCTCTGGGCCGCAACTACGCGGACGTCGTGTTCACGCAGCCGGGCGTGCAGGCGGACTTCGGCGAGACGCAGGGGCGGTCTCTGGCGATCTCGATCTACGGATCGACCTCGTCGGAGAACCTGTTCCTGATCGACGGCGTCAACACGACCAACGTCATCAAGGGCTTCCAGGGCAAGGACATCAACAGCGAGTTCATCCAGGAAGTCGAAGTGAAGACGGGCGGATACCAGGCGGAGTACGGCCGCAACACGGGCGGCGTGGTCAACGTGATCACGAAGTCGGGCGGCAACGAGTTCCACGGCGGCGTGTTCGGCTACTACAACGACACCGGCATGCGCGCCGACGTCGACATCGAACAGACGCCCGGGTTCTCGGAGCAGGGCACCGCCGACCAGGTCGTCGGACTCGGCCCCAACTACTTCAACTCGAAGGAAGTCCGCCAGGAGTGGGGCGCCGACCTCGGCGGCTTCGTCATCAAGGACAAGATCTGGTTCTTCGGCGCGTACGATCGCGTCCAGTCCAACAACAACGTGGAGCCCATCTCCGGGCCGAGGGCGTACGAGCAGTTCCCGCAGTCGTTCGTTCAGAACAAGTACTCGGGCAAGCTGACCCTGAACCCGCTCCAGGGCACCTCGATCGTCGGCAGCGTCTTCTCCGACGCCCAGCAGCTCAACGGCGCGCTCGCGCAGGTCGGCACGATCGCGCCTCCCGCGGGCCCGGACGCGACCTCCTACAACGGACGCCAGGACACGGGCGGACCGGACTACGGCGCGCGGCTCAACCAGCTCTTCGGCTCGTTCGGCATCTTCACCTTCCAGTATTCCCAGCACCGGGATCGCTACACGACGAAGCCGTTCGGCCTCGACGTGCCCCAGTTCCGCGACTACACGACGGACCCGACCGGTACGAACTTCACGGTCGTCGGCGGTTTCGGCAACGTCTTCGGCCCGACCGTGAACAACAAGTCTCTCCGCGAGGCCTACTCGGGGTCATTCACGGCGTACGCCGGCAACCACGAGATCAAGATCGGCGGGGACTACCAGAATGACACCACCTCGGGGACGACCTTTTTCACGGGCGGCCAGCGCGGCCGCGTCCGTCCCTGCCAGCAGACCGGCGCGAGCATCTGCGATCTTTCGATTGCTCCGTTCTATACGAACGCCGACGGAACGACCGGGCAGGTCTTCTACCAGCACGACCTGCTCGCCGACGGCACGACCGACAACTACGAGATCATCGACTCATTCGTCGTTCAGCACGCCGACGAAACGCTACAGCGGTTTCATCCAGGACCAGTGGCGGATCATCCCGACGCTGACCATGAACGCTCGGCGTCCGCTACGACACCGAGAGCTTCTACGGTCTGGATCCGACCACCGGCCCCTTCAAGGCGTTCGCCATGGAGAACAACTGGTCTCCGCGCATCGGCCTCGTGTGGGATTGGGCGGGCGACGGCACGTCCAAGCTCTACGCGTCCGCCGGCCGCTTCTTCTTCTCTCTCCCGACCGACCTCAATGTCCGCGTCTTCACGGCCAACTCTGCTGTCCAGACCTACAACTACGACCCGAACTCGATCGTGCAGTTCTCGGGAGCGCAGTGTGACGGATCGAACTCCGGCTGCGTCCCCCGTACGCGAGAACTTCCAGGGCGGCACCGCGTCCGGCGAGCCCGTGGACGGCTGGACGAACGGCGTGAAGAATGGAACCCCTCTCACCAAGGCGGCCTACCAGGACGAGCTGACGCTCGGCGTCGAGAAGGCTCTCGATCCGACGCTGTCGGTCGGCCTCAAGGGCACCTACCGGACCCTGGGCCGCACGGTCGAAGACCGCTGCGATCTCAACGGCGCGATCGCGCCCAACACGTGCGCACTCTTCAACCCGGGCGGAGACGGCCAGGCGGCGTCGGGCTTCTTCCCGACCTGCAACGGCTCCGGCAATCCGACGGACCCGACCGCGGGCGAGTGCTCTGTCGACCGGCGTCGCGATCGGCGATGCCAAGCGCATCTTCCGCGGCATCGAGGCGGTGGCCCGCAAACAGTTCACCAACGAGATCTGGGCGCAGGCTTCGTTCCTGTACTCGTCGCTGAAGGGCAACTACTCGGGCGCCATCCGCGAAGCGACGGGTCAGACGGACCCCGGCATCAACGCCGACTACGACTACTACCAGTTCACCTTCAACGACTACGGCAACCTCGAGCTCGACCGGCCGGTGCAGGCCCGGATCGACGGGGTGTAGAACGCTCCGTTCGGTCTCTCGATCGGCCTCGGCTTCTACGTCCGCAGCGGTCTGCCCACCACCCGCCTCGGCTGGTTCAACGACTTCTATCCGGGCAACCTCTACCTCGAGCCGCGCGGCACGTTCGGCCGGACGCCGACGGACTACGACATGAACCTCTCGCTGGCGTACAACGCGACCGTCGGACCGGTCACGATCACGCCGCAGCTCTACCTCTTCAACGTCCTCAACCGCCAGACGACGACCGCGTACGACACCGCTTTCAACTTCAACGGCGCCATCGTCACGGATACCACGAGCCCGTTCTACGGCCAGCCGGGCGTCGAGCCCGGCACGGGAAACTGCGCAGCCAGCCGCGACCGCGCCCTGCGCCGACAACCCGGATTTCGGCAAGGAGGTCTTCCAGACGAACCCGCGGCTCCTCCGCGTGGCGATCAAAGTGACCTTCTAAGTTTTCCGGTAAGTACCTGTCCCCCTGGGGCGGCTTCGGCCGCCCCATTTTTTTGAAGGCCGCGGACAGAAACTTGAACGAAAAAAAGTCGAAAGTCTTGGGTCGTGCGACGAGAGCGGAAGGCGGATCGGAGCTCTTGTCGATCTCCTCGACTTTCCTCTCAACCTGTCACGCCGCTGCTCGTATCTAGTCGTATGATCGATTCGATGCGGAGGTGGACGATGCGCCGCGCCATTCTCGCCTCGGTCCTGGTTCTTCTCGGTTCCTTCGCCTTCGCGGACGATCAGTGCGTCCGTCTCTTTCTCCAGGCGAAGGAAGACTTCCGGCTGGCGCAGTACGAGAAGGCGCTCGCCGCGCTCGACGCGCTCGCGGCCGAAGCGGAGAAGCCGGGCAACGAAAAGTATCGCGCCCAGCTTCCGGCGGGCCTCGCGTTCTATCGCGGCGCGTGCTTTGCGGCGCTCGGCCGCACGGACGAGGCGAGAGAGAAGTTCGAAACGTTTCTGACGTATCAGCCCAACGCCTCTCTCGATCCGGCCGCGTATCCCCCGAAGGTGATCGCCGCGCTCGAAGACACGCGGCACGGCATGAACGTCGCCGCGCAGAAACCGGCGGAGACGGGCACGCTCGCGGCGTCCTACCGCGCGTACCAGGCGCCGGTCGAAAAGGGCGCCGAAGAGGCCGGCGAGGACTGGGCCGAGGGGCCGGTCCGGTTCCTGCTGACGGGGGAGCAGAAAATGGATTACGAGCGCCTCTCGGATCCGGCCTCGCGCTCCGAATACATCACGGAGTTCTGGAAAGGCCGCGATCCCAAGTCCGAGACGCCCGAGAACGAGGCCCGGATCGAGTTCGAGCGGCGTGTCGCGTTCGCGGACTCGCGGTTCTCTCAGGACGAGACCCGGGGGAGCCTCACGGATCGGGGAATGGTCTTCGTCCTGCTCGGTCCGCCGACGTGGGCGGGCCGGAAGCCGATCAACACCGGCGACGACGTCAACGATCCCAAGGGCATGTCGATGTACAGCGATCTCGACGTCCGGAACGCGCTTCGCGGGGCCTCCTCCGCGGCCTCGGCCCGCATCTACGACCGGATGACGAGCACCGGGACGAAGCTGACGAACGCCGACGGCAACTATCGCGAGGTCTGGCATTACCGCCGCGAGCTCCTTCCGGCGGGAATCTCCTACCAGCAGGTGGATTTCGACTTCATCACGCGCCAGGGCTACGGCGCAAACGTCTGGAACCGCGAGCCGCGCACGCTGAGCACGCTCGAGAAGGCGCGCATTGCGGTGCGCTCGGGAACGTTTACGAGAGCCGCGTCTCGCTGAGTGACGGCGACGGACGAGGCGATCTTGGAAGCGCCGGTTCCGGCGCGGCGCGCGGAGCGCCTCGCGGCGAACGGCGCGCCACAAGGTGTCGCGCCGGTCGTGCTCGCTTCGCGGCCGCCGTCTCGGCGATCGCGTTCGCGGCCCTCGGAGTCTTCTCGATCTCGTGTGCCTCGCCCGATCTGTCGGTGCAGGTCCTCCCGTCGGAGAACGTCAAGCCCCCGGCGAGCCTCGGTTTCAATCCGGAGGAGGCTCTCGGCCGCGGTGAGTATCTCGAGCTCGAGAATCTCTTCCGTTCGATGCCGAGCGCGGATCTGGACTCCAACCCCGGATATCTCGCGGCGTTCGGCAAGGCGCTGCTGGCCCGCGGGGACCTCGACGCGGCCCTGCCGGTGCTGAACCGCGCGATCGACAAGGAAAGCCGGCCCGTCCGCCGCGGCGAGCTCGAGTGGGCGCTCGCCCAGGCCTACATTTTCTGGGACGAGCCCGAGCTCGCCCTCGAGTTCGCCCAGGCGGCGCGGAGCGACGGCTACGGCCTGCTGCCCGGCTATCTGAACTTTCTCGAGGCCATCCGGAACCTGCCGCTCTACGCGGGGCCGGCGGCCGGCGAGACGCACGACGCCGAGTTTTCGATGCAGGGGTTCGATCTCATCCGCGTGCCCGTCAAGGTCAACGGCACCGACTCCGCGGCGATCCTCGACACCGGCGCCGCCTATACGATCCTGACGGAGTCGTTCGGCAAGACGGTCGGCGTCCGCGAGATTCCCGATTCGAAAGCGTTCGGCCGCGGCCTCCACACGAAGGAGTTCCCGCTGACTTTCGGCGTCATCGACCGACTCGAGTTCGCGGGCTTCGCGGTCGAGAACGTTCCCGTCATGCTGATGCCCGATGACGCCTTGCGGTTCGTGACGTCGCGGGGCGAGTTCCCGGTCCCGATGGTTCTCGGGCTCCACCTCGTCAAGCAGTTTCGCGTCGGAATCGACTACGCGGCGCGCCGCATGTCCCTGACGCGCGTCGATTTTCGCGGAGCGCGGCGGGATCCGACGCAGAACCTCTTCGTCGCCCGCGGGCGGCTGTTCGCCCGGACGTCGATCAACCGCTACGGGTGGTACGAGATGCTCCTGGACACCGGAAGCGAGCCGACGATGCTGACGTCCAACGGCGTCGTGCGCGCGAAGCTCTCGGTGAGCGGAAAGTTCTACCCCAAGACCCTCTACGGCCTCGGCAAGAGCCAGGCCGAGTGGACGCGCGTCGACGGCGTCACGATCGGGCTCTCCGACTTCGCCGTGAAATTCCAGGGCCTGGTCGTCAAGGAGGACGACGGCGCGCTCGAGGACGGCATTCTCGGCAATTCCTTCTTCCAGAACTTCCGCGTCTCCATCGACTTTCGGGCGATGCGCGTGAGCCTGGAACATCCCTGAGATCCCGGGGCGAAAAGCCCGGGACCAGGAGGCTGACCCTCGGTCTCCGGAAATTCCGTAACCCCCTCCCCGTGTTAAGGTTGCCCGAATGCGTCGGACGTCCTTATCAGCGCTTTTTGCCCTCATCGGGGCCCTGCTCTGCTCCGGCCGGGCCGGAGCCGCCGAGCCGGCCCGGGAGAGGATTTCTCGCTACTTCGCGGGCTGGTATTCGATCTGCCCGGAGACCCGGGTCACGGTCAATCCCGTGCCGGAGGTCAAGCTGGCGGGCTTCGAAATCTACCAGGTCGAACGTTCGTGCTCGCTCAAGAACCGAAACGAAATGTCGATCACGCTCTTCGATCCGGCGAAGGACGAGGTCTTCGTGGGCGAGTTCCTGCACGACGACACGCGCAAGGGGCGTCCCTTCTCGGAAGCGACCGATGTGCCCGTCCTCCAGGGCGTCCTGAAGGACGCCTTCGGCGTTCCCGTCACGATCGAGGTCGGCAAAGAGACCCGCGGGCCGCTGAAGCCGATCCGGGCGTCGCTCCGCCTGGCCGAAGGCGCCTCGGCCGCGGTCCAGGGTTGGGTGTCGGAGGACGGAGCCACGCTGTTGCTCGGGCAATTCCGGCCGCTCTCCGTGGCGCCGGACGAGATGCGCCGCCGGATGCTCGCCGAGTCGCCGGGCGTTCGGCCGCGAGACGGCAAGTACTACGTCACCGCTTTCGTCGACTTCCAGTGCGAGCGGTGCCGGCTGCGGGCGCCCCAGGTCGCCGACTTCGTCTGGTCGCATGGAGGCGGGGCCGTCGAGTACCGCTTCCTGCCGATGACCAAGGTCCACGACTGGGCGTTCGCCGCGGCCGAGACGGCGGCGGCGCTCGCGAACGTGTCGCCGGCACTCTACGCGCGCTACGAGCAGACCGTCTTTCCGCAGGCGTCGTCCATGACGCCCGATTCGGTGCGGCAGGCGGGCGCCGACGTGGCCGAGGCGGCCGGTGTCGGTCCCGCGTATCGCGAGGAGCTCTCGAGCGGCCGCGCGCGCCAGCGGGTCGCGCGAGACGTCGAGCTCGCCATGCGCCTCGGGCTCAACGGGACGCCGGTGTTCTTCTACGACGGAGCCTTCCTCAGCTCGGACACCGGAGTGGCCGAGAACTACATCGACGGTCGCCTGCGAAAAGTCCCGGGTTCCACCGGCGGGCGCTGATGACGAGCGGGCGGTTTCTCGCCGGCGGCGCGGCCGTCCTTCTGCTCGCGTCGGCCGGCGCCGTCGGCTGCGGCCGCTCGAAGGAGAGCGCCGGGCCCTCTCCGAAAGCGACCCCGGGCCCGGTCTCCGCTCCGACCGCCGGAATCGAGACGACGGACGTCGCCTCGCGCACGCCGCGGGCGAAGGCGGAGGCAGGCGGCCGCGCGCCCGTCATCTGGCTCGGTCTGGACGGCCTGGACTGGGAGCTTCTCGACCGTCTCGCGGCCGAGGGCAAGATGCCGAACTGGAAGAGACTGACCGCGGAGGGGTACTCGGCGAGCCTCACGAGCTTCATGCCCGTGCTCTCTCCGATCGTCTGGACGACCGTGGCCACGGGCGTGGGCCCCGACGTGCATCGCGTCCTCGACTTCCAGGAGGTCGATGCGAAGACCGGCCAGAAGGTGCCGATCTCCGGCGATTCCCGCGCGGTGCCCGCGGTCTGGAACGTCGCCTCGGCCTCGGGATTGAAAGTCGGCGTCGTGGGCTGGTGGGCGACGCATCCCGCCGAGGAGGTGACGGGCTTCTTCGTCACCGACCATGCGAGCCCGATCCTCTTCCAGGGCCTGCCCCGCGCCGGAGTGGCGTACCCCGTCTCCCTGACGGCCGGAGTGGAGCAGATCATCGCGCGCGACGGCAAGGTCTCCGACGCCGACCTCGTGCCGTTCATCGACGCCCCGCTCTCCGAGATCACGTCCACGCGGGCCGGCGCGCGGGGTCTCGAGAACCCGTACGTGGCCCTGGCCAGCATCCTCGGCGCGACGCGCGTCCAGCAGCGAATCGCCCGCGACCTCTACGACCGCAACCTGCCCGACCTCATGGCCTTCTACCTCGAGGGCACCGACGGCATCGGCCACGTCTTCGCTTCCATGGTGCCGCCGCGCATGGAGTGCGTCTCGGAGGAGGACTTCCGGCGGTTCCACGGAGCGGTCGACGCCTACTACGCGCTCATCGACAAGCTCCTGGGGCAGTGGATGCGGCGGGCCGAGGAGGACGGGGCGACGCTCGTCGTCAACTCGGATCACGGATTCAAGTGGGGCGCCGATCGGCCGTGCGAGCGCTCGTCGCTGAACCCGGCGACCGCCGCCTTCTGGCACCGGATCGACGGCGTCTTCGCGGCCTGGGGCGCGCGGGTGAAGCGCGGGCTGCCCCGGGGCAAGGCCACGGTGTACGACGTCGCGCCCACGATCTCGGCGCTCCTCGGCCTTCCGGTCGACCGCGGCGTGCGCGGCGCCGCCATCCGGAGCGCTTTCACGGACCTCGCCGCGCCGGCGCGAAAGGACGTCTTCGCGACGACCGCGGTGCGCCGCGTGCAGGCCGAAGCCATGTCCGACAAGGACGCCGACGAGTACGCGAAGAACCTGCGCAACCTGGGGTACCTCTCGGGGAGCGAGCCCACGAAGCTCGCTCCCACCGGAGGTTCGCGTCCCGGCCTCACCGACGGCGGGTGGAACAATCTCGGCGTCTACCTGCGCGAAAACTCGAAAGATCTCAAGGCCGCCGAGGCGGCCTTCCGCAAGGCGCTCGAGTTGCGGCCGGGATACGCGTCGCCGCAGTTCAACCTGGCGGTCCTCTGCCGTTCGCGCGGCCAGGATGCCGAGGCGATCGACTGGCTGTTCGGCTCGCTGGCGGCCGGCCACGCCGACCCGGAGGGAACCGTCCTGCGCTGGTTCGGCGAGTACGACGACGCGGGCAAGGCCGCCCGGGCCCGGGAGGTCCTGGAGCGGGGCACCACCGCGTACCCGGCCGACGAGAGGATCGGCCGCGAGCTCGGCCTCGTCCGGTTCCAGGCGAAGGATTGCGGAGGGGCCCTGGGGGCGGTCGAGCGGTTCGAGCCCTCCACCAAGGACCCCGACACCCTCAACGCGCTCGCCCTCTTCAAGACGTGCCTGGGGCGCCGGGACGAGGCCCTGGCGCTCTTCCAGAAGTCCCTCCGCATCAAGCCCGGCCAGCCCGGGGTCCAGCAGTCCCTGAATCTGCTACAACAGACACAGCCCACGAGCCATTGAGCATCGCTAAGGAAAGGGAAACGATGAAGATTCGTGTGTTCGCCACCTGCCTCCTCGTCCTGGTTCTCGGGATCTCCTCGAGTCTTCAGCGGCCGGTCAGGGCGGGGCCGCCCCGAGCGCCGTGGAAACGCGGCTGCCCGCCTACATCCAGAACTACCTCCCCTACGATCCCGCCTCCAAGGTCACGGTGGAGAAGGCGGTCGACCGTCTGCCGGGTTTCCAGGGCTACAAGATCAAGCGGACGGGCAAGTATCCCAAGCTCGCCGTCGAGAGGATCGTGTACGTCTCGGACGACGGCAAGTGGTTCTTCGACGGCGACACGCTGACGAACCCGACCCCGAAGCCCGTCACGAGCGCCGCCGATGTGGCCTGGATGGAGAACCGCTCCGCCAACATCTATCGCACGCGGGCCAAGGCGTCGCTGGCGCCCGAGCGGGACGCCGCGGGCCTGAAGGCCGTCTGGATCGCGGTGGAATCCGGCTGGGGCCCCGTGCGCATGCCCGGTTACGTCACGCCGGACGGGTCCCGTTTCTTCAACGGCAATCTCTGGGACTTCCAGATGGATCCGCGCGAAGAGCGCAAGAAGCGGATCGACCTTTCGCAGAATCGCTTCGAGGGCAAGCCCGACGGCGCCGTGACGATCGTGGAGTTCGCCGACATGGAGTGCGGGTACTGCAAGTTCCGCGGCACGCAGATGGACGCGCTCCTCGAAGCCAACGCCGGCATCCTGTCCTACAAGCGCGCCTACAAGTTCTTCCCGCTCTGGTTCAACCACGCCTGGTCGATGAAGGCCGCCTCCGCCGGCGACTGCATCTTCCGTCTCGGCAAGGCCAGCTCCCTGTTCGCTTTCAAGAAGCAGGTCTACTCGCTGCAATCGACGATGACGGTGTCCGGGATCGACGAGCTGGCGTTCGCCTTCGCCGAGACCGCCGGGATTCCGCAGGCGGATTTCAAAGCCTGCTACCTGCGCGACGAGAGCCTCGCCGACGTCCGCAAGGATCTCGAGGAAGGCCAGCGGCTCGGCGTCAAGTCCACGCCGACCTACTACGTCGACGGGACCGAGATCATGTGGACCGAGGACAAGGTCATGGAGGACTTCCTGCGGACCAAGGCTCCGGGACTGAAGACGATCGACTACGCGCCTCCGGCGCAGACGCACTGACCATCGTCGCCTCCGCTTCGGAGACCTGCCCTGCGGGCGCCGCCGCGGCTCGACCGGTGCGGACTCGACGCGGCTGGTCTCGCGCCGCGCTCCGGCTCGCGGCGCGAACCTCGCTCCCTCGGTCGGAGACTCGCGCCGAACAGCGGGACCGCGCTCGAAGCTCGCAACGCTTCCCGCGCGGCTACGGCTCGAACGGAATCGGCACCATCATCCAGGTTCGGACCGGCACGCCCCCCGCGACCGGGGGCGTGAAGGTCCAGCGGCGCACCGCCGCCACGGCCGCGTCGTCGAGACCGGCCGGAGCCTTGCGCGCAACCTGGATTTCGAGCGGCAGGCCTTTTTCCGACACGAGCACGCGCAGGACCACGATTCCCCCGATCCGGGCCTTGAGGGCGAGCGGCGGATAGGTCGGTTTCACCACGGTCGCGATCCTCGGGGGAGCATCGAGCTCCTCGACCGACACGACCGAGCCCTCGCGCACGGCGGGCGGGGCCGCTGCGGTCTCCGGCGCGGCCGCCAGGGTCGTCGAGGCGATCGCCGGCTTCTCCGGCTCCGGAACCGCGGTCGGGGGAGGCGCCGCCGCGGGGGCCACGGCCGCGGCGACGGCTGGGGCCGGGGCGGCGACTGCGGACAGCGACAGGGAGTTGCGAAGTCGGCACCGGGCGCGCGGTCGGAGCGACGACGAGGAGCACGGCCTCCGTCGGGCGGCCCGCCGGCCCCCCGGTCAGCCGCACCGGCGTGACGGCATTGCGGGCTCGCATCTGCGCCTCGAGCCGCTGCGTCTCGAGCGCGACGCGGCGCGTGACTTCGTCGCGAAACTGCTCTTCCGTCATCCCGGTGGTCGGACCGGACGGGGTCGGCTGGAGCTCGGGGAGCAGCGTGCGCGTCGGAGCGGGCGTCGGAGCGCGATCCGCCCGGAGCACGCCATCCGAATCGGGCCCGCGCCGCGACACGACGTAGATCCCGCCGGCGACGGCGATCGCTCCGAGAATCCCCCCGATGAGCGGCGCCCGCGTTCGGGGCCGACGGGTCGCGGCGACCGCGAGGTGCGGGCCCGTGCCGGAAGACGGGGCGCGCTCGGGCGGGGGAGGCGGCGGAGGCGATGTGGGCGCGGGATCCGGCGGGAGGGGCTCGGGAACGGCGCTCTTGGCGGCCGGAACGCCCGTATCCAGGGCGGCCTCGCGCTTGCGCGCGCGCGTTTCACTTTCGATTTCTTCCCGAAACTGATCGTTGAGGAAGTAGGCGAGGTTGAAGGTCGACGGCGAGTACGGTCCCGAAAAGAGAAGCTTGCCGAGCTCGCGACGCAAGTCTCCGCTGGATTGATAGCGGCTCTCGGCCGGCGCCAGGGTCATCCGCAGCAGCGAGAGAATCTCCGGCTGCAGCGGCGGCGGCCCGCCCGGGGCGGTGCCCTTGACGAGCGCGAGCGGATCCGCGGGCGGCGGATGCCCCGTGAGGAGCTCGAGCAGCAGGACCCCGACGGAGTACACGTCCGAGTTCCGGCCCACCGTCCCGCTCCGCCGCTCCTCCTGGGCGATGTAGGGTCCGACCTCGCTCGCGAGCCGCGGCCGCGCGATCGCGGGGAGAACTCCCGTCGCGAGCCCGAATCCGGCGAGGCGGATCTCGCCGTCGTCGGAGATCGCGACGAATCCCGGCCACACGAGCCCGTGGAGCGTGCGGTCCCCGTCGATCGTGGTGTTGTAGGCGTGGTCGAGGGCCGTCGCCACCTTTTCGGCGATCAGGAGCGCGTGCTCGATCGGCACGCGGTGGCCGAGCGCTCGGCACTTGAGATGAAGGTCGGCGAGCGTTCTCCCGTTGGCCTCGTTCCACGCGAGGTAGGGAACGCCGTCCACGGCATCCATGTCGACGCCGCGGGCGACCGCCGGATTTTTCAGGAATCCGTGGGTCTCGCCGCTCTCTTCGATCGCGTCGAGCAGCACGTCGCCCGACAGCTCGGGTGCGTCGAGAATGCGCAGGCGCACGAAGCCGGGGCTCTCGCCGTGGCGGCGGGCGCGAAACTGCCGCCCGAGGGCATCCTCTCCCAGCGCCGCCGTCAGAAGGTAGCTTCCGAACGGGCGCGGCAATTTTTCTGTCGGCATCCTGAGGGTTTGACCGATTGTGGCGCGCCCGCCCCGGTCGGTCAAGGACGGCGCGCGGCCGGCGTGGCCCCCGTCACTGCGCGGAGGGATCCTCGATGTACGGGCCGTACTCCTCGGGCGGCGTCCGGTCGCGCCGGCGGGCGGCGGCGATCGCGTCGAGGTGCTCCTGGAAGGTCTTCGAGAAGGTATGGCCGCCCGTCCGGTCGGCGACGAAGTAGAGGAACTCCGACTTCACGGGCGTGACCGCGGCCTTCAACGCGGCTTCTCCGGGGTTGCAGATCGGGCCGGGCGGCAGCCCTCCGTGGAGGTAGGTGTTGAAGACCGACGGGTAGCCGTAGTCCGAGCGGTACAGGGTTCCGGTCCACTTCGCGTCGCGTTTCATCGCGTAGCTCACCGTGGGGTCCGCCTGCAGGCGCATTCCGCGCCGGAGCCGGTTGAAATACACGCCGGCGATGACGGGCCCCTCCCTGGCCAGCAACGTCTCCTTCTGGACGATCGAGGCGAGGGTGACGGCGTCGCGGATCGAGAAGCGCATGGCCGCCGCGCGTTCCCGCATCTCCGGAGTGAAGTGCTTTCGAAAGTTGGCGAGCATCGTCTCGACGATCTGGCGCGCACTGGTCGAGCGCGTCACGACGTAGGTGTCGGGAAACAGGAATCCCTCGAGGTCCGGGGCGCCGCGGGCCACCGAGGCGATGAGCTCCGGGTTCGTGAACGCTTTCTCGAAGGCCTGCTTACGGGAGATGCCGCGGCTCCAGAAGAGCTCGAACGTCTCCTCACTCGCTACGCCCTCCGGAACCACGATCGTGTGGCGGACCACGTCTCCGCGGGCCATGCGGGCGATGACCTCCGAGAGCGGCGTCGGGCGCGAGAAACGGTATTCGCCGGCCTGCAGAGGCGTCGCGCTCTCGGCGATGCGGTACCAGGCCTCCGCCAGCCAGGCGGGCGAGACGACGCGCTCGTCGGAGAGCCGACGGAAGATCTCCGTCGTCGGCGTTCCGAAGGGAAAGAAAACGACGGCCTCGCCCGGCGATGCCGGCCTGCGGGGATGTTCGACGCGGAAGTAGAGGTAGAACGCGACGGCGAAGATCAGCAGGCCGAAGAGCAGGCCGAGACGAAGGATCCGTCGGCCGGCGCTCAATGGGACCCCGGCGGAGCGCTTGAAGGAGTCAACGCGACCCCCGCGGAGCGGTAGAAAGATAGTCCTCCAGAAGCACGGCCGCCGCCTCCCGGTCGAGGTCCTCCTTCGACGCGCCCGGGGGCAGGCGCCGCGCCGCCTCGTTCGACGTCAGCGTCTCTTCGTGGAAATGCACGGGCAGGCCGGTTCGCCGTTCGAACTTGCCGGCAAAGGACCGGATGCGTCCGGCCAACCGGCTCTCGACTCCCTCCGGCGAGCGGGGGATGCCGAAGACCGCCGCCGCGATCTCCTCCTGCACCGCGAAGCGGGCCAGCTCGTCGAGCACGGCCTCGTCGCTCTTCCGGCGGAGGGTGACCCTCGGCGTGGCCAGCCGTCCCGAAGCGTCCGACGTCGCCAGGCCGATCCGCTTTTCTCCGAAATCCACCGCGAGAATGCGGCCGGTGAGAGTGCGGGCCATCCCGGACAGAGTAACCCGGAGGGCCGGCTTATGATTCGTTCCGGACGCGAAGGAGAGACGCATGCGAAGGACCCTCTGGATGGCCTCGGCGCTCGCGCTTCTGATGCAGGTCGCCCTTGCCCCGGCGCCGTCTCCGGCCGGACCGCCGCCGCCCAAAGCGACCTGCGTGTTCACCAATCCCGGCTTCGCCGGAAAATGCGTCGAGAACGTCGACGTGGCCGATGGCTCGTCGCCGGCGCAGGCCTGTCAGTCCGTTCTGCAGTGCTTGAATGACGTCGATTGCCTCAAGACCTACTGCCAGGCGACGACGATCCGGAACGGCTGGAAGCTCGAGTCGGCCAGGTAGGAACCCTGCGAGCCGGACGGGGCATAGTTCTTCCCGGGAGAACAACGGCTAGAATCCGCGCCCTATGAAGAATCTCGTGATCCTTTCGGCGGCCCGGACGCCCGTCGGGTCGTTTCTCGGCAAACTGTCTTCGCTGCCCGCTCCGGCCCTGGGATCCGTGGCCATCCGCGCCGCACTCGAACGCGCGGGGGTCAAGCCCGAGGAAGTCGAGCAGGTCGTGTTCGGCAACGTCCTCCAGGCGGGGCAGGGGCAGGCGCCCGCCCGCCAGGCCTCGCTCGGCGCGGGGATCCCGAACTCGGTCCCGTGCGTGACCGTCCACAAAGTCTGCGGCTCCGGGATGCGCGCCGTCATGGACGTCGGCAATGCGATTCAGGCCGGCGAGTACGAGGTCGCCGTCGCGGGCGGCATGGAGTCCATGTCGAACGCGCCGTACCTGCTCGAGAAGGCCCGCACGGGGCTGCGCATGGGCAACGGCACGCTCGTCGACTCCATGATCAAGGACGGCCTGTGGGATCCGTACAAGGATCAGCACATGGGCAATTGCGCCGAGCTCTGCGTCGCGAAGTACAAGTTCACGCGCGAGGAGCAGGACGCCTTCTCGCTCGAGTCGTACAAGCGCGCGCAGAGCGCCGCGAAGAGCGGCGCATTCGCCGACGAGATCGCGCCGGTCGAGGTTCCGCAGAAGAAGGGCGACCCGCTGCGCATCGACGCCGACGAGGAGCCCTTCAGCGCCCCGCTCGAGAAGATGCCGACGCTCAAGCCCTCCTTCCAGAAGGACGGCACGGTGACGGCGGCGAACTCTTCGAAGATCAACGACGGCGCCGCGGCCCTGGTCGTGACGTCGGAGGAGACGGCCCGGGCGAAGGGATGGAAGCCGATCGCCCGCATCGTCGCGCACGCCGGCGTGGCGCAGGCCCCGGAGTGGTTCACGACCGCTCCGGTGGGCGCGATCCAGAAGCTCCTCAAGAAGACGGGGCTCACGGTCGCCGACATCGACCTCTGGGAGATCAACGAAGCCTTCGCCGCGGTGGCGATGGCCGCGATCAAGGAGCTGTCGATTCCGCCCGATCGCGTCAACGTGAACGGCGGCGCCGTCGCCCTCGGGCATCCGATCGGCGCGTCGGGCGCGCGCATCCTCACCACACTCATCCACGCCCTCCGCAAGCACGGCAAGAAGCGCGGCATCGCGGCGATCTGCATCGGCGGCGGCGAAGCGACGGCGATGCTGGTGGAGACGGCCTGACGGTCCCTTCCGGGGACGCGTTCGACCTCGTTCTCGGCGGCGTTCCCCGCTTCCAGGCCGAAGCCGCGTGGGCCTGGCGTCTGGCGGCCCGGTACGCGCGCCGTCTTCCCGCGCGGCGGCGCGCCGAGCTCCCGGGTCGTGACCCGGTCGTTTCCGACGCCGTCGGAGATGCGCCGATCGTTCTCGTGCAGGCGGACCCGGAAGCCTACCTGCTGCCGGGGCCCGGTCTCCGTCTCGTGCGGTCTCTCGCGGCCCGCCCGGATCTGGCTCTCGCCCTGCCGGTCTCGAACGAGTCCGAATCGGAGGAAAGCCGGACCGCGCCTCCCTTCGCATACCTGACGCCGACGCTGCTTTCGGAAGCCGCCGCCTTCGTCGAGGCTTCGGGCGGGCCGCTCCGCCCCGCGACGGCACCCGCGTTTCCCGTCTTCGCCGTGCGGCGCTCGGCCCTCGCGACCCTTCCGGGCGCGCTGCCGCTGCGGGACGTGCCCGGCGAAGCGGCTCGGCGGGGTCTGACCTCGGCGATCGATCCCGGGGCCTACGTGCACCGCTACGGAGCCATGGACGCGTCCTCGCGCGACGATCTGGCGGCGAAGGTGCCCGTCGGCGCCGCCGCGGTTCTGGACGTGGGCTGCTCTCGCGGGGCCACCGCGGGCGCGCTTCGGGCCCGGGGCGTCCGGCGCATCGTCGGCATCGAGCCGGACGCCGGCGATGCCGCGTCGGCCGCCGGCGCCTACGACGAGGTGCTCGCGATCCGTCTCGAGGATGTCCCGGAGGCGGCTGCGCTTTCGGGCCGGTTCGATGCGATCCTTTTCGGCGACGTGCTCGAGCACCTCGCCGATCCCTCCGACGCTCTCGTCCGCGTGCGGCCGTGGCTCTCGGAACGCGGCGTCGTCGTCGCGTCCGTGCCCAACGTCGGCCACTGGTCCATCGTGGACGACCTCATCCGCGGCCGCTTCGACTACGTGCCCTACTCGATCCTCTCGGGAACGCACGTCCGCTTCTTCACGCGCTCCACGCTGATCGACCTCTTCGAAGCATCCGGCTATCGCGTCGCCGAGATCGACACGCAGGTGCTTCCGGCGTCTCCGGACGGCGCGAAGCGCCGCGACCGGCTCGCGAAGTTCCCGGGAGCGAGCCCCGATCTGGACGTCTCGGAATTCGTCGCGGTGGCGCGTCGCTCGAGACTCGCTCGAGCGGCTCGCTCCGCGGGCCGACCGACGAGAGCGGGGATCTCTCGGGACCCTCTCCCGACTCTCAACCCTCAACCCTCAACCGTTTCCCTCGGTTATCATCGTCAAAGCGATGATGAACAAGGTCGTCTCGTCCGCCGACGAGGCCGTGCGGGACGTGCCGGACGGTGCCCTGCTCGTCGTCGGAGGATTCGGCCTCTGCGGCATCCCGGAGAACCTGATCGGCGCGCTCGTCCGCCGGGCCGTGAAGGACCTGACCGTCGTTTCGAACAACTGCGGCGTCGATGACTGGGGGCTCGGGCTCATGCTGCGCGCCCGCCAGATCCGAAAGATGGTGTCCTCTTACGTCGGGGAGAACGCCGAGTTCGAGAGGCAGTTTCTCTCGGGCGAGCTCGAGGTCGAGCTGGTGCCGCAGGGCACCCTCGCGGAGCGGATGCGGGCCGGCGGCGCCGGCATCCCCGCGTTCTACACGCCGGCGGGCGCCGGAACGCTCGTGGCCGAGGGCAAGGAGACGCGGAGCTTCGACGGCCGCGACTACCTTCTCGAGCGGGGCATCGTGGGCGACTTCTCGATGGTCGCGGCCTGGAAGGGCGACCGCCTCGGCAACCTCGTCTACCGGAAGTCGGCGCGGAACTTCAATCCCATGGCCATCACGGCCGGAAAGGTCGCGATCGCCGAGGTCGAGGAGCTCGTCGAGGTCGGCGAGCTCGATCCGGAGTGCGTCCACACTCCCGGGGTCTTCGTGAACCGCCTGGTCGTCGCTCCTCGTCAGAAGCGGATCGAGCGGCGGACCGTGAGGAAAGGCTGAGATGCTCGACCGCGAAGGCATCATCCGCCGGGCGGTGAAGGAGCTCCGGGACGGCTACACCGTCAACCTGGGCATCGGCATGCCGACGCTCATCGCGAATCACATTCCGCCCGGCATCGAGGTGATTCTCCAGTCCGAGAACGGCATCCTCGGACTCGGGCCGTACCCGGCGGAGGACGAAGTCGATCCCGACCTCATCAACGCCGGAAAGGAAACCGTGACGATCCGGCCGGGCGCCTCGTACTTCTCGTCGGCGGACTCTTTCGGAATGATCCGGGGCGGCCACATCGATCTCTCCATCCTCGGCGCCATGCAGGTCGACGAGGAGGGCTCCATCGCGAACTACATGATCCCCGGCAAGATGGTGAAGGGCATGGGCGGCGCCATGGATCTCGTGGCCGGCGCCCGGCGCCTCGTCGTGACGATGGAGCACACGGCGAAGTCGGGGGAGAAGAAGATCCTCAAACGGTGCACGCTGCCTCTGACGGGGCGGCGCTGCGTGCATCGGATCATCACGGACCTCTGCGTCTTCGACGTCCTCCAGGCCGGCGCCGGACTCGAGCTCGTCGAGCTCGCTCCGGGAGTGACCGCCGAGGAAGTTCGCGCCAGGACCGAGGCCGCGTTCCGGGTCGCCGCGAGCGTCCGCTCCATGGACGCGTGAAGCGCCTCCCGGCGACGGGCCTCGCCGCGGGACTGGCCGTCCTGGCCGTTTCGGCGTCCGCGGCGCTCGCTCAGGTCGCCAACGAGCCCGATCCCTTCGCGTCGCGCTTCGACCAGCGCACCAACTTCCAGATCAAGTTCAAGACGCCCGAGAAAGGCGGCGAGGTCCGCCTCTACACCAAGAACCCGGTGCACTTCGAAAAGGACCAGTTCTGGGAGGGGAGCGAAGAAGTCGTCATCGAGTACCAGGACCTCAAGATCACGGCGGATGCGGCCCGGTACGATTTTCCGACCAAGACGGCGGTGCTCACGGGCCACGTCGTGATCGACCAGGGGCCCACGCGCCTCTCGGGATCCCGCGGAACGTTTCACCTCGACACCAAGACCGGCGTGCTCGAGGACGCGACCGCGGATCTGCCGCCGACCTTCCACATCGTCGGCTCGACGATCGAGAAGATCGGACCCGCGACCTACCGGATCAAGGACGGGGTCTTCACGGCCTGCGAGATGCCCGACCCCGACTGGTCGTTCACGCTCGCCGAGGCCACGGTGACGCTCGACGACTACGCGCGGATGAAGCACGTGGCCTTCCGCGCGGGACACGTGCCCCTCCTCTACTCGCCGTACCTCATCTGGCCGACGAAAGAGGACCGCGCCTCGGGCATGCTCGTTCCCGGGATCGGCTACAGCAACCAGCGCGGCTTCTTCCTCGGCCTGTCCTACTTCTGGGTCACGGGGCGGCCGACCGACCAGACGATCCACCTCGACGCCTACACCGACGGCTCCGTCGGCGGCGGGCTCGAGTCCCGCTGGCGGCCGACCGACGAGTCGGCGGGTCTGTTCCAGGGCTACGTCATCCGCGACCAGAACGCGACGGTGTGCGTGCCGCTCTCGGAGGCGCCTCCGAACGGAGGGAACGGAACGTGCTTTCTGCCCAGCGGAGAGCTAGGCGTCTACACCGACCAGCCGGCGACGCGCTGGAAGCTCCGGCTCGACCACGTGGCCGACGACCTGCCCTTCGGTTTCCGGGGAGTCCTCTCGATCCGCGACTACTCCGACCAGCAGTACCTCCAGGACTACGAGCGCAGCTTTGCGCTCAACTCCGCCCGCCAGATCGTTTCGCGCGGCTTCCTGTCGAAGAACTTCGGCGCCGACTCGCTGAATGTCCGCTTCGAGCGCAGCGAGACGTTCTACTCCTCGACGGTCATCCAGGAGAGGTTTCCGACGGTCGAGTTCTTCCACCGCACGGCGCAGATCGGGCACAGCGGCCTGTACCTCTCGCTGCTCTCCTCGCTTTCGGGGCTGTACATGAATCGCGGCCGGGACTTCACCAAGGGCACCTATGGTCGGTTCGACGCGTACCCCATCCTCTCGTTCCCGTTCAAGGAGATCCCCTGGCTGTCGCTCACGGCGCGAGCCGGCGGCCGCGTCACGCAGTACACGGACTCGGTCCTGGTTCCGGGCGGCCCGTTCACGGGCGAGTCCTTCACGCGGTCCTACGGCGGAGGGCGGCGTCTCTTTCGTCGGTCCCTCGTTTTCGCGCATCTACGACACGTCGATCGGGTCGTGGGACAAGTTCAAGCACATCATCGAGCCGCGCGTGGACTATCAGTACGTCTCGGACGTCGACAATCCGGACCATATCCCGGCCTTCGACGAGGTCGACAACGCTCTCGGCCGGAACCAGATCCGCTACGCGATCGTCAACCGCCTCCTCGCGCGCACCGAGGGCGTCAAGGGCTCGGCCGAAGAGATCGCCTCGCTCGAGATCGCCCAGACCTACGCCTTCGATTTCCCGCAGACGCTCGTGCCCGTGCCGCCGACGTTCGAGCAGCGGAAGACCGGACCCTACGAGGCCCTCCTCCGGATCTCGCGGCCGGGCCTCCTCCACGTCGACGGCCGGCTCGCCTACGACCCCTACAACAACCAGCTCACGACCGCGAGCGTCACGGCCGGCGCGACCTGGGGCTCCAACTACCTCAACGCGAGCTGGTTCGGCGCGCGGCCGGTCGTCGACAACCCGATACCCGGATTCAACTTCAACTCCGACCAGCTCCGCGTTTCGGGAGGGGTCGACCTCGGCAAGTACTTCCGCTTCGACGGCGCGGTGGCCTACGACGCGACGGCGAACACCTGGCAGGAGGACCGGGGCCTTTTGACCTACAAGGGCTCCTGCTACACGGTCTTTCTCGAGGTCCGCCAGCTCCGCCTGCCGCCCGCGCCGCGCAACGATTACCGGCTGGTCGTCAACCTCAAGGACATCGGCACGATCCTCGACGTCAACGGTTCCATCGACGCGCTCCTCGGGTTCTAGGGGGCTCCGGTATGATTCCCCGCCAATGAAAGGCCTCATCCTGTCGGGCGGAAAGGGCACGCGCCTGCGCCCGCTGACCTACACCAGCGCCAAGCAGCTCGTGCCGGTGGCCAACAAGCCCGTCCTCTTCTACGGGGTCGAGGCGATCGTCGCGGCCGGGATCTCCGAGATCGGCGTGGTCGTCGGAGACACGCGGCCGGAGATCGAAGCCGCGCTCGGCGATGGCTCCCGCTTCGGGGCGCGGATCACGTACATCCCGCAGGACGCGCCCCGCGGCCTGGCGCACGCGGTGCTGATCTCGGAGAAGTTCCTGAAGGGCTCGCCCTTCGTCATGTACCTCGGCGACAACGTCATCGCCGACGGGATCACGACCCTCGTCGACGACTACCGGAAGCTCGGCTGCAACTCGCAGATCCTCCTGGCCCGGGTGACCAACCCGTCGCAGTTCGGCGTGGCCGAGCTCGAAAACGGCCGGGTGGTGCGGCTGACCGAGAAGCCGAAGCAGCCGAAGTCCGACCTGGCCCTCGTCGGCGTCTACATGTTCGACGATACGGTCTTCGAGGCCGTCCACGCGATCCGGCCGAGCGCCCGACAGGAGCTCGAGATCACCGACGCGATCCAGTGGCTGGTGGACCATGGCAAGAGCGTGCATCCCCACCTCGTGACGGGCTGGTGGAAGGACACGGGCAAGATCGAAGACATGCTCGAGGCCAACCGGATCATCCTCGACACGTTCACGGCCCGAGGCATCGAGAGCGCGGGCGACGGCTGCCAGGTCGAGGGCAAGGTCGTGATCGAGCCGGGGGCGAGGCTTTCGAGCTGCACGGTCCGCGGGCCCGCGGTCATCGGCCCCGGCGCCGAGATCCGCGACGCCTTCGTCGGCCCCTACACGTCGATCGGCGCGGGCTGCCTCATCGACCGGTGCGAGATCGAGAACTCGATCGTCCTCGAGGGCGCGCGGCTCGAGAGGATCCCGGCGCGCATCGCGGATTCGCTGATCGGAAAAAACGTCCGGATCCATCCGGGCGCCGAGCGGCCCCGCGTCCACCGGTTCCTGGTCGGCGACAACTCGGAGATCGGGATCGTATGAAGCTTCTGGTGACGGGGGGCTGCGGCTTCATCGGGTCCAACTTCATCCGCCACGTCCTGCAGTCGCGGGCGGGGAAGGTTTCGATCGTCAACCTCGACAAGCTGACTTACGCCGCCAACCCCGCGAACCTGGCGGACGTCGCGCAGCGGCCGGCCTCCGAGTACCGGTTCGTCCGAGGCGACATCGTGGATCCGGACGTCGTGGGCGTCGCCATGGAAGGCTGCGACGCGGTCGTCAACTTCGCCGCCGAGACCCACGTGGACCGCTCGCTGCTGGGCGACGCCTCGTTCATCGAGACGGACGTGCGCGGAGTCTTCGTCCTGCTCGAGGAAGCCCGGCGCCGCGGCGTCTCGAAGTTCATCCAGATCTCGACCGACGAGGTCTACGGAACGATTCCCACGGGCTCCTTCACCGAGGAATCGCCGCTCAATCCCCGCAACCCGTACGCCGCCTCGAAGGCCGGGGGCGACCGGCTGGCGTATTCCTACTGGGCCTCCTACGGCGTCCCGGTCCTGATCACGCGCGCCTCCAACAACTACGGCCCTTACCAGTACCCCGAGAAGCTCATCCCGCTCTTCGCGACGAACGCGATCGACGGCGAGCCGCTGCCGCTCTACGGCGACGGGCGCAACGTGCGCGACTGGCTGTTCGTGCGGGACCACGCCGCCGCGGTCGACTTTCTTCTCGACGCGGGACGCCCCGGCGAGACCTACAACATCGCCGGCGGCAACGAGTGCGAGAACATCGAGATCACGCGGCGCGTGCTCGGCGAGCTGGGCAAGCCCGAGACGCTCATCCGCTTCGTCGATGACCGCCCGGGCCACGACCGCCGCTACTCCCTGGATGCGTCCAAGCTCGCGAAGCTCGGCTTCTCGGCGTCGACGCCGTTCGAGGACGGCCTGACGGAGACGGTCCGCTGGTATCGCGACCACGAGGAGTGGTGGCGGCCGATCAAGGAACGCGACGCGGCCTACCGCGAGTTCTACCGCTCCCAGTACGCGCAGCGGCTCGCGACCTCCTCCGCGACCGCCAAGGAGCCGGGCTAGCCCGCGCCCCCTCACGGACGCCTCATGCCGGACGCAGGCGCTCCCTCCGAAACCCACGCGGCCGTGCTCGCGGCCTCCCGGCCGGCCCCCCGGGCGCGCCGTCGGGTGCTCGTCACCGGAGCCTCGGGCATGCTGGGCTCCGACCTGGTCTTCCTGCTCACCGCGGCGGGTTACGACGTGCTCGCGCGACCGCGCGCGGATCTGGACATCACGGACTCGGGCGCGGTTGCGCGGGAGCTTCGCGAGCTGCGGCCGGACGTGCTCGTCAACTGCGCGGCCTTCACGAAGGTCGACGACTGCGAGATCGACCCGCGGGCGTTCCAGGTCAACGCCGAGGCCGTCGCGAACCTCGCCGACGCCTGCGGCCACGTCGGGGCGCAGCTCGTGCAGATTTCGACCGACTTCGTCTTCGACGGCGCCCGGCAGGAGCCCTACCGCGAGGACGATCCCGTCAATCCCACGTCGGCCTACGGACGGTCCAAGCGCGCCGGCGAAGAGGAGGCGATGCGGCTGCCGGGCAGCCTCGTCGTCCGCGCGTCGTGGCTTTTCGGGCGATCGGGCTGGAACTTCGTCGAGGCGATCCTGAAACAGGTCGAAACCGGAAAGACGCGTTTGTCCGTGGTCGTCGACCAGGTCGGGCGGCCGACCTCCACGACGGATCTGTCCGAGGCGGTCCTCGCTCTCCTCGAAGCCGGCGCCTCGGGCGTCTTTCACTTCGCAAACCGCGGCGAAGTCTCGTGGAACGAGTTCGCGCGCGAGATCCTCTGGCTCGCGGGCCGCTCCGACGTCGCGGTCGACCCGACGACCGCCGAGGCCCTGGCCCGCCCGGCCCGGCGTCCGGCGTACTCCGTGCTCGACACCGGAAAGTACGAGAGGCTGACCGGCCGGCCCATCCGCCACTTCCGCGACCCTCTCGCCGAGTACCTCGCGCGCCGCGCGCGCCCGGAGGCCTGACCGCAAGTCAGGCCCGAGGCCGGAGGCCGGAAGAGAGAGCGTCGAAGTTAGACTGTGTGGCGCTTTCAGGGGGATTGATCATGCGTCGACTGTTCGTCGCCTTCGCCGCGTCCACGTTTCTGACCGCGGGTCTGTCCGCTCAGACCGCGAAACGCAACTTCAGCCTCGAGGACGTCGCCCGGACGAAGAGCGTCTCCGACCCCCAGGTCTCGCCCGACGGAACCTGGGTGGCCTACAGCGTCCGCACTCCGGACCTCAAGGAGGACCGCAACACCTCCGATGTCTGGATGACGCGGTGGGACGGCCAGGAGTCCGTGCGGTTGACGACGAGCAAGGACTCCGAGACCTCGCCGCGCTGGAGCCCGGACGGCAAGTACCTGGCCTTCCTCTCGAGCCGCGACGACGACAACGACGCCTCCCAGGTCTGGCTTCTTCCGCGCACCGGCGGCGAGGCCGAGAAAGTCACCGAGGAAAAGGGAGGCGTCGAGGACTTCGACTGGTCCCCGGACGGCAAGAGGCTCGTCCTCGTCGTCTCCGATCCGGACCCCGACGCGTCCGGCGACGAAGGAAAATCCGGGAAGAAGAAGATCGAAGAAGCCGATCGTCATCGATCGCTACCAGTTCAAGTCGGACGGCGACGGCTACCTCACGAAGCTCCGCAACCACCTCTCGATCCTGGACGTCGCCACGCGCAAGTCGGAGGTTCTGACCACCGGCAACTACGACGAAGAGCTCCCGGCCTGGTCCCCCGACGGGAAGACCATCGCCTTCGTCTCGAAGCGCATGGACGAAGCGGACCGGACGGATAACTGGGACATCTACGCGATCGAGCCGCGCCAGGGCGCCGCGCCGCGGGCCCTGACGACCGACGCGCGCTCCGACAACCAGCCCGACTGGGGCAGCCGCCTGGCCTGGAGCCCCGATTCCCGATCCATCGCGTACGTGCAGGGCGGGCTCGACAAGCTCATCTACTACGGCCTGCACCGCCTGGCCGTCGTGCCCGCGTCCGGGGGAGCCCCGAAGGTCCTCACGGCGGACCTCGATTTGAACGTCCAGTCCCCGCAATACACGGAAGACGGCTCCGCGATTCTGTTCACGCTCGAAGACGACCAGGCCATCGGTCTCGCGCGCATTCCGGCCGGCGGCGGCCCGGTCGAACGCCTGGTGAACGGTCGGCAGGTCGTCGCCGGGTTCAGCGCCGCCAAAGGGCACGTCGCGGTTCAAATGGGCACGGCCGTGCGGCCGAACGAGATCTACGCCGTCGAGAAGGGCGCGCCGCGCCAACTCTCGAAGCAGAACGACGCCTGGCTCGCCGAGGTGCGCCTGGGAGCCGTCGAGGAGACGAAGTTCAAGAGCAAGGACGGAACCGAGATCCACGGCTTCCTGGTGAAACCGCCGGATTACGTGTCGGGAAAACGGTACCCGACGATCCTGCGTCTCCACGGGGGCCCGGTCGGCCAGTTCGAGTGCTCCTTCGAAGAGGAGTGGCAGTGGTTCGCGGCCAACGGCTACGTGGTCCTGGCGCCCAATCCGCGCGGAAGCTCCGGGCGGGGAGAGAAGTTCCAGACCGCGATCTACGCCGACTGGGGCAACGTCGACACCCAGGACGTCCTGGCGTCGGTCGACGATGCGGTGGCGCGCGGGATCGCCGATCCCGACCGGCTCGCCGTCGGAGGCTGGAGCTACGGCAGCATGCTCACGAACTACGTCATCGCCTCGACGCAGCGGTTCAAGGCGGCGACGAGCGGCGCCGGATCGTCCAACCCGCTCGCCGCCTACGGAAGCGATCAGTACATCCGCGAGTACGAGCAGGAGCTCGGCCCGCCCTGGAAGAACATCGATGGGTGGCTCAAGGTCTCCTATCCCGTTCATGCACGCCGACCGGATCACGACGCCGACTCTCTTTCTCTGCGGCCAGGCGGACTTCAACATGCCCATCGTCGGTTCGGAGCAGATGTACCAGGCGCTCCGGAGCATGGGCGTGCCGACGCAGCTCGTGATCTATCCCGGCCAGCACCACGGCATCCGCAAGCCGAGCTACGTCCGCGACCGGCTCGAGCGCTACCTCGCCTGGTACGACAAGTACGCGAAGGCGGGGAAACCGGCGTCGAGCGGGGCCTCGACGAGCGCGGGCCGCTGAAAACGGACACGGCGTTGACGGCCGCCGAGTGGAAGCGCAAAGGCATCCACGCGGGCATCGGTCTCTTCGCGCTCACGCTGCGCTGGCTCGACTGGCGCGTCGCCGCCGCGTGCGCCTTCGCGGCCCTCCTCGCCAACGTCATCCTCCTGCCGCGGTTCGCGCGCGGGATCTACCGCGACCCGTCCGCCCGCCACGACGCCGGCATCGTCGCCTATCCGGCGATGGTGCTGCTCCTCCTCCTCGTCTTCTCCGGCAAGCACGTCCCGATCGCCGCCGCCGTCTGGGCCATGATGGCCTTCGGAGATCCGGCGGCTTCCATCGCCGGCCGGACCGTGGGCGGTCCGACGCTGCCGTGGAACCCGGGGAAGACGTGGATCGGTCTCCTCTCGAACTGGGCCGTCGGGGGAGCCGCATCGGTCCTCGTGTTCCTCTTCGTCAGCCGGCGCGCACCGGCCGTCGATTCCGTGGCGATCCTGATGATCGGCTCCGCCATCTACGCGTTTCTCGAGTCGGTGCGGGCGGGGATCGACGACAACCTCGTCGGCGCCCTGCCGACGGCCCTGGCGGTGTACCAGATGAGCCTCGTCTTCCCGCCTCCGCTGCTGCGCGTCGGCGAGATCCCGGCGAGCCACCTCCTCGTCGCCCTGGTGGTCAACGCGGGCGCCGCGGCCGTCATGGGCGCGCTCCGGGTCGTGAGCCGCTCCGGCGCCGTCGCCGGCGGGATCGTCGGCTTCCTGATCCTCCTCTTCGGCGGCTGGGGCGCGTACGGGCTGCTCTGGGCGTTCTTTCTCGCCGGCACCGTCGCGACGAAGCTCGGCTACAGGCGCAAGGCGGCGCTCGGCGTCGCGCAGGCCGACACGGGCCGCCGCGGCGCGTCGCACGTCGTGGCCAACTGCCTCGTGCCCGCGGCCCTCCTCATGCTCGGCGTGCGCACGGTCGGGTTCGTCGCGGCATTTGGCGCGGCGCTGGCCGACACGCTCGGGACCGAGGTCGGCACGTTGTTCGGACGTCGGCCCGTGTCGCCGATCTCGTTTCGTGCCGTCCCGCCCGGCACGCCCGGCGCGGTCTCCATTCCCGGAACGGCGGCGAGCCTCCTCGGCGCCGCCGCGATCGCATTTGCCGGGGAGAGCCTTCCGACTCATTCCGACGGGTCTCTTGCTCGCCGCCGCGGTCGGGGGATTCCTCGGCGCCATGGCGGAGAGCGTGCTCGCCGCGATGGGACGCCGCTTCCTGTTCCGCCTCGACCACGAGTTCGCCAACGCGTTCAACACCTTCGTCGGCGCGATGCTCGCGCTGCGCCTGGCGGGCCCGGGCTCCGCGTGAAGCGCTACCTGCGGCTGGCGCGCCCCTTCACGCTCCTGCCGCCGCTTCTGGGGATCGTCTCCGGCGCGGTCTGCGCCTTCGGTTCGGCGCACAACCCCGATCCGGCGAGGCGCGTGACCTGGGCGGTCGTGCTCACGGTCGCCATCGGATCTCTCTGCGCTTCGGCGATGAACGCGGCCTCCAACATCATCAACCAGATCGCCGATCTCGAGATCGATCGCAAGAACAAGCCCGACCGGCCGCTCGTGACCGGAGAGGTCGCGATCCGCCGGGCGGCGCTCGTCGCCGCAGTCCTGTATCTGCTGGCGATTCTGCCGACCTGGCTCGTGGTTCCGTATCCCCACCAGAGCTTCACGGAGCGGATGACGGCGCCGCTGCACCTCCACGCCGCGTTTTTCATCTACCTCGTCGGAGCGCTCGCCACGTTCGTCTACTCGTTCCCGGCGTTCGGACGGTCCAAGCGCCACTGGTTCTGGGCCAACTTCACGATCGCCGTGACCCGGGGCGGCCTGCTCAAGGTGGCGGGGTGGTCGTTCGTCGCGTCGGCGCTCTACGCGGAGGCCTGGGTGATCGGGGGCATCTTCGCCCTGTTTCTCCTGGGCGCGACCTCCACGAAGGACTTTTCGGACATGGAAGGCGACCGGGCCCATGGCTGCATCACGCTGCCCGTGCGGTTCGGCGTCGCGCGCGCCGCGAAGATGATGGCCCCGTTTTTCGTCCTTCCGTGGCTCCTGATCCCCCTCTTCACGTGGCTGCCGGGGGAGGCCCGCCTGACCGGAAATCGGGCCTTCCTGACGGCCCTGGGGCTCGGCCTCGCGGCCTGGGGCGTTTACGTGGCGCGCCTCCTCCTCCGGGCGACCGGAGGAGCTGGCGACGACCGAGAACCACCCCGCCTGGACGCACATGTACCTGATGATGATGGCCGCGCAGGTCGGGTTTGCCGCCGGTTATCTCGTCTGATCTCCGCAATAAGACCGCTTCCCCTTGGTAAAATATGCACGTGAAGGAGGCCCCGGCGACGTCCCTCGCGCCTTCGCCGGGGGAAGACGAGCGGCTCAAGGTCCGCTGGAGCGGCCTCGCTCTGACCTTCGACGAGCGGACCCTGAATGCCCTGGTGCACCGGCTCGTCGATGAGATCCCCGACCTCCAGGACCTGAAGATCCGCGTCACGCCGGGGGAGCTCTCGGCGACCCTCGTGGTGCACCGGTTCGGCATGCCGCTCTCGGCCCGGGCCACGCTCTCGCAGCTCCGGCTCAAGGACGGCTTCCTCGCCTTCGTGCTCGACCGCGTCCAGGCCCTCTCCTTCATCCCGATTCCCGATCAGCTGCTGACCTACCTGGTCGAGCGGGCGCCCGCCGGGCTGCTGACCTGGTACCGCCCCGACCGGATCATGGTCGTGAACCTGAACGACTGGATGCCGCCCGGCATCGACCTCTCTCTCGAGCGCACCGTCTTCGAGGAGGGCGCGCTGACCCTGCATCTCGCCGCCGGCTCGTACGACGTGACGGATATACTCGGCGAAGATCTCGGGCAACCCGGAAACTAGAGACGCGGCGTCCTGGACGCCCGACGAGGAGGATCGCATGATCACTCGCCCTCGGTTCGTTCTGCCTGTCCTGCTTCTTTGGGCCTCGATCTCGGTGGCTTCGCCCCTGATGCATCGCACCCAGACCGTCATCTCCGTTCCGCCGCCCGGGGAAGTCGTCGCGCTGTCCGCGCTCCACTACGCGCCCAAACAGTTCGAGGCCAAGGTCTCGTCCGTGAAGTTGACGCTGACTTCGACCGAGGGCGCGGATCCCGTCGTCGGCGAGTGGACGTTCCTCGCCTCCAACTCCGACGGCCAGCTCCACAAGGTCGAGATCTTCACGCGGCTGCTGGATGAGTCGGGGACGCAGATCGCGATGGCCTCGAAGGTGTGCATGGTCAGCGGCGGTTCCCACGACTACATCTGCCCGGTGCCGCTCAACGTCAAGGCGGCGGAGTGGGCCAAGACCAAGTCGCTGCGCATCGTCACGGACTGGCTGAACTGAGTCGGACGGCTTCGCGGCGCCGCGAGCCCGCAGTCCTCCTGGCCGTCGGGGCCGCTCTGCTCGTGCTTTCGGGCATCGGCCCCAAGGACCGCTACACGTGGATCCTCGAGGTCGCCCCCGCGATCGTGGCGGCCGTGGTGCTCGTCGCCACCTACCGCCGTTTCCCGCTGACGCCCCTCGCGTACCGCCTGATCCTCCTGCATGCCGTCATCCTCATGGTCGGGGGCCACTACACGTACGCCGAAGTGCCCCTCGGCTTCTGGGTGCGTGACCTGTTCGGCCTGGCGCGCAATCACTACGACCGCCTCGGCCATGTCGTGCAGGGCTTCGTGCCGGCGATCCTGGCCCGGGAGATCCTCCTGCGGAAGACGCCGCTGCGGCCGGGCGGCTGGCTCTTCTTCCTGGTGACGTGCGTCTGTCTCGCGATCTCGGCGTTTTACGAGTTCGTCGAATGGTGGACGGCCCTCGCTTCCGGGGAGGCCGCGCTGGCGTTTCTCGGAACGCAGGGCGACGTCTGGGACACGCAGTGGGACATGTTCCTGTGCCTGCTGGGCGCTCTCGCTTCGCAGATCCTGCTCTCCCGGGTTCACGACCGCGAGCTCGCGCAGCTCGCCGACCCGCGGGAACCGCGCGTAAGAACCGCGCGGAACCGCGCGCAAACAGGGTTGAGAACCGCTCTCCGAATTCTCGCGGCCCTCGTTCTCGTCGCCCTCGTGGCGGCGACCGCCCTCGTCTGGCGCACGTTCCCGAAGACCCGGGGGACCGTGCACGCGCGCGGCCACGCCGCTCCGGTGCGGATCGAGACGGACTCCCGCGGCGTGCCGACGATCCGGGCGAGCTCCATTCCCGACGCGATCTTCGGGCTGGGCTACGTCCACGCGCGCGACCGGCTCTGGCAGATGGAATTCGAGCGCCGGGTCGGCTCGGGCCGCCTCGCCGAGTTCCTCGGGGAAGGCCTGGTGTCCACCGACCGGTTTCTTCGCACGGTCGGATTTCGGCGCGCCGCGGAGCTCACCGAGTCGC
Organism: uncultured Acidobacteriota bacterium; assembly: GCA_963804915.1. Classification (GTDB taxonomy): domain Bacteria; phylum Acidobacteriota; class Thermoanaerobaculia; order UBA5066; family Gp7-AA6; genus DAHUXD01. Next base: position 356,371 of record CAWDSI010000003.1, read on the forward strand.
AGCTCTCCGCCGAGGCGCGGGGAATCCTCGATGCGTACGCCGCGGGCGTCAATGCGTTTCTGGCCGAGGACTCCGCGCGGCCGATCGAGTTCCGGATTCTCCGCGTCACGCCCGAGCCGTGGACGCGCGCCGACACTCTCGTCTGGGGAAAGATGATGGCGTGGGACCTGGCCGGCAACGCGCGCGGCGAAATCCGCCGCGCCCGCTTCATCGAGGCCGTGGGAGCGGAGCGCGCCGCCGAGCTGCTGCCCCGCGCGGGCTCCGAGCCGACGATCCTGTCCGCCACCGACTGGCCGCCGCCGGGATCCTCGGCGAAGAACCCTCCGGTCCCGTGTCGGCGGTTGGGCTCGACTGGGCCCGCGTGGACCGGGCCTTCGACGCCGCTCGCGGCGCTCGGAATCGGAGCCGGCGGGAATCTGGGCAGCAACTCCTGGGTCCTCGCGGGCTCCCGGACCGCCAGCGGCAAACCGATCCTCGCCAACGATCCGCATCTCGGGCTGGGCACTCCGTCCGTCTGGTACCTCGCCTCGATCGACGCCCCCGGCCTGCGGGCGACGGGCGCGACGCTGCCCGGCGTCCCCGCCGTGCTGATCGGGCACAACGACCGGATCGCCTGGGGGGTGACCTCGCTCGAGCCCGACGTGCAGGACCTCTTCGTGGAAGACGTCGACCCCAACGATGCCTCGCGCTATCGGCACCGGGGAGAGTGGAAACGGTTCGAGGAGCGGGTCGAGCGGATCCGCGTCCGCGGCGGCGCGGACGTGGAGCTGAAGGTGCGGACATCCGTCCACGGGCCGATCGTGACCGACGCCCTCGGCGGAGCCGATCGGCTCGGAGCGGCCGTGGCCCTGCGCTGGACGGGACTGGACCCCGATCCCGGCTCGACGGAGGCCTTCCTGGACATCGCCGGGGCGCGCAACTGGCCCGAATTCCTGGCGGGCGTGGAGGGGATCCGCGCCTCCTCTCTCAACCTCGTCTACGCCGACGTCGAGGGCCACATTGGTTATGCCGCCGGGGGCGCGATGCCGATCCGGCCGAGGGCCGACGGCCTCCTGCCCGTGTCCGGGTCCGGCGAGGACGACTGGAGCGGGATCCTGCCCGCCGCGAGCCTGCCGCGGGCACTCGATCCGGAGCGCGGATACATCGTCACGGCCAACAATCGGGTGATCTCGCAGGATCCGTATCCCTTCGGCCTGACCTGGATCGAGCCGTTCCGGGCGGCGCGGATCGCGGAGCGAATCGAGGCGGGCGGGCGGCTGACGCCCGACGCGGTCGCGGCGATCCAGCTCGACCGCGTCTCTCTGCAGGCCGCGCGCTCTGCTGCCTCTGCTGGCGCGCACGGAGGGATCCGACGCCGCGTCGCAGAGTGCGCTTCGCCGGCTTTCGGAATGGAACGGCGAGATGGCGCCGGAGTCCGTCGAGGCCTCGATCTACGCGGCCTGGTTCGTCGAGCTCGCGCGCATGCCGGAAGACGAGCTCGGCGACGTTCCGCGCGGAACGACGCGGGGCCGCTTCCTGATCGATGCGTTGAGCCGCGACTCGGCGTGGTGCGACGACCGCCGCACGCCGGAGATCGAAACGTGCGCGGCGTTTCAGGCCGCGAGCCTCGGACGCGCCCTGCAGGTTCTGCGCGCCCGGCTCGGCGAAGATCCCGCCGGCTGGCGCTGGGAACGCCTCCACCGGGCGGTCTTCCCTCACGACGTTTTCCACGAGGTGCCATTGCTGAAACGTTTCTTCGATCTCGAGATCGGCCAGGGCGGCGACGGCGCCACCGTCAACGTCGGCTCGTTCGAGCAGGACGGCTCGTTCCGGATGGAGGACGGCCCGGGTTACCGGCAGGTCGTGGATCTGTCGGAGCCGATCCGCGGGCGATACGTGATCACGACCGGCCAGTCGGGCAACGTCTTCTCCGGCCGCTACCGCAATCTGCTCCCCGAGTGGAGGGCCGGCCGCTACCTCGAGATCGAGGGACAGCCGGCCGTGGACGTTCTCGTTCTCGAGTAGGCCTCAGAGGCCGGGCCAGAACGGCCGCTGCGCGCGGAGCACGCGATCGAGCACGCGCGCGGCCGCGGGGGAGGGCTCGCCCCGGATGTCCGGGGCCGCTTCGCCGAGCAGCACCCTCAGGCACGCCTCGGCGGAGCGCGCGATGGCGTCCAGGTTGTAGCCGCCCTCGAGCGCCAGGACGAGCCTGCCGCCGGCGAGCGTCGCGCAGCCGAGCCGTCATGGCCGCGTACCCGGCGGGGGAGAGGCGCATCCCGCCGAGAGGATCGCCGTCGGCCGCGTCGAATCCGCACGAGACCAGGACGAAGTCGGGGGCGAAGCTCCGCGCGATCGGAAGCAGCACGCGATCGAACGCCGCGAGATACTCCGCATCTCCCATCCCCTCGTCCCAGGCCACGTTGACGGTGAAGCCTCGCCCGGCGCCGCCGCCGACCTCCTCGATCGCTCCGGTGCCCGGATAGAACGGAAACTGGTGCGTCGAGAAGTACAGCACGCTCGGGTCCTCCCAGAAGGAGTGCTGCGTGCCGTTGCCGTGGTGAAGGTCCCAGTCGACGATGAGCACCCGTGCGGCGGAAGAGGCGCTCTGGAGAGCCTTCGCCGCGACGGCGACGTTGTTGAAGAGACAAAAGCCCATGGGCCGGTCGGCCTCGGCGTGGTGACCGGGCGGCCGGAGGAGCGCGAATCCGTCGTCCACGGTCCCGCCCGCGACCTGCGCGCAGAGATCCACGAGCCCCCCGGCGGCGAGGCGCGCCGCGAGGGCGGAATCGCGGCAGGTGTAGGTGTCGGGATCGAGCTGGACGAAGTCGTGCGAGGCGGTTTCCGCGACGAGGGCGAGAAGGCCCGGCGTGTGAATGCGCAGGAGCTCCTCGTCGGTCGCCTCGCGCGCCGGGATGGCGCGCCCGCTCGCCGCCAGACCGTCCCGCTCGAGGCGGCCGAGGATCGCCTCCAGGCGACCGGGGTGCTCGGGATGCACGTACGGCGCGCGATGCCTCAGGAAGCGCTCGTCGGAGACGAGGCCCGTCGTCATCGTCCGGCGCGCATCCAGATGAGAGCGGCGAGAAAGAGGAGCGCGTAGAGAAGCACCAGGATCACCGCGGGTCCGGGCCGTTTGAGGAACCCGCGGCGCTGAGGCATCAGTCCATCAGTCCCGAAGCGCGGCCGAGAGCGCGGCCGGATCCTCGACGGGAGCCCGGCACGCGAAACTCTCGCAGACGAACGCCAGGGCCCGGGCCGGCCGCTCCCGCGACCCGGCCCTCGAGCAGGGGAGCGAGCTCCGCGGGCGCATCGGCCGAAGCGTGGGCGAGGACGCGATTGAGTCCCGGGCTCGCGAAGACCGCCGAGCGCAGCGCGTCGAAGTCGGCGCGGCCCGGCGTTCCGGAGAGGACGATCTCGCGCGCGCCGCCGGCCGCGAAATCCGCGGCGCGAGAGGAGCCTCGGGAATGCCGGAGCGGCCTTCTCGGCCAGCGCGGAGAAGGCGCCGAGCACTTCCTCGGCCCGTTTGCGGTAGCGGTCTTCTCCCGTGAACGCGTGCAGGCGCAGGAGGTTCATGGCCGCGACGGAGTTGGAGGAGGGCGTGGCGCCGTCGTAGGACTCCGCGGGCCTCAGGATCAGGCCGTCGTGCTCGGCGGCCGAGAGATAGTACGCGCCTCCGGCGCCGGCGAACTCCTTCTCGAAGACGTCCTGCAGGCGGACGGCTTCCCGGAAGTAGCGTGGCTCGAACGTCGCCTCGTAGAGATCGAGGAGAGCCTCGATGAAAAACGCGTAGTCGGTCGCGAAGCCCGGGATGTCGGCTCGCCCGGCCTTTTCGCGGTGAAGGAGCCGTCCCTCGCGAACGCAGCGGGAAAGGATCCGATCCGCCGCCTCGCGCGCGGCCCGTTCGTAGCGCGGCTCGTCCAGGACGCGGCCGGCCAGCGCGAAGGCGGAGATCGCGAGCGATGTCCAGTCGGTCAGCAGCTTGTCGTCGGTCCCGGGAGGAACGCGCCTGGACCGCGCGGCGTAGAGACGGGCGCGGCCCTCCCGGAGGATGCGCTCGATCTCCTCTTCGGTCCGTCCGAACTCCTTCGCGAGCTCGGGGACGGAACGGACGACGGAAAGCACCGTCTCGCCGCTCGACTCGAAGTTGCCGGCCTCCGTGACGCCGAAGCGGGCGGCCAGAATCGGAGCGTCGCTCTCGGCGTCGCCGAGGGCCTCGGCGAGCGACCTCGGATTCCAGACGTAGAAGGTGCCCTCTTCGCCGCCGGAGTCGGCGTCCTGCGCGGCGAAGAACCCTCCGCCCGGCGGAGTCATCTCGGCGAGCAGGTAGTCGAGCGTCTCGCGCGCCACGCGGGCGTCGTCGGCCCTCCCGAACGCGCGATACGCGAGGGTGTAGACGCGCGCGAGCATGGCGTTGTCGTAGAGCATCTTCTCGAAGTGCGGCACGAGCCAGCGGGCGTCGACGGAGTAGCGGTGAAAGCCGCCGCCGACCTGGTCGTACATGCCGCCCGCCGCCATCCGGTCGAGCGTCGTCTCGACCATGCGGCGCGCCTGCGTGTCGCCGGTGCGGAGCCAGCGGCGGATGAGAAGCTCGAGGCGCATCGAGGGGGGAAACTTGGGCGCGCCGCCGAAGCCGCCCTCGACCGGATCGAACTGGCGGGCGATGGCCGCATGGGCGCTCTCGAGGAGGGCCGACAGCGGAGCTCCGGCGCCGGCCGTCCGCGAGACCGCGGCGCTGGTCTCCAGGTGGTCGAGCATCTCTCCGGCCGAGCTCTCGAGCTCGTCGCGGCGCGTTTTCCAGGCCTCGGCGATCGCCGCGAGGATCTGGAGGAACCCGGGTCGTCCCCACCGGGAGGACGGCGGAAAGTACGTCCCGCCATAGAACGGCTTTGCCTCCGGCGTGAGGAAGAGGGAGAGGGGCCAGCCGCCGCTGCCGGTCATCATCTGGACGGCCTGCATGTAGATGTCGTCGACGTCGGGCCGCTCCTCGCGGTCGACTTTGATCGAGACGAAGTCGCGGTTCAGAGCTTCGGCGACCTGCTCCGTCTCGAACGACTCGTGCTCCATGACGTGGCACCAGTGGCAGGTCGAGTAGCCGATCGAGAGGAAGATCGGCTTGTCCTCCGCGCGCGCCCGCGCGAGCGCTTCCGGTCCCCAGGGATACCAGTCCACGGGGTTGTCCTTGTGCTGGAGGAGGTACGGAGACGATTCGAGCGCGAGGCGGTTGGCCACCTCGGGAGGATATCGCCGCCCGCAGGCCGGCGGGGGAGATGCGCGGGCCCTAGCCGGAGGAACGCACCGGGAAATCGCAGAAGCCCTCGAACCAGGAGATGCGCATCCGGCCCTTCTTCGGCTGGGCCGTGATCGTGATCTCGTCGTCTTTGTCGCGGATCGTGACGAAGTCGCCCGGGTCGAGCTCGTCGAGCCGCCGGATGATGTCGCGGGTCGAGATCGCATGGTCGTCCGAAAAGACCTCGACGAGCGTGCGGGGCACGCGGATGTGAACCTTGCGGTCCCAGTCGTCGCGGACGTCGACGAGGATCGCGTCGCCGTCCTGGCGCACTTCGATCGTGGCGTCGTCGTTCTTGATCACGCTGGGCTTGTCCGGACGGCTCTCGTCCGCGGCGTCCAGCAGCTCGCGGGGAGTGATGTCGCCCTTGTCCCAGGCGGCGCGGATGTCGCCGTCGAGAGCGTCGTCGATGTGGGCCAGCCGCGTGAGCTGGGCGAGCAGCGAGACCGGAACCGTGAAGTGGAAGGCGCGCGTCTCGTCGCCCTCGGTTTTCTTGACTTCGACCTGGAATCCCTTGATGTTCCGAAACTCCCGAGCCGGTCCGCGCCAGGCCGAAAGGCAGAGAGCGAAGACCACGACCACGAAGAGCCCGAGGACGATGGCCCGAGTTTCCTTGTTCATCGCGCGTTCTTCTCCTCTAACCCTACTGTTTCTGCTAACGCATTCCGCTGGCGAAAGTTCGCGCTCGCCGTCGAGGGCCGCGGGCTGCGCGTCGGGGCGGCTTGTGGTAACTTGCGTGCGGGAGAGGCCCGTTGGAAGCTAACGGGTTGTTGCGGAAAGCTTTATGCCTCATTTCATCACCGAAACGTGCATCGGGTGCGGGGTCTGCGAGATCAAGTGTCCCACGCACACGATTACGGGCGACAAGAGCGAGAAATACGTCATTCACCACGACCGGTGCATCGACTGCTCGGTCTGCGCCCGGTATTGCCCGGTCTCCTGCATCCAGGACCAGAAGGGCGAGCTCGTCGAGAAGGTCAAGCCGAAGGAGATCCCCAAGGCCATCGTGGACCGGGACCTCTGCACCGGCTGCGAGTTCTGCATCGACATCTGCCCCTTCGACTGCATCTACCTGATCGACGACCCCCTGCACGAGACTTTCCACAAGATCGCGGAGGTCGACGCCGGCCCCTGCGTCTCCTGCCGCCTCTGCGAGACCGTCTGCGAGAAGGACGCGATCTTCGTCCCGAACCCGATCACCCAGGCGAGGAGATACCTCCCGCTCCTGTGACCGAGCCGCCGCGCGACGCCGCGCCCCCCGGCGACGAGGATGCTGACGATTCGATCGAAGAGCCCCGCGGCGCGGGCCGGCTGATCGCCCGCTTCTTCCTGCTCCCGCTTCTGGTGGTCGGGGCGGCCGTCGGTGTGTTTCTGGTGTTCAACCTGATGACGTTCGAGCGGCGCAGCCCCCGCGACTACCTCCAGGAGGTCCGGGGCGGGACCGCCAACCGCCGCTGGCAGGCGGCCTTCGAGCTGTCCCGCTCGCTGCCCAATCTGCCGCCCGAGGAGCGCGCCGCCCTGACCGCGGAGACGCTGCGGATCTTCGAGGGCCTCTCGGGCAAGCGGCCGGAAGACATTCCGGTGCGCCGCTACCTCGTGCTGGTCCTGGGCCGGCTCGGCGAGGCCTCCGCCCTTCCCGCCCTCCAGGCCGCGGCGGTCGATCCCGATCCGGATACGCGTCTCTATGCCGTCTGGGCGCTCGGAAAGATCGGCGACAAGGCCGCGTTCCCGACGGTCCTCGAGGCGTCACATTCCGAGGACGCCGGCGCCCGCAAGATGGCGGCGTACGTTCTCGGCCAGCTCGGCGACCCGCGCGCGATCCCGCGATTGCAGGTTCTCGCCGAGGACAAGGTCGCCGACGTGCGCTGGAACGCGGGGATCGCCCTGGCGGAGCTGGGCGATGCGTCCGGCCTGCCGGTGCTGCACTCGATGATCGATCGCTCGGCTCTCGCGCGCCAGGCGCCGCAGCTCTCGAGCGATCAGACGGAAGCGGCGATGGTCAACGCGCTGAAGGCGCTGACACTTTTGAAGGACGCCGCCACGCTGCCCGCGATCGAGAAGCTCGCGAAAGAGGATCCGAACCTCCGCGTGCGGGACGCGGCCCGCCGCGCGGCCGATGCGGCGCGCGGCGAGGGCGCGAAACCGTGACGTGTGACCGCGGATCTGTTTGGACGGATCTGTTTGGAGGAGTCGCGCGGTTTTGGTAGGCTCAAGCCCCGAGATTTGATGGCTTAATGTCTACGGCTCCGAACAGCCTTCCCACGCCCCCGGAGGACGTCTCCCTCGACGGGGTGACCCGGCGCTCCACTTTGAAGTGGATGGCGCTCGCCTGGACCGGGTTCGCGGCGGCGACGGCGGCGGGGCTCACGGCGACGGTCCGGTTCCTCTTCCCGAACGTGCTCTTCGAGCCTCCGACGCGCTTCAAGGCCGGCGATCCCTCGACCTACAGCCTGGGAGTGGACGAGCGCTGGAAGGAGAAGTACGGCGTCTGGATCGTCCGGGACACCAATTCGATCTACGCCCTGGTGGCCGTCTGCGTGCACCTCGGCTGCACGCCCAACTGGCTGGCTGCGCAGAACAAGTTCAAGTGCCCCTGCCATGGCTCCGGCTATTACGTTTCCGGGATCAACTTCGAGGGTCCGGCCCCGCGTCCGCTGGAGCGGGCCGAGATCGGCGTTTCGGGCGAGGACGGGCAGATCATCGTCGACAAGGCGACGCGCTACCTCTACGAGCGCGGCCAGTGGAAAGACCCCAAGGCGTTCGTAAAGATGGCCTAGGCCGTCCCGAAGCAGACCGCGACCGGAGGTTCGATTGGGTTCTCGTTGGCGTGACATTCAGCAGGCGATCGTCTCGAGCCAGTTCTGGAAATCGATCTTCCGCGTCGGCATTCCCGAACACCAACCGCAAGCGCGTGCTCGCGATGCTGGGCAACGTCGTCCTGCATCTGCATCCGGTCAAGACCCGCAAGTCCGGCGTCAAGATGCGCTACACGTGGTGCGCCGGCGGCGTGACGTTTTTCCTCTTCCTCGTCCTGACGTTCACGGGCCTGCTCCTGATGTTCTATTACCGGCCGACCGTCGAGTACGCCTTCGTCGACATCCTCGACCTGCGCGAGCAGGTGCCTTTCGGGATCATGCGCGAAGTCCACCGCTGGGGCGCGCACGCGATGGTCATCTCGGTCTGGATCCACATGTTCCGGGTCTTCATGACCGGCTCCTACAAGCCGCCCCGCGAGTTCAACTGGGTCATCGGCGTGATCCTCCTGGTCCTCACGCTGCTGCTCTCGTTCACCGGGTACCTGCTGCCGTGGGATCAGCTCGCGATCTGGGCCATCACGGTCGGTTCCAACATGGCGTCGGCGACGCCGCTGCTCGGGATCCAGGGCCCCGGCACGTCCCTGCTCAAGATCGGCGACATCCAGCTCGTGACGTCCACGAACGATGCGCGGTTCGGCCTGCTCGGCGGCCGCTTCGTGGGCGCCGGCGCGCTCCTGCGCTTCTACGTTCTCCACTGCGTCGGGATTCCGCTGATCGCGGCCTTCCTGATGGCGGTCCACTTCTGGCGCGTCCGCAAGGACGGCGGCATTTCCGGGTCCGATGCATCGCCACTGCTCGGACTCTCAGCGGCCCGCTCGCGGGCCGACCGACGGGAGGGGACGTCGCTCAGGACGTCTCCCGGAATCGTGGTAGGACCGATAGCCATGTTCTGTCCAGTTCATCAAGAACGCGATCGACTTCCTGTCGGCGCCGCAGTACCTGGTGTCGGGGGCGCTGATCGGGTTGATCCTGATGATCCACTGGGCGCCGGCGTGGTCGAAGAAGGGCGGGCTCATCCTCTTCGCCCTGGTGGCGGGCGGGATCGGGCTCTCGTACCTCGATCCGAATTTCAACAAGGTCGCGACGCTCCCCGACAACGTGCCGATCGTCGGCATGATCTTCCTGGTCGGCTTCTTCTTCTGGTTCGCGATGAGCCAGGCCTACGAGAACGACCGGCGGATCGCGGAGGGTCGCCCGCCGATCGAGGGCGAGGACGCGTCGCAGAAGGTTTTCTCCTGGCCCGACCTCGTCTACGTCGAGCTCATCTGTCTCGTCGTCGTCATGGCCGTCATGATCGTGTGGTCGATCGTCCTGAAGGCTCCGCTCGAGGAGCCCGCGAATCCGACCGATTCGCCCAACCCGGCCAAGGCCCCGTGGTACTTCCTGGGGCTGCAGGAGATGCTGGTCTACTTCGACCCGTGGCTCGCGGGCGTCGTCCTGCCGTCGCTCATCATCGTGGGCCTGATGGCCATCCCGTACATCGACACGAATCCCAAGGGCAACGGCTACTTCACCTTCAAGGAGCGCCGCTGGGAGATCACCATCTTCCTCGTCGGCTTCCTGGTCCTCTGGTGCGTGCTCATCGTCCTCGGGACCTTCCTGCGCGGCCCGAACTGGAACTTCTTCGGGCCTTACGAGTTCTGGGACATCAACAAGCTCGTGCCCCTGAACAACATCAACCTGTCGGAGATCATCTGGATCAAGGTCTTCAAACGAAGCCTGCCCAACTTCTGGCTGATCCGGGAGATCTTCGGTCTCGTCCTCGTCGGCATCTACGTGGCCGTGCTGCCGCTGGTGTTCTCGAAGACGATCCTGCGCCGCTTCTTCGAAAAGATGGACATGCCGCGGTACCTGATCGGCGTGTCGCTCGGGCTCATGATGATGTCGCTGCCGATCAAGATGTACCTGCGATGGATCTTCAACCTGAAGTACATCGTGGCGATCCCGGAGTTCGCGTTCAACATATGAGGATCCGGTAGCCCATGCCCCGCAAGCCGCCCGCGGAGCCGATCGATCATCACTACGACATCCCCAGGCTGAACCGCGCGTTCACCTGGACGGCCGTGGTCCTGACGGCCGTGTTCATCTGGATGGTCATCGCCGACTACCGCCGGGACTGGAAGACCATCCAGCGCACCTTCATGAGGCTCGATCGGGATCTCACGAAGAAGGCCGCGCTCGCCGCGCACCAGAAGGCGATCGACAAGGAGCACACCAAGCTCGTCGCCGACCTGAGGGCCTCGCGGGCCGAGATCGCCCAGCAGGCCGGAAACCTGAGCAAGGCCGAGGCGAAGCTGAAGGCGCTCGACCCCCAGAGCTACGCCGCCGACCAGGCCTACAAGTTCTCCAAGGCGGCCTTCGACGCGGCCCTCTACATGTACGAGGATGCGCTCGCGAACAAGCCCAAGGCGGCGACCGCGGCCAAGAAGGAGCTCGACGCCGTCCGCAAGGAGCTCGAGGAGAGGACCGTCCGCCTCGCGCAGCTCAAGCAGCAGGAAGCGGCGGCGCAGACCGAGATCGACCTGATCAACACGCGCAAGAAAGACATCGAGAGCACGATCGAGAAGCGGACCGCCGAGTTCCGGCTGGCGCGATCCAAGTGGGTGGGTCTCAAGCAGGACACGCTCTTCGAGCTGCGCAACTCGCCGATCCTGGACATGGTCAACCCGTCCCTGCGCATCCTGCAGGTCCAGCTTCCCGATCACTTCATCAACGTCAACTTCATGCAGATTCCGCGCGTGGACCGCTGCACGACCTGTCACGTCGCCGCGGACCGCAAGGGCTTCGAGGACCCGAAGATCCGCGAGGTCTACCGGTCGCACCCGCGGATGCACCGCATGGTCGGCAGCGAATCCATGCACCCCGCCAACTCGTTCGGCTGCACGCCCTGCCACGGCGGGCGCGACCGCGCGACGTCGTTCTGGTCGGCCGGCCACTCGCCCGAGAACGACGTCCAGAAGGCGGCCTGGACCAAGAAGTACGACTGGGAGTTCGACCGCTTCAACGAGAACCCGGTCCTGCCCCTCAAGTACGCGGAGTCCGGCTGCTACCGCTGTCACGCGAAGGAAACGAACTTCCGGGAGGCGCCCAGGCTCGACGCCGGGATGCGGATCGTCGAGTCCCTGGGCTGCTGGGGCTGCCACCGCATCGACGGGTTGGAGAAGCAGCACATCCCGAAGGTCGGTCCCTCGCTCGAGCGGGTCGCCGCGAAGGTCCCGCGCGACTGGACGACCCGCTGGGTCATGGACCCGGCGTCCTTCCGCGCCAACACGAGGATGCCGACGTTCTTCTACCTCGAGAACTTCGTGGACGTGTCGGGCCCGCGAAAGCCCGACGCCGCGCAGCAGAAGATGAACGAGACGGGGAAGATCGAGAACGACACGATGATCAACGCCATCGTGGCGTACCTCTACGAACGTTCCCGGCCCGTCGAGGTGACCCCCGTGTCCGGCCGCGGCGACGCGGAGCGAGGCGCGAAGCTCATCGCGGAGAGGGGCTGCTTCGGCTGCCACGAGGCCGATCCGAAGGCGCAGCGGGATCTCACCGGGACCTACCGGCAGTTCGGCCCGAACCTCTCGGGCGTGGGCTCCAAGGCTTCGCGGGACTGGATCTACCACTGGATCCGCGACCCGAAGGCCTGGAATCCCGACACCAAGATGCCGAACCTCCGCCTGACCGAGTCGGATGCGCTCGACATCGCCGAGTACCTGTCGACCCTCAAGGCGCCCGAAGGCTTCGACGGCAAGACGCTTCCCAAGACGGACGAGAAGGTCCTGGACTCGATCGCGCTCTACTTCCAGATGTCGACGAAGACGCTCTTCGACGCGAAGGCCGAGCTCGCGAAGATGGACGTCCACGCGAAAGAGGTGTACGCGGGGCGGAACCTCATCGCGCACTACGGCTGTTACGCGTGCCACGCGATTCCGGGCTTCGAGGACGCCAAGCCGATCGGCACCGAGCTCACGGAAGAGGGCTCGAAGGCCGTCCACCGCCTGGACTTCGGGTTCATCCACATCCCGCACACGCGGCACGACTGGTTCCGCACCAAGCTCCACGAGCCGCGCATCTTCGACCGCGACCGCGCCCGGGGCTGGGAGGAAAAGCTGCGGATGCCGAACTTCCGGCTGTCGCCGCGCGAGCTGGACCAGGCCGTGACCGCGGTCCTCGGGTTCCAGCAGCTCAACGCGGCGCCCCAGGTCGTCAAGCAGCTGTCGCCGTCGGAAGCCGCGATCGAGCGGGGCCGGCGGATCGTGAAGGACCACAACTGCCAGGGCTGCCACGTCATCGAGGGCTTCGGCGGCTCGTTCCGTTCGATCGTCGCCGACACCTCGCTCGCGCCTCCGATCATCCAGGGCGAGGGGGCGAAGGTCCAGAGCGACTGGCTCTTCGGCTTCCTGCAGGCGCCCGAAGACCGGCGAGATCCGGCCGTGGCTCGAGGTCCACATGCCGACGTTCGGCTTCACCGATGCCGAGCTCAACGACCTGACGCACTACTTCGCCTCGCTCGACCGGGCGCAGTATCCGTTCCTCGTGGCCGGGGGCGGCGAGAACCCGGCGAGCTGGGCCGCGGGCAAGAAGGTGTTCGAGCTGCTCAAGTGCGCGCAGTGCCACCCGCGTTCGATCGAGGACTTCAATCGCCCCGGAGTCGACCGGGCGTCGCTCGCGCCGAACCTGCAGATGGCCGCGAAGCGCCTGCGGCACGACTGGATCGCGGACTGGATCCGCCGGCCCGACGAGTGGATGCCGGGCACGCGGATGCCCACCAACTTCCCCAAGGGCGACGACGGGCACCGCTTCTCGCCGCTGGGCCAGCTCTTCGACGCCCCGAGTTTCGCCTCCGACCGCGCCGAGTTCGCCCGCATCCTCGGCGGCGACGCGCAGGCCAAAGAATTCCTGCTCGAGCCCCGAGGCCGTCACCCGGGCGCTCGGCGGCTACGTCTGGTCGATCGGCGTGAACGGCGGGACGGCGCCCGTCGAGAAGCCGCCGGCTCCGGCGCAATCGGCGTCCGGGTTCGCCGCGCCGTCGTCTGCGAGTCGAGTCACGGGCGGAGGCTCGCCCGGCGGCGCGCCGTAGAGCGTCGAGACGTCGAGACGTAGAGACTAGGGACGAAGCCGGCCGTGGGGCGCCTCTCCCTCGACGTCGCCCTCTTCTACGGCAGCCTGGGGATCGCGCTCGCGGCGGTCGTGCTGTTTCTGTGGCTGATGCGGCGCCCGCCCCGCGGGCCGTCGCGCTGACGCGCGGTCAGATCTCAGACATCCGACGTCGGGCGTCAGACATCCTGGTCGAGCAGGAAGGACGTCAGGATCGGCTCGCCCTGCTTCCAGGCGGCGTCCCACGACGATTCCGGGCTCTCGAAGAAGATCAGGTACAGCGTGTTCGTGCGGCTGTTCCCGATGGCGAGCACCTCGATGATCAGGGGCGGGTGCTCCGGAGAGGCCCGGCGGACCCGGCAGGCGTATCCCTTCAAGACGCCGGTCTCCGTTCCCCAGGACTCCAGGACCTCGTGGCTCGTGATGATTTCGCCGACGAAGGCGGCGGCCCGCTCCTGCGCCGGATCCTTCTTCAGCGTCTGAACGTTGACCGACAGACCGGTCTCGAAGCTCCCGCCCTTGTTGATGTCTTCCTTCGTGATGAAGAAGGCGCGCGTGCCGTCCTTCGTCTCCTCCTTGAAGTGCCAGCCCTCCGGCACGAGAAAGGAGGCCTTGACCGATTCGATCCGTTTCCAGGCGAAGCCCTTCGGCGCCGGGGGCGGATCTTCGGCGAGGGCGGAGAAGGCGAGGAAGAGCGCCACGACTCCGGGAAGAGTCGATCTCCGGAAACCCATGGGCCCTCCCTAGGACGCGAGGATCTGGTCGATGCGGCTGCGGACCTCGGGGTTGGACCAGTCGACCGCGCCCTGCACCCGGAAGAGCACGCGGCCCTTCCGATTCACGATGTAAGTCTCGGGGTACTGGGACGAGCCGAAGCGTTTCGCCGTCGCTTCCTTGGGGTCGTGATACAGCGGCAGCGAGCTCGGGTTCTTGGCGATGAAGTCGTCGATCGTCTTCCAGTCCTTGTCCACGGAGATCGCATAGAGCGCGACGTCGCCGCGGTTCTTGTACTGCTCCCAGAACTTCGAAAGCTCCGGCGTTTCCTCGACGCAGGGCGGGCACCAGGTCGCCCAGAAATGCACGATGAGGAGATTTGTCCTTCGCCTCGGTGAGGTCGATCTTCCGGCCCTGACGGTCGTAGATCGGGAGCTCGGGCGCCGCGGAGAGGAACTGGAGCGAACCCGCGGGCGAGTCCGGCGGCTTGAGAGACTTGACCCAGACGGCCCCGGCCGCCGCCGCCGCCACCGCGAAGACCAGCGTGAGCAGCGAGCGCGTCTTCATGCCGACAGCCCCAGCGCCGGCGCCGGCTCGGAGTCGCGGTGAGTCCGGCGGCGAGCCCCGCGGCGCGGCGCCGGCGGCCGACCGCGCAGGCTTCCTGGACCGGGCACTCGGCGCACCGGCAGAGGCGGGTGGCCGGGACGCAGATGTCGAGGATGCCGATCCGGCAGAGGGCGTAGTCGAACCGCACCGGATCGGACGGGTCGAAGCGGGCGAGCGCGTCCGTGATCTGGCGGGCGGCCTTCCAGTCGGCGGTGCGCCGCCGGGTCAGTCCGAGTCTTCGCGCGATCCGATGGACGTGCGTGTCCGTCGGGACCACGAGGCGGGAAGCCGGGATGCCGCTCCACAGCCCGAAGTCGAGGTCGTCGCGCCGGACCATCCAGCGCAGGTAGAGGTTCCAGCGCTTGCACGCCGAGCCCGAGGTCGGGCTCGGAAAGAAGAAGCGCACGGGGGAGCGCTCGGGCAGCCGCCGGACGCCGAGGACCGGACGGTAGTCGAAGGCCTCGATGCGCGCGACGGCGCGCGAGAGCAGGGGCCCGGTGTCCCGATCCTCGGGGCGCTGCGCGCTCTCGAAGAAGCCGCGCAGCCGGCCGCCGCCGGCCTCGCGGGCGCGGGCGATCGCGAAGAGGAGCGCGGCCGCGTCGCGCGGACCGTGGAAGCGGTGGCGGAACCCGGCCAGGGTGTCGCGAGGCGAGCTCCCGGAAGCTCCGGACGCCGTCCAGGGCCCGGGCGGGCCGGGGACCGAGCGCGGCCAGCAGCCGGCCGACGTTGGCCTGGATGACGGGCACCTGGCCGTAGGCGAAAGCCGACGCGATCCAACCCACGACCTCTCGATCCTCGGGATCGGAATAGCGGCCGACGAAGACGATCGGGTCCGTGGCCACGGTCTCCGGCCCGTAGCGCCGGTACAAGGCGTCGAGTCGCTCGCCGAGGAGAGCGTGCATTCGCCCTAGCAATACCACAGAGTCGCTACAATGGTCGCGGATGCCGAAGGCCGTCCGCGAGAGAGTCTTGATCGTCGGCGTGACGCCGAAGGGACTCCCGCGAGGCGTGGCCGAGGATCACCTCGACGAGCTCGAGCGGCTCGTCGACACGGCGGGCGGCGAGGTCGTTTCCCGGTTCGTCAAGGAGCGCGCCGCTCCCGACCCGGCGACCTACATCGGCAAGGGGGCCGTCGAGCAGATCGGCGCGGCCGCCCGCAGCGAGCGCGCGTCGCTCGTGGTCTTCGACGACGAGCTCGCGCCGGGACAGGTGCGCAACCTCGAGAAGGCCTGGGGCGACGGCATCCGGGTGCTGGACCGGCCCGGCCTGATCCTCGACGTCTTCGCGCTGCACGCGCGCTCCCGGGAAGCGCGCACGCAGGTCGAGCTCGCGCAGCTCCAGTACCTCCTGCCGCGGCTGGCCGGCCGCTACGGCCATCTCTCGCGTCTGGGCGGCGGCATCGGCGGACGCGGAGCCGGCGAGCAGAAGCTCGAGCTCGACCGGCGGCGCATCCGCGACCGGGTCGCCCGCCTGCGGCGGGATCTCCAGAAGATCGAAGTCGCCCGGCTCGTGCGGCGCCGCGGCCGGAAGCGTCACCGGCAGGTCGCCATCGCGGGTTACACCAACGCCGGCAAGACGACGCTCTTCAACCGGCTCGCGAGCGACTCGGCCTACGCCGCCGACCGCCTCTTCGCGACGCTCGACGCCCGCGCCGGGCGGGCGGCGTCGGCCAAGCTCTCCGAGGTCATCTTCGTCGACACCGTCGGGTTCGTCCGGAAGTTGCCGACCTCTCTCGTGGCCTCGTTTCGCTCGACTCTCGCCGAGATCCGGGACGCGGACCTCGTCCTCCACGTCGTGGACGCGTCCTCGCCGCGGGCCGACGAGGAGTCGCGCGTCGCGGCCGAGACCTTCGAGGAGCTCGGCGTCTCGGCCAACAAGGTGCTCCTCGTCGCCAACAAGTCCGATGCCGGCGGGCTCGGGGGCGCGTCCGGAGCCGTCCACGTCTCGGCTCTGACGGGGGAGGGGATTCCGCGCCTCGAGGCCGAGATCCGTCGCCGCCTGTCGCCCGGACGCCGAAGAGTTCCGCGTCCGCATTCCCTACACCAGCCCCGCCGCCATCGCCGCCGCCCGCGCGACCTTCCGCGTGCTCGACGAGAAGGACCACGGCGACTCCCTCTCCATGCATCTCTCCGGCGAACGCCGCCACCTCAAGCCCCTCGCTCGCTTCGTCGACGGCGCCCACTAGATTCGCCACACTGCAACATCAGTTCGCGACGCGAATAGTCTCCCGACCGAAGGGAGGGAGGAGGTTCGCGTCGCGGGAGCGAGAGCGAAGCGGAGGGTCAGGCCTTGCGGTCGAGCGCGCCTCCGCGCGAGCCGCAAGGCCGGTGCGCCGAAGGCGCAGACCCGCAGCGCAGCTCGAGCGACGGAAAAAACAAGGGGGGAACCGGCCGATTCCCCCCTCTCCGTCATGCCGGAACTCCCATGCCGGCACTCTTCTTGAGGTCTGCCCAGTACAAGAGCCGTACCAGCGACCGGCCTCCGGCTGCCGCCTGATTCTTCAAAGACTTGCGAAAAGCATTCGCGGATGGCGCGTCAATCGACGTACGCGCGCGGCGCCTCCAAGCGACAAAATTTGTCGAAGACGGCGGGGAGGTTAGAATCCGCGCGGCATCCGGAGGGAAAAGCATGAGGCGTCCGCAGAGGGTCGGTTTCGCTTTCGGGCTCGCCGTGGCGGCGTTCGCTTCGCTTTTCCTGGACGGCTGCGGCGGCAAGCCGCACGGATCGGAATCTCACGGCGGCGCGGAGGCTCCTGCGCCGGCGCCGCCCACTCCGGACACCACTCCCATCGAAGCCCTGCGGACGCCGGCCGGCCTCGTCCTCAAGATCGACTCCGGGCACGACTCCCGCGCCCCCGGGGACGCCGAGCCCATCGCCGTCGCCGTCTCCATCGCCTTCCGCGAAGTAGCGCTTGGCGGAATCCCGGCGGCGAGCGCATCATCGGTTCGTGGAGCCGTCTGGAGTCGCCGGGCCCGTTCCCGATCCCTCGCCCGAGACACGCGGCGCCTCGGCGCCGGCCGAGCCCTCGCGGGTCTGCCCGAACTGCGGAGCGGCCCTCTTCGAGCAGAAGTGCAAGCTGCTCTGCCCGAACCGCGAGTGCGGCTACTACCTGAGCTGCTCCGACTTCTACTGACGGGCGTGGTCCTGACGGCTCGCACTCGCGAGGCGTCGTACGTCAGGAGCGCCGGACCTCGGTCGTCAGGAGCTCGGCCACCCGTTCGCTGAGCCCTTCCGGAGTGAAGGGCTTCTGCAGGAAGCTGCGCGTCGTCTTCGACGCGCGAGTCCTCCGCGTAGCCCGACACGTACAGCACCTTGAGACCTGGATGCCGATCGCGCAGGCGGCGCGCGAGCTCGCGTCCCGATGCTCCCGGCATGACGACGTCCGTCACGAGCAGAGTCGGGAGGCCCCGGCTGACGCTCGGCGAGGAGGAGCGCCTCGGCGGCGTTCGATGCCACGAGAACCCGATAGCCGTGAGCCTCGAGCACGCGGCCGTTGAGCGCCCGCAGGCCGTCCTCGTCTTCGGCGAGGAGCACCGTCGCATGACGCGGCGCCGCGACGCGTCCGACCGGGGCTTTCGCCGCGTCTTCGTCCGCTCTTTCCCCGACCGCCGGAAGAAGAATTTCGAACGTCGAGCCCGAGTCCGGCACACTCGTCGCCCGGATGTCGCCGCCGCTCTGTTTGACGATGCCGTAGGCCGTGGAGAGACCCAGGCCCGTGCCCTTGCCCTTTTCCTTCGTCGTGAAGAACGGCTCGAAGATGCGCTCCTGCGTCGCGGCGTCCATGCCCGAGCCGGTGTCGGAGACGACGAGCACCACGTAGTCGCCCGCCGTCGGGCCGCCGGACTGCGCGCGACCTTCCGGGACGCGCCGGACCGTCGTCTCGATGGAGAGCCGTCCGCCGCCCGGCATGGCGTCGCGGGCGTTGACGACGAGGTTGACGATCACCTGTTCGATCTGGATGGGATCGGCACGCACGGTCGGGAGGTCGGAGGCGAGGCTCGTGGACAGCTCGATGTCCTCGCCGATCAGGCGGCGGAGCATGCGGCTCGACTCGACGACGAGAGCGTTGAGGTCGATGACGCGGGGCTCGATGACCTGCTTGCGGCTGAACGCCAGAAGCTGCCGGGTCAGCGCGGCGGCGCGCTCGCTCGCCTTCCGGATTTCGCCGACGTCCTCCTGGAGCTCCGCGTCGTCGGGTCGTCCCCGCAGCAGCAGATCGCTGTAGCCCAGGATCGTCGTCAGGAGGTTGTTGAAGTCGTGGGCGATGCCGCCGGCCAGCCGGCCGACGGCCTCGAGCTTCTGCGCCTGGCGGAGCTCCTCCTCGAGCTGTTTGCGCTAGCGTCACGTCGCGGAAGCTCCAGACCCTCCCGACGGCCCGGCCCTCCACCCACTGCGGGCGCGAGTAGCGCTCGAACAGCCGGCCGTCCTTGAAATCCAGGAGGTCGAAGCTCTCGGCCTCCGGGGTCGAGTAGAGCTCGCGGACCTTCGAGAGGAACTGCTCGGGATCCCGGAGCTGGTCGAGCACGAAGGCGATCGCCCGCTCGTCGTCGCGCGAAGTCAGCACCTCGGGCGGGATGCGCCACATGACCGCGAACTGGCGGTTCGAGGTCGACGATGCGGCCGTCCCGGTCGACGACGAGGATCCCGTCGGCGGTCGATTCGAGCGTCGCCCGCAGCAGCGAAACTAGGGTGAGGCTCAGGGGCTGCAGCTCGCTCGCGTCGTCGGGAACGGCGCCGAACATGCGCCGCCTCAGCCGATCCCGGCGCCGAGGGCGGCCCGCGCGTCGAGAACGTCGCGGACCTTCCGCGCCAGCGTGTCGGCGGTGAAGGGCTTCTGCAGAAATGCCGAGCCGGGCTCGAGCAGCCCGGCCGAGCCGGGGGAGTCGTCCGGATAGCCGGAGACGAAGAGCACGTGGAGGTCGGGCCGCTCGCGGGTCAGCCGGCGCGCGAGGTCCGGTCCGGAGGCGCCGGGCATGACGACGTCGGTGAGCAGCATGTCCAGCGGGCCCCGGTGGGCGGCCAGGACGTCGACGGCCTCCTCGGCGCTCGCGGCCGGGAGCACGGCGTAGCCGCGCTGCTCGAGGCAGCGTCGGGTCAGCTCGCGGACCGGGCCCTCGTCCTCGACCAGGAGAATCGTTTCGGAGCCGCGCGCCGGGCCGAGCGGCGCGGCCTCGACGGTCACCGGCGACAGCGCGTCCTCGACCCGCGGCAGGTAGATCATGAACGTCGCGCCCTCGCCGGGCTCGCTCGACGACGTAGACCTGTCCGCCGCTCTGGCGCACGATGCCGTAGACCGTCGCGAGCCCGAGCCCGGTCCCGTGCGGCTTGTCCTTCGTCGTGAAGAACGGCTCGAAGATGCGCTTCTGCGTGTCCGGATCGATCCCGACGCCGGTGTCGGCGACGCGAGAGCACCACGTACGAGCCCGGAGGCGCGCCGAAGTGGCGGCGCGAGGACACGACGTCGACCTCGGAGTTCTGCGTGCGGATCGTGAGCGTGCCGCCGTCGGGCATGGCGTCACGGGCGTTGACGACGAGGTTGACGAGGACCTGCTCGATCTGGCCGGGATCGGCCCGGACGCTCCCGAGGGAGGGATCGAGCTGGGTGACGAGCCGGATCCGCTCGCCGATCAGGCGCGCCAGCATCCGCGTGGACTCGACGATTCGGACGTTGACGTCCAGGACCTTCGGCTCGAAGAGCTGCTTGCGCGAGAAGGCCAGGAGCTGGCGCGTCAGATTCGCCGCGCGCTCGCCGGCTTTCTGGATCTCCTCGATCTCCTCGCGGATGGGCTCGTGCGGCGACGAGGCTGTTGAGCGCCATGTTGCTGTAGCCGAGCACGGTCGTCAGGAGGTTGTTGAAGTCGTGGGCGATGCCGCCCGCCAGCTGACCGATGGCCTCCATCTTCTGCGACTGGCGGAGCTGCTCCTCGAGCATCC
The DNA here is from genome assembly GCA_963804915.1 of uncultured Acidobacteriota bacterium. Classification (GTDB taxonomy): domain Bacteria; phylum Acidobacteriota; class Thermoanaerobaculia; order UBA5066; family Gp7-AA6; genus DAHUXD01. The sequence goes on from CAWDSI010000003.1 coordinate 376,795, forward strand.
GGCGGTCCGTGATGTCGGTGACGGTGCCCTCGATGATGACGTCGCCCGCGCGCTCGTCGGCGAGCAGCGCCGCGTTCTCGAGCGTCCAGACGGGGTTGCCGTCCTTGCGCTGGCCCCGCAGCTCCAGGTTGGCGAGCGTGCGGAACTGGAAGAGGGTTTCCCGGAACTCCCGGCGCATGCCCTCGTCCGGGTGGAGCTCGGCGATGTTGCGCCCGACGAGCTCCTCGCGCGAGGTGTAGCCGTAGATGTGGGCCATCGCGTCGTTGCACTCGAGGATGCGCCCGTCGAGGGCGACGCGATAGACGCCGGCCATGTTGCGCTCGAAGAGCAGCCGATACCGCTCCTCCGACTCCCGCACGGCCTCCTGCGCGCCCTTGCGCTCGATCGCGACGGCGATCTGCTGGGACACGAAGGTCAGGACCTCCCGGTCGGTCGGCCCGTACCGGAAGCGCGGGTCGTAGCTCTGGACGACCAGGACGCCGAACGTCCGGCCCCGGCTCGTCAGCGGCACGCCGAGCCAGTCGACGGAAGGGGAGCCCACGGATTCGACCTTGCCGGTCGCGATCATCGCCGGGAAGTCCTCGTCCGGCATGAGCAGAGGCTCGCCCGTGTGCAGGACGTACTCGGTCAGGCCCTTGCGGAGCGGGCGTGTGGCCGGCGGTGGATCGACCTCGTCCACGCAGTAGGGGAAGGAGAGCGTGTCGGCGTGCCGGATCGTGCAGCGCGACGTAGAAGTTGCGGGCGTACATGAGCTCGCCGACGATCCCGTGGATGGCGGCATAGAACTCGTCGAGGTCTTCGGCCGCGTTCGTGGTCGCGGCGATCTCGTACAGGGCGGCGCGCACCTTTTCGGAGTGCTTGCGCTCCGAGATGTCGGCGACGCTGCCTCGCACGAGACGGCGCGCCGGCCGAGGGCAGGCGCACCAGGCGGACCTCGCAGGGAACGACGCGGCCGGCGGCGTCGACGTGCGTCCACTCGAAGACCGGGGTGCCGCCCTCGAGAGCCTCGCGGATGTTGGCGGCGGCGGATTCCGCGGACGGCTCGACCGTCGGGCTGGGTCGGCGGCGAGAGGTCGGCCGGGCCGATGCGGAAGAGCTCCTCGCGGGAGAGACCGTAGAGCCGGATCGCGTTCTCGTTGGCTTCCACGAATCGGCCGGTAGTCCACGTCGAAGACGACGATGGCCTCGGGCGCGTGCTCGACCTGCGTGCGGTAGCGGGCCTCGCTCTCGGCGAGCGCTTCCCCGGCGCGCCGCCGATCGGTGATGTCGATCGACGGATCCGATGTATCCGGCGAAGACCGCCGGACGGCGTGAAGCGCGGATGCGCGGTGTCGAAGATCCAGCGGTACTCGCCGTCGTGGCGGCGCAGGCGGTACTCCATGTGGAAGGGCTCGCGGTTCTCGCGGGCGCGCGGCCTCGACCGGCGCGGATGGCGCTCGAGGTCCTCGGGATGCACGCCTTCGAACCAGCCGAAGCCCGATCTCCGGCTCGAGCGGCGCGGCCGGTGAAGTCGCAGCCAGGGCTTGCTGAAGTAGGTGCACGTGGGCCGTTCACGTCGTCGAGCCAGATCATGACCGGCGCGGCATCGGCCATGAACCGGAAGCGCTCCTCGCTCTCGCGCACGGCCTCCTCGGCGCGCCGGCTCTCGATGATGTCGATGACCGATCCGATGAATCCCTCGAACTCGCCGGCCGCGCGTGGCGCGGGGCATCGCCGTCTCGAGCACCCAGCGGTATTCCCCGTCGCTGCCGGCGCAGCCGATATTCCGTCTGGAAGGGTCGTCGCGCGGCCTGGGCCGCCGTGTAGACCTCGACGAACCGGGAGAGGTCCTCGGGGTGGATGTTGTCCCGCGACCCGAGGCCGATTTCCTGCGCGAGCGTGCGCCCCGTGAAGTCCAGCCACGGCTTGTTGAAGTAGGTCGTCATGCCCTCCGCGTCGTCCGTCCAGATCATCACGGGCGCGGCGTCGGCCATGAGCCGGAAGCGCTCTTCGCTCTCGCGGAGAGCCTGCTCGGCGCGCCGCCGCTCGGTGACGTCGTGGACGATGCCGATCACGCCCACGGTCTGGCCGGCCGAGTCGCGGTGCGGGCCGTAGGTCGCAATGGCCCAGCCCGCCTTGCCGGTCTCCGGAATCGAGTAGGGGACGTCCTCGGAGGAGGCCGTGTCGCCGCCCAGCGCCCGCGCGAGCAGCTGGTCGATGCCGCTCTCGCGAAGGAACGGGAAGGCGTCGAGCGGCCGCCGGCCGAGCACGCGCTCCGCGGGCAGGCCGGTCATCTTCTCCATGTAGCGGTTGAAGACGATGTATCGCAGGTCGCGGTCGTAGACGACGATGCCCTCGCCGGCGCCGTGGATGATCTCCTGCCGGAACTGGTTGGATTCCTGCAGCTCCTGGCGCGCGCGCTTCCTCTCGGTGATGTCCTCGACGACGCCCTCGTAGTGGAGAAGCCGTCCCGAGGGGTCGCGGACCGGGCGGGCCCCCTTGCGGACGGTGATGATCTGCCCGCCGTAGCGCTTCCACTGCAGCTCCATGTCGTGGACTTCGCCCGCGCGTTCGAGCCGGTCCAGAAATTGCCGGCGGGCCTTGGGATCGACGTAGACGTCGCGCATGTTCATGGCCATGAGGCTCTCGCGCGACGGAAAGCCCAGAAGCTGCAGAAGCGCCGGGTTGGCGTCGAGCACCTGTCCCGAGAGCGTGGCGCGGTAGAGGCCGACGGGGACGCCTTCGAAGAGGGTCCGGTAGCGCGATTCGGCCTCGCGCGCGATCCGCCTCCGCGTCGCCTCTTCGAGAGCCGAGCGGATCGCCGGGACCAGGCGAGGGAAGTGGTGCGGATGCTTGAGGACGTAATCGTCGAAGCCCGCCTTCATCGCCGCGACCGCGAGCTCTTCGCTCCCCGTGCCCGTGCAGAGGAGCACCGGCACGTCGAGGCTCTTCTCGCGGATCCAGCCGAGCAGGTGGAACGCGTCGATCCAACTCGGACGGTGATCCGTGACGATGACGTCGAAGGCCGCCGCGTCGATCAGGGGCGGAATGCTCGAGGGATCTTCGACCTCGACGAGCCGGCAGCCGGGGAATCCGGCCCTCAGCGACTCGACGATCAAAGCGCGATCGCGCGGGTTCTCATCGACGACGAGAAGCCGCAGCGCTTCGCCGGAGGATCCGGAGCGCGGTGTTGCGGCGCCGCCGGCCGTGGAATCGGAAAACATGGGTTAAGTGTGTCTGGCTCAAGATTATGCCCCAGTTCGTCGCGAACGCGCGCTCGAAGTTCGTTACATTGGCGCCGATGCTCGCGGGCCTGATGATTTGCGCGCGGCTTCTCGCGGTGGCGCCGTCGCCGTCGACGACCTGCGATGTTGTGCGCCCCGTCACATCCCATCGCGCGCCGCTCATCGTGCTCGTGCACGGGCGTTCCGGGATGTCGTTTTATGCGGAGAGGTTGCGATGAAGACGCGTTTCACGATTCTCGCGTGCATGACGCTCTTGCTTGGGATTGCGTCATCGGCCCGAGCCGAGGTGGAGATATCGAAGCCCGCGCCCGAGCTGAAGAAACTCGATTACTTCGTCGGCACATGGACCGCGGAAGGCGAGATCAAGCCGGGGCCCCTGGGCCCGGGCGGCAAATTCACGGCGACAAATCACGTCCAGTGGATGGACGGTGGATTCTTCCTGGTGACCCACTCCGAGTTCCACGGCTCCATCGGCAAGGGTACCGAAACGTCCTACATGGGCTACGACAGCAACGACAGGACGTATACCTACGACTCCTTCAACTCCCTGGGCGAAGCCTCCCACGCGCAGGGGCAATCTGGACGGTGACACGTGGACCTGGCAGAGCGAGACGACGGTGGGCGCACAGACCATGAAAGGACGACTCACCATCAAGGTGCTTTCGGCCGCGGCCTACAACTTCAGGTTCGAAGTGTCGACCGATGGCACGACCTGGAGCACCCTGATGGAAGGCAAAGACACGAAGAAATAGATCGCCGCCGTTAGAGCTCCAGAAACTCCCGCATTCGCTGCAGGGCCTCGTCCAGCGCCCGCCGAAAGGCGCGGCCGCGTGGCCGCGGGCCGGCGAAGCCCAGCTCGTGCCGCAGCCGGCCATCGACCACCTTCAGATTGGCCCAACCCTGGACTTGCTCGCCCCACAGCATGGGCAACGCGAAGTGGCCCAGGCGGCGCTTGTGGGCCGGCAAGTAAGCCTCGAGCTTGTACTCCCAGCCCCAGAACAACCGGAAGCGCCGTCGGTCCCAGACCACGGGGTCGAAGGGCGTGAGGATGCGCAGCCGGTCATCGACCCGGTGCCGAGCGGCCGCGGGATTCTCGCCTCGGGGCCAGAACCACCGCACGCCGTCGACCTCGGCATGGGAATAGCGGGATTTGGCGTGCACCTGGAGCTGCCGCGTCTCGGCGGCCAGTTGAGGCACTCCCCAGCGCAGCAGGCTGCACAAGTAGCCCAGGCTGGCCGCAGGCAGCGGCGCGTAGAGCCGTACCAGGACGTCCATCAATTCGCCGGCGCGTGCGAGCCGGGCCTCGGGGCCGTCGTCCTGGGGCGGACGCTCGATCGCCTCGTAGATCCGGGTGCCGGCCTGGCGCCGCGCCACGCGCAGCAGCCCGCGGAACTGCAGGCCCTCCAGCAGATGCGCGCTGACATCCAGGTCGCCGCCCCAGCGCTTGATGCGGCCATGGTCGAAATGCGCCTGCACGTCCCTGGGGTAGGTGCGACCATGCTCGCGCACGAAGGCCAGGACTTCCTTTGCGCGCGCCTGCATCCGGGCATCCCAGCCCCGCGGCGCCTCGCGCGGATACAGCAGGCCCAGGGTCGCGTGAGGCAGGAAACCGTAGTTGATGAAGAAGGCCTCTTCGATCGCCAGGCGCGGGTAGCGGCGCTCAAGCTCGCCGGCGCGATAGTCCTGGACGCGCTGCGCGAGGATCAGATCCTGGGCGCGAGCGGGCGCGCGCATCGGATCGGCCTGGACGAAGCCCAGGCGCGCGATGGCCCGCGGCAGGCTGGTGGCCTTGAAAAGGCTGCGCGCGATCGCGTAGCGGCGAAGCTGCGGGAGAGTTGGGGCTTTGGGAGGGTTCACGCCTGGCCGTTGCTACGCACGAAGAAAAGTTAAGTTCGCGGTCGAGCCCCTTGGGCGACCCGCGGGCCGGCGGCGTGAGCATGGTTTTACGCGTTCCCTGACCCCGTGCTATCCTTCGCGCCCTCTTCCGGTGTGGGGCTGTAGCTCAGTTTGGGAGAGCGCCTGAATGGCATTCAGGAGGTCGACGGTTCGATCCCGTTCAGCTCCACCAATTCTTACCTGCCACGAGGTTTCTGAGCCCCATGACCTCTCGAAGCGACGGTTGGATCGAACCGTCGACCGTGGGGGCTCGGGGGCGCGGTGCGCCCCCGCCAAGGCAGCGGACGGATCCGTCACCCGAGCGCAGCGAGGCGTGACGGTTCGATCCCGTTCAGCTCCACCAATTCTTACCTGCCTGGAGGTTCCCATTCACTCGCGCGGCTGGGGGCCGGGAGTGCGTGGGCGCGGGCTCGTGAGGACGATCGGCTGCCGGGGGGCGGGGCCCGCGAGGTCGATCACGTACGCGTCATGGATGCCGGTCGTGCCGAGACCCTCGACGGTCGCTCCGCCCGGAAGGTAGACGACGTTGCCGCGGACGGCCGCGTAGATGCCGTGGCGTCCGGTCCGCATGGGTGGCAGCTCGACCCAGGAGTCCGTCGCCGGATCGTAGGCCTCGACCTCGTGGAAGATGCCGTTCGGATCGGCCGGGTTGCCTTCGCCGCCGAAGACGTACAGGCAGCTTCCGACGACGGCGCCCGCGACTCCCGAGCGTGCCGTGGGCATCGAGGCCTTCCGAGTCCACGTGTTCGACGCGGGATCGTAGGCCTCGACGCAGGATTGATTGCCCGGACGGCCGCCGGCGACGTACAGCTTGTCTTCGATCGCGCCCCCGCCCATGTGGTTCCGCGCGCAACTCATCGGCGCGAGCGTCGACCAGCGATCCGTCGCAGGGTCGTAGGCCTCGAGCTCGTTGCCGGCCATCCCGCCGCCGGCGCCTCCCGCGACGAAGATCCGGCCGTCGATGACCGCGGCGACCGGAGTGCCTCCGTGCACGAACGCCGAGGAGGCGACCTCCGTCCAGGCATCGGAGGCGGGTTCGTAGAAGAACACACGATTGCTGCTGCCACCGCCGACGTACACGCGCGTGCCGAACGACACCGCCCACGCGTGATCGGTCGTCACCGGAAGATCGGCTCCGAACGTCCACGCGTCCGCCGCGATGTCGTAGATCTCGTTCGCGTTCGATCGGCCGCCGAGCCCGCCGACGGCATAGACCCGGCCGTCGAGCTCGGCCGCGGCGAGCTCCTGCCGCGGCTCGTTCAGGGGCGCGAGGGGCACCCAGGTTCCCGCGGGACACTGGGCGGAAACGGTTCGAGCCTCGAGGGCCAGGAGCGCGAGGGCAAGACCAAGCATGGACCGGATCATCGGCAGAGCTCCCGTTCCGAGGATAGTCCAGGCCGGGTCCGTTCAGCGGCGGCGGTGGATGTCCATGACCCAATGAATTTCCCACGTCCTCCCACCGTCGGGCGACCGCGCGCTCTCCCAGTGCGCGCTGTCCGCGCGGATGTCCGACCACGTGAGCCGCGAGCGGACCGTCCGTCCGTCCGCCTCGGTCCATTCGCCGAAGAGATCGATCTTCCCGTCTCGGAAAACGCCTTTCCACACGTGGAAGTGCCCGGGCTCGAGCGTGTCGGTCCACGTGTGCTCCCACTCCTGGGTTTCGCGGTTGAACGCGCGGAGTCCGAGGCCCTTGAGGGCACCGCCGTGGTAGATGCCTTCGAAGTGCTCGATCGAGACGAGCCCGTCGAGCGTACGGGACGCGGTCAACCGCCCGGGCGCTTCCTCCCACCCGTTCTTCGAAGGGACACGGCACAGCGCATCCCAGTCGCCCTGCAGAAAGTCGAATTGTCTTTCGCCGTTCATGGGCTCACCCTCGTATCGGTGGCGATCCAGTTCACTTCCCATGTCTTGCCACCGTCGGCCGAGAAGGCCTGCTCGAAATGGCAGGAATTCGGTGTGATGTCCGAGATGACGAACCGGACGAAGATCGCGCGGCCGTCGAGGTCCTCCTGGGAGTAGAACTCGCCGCGGCCGTTCTGGAACTCGCCGATCGTCGGTGGAGTCATCGTGCCGCCGCGGCGGCTCGCGAAGTTGAGGCTCCACTGGCGGGACTCGGGGTTGTAGAGGCGCAGGCTCAGGCCTTCGATGCGGCCGGCAGGGCCCTGCACGTCGAGCTCCACGAGATTCGCCGCGCCGTTCCAGACTTTCCGGACCTCCGTCGTGCCGTCGTACTCGACCCATGTCGTCGAGCCCGTCAGGGGCTTCTGAAGGCGCCGGAGATGCGTCTTCCACGAGCCGATGTGGAAATCGAAGTCGCGTTGCCCGTCCCGCCCCGAGCCCGGCTCGAGAAGGGGCACGTCCGCAGCAAAGGAGGGAGGCGGCCGTGAGGACGAGCGCGGGGACGCCGGCGAGGAGCGAGCGCGCGATCGTCACGGCGCCTTCCGGAAATCCGTGATCCAGTTCGTCTCCCACGTTTTTCCGGCGTCGGGGGAGAAGGCCTGTTCCCAGTGCGCCGACGTCGGCGTGATGTCGGACCAGACGAAGCGCACCTTGATGGGCTTCCCCCGGAGCGTGTCGTCGGCGTAGAAGGTGCCGACGCCGTTCACGAAGCGGCCTTTCACCGGAGGCTCGAGGCTGCCGAAGGGATTGCGCCCATCGAGCCACCAGATCGCCCACTGCCCGCTCGCCGGGTCGTACGCCCGAAGGGTGACTCCGCGATATTCGCCTCCCGGGATCCCCATGACGTTCTCGTCCACGTTGGCATAGCCGTCCATGAGGAGCCAGAACGTCTGCGTCCCGTCGAACTCCACCCACTCGTGATTGCCGGCGAGGCGTTCTTTGAGGCGCTTGTGGTGGGCGATCCACTTTCCGACTTTCAGGTCGAAATCGTGAAGCCCGGAGAGATTCGGGACGGGAGTGGGCTTGGGATTGTCCTGAGGAGGGCGCGCGTGCGCCGGAGAGCGCAGGCCGGCGATCAGAACGGCGGCGGCGAGGAGGACTTTCGTCTTCATGAGCGGAAGTCTGGCTCTCCAAGCGGTCAGTGCCAATAGCCATTTATGATCTGTTTTGTATGACCACTATGACTATGATGGCCGCGTGAGAAAAGCGGCGCCGGGGATCGTGCCCTTCGTGACCCTCGACCGGAGGTCGGCGACCCCGCTGTACCGCCAGATCTACGAGGGGTTTCGCGACGCCATTCTCGAAAGACGGCTGCGGCCCGGTCAGCGGATCCCCTCGACCCGCGCGCTCGCCTCCGAGCTCGGCGTATCCCGGCTGCCGCTGCTCAACGCGTTCGAGCAGCTCGTCGCCGAGGGCTACTTCCTCGGCCGCACCGGTTCCGGAACGTTCGTCGCGAGCGTGCCGGGGCCGTCGCGGCCGCCGTCGGGCACCGCGGCCCCCCGCGGCCGGCGCCCGGTGTCGCGCGAGACCGACTTCCTGCTCACCGCCGCCGGCGATCCCTGGCTGGGCGGATGGGGAGCCTTTCGCGTGAGCGAGCCCGCGGTGGACGCGTTTCCCCACGAGGTCTGGTCGCAGGCTCCTCGGCCGACAGGGCCGGGCCGCACGCCGTCAGCCTCGGCTGATGCACTACGCCGATCCGATGGGCCACCGTCCCTTTCGCGAGGCCGTGGCCGAGTACCTGAGAACCTCGCGCGCCGTCCGCTGCGAAGCGGACCAGGTCATGGCCGTCAGCGGCTCACAGCAGGCCTTGAGCCTCGCGGCCCGGGTTCTCATCGATGCCGGCAGCCCGGTCTGGGTCGAGGAGCCCGGGTATCGGGGAGCCCGGGACGTGCTCCGTCTCCGGAATGCGCGCCTCGTCCCGGTGCCCGTCGACGAGGAAGGACTGAACGTCTCCGCCGGAATCGAGAGGTGTCCGGACGCGTCGGCGGCGTACGTCACGCCGTCCCACCAGTACCCCATGGGCATGGTCCTGAGCGCCTCGCGCCGCGTGCAGCTTCTGGACTGGGCCCGGCGGAGCGGCGCCTGGATCATCGAGGACGACTACGACAGCGAGTACCGGTACGAGAGCCTTCCGATCGCCTCCCTGCAGGGGCTCGACCGGGACGCGCGGGTCCTCTACGTCGGAACCTTCAGCAAGGTCCTCTTTCCGGCGCTTGCGGCTCGGTTACCTCGTTCTGCCGCCGGACCTCGTTCCCCGCTTCGCCGCCGTTCGCGGACGCGACCGACATCTTCCCGCCGACGTTCGCGCAGGCGGTCGCGGCGGATTTCATCCGGGAAGGGCACTTCGCGAGGCATCTGCGGAAGACACGGGCGCTGTATCGCGAGCGGCGCCGCGCGCTCGTCGACGCGATCCGGTCCCAGCTCGGCGAGCAGCTCGAGGTGCGCGGGGACGAAGCCGGCATGCACCTGGTCGCGACGCTCTCCAGGGCGGCGGACGAAGGCGATCGCGAGGTCGCCGTTCGCGCCGCGCGACAGGGCCTCTGGGCGATGCCGCTCTCCTCCTGCTACGTCGGGAAGCCGTCGCGCCGGGGCTTCGTCCTCGGGTTCGGCGGCACGGACGTCCGGGAGATTTCCTCGGGCGTACGGAAGCTGCGCGCGCTTCTTCGCTGAGCCGGAGCGTTCGGAATTCATTGACACGCACGGCGAAGCTGCCGTATTAAGAGAACATTAAGGGCCCGCCCAAGGGCCCAGTCGAGTTCGGTTCGAAAGGAGTTGCCCATGCTCCGTTTCCGAATCGCCCTTCTCGCTGCCATGGCGCTCTTCGTCTTCCGGGCCGGACCACTCTCCGCCCAACCCGCGACCGGCAGGATTGCCGGTACCGTCCACGGCGCCGACAACGCGCCTGTGCCGGGGGCTCCGGTCACGATCCGAAATACCGTGACCGGAGACACGCGCACCGTGCGGACCAACGAGACCGGTGTCTACGAGGCGTCCGTGGCTCCGGGCACCTATACCGTCACGGTCGATACGCAGGGCTACCTGAAGGCCACTCAAACGGGTGTCCTCGTGGCAGCCGGCGGCCGGCAGGTCGTCGATCTCATCCTCGAAGTGCGGGTCGCCGAGCAGGTCACGGTCACGGCCATGAAACGCGAGTCGACGGTGCACGACACGCCCTTCTCCCTCGTCGCGGACACCGAGCAAGAGCTGCAGCAGAACGGAATCCGGAACTTCGAGGAGCTGGCCGCCAACACGGCCAACGTCTCCGTGCAGAACCTCGGCCCCGGCCAGAGCCAGGTGTCCATCCGGGGCGTCTCCTCGGGTCAGATCGCACGAGATCAGCCGGGGCCCAAGGAGGAGGTCGGCACCTACCTGGACGAGTCCACGATCTCGTTCCTCCTCTTCACGCCGAACATCGACCTCTTCGACATGAACCGCGTCGAGGTTCTCCGCGGTCCCCAGGGAACGCTCTTCGGTTCGGGCTCGCTGTCGGGCACCGTCCGGTACATCAGCAACCAGCCGGCCCTCCAAACCAGCCAGTTCTTCGGCGAGGCCACCTTCGCCGGTATCGACGGCGGCAGCGAGGGCGGCGGGGCCAAGTTCGGCCTCAACGTTCCCCTCGGCGACCGCGCGGCCGCGCGCCTGGTCGGGCTACTTCGACCACTTCGCGGGCTACATGGACGCGGTGCAGCCCGATTTCAGCGTGGACAAGAACGTGAACACCGGCCAGCGCGCCGGAGTGCGGGCCGCCTTCGAGATCTCCCCGACCGATGAGCTCAGCATCACTCCGCGGTTCATGTACCAGAAGGCGGAGTCGGACGGCTGGAACCGCATCGACGCCTACAACATCCTGGCCAACCCCTTCACGACGATCGCGTCCGCCGGTGGAGCTGGGCCCCCGGGAGCTGTTCACGCAGATCCAGGAGCCGATGGACGACAGCTTCTACCTCGGCGACGTGGTCGCGAACTACAACTTCGGCAACATGCTGCTGACCTCGATCACCTCTTACGTCTATCGCGACATCCTGGTCGTGCGCGACGCGGGAGCGCTCACCTCGAGCATCACCGGCGGCTCGATCGGCCTGCCCGAGAACGTCTACACGCTCGACTCGCCGCTGGACGACGTCACCGTGGGCCAGGGCTGGACGCAGGAAGTGCGCATGTCCGGAGGCAACGACCGCCTCCAGTGGGTCGGCGGAGGCTTCTACGCTTACACGCAGAAGCACTATGCGCAGAGCCTCAACGTCACCGGATTCACCGAGCTCAGCGGCATTCCCAGCCAGGGGCTTCGCGCCGCCAACGACGAGCTCTTCTACTCGAACCTGACCTACAAGACGCGCCAGTACGCGTTCTTCGGCGAGGGCAGCTTCTGTCTGTTTCCCGGGGTCATCGTCTCCGCCGGCCTGCGCTACTACAACTGGGAGGACGACAAGCGGCAGATCTTCGACGGCATCTTCGGCAACGACAACAACGGCAGCTCAGCTGGTCGAGACCGTCGGCACCACGAAGGCGGACGGGGTCGCGCCGCGGTTCACCGCGACCTTCCAGGCCGGCTCTCAGACGAACATCAGCGCGGTCGTCTCCAAGGGGTTCCGGCTGGGCGGCCTCAACGACCCGTTGAACGTTCCGCTCTGCAGCGACAACGATCTCGTCGTATTCGGAGGCCGGGAGACCTTCGACGACGAGACGGCCTGGAACTACGAGGTCGACATCAAGAACCAGCTCCTGGGCGGGAAGGCCTACATCAACGCGGCGGGTTTCTACATCGACATCAACGACCTGCAGGCCGTGGTCACGGCGGGCCAGTGTTCGTCGCGGCTCGTCTTCAGCGTTCCGAAGGCGCGGAGCATCGGCGGAGAGCTGGAGTTCGGCGCGGTCTTCGGTGGTTTCGACTTCGCCGTGTCGCTCGGCTACAACGACGCCACCATACGGTCCACCGTGACGGCCGAGGACGCCGACGGCAACCCGGTCATCGTGTCCGGCATCCGGACGGGCGCCCGGCTGCCCAGTGTTCCGACGTTCCAGGCGGCCGTCCAGACCACCTACCAGCACAAGCTCACGGACCAGCTCACGGGCTACATCACCGGGACGTTCCAGCACATCGGATCGCGCTATACGCAGGTCGGAGACGACGTGCCCGGATTCGGAATCGTTCCCCTGCAGAACAGCCCCAATGCGCTGCCGAACACGATCGGCGGGCCGCTGACGCAGGACAACTTCGTCTTCGATCCGCTGCTTCCGGCCTACGACATTCTCAACTTCCGGATCGGCACCCGCTTCGACATGTTCGACATCTCCCTCTTCGCGAACAACGTGACGAACGAGCGGGCCCTCCTGGCGCTCGACCGGGAGCGCGGCCTGCTGGCCCGCGTGGGCTACCTGACCAACCCGCCGAGGAATTTCGGGATCACGGCCCGGACAACGTTCTGAGCGGCCCGCGGCGCGGGCCGACCGACGAGGGAGCGGAAGTCGCCGGGGCTTCCTCTCCCTAGAATAGGCACTGTGTCTCGGATCTCTCGGCGCACGCTCCTGGCGATGCTGCCGGCGGCATCGGTCGCGCGAGCCGTGGCTGGCCGGTCGCGCGCGACCCCGAAGGTCGTCGTCGTCGGCGCCGGAGCCTTCGGCGGCTGGACGGCGCTCTTCCTGCTGCGGAGCGGCGCGAAGGTCACGCTGCTCGACGCCTGGGGCCCCGGCAACTCGCGCGCCAGCTCGGGCGGCGAGACGCGGGTGATCCGGGCCACCTACGGGCCCGACCGCGTCTACGTCCGCATGGTCGCCCGGGCCCTCGAGCTCTGGCGCGAGAACGAGAAGCGCTGGGGCCGGCGGCTCTATCACCGCACCGGCGCCCTCTGGATGGTGGGGAAGGACGACGCATACGAAAAGGCGTCGCTGCCGCTTCTGCGGGAGAGCGGCATCGCCTTCGAGGAGCTCACGTCTGCCGAGGTGGCAAAGCGGTATCCGCAGATCCACCTCGAGCGGATCGCGTGGGCGATCTCCGAGAAGGACGCCGGCTACCTGACGGCACGTCTCGCCTGCGCGGCGGTCCTCGAAGGATTCCAGGCGGAAGGCGGCGAATACCGTCAGCTCTCCGCGGTGCCGGCGCCGATCGAGGGAGGAAGACTCGGCGGCGTCGCGCTCTCCGACGGCACGAAGCTCACGGCCGACGTCTATGTGTTCGCGTGCGGCCCGTGGCTCGGGAAGCTCTTTCCGGAGGTGCTGGGGAATTTCATCCGGCCGACGCGCCAGGAGGTGTTCTTCTTCGGAACTCCGGCCGGCGACTCACGATTCTCCGAAGAGGTGTTCCCGGTCTGGATCGATCGCGGAGAGCGGATCTTCTACGGCATCCCCGGAAACCAGTGGCGGGGTTTCAAGGTCGCGGACGACACGCGCGGCCCGGCCTTCGATCCGACGTCCGGCGAGCGCGTGCCGAGCGCCGCAGGCCTGCAGGCCGCACAGGACTATCTCGGGTATCGTTTTCCGGCGCTGAAAGGCAGCCCGCTGCTCGAGGCGAGAGTCTGCCAGTACGAGAACTCGGGCGATCAGCACTTCGTCGCGGACCGCCATCCCGGCGCGGCGAACGTCTGGCTCGTCGGCGGCGGCTCGGGGCACGGCTTCAAGCACGGGCCGGCCCTGGGCGAGCTCGTCGCCGCCAACGTTCTCGGCGAGAAACCCGTGGAACCGCTCTTCGCGCTGTCCCGCGCGCGCCTGAGCGGGACCGCGAGCTCCTAGGGCTCAGCGCTCCGGCTCAGCCCTCGGGCTCGGCGTCACCGCCGCGCCGGGGGGCTTCGCGGATCTCGTTCGGGTCCGTTCCGCCGCCCCGCGTCCACTCGCCGGAATCCTCGCCCGGCTGAATGAAGGGCGGGTCCTTCAGGCCCTGGGTCGCCGGGTCTTCCCGGAAGCCTCCGGAGTCGCGCGGTTCGGTGTTGTCGTTCTCGGGCTCGTTCGGATCGGACATGTCGACCTCCTTGGAGACTCGGAGAGACACCCTTCAAGAAACGGGCCACATCGTCAGAACACCGGCACGGAGGGCTCGCGGCGCAGCAAGACGCGGCCGGCCTCCTCCCAGACGTGGGGCGCGACCGTGAAGTGGTGCAGGACGGCCTCGGCGTCGCGCGCGTGCCGTTGCATCGGAGACGCGGTGTAGATCGCGCTTCCGCCCGTGAGCGTGCTGGCCGTCCGCGCCACCTGCGCGGCGGTGTCCGCGGCGTGGTTCGCGGCGATCCGGCCCGTCGCGATCTGGCGCATCGTCGGCGTCTTGCCGGCACGGAGCGTCTCCCAGATCTCTTCGACCGCTTCGAAGAGGAAGGCCCGTGCGCCGCCGAGGGCCGCTTCGGCCCGGGCGAAGTCGATCTGCGTCGCGGCCTTGTCCGCCAGCACCTGGGTGTACAGCGTGGGCGCCTTCTTCTGGGCGATCTCGGTCAGCTCGTCGAGCGCGGCCCGTGCGATCCCGAGACTCACGCAGACGACCTGGTAGACGAACATGCCCACGGGAGGCATCTGGTAGAGGGGTTCCTTGCGGTGCCCGGCCGGATCGAGCAATGCGAAGATCCGCTGTTCGGGGACGAAGACGTCGGTCGCGCTGAAGTCGTTGCTGCCGGTTCCGCAGAGGCCGCTCACGTACCAGGTGTCCTGGATCGTGACGTTCGCGACCGGCAGCCAGACATGGATGATCTCCGGACCGTGCGGCGTCATGCGCGGCTGGCCGTTCTCCATGACGAGGCAGCCGGCGAAGACCCAGTCGCAGTGCGTGATCCCGCTCGCGTAAGACCATCGTCCGTTCACACGCACGCCGCCGTCGCCGCGGATCGCCGCGCCGGTGGGCGCCGCGATCCCGGCCGTCGGCGCCGTCGGGTCGCGAAACACTTCCTTCGCGCCGGCCTCGGGCATGTATCCGGAGGCGAGGTTGCCGGAGCATCCGATCATCGTGCACCAGCCGGCCGAGCCGTCCGCGCTCGCGACGGCTTCGATCGCCCGCATGAGGTCGAGGGGGCTCGCTTCCTGGCCGCCGACGGAGCGCGGCACGCCGAGGGTGAACACGCCGGTCTTGCGGATCTGATCCACGAGGTCGCGAGGCATGCGGCGCGCCTTCTCGATTTCGTCCCGGCGCGCGCGGATCCCGGGCAGGAGATCCCGGATCCCCTTCGAAACGGCGCTCGTCTCCATGAGTTCCTCCCGGAGGTGCCGGACCGGGGGCATTCTATCGACTGGCGAACGCCCTCCGCGAGCTCGAAGTGAGAACCGGCGGCCTACGGGCCGTAGAGCGTCGAGCCCGAAGGTCTTCGTCAGAAACGGCGCCATCTGCCCGCGCGTGTTCGGGTTCGTCGGGCAGAAGTTGCCGCCGCCACAGCCCGCGCCGATTCCGCGGTTGGCGAGATCCTCGATCCAATTGGCGAAGAGCCCCGGGCAGGGCACATCGGGGAAGAGACTCGCGCAATCGGGCGGCGTGTAGCCCGATCCGAGAAGCGTGCGCAGCAGGAAGACCGCCATTTGCTGGCGCAGGACCGGATCGTTCGGGCAGTAGTTCGGGCCTCCCGGGGTGTTGCAGCCGGCGACGGCGCCGCGGTGAAAGAGCTCCTCGATCCAGGGAGCGAAGGGATCGGAGGCCGGGACGTCGTTGAACACACCGGTCGCCGGCGGAGGCGCGTAGAGCGGCCCTTCCTTCGCCTTCAGGACGAAGACGGCCATCTGCTTGCGCAGGGCGGAATCGCCAGGGCAATAGTTCGGCGCCGCGGCGCAGCCGCCCGTCACCCCGTTGTGGAAGATCGTCTCCACGAACGCATAGAACAGATGGCCCGTCGGGACGTCCGGGAAGCTCTCGCCGACATGCAGCGTCCACGCGTGGGACGGCGCCGGAGTTCCGCCCGCCAGTGGCGTCAGGGTGATGTTCTCGTCGAGCGTGGCGTCCCAGTGCGGAGCGGGCCGTGCGCCCGTGATCTGGAGATGGAAGCAGCCGCCCGTGGCGTCGAAGCAGTTGCTCGTGGCGAGCGGCGCGACCATGCCGTAGTCGGCCGTGGCTGCGGGAATCGCATAGGAGGGGCCGGGAGGCCCGTCGAAGCTCGTGGCGCTGCCGGTGAGGGAATAGGTCGTGTCGCCGGGATTGCTCCAGGAAGTTTCCACCTGGACCGTCTCGCCGGTTTCGAAGACACCGTTCAGATTCGACACGACTCCGGTGGCCGTGTGTGCGTCGACCCGCACGGGGGCGGCGGCCAGAGCCGTGTCGGTCTCGTCGCCGCGAACGTTGATCACGATGTGCATGTCGGGCGCTCCGACGTCGGCCAGGTCCGTGGGAGTCACGATGCCGCAGGCCGGTGCCGTGATGTAGCCGGGCCCGGTCTGCCCGTCGGAATTGGATCCGATGAGAAACCCGGCGAGCTCGATGGATCCGTCGACGGAGGCGACGTCGACGACGAGCTCCGACCCGGGAGGCGCCGTCCCGGTCACGGGGATGACGGCATACGACTGATCCTGGTCCGGAAGGATCACGGTCGCCTGTCCGATCGCGGTGAGGGCGCCGCCCGGGAATGCGCCGCTTTCGGTCCAGTACAAGAAGACGGTCAAGGGCTGGCTCCCGCCGACCGACAGCGCGCCCTCGACCGCCACCTCGACCTCGCAGACCGCGAAGGCCCCGTTGATGCCGAAGCTCGTCAGGTCGAAGGCGCGCGCGAAGTGCGTTTCGAAGTTGAAGCCGCTCAGCGGGTCGACGCAGCTGATCGAGTTCCCGCCGATGATGTCCTGGGTCGCCGACTGCGTGATCTCCGTGGGTCCGCAGGAGCCGCCCTGCGGGATCGAGCGACTGCCGAGCGCATGCGGACGGCCGGCGTGGGACAGTGTCTGCGCCGGGAGCGGACAGTTCAGCGCCGCGAGGACCGCCAGACCCGAGAGCCAGAAGCGCCGCGGGACGATGAAAAGCATGGGTCGTCGCGTCGCGTTACCGACGCCCTCCCGTTCGTCATGGACCGTGTCATTCGATTTTACGCCTCGCTGTACAGGCGAGTGAGGGTTTCCGACCGGAGGCCGCAGCGTCGGATCGCGAAGGATGTGGCGAAGGTCACACCGCGTCCACGGGTCGTCATGACGCCGGCGGAGCGTGGAGGCTGACAGAACTGTCCCGGAGCGGCGCCGTACATCACTCGAGATGGTCCATGCTCCGCCGGCGAGCCGTGATCGAGGCCGCCTCGAGATTTCGCGGGCAACTCCCTGTCGTTCCGCGAGCCGAAGTTCCTGGGCCTCCTCGATCCCGAAAGCGACGCCGTCTATCTCCCATTGAAGGCGGGCGACAACGAGCTCGTCCTGTCCCTCACCGAATATTTCGGCGGATGGGGCTTCCTGGCTGTTCTCGAGCC
Organism: uncultured Acidobacteriota bacterium; assembly: GCA_963804915.1. Taxonomy (GTDB): domain Bacteria; phylum Acidobacteriota; class Thermoanaerobaculia; order UBA5066; family Gp7-AA6; genus DAHUXD01. Next base: position 394,154 of record CAWDSI010000003.1, read on the forward strand.
GCCCGGCCCGAGATCGTCACCGCTTTCGCAGAATCGTCGCCGAGATCGCGGCCGCGGCGAAACCCACCGGGAACAACGTCGCGAACGTCAGGGCGGCGTTGGTGAAGGGGTTGTCCCAGAGCCGCCGGAACATCGCGGCCTGCGAGCGTGCCTTGTCGACGTCGGCCGGCGTCCCGCCCGACTCCCGGGCGCGCTCGACCATGCAGGCCGCGAACGTTTCGCCGTAGTCCGGCACGATCCAGAAGTAGATCAGCTCGAACGCCACGCTGAAGCAGGCCCACGAGACCAGGGTGATCAGCACGCCGACGAGGAGCCCCCGTCCGAACGTCAGGCGCCCGGCACTCTCCTTCTCCCGATAGGAGCGGATGCCGAAGAAGACGAGCAGGGCCGACAGGACCATCGAGGCATAGCCGAAAATGTCGGCCTTCTGCGAGTCGTGGTTCTGGATGTAGGGCAGGGTCGCGAGCATCAGAACGATCCCGACCACGCCCGAGCTGATGCCGAAGACCAGGACCGATTTCCTCACGAGTCCACCTCCTTGCGGGAGTCTCTTCTCCCGCTCCCGAGACTACGAACGCGGCCGGCGGACGTCGTCACCCTTTCGGATGATTTTGGCCTCGTTCCCCGAGAATCATGCTTTCGGAGGTCACGGAATCAGCCTCGCGGCCTTGCCCATCTGGACGGCCTGGGTGCGGCGGCGGGCGCCGAGCTTGTCGAAGAGGCGGCTCGCGTGCGTCTTCACGGTGTTCTCGGAGACGAAGAGCTTTTCGGCGATTTCCCGGTTGCTGAGACCCGAGGCGATGAGGCCGAGGATCTCGAGCTCCCGCGGAGTCAGGCCCAGCTGGGCGAGCCGGGCCGCGTCGGGAGCGAATGGCTCCGAGGGTCGCACCGCCGATGGCTCCGAAGCCTTTCGACGTCTCAGAGAACGCCCGAGCCAGATTCCGACCGCGACCGCGAGCACGGCGATCAGGCCTGCGTAGATCTCGAAGGAGTGCTCGAGGACGAGGAAGCGGTACTCGGTCAGCTTGAGGACGAAGATGAGCAGCCCGGCCGCGACGCCGAAGACGAGAATTTCACGCGCCGCGCGAATCCACCGCGAGCGAGGGATCGAGTTCGCCACGGGCCGGGATGATACCCGCGACCTTTGCCGCGTGGAGCGAAATCAGGAGATGCGGTCCCGCGCGCCCTCCTCGCCGGCCAGCTTCGCGCAGTTCGCGCAGCAGTAATACCGGGAGTGGGACTCGATGCCGTGGCCCACGATCTTGCAGTGGCAGTGCTCGCATTTCGGAGCGAGCCCGTGAATGGCGCACTCGAAGCTGTCGAACACGTGGCGGCGGCCCGCGAGAATGATCTCGAAGGCCTTGTCGTAGTCGTTCTGGCAGACCTCGCAGACGGGCATGGTCGTGTCTCCTGAAGCGCGGCCGGTCAGACCGCGGCGTCCGATTTCGGGGCAGGTCGGCGCGCTTCGCGAATGGCGAACGCCGCGGGAATCGTGGTGAGTGCGCCGATGGCCACGAGCGTCGCGCCGACGGCTTTCCGGCGACGGCGGGGGAGCCGCTGGGAGAGGAGCAGCCCGATCCCGGCGCCGAGGGCGGCCCGGGTCGCGACGATGAAACCGAACTCCGGAAACGAAAGGTCGAGTCTTTTCATGGGCGCCTCCGCCTGTTTTTCGCTTCGTCCGGGGTCCCTTCGGACTCGTTGGGACCGCCTCTAGCGAGGACAAGCAAATCGCCCGCCAAGCCCTTTTCCGCCCGGGAGGGGGCTACCGTGTCATTTGGTCACTTCGTCGCGGGAGCGCCGGTCTTCTGGATCGACTTGAGCTGGAGCCCCTTGACCCCGCCGCGCACGACGGGGGTTCCCGTGGCCTTCGCCGGCACATCGGCCATGTCCTTGACGGTCTCCTTGACGGAGTGCGGCGTCTCGCCGAAGAGCACGTAGAGGACGCCGTCATCGGTCAGAAACCCCGCGGGCACTCCGCGCGCGATGCAGGCGTTCGAGCAGCCGGTGTGGTCGCCGCCGTGGATTCCGTGCGTGACGTAGCAGTGCATGTCGACCACCGTGCCCGAGAGCGTCACGTCGGGCGCCTTCTTCTCCTCCTGGACCGGGCTTCTGGTCGCCGCGCAGAACGCGGCTTCCGAGGGCCAGGGCCACCACCACGAGCAGAGCGATGAGCGCCGGAATGAGCTTCTTCTTCATGACGTCTCCTTTCGAGGCGAGAACGGTACGGCGGCTGCGAGTCGAGCGCATGTGCCGGAGGTCATGACGACGAGCGCGGGCCGAGCCATCCATGACTTCCGGCAGGGGCCGCCGCCACATCGCGCGCCTATACTCGGCCGCAGATGCTCTATCGCGAAGATTATCGGCGCCTCCTGCGGGCCGGGGGATTCGCGGTCTGGCTCGCCGTCGGTCTCCCCGTGCTCATCCTGCAGGTCGTGGCTCCGCCGAAGGCGCGCGACGGATTCGGCCTCGCCGCCTGGATCGCGGTCCTGCTGCTCTTCGGCGCGGCCTTCTGGCGGGCGACCGCGCGCCGCGCCGCCGCGGAGCGCCTCGGTGTCCTGCTGCTCGTCGCGGGGGAAGCCGCCGCCGTCTTCGCGCTCGTCGCGCTGCCTCCCTGCTTCGGCCTCGAGGGCGCGCTGCTCGTGCTCGCCGCATTCCAGCTGGGACCCATCCTGCCGCGCGCGGCCGCCACGGCGTGGATCACCGCGCAAAGCGTGGGCCTGCTGGGGCTCATGTGGCTCCACTGGGGATGGCACTGGGGCGTGGTGCTCGCCTTTGCCTACCTGCCATTCCAGTTCATCGCCGTCGCCACGGCCCGCCTCCTCGCCGAAGAGACGGCCCTCCGGGAGGGGCTCGCGGTCGCGAACGCCGAGCTCGAAGCGACCCGTGAGCTGCTGGCCCGGAGCGCCCGCCTGGCGGAGCGCGCGCGCATCGCGCGGGACCTGCACGATCTGCTGGGCCATCACCTCACGGCGCTCTCCCTCAATCTCGAGATCGCGAGCCACAAGGCCGCCGGGGAGGCGCGCGCCCGGATCGACACGGCCCAGTCCGTGACCAAGCTGCTCCTCGGCGACGTGCGCGCTGTCGTGGGCGCGCTTCGGGAGGACGGCCTCGACCTTCCGGCCGCGCTCCGCAAGCTCGCCGACGGCATTCCCCGGCCGCGCATCCACGTCGAGGCCTCGCCGTCTCTCGCGATCGACGATCCGGCCGTCGGCGAGGTCGTCCTGCGCTGCGCCCAGGAGATCGTGACGAATGCGGTGCGGCACGCGCGGGCCGAGAACCTCTGGCTCGAAATCGAGCGCTCCGAGGCCGGCATCCGGATCCGCGCCCGCGACGACGGGTGCGGGGCGACCGATATTGCACGAGGCGTCGCCGACGGCCACGGCCTCGCGGGGCTGCGCGAGCGCTTCGAGCAGAGAGGCGGCGCCGTCTCTTTCAACACGGCTCCGGGCGAGGGGTTTCGCGTGGACGCCATGCTGCCGCTGCCGGCGGCGAGCGCGTCTTCGTGATCCGCGTCTTTCTCGTCGAGGATCAGACGCTCGTCCGGGAGGGCATCCGGAGCCTCCTCGCGCTCGATCCGGAAATCGCCGTGACGGGCGAAGCCGCCGACGGAGCCGAGGCGGTGGACGCGATCCCGAGCTCGGGAGCGGACGTCGTGCTGCTCGACATGCGGCTGCCGCGGATGTCGGGCCTCGAAGTGCTCCGCGCGCTCGCCGCCGCGGACGCCCTGCCGCCGACGATCATTCTCACCACCTTCGACGACGACGAGCTCCTCCTCGAGGGCCTGCGCGCCGGCGCGAAGGGCTACCTCCTCAAGGACGTGTCGCTCGCCGAGCTCGTCCGCGCCATCCGCGACGTCGCCGCCGGCGGCACCGCGGTGCACCCGATCGCTTCGGAAAGGATCGTGCGCGGGCTCGAAGCGGGCCCGGACCCGGCGTTTCCGCGCCTCGAGCCCGCGGATCCGCTGACCGAGCGCGAGCTGGAGGTCTTGCGGCTGATGACGGGGGGCTACAGCAACCGCGAGATCGCGAACGCCCTCCGCGTGGCCGAAGGCACCGTGAAAAACCACGTGTCGAGCATCCTCTCGAAGCTCGGGGTCCGCGACCGCACCCGCGCGGTGCTCCAGGCCGTCCGGGCCGGATACCTCGCCTGACGGCGAGGGCGGCCCGAGGCGCGCCTCGATCGACTGCGCCGGGCTCGGGCAGGGCAGTAGATGCGCGGCGACATAGGATGGCGCCCACGAGGAGGCGATCCATGCCGCAATCCCGCCGCCGTTTTCTCGCCCGGACGACCGCCGGTCTCGTGGGCGCCGCCGCGGTGGCCCGCCGCGTCGCCGCCGCCCCCGATCCCAAAGTCACGCCGCCTCCGGCGGGTATGCCGACGGTGTACGGCACGGCGCCGCCGGTCGGGCCGGAGATCACCCCCGCGACCGTCGTCGAAGCCCAGAAGCTCGTGCGCATCGAGTTCACCGGCGCCGAGCAGACGCAGATCGCCGAGAGCTGGGCCAGGATGATGGCCGGGTCGATGGAGCGGCGCACGGGCCCGCGCAAGCTCGCGCTCGAGGACACGCTTGCGCCGGCCACGCTCTGGAACCCGATGATCCCCGGCGTCGCGCCGGCTCCGACGCGGGACCGCTTCGTCGGCAGTGGGACGAATCCGGGGCCGCTTCCGAGGAAGGACGAGGACATCGCGTTCGCGACGGTCGTGGCCCAGTCCGCGTGGATCAAGTCGCGCGCGCTGACGTCAGAAAGGCTGACGCGCATCTACATCGAACGCTGCGAGCGGCTGGATCCGAAGCTCCGTTGCATCATCACGCTGACGAAGGACGTCGCGCTCGCGCAGGCGAAGCAGGCCGACGCGGAGATCGCCGCCGGCAAGTATCGGGGCCCGCTGCACGGAATCCCCTTCGGTGTGAAGGATCTCCTCGACACGAAGGGCATCCTGACGACGTACGGGGCGGAGTTCTACCGGAACCGCGTCCCGCAGGAGGACTCGGCCGTCGTCGACCGGCTGCAGAAAGCCGGCGGCGTTCTGCTGGCGAAGCTGTCGCTCGGCGCGCTCGCCCTCAACGACGTCTGGTTCGGCGGACAGACGATGAATCCGTGGCTGCTCGAGGAAGGGTCGGGGGGATCGAGCGCCGGCCCCGGATCGGCCACGGCCGCGGCGCTGGTGTCGTTCTCGGTCGGCAGCGAGACCGGTGGATCGATCATCGATCCCACAATGCGGTGCGGCCTGACGGGTCTTCGTCCGACGTTCGGCCGGGTCCCGCGCACGGGCGCGATGACGCTTTCCTGGACGTGCGACAAGCTCGGTCCCATGACCCGCGGCGTCGAAGACGCGATGCTCGTGGTGCAGGCGATCTCGGGTCCGGACCCGGGAGATCTCTACAGCGTGCCGAGCCATCTCGATTTCGACGCGACCGGTTCGATCCGCGGGATGAAGCTCGGCTACATCCCGAAGTGGATGAAAGAGGAGCCCGCGACGGCGTTGGAGCCCGCGGCGCTCGAGGCGCTCACGAAGCTCGGGATGACGCCCGTCGAAGTGGAGCTTCCGGACTGGCCGTACGACTCTCTCGGAACCGTCGTGTCTGCGGAAGGCGCCGCGGCGTTCGAAGAGCAGACACTCTCGGGAAAGATGAACGAGCTCAAGATGCAGGTCCCGGACGCCTGGCCCAACATCTTCCGCCAGGCGCGTTTCCTGTCGGCCGTCGACTTCGTCCAGGCCGACCGGCTGCGCCGGAAGGTGGCCATCGAGATGGAGAAGGTCTTCCGAAAGGTGGACGTGCTCCTGACGCCGCCGATGCGCGGCGAAATCCTGACTATTACGAACTTCACGGGGCATCCCGCGCTGGCTCTGCGGACGGGTTTCGTGGAGGTCACGGTGGCGCGCAACGACTGGGCCCCGGATCCCAAGAACCCGGTGCCCACCTTTAAGACGCCGCGGCGCGTTCCGCACGGCGTCTCGTTGATCGGCCGGCTCTTCGACGAAGGAACGATCGGGACTGTGGGAATCGCTCTCGAAAAGGCCTCGGGCGTGGCGGGGGAGCGGCCGCCGGGGTTCTGACTTCTAACCCTTTGGTTCAATGCGCCGGGGGCGTGGGAGCGCGATAGAGTTCGGGGATCATTTTTAAGGAGCATTCGATGAAGACAAGGTTCCACATTCCTCGGGATCCTCGGAGTCGTTCTCCTGGCGGCCGCGGCCTCGGTGCAGGCGCAGGTGGGCGGCCAGCGGCCGGAGTCGGGAAACAAGCCGATCGAGACCTTCACGGCGCGTGCCTTCAGCGTGCAGACCGGCCAGAGCGGGATCGTCGAGATCGTCATCAACCGCTGGTCCACCGACGGCGAGAGGGAGGTCCTGAAGTCGGTCCTCGCGGCGGCGGGGTCGCAGGCGATGGTTCAGGAAATGCAGAACATGCCCCAGGTCGGCTACATCAAGACGGCGGAGTCGGGGATGGGCGACGCCCTCATGTACGCCCGCTCCAACATGCTGCCGGACGGGACCCGGCAGGTGGTCGTCGCGACCAACCGCCCCATCTCGATGGCCGGTTCGCTCGCGCCGGGCACGGCGCAGAAATACGACCTGTCGGTCGTCGAAATGCGGTGGAAGAAGGGCGAGTCGAAGGGCGAGGGCAAGATGATGCTCGCCGCCGAGGCTTCGATCAAGGACGGAAAGCTGCAGATCACGAACTACATGGGTCAGCCGCCCATTCTCCGGGACATCGTCACGAAGACCCCGTAGCCCTCGGTTTCGGTTTTTCTCGGCCGGGCTCCTCGCCGGGGAGTCCGGCCGTTTCGCGTTCCACGGAACCTCGGCCCGTCTTCTGCGTAGCTTGAAGGCGAGGTTCCACGCATGCCGATCGTCCATGCCTTCGGGCTGATCCTCGCCGCGGTCCTCGCCCTCGCGGGCGGTTCCGACGTCACCGCCTTCGTGCACGCCAACGTGGTGCCCATGGACTCCGACCGGGTGCTGCGCGATCAAACCGTGGTCGTATCCGGCGGCCGGATCGCCGCGATCGGCCCGACTCGGGACGAATCCGGCGCCCCAGGGCGCGAAGGTCGTCGACGCCCGCGGCGGCTACCTCACGCCGGGCCTCGCCGACATGCACGTCCACGTCTACACGCCGGAAGAGCTCACGCTCTACGTCGTCAACGGCGTGACGACCGTCTTCAACCTGAACGGGCGCCCGCAGTACCTGGAGTGGCGTCGCCGCATCTCGGACGGGAAGCTCCTCGGGCCGGCGATCTACTCGACGGGCCCGACCTTCGATCGGCCGCGCAGTCCCGAGGCGGCCGTCGAGGACGTCGACAAGATCGCGGCGGCGGGCTACGACGGGATCAAGATCTACAACCAGGTCGGCGCGGCCGAGTACCCGGCGCTGACGGCCGAGGCAAAGAAGAAAGGCCTCGTCCTCGTCGGGCACGTCGCGCGCGAGCCCGGCTTCGCCGCCACGCTCGCCGCGGGCCAGTCGATCGCCCACGCCGAGGAGTACGTCTACACCTTCTTCCACGACGACCCCAGCCGCAACGAGGTCGTCCATCCCCTCGACACGGCCAGGATCCCGAAGGCCGTCGCGATGACGCGCGAGGCCGGCATCTCGGTGATTCCGACGCTCATCGCCTTTCGCAACATCGTGCGGCAGGCCACCGACGTCGGGAAGTATTTGAAGGATCCGAACCTCGTCTACATGGCGCCGTCGATGCGGGCGAAGCTCGAGCCGGCGCGCAACACGTACGCCACACGGTTCGACCCGGAGCTCGTCCCCGGGCTCGCCGTGAGCTACGAATTCCAGCGGCAGCTCGTCAAGGCGCTGCACGACGGCGGCGTGCCCATCCTCGCCGGGACCGACGCCTCGTGGCTGGGCGTGCCGGGCTTCTGCCTGCTCGACGAGATCGAGATCTTCCAGGAGCTCGGCTTCACGCCGTACGCCGCGATCAAGACCGCGACGCTCGACCCGGCCCGTCTCTTGAGGAAGGAAAGCGAGTTCGGGACGATCTCCGCCGGCAAGCGGGCCGACCTGATCCTCAGCCGCGAGAACCCGCTCGAGGACGTGCGGCGGCTCCGCGAGCCCGAGGGCGTGATGGTCGCGGGGCGGTGGATTCCGAAGGAGGAGCGGCGGCGCCTGCTCCAGGGAATCCCGGAGGAGTACCGCCGGACGCTGGCCGAGCTCGGGAAGGACGCGGAGTCGGATCCGCGAGCGCTCGACGCGTACCTGCAGGCCAACGATCCGCTGGGAGAGGTCGGAAACGCCGTGCTGGGCGAGGTGGCGTCGAAGCGCGGGCCGCAGGCGCTGACGGCGATGCTCGAGGGCATCCGGAAGAGCGATCCGCAGTCCCCGCTCGTCCGGGAAGAGGCGATCAACGAGCTCGGGTACGCGTTCCTCGGACGCAAGGAGACCGACGCGGCGATCGCGATCTTCCGCCTGAACACGGAGCTCTATCCGGGATCGGGCAACACGTGGGACAGCCTCGCCGAGACGTATCTCTCGAGCGGAGAGAAGGAGCTCGGCCGGCAGTTCTACGCCAGAGCGCTCGAAGTCGAACCGGACTATCCGAACGCGAAGGCGGCGCGCGAGATCGTCGGGGGACGGACGACGCCGGGAAACTAGCCGGTCGCTCCCTTTTTTCGCCGGCGGCGGAAGAACTCCATCCCCAGCAGGAGCACGAAGGAGAACAGCGCCAGCACGAGCGCGACCGCGTGCGCGTCGACCGGGTGGCGCTCGTCCAGCGCGCGGTAGACGTAGAGCGTGGCCGTTTCCGTGAGGCCGGCGATGCTGCCGCTGACGACCAGGACCGCGCCGAACTCCCCGATGGCCCGGGCGAACGTCAGCGAGACTCCGTAGAGAAGGCCCCAGCGAGCGGCCGGGAGCGTGATCCTCCAGAACGCCGTCCACGCGCTCGCTCCCATCGTGTAGGCCGCGGACTCCGACTCCGTGCCGATCTGCTCGAGGACGGGCACGAGCTCGCGCGTGACGAACGGCAGCGAGACGAACGTCGTGGCGAGGAGCATCCCCGGGATCGAAAACACCATCGAGATCCCGAGCGCCGATGCCGCCGGCGTGAGCCATCCGCCGCGCCCGAAGAGCAGGATGATCATGAACCCGGCGATGACGGGCGACGTGGCGAGGGGCAGGTCCACGAGCCCGTTGAGCATGCGCTTGCCGCGAAAGTCGTGGCGCACGAGGACCAGGGCCGTGCACGTGCCCAGGACGGCGTTGATCGCCGTCGCGGCGAGCCCGAGAAGGAGCGTCAGCTTGAGGGCGTGCAGGGCTTCCGGATTCGTCAGGGCCCTCCAGAAAGGCCCGGCGCCCGCGCGGACCGCTCCCCAGAGCAGCCCGACAAAGGGGCCGACGAGGAGGATCCCGGCATAGGCGAGGACGGCCGCGACGAGCGCGAGCTCGATGCCGCGGGGTCTCGTGCGGCCCTCGCGAGGATCGACGGCTTCGAGCCCGGGAGCGTCAGCCACCGGCCGCCTTCGGGCGCTTGCTGTAGGCGTCCACGAGAAGGAGCATCGCGAACGAAATCGTCAGGAGCACGATCGAGACCGCGCTCGCGGCCCGGGAATTCTGGGATTCGATCTCTCCGTAGATGTAGACCGGCGCCGTGAGCGTCCTCCCGGGAATGTTGCCGGCCACGATGACGATCGATCCGAACTCGCCCAGGGCGCGGGCGAAGCAGAGCAGCGCCCCGGTCAGGACGGCGGGGAGGATCTCGGGCAGGGTGATCTTCCAGAAGGTTCGCCAGCGCGACGCGCCCAGCGTCCAGGCGGCTTCCTCCTCGGATCGCTCCGCTCCGAGCAGCACCGGCTGGACCGTGCGCACGACGAACGGGTAGCAGACGAAGAGGAGCGCCAGGAGAATGCCCGGCTGGGCAAAGATGACCTTCATGCCGTGGCCCTCGAGCCACCGTCCGAGGAAGCCCGCCGGGCCGTAGAGGACGACGAGCATGAGCCCGGTGACGAGCGTCGGGATCGCGAAGGGCAGATCGACCAACCCGTTCAAGAGGCCGCGGCCCGGGAACTCGTAGCGCGCCAGGACGTACGCGGTCGCGACGCCGAACACGACGTTGACCGCCGTCATCACGGCCGCCATCCACAGCGTGAGCTCCAGAGCCTGGGCCGCCGCCGGCGCCGTCAGGTAGCGCCCGAACTCTCTCAGGCCCGCGGAGAAGCCGCGCTCGATCACCGCCGCGAGCGGGAGCGCGACTCCGAGCCCGAGATAGGCGATCGCGGTGGCCCGCAGTCCCCAGCGCCCCCAGGGACGCGGCAGCGCGGGCTCGGAGGCAGGCGGGACCGGCACCCGGGCCGCGGGCGCCGTGCCCGATGCCCTCGCCGGACTCACTTCGAAGCGCTCTTGTCGGCGAAGACCTTCGTCCAGACGCCCTTCGGACCGTAGACGTCCTCCAGGACTTTGGGCCAGCCGCCGAGATCGTCGATCGACCAGAGATCCTCGACCTTCGGAAACCTGGCCTCCGTCTCCTTGGCGACGTCGGGATTCACAGGACGAAAACCAGACTTGGCGAAGGCCCGCTGGGCGTCGGGAGTCACCAGGTAATCGAGGAACGCGGCGGCGGCATCCCGCGTGCCGTGTTTGTCGACGTAAACGTCCACGACGGCGGCCGGGTTCTGGATCAGGATCGTCGATTTGGGGACGACGTACTCGAGCGGCTCACCGGCGGCCTGCGCCGTCAGGACCTCGTTCTCATACGTGATCGCGACGTCTCCGACGCCCTTCTCGAAGGTCGTGATCGACTCACGCGCTCCCTTGTCCATGATCGAGACGTTCTTGAAAACGCTCGCGAGAAAGGCGGCCGCGGCGGCCGGGTCGTTGGCCGGGACGCCGGCGTGGCCCCGGAGCGCCGCGCCGTAGATGGCATTGATGTTCCACATGGCGCCGCCGGAGGTCTTCGGGTCCGGAGTCAGAACGTTCAAGCCGCTGCGCGTGAGGTCCGCCCAGTCCTTGATCCCCGCGGGGTTTCCCTTGCGGACCGCGATGACGACGACGGAGTTGCTGACCATGCCGCCATGCGCGCGCGCTTTCCAGTCCTGGGTGATGAGCTTCTCCGTGACGATCTTGTCGATGTCCGGAGCCAGCGCGAGAGCCGCGATGTCGGCCTCGAAACCGCCGATGATCGCCCGAGCCTGCGCGCCGCTGCCCTGGTAAGACGTGCGGAACTCGACGGCTCCGCCGGTCTTCTGTTTCCACGCGGCCTCGAATCCGGGCAGGAGGGCGTCCCGGTAGGCCTCGCGCGGCGTGGAGTAGGCCGCGAGCAGAAGCGTGGTGGTCTTCGAGGCGGCCGGAGCCGCCGTCTCGGCACGCCGACAGCTTCCCAGGAAGGGTACGAGGAGCGAGATCGTCCCGAGCCAGACCCCAAACCGTCGAGTGCGGATCATTCCTGTTGCCTCCCTCGCCGCGAAGCGTTACCGGGGTCGTCGTTGCGGCGCCCACGGATGCTACAACGGCGAACCGAGGCCGGCGGGAAGCCCGAGAGGTTTCTTTCGGGCCCGGTTGTCATAGAGTTTCCGTCCTCTTCCGGGAGGCCCCATGCGCATAGTGAAGGCGTCCGATTTCCACTAGGGCGCCCCGTGCGCGCCGCTGACCACCTCCCGGACCGCTTCAACGCCGCGCATTGGTTCGTGGGGAGGCATGTGGCGGAGGGCCGCGGCGAGAGCGTGGCCATCGTCAGCGACGCGGGGGAGATGCGCTACGCCGAGCTCGACGACAGCGTGCGGCGCTTTGCCTCGGCCCTCCGGCGCGAGGGGGTCCATCCCGGGGATCGAGTTGCCCTCCTTCTTCCGGATGGGCCCGCCTTCTCCGTCGTCTTCTGGGGCGCGATCGCCGCGGGCGCCGTCGCGGTCCCTCTCAACACGCAGCTGACGCCCGCACACCTGGAAAAGATTCTCGACGACTGCTGAGCCGCGGCTCTTCGTCTTCGACCCGGCGTGCGCGACCGACCCGCACCTGCCGGAGGACACGGAGGCCTGGACCGTCTCCGAGGCTTCCCACCGCCTCCGCGCGGGGGACCCGAGGCCCGGCTACGCCCGCACACACCGCGACGGCCCGGCGTTCATGCTCTACTCGAGCGGCACGACGGGGGAGCCCAAAGGTGTCGTGCACCTCCAGCACGACGCTTGGATCTGTTGCCGCACGTACGGCGAGGATGTCCTCGGCATCCGTTCCACAGACCGTTGTTTCTCGATCGCCCGGCTCTTCTTCGCCTACGGGCTCGGCAACGCTCAGTATTTTCCGTACGACGTGGGAGCGGCGACGGTGCTGTTTGCCGGTCGGCCGACGCCGGAGGCGGTCTTCGACCAGGTCCGCCGGCACCGCCCGACGCTCTTTTTCGGCGTGCCGACGGCGTATGCCCGAATGCTCGCCGCGATGGAGAGCGGCGCCGAGGCCGACTTTTCCAGCGTGCGCTCCTGCGCGAGCGCCGGCGAGGCTCTGCCCGCGAGCGTCTGGGAGCGCTGGCGGGAACGGACGGGCCTCGAGATCCTCGACGGCATCGGATCGAGCGAGATCTGCCACTGCTTCATCTCGAACCATCCGGGCGACGTCCGGCCGGGCTCCAGCGGCCGGGCCGTCCGGGGGTACGACGTGCGGCTCGTCGACGAGCGAGGCGCCGACGTGTCCCGCGGAGAGATCGGCGACCTCCTCGTCCGCGGGGATTCCACGATGGCCTTCTACTGGAACAAGCACGAGGCCACCAAACGCACGCTCGCCGGCGACTGGATCCGCACCGGCGACAAGTACCGCGAGGACGCCGACGGCTACTTCTGGCACTCCGGGCGGAGCGACGACATGCTCAAGATCGGCGGCATCTGGGTTTCACCCGTCGAAGTCGAGGCCGTGCTCGCGGCGCACGCGGCCGTGCTGGAGTGCGCGGTCGTCGCCCGGCAGGACGGCGACGGGCTCGTGAAGGCGCACGCCTTCGTGGCGCTGCGCGAGGGCGCCGGCGCCGGCGGGCTCTTTGACGCCGAGGCGCTGCGAACGTTCGCGCGCGAACGCCTCGAGGCCTACAAGTGCCCGCGCTGGGTCACCGTCGTTCCGGAGCTGCCGAAGACCGCGACCGGAAAGGTCCAGCGATTCCGGCTGCGCGAGGCGGCCGCGGGCGCCCCGGACTGAGCCCGAAGCGCCCGGAGCGCTCGCCTATTTGGCGAACGTCTCCAGGAGCGTCTTCAGGTCGTCGGCGTGCTCCTCCTCGACGGCGAGGATGCTTTCCATCAAGCGCCGGGTCGTCGGGTCGTCGTTTCCGAGATAGCGGACGATCTCCCCGTAGGACTCGATCGCGATGCGCTCGGCGACCAGGTCCTCCTTGAGCATGTCGATGAGAGTCGTGCCCTCGACGTACTCCGAGTGGCTGCGCGACGCGAGCCCGTCCGGCGAGAAGTTGGGCTCGCCGTCGAGCTGCGTGATGCGCTCGGCGATCTGGTCGGCGTGCTGCTGCTCCTCGTTGGCGTGCTCGAGGAACTCCTGCGGCGACGGCCTGCGCGTGGATGCCCGCGGCCATGTAGTAGTGCCGCTTGTAGCGGAGGACGCAGACGATCTCCGTCGCCAGCGCCTCGTTCAGGATCTTGATGACCGTCTCGCGGTCAGCGCGGTAACCCTCGGTCACCGCCCCCTTCTCCATGTGCTGGCGCGCCCGTTCGCGCAGCGTCTGGATGTCGGAAAGGAAGGGCCTCTTCGCGGGAAGGGCCGTCTCGGTTGCCAGTCTCGGTCTGGGTCTGTTCTTCATGCAGAGTTGTCCTTTCGGCGGGATTTTCCTGCAAGAGGCAGGCCGAGGGAAACGCCCGTTGTAGGCTTCCTGCGGAAGCGCACGGGGTCCGGTGACCCTCGCGGACTTCAAATCCGTCGGCGTCGCGGCCTCGAGCCGGGACGGGTGGGTTCGACTCCCACACGCTTCCGCCAATCCGGACCGGGCGCACCTCAGCGGCGGCGTCTCTACACGAGTCGGGCCTCCGCCTGGGGAACCGGCGCCCGGCCGCGCGTCTCGTCGACTCCCGCATACGCCCCGCCGAAGCGGTTCCTTCGAGACCGGCCCCAGAACCGATGGCGGCCGAGATCGGCGATGAACGCCCGGGCAAACTCCGCGTCGGCCGCGTCCGAGGTCACTCGTACGCCTTCGGCCGCGGCGTCGCCGCCGTTTCCGTTACCGTTCCCTTCCGAATCCGGAAGAACGCCCGGGCTCGCCTCGAGGAGCCGGGCTCCGTCGGAAGACGCCGCGATGGGCTTGCAGTGGCGGTACGCCTCGGTCACGAAGTCGAGGGCGTCCCGGTCGGTCATCAGAGCGCGCGACGCTGTCGGCGCCTCCCGGCACGTACACCGCGTCGAAGAGCACGGACGCGGTGGTCAGCAGGCTGTGGTCGATCATCAGCGCATCGCCGTCGTCGGTCGTCGAGCGTGCCGAGCCGCGGGGCGACGACGAAGCCTCGCGGCGCCCTCGGCGAGCAGCGCCTCCTGGATGCGCCCGACCGACGCGCCGTCGACGCCGTCGGCCGCGAGGATCGCCACCTTTCGCGTCGCGACGTGCTCCTTGACCGTGTTCGCCATCGAGAGTGCCGGAGACTCCGCGGCGGGCGAGCCGCAGGATCGCGGCTCGAAGTCGGCCGGGATCGCCGTCCCCGGGAATGCTCTGATTGACGGGCACCTCGAGCGCGGGGATCTCGCGGAAGCCGAGGCCTTCGGCGACGCGCGCCGGCCAGCTCCTGGTCGACGCGCGCGAGCAGCGCGACCATCCGCTCGCGGATCGGCAGGCGCTCGACCTTGCCGAGCTCGAAGCGCAGCGCCTCGACGATGTGGTCCTTCTCCGGCTCCGACTGGCTGCTGAAGAACAGCGTCGCCTGGCTGAAGTGATCGAAGAACTTCTCGGAGCGCGCCCGCACCTTCGTCGCCCTCGAGTCGGCTCCGGGAAGCGTGACGAAGCCGCCGGCCGCGCGACCGCGCCTGCATCGGGCAGCCGCCGCCGATCGAGTTGGGCTCGTAGTCGGCCTTGCCGCGGTTGATCGTCTGCCGCATGTGGCCGTCGCGCTGGTTGTTGTGGACCGGCGCGATCGGGCGGTTGATCGGGATCTCGTGGAAGTTCGGTCCGCCGAGCCGCATCAGCTGGGTGTCGGTGTAGGAGAAGAGCCGGCCCTGCAGGAGCGGATCGTTGGTGAAGTCGATGCCCGGGACGACGTGCCCGGGATGGAACGCGACCTGCTCGGTCTCGGCGAAGAAGTTGTCCGGGTTGCGGTTGAGCGTCGAGCCTGCCGACGCGCTCGCACCGGCACGAGCTCCTCGGGGATGAGCTTGGTCGGATCGAGCAGGTCGAAGTCGAAGTCGTGCTCGTCCGCTCCTCGACGACCTGGACGCCCGAGCTCGTACTCGCGGGAAGTCGCCCTGCTCGATCGCCTCCCAGAGGTCGCGCCGATGGAAGTCCGGGTCCTTGCCGGAGATCTTCTGCGCCTCGTCCCAGACCACCGAGTGCACGCCGAGCAGCGGCTTCCAGTGGAACTTGACGAAGCGCGACGTGCCCTCCGCGTTGACGAACCGGAACGTGTGGACGCCGAAGCCTTCCATCATGCGGAAGCTGCGCGGGATCGCGCGATCCGACATCACCCACATGATCATGTGCATCGACTCGGGCATCAGCGAGATGAAGTCCCAGAACGTGTCGTGCGCCGAGGCCGCCTGCGGCATCTCGTTGTCCGGCTCCGGCTTGACGGCGTGGATCGAGGTCGGGGAACTTGATCGCGTCCTGGATGAAGAAGACCGGGATGTTGTTGCCGACGAGGTCGAAGTTCGCCCTCCTCCGTGTAGAACTTGACCGCGAAGCCGCGGACGTCGCGCGCCATGTCGGTCGAGCCGCGCGAGCCGGCGACCGTCGAGAAGCGCACGAAGACCGGCGTGCGCACCGACGGATCCTGCAGGAACGCGCGCCTTCGTGTAGCGGGCCAGCGATCTTCGTAGACCTGGAAGTAGCCGTGCGCGCCGGTGCCGCGCGCATGCACGACGCGCTCGGGGATCCGCTCGTGGTCGAAGTGGGTGATCTTCTCGCGGAAGTGGAAGTCCTCGAGGAGCGACGGACCGCGCTCGCCCGCCTTCAGCGTGTTCTGGTTGTCGTTGACCGCGCGTGCCCTGGTTCGTCGTCAGGACCTGGCCGGCGCGCGTCCTCGCGATGCATCGCCGAGGTCGGCGGCTTTGGGATTGCTCGGGCGCGCCGGATCGGAGGATTGACCGGCGGCGAGATTGGGATTGGCCGGGCGACTGCGCCGCGCCGTCCGAAGGTGACGGCGCGGCGCCGTCTCCCGAACCGGAACGTTTCGACGGCGTTCGATCGGCACGAGACGAGTTCTTCGAGCGGCGGTCGCCGCGCTTGCGCGATTTCATTCTGAGGGCTCCTGTTCGAGACGTGGATTCACGCTCGCGGACGTCCTGCAAGAAGCGAGCCTCCCGCGGTACGGTCCTTGCAGCCGCGCTCGCGCGGAGGCATCTCCATGAAAACCCGGGATACCGCGGTGACGGAGCAGGCGAAGGAACTTCTCTATCAGGCGCTCGAGACCGAGCTCGGCGGCGTCGAGGTCTATCGCATGGCGCTCCTGTGCGCGCGGAACGCGGATTTGAAGAAGGAGTGGACGAAGTACCTCGAGCAGACCGAGCGGCACGTCGAGATCGTTCGCGGAGTGTTCGAAACGCTCGGCCTCGACGCCGAGGCGACGACGCCCGGCCGTCTGATCGTGCGCGACAAGGGCAAGGCGCTCGTCTCCGCGATGCAGAAGGCGTTGAAGGACGCTCCGAAGGCGGCGCAGATCGTGGCCTGCGAGTGCGTCGTGCGACGCGGAGACGAAGGACCACGCGAACTGGTCGCTCATCGGCGCATTCGCCGAGAAGGCGACGGGAGCCGTGAAGGCCGCGCTGACCGAGGCCTACGAGGAGGTCGAGGACGAGGAGGACGAGCACCTGTACCACACGCGGGGATGGTGCCGGGAGCTGTGGCTCGAGGCCCTCGGCCTGGAGGCCCAGCTTCCTCCTCTCGAAGAGGTCAGGGACGTCAAGAGCGCGTCCGAGGCCGCGCGAGCAGAAAAGGATCGCAAGATCCGGCTCGTGAAGAAGAGCCGCGCGCGCTGAGTCTCGCCGCGGGCTCGTAGAGGGGCGGACGGGCGGCGGCGCCCGTCCGTGCTGTGAAGGCGTCTGGCACATCTCGTGCAATCCTCGTTTCGCGTTTCGCTTCGCTCGGTAGCTCTCTCAATCCAGATCACGAACCTAGAAAGAAAGGCAGTCTCCCTATGTCCACGATGACTCTTCGGTCCCCGACAACCGACGCACAGCCCGTCGAAGCGACGAGCTCGGGGGTTTCCTGGGCCGCCGTCGTGGCGGGCGCGTTCGTCGCCGCGGCACTCTCGTTCAGCCTGATGGCCCTCGGCGCCGGCATGGGCCTGTCCTCAGTGTCGCCCTGGCCGAGCTCCGGCTCGACCGTTTCGCGCATCGCCCCCGCCGCGGTCGTCTGGATCATCCTGGTCCAGGCCTTGTCCTGCGCGCTCGGCGGCTACCTCGCCGGTCGCCTTCGGACGAAGTGGGTGGCCATTCACACACACGAGGTCTACTTTCGAGACACGGCGCACGGGTTTCTGGTCTGGGCCGTCGGCCTCGTGATTTCCGCGATCTTCCTGTCCTCCATGGCGACCTCGATCGCCAAGGAAGGGTCTGAGCAATCCTGCTTCCGGTCCCCACGACTACTACGTCGACTCGCTGTTTCGGAGCGCCCAGCCGGGCGCCGGAGACGGCGACGCCGAAGCCCGTCGGGAGGCGACGACGATCCTGGCGGCCGCTCTGGCCCTCCCCGACATCGCCTCGGACGACCGCGGTCGTCTCGTCGAACTCGTCGTCGCGAGGACCGGCCTGGATCGGTCTCAGGCGGAGGCGCGCGTGACCGACGTCGTCAACCGTGATCGACGGGCGATCGACGCAGCTGAGAAAGACGACGGCAAACTCGCTCTACTGGCTGTTCGCCGCGCTCATCGTGGGCGCTTTCTGCGGCAGCTTCGCCGCCACCCTCGGCGGGAAGCAGAGGGATCGGGACATGGATGCGGTGCCTCGGCCCGCAGGAAGGATCTGACGATGCGCTCGATACTGTTGTGGCTGATCGGCATTCCGATTCCCATCATCATCATCATCGGCCTCATGAGCCACTGCTGACCTCCCGAGTCTTCGTAGCCGTCGCGGACTGCCGAGCGCGGTCCGCGATGGCGCGGAGCATGCCGGCGAAAACGAAGCGGTGGAGCGGGTACAGCGCGTACCAGTAGGCGAGGCCGAAGAGCCCCGAGGCGTCGAAGCTGGCGGTCTGTCGGATCTCGGTGCCGCCCGGAACAGGCGTCGTCTCGAACTGCAGCCACGCACGGCCCGGCACCTTCATCTCGGCGCGCAGCCGCAGCAGACGATCGGGCTCGTAGGACTCGACCCGCCAGAAGTCGAGAGCATCGCCCGGGCAGAGCTCGTCGTGGCGGCGGCGCGCGCGGCGCAGGCCGACGCCCCCGACGAGCAGGTCCAGGAACCCGCGAAGTCTCCAGAGAGAATTTCCGTAGTACCAGCCGCCGCCTCCGCCGATCTGCCGGATCGGCGCAAACGCGTCGGCCGGCGCCACCGGAACGAACGTCGTGCGGCTGTCGACCAGGCGCGTGCCGACGCGATCGCCGCCATAGCGGTCGGTCAGACCCGACGAGGACACGGCGTCCGACCAGCGCGTTCTCGCAAAGGCCTCGTCTTCGTTGCGGAGCGCCCGCGCGATCGCGTCGCGCACGCCCCGCGGCCGGACCGGGAAGGCCGCGAGCGCGGCCGGATCACGGACGACCGTGGGGTTGCGGAGGCTGTCCACGAGCTTTCGCCCGACGCGGGCGTAGAGCGGGGTGACGAGGCCGAGCCACAAGCTCGATAGCCGCGGCGTCAGCAGCGGCACCGGGATCAGGACCCGCTTCAGGCCGCGCTGGCGCGCGTACTCGCGCATCAGGTCGCCGTAGGTCACCCGGTCCGGGCCGCCGATCTCGTAGATCCGCTCGGCGCCTTCCGGCAGATCGAGCGCCCCGGCGAGGTAGGCGATCACGTCTTCGACGGCGATCGGCTGGGCTTCGACGGCGACCCAGCGCGGGCAGATCATGACCGGCAGGCGTTCGACCAGCGCCCGGACCATCTCGAACGAGAGGCTGCCGGAGCCGAGCACGATCGAAGCGCGAAACTCGACGACGGGAACGCCCGACTGCCGGAGGATCTCGCCCGTCTCCTGGCGACTGCGCAGGTGTTCGGAGAGGCCCACCGCGCTCTCTCCCAGACCGCCGAGGTAGATGATCCGGCGGACACCCGCCTCGCGCGCGCCCTCGCCGAGAATCTCGGCCGCCTCCCGGTCTCGCGCGGCGAAGTCCCTGCCGCCCATCGAGTGGATCAGGTAGTAAACGGTCGAAACGCCCTCGAGGGCCCGGGCGACGGATGCGGAATCGAGCGCGTCGCCGGCGGCGATCTCGGTGGAAGGCGCCGCGCGGCCGCGCAGGGAATCGGGCCGGCGGACGAAGCAACGCAACGGCACGCCGCGCCGTTCGAGCTCCGCCAGCAGCCGGCCCCCGACGTATCCCGAAGCGCCGGTCAGAAGGACGCGGCCCGCGGTCACGGTACGGACACGACGAGAGCCGAGCAGGGCTTGGCGCCGATCCTCCGGGATCAGGCCTCGCCGCGGAGGGTCTCCTTGCGCTCTTCCATCTCATCGCCGAGCTGCTCCAGGCGCGCTTTGTCGAAACGCTTCTTGACCAAAGGGAACATCTCGCCTTCTTCTTCCTTCACGTGATGCTCGATGTTCTCCTTGAGAACGGTGACCTTAGCGTCGTACTGCTCGTCCTCGGGTTTCATCGCCGAGATCTCCGTCATGAGCAACTTGACCACGTGGTGCTCTTCGTCGGCCTCTCGCACGTCGTCCTTGAGCTCTTCGGACGGGGCCGCCTTCACGGTCGGGTAGAAGATCGTCTCTTCGATGTCCATGTGGACCAGGAGCTCGCTCTTGATGGTCTCGAAGAGCGCCTGCTTGGTGCGGAAGGCGTCGTCGCCGGCCGCGTCGTACTTCTCGAACAAATCCTGGACGATTTTGTGGTCGGCCTCGAGGAGGCGGGTGGCTTCCATTGGTCGGGTCCTTTCGAAAGGGAGAAAAAGGCCGGGCCCCTTTCAGGCCCGGCCCGGCGAAAGTGCTTATTCCTTCTCGTCGGTGGTGGCGTCGTCGCCCGAGACGTTGGTCGCCCGCTTGTCCTTGGACTGGTCGGCTCCGCGCTTGCCCGACGACCCTTCGCGGCCGCCCTCGAACTGCTTGCCTTTGGAGGGCGCGCCCTGCGCCTGCTTGCGCTGTCCGGAGCGGTTGGGCTCGCCGACGGGGGTATTCTTCGAGCTGTTGTTGCCAGCCTCGTCCTGATCCTTCTTGCGATCGTTGTTCACGGAAACCTCGAAAAAGTGGGAAAGGGATTTCTCGCCCGCCTCTCCCTACTCAAGAAGCGTGCCGAAGGCCTCAATCCGAGCCCGTCTTCGCGTGGGGCTCCCAGACTTCCTTGGACTGGGGAGATCCTTCCTGGCGAAGAAAGATGCTGAGGACGATTAACACTCCGACCGAGAGAAACTCGCTCTGCCAGTTCTGGAACGACTCGAACCAGAAACGCGAGCTTCCGACGTACTCGACGACGCCGACGACGGGCTCGCCGTGAAAGCGCCGCTCACGGCTCTCTTCCGCGGACCCGGCGAGGGCATGGCCTACGAAGGAGCCGAGAAAGAGCAGACCGAGGGCGATGGTCAAAGAGTTGCGGTAGAGCGTGAGGACCCAGCCTCCGCGCCGCACGGGCCAGGGCGCGTTCTTGGGGAGGCGGCCCGGGGGCCGCGAAGCGCTCGCGCTCGGCTCCGCCAGGGGCTTGGACTCCGACGAGCCCTTCTGCCTCAAGGCGATCGTCATGAGGACGAACGCTCCCATTTGGAAAAACTCGCTCTCCCAATTCTCGAAGACCGCTTCGAAGAAATGGCCGCTCGTCACGTAGGTCCCGAGCGTGGCCGGCGGCGCGCCGTGGTTTCTCTGGTCGTCGTTATACGAGGCGAGGCCAGAGACCACCTGGCCGCCCAAGAAGATGACGAAGCAGACGAAGAAGGCGATCGATAACGCGTTCTCGCGGAGAAACCCGCGCGAGAGCGAGCGCGGCTGCTTTTTCATGCGGAGATCGGCGCGCGTAAGGTGGGGGTGGCCATTGGAGCTTCCTTGCGGGAGAGAAGCGAGTAGACGAACTGCACGCGGCGTGCCAGGAACCACGGTGGGGTGACTCTGTCTCGCTGGTAAGTCCGGGGTCGCGGCTCGCCGCTACGGACGTCATCGGTACGCGCGATTCGCGGGAGAGGATCCACGTGATCGACACGTGCTTCTCCCGAACTAACGCACGCGGTTCATGACTCGGCGCTCATCCCCCGGGCCCCGCTGCCCTCGGCAGCCGCGGCCGCCGCTTTGAGGTCGAGGCCCGACGCTCAGGCCGCGTTTTCCGGAGGGCAGTACCGTCCGATCGCGCGAAGCAGCTCCCGCGGCGCGAGGGGCTTCTGGAAGAAGACGTCGCTTCCGATCTGCTTCGCCTTTTCGCGGGCGCGCCCGTCGGCGGTGACCACGATGACCGGAATCGACGCGAGCTTCGGGTCCTTCAGCTGCTCCTCCCGGAACTCGTAGCCGTTCATGACCGGCATCATGATGTCGAGCAGGATGACGCAGTAGCCGTTCGCCTCGCGCAGGCGCGAGAGCGCTTCCTGGCCGTTCCCCGCGCAGTCGACGCGATGTCCCGCCGACTCGAGCATGACCCGGAGCGCGTCCACCGAGGGAATGTCGTCGTCGACCACGAGGACTCTCAAGAATTCCTCCCTAGTTCGTCGGCAGCCAGAAAAAGAACTCGGCTCCCGGTTCGTCCGGGATGTCGACGCCGATGCGTCCGCGGTGGGCGGAGACGATCTGTCGCGCGATCCACAGGCCCAGTCCCAGGCCTCCGAACGATCGGTCCGAGACCCCGCGTTCGAAGCGCTCGAAGATCCGCTCGCGATCCGCCGGGGCGACGCCGATTCCCCGATCGCGCACACGCACCCCGGCGAGGTCCGAGCGGGTCTCGACGATCACATCGATCGGATGTCCCCGGCCGAACTTGATGGCATTCGACAGCAGGTTCGTCACGACCTGGTCCAACCCGTCGCGGTCCCATGTGCCGACGACGGCGACGGGCGCGGAGATGCGGATCGGAGAGCCCGCGGTCGCGGCATCCTCCTGCATCCGCGCGGCGACTTCCCGGACGAGCTCGACGAGATCCATGCTCGCCGGAGCCATCGAGAAACCGCCCGCCGCCAACCGCGCCACGTCCAGGAGCCGATTCGCCAGGGACGCCAGCCGATCGACCTCCTTCTGAGCCTTCTCCACCATGCCGCGTTCCGGCAGGGCGGTCAGGCGCTGCTCGAGGTTGTAGAGCTGGAGCTTCAGCGCATTCAGCGGCGTGCGGAGCTCGTGGCCCGCGACCGAAAGGAAGATGTCGCGCAGCTGGACGCCCTGCTGGGCTTCCCGGAGCAACCGCTCCCGCTCCGCTTCGGCCTCTTTCCGGCCGCTGATGTCGCGCGCGATCTTGGCGGCGCCCACGATGCGGCCGGACGCGTCTTTGACCGGCGACACCGACAGCGATACGGAGATCTTCCGCCCGGTTTTGGAGACCCGCACCGTTTCGTAGTGGTCGACACGTTCGCCCCGCCGGATCCGCCCGAGGATGGATTCCATGTCGTCGTGTCGTTCCGCCGGCATGAGCACCGAGATCGGTTTCCCGACGATCTCGTCGGCGGTGTAGCCGAAGAGCCGTTCGGCCGCCGGATTCCACGACGTGATGGTGCCGTCGAGCGCTTTCGAGATGATCGCGTCGTCCGAGGATTCCACGATCGCCTCGAATCGCCGGGCGTCGTCGTCGAGCGCGGAAACGGGGATGGGAGACGCGACCGGAGACGGTGGCGAAGCGAGAGGCCGCCCGCGGTCCGGGCCCTCGAGCTCGCCCGTCTCCCGGCCCGGGTCGTCCATGCTCATGCGGACTCGCTCCTGGCTTCTCTCTTCGCGAGCGTCTCGAGGATTCAGAGACTCAGGGGAGCCTGCTCGGGGGCCGGAGCCGGAGCGCCGGTCTCGCGCTCACCCTTTTGCGGGGCTCCGCAGTGGGGACATTTCACGTTCCAGCCTCTCGTCCCGTATCGCGTCGCCGTCTCCATGCGGATCCCCGTCGAGAATCGCTTTCCGCAACGTCCGGCAATGGGCCATGAGCCAGGCGCGAGGGTTGTACACACGACCTCCTTGGAAAGAGCGACCTCGTCCATGCAAAAAAAAAGCCAGCCGCAACCGGCGGCGTCAGCCGCGAGTGGCGTGCTCGGACGGTCTCCGGCGGCGCAGGGAAGACTTGGGTGGCATCTCTCTTCTGCGCGATCGGCCGGGCGGGCCGGCGGTTTCAGGGCGTCCTCGGCGCCGCAGTGCTCGCACCGATAGGCGGTCACGGTGACACGCGCGCGCCCGTGGATGTAGCCCACCTCGGCGACTTTGCCGCAGAGCCGGCAGGTCGCCGTCAGCAGCACCATCTCATCGCCCACGTTCACCCCGTTGGCTGGAGCCGGTCCTGATGCATTCGGTTCGCGAAACATAACACAAGGAGTGACCGGGAGTTTCGGCGCGTCAGGCCTCCGCTCGACCGGTCCGAACGGGCCGCCGCCGGCGGCCTTTCCTCGGCTTCGACCTCTCGGCAGGGGCCGGGGAGAGGCGATCCGCGGCCCCCACTGTCTTTCGGAGCGGGCTCCACGATCATCTCGTCCTGAGGATTCCGGGCGAGCGCGATGAGAGCCTCGACCACGTCCCTGGGCGTCGCCGGCGGCGATGGCGTCGTCGCGCGGCCGCTGTCGTTGGCGGCGCCCGGGGAGAACGTCGTGCCGCGCTTGCCCGGCAAGAGGGTGCAGACGCGGATCTCCTGATTCTCACCGCTCTCCGCAAGTTCGAGACGCAAGCGCGGCACTCAGACCTGCGACGCCTTGCCTGGCCGCTGCGTGGGACGCGTTGGAGAGAGGCGTGCCCGTGCCGATGACGGAGGCCACGTTGATGAGCGTGCCCTGGCGCTGCCTGCGGAATTGGCGGAGGGCCAGGTAGCAGCCGTAGAGCGTGCCCAGGAGCGTCTTCTCGATGACCTGCGCATGGTCGTCGAGCGGAATCGCGTCGAACCTCCCGACCGCGGCGGCTCCCGCGTTGTTGATCCAGATGTCGATCCGGCCGTAGCGGGTCGTGGCTTCACGAGCGAGCTGGGCGACGTCGACCGGATCCGACACGTCCGTCTCCACCGCGAGAGCTCCCGCGCCCTCGGCGATGCACGAGCGGGTCACCTCGTCGAGAACTTCGCTCCGCCGCGAGGCCAGCACGAGGACGGCGCCGGCGCGCGTGAATGCGATCGCCGCACCGCGGCCGAGCTCGCTCGTGGCGCCGGTGAGGACGACGATCTTCCCATTCAGCGGATCGCTGGCCGGAACCCTGCGGCTCATGCGGGCCTCTCCTGTCCCACCGGCCGATGGCTCCGGCCACGCGCCCGCACTCCGCGCACGGACGAGATGTGTCCTGCAAGAGGCGTTCCCGCGAATGCCGCGAAAATGAAAGGCGCCCCGAACGCTCGGGGCGCCTTTCCGGACG
This sequence comes from uncultured Acidobacteriota bacterium, assembly GCA_963804915.1. Lineage (GTDB taxonomy): Bacteria > Acidobacteriota > Thermoanaerobaculia > UBA5066 > Gp7-AA6 > DAHUXD01. The sequence goes on from CAWDSI010000003.1 coordinate 418,846, forward strand.
GAGCAGTGCGCCGAAGGATCAGGCGCCGCTGCGCGAACGAGACTTTTCGGAACCCGATGTTCCGGACGGAGAGCCTGACGTGGTTCCGGACGACGAACCGAACGAAGTGCTTCCGTCTTTTGACGAGGAACCCGACGTTTCGGAACCGTTGCCCTGCTCGATGCGCAGGCGGTTGTGCACCTGCCTGACCCCGGCGGTGTCGTCGGCGACGTCTTCGGCCATCCGCTTCATCCAGCGGTCGGGGACGGTGCCCTCGAGCGTGACTTCGCCGGAGGTCACCATGACCGTGATCTCGGAGGCATCGATATCGCCGTGCTCCTCGAGTCGATCGCTGAGCTCTTCCTTGATGCGCTCGTCGGACCGTTGATAACCCTTCGGGCCCTTCCCGAAGAAGTCGGCCCAGCTTCGAGCCGAAAGACTCACCCTGCTCTTCACCGCGCTGCCCGCCGCGGCCGAGACCGTAGCTTCCGGCGTAGCGCTGCTGGCTGTAATCGGCGCTCTCGCCACGGCCCCAGCGGCCGATGGCCTGCGAGCTCGGTCCGCCGCCCAATCCGCTGCGATCGCTCTGGCCGTATCCGACCTGGGAATCGTAGCCGCCGCGGGACTGGCGAGTCTGGTCCCATTCGGAATCGCCGCGATATCGGCCGTCCTCCATCCGCCCCCAGTCCTGCTGTCCGCGCCGGACCTGCCACGGCTCGCCTCGGCCTTCACCCTCGTGTCTGGGAGAGCGGCCGCCGCCGAAGCTCGAACCGCTGGAGCCGCTAACCTTCGCCCGGCCGCCACGAGCCCTGCTCGCCCGCGGTCGAGCGAGTAGCCCTGCCCGCCCCGGTCCTGAGACGCGAAGCCCTGCGACCGGCCTTCGAAGCCGCCCTCGAACTCGGGGTAGTCGGTCTCTTCGTAGCCGTCGCCCTGGCTGTAGGAGCCCTGCCCGTATGCACCCTGAGAACCTTGGCCGTAAGACCCTTGTCCATGCGAGCCCTGCCCGTAACGTCCCTGGCTCTGGCCGTACCGCGAACCCTGTCCGCGCTGCCCCTGTCCGTAGGAGCCGCGTCCCTGCGATTCGCTCGACTGTCCGTAACGGCCACCGCTGCCGCTCTCGAAGCCCTCGTCGGAGCGGCCGTACCTTCCTTCGTCCTCTCTTCCACGATCAAAACGACGCTCGACCATGTTTCGAACCTCCTGAGTGATTGATTTGCGAATCGAGAATCTTTGTGTGTTCTTCGAACTAAAACTGTACTTCTTCGTGCTGCGAGTACGGCCTCTTCCGCTCTTCGTTCCTCCACCTCTTGCCCGTGCCATGAGAGAAGCTCCCCTTGGTTATTGGTCACGGCCGAATCCTCGACCGCCGGGTTGGGCGATTTGCCCGTGATTCGGGAATGCAAGAGACGTTCCGGAAGCGCGCGGCGTCGCGCGACTTCATGACGTGTACGGGCGTTCCCAGGAAGATGGCGTCGGCCTTGCTGCGAAGACTTCCATGAACACGTCGGACTTCCTGATCGTGGGTGGAGGAGCGGCCGGCCTGTCCGCGGCCGCCGAGCTGTGCGAAGCGGGAGCGCGCGTGCTCGTCCTGGAAGCGCGCCGGAGGATCGGCGGTCGGGTCTGGACGCGCAGACCGAGTGGATGGCCGGTGCCGGTCGAGCTCGGCGCCGAGTTCGTCCACGGCCGCAGCCCGGAGCTCTTCGAGATCGTCCGCGAGGCCGAGCTCGTGGCTGTCCGGCTGCCGGCGGAACATCGGGAGTGGCGGCGCGGGTCGTTCCGCGACATGGGCGACGTCTGGCGCCGCTTCGAGGCGTTGACGAGAAGGATGCCGTCGAAGGGTTCGGGTCGGATCGTTCGGTCGCCGAGTTCCTCGCCTCGCGCCGCAAGCTCGCCGGCATCCGACCGCCGCCTCCTCTCGTCGACGGTCCAGGGCTACGACGCCGCTCCGCTCGAGCGCGCCAGCGTGCGGGCGCTCTCGACCGCCGGAGAGGGGCCGTCGGATCCGGACGAGCGCGCGCAGTTCCGGATCCTCTCGGGCTACGCGAGCGTGGTGCGATGGCTCGAAGAACGCGTCGAGCGCGCGGGCGGGAAGATCCGCCGTTCGACGGTCGTGCGGGAAATCCGATGGCGTCCGAAACAGGTCGACGTGCTCACCGCGTCCGGCGAAGCCTTTCGCGCCCGGGCGGCGGTGATCACGCTTCCGGTCGGCGTTCTGAAAGCGGCACCGGGCTCCCGCGGCGCGGTCGCGTTCGATCCCGAGCCGGCCTCGATCCGACGCGCGCTCGCGGGCGTCGAGATGGGCGACGTCGTGCGGCTCATCCTGCGCTTCCGCGAATCGTTCTGGCGAGACGCCCTGGGGGAAGCCGCGTTCGTGCACGCGGCCGGGGCCTTCCAGACGCTCTGGACGGCCGGCGCCGGTGGACCTGCCGATGCTGACCCTCTGGGCGGGAGGTCCGCCGGCGACGCGGCTCCGAGAACGAGGCCGGCCGGCGATTCTCGACGCGGGCCTGCGCCAGCTCGGGAGCCTGTTCGGAATCTCCGCGGCGCGCGCGCGGCGGCTTCTCGTCGCGGCCGACAGCCACGACTGGACCGCCGATCCGTTCTCGCGCGGGGCGTACAGCTATCAGGCCGTCGGAGGCGCCGACGCGCCCGACCGCCTCGCCCGGCCGATCCGCGGCACGCTCTTCTTCGCGGGGGAAGCGACGTCGGCGGATGAGAGCGGCACGGTTCCCGGAGCGATCGCGAGCGGCCGCCGCGCCGCGCGGCAGGCGTTGCGCCGGAGTTGAGTCAGCTCGACGGGAGCTCGCGAGATCGGGCCGCGGATGGTGAGAAACGAACGACCAGAACCAGGATCGACACAGCGACCAGGACCACGGCCAGGATCGAGGTGAGGAGCACGCGATGCGACGCCCGCGCCGCCCGGGTCGCGCGTTCCGCGAGCTCGGCGCGCTCGTGCCCCTGAATCTCCGCGACGGTCTTTCGGATCTCGTCCATCCGGCTCTTGCCGAGATCGGTGTCCACGGTCGCGAGAGCGCCGTCGCGATTGCCGGCATCCATCATCTCGATCGTGACCCGCAACTCGGACATCTTCTGGCCGACGAGGGTCTGCAGCGTCCGCGCCCGGCTCCTCTGAATGGGGTCGTTCTGCTCGCGGGCCTGAAGTTGTTGGATGGCCGGGAACACGCGGTCGACGGCGTTCGAGTACGGCTCGAGATACGAACGCCGGCCGACCAGGAGATAGCCCCGCTGGCCGATCTCGGCATCGCGGAGGAGAGACAGAATCTCCTCGGACTTCTGAATCGAGTCCCAGGCCGCATCGACCTCGCGCGCCGTGGCCGCGGCGGCCCGGCTGTTCGCGAAGTTCGCGGCGACGAGGACGACCGCGCAGCACACGCCGAGGGCCGCAGCGGCCAGCGCCCCGAGGGAACTGCGGGTCATGTCCGGTCGATTCTGTTGGGCCGGGGCTCAAAAAGCAACGACAGGTGCCGGCGGGGTCAACTCCCGTTGGAAAGCAGCCGCGCGAGGCGCTTTTCGACGTGGCCGAGCACGCGCGGAGAGGCGCGGATGAGCTGCTCCAGCGAAGGGGGATCGGTCAGCAGGCGTCCGCGCTCGTACGCTTCCAGGATGCCGGGGCTGACGTAGGAGGCCCGGCACACCGCCGGCGTGTTCCCGAGGAGCTCCGCGGTTTCGCGCATCGCCTCCGCGACTCCTCGCTTGAGGGCCCGCGCCGTCGGCGGGTCGGGGTAGCCGCCGCGGGCGAGCGCGCAGGCGCCGAACAGCGTTCCCGCCCATGTCCGGAAGTCCTTGGCGGTGACGCGGCCTCCGGTGATCTCGCTGAGATACGCGTTGAGGTTTCTCCGCCGCACGTTCACCCAGGCGTCTCCGCCGTTGCGATAGCGGAACACCTCGGGACCCGGATCGGCGAGGAGCGCGCGCACGACGCGCGCGGCGGCCGCGTCTTCGATCTCCCGCAGCTGGTGCTTGCCGCCTTTGCCCGGGTAGTCGAGCGTGACCCGAGAGCCTCGGACGCGCACGTGTTTGGGTCTCAGGGTCGCGAGACCATAGCTCCCGTTCTCCCGGGCGTAGACCTGGCTTCCCGGCCGGAGAAACCCGCGCAGGAGCAGGCGGGCCATCGCGGCGAGGACGCGCTCGCGCGACAAACCTTCCCGCCGCAAGTCCTGGGCGAGACGCGTGCGCAGCGCGGGCAACGCACGGAGGAACGCGAGGAGGCGCGCGCGCTTGCGCGTTTCGCGGAGGCGCGTCTGCCTTTCGGAGTACACGTACTGCCACCGGTCCGGCGCGGTCGCGGCCGATCGCCTGGACGGCGGACGACGGAGACGGGCTGACGTACACGTCGGTCCATGCCGGGGGCAACACCAGCGCGTCGATGCGCGCGCGCTCTTCACGCGAGACGCGCCCGCCGTCGGACCGTCGGTAACGGAAGCCGCGCTTCGGCGAGCCGAGACGGCGGATCCCCGACGACTGCAGTCGTTCCACAACGGTCATCGGAGATCCGGATGGTCTCGGCGGGGATTCGGGAGCTCAGTGCTCGGCTTGGGCGCCGCGGCCCTTGCGGCCGCGCGTCATCTCCTTGCGAGACTGCTTCGCGCGCGCGGCGCCGATCGCCGTCTTGACGTCCTTCTTCTCTTCCGGCGGAGGCAGCACCGCGGCCATCCCGAGGTGATCGAGCCACAGCTCGCGGCTCCATCCCTGCGTGTGGTACAGGTGCTCGTCCTCCTCGTCCTCGACTTCGTCGTGCGCCTCGGAGATCGCCTTCTTCTCTTTGCCCGTCAGCTCCTTCGCGATCTCTCCGAGGAGCTCCCAGTTCTGGTGGTCCTTCGTCTCCGCGAGGACGACGCACTCCGCGGCCACGATCTGCGCGGCTTCGGGCTCGCCTTCCTCGCGCGCCATCACCATGGCCTGCACGAGCGATTCGCCGATGTGGCGGACGACCTTGCGTCCGGGCGTCTCCTTCTCGGCATCCATGCCGAGGGTCTCCATCACATCGCGCAGGATCTGCTCGTGGCGCATCGTCTGCTCGAGATACTTCTCCCACTCTTCCTTCAGGTCGTCGTTCTGCGCGCAGCGCACCGCGTTCGTGTAGACCTGTACGCCGCCGATCTCGGTTTCGAGAGCTTCGTACAGAAGATTCTCCATCTGCTCTTTCATCGATTGATCCTCCCGCGCTCGACAAAGGCAAGGGGCATGCCACACGACCACGGGCACGCTTCTTGAATTTTCAACGACGCGGGGAAGTTCCCCGACAAAGGAGGATTCCATGGTGGATCGAGACAATCGTTCGAACAAAGGACAGCAGAGCAACACGAGCCGCGAAGGCCAGAGTGGCCGCAGCGGTCAGGGAAGTCAGGGCAGCCAGAGCGGAAATCCAAACCCGCCCCGCAACGAGCAGGGCGAGTTCGAGAGCGGTCGCGGAACGAGCGGCCGTCAGGGCCAGGGCTCCGAGGGCCAGGGCTCCGAGCGATCGGGCAGCGAGGTCCAGGGACGCAAGGGCACGGACGGGTCCCTCGAAGAGGACGACGAGGAAGCCTAGCTCGTTGCTCTGACACAAGATCGATCGTTTCGTCCCGGAAGGCCGGCCTCCGCCGGCCTTCCTCTTTTTCGGCGAACGGATTTTTCGGCGTCGAGGCACGTTTCTTGAAGGGTTCAGACGGGAGGCACCTTGCCGCTCGAGCAATACCGCCGCAAGCGTCGTTTCGGCGTGACTCCGGAACCGCGGGGGAAACCCCGGGCTCCGCGCAGGAGCTCCCGCGCGAAGAAGCTCGCGTTCGTCATCCAGAAGCACCGCGCGACTGCGCTCCACTACGACTTCCGGCTCGAATGGAAAGGCGTGATGCTTTCCTGGGCCGTGCCCCGCGGCCCGTCGCTCAACCCGGCCGACAAGCGGATGGCGATGCCGACGGAAGACCACCCGATCGAATACAACCGTTTCGAGGGCGTCATCCCGGAAGGGGAGTACGGCGGCGGGACGGTCATGATCTGGGACCGTGGGACGTGGACTCCCGTCGATCCGGACGTCGACGCGGCGCTCGCAAAAGGCGAGCTGAAGTTCCGGCTCGACGGAGAAAAGCTCCGGGGAGAATGGGTGATCGTCCGCATGGGGAAGCGCCGCGGCGAAACGCGGAATCCCTGGCTGCTCATCAAGCACCGCGACGAGACCGCCAGCAAGCGGAACATCGCCGACGAGGAGCCGCGTTCCGTCGTTACGGATCGACTGCTCGTCGAGATCGCCCGCGACGAGGGCGGCAACATGGAGAAAGCGGCCGACGGCGATCCGCCGGCGCTCCTCCGGAAGATGCTCGCGAACCCGAAGCTCGTGAAACCCCCGAAGAAGTCGGGGAAGAGAGCCGTCTGGCACTCGAATCGGGAGCCTCGCTCGCGCGCGACGACGTAACCTTCTTCTCCCAAAACTCTCCTGACTTCTGAGATCGACGGAGTCGAAGCGACTCTTTGGGATGCCCTCGAGGGATCGAGGAACGCCTCTCGCTTGCCGGAGGCTCGTCCCGCAGCCCGGCAGCAAAGGTCTCCGCGGCGCCTCGCGCTGCAATAGACTGACCCGGAACGAATTTTCATCGTCACAAAGGGTCGTCCGAGTTGAAACGACGTCGACAGAAGCCGAAGTCCCGGAGCGCAGCACGCGTGGCGCCGCCGAAGGCTATTCGTCCGAAGGCAGTCCGTCGCTCGTCCTCCGGGTCTCGCGTCGCCCCCTCGGACGGCTTCCCGCTGGTCGCCGCGGTCGCCGAGGCTCTCGTGGAGACCGTGCGCGAGGCCCTCGTGGTCCTCGACGAGACGTTCCGCGTCCAGACGGCAAACCAGTCCTTCCACCGCATGTTCGGGACCTCTGCGAAGCAGACGGACGGACGGCCGTTTCTGGAGCTCTGGGAGCTCGACGCAGCGCAGCTCGATTTCCGGGGGCTGCTGGAGCGGATGGTCCGCGAGAGGGCTCCGATCCAGGACCACGAGCTGGCGGTCGACATCGAGCGGGTCGGCGAGAAAACGCTCCGGGTCAACGCCCGACGGGTGCACGTGCCCGGAGAGCCGCAGCCTTTGCTGCTGCTCGCCCTCGAAGACATCACCGAGCGTAAACGCGCCGAAATCGCGGTGCGCGCCTCGGAGGTCCGATACCGCCGCATCTTTGAGACCGCGCGCGAGGGCATCTGGCTGATGGATGCGGCGACCGGCCAGCTGCTCGACGTCAACCCATTTCTCGAGGAGCTCCTCGGGTACTCCCGCCAGGAGATGCTCGGGAAGAAACCCTGGGATCTGGGCCTCTACGACGATCCGGCGGCGGCGCGGAGCCGCTTCGAGGCCAATCTGGCCGGCGGGTTCGGGTTCGAGCAAGAGGTCCTGCTGCGCACGAAGGCCGGCCAGCGCGTGTTCGTGGAGGCCATCACGACCACCTACGACCAGGGCGGCCGCCGCGTGACGCAGGCCAACCTCCGCGACGTCACCGAACGCGCCCGGCTCCAGGAGCAGGTCCGCCAGATGCAGAAGCTCGACTCCATCGGCCGGCTCGCGGGAGGCGTCGCGCACGACTTCAACAACCTCCTCAACATCATCTCGGCCCACGTCGGCGTGCTCGGACGCGACAAGCTCGAGGCCATGAAACGCGCGGAGAGCACGTCCTCGATTCAGAAGGCGGTCGAGCGGGGAACGGCCGTCGTCCGCCAGCTGCTGACCTTCGCGCGCAAGTCCGACATCGCCTTCGAGCCGACGGACGTCAACGTCGTGATGAAGGAGCTGGCCTCGATGCTGCGCGAGACCCTGCCCAAGCAGGTCCGCGTCTCGACGAAGCTCGCGGAGGAAGTCCCGCGCGTCCACGCCGATCCGAACCAGCTCCACCAGGCCATCCTGAACCTGGCCGTCAACGCGCGCGACGCGATGCCGCAGGGCGGCGTCCTGACACTGGGCACCGACGTCGTTTCGGCCGAGACGCTGCGTAACAAGTTTCCCGAGGCCCCGGATGGAACCTACGTCGAGCTCTGCGTCTCCGACACGGGCGCGGGCATGGACGGTGATACGCGTCGTCGGATCTTCGAGCCTTTCTTCACGACGAAGGGATCGAAGGGCCAGGGCCTGGGCCTGGCGGTCGTCTACGGCATCGTCAATTCCCATCGCGGCTACGTGGACGTCGAGAGCGAGGTCGGCAAGGGGACCACGTTCCGCATCTACATCGAAGTTCCCGAGTTGCAGCCGGGCGTGGACGACGTTGCGAGCCGCGCGCGGCGAAAGTCCTTGCGGCGTCCGACGGCCGCGGTCAAGCCGATCTCCGGCGAGCGTCCGACGATCCTCCTCGTCGAGGATGAGGAGACGCTGCTCGCCCCCATCCGCGAGTTCCTGGAGGAGGAAGGCTTCGAAGTCCTCACGGCGCTCGACGGCGTCGCGGCGGTCCGGGTCCATGCGGAGAACGCGGACCGGATCCAGGCGGTGCTGCTGGATCTGGGGCTTCCGCGCCTCGGAGGCTGGCAAGCGTTTCTGAAGATGCGGGAGCGCGATCCGGCCCTGCGCTGCATCGTCGCGAGCGGGAACATCGAACCCGAGCAGCGCACGGCCATGCAGGACGCCGGCGTGCAGGCCTCGGTCCGGAAGCCTTACGGCACTTCCGAGATCCTCCGGGTCGTCCGCTCCGTCCTCGAAGGCTGACGCGACGCGCGGACGCGCGGACGTCCGCGCAGAGCACGCGGACGCGAGGACGTCCGCTTAGAGCAAAAGACTCCAGGCGGAAGCGGCCCTTCGCCGCCAGAACGGGTTTCCAGAGATCGCCGACCTCGCGGATCCGCTCGGCCATGTTGTCGATGCGGAAGTCCTCGATGGCGAAGCCTTTCTCGATCTCCGTCCAGGTCACGGGCGCGGAGACCGACGCGGTCTTCGTTGGCCGGACGGAGTACACGGAGGCGAGCGTGCGGCCCCAGGCGTTCTGGTTGTAGTCCACGAGGACCCGTCCCTCGGGCCGCCGGTCTTTCCGGTATTCCGCCGTGATCGTCTTCGGACGGGCGGCTTCCAGCTGTCGCGCGAATGCCTTCGCGAACGTCCACACCTGCTTCTGTGTCGGCCCGCGGCGGATCGGCACGTAGACATGGATGCCGCGAGAGCCGGTGCTCTTGGCGCAGGCGGGCATTTTCAAAGCGTCCAGGCCCTCCTTCACGGTGCGCGCGGTCTCGAGGACGCGCTCGAAATCGGCTCCGGGCACCGGATCCAGATCGAAATGCAGGAAATCCGGGCGGTCCGTGTCGTCGCAGCGCGAGTACCAGGGATTGAGATCGATGCAGCCGAGATTGATCACCCAGAGCAGGGCCGCGAGATCGTCGATCACCGGGAAGTCGATGACGCTTCCCGAGCCGTGCTCGATCGGGCACGTGCGGAGCCAGTCCGGACGGGGCGAAGGCGTGCGCTTCATGAAGAAGAACTCGCCCTCCGCGCCGTTCGGATAACGCTTCATCACCATCGCCCGGTCCCGGATGTGCGGCAGGAGCACGGGCGCGACGTCCGTGTAGTAGGCGAGCAGGTGACGTTTCGTCAGGCCGAGCTTCGGCCAGAACAACTTCGAGAGATTCGTGAGCGTCAGCGTCCTGCCATCGACGCGGACTTCGGCGTCCTCGGGCGCCGCGAGGACCTTCATTCCGGGTCGGGCTGACGCACGCGAACCCGCACGCGGGTCGTCGGATCCAGCTTCTCCGGCCGGGGCCCATGTCGGACGGCGTTTGCGACCGGCACGTACTCGAGCTCGTTTCCGTCGCGCGCGGCCCGCAGGAGCAGGCCGCCCCGGCTCATGTCTCCCCGTCCCACGAACGCGGATGGAAAGAGGAGGCGCTCGCCGAACACCTCGAGAAGGATGCCGCAGTACTTGTCGGTCGCGATTGAGCCAAGGAGCACGACCGCCGCGTCGGCCGGCATTTCGCGAAGCAGGCGCCGGGCATCGCGGACGAACGGCCGCCGGTAGGCGGGCTCCGTCAGCGAGATGGGAACGCGGGCGTACCGCCGGAGGTCTTCGCGGCGCACCGCCGTCTCGGGGTGGAGGAGGCCGGCACAGGACGTGATCACGAACGAGGCGTCCGGAGCGAACCGGCGCGCATACGCCAGCTTGCCGCGGAAGTAGAGACCCGAGAGAAACGAGAACGCCTCCCCGAGCGTGGCGCCTGTGGGGGAGCGAAGTCGAAGCGCGAGATCGAACCGCGCGGCATCCCGGAGAAGAATCTCGGCCCGCCGGCCCGAAGTGCCGGCGGGCGAGATCAGAAAGACGCGCGACCCGGTCGAGACTACAGGCGTCCGGTGAGAAGCAGCACGACCACGACGATGAGGATCACGCCGAGGATTCCGCTCGGACCGTATCCCCAGTTCCGACTGTAGCCCCAGCTCGGAATGGCGCCCACCAGGAGAAGGACGAGGACGATCAGTAGAACCAGGCCCATAGTCACCTCCCGTCCCGGGAGAATGCACGCCGCTTGCCAGCGCGCCGTCACGGTCTGTCGTGGCACTCATCCTGCAACTCACGAGAGGCGGAGGTCTATCATGGCGCGCCTCACTCGCACTCGTTTCGCCGTCTGCATGTCGCTCGGATTCTTGGCCTTCTTCGTCGCGGGTCTCGCGGCGGCCGCCAGCGCGAAATACCGGATCGAGATGTCCGACGGACGCCAGATTCTCGCGACGGACTTGCCGGTAGCTCGGGGATCGGTCCTGACTTATCACCCTTATCCGGCCGGACCCCTCACGGGAGTTCCGACGGAGATGATCGTGCGCGTCGTTTCCGACCGGGGAACGGAATCGAGGGCGAACTCTCCAACGATGACGGTGCGCGGCACCCGTCTTTCCGGCGGACCGACCGATCGCGCGCGCCGCGCGCCGACGGTGGGTCTCGCGCCCGGAGAGATCCTCGTGCTCGGCCCGACCGGGGATGGCATCGCGCCCTCGGCGCAGACCGCGGCCTCCGCGGGCGGCGGCAGCGTCCCGAACACCGGGGTCGGCAACGCGGGAGGCGCATACGGCGCGGGCGCGTATGGCGGCGGGGTCAATCCGAACGCCGTGAACGCGAACGTTCCGATCAATCCGAACAACACGCTCGTGGGTTCGGACGGTCTGCCGCGAGTACCTTCGTCGACGGACCTGTCGCGCGCGCAGGCGGCGCAAAATCCGATCGGACCCAATGGTTTTCCGGTCACCGGCACCGGAGCCCCCACGGTCATCGGTCCGGACGGCACGCCGACGTTCGCGCCGGGCGTGGCCGGTTCCGGAACTCCGGTGATCGGCCCCAACGGAACGCCGGTGATGTCCACGGGAACGGCGCCGGTCCAGATCGGTCCGAACGGCACCCCCGTCGCGACCGGACAGCCGGGGGCGCAGCCTGTGACCGGTCCGAATGGAACTCCCGTCCTCGCGCAGCCGGGTCAGCCCGGGACCGCGCCGCCCAACATCGGCCCCAACGGCACGCCCGTCCTCGCCCAGCCAGGCCAGCCGGGCTCGGCGCCCCCGAGCACCGCGCCCAATGGCACGCCGAGCTCCGCGTCACCGGGAGCGGCCCCCTCCGGGACCGGGGGAGCGGCCCCGTCCGGAAGTGGGTCTTCGGGAAGCGGCCCGGGAAGCAGGTCATAGCCCGCGGCACGAGTCTTGTATTGCCGGTTCTCGTCGGTTCCCGAAACGAGATCGGAGGAGGTGGGTGATGAAGAGGGTGTGGGGCCCCGCGCTTGCGGCGGTGACGATCCTGGCGGCCGCGGCGTTTCAGTCCGCACAGGTCGCGCCGAAGAGCGATCCGGTCGCGCCGAACGACGAGCTCAGCCGCCGGTTCATCCGGACGGCCACCGGAACGGTCAAGAGCTACTCGAAGAATTCGCAGATCGTGATCGTCGCGGAGGACGGCGCCGAGATCGCCCTGCCGGTCGATCCCGGGACACGCGTCGACGATTCCCTGGCGGACGGGCAGATGGTCACCGTCGCCTGGCTGGAGAACAGCATCGGCCGGCAGCGTGTCACTTCGATCGCTCCATACAGTGCGGGCTCCGAAACCGCTCAGGGAGGCTCGGCCTCCAGCGCGCCGCCTTCCAAAGCCTACGCGTCCACGCAGGACGGCGCCGCGATGTCCACGACACCGGCCGGGCCTGCGGCGTCGACCCCCCGGCCGACCGTGACCGGCGGCGCGGAGTACATGATGACGCCGGGCAGGGGTGTCCCGACGCCGACTCCGGGCTCCCCGTTGGAGAGCACGGCTGCCCGGCCGGTGCGGACGCCGGGAAGCGGAAGCGGCTCGCGCTAGATGCCAAGCGAAGCGCTTAAAGCCAGCTAAAAGATCAACGTGAGACGACAGAGAACTCGATAAAGAACGGCGTGGAAAGACGCGTCGCGATCACCGGCATCGGTTGCCTGGCTCCCAACGGCAACGGCCGGGAAGCGTACGCCCGCGCGCTCGAAGCCGGACGCAGCGGGATCGGTCGCATTTCGCTGTTCGATCCGGAAGGGCTCGCCGCGACGATCGCCGGGGAGATCAAGGGCTTCGACCTCGCGGCGCACGTCGACGCCAAGTCCGTTCGCCACGTCTCGCGGGCTGTTCCGCTCGCGATCGCCGCGTCCGAGGAAGCGCTGGAGGACGCCGGCATCGATCCCGACCGGCTCTCGCTCGAAGAACGGCAGGCTCTGGGCGTTCTGCTCGGAACCGGCGGCGGCCCGATCGAGTTCGCCGAGCGGATGTATCACCTGTACTACACGAACCAGGTCCGGAAGGCCTCGGTCTACGCCATCGCCTCGGGAACGATCGGGACGCTCTCGTCCGAGATTTCGATGCGGTTCGGCCTGCGCGGCCCCTCGCAGGTGATCTCGACCGGGTGCACCTCGTCCACGGACGCCCTCGGCCACGCGTTCCGCTCGGTGAAGTTCGGGACCGCCGACGTCGTGCTCGCCGGCGGCGTCGACGCGACGGTCGTGCGCGGCATCATGGAGGGCTTCCTGATGATGCGCGTCGTGTCGACGGAGCGCGAGCGCGAGCCCGAGCGGGCGAGCCGTCCGTTCTCGGCCGATCGCGACGGTTTCGTGCTCGGTGAGGGCTCCTGGATGTTCGTGCTCGAGGACCGGGACCGCGCGCAGGCGCGGGGGGCGCACGTCTATGCCGAGATCCGCGGCTACGGCTCCACCTGCGACGCGCACCACCGCGTCCGCATGGACGAATCGGGAGAGGAGCCGGCGCGCGCCATGAGTCTGGCTCTGCGCGAGGCCGGGATCCCGCCGGAGGAGGTCGGCTACGTGGCTTACCACGGCACGGGCACGGACCTGAATGACCGCGTCGAGACCCGGGCGGCGCGAAGGGTGTTCGGCCGGTCCGCGGACCGCGTTCCGGGCTCCTCCATCAAGTCGATGATCGGCCATGCGCAGGGCGCCTGCGGCGCGGCGGGAGTCGCGGCGACGGTGCTCGGAATGCGCGACGGCTTTCTGCCGCCCACGATCAACCTCGAGACCGCGGATCCCGAGTGCGATCTCGACTACGTCGCGAACGCTTCGCGCGCGGTCTCGGTCGAGCACGCCCTCTGCAACACCATCGGCTTCGGCTCCAAGAACAGCGCCCTGGTCATCCGCACGGGAGAGGCCGCGTCGTGAGCCCTTTCATCCCGCCCCGGCGTCCCAGCCGCGAGCGTCTCGACGACCCCGACCTGCCGGTCGAGGAAGTGCGGCGGTCGCTCGAGGATCTCGACCTCGTGAACCGCCGGTGGGGAGCGTCGCGTGCGCTCGAGCGGCATCTCATCGCCCGCGCGAGGACCCTGGGCCGCAGCGTGGTCTCCATCCTGGACGTGGGCGCCGGCACCGGAGCCGTGGCATGGAGACTGGCCCGGCGTCTTCGGGAGGCGGGATTCGTGGTCCGCGTCGTGGCCATGGATCTGCAATGGAGGCATCTCGCCATCGGCCGCGCCACGGGAGCGGCGTACGCCGTCCACCCCGTCGCGGCCGACGGTCTGCGCCTCCCGTTTCGGGACGAGGCGTTCGACTTCATCGTATCGACGTTGTTCCTTCATCATTTCTCGCCCGAGCAGAACCGCGACTTTTTCGTCGAGGTCCGGCGCGTCGCGCGCCTGGGCTTCGCGATGCTCGACGTCCGGCGCCATCGCCTCGCGGAGCTCTTCGTGGCGCTCGCGGGACGGGCGATCTTCCGGACGCGCGTCTCGGTCGAGGACGGCGTGGCGTCGGTCCGCCAGGGCTACACGCCGGACGAAGCCCTTGCCGTCGCGCGCGAGGTCGAGCCCCGCAGTCTGGCGCGACGGATCTTCCCGTTCCGTATTCTCCTGGCGGGTGGCAGGGCATGCCAGCCTTCGACGTCGTCGTGATCGGCGCGGGGCCCGCGGGCTCCGCCGCCGCCGGGCTTCTCGCCAGTCGCGGGCGCCGGGTCCTGATCCTCGAGAAGGATCGCTTCCCGAGGCGGAAGGTGTGCGGCGATTTTCTCTCGGCGTCGGCCGCGGAGGCGCTGGACGTCCTCGGCCTCCGCGGCGAGATCGAACGGGAAGCGGAGACGGATTCGGCGGGGAACTCTGTCGGTGGCGGGCGGGCCGGAGATCCCCTTCCGCCTTCCCGAAGCCGCTCTCAGCCTTTCGCGCGAACGCCTCGACGCGCGCCTCGCCTCGTGGGCGGAAACGCAGGGCGCCGAATCGCGCTTCGGCGCCCTCGTCCATGGTCTCGAGCGCTCGCCCGCGGGCTTTCGGGTGCGGTTTTCCGAGGGTCCGACGAGAGCGCGGGGTGGAAGCCCGCCACGTCGTCGCGGCCTGGGGCCGCTGGGACGCGCTGGACCGCGAGCGGACGCGCCATGGCCGCCAGGGCCACTTATTCCTGGGATGGTGCCGGGAATTCGCTCCTGACGAGGACGCCACTCTCGCCGGCCGAGTCGGGGCTGTATCTGTTTCCCGGTGGCTACTGCGGGCTCTCGCGGGTCGAAGGGGGAGGAGTGCATTTCGCGGGCATGGTGGACGACTCGACGCGGAGGCGGCTCGCTCCGGGATGGGACGCGGTCGTCGCGCACGCCCGCGAGTCGAATCGAGCTCTCGACCGCGTGCTCGATCGGCTGACTCCATCGACGGACTTCAAGGGCGCCGGTCCCGTGTATCTCGCGGCCAAGCCTCCGACGGAAGGCGGAGCGCTCATGGTGGGAGACGCGGCCGGCGTCGTGGACCCTTTCTCGGGGCAGGGGCTGGCCTGCGCGCTCGCGTCCGGAATCCTCGCGGCGACGACGCTCGAAAGGGGATTCTCGGGCGCGTTGGCCTGGGACGACGTTCCCCGCGCCTATGCGGCGGCCTGGAAGGATCGTTTTCGGCAGCGATTCGGTTGGAGCGCGGCGTTCCGGCATCTGGTGAGTCGTCCGGGAATCGCCCGCGCGGCGGCGCGATGGGCCGGCGGCCGGCTCGTTCGGAGCGCCATTCGGCGGCTCGAGACCGGCGGCGAAGCCGCCCGCGTCAACTCGTGAGAGGAGCTCCTTCCGGTCTCGCGACGCCCGGCCCGCGGGGATTCTCGGGATCCTCGCCGGGCTCGCGAATCGTGCGTGGCTGGCCGGGCAGTCGGGGATCGATGGCCGGGATCTGGCGTCCGGGCTCGTCGATCACCGGTTCCGGAGCGGCCGGCGGCTCGTTGACCGGCGGCGGCGGAGAAGGCGGGTTCGTGTTCATGCGCGCCAGCGGTTCAAGAAACGTGCCGCGCGCCGGCGAGCGGAGCGGGCGCGCATGATCTCCGACGCGGGCCGGCGCGACGCCGGCACGATGGAGCGGATCGAACCCGAGCGCCTGGAGGTGCGTCGCGGAGCCTTTGCGATCGTGGGCGATCTCCAGCCGACCTCGGGTCTGGAGGTGTGGAGAGAGTCGAATCCTCGTGAGCGCCGGGCGATCCTCCGCGAGGTCTCCGAGGAGAATCCCGATTTCGTCGCCTTTCTCGGCGATCTCGTCTTCTGCGGCTCGTCCTCGGCGGCCTGGGACGAGTTCGACCGCCTGTGCTCGCCGCTGAAGGCCGCCGGGATTTCCACCTACCCGGTCCTGGGCAACCACGAATACTGGCTTTCGCGCAGGCCCGCGCTCGCGAACTACTTCAGGCGCTTCCCGCACCTGCGCGAGCGGCACTGGTACGCCGCCACCTACGGGAGTCTGGGCCTCGTATTTCTCGATTCGAACCTGCGCTGGCTGCCGCCCGCGGCGTGGCGAGAGCAGCTCGCCTGGTACCGGCGGCTGCTCGAGCAGTGGGACGCGGACGCTGCGATTTCGGGCACGCTCGTGCTCCTGCATCATCCGCCGTTCACCAACAGCCGCGTCACGTCCGACACGATCCACGTGCAGCGTGACTTCGTGCCGCCGTTCACTGCAGTCGGCGAAGACCCTCGCCATGGTTTCGGGCCACGTCCACAATTACGAGCGCTTCGTGCGCGACGGCAAGACCTTCCTCGTCGCCGGCGGAGGGGGCGGGCCCCGCGCGGCCTTGCGGGAAGGCGCCCGCCGGCGGCACGCCGACGATCTCTTCGAGGGAGGCCGGATCCGCGCGTTCCACTACCTGCGCTTTCGCCCCGGGACCGGACGCTCTCGAGGTCGAAGTCCGCGGCCTCGAGAAGGACGGGACCGGCTTCGACACGATGGAGCGTTTCGAGCTTCGCCGGCCTTCTCCGACTGTCCCGACCGCGCCGGTCGCGCCCCCGGCGCCGCGATGAGCCGCCTCGGCCGCGGGGATCTCTGGCATCGCGCCGCCGCGGTCCTGGGAGGGATCCGGCGGCCGGGAATTCCGCCCGGGGACGCGCGCCGGCCGTGCCTGGTGATCGGCCATCGCGGCGCCGCGAAGTTCGAGGCCGAGAACACACTGGCCTCGTATCGCCGCGCGCTCGAGCTCGGCGCGGACACGGTCGAAGCCGACGTGTCCGTGACCGCCGACGGGCGTTTCGCGCTGTGGCACGACGCCGATCCGGACGAGTCCGTGGCTCTCGCGCGGCAGCTCGGGGGGGAGCGTCTCGCCTATCGGCCGCGGGTCCCCGAAGTGGGATCGCGCTGGAGACGACCTGTCTGCGAGCTGCGCGCGGTCGAGCTGGCGCAGCACTACGGCTACGAGTCCGAGGGATCGGATGTCGCGAAGACGTTCGCGGGCATCGATTGGCTCGAGGATCTGCTGGACTGGGCGCGGCAGACGCGGCGCGCGCACCTGATCCTGGACATCAAGCTCGCGGACGAGCAGACCGCGGCGGCCGCGGCGCTCGTCGACCGCCTCCGGCAGGAATCCGGGGGAAGCACGATGATCCATCTCCTGTGCCCGCGCGGTCCGATCGTGCGCGCCCTCGCCGCGGCCTGCGCCGGCGGCGGCGCCGAGCATCTCCGCGTGAGCGCGGACCTCGAGCTTCCGGCCCCGCCGGTCTCGGAGCTGACGGCGACGGGTGCGCGGGAAGTGAGCCTGGGCCTCGGCGGCCGCGCGTGGCCCGGTTACCGGTACGACGTCGGCCGGATGCTTCGGGCCCGGGACTCCGGGGCGTTCGAGCGAGTCGTCGGCTGGACGATCAACGACCGGCGCCGGCTCGAGATGCTCGTCGGCGCCGGGGTGGACGGCCTGCTTACGGACGAGCCGGCTCTTCTCCGGGCGATCGTGGAGGCTGCGGGTCGCGGGTCCGGCCGAGGCTGAGCGCGTCCCGCCCGACGGTCTCGACCGTTCCGAACTTGGGTCTCTCCCGGCGCGCGAGCGCACTCACGTACTCGAAGAGAACCACCGGAGCCGGCTTGTCGACCTTCATGAAGTGCGCCGAGCGGGCCTCGACGCCGATCAGCAGGATGCGCGGATCGTCGGGACCGCCGTTCTTGGCTCCGCCCTGGTCGGGGAACCACACCTTCCACGACGGCTCGTAGAGCTCGCGGATCTTGGAGCGGTCGCGCAGGATGCGGGCCGATCCGGAGACCGACACCCACTCCTTCGTCCGGGCCTTGTAGTAGGAGAGATTGACGTTGGGATCCAGCACGATCTCCTCGATCTTCGGGGACCCGTGCTCCGTGACGAACCACAAGTGCGCCCCTTCCGCGCGGCGCTGCGTGGCCATCGGCCGCGAAACGAGCGAGCCGTCCCGGCGGCGGGTTGTGAGCATCGCCACCTCGATGTCCTCGATCAGCTGATACAGCCGGTCGAGCTTCTCCTCGGGTTCCGTCCAGCGGACCGCCATGGTCGCGTTTTTCATTGGATCTCCTTCCGGCGACTCGAATGCTTTCCCGTCGACCGGTTTCGTGCACGCGGCGTGCCAGCCGCCGGGGCTGTTTTGTGCAGATTCCCAACGGAGATGTCCTCCGGGGCGCGTGGCATGAGCCCTGCACGAGTCGAGGGCGCCGGTCCATCGCGTCCGGCGACAACCAATTCACAGGAGGCCTTTCATGGAAACCCGTGTCAAGAACCTAACGGAGAGCTTCGTCGAGGGAGCCGAAAACTTTGTCGAGGGAGCAAAGAACGAGAAGCCGAGGGAGGGCCCGATCGCTCGGAAGCTCGAGTCGGCGACGGCGCACCTTCCTTCGGACGTCTGGCTGTGGGCTTCGGTCGGATCGATGCTGCTGTCTTTCGGACTTCAGCTCTCGGGAAACAAGAAGACCAAGAGCGTCTCGAACTTCATCGGCCAGTGGGCCCCGACGCTCCTGATACTCGGGCTGTACAACAAGGTCGTGAAGGTAGCGGGGCACGACCGAAACGACTGAAGGACGACGCCGGCCCATTCCCGACGGGAAACGGACGGGCCGGCTGGCATTCGGCTTGCGAAAGTAGATCCCATGAGCTCGACCGCGGTTCGAAAGCCGCACGCTGAGATTCCGCCTCCGCGACAGCGACCGTCGCGACGGCGGGCGCGGCGGTTGGGGCCATGGGCGAAAGCCGGAATCGCGCTGGCCGGCCTGGTCGTTCTCCTGGCGGCCGTGGGCTTCGTGCCCAACGAGCCCCTCCGGCGCTCCATCGAAGGCCGGATGAACTCCAGCCTCAAGGGCTACTCCGCCCGCATCGGGCAGGCGCGGCTTCAGCCGTTCGGCCTTTCGCTGACCCTGAATGATGTCGTGATCCGCCAGACGGCGCACCCGGAACCGGCGATCCTCCTCGTTCCGCGATTGCACGCGAGCGTGCACTGGAAAGAGCTTCTGTCCCTGAAGCTCGTCGCCGACTTTGCGATCGACCGGCCGGTCGCGTACGTGAACCTGCCCCAGCTGCGGAGCGAGCTGTCCGACGAGGTGCCCGTGGATCGCAAGGGCTGGCAGGAAGCCGTCGAGGCGATCTATCCCCTCAAGATCAACGAGCTCCGCGTCCGAGACGGGGCCCTGACCTATGTCGACGAGGATCCCGAGCGTCCTCTCGAGCTCGCGCACCTCGACGCGCGGGCCACGAACATCCGCAACATCCACTCCAGGGATCACACGTACCCGTCGCCGGTCGAGGCGAGCGCCGTCCTCGCGCGCACGGGGAAGGTGAGCTTCCGCGGAAACGCGGACTTCCTGGCCGTGCCGTATGCCGGAGTGAAGGGCGAATTTCGCCTGGCCTCGGTTCCCCTGGATTCCTTCCGGCCCGCGGCCAACCACTGGAACGTCCTCGTCTCGGGGGGAACGCTCTCGGCTTCGGGAGAAGTCGAGTACGCCTCGAAGGTGCGCAACCTCTCGATGCCCGAGATCGTCATCGAGCGCGTGAAGCTGGGTTACCTCAGGAGGGCGCAGGGAGCTGCGGCGCCGGGCATCGCTCCCGCCGCGAAGAAAACGGAGGACAAGGAAGCCCGAAAGACCGAGGAGCTTCCGTGGAATCTGCGTCTCGACCGCTTTCGACTGGTGGATTCGACGCTCGAGCTCGTCGACCGGACCCGGAAACCCGCCTATCGCCTCTTCATCGAGCATACGAACGTCGCGGTCGAAGGCCTCTCCAACACGCCGGGCTCCGGCACGGCCCGAGCCGACGTCCGCGGAAAGTTCATGGGCAAGGGCGATCTCTCGTCGAACGCCTCGTTCCGCCCCGGGAAAGGAAAGGTCGACTTCGACGTCAAGGTCGAGGTCGGCCCGACGCCGCTTCCGGACCTCAACGATCTCTTCCGGGCCTACGGCAAGTTCGATGTGTACGCCGGAACGCTCGAGGTCTATTCCGAGATCGGCGTGCACGACAATTACATGAAGGGCTACGTCAAGCCGCTCTTCAAGGACGTCGAGATCTACGACTCGCGCCAGGACGCCGGAAAGAGCATCTTCAAGAAGGTCTACGAGAGCGCCGTCGAAGTGGCGTCGACGATCCTGACCAACCACGCGAAAGATCAGGTCGCCACGAATGCCTCGATCGAGGGGCCGGTGGGCGGCGCGGGCACGAGTCTCTTCGACGTGCTCGGGGGCCTGCTCGAGAACGCGTTCATCAAGGCGATCCTGCCGGGGTTCGACCGCCAGGTCGGCGTCCACAAGAACGAAGTAGCCCCGCGGCCTTGCGCCCGGCGCTTCAGCGTCTCGCGAACAACCGCAGCATCCGGTCGGCCACGCTTTCGATCACCTTGAGACTCCGGTCGGCCGCCGCCTTTCTCAGCGTCTCGCCGCCGTAGGCGCGCGCCTTGCGGGCCGCGGTGCGGAGATCGCCGGGCCGAGCCCCGACGCGGCTCGCTCCGGCGCGCGAGGGCCGCCTGGATCAGCTTCGACGCGCCGCGCGAAGCCACGACGACCTGCAGAAGCTCGCGGTAGAGAGTTTCCCAGTCCCGATATCCGAAGGGCGTATCGGCGAGCTCGCGGGCGACGGCCTGCACGTCCGCGTCGAGGCGCGGAGTCTTTTCGTTCCTCCGGCCCCAGAGCACCTTGATTCGTTCTTCCAGCTTCTGACCCTCGGGCGACATGCAGAGGAGCGCCGGGGTCGTGATCGCGGATTCGGCGATCAGCGAGTGCGCCCGGGCATTGATCGCCTCGCTCCCGTAGAGGCGGACGCCGTTCGGGTAGAACGTCGTCTCGATCTCGTCGGTGCAGAGATACGCGAGGTTCTCGGGCTGGTAGGCCTGCAGCACCGCGCCCGCGAACAGGTGGAGGATCCGGCCGAGCAGGCGCGTGCCCCAGGGGGCTTTCCGCGGCTCGACCGGGATGCCTCCGCGCACGAGCGCCTCGCGGAGCCGGGCGACGGTGTCCTCGTAGGCCTCGGGAGGGATCGCGAGCGGGACGTGTTCCTCCTTCCGGCCCGCGGCCAGCGCGGACACCTTGCGGATGGGGACCGCCACGCACACGAAGAGAAACCCGAGGCCGAGACCCAGGGTCGTGGGGAAACCCAGGAGCAGGCTCTTCCACCACTTCCGGTCTCCCCGGCCCTCGTTTCGCCGCGAGAGCGCCCAGCCCACGCCCAGAGGAATCAGGATCGTCAGGCCGATCCAGAGAGCGCGCACGATCTCTTCCGGGGCGCCTTCCGGGACCGGCGTGATGGCCAGCAGGAGCGCCGCGGGTCTGGGGAAGATCGTGCCCACGAGGAGAAACGGCCAGACCGCGGCCGCCGCGACCACGACGGTCAGGAGGGGACGCTCCTTCTCGCGGACCTCTCCGAAGAGCGCGAGCGTTGCCCACCCGAACATGGCCCGCAGGACACTTCCGAGCGAGCGTCGCAGGAACGCGAAAAGCGCCTCGAGGATCAGCATGACGTCGGAATGTGCAAGAAGCCGGCCCGCGCGGCCGGCCCGTACGACCGGCCCTACGAAGCGTCTAGCGGGGCGCGGGCGCTCCGTAGAGCCGTCGAACGCAGGCGAGCAACCGCCCGGCGTCCACGGGCTTGGACAGGAAGTCCGCCACGCCGGGAGCGTCGCGGATGTAGGACAGACCCGAGAGGAGAACGACCGGGCACCGCGCGGCCGGTCTTCTGGCCCTCCAGGCGTCCAGGAATTGCCAGCCGTCCATCACCGGCATGCGCAGGTCGAGAAGGATGAGGCCGGGCGCCGTGTCCGGATCGGACGCGATCTCGAGGGCTTCCCGCCCGTCGGCGGCTCCGAGCGCCCGATAGCCCTCCTCTTCGAGCAGCCCCCGCAGGCCCTCGCGCACGCCGAGGTCGTCCTCGACCACGAGGATGGGGGAGCGTTCCGGTTCGGGCTGCTCGTCTCCGGGGGGTAGCGCGTCGCGCATCTCGGCGGCGGAGGAGAATCGCTTCGAGGGCTCCTTCTCCATGGCGCGCGCGATCACGGCCGCGACGTCGGGCGGCACGTCGGCGACTTCCGTGAGAGGGTCGGGATCCTCCTTGACGATCATCTCGAGAAGGCGAAAGAGATTGTCGTTGCGGAACGGGGGCCGGAAGCTCAGCAGCTCGTAGGCCAGCACGCCGAGACCGAAGATGTCGCTGCGTTCGTCGACCGGGTCCCCGGACACCTGCTCGGGCGACATGTACCCGATGGATCCGACGCCGATTCCGCTCTTCGTCAGGTTGTTGGAGGATCCCAGCAGCTTCGCGATGCCGAAGTCCATGAGCTTGACCTTGCCGTCCGGAAGGACGCGCACGTTGGCCGGCTTGATGTCCCGATGGATCACGCCCGCGCGGTGCGAGTATTCGAGCGCGTCGGCCACGCCCCGGATGATCGTGATCTTCGAGGACAGGCGCGCCGGCTCCCGGCGGGCGATCAATACCGAGAGGTCTTCTCCGGCGAGCAGCTCCTGGACGATGAAGGGCGTGTCCCCCTCGATGCCGCTCTCGTAGACCTCGGTGATGTTGGGATGCCGCAGCGCTCCGGCGAGCTCGGCCTCGCGGAGGAAACGCGGATGCATCTCTTCTCCGAGCGTGCAGGCCTTGATCGCGACCGCGCGGTTCGCCTGCGCGTCCCAGGCCTTGTAGACGGCGCCGAACCCTCCGGCGCCGATGCGCTCCATGAGCGCGTAGCGGCCCAGATGGCCGAGCGGCTGCGTCGGGGTGTTCGCGCTCTTCGGGCCGCCCGGCCCGGTGGCCGACCCCACGATGGGCAGGCTCAGAGCTCGTCCCCTCGAAATTCAGTGTGGTTGATCGGGTTCCTCCGTTCGGAGAGTTTGCAAGTCATGTGCCGGGGAACCAGAGGCCGTCATCCTATGGCACAGCGGCTGCATCCTCGGCGAGTCATGACGGAATCGTCGGAGCCCAAAAACGAGCCGGTCTGGTGGGACGGCTTCGAGCCGCCCAAACTCCCGTCGATGCGGACCAACGTCCGCGCCGACGTGTGCGTGGTCGGGGCCGGAATCGCCGGGTTGACCACCGCCTACCTGCTGGCCGCCGAGGGCCGGTCCGTCGTGGTCGTCGACGACGGCCCGCTGGGCGGCGGAATGACCGGCGCGACCAGCGCCCACCTCGTGACGGCGCTCGATCGCCGATACACCGACATCGAGCGGCTGCGCGGCGCGGAGGGCGCGAGGCTCGCGGCCGCGAGCCATGCCGCCGCGATCGATCGGATCGAGGAGATCACCCGGAGCGAAAAGATCGCCTGCGAGTTCCAGCGAGTGGACGGATTCCTCTTCGGCGGAAGGGACCACCGTCCCGAGGAGCTGAAGGAGGAGCTCGCGGCGGCCGGGCGAGCCGGAGCCGACGTCGCGATGGTGCCGCGGGCGGAGCTTCCGTTCGACACGGGGCCCTGCGTGCGCTTCCGCCGCCAGGCTCAATTTCATCCCCTGCGCTATCTCGGCGGACTCGCGCGCGCCGTCCGCCGCCGGGGTGGACGCGTCTTCAGCGGGTTCCACGCCGAACGCATCGAGGCCGGAGCGCCGGCCCGCGTCACCAGCGGGAACCGCAAGATCACGGCCCGGGCCGTCGTCGTGGCGACCAACAGCCCGGTCAACGACCGCGTCGCGATCCACACGAAGCAGGCGCCGTACATGACGTACGTCGTCGGGGCCCTCGTGCCCGAGGGCTCCGTGCCGCGCGCGCTCTACTGGGACATCGAGGACCCGTTTCACTACGTGAGGCTCCAGGCGATGGGGAAAGGGCGGGAGTGCCTCCTCGTCGGCGGGGAAGATCACAAGACCGGACAGGCCGACGACATCGCGGAGCGCCACGGCCGGCTCGAGGCCTGGGCGAGGGAGCGCTTTCCGATGATCGAGTCCTTTGCCTACCGTTGGGGCGGACAGGTCCTGGAAACTCTCGACGGCCTGGCGTTCATCGGCCGCAATCCGGGTGACGACAACGTGTTCATCGCGACCGGAGACTCCGGCGTCGGCCTGACGCACGGCACGATCGCGGGCATGCTCCTGACGGACCTGATCCTCGGCCGCGAGAACCCCTGGACCGAGCTCTACGAGCCTTCCCGGAAGGTGCCGCAGGCCGCGGGCCGGTTCCTGAAGGAAAACGTCAACGTCGCCGCGCAGTACGCGGACTGGGTGACTCCCGGGGACGCGGATTCCACGCGCGAGATCTCGCGCGATTCGGGGGCGGTGGTTCGTCGCGGCGCTTCCAAGGTCGCCGTCTACCGCGATGCCGACGGAAAGCTTCACGCGCTCTCGGCCGTCTGCCCCCACCTGGGCTGCCTGGTGCAGTGGAACGACGCCGAGAAGACGTGGGACTGTCCCTGTCACGGCTCCCGATTCGACAAGCGGGGCAAGGTCGTGAACGGCCCGGCGAACTCCGACCTCGCTCCCGCTCCCGCCGACTGAGCGGCATCGCGAGAAGACGTCGCTAGAACACCACGCCCAAATTCGCGGTCACGACCTCGAATCGATTGTTCGTTTCGACGAACAGGTCGCGATCGAGGTCGATGCTGTGGTACCGGCCTTCGAGGAAGATATGGACGTCGCCGGACACGCAAAAGGCGAAGCCGGTGCCGGCGTTCCATCCGAAACGCGTGTCCGACACCTTGAACTCGAGCCCGCCGTTGAAGACGTCCTGGCCCGAGAAGCGGACGTCGTAGATGCCGACGCCCCCGAGGATGTAAGGCTGGAACCCTCCGAAGTGCGGCCCGAAGACGAAATCGAACGTTCCATCGAGGAGACGGGCCTCTCCGTCGAGAAAGAGCGGCTCGAGCTCGTTCTTGACCTTCAGCTGGTGGTACGACCCGTCGAGCCGGATCCCGAACGGCGAGGTGCCGAAATTCCAGTTGAACATGAGCGTTCCGTTCCAACCCACGTCGTAGACGTTCTCCTGGTCTCCGACCGGGAAGTCGGCGCCTCCGGAGAGCCCGATGTGGAAGCCGGGCGCCCCCTGTGCCGTGGCGAAGGATGTGATCGCGAACAGGACGATGCCGAACAGGACGGCGCCGAGGATCGATCTGCGGGGACGCGGGTGGACCATGGGATCTCCTCCGGGGCAAGGTGGTGGTTCGGGCGAGCGGGATGCTCCTTGGTGTTCCCGTTTGCCACGCCGGGAACGATCGCGACTCGGCCATCGAGGCGCAGAGCGGCAAGCGTGCAAGCTCTGTGCCCCGGAGTCGTCCTGCCGCCGGGCCCGCCGGGGCACATGGCTTGCACCGCGAAATTCTTGGAAAGGAGTGCCGATGCAATTTCGTCGTTCGAATGCTCGCGAGGCGTATTCCGAGGCCATGGGCGAGCTCTCTGCGTACGGAGAGAAGCCCGAGCGCCTGCCGCGCCTGGAATCTTCCGATGGGGATGTCGGCCGCCGCCATCCCGCGGGCTCCTACGGGGAGCTCAACTGGGAGTGGGACGGAGCCCAGCGAGGGCCTTTCTCCGGAAAGGGACCGAAGGGGTATCGCCGCTCCGACGACCGCATCCGCGAGGACGCCGGCGAGGCCCTGTATCGCGCGGGAGATCTCGACGCGTCGGACATGACGGTCGAGGTTCACGAGGGAGAGATCGTCCTCGACGGCATGGTGGCCGACCGGCGATCGAAACGGCGCGCCGAAGAGCTCGTCGAAGGGCTCCCGGGAGTCCGGGATGTCCACAATCGGCTCCGCATTTCGCGCTGAACCTGACGGTGGGAACCTCCGCGATGGCAAGAGCCTTGCTCCCTGAATCCGGGAGAGCGCGTCATGCGCTCCGGGAGGCCGCATGAATCCGAAGGCCGCCACGGCGCCGATCGACCTGGCGCCGGATCCGGTTCTGGCGTCTGAAGCGTTGTTCGTCGTGGGAATCACTTCCGAGGGCGGAGTTCCGCTGCTCGTGGATTCGCGACCGGAAGACGACGCCGACCGGTTTGGCGGAGGTCAGGTCGTACGGTTGCCCGGGCTCATCGGGTCCCGACCACTCGATCCGCTCTCCACGCTTCATCGCCGCCTGAAGGACGAGACGGGCGTCGACGCCCCGGAGCTCGTCGTGATGTCCCGCTACGGCATTCCGACGGGTGCGCGAGGACGCGCGACGATCCTCCTGGCGCCCCACGCCCGTGTGCCGGCGCCCGGGTCGCGGAACGCCGCCCTGCAAGTCGTCCCGCTCCCGGAGCTTTCGCGGTGGCTCTCCCACCGCCGCGCCGAAGGGCTCCGCATCGATCCCCGAGTGTGGATCGGTCTGCTGCTCGCAGAGCGGCACTTCCCGCGATGGGCCGAGGCCCGGCTGCGGGCCGCCGTCGAGGAGCTGCAACGGCGCCGCCCCGTTCTCGCCGGCGAGGCGCCCGCATGAGCGCGGAACCGCGGCCGAGAATGGCGTCGGCGTCCACATCGACGTCGGAAGCCCCTCGCGAGGATTTCCTGCGAGCCATCGCCCACGAGCTCCGCACGCCTCTGCAGGCCCTGAGGATGCTGGTGGAAGTCCAGCGGCGCGCATCCGAGGCCGGGCAGGCTTCGGATCCCGGCCTTCGCAGCCGCATCGAATCCCAGTTCGAGCGGCTCGCCGAAATGATCGATCAGATTTCCGAGGCCGGCGGCCGGCGCGATTCCGAGCTCCGCCCCGAGCCGCTCGACCTCGCCCTCCTGCTGCGCCGCCTGACGGAAGGGCGCATCGAGATGCTGCGGGTCCCCACGGCGCGGACTCGCCACATTCTCCGCTACCGCGGACCGGAGCATGCGACGACGGTCGGCGACCGGCGACGGCTGAAGCAGGCCTTCGGCAACATCCTCGACAACGCCGTCAAGTTCTCTCCGCGCGGAGGCGTCGTCGAGCTCCGGCTGGAGGTCGACCCCGAGGAGATCTGCGTCCAGGTGCGCGACCAGGGCATCGGGATTCCGTCCGGAGAGATCCCCTTCGTCGCGCGCCGGTTCTTTCGCGGAAGCAACGCTCCCCGCGAGAATTTTCCCGGCCCCGGTCTCGGGCTCGCCTCGGCCCGCGCCATCGTGGAGAAGCACGGGGGCTCGCTCGAGATCCGGAGCGAAGTGAACCGCGGAACGTGCGTGACCGCGAGGCTCCCGGCCGAGGCGCGGACGCATTGAAGCGGATTCTCATCGCCGACGACGACCCTTCGATCCTCGACGGCCTTTCGACGCTGCTGTCCCGAAGCTACGAGGTCGTCGCGGCGCGGAACGGCGAGGACCTCCTGGCCGAGCTCGAGCGGCGGCCGTTCGATCTGGTGCTCCTGGATCTGCGCATGCCTCTCGTTCAGGGGGAGCACGCCATCGCCGCGATCCAGGCGGCGGGCCGCGCCCTTCCGGTCATCGTCATGTCCGGAAACCGGGGCCGGATCGAGGAGGCCCTGCGACGCGGCGCGAACGACAGTCTCGCCAAGCCATTCGGTTTTCGCGAGCTCGAGGAGAAGATCGTCCGTCTCCTCGGTGCGCCCGGGAAGCCCTCGCCGCCTCCACCCGCCGCCGCCGCCTGAGGCCGGCGGCTTCAGTCGCGGCCTGAGGCCGCGCTTCCTGGAGTCTCTAGTGTCCGGACGGGCTTGCGACGTGCACGAGCCGAGGCTTCTGCACCGGCGGGCGCTTCGTTTCCAGGGCCATCGTCGGCCGGCGGTGACGCTCGAATTCGTCCAGCTTGACGACCCGTCCGGTCGATGCGGACTCGAGGAGCGCGCGGATGATGCGGATGTCGGCCAGCCCCTCGCGGCCCGACGGTACGGGCTCACGGCGCCCGAGCACGGAGTCCGAGAAATGGAGGAGCTCGGGAGCGAACTGATCGCGTTTTGCGAATCGCGTCTCGCGAGTCTTGCCGTCGATCGTGACCCGCTGGACGAGCGGTTCGGCGTACTCGAACGCCGGATCCATCCGCAGGTCGCCGCGGGTTCCGACCACCTGATACCACCCCGTGTCCGCGGCGCCGAAGCTGCACGTGAACGTGGCCAGCCGTTCGACCGGGAATCGCAGGGTGCAGCTCAGCATCTCGGGCGTCTGCGCGAAGCGCTTGCCGCCGATGGACGCGCTCATGGCCAGCACTTCCGAGGGCTCGGCCCGGAACAGGTAGCGCGCCGCGTTGATGCAGTAGATGCCGATGTCGTAGAGGGGGCCGCCGCCCTGCTCGGGCGGGTTGAGGCGGATGTTGCCGTCTTCGACCTGCATGGCGAAGAGAGACTGGAAGATCCGCGGCTCGCCGAGCTTGCCCGAGCGTACGATCTCGACGGCCTTCAGATTCGCCCTCTCGAAGTGAAGCCGATACGCCGTCATCAGGCGCACGCCGGCCTCGGCGGCCGCTTCGATCATCTCTTCGCAGTCGCCGGGGGTCACCGCCAGCGGCTTCTCGCAAAGGATGTGTTTGCCGGCGCGGGCCGCGGCCACGGCGTAGTCCCGGTGCATGTGGTTGGGCAGGGCGATGTAGACGGCGTCGACCTCGGGGTTCTCGAGGCACTCGGCGTACTCCTCGTATCCGTACACATGCTCGTCGGGGACGCCATATCGGGGCGGCAGAGTCTGTTTCTTGCGCGGATCCCCGGAAACGAAGGCGACGAGCCGCGAGTTTCGTTTCGCGTTTGCGAAGGACGGAAGCACGGCGACCTGGGCGATGTACCCGAGGGCGACGACGGCGTAACCGACTTTCTTCCGGGGACCGTCCTTTTCGCGAGAGTCGTCGGACTTGCTCTCGCGAGCGGCGGCGGACTTCGTTCGCGAACGAGCTTGCGTGGCGCGTGCCATGAAAACCTCCGGCGGGACACCAATGGCCCGAGGAGGGGGAATGCAATGGCTGTTCCAGAGCTGGCGCGAAACTCGCAATGCCGAGCGCCGTGGAGAAGCGACCCACGGGCAACGTCCCCCGGCCGCGGCCGCGTCGGCGGCGTTCGACGGCGATCGGGATCGCACGCTCGCTTCTTCGGGCCGTCTCCGCCGTCTCCCAGAACGCCGGAGGGATTTGCGCCGAGATGGCGTTCCGCCGGCCGCCGCGCTTCGGCATGACGCGCCGCGAGCGCAAACTGCTGGAGCGCGCGGACCGCTCCTTCGTGCGCGGGCCGCTGGGCGAAATCGCGATCTGGCAGTGGGGCCGCGGGCCCCGCGTTCTTCTGGCGCACGGCTGGGGCTCCCACGCCGGCCGGCTGACGCCGTTCGTCGAGGCCCTGGTCGGCTCGGGATTCGGGGTCGCCGCGTTCGACGCTCCCGGCCATGGCGCGTCGACCGGGCGATTCGCCTCGCTGCCGGAGTTCGTGGATGCCCTCGGCCGCGTGGCGCGCTGGGTCTCGCCGGCGGCCTTCATCGGCCACTCGCTCGGTGCGGCGGCCTGCGCGCTCGCGCTCCGCGAGGGCGTCGGCGGGAGCGCGGCGGTTCTGCTCTCGCCGCCGGCCGATCCCTCCGGCGTTCGCGCGGCGCTACGCGCGCTGGATGCGACTGCCGCGCGAGGCCGCGGCCGTGATGTGCCGCCGCCTCGAATGCCGCTACGGAGCGCCCCTGGCCACGTACCGGCTGCTCGAGCGCGGCCCGGGCGTTCCGACGTTGATCATTCACGACCGCGGGGACGTTCGGATTCCCATCGGCGACGGTCGGGCGCTCGCCCGGTCCTGGCCCGATACGGTTCTCCTCGAAACGCGCGGCCTCGGGCACCACCGCATCCTCAAAGACCCGGCGGTCGTGCAGCGGACGGTTCGGTTCCTCGCGGAGAGGATCCTCGGCGATGCCCTCGTGGGCGCTCCGCCTCGCTCCTGGCGGGGCCGGCCGCTCGGGAGCCGGCGCCCCGCGGCGCTGGTGGCGCGGCACGCTTCCTGACGGCCTGCAGCCCGCGTGCTCCTGCACGGCACGCTTCTTGAAACAAGCCCTCGCGAGGCCCACTTACGGGCCGCAGGAGGACAGGAAAATGAAGAAGCAGATTCCCGGTATTTCGGCCGTCGCGCTGGGACTGCTGCTCGGTGCGGGCGGCGTGGCGCCGGCCCAGGACAAGCAGCACACCGAAACGACGACCAAGCAGACAGGTCCGGGTCCGGACGCCAAGACCAAGTCCGAATGGGTCATCGGGACGGTCAAGGACTACGAGGCCGGCAAGAAGATCAAGATCGAGGGCCCCGGCGGGAAGGACTACTCGTTCGACCTGGATGAGGATCGCGCGAGTGCAGGGCACGATCGTGGTCGGGCAGAAGGCCCGCGTCGGCTACAGCAAGTCGGCCGACGGCGTCGAGCGCGTCACGGTCCTCTCCGCGGCCAGCGCCGACGCGCAGGCGGCGACCTCGGCTCCGCGGGCGCACACCGAGATGGTGACGAAGGAATCCGGTCCCGGACCGGATGCCAAGACGAAGTCCGAAGTCGTCGTCGGCACGGTCAAGGATTACGAGGCCGGCAAGAAGATCAAGGTCACGGGCCCGGGCGACAAGGACTTCTCGTTCGACCTCGACGAGGGCGTCACCATGCACAGCAACGTCGCCGTCGGCGAGCGCGTCAAGGTCACCTACACCAAGCTGCCCAACGGCAACAAGGTGACGACGATCGAGCCCGATCACGGAATGAAGTGAGCCTCGGACACAAGATCGATTGAGCTTCGTGGCGGGGAGCGGAGCCCTTCGGGGATCCGCTCCTCGTCTCATTTCCCGGGCGTCATCGGAGGTGTGAGATGTGGATGCTCCGCGTATCGCTCACGTCCCTCGTGCTCGGGCTCATGCTTCTGCTCTTCGTCCCCTTCGCGGCCGCGAAGGCGGCGGCGGGGGTGCTGGGGCTGGCCTTCGTGGTCTTCCTCGTCGTGGGTCTCGCGACCGTCGACAACTTCGCCACCTGAGCCGTCGCCGTCCGCGACGGCTTGTTGTCCGTCGCTGACGACGGCTTATTGTCCGTCGCCTACGACGGCTTGTTGGCGATGAGCGTCTCTTTCAAGACCAGGAGCAGCTGGGTCACGTTGACCGGCTTCGTCAGCACCTGCCGGACGCCCGAGGCCCGGATGCGCCGGATGTCCTCGTCGGCCGTCACTCCCGTGAGAGCGAGGACCGGCGGCGTGTCGAGCTGGCGCTCGCTGCGGCGGGCGAGCCAGGTCGCCCCGTCGCCGTCCGGCAGTGTGACGTCGAGGATGACCGCGTCGATGGGGGAGGCCTCGAGAACCGCGTCGGCCTCCTTGAGGCTGGCGGCGGTTTCCAGCGCGTAGCTCTCCGACTCGAGGAGCGCGGCGAGCCCGTATCGTGAGGCCTCGTCGTCTTCGACGACCAGGATGCGGGCGGAGAGCCGCGGGCGGAGCTTCACCCCGCCGGTCGGGCGGGCCGGAGCCGGTGTCTCGGCCCCGGGTTCCACGCCGGCATGGGGCAGCTCCGGAACCGTGAACGTCACCGTCGTCCCGACCCCTTCGCGGCTCTGGAGGATGAGGTCGCCCCCCATGACCTCCACGAGCTGCTTCGAGATGGAGAGCCCGAGACCCGTGCCGCGGGGCGCCTCGCCCGAGCGGGGGCGGATCTGCTGAAAGGGCTCGAACGCCTTGGCAATGAGATCGGCCGGGATGCCGGCGCCGGTGTCGCGCACCTCGAAGGTCACCGAGCCCTGCCACGGCCGCGCCGCCGCGACGACCCGGCCGGCGGCCGTGTACTTGACGGCGTTCGCGAGCAGGTTGACGAGCACTCGCGAAATCTTGCTGCGATCCAGGAAGACCGTCGGCGGCAGGTCCGGGTGCGCCTCGACGGCCACCTCGAGGTTCTTCTCGAGCGCCTGGGGCTCGAGGAGGTTCGCGCTCTCGCGCAGGAGCGCGGCGACGTCGACCTCCTGGGGGTGCAGGTCGCGCTGGCCGGCGTCGAGCTTCGCGAGATCGAGGATGTTGTTGATCATCTGGCGGAGCGCCTCGGCCGCCTCGCGCAGGAACCGGACGTCGCGCGCCTGCCGCTCGGAATCCTCGGGGCTCGCCGGCACCTTCTCGAGGCGGTGGGCGAGCAGGATGATCGTGTTGAGCGGCGTCCGGAGCTCGTGCGACACGGTCGAGAGGAAACCGGACTTGAGCCGGTCGAGCTCCTCGAGCTTGCGGTAGGCCTCCGACCTCTCGCGCCCCACGCGGTGCTGCTCGCGGATCGCCCGTCCGACGCGGATGAGAGATCGCGCGCGGGCCCGCAGCTCCACGGACTCCAGCGGCTTCCCGATGAAGTCGTCGGCGCCGGCATGGAACCCGCGTTCCCGGTCGATGGTTCCTCCGGTCACGAGGAGCACGGGCAGGTAGTCCGAGCTCATGCTCGTGAGCGACGCGGTCAGCGAGTAGCCGGAATCCGCGCCGAGCATGACGTCGATGATCGCGAGCTCGAAGGATTCGTCGTCGACGAGCTTCTCGGCGGCGGCCGCGGTCGTCGCGACGACGACGGCGTGACCGTCGGCCGACAGGTCCTCCCGGAGGAGCGCGGCCACGTCCGGCTGGTCGTCGACGACGAGAATGCGGCCGGGTTCGCTCGCTTTGGGGTCGAAGCGGGACGACGGCCCGGCGCGCAGAGACGGCCGCTCGTTCAAAAAGCCCGAGACGTCCGACGCGAAGGTCTCCTCGTTGATGGGCTTGGCGATGAAACCGTTGCAGCCCGCGGCGAGGGCCCGTTCCCGATCCCCGTGCATCGCGTGGGCGGTGACCGCGAGGATCGGGATCTCGGCCGTGGCCGGATCCGCCCGGATCTGCCGCGCCGCCTCCCAGCCCGAGAGCAGCGGCAGCGAGAGGTCCATGAGCACGAGGTCGGGACGCGTGCGCCGGGTGGCCTCGACGGCGGCCCGTCCGTCGGTGACCGAAGAGATCTGGTGCCCTTCCGCCTCGAGCAGCAGCTCGACGAGTGCCCGGATGTCGGGCGAGTCTTCGGCGATCAGGATGCGGGCCATCGCTGTGGTGGACCTCCCGGGCGCTACGCCGCCGGAGCCGATTCCCCCAGGCTCGCGAGCACGTCGCGGACCAGTCTTCCCATGTCGGCGCCCTTCCGCAGGATGCGCTGGGCCGACCCGTTCAGGCGGGCGTAGTCTGCCGGAGTCAGGTCCTTGCCGGTGAGCACCACGACAGGCAGGGAGCGCAGGGCCGCGTCGTCGCGAATGCGATACAGCACCTCGAACCCGTCGGGCTCGGGCATGAGCAGATCGAGGACGACGGCCGCGGGCCTCTGCGCGGGACAGCGCATCGAGCGCCTCGGCCCCGTCGCGCGCCGTCCGGACCCGGAATCCGGCGGAGGCGAGCTCTCTCTCGAGGAGGGTCCGGATGTCGGGGTCGTCGTCCGCCACGAGGACGTCGGCCCCGCCGCCGAAGAGGCCCGCGCGGCGCAGGGCGTCGACGATGGCCTGACCCGACACCGGCTTGACGAGGTGCTCGAAGGCGCCGAGGGCGAACCCGAACGCGCGGTTCTCCACGACCGAATGGACGAGCACGGGGATGTCGCGCGTGGCCTCGGCGCTCTTGAGGGCGCGCAGGGTCGACCATCCATCCACGCCGGGCATGACCACGTCCAGGATGATGGCGTCGATTCTCTGCGTGCGGGCGATGGCGAGGGCACGAGGCCCGTCCGGCGCCTCCAGGACTTCCAGGCCATAGGGCTCGAGCTCGAAGCGCAGCAGCCGGCGAGTGCTTTCGTCGTCCTCGACGACGAGGACCCGGCGGCCGACCGGGGAACGACCTGCCGCCGGCGCCAGCGCCGGTGTGGCCGGCGCTTCGATCGAGAGCTCCCGCGGAAGGTTGACGGAGAACGTGGCGCCCTCGCCCGCCGCGCTCTGGACCGTGACCGTCCCCCCGAGCAGGGTCACGAGCTTGCGAACGATGGCGAGACCCAGTCCGGTGCCGCCGTGGCCCTGATGACTCTGAGACTCTCCCTGGCGGAACTCCTCGAAGATCGCGTCGTGCTCGTCGTCCGGGATCCCGATGCCCGAGTCGGTGACGACCAGCGCCCACCGGTTCCGGCCGCGCGGCTCCGCGCGCACCTCGACGAAGCCCTTGTCGGTGAACTTGAGCGCGTTGCCCACGAGGTTGGCCATGATCTGCGTGAGCTTCGCGCTGTCGGTGACGATCGTGTCGAGCTCGCCCGAGACGGCGGTCTTCAGGGACAGACCCTTGCGCCGGGCCGTATCCGCGAAATCCGTTTCGACCTGTTGCAGCAGCGTCGCCACGGAGACGACCTCGCGCTTGATTTCGGCCTTTCCCGACTCGATCTTCGAGATGTCGAGGACGTCGTTGATGAGGCCCAGCAGCAGGCGGGCGTTGCGCTGCACTCTCTCGAGGCTCTCCCGCTGGGCGTCGGTCAGCGGTCCCTGCGTGCCGCGCAGGAGCGTGCCCGTGAAGCCGAGGATGACCGTCATGGGCGTCCGGAGCTCGTGCGAGACGGCGGCGAGGAAACGGTCTTTGAGAGCCGATGCGCGCTGGAGCTCGCCCGCGGTCCGGGCGATGCGGCTCCGCTGCTCCTCGAGCAGCTCGTTCTGCTCGCCGAGGCGGCGCGACTGTTCGGTGAGACGCTCGTTGGCCGAGGCATTCGCGAGAGCGACCGCGAGGCTGGGCGCGATCGCCGTCAGGGTGTTGCGCGCCCGGTCCGTGAAGGGCGACACGGCGCCGAGTCCGAGGACGCCGACGACTTCGCCGAAGTAGAGGAGGGGCACGTGGAGGCTCTCTCGCGGCAGGATGCGGCCGTCGAAGAGATCGACCGTGGGCGTCTGCGCGTCGACCGAGACGAGGAACGGCTTCTGTTCGCGCATGGCCCTTCGGGCCTCGTCCCGTCCGGCGCCGCTCGAGGCTTCGGCCCCGCCGACGGAAACGGCGGGCTGCAGGTCGCCCTTGCCGTCGGCGAGATAGAGCACCGCGCTCGAGGCGCCGGTGACCTCGATGACCCGCCCCAGGACCTTCGTCCCGAAACCCGCGAGGTCGTTGACGGTCGCCGCGGCCACGAGCACCGCGTTCACCGACGACTCGATATCGCGGGCTTCCAGCGACCGGCCGCGCTCGAAGTACACGCGGGAGGCCGCGTTGAAGTTGCTGCCGAGGGCGCCGATCTCGTCGTTGGACGATTCGGAGAGCCGCGGGGGCGGGCGGCCGGCGACGAGATCCTGGAGCGCGCGCGCCGCGTCCGCGCAGGGCGTCAGAATGCGCCGGTTCACGTCGGCGAGCAGCAGCACGAGCCCCGCGAGGATGAGGCCGGCGAGGATGACGAGCGCGGCCGTCGCGGCGTTGCGGCTGCCTTTCAGCTGGAGCTCTCCGAAGTCCTGCCGCCGCGCAAACTCCCGCTCGAGCTGAGCCAGCATCTCGCGAAGATTTCTGGCGGCCGGAAGGGCCTGGTTGTCCCGGATCTCGAGCCTCCGCCCGGGCTCGAGCGCGGATCGCGTGGACACCGCGCGTTCCGAGGCGGTGTCGTAGACCTCGGCGGCGGACTCGGCGCGGCGGAAGGTTCCGCCGATCACGACCGGGAGCGCCTGGCGCCGGATCGCGCCGAGGGAGCCTTTCAGCTCCGTGCGGCTCGCGTAGTGCTGCGACAGGTCGTAGCCTTGTCCCTCGCGCAGGTAGCGATCCAGACTGTCGGAAGCCTCCTGGACCTGGGACATCGCGTCCGTGACCCTCTGGCGAAGGTCGGTGTACAGCGTCGTCTGAAGGGTCGCGTCGTAAAGGCTCAGGACCGCCTGGATCGTGTAGTAGAGCCAGCCGCCGACCACGAGCAGCCCGACCACCGCGTAAACCCGGATCCGGGTGCGCAGCGAGCTCCGCACGGTTCGGGCGGTCGCCCGCGTCCGGATCGGTGGGAGGGGAGTGCCTGCTGACGACACGGGATCTGTCATACGATCGCGGCTGGAGTCACGGCTGATTGTATGCACAAAGAGTGCCCGGAGTGAGTAACCCTGTGAAGTCCGAATCCCCTGATCCCGCGTTCGATCTGCGCCGCTTTTTCCACGACCTGGCGACGCCGCTCTCGGGCGCATCGCTCCACCTCGAACGCGCTTCGCGCCTCGCGGCGCGCGGTGAGGATCCCGAAGAAGCCCTCGCGACGGCCCGGCGCGAGCTGCATCGGGCGTTCGAGCTCTTCGAGCAGGGCCGCGCGGAATTGCTGAAGCCATGAGGGTGCTCGTCGTCGAGGACGACGTCGCGATCCGCCGGGGGCTCGAGAGCGCGCTCCGCGACCTCGGCGCGACGCCCAAGGCGGTGGGCACGGCGGGCGAGGCCGCGCGCGTCCTGGAGGAGTTCGACCCTCAGGTCCTGATCGTCGACCTGAACCTGCCGGACGGCGACGGGCTCGAGGTGTTCCGCGCGGCGCGCGAGGCGAAACCGGATCGCGACGGCATCGTTCTGACCGGCCAGGCTTCGCTCGACAGCGCGGTGGAGGCCTTGCGCGCCGGAGTCTCGGACTATCTGCTCAAACCGTTGCGGCCGGCGCAGCTGGAGGTCGTTTTCCAGAGACTCTCGGCCCGGCGCTCGCTCGAGTCCGAGGTGGACACGCTGCGGGCCGAGCTCCAGGAGACCGGGAAGCTGGGCGAGCTCATCGGCAAGTCGCCTTCGATGGTCAAGGTCTTCGAGGCCATCCGCCGCGTCGCCGTCTCCAACGCCCCGGTCCTCGTCACGGGCCAGAGCGGAACCGGCAAGGAGGTCGTGGCGAGGACGATCCATCGCCTCTCCCGGCGGGCGTCCGCACCCTTCGTCGCGTTCAACTGCGCGGCGATCTCGCCGACGCTCATCGAGAGCGAGCTCTTCGGTCACGAGCGCGGCTCGTTCACGGGAGCGGACAAGCGCCGCGTCGGCTACTTCGAGGAGGCCAACGGCGGCTCGCTGCTGCTCGATGAGATCACGGAGATGGGACCCGAGCTCCAGGTCAAGCTCCTCCGCGTGCTCGAGGCCAAGACGCTCCGCCGCGTCGGCGGAGTGCAGGATCTGCGGGTCGACGTGCGGCTCATTTCCGCCACCAACCGCGATCCTCTCGAAGCGATCAAGGAGAACAAGCTTCGCGAAGATCTCTACTACCGGCTGAACGTGTTCCCGATCGCCTTGCCCCCGTTGGCGAGAGCGGCGCGAGGACATCGCGGTCCTCGCCGAACACTTCCGCAAGCAGATCGAGGACCAGGAACGCTCCGGCGTGCAGGCCTGGGATCCCGCGGCGCTGCGCGCGCTCGAGGATTATCCGTGGCCCGGCAACGTGCGGGAGCTGCGCAACGTCGTGCACCGCGCCCACGTCATGACGGAGGGCGACACGATCCGTCCCGAAGTGCTCGAGGAGCTGCTTCCCGACGTCCCCCGGCCGGCCGCGGCCGCGAGCACGCGGGGCACTCCGGCGACGCGCACGTCGTCTTCGTCGACGGCGAAGCGTCCCCGCAAGCGCTGAACGCTTCGAGGCGTCCGCCGCCCCGGAACTCTGGCACGAGATTCGCTCTACGGCTGCCAGGGGCCCGAGCATGCCCCGGAAAGGGACAGCCATGTTGTGGACCATCTTCGTCATCCTTCTCGTTCTCTGGCTCCTGGGTCTCGTGTCCGGGTACACGCTTTCGGGATTCATCCACATCCTTCTCGTCATCGCCGTCGTCGTCCTGATCATCAACCTGATCCAGGGGCGGAAGGTCGTCTGAAGGGCGACCGCCCTCTCGGAAAAAGGGTCGAGGCCGGCTAGCGCTCGGCGCCGAGCCGGGTGGAGGCGGGCCCGCTTCGAGGCGGGCCCGCTTCGCATTCGAGGGCCGGCAAACCCGTCACACGACCCGGCAGGACAGCCGGGCCGATCCGCGTGAGCGGGGACCCCGTCACGCCGGGTGTTCTTGCGGTCCGATCAAATGAGAAAGCCGCCCGGGTGGGCGGCTGAGAGTCCGATCCCGGCGCGGGTTCCCCCGCCGGCGCGCGATGCGGATCGCCGGCGGGGGAGCCGCGTCGAGATACTCAAATGCTAGCTACGCCGGCGAATCGCCAGCCCGGTGAGAATCAACCCGAGACCCGTGGCTCCGAGCAGCGGGGTCGAGCTCGCCGTCTCCGGGAGTGTCGTCTGCAGTCGGGCGGTGCTCGTGGTCGTCGCGGTCGTGTCCTCGCGCGGCATCGACACTGCCGGTGCAGGCGGCGGTGGCGGCGGCGGAGGCGCGGCCTGCACGCGCGCCGGAGGCTCGGGCGCCGGCGCCGGAGGAACCGAAGCCTGGGTGTCGGTGGTGGCCGGCACGGGGT
This sequence comes from uncultured Acidobacteriota bacterium, assembly GCA_963804915.1. Classification (GTDB taxonomy): domain Bacteria; phylum Acidobacteriota; class Thermoanaerobaculia; order UBA5066; family Gp7-AA6; genus DAHUXD01. Next base: position 457,023 of record CAWDSI010000003.1, read on the forward strand.
GCGTCTCGACGCTGGACTGCGCCACGGTGGTGCGCGGCTCGGCCGTGAAGTTGATCTCCTTGCGGTCGATGACTTCGCTGCTCTGGTTCTTCGCGAGAATCACCAGCTTGTGGGCGCCGGCGGCGACGGCGTCGACCGTCATGACGTTCTGACCTTCCTGGAGAGTGCCCTTGCTGTCGTTGTCGAGGAAAACTTCCACGCGCGGACGCGGCATGGAGTTGACGTCGCGACGCTCGGCGCCGACTTCGGGGAACGGACGCAGATCGACGACGACCTGGATCGAGTCTCCCTTGATCATGGCGCCTTCCGCCGGCTCGACGACACGCAGGCGGTAGTCGTTCTTCGTCGGACCCGCGGAATTGGGATCCGCGTTCTGACCAAGAGCGAGGCCCGCGAGAGCGAGTCCCGCCGCGACCAGGGTCACCGTGAAGATTCGAGATCGAGTGCGATGCATGAGCTCCTCCTTTTTTCTCGGCGCAGGCGCCGGCCACATGCCGGACGCGGTTTGGGAATGTGCAAGGAAAGTGCCGCGGGCGCGGGCGGCCGCCGTGCCGGCACGGATCCTGCTAACGAGATCTCTGTGGAATCTACGTGTGCCTCGCGCTCGCCGGCCGGTCTGCCCGCGGAGGCAGATCTGCCCGCGGAAGCGCGGCGGGGCGGCCGTCCGCTCCGGATCGCCCAGGTCGCGCCTCTCTACGAGCCGGTGCCGCCGCGGCTCTACGGCGGGACCGAGCGCGTCGTCTCTTACCTGACCGAGGAGCTCGTGGCGCAGGGCCACGACGTCACGCTCTTCGCCAGCGGAGACTCCGTGACCTCCGCGCGTCTCGTGCCGGGCTCGCCGCGGGCGTTGCGCCTCGATCGCTCCTGCATGGATCCTCTGGCGCACCACGTGCTGCTCCTCGAGAAAGTCCTCCAGCGGGCGGCCGAGTTCGACGTCATTCACTTCCACGTCGACTACCTGCACTTTCCGCTCTCGCGCCGGGCCGGAATCCCGCACGTCACGACGCTCCACGGGCGCCTGGACCTGCCGGACCTCGCGGCCGTGTACCGCGAGTTCCGCGACGTGCCCGTCGTATCGATTTCGGACTCGCAGCAGTCGTTCCTGGAGGCGGCGTGGGTGCGTACCGTCCACCACGGGCTTCCGCCCCAGCTCGTTCGAGAAGGCGCCGGAGACGGGGGCTACCTCGCGTTTCTCGGGCGCATCTCTCCGGAGAAGCGTGTCGACCGGGCGATCGAGATCGCTCGCCGGGCCGGCAAGAGGCTGCGCATCGCCGCCAAGGTGGATCGCGCGGACATCGAATACTTCGAGCGCCAGATCCGCCCCCTCCTGACTCTCCCGCACGTCGAGTTCATCGGCGAGATCACGGAGGACGAGAAGAGCGACTTTCTCGGAGGAGCCACCGCGTTGCTGTTTCCGATCGACTGGCCCGAGCCCTTCGGCCTCGTCCTGATCGAGTCCCTCGCCGCCGGGACGCCGATCGTCGCCTACGACGAGGGCTCGGTGCGTGAGATCCTCGAGGACGGCGTGACGGGATTCCTGGTCCAGGGTGTGGCCGAGGCCGTTGCGGCGGTCGGCCGTCTCTCGTCGATCGACCGGGCCGCGTGCCGGCGGGCATTCGAGGAACGCTTCACGGTCGGCCGGATGGCCGCCGACTACGTCGCCATCTACGAGGACCTCATCTCGCGCTCGCACGCCCTGGCCCTCGCGGGAGGATCCGCCGCCTGAGCATGGAAGCCGACCAACCGCTCGACGGCGCCGAAGAGGCCGAGAGTCCGTTCTCGATTCGCGCCGCCTCATCCCGGATCGACGTCGGCAGTCGAATCCTCAAGGCCGACGAAACGTTCGTCGTGCTGGACCGTTCCGGCGACATCTCCCCCGGCGGCGCGAACGAGCTGGGCCTCTACCATGCCGGCACGCGCTTCCTGTCTCGCTTCGCGCTTCACCTGGAGGGCGGCCGGCCGTTTCTGCTCTCGTCCGAAGTCCGCGAGGACAACGCCGCCTTCGTGGCGAACCTGACGAACCCGGACCTCCTTCGGAACGGGGCCTCGCTGACGCGCGGCAGCGTGCATCTCGTGCGCGAGTGCCGCCTCGGCCCCTCGACACTCGATGTCCGGGTCCTGCTGCGGAGTTACGCGGCCGAGCCCCTCCGGCTGCGGCTGACGCTCGAGATCGAGTCCGACTTCGCCGACATTTTCGAGGTGCGCGGGACGCCGCGCCCGGCGCGCGGACGGCTGTTCCCGCCGCGGTGGCGGAACGGGTCGTTCCTGCTGACCTATGGAGGGCTCGACGGGATCGTCCGCCGTCTGCGCGTGGATGCGACGCCGGCGGCGACGCGCGTTTCCGGCGGGAATCTCGAATTCGACGTCTCGCTCTCGCCGGGGGAAGAGCAGACGCTGAGCTGGCAGGCGGTCTGTCGCGTCGGGAAATCCGCGACCGCCCGCACCGGCGCCCGGAACGGGGCCCTGCGCGATTCGCCGCGGGTGCGCGCATCCAGCGAGAGGTTCGACGCCTGGCTCCGCCGGTCCGCGGCGGATCTCCGGATGATGATGACGCGCACCGCCTGGGGCACCTACCCCTTCGCCGGCGTGCCCTGGTTCAGCGCTCCCTTCGGCCGCGACGGCATCCTGACCGCCCTCGAGCTCCTGTGGCTGGATCCGGCTCCGGCCCGTGGCGTCCTGCGCTTTCTGGCGGCCCATCAGGCGCGCGCGGTGGATCCGTTCCGGGACGCCGAGCCCGGCAAGATTCTTCACGAAGCCCGCCGCGGCGAGATGGCGAACCTCGGCGAGGTGCCCTTCGGCCGGTACTACGGGAGCGTCGACGCCACGCCGCTCTTCGTCATCCTCGCCGGAGCGCACTTCGATCGGACGGGAGATCTCGCATTCGCCCGGGAGATGTGGCCGCACGTCGAAAGCGCGCTCGAGTGGATGGACCGCTGGGGCGATCCCGATGGGGACGGCTTTCTCGAGTATTCCGGTCACTCTCCGAAGGGCCTCGTCCACCAGGGCTGGAAGGACTCGCATGACTCCGTCTTCCACGCCGACGGCACGCCCGTGGAAGGCCCCGTGGCGCTCTGCGAAGTCCAGGGGTACGCCTTCGCCGCGAAGATCGCCGCCGCCCGCCTCGCAGCGGCCCTGGGCCACGACGACCTCGGCCGCCGGCTCGAAAGCGAGGCGGCGCGCCTGCAGGAAGCCTTCGAAACGAGTTTCTGGGACGAGGAGCTGGGAACCTACGCGCTCGCTCTCGACGGCGCCAAGAAGCCCTGCCGCGTGAAGACCTCGAACGCCGGCCAGGCTCTCTGGACGGGCATCGTGCCGTTGAAGAGGGTCGGCCGGCTCTCGCGCACGCTTCTCGCCGCCGATTCTTTTGCCGGCTGGGGCGTGCGCACGCTGGCCTCGGGCCAGGCGCGATTCAACCCCATGTCGTACCACAACGGATCCGTCTGGCCGCACGACAACGCCGTGATCGCCGCCGGGCTCGGCCGCTACGGCCTCCGGCAGGAGGCCGCGCGCGTCCTGCACGCGTTCTTCGACCTCTCGCGCGCGGTCGAGCTCGCGCGGCTGCCGGAGCTGATCTGCGGCTTCGAAAGGCGGGCGGGGGAAGGTCCGACGCTCTATCCGCTGGCCTGCGCGCCGCAGGCCTGGGCCGCCGGGTCGGTCTTCATGATGCTCCAGGCCAGCCTCGGGATCTCGATCCTGGCTGCGGAGCGGCGCATCGTCTTCGACAGGCCGGTTCTTCCGCCCATTCTCGAATCGCTCGCGATCGAAGACCTGCGCGTCGGGCCGAGCGTCGTGGATCTCCGCCTGACTCGCAAAGGGACCGAGGTGGACGTCGAGGTGACGCGCCGCCGCGGCCGCGTGGAGATCGAGACGATTCGCTAGGCCGCTGACCGCTAGGCCGCGCCCCGGCGGCGGCTGGCGGTCGCCGTCCGGCGCGGCTGGCCGAGGCTCTTCTTCAGAGCCTCCATGAGGTCGACCACGTTTTCGCCCGCGCGCTCCTTGCCCTTGCCCTCCGCTTTCTCCTCCAGCGCGAACCGCTTCTTGGAGGCGAGCAGCTTCTTGAGCGACTTGCGGTACTCGTTCGGATGCTCGGCGGGATCCCATCCCTCGCCCGACATCTGGTCGATCAACATTCTGGCCATCTTCACCTCGGCCGACTTCTTGGTGTGGGCGGGCACGCCGACGCGCGAGGGGTCCCGCAGCTCTTCGAACGGCCGCAGGCTCTCGAGGGCGATCGCCTTGGGGCCCGGCAGAAGCGCGCCGAGGGTCGGCCTCTTGCGAAGGCGGAACCGGATGATGCCGACCTGCTTCGCATCGAGCAGAGCGTCGCGGAGCACGCCGTAGGCCTTCTCGCCGCCCTTGCGAGGCGAGATGTAATACGGGTGGTCGAACGTGAGGGGATTCACGGCGCCGATGTCGACGAACTGGAGCACCTCCATGTCGTCGCTGCCCCCCGCCTCCTTCTCGGCCTTCTCGATGTCTTCCTTCTCGACCAGAGCGTACTCGTCCTCGTCGAGCTCGTAGCCCTTCACGATCTCGTCGTTCGGGACTTCCTTGTCTTCCTTGCTGCAGAACTTCTTGTAGACGATGGGCGCCCGATCCTTGCGGTGGAGCATTCGGAACGACACGCGCTCCGATGCCTCGACCGCCGAATGCAGCGCGACCGGAATCGAGATGAGGCCGAACGTGATGTGTCCGTTCCAGATGGGTCGCATGAAATTCGCCTCCGAGCTGTCGGGACTAGACCGCCGCGCAGTCGGGATGCCCGCAGAGGCAACCCTTCGCGGAGGCCGCGCCCTGGAGAGTCGCGTCCGCGCAGCGCTCGCTGCAGTAGTTCTTGCCGTCGCGCTCGATGGTCGCGTCGTTGCAGCGGCAGCCGTTGTGAGCACAGTTCATGACTTCACCTCCGAAACACGAAACGAGCAATTTGCCTGCCACTCCGACGTTGATTCGCCGCTGCCGGCACGCATCCTGCAGGGTTTCTCGTCGCGGGCAATTGGGCCCGTTAATCAAGGCGTATCCAGGGAGGAAACCATGTCGAGCGAATACGACAAGAAGAACGAGCCCGGTCAGGGCCAGCGCGACGACAAGTCGACGGGCGGCCGGCAGGGTCAGAACCCGCAGGGCGGCCAGGGTGGACGCGAGGGGACCGACAAGGAGAACCCGCGCGAAGGCCAGGGCGGCTCTCAGAACCCGGGCGGCTCGCAGCGCAAGCCGGGTCAGTCGGGCGAGACCGAGACGGAATAAGTATCGGCAGCCCCGGCGGGTTTCCCGCCGGGGCTTTTCTTCACTTCACGACGACGCACATTCGATTGGCCGAAACGCATGAGCCGGGGCTGCTCCGACCGGGGCCCGAGCTCGCTCCCTTCTTCGCGAAGGTGGCGGCCGCCCGTCGGCGAGCGATCCTGATCGACTACGACGGCACGCTCGCGCCTTACGCGGCGGACCGGCGGCAGGCCGAGCCCTATCCGGGGATGCGCTCCGCTCTCGTCGAGCTCGCGCTCTCGGCGAATCCCACCGTGATCTGGATCGTGAGCGGACGGGGCGTGAGCGATCTCGCGCGCCTCGCGCGTCTCGAGCACGTCGCGGACCTGTGGGGCTCCCACGGCCTCGAGCGTCAGACGCGCCAGGGCTGCTGGGCCGGTCCCGCTCCCGAGCGAGAAGCCTCGAGCTTCCTCGACGAGGTCAGCGGCGCGCTCTGCCGCGAAGGCGCCGGAGCCCTGCTGGAGCGCAAGCTTTACGGACTCGCGATCCACTGGCGCGGAGCGGATCCCCGCCTCTATGACGCGGCGAGCGAGATGCTCGCAAGCCGCTTCGCTCCGGCGGCCGCGGACCATGGCCTCGAGCTGCTGGCGTTCGACGGAGGTCTCGAGCTGCGGCCGAAGGCGTTCCACAAGGGTCAGGTCGTCGACCGCGCGTTCGCCGAGCTCGGCAGCGACGCGGCGATCGCGTATCTCGGAGACGATCGGACCGACGAGGATGCGTTCGAGGCGCTGCGCGGCCGCGGCCTGCCGGTGCTCGTGCGCCCCGAGCCTCGTCCCACTCGTGCCGTGGCATGGCTCCAGCCTCCCGGGGAAGTCCTCGCCTTCTTCGGGGAGTGGGACGCCGCTTGCTCGCCGTCCTCGTCATGAGCCTGGTCGTCGTCTCCAATCGTCTTCCGTTCACCGCCGTCCGCGGAGAGAACGGCGAGTGGCAGGTCGAGCCCGGTTCGGGCGGACTGGTGACGGCGCTGCGGCCGGTGCTCGGCAACCGCGGCGGGCGTTGGATCGGCTGGTCGGGCGCGACCGAGGAGGAGCTTCCGGACGCCCGCGAGCTGTTTCAGGATTCGCAGCATCGCTTCGGCTACGAGCTTCTCCCGGTGCCGCTCACGACGGCGGAGCGGGACGGCTTCTACGCCGGCTTCTCGAACGAGATCGTCTGGCCCCTGTTCCACGATCTGATTTCCCTGGCGAACTTCGACCCGTCGTACTGGGCGGCGTACGAGACCGTGAACGAGCGGTTCGCCGACACGATCATGAGGGTCGCGGCGCCGGACGATCTCGTCTGGGTCCACGACTACCACCTCATGCGGGTGGCCACGGCGCTCGCGGCGCGCAAAGCGTCCCTGCGGACGGCGTTCTTCCTCCACATCCCGTTTCCGCCCCTCGACGTGTTCCTCAAGCTGCCGTGGCGCTTCCAGGTGCTGCATTCGCTCCTCGACTTCGACCTCGTGGGGTTCCAGACCGTCCGGGACCGCCGGAACTTCGTCCAGTGCGTCCGACTGCTCCTTCCCGAGGTGAAAGTCTCCGGGCGGGGCGCCGTCTGGACGCTGCGGTTCGGGGAGCGCGAGCTGCGCGTGGGCGCCTTCGCGATCTCGGTGGACTCCGCCGAGTTCGAGCGGCGGGCGGGCCGGGCCGAGGTCGCGGAGCTCGCGCAGGAGATCCGGGAGCGCGAGCCGGGCCGCAAGCTCGTCCTGGGGATCGACCGGTTGGACTACACGAAGGGTGTGCCCCAGAAACTCGCGGCGTTCCGAACGCTCCTGCGCCGGCATCCCGAGATGCAGGGCCAGGTGACCCTGATCCAGATCGTCGTTCCGAGCCGCGAGGAGATTCCGCGGTATCAGGAGCACAAGACGCTCGTCGACAGTCTCGTCGGCGAGATCAACGGCGAGTTCACGCGCGGGAGCTGGGCTCCGATCCGGTACGTGCATCGCAGTCTGGAGGGGGAGCGGCTCTCCGCGTACTATCGGGCCGCCGACGTGGCTCTCGTCACTCCGCTGAAGGACGGCATGAACCTGGTGTCCAAGGAGTACTGCGCGTCCCACATCGAAGGCGACGGCGTCCTCGTCCTCTCCGAGTTCGCCGGGGCCGCGGCCGAGCTGCAGGGAGGCGCGCTGCTCGTCAACCCGTTCGACGTCGAGGGAATGGCCGAGGCGCTGCGCACGGCGCTGACCATGCCCGAAGGCGCGCGCCGCTCCCGCTTCCGCCGCCTCCGGCGCACGGTGCGCGAGCGCGACATCTACCGGTGGCTCGACACGTTCCTCCGGGCCGCGGCCAACCACAAGCTCGAGGACTATCCCCTCGTCGCGGACTATCTGCCGGCGGCGGCCGCAAGATAGCCAGATCGGAGATCGCGGGATGAGCTATCCGCCCATCGAGCACCACGGCGTCATCGGCGACCTCCACACGGTCGCGCTGGTGGCGCTGGACGGCACGATCGACTGGCTCTGCCTCCCGCATTTCGACTCGCCCAGCATCTTCGGCTCGATCCTCGACGACAACCGCGGAGGATCCTTCCGGATCACCGCCACCTCCGACGCCCTCCGCCGCCGCCAGATGTACCTGCCCGACTCGAACGTCCTGGTCACCCGGTTCCTCACGCCCGAAGGCGTCGGGGAGGTCGTGGACTTCATGCCCATCCATCTCGAGGCGCGGCCCAAGAGGAAGGAGGAACACCAGATCGTGCGGATCGTCCGGGGGATCCGCGGTGAGCTCCCGTTCCGCCTGGATTGCGATCCGGCGTTCGATTACGGCCGGGTGCGCGGGAAGCCGGAGCCGACCGGGTCCGGATGCCGCTTCGTCGCCGGTTCTTTCTGCGTGGACCTCGCCACGCCCCTGGCGCTGACGCTCGGCGAGCATTCCGCGTCCGCGGAGTTCGTCCTGCGCGAAGGCGAGGAGATCCCGGTCGTGCTGGCCCAGTCGTCCGAGGCCCCTCCCGCGCTGGACGGCCTGGCCGAGCGCTGCCACCGGGATTTTCGCCGGACTCTGGCTTACTGGCAGGACTGGATCTCGCGGAGCCACTACCAGGGCCGGTGGCGCGAGATGGTCAAGCGTTCCTGCCTGGCTCTGAAGCTCATGACGTTCCACCCCACGGGGGCCATCATCGCGGCGCCCACGATGAGCCTGCCCGAAAAGATCGGAGGCCCGCGCAACTGGGACTACCGCTACACCTGGGTGCGCGACGCGGCCTTCACCGTCTACGCCTTCCTGCGCGTGGGATTCACGGACGAAGCCCGCCACTACATCGAGTTTCTGGAGCGGCGCTTCCGCGACCTGGGCGGCGACGCGAGTCTGCAGGTGCTCTACGGCGTGGACGGGCGCACGGAGCTTCCCGAGACGATCCTCGAGCATCTCGAGGGATACAAGGGCTCGGGCCCCGTGCGCGCCGGCAACGACGCGTCCCGCCAGTTCCAGCTGGACATCGTGGGCGACCTGATGGACGCGGTCTACCTGTACAACAAGTACTGCGAGCCCGCGTCGCACGAGCTCTGGATGACGATGCGCCGGCTGGCGGACTGGGTGTGCGAGAAGTGGCGCGAGCCCGACGAGGGCATCTGGGAGGTCCGCGGCGGCCGCCAGCAGTTCACGTTTTCGAAGCTGATGTGCTGGGTCGCCCTGGACCGGGCGCTGCGGCTGGCCGCGCAGCGGAGCTTTCCGGCGGACGTGCCGCGCTGGACCGCGGTCCGCGACGAGATCTACGTGACGATCATGGAGCGGGGGTTTTCCCGAAAGAAGAATTCCTTCGTGCAGAGGCTCGACGGGGAGGTCCTGGACGCGTCGATGCTGCTCGCGCCGCTCGTGCACTTCGTCGCGCCCACGGATCCGCGGATGCTCGGGACCCTCGACGCGATCCAGCGCGAGCTCGAGAGCGATCACCTCGTTCGCCGCTACGACCCCCGCGTCGCTCCCGACGGCCTCGACGGAGAGGAGGGCACGTTCTCCACCTGCACGTTCTGGCTGGCCGAGGCCCTGGCCCGCGCGGGCCGCCTGGAGGAAGCCCGGCTGACCTTCGAGAAGATGCTGGGCTACGCCAATCACCTCGGCCTCTATTCCGAGGAAATCGACCTGACCGGCGAGGCCCTGGGGAATTTTCCGCAGGCTCTGACTCACCTGGCGCTGATCTCGGCGGCGGTCAACATCAGCCATGCTCTCGACGGCCGTCCCACTCCCCGGCAGGGCATCTCGGCCGATGACTAGGGGAGGGGCCGAGCCGGCACGGGGGTTGCAGCGAACAGCCGCGGGCCCGGCGACGGGTCCCTTCAGGAGGAAAGCGCAATGAAGAGGACGCTCACCATGGTTGGTTTTCTGATCGCGGGGACCGCTGCGCTCGCGCTCGGGTGCCAGAAACGCGAAACCACGACGACGACGACGGAGACTTCCACGACCAGCGAGGCTCCCTCGTCCACGGGCACTCCCCAGCCCATGACCGAAACGACGACGACCACCTCGACGGTCGACTCTCCGACGCCCGTTCCGTAAGATTTCGGGCGGGGCGGTGCCGACGCGCCGACTCGACTGTTCCCAGTTTCCCGCCGAGCGGCACGCGCGTCCAGGGGCGCGTCCCGCCCGGCTTTTTCGCATTCGTCGGCGGGGATCAGGCTCCCGTCTTGGCGTGGGGTTCCTCGGGTTCCTTGGACTGGGGGGAGCCCTTCTGCCGGAGGAAGATCGAGAGCACGATGAGGACGCCGACGGCGAGGAACTCGCTCTGCCAGTTCTGGAAGGACTCGAACCAGAATTGCGCCGTTCCCACGTACTCGAGCCTTCCGACGGGCCTCTCGCCGTGCCGCGCCCGCTCGCGATTCTCATGGTCCGCGCCGCCGAGCGCATGGAGTCCGAAGGAGAGAACGAAGAGAAGGGCGAGGGCGATGGTCAGGGAATTCTCGTAGAGTTTTCGGATCCAGCCGCCCCGTCGGACCGGCCAGGGTGAATTCTTCCCGGGCTTCGGTTTCGGACGCTCGGACTTCTCCTCGAGCGGCTTGGATTCGGACGATCCCTTCTGCTTCAGCGCGATCGTCAGCAGGACGAAAGCCGCCATCTGGAGGAACTCGCTCTCCCAGTTCTCGAAGACGGACTCGACGAAGTGCGCCGGATCCCAGGTACGCCACGTAGCCGATCGGCTGCTCTCCGTGCGCCGCGGCGTCGGCGTTGTAGACGCGCAGCCCCGTCAGGCTCTGCGCCGCGAGGAAAACGAGGAAGAGGCCGAAGCAGGGCGAGCGAGAGACCGTTCTCGCGCAGGAAACGACGCATGGCCCGGACGCGGTGCGAAAGACGTGCCGGGCGAGTCGGGATCCCTCGGGCCTGCGGCCTCGGGATCGGCGATGCAGTTCGGGATCCCTCGGGCCTTCGGCCCTCGGGATGAGCGCTACGCGATCACGCAGTGATCGCTACGCGCTCACTCTGTCGCGCCGACGATGGCGACGTCGAGCGAACGCACCGCGGCGAACCTCTCGGCCACGTCCTCCCAGTTCCAGACGCTCCAGATCGCTGCGAAGAAGTCGGTCTTCTTGTTCTGGTACTGGAGGTAGTAGGCGTGCTCCCAGGCGTCGAGCACCAGGATCGGCACGCCGCCCTGGGCGAGGTTGGACTGGTGGTCGTAGATCTGCGTGGTCAGGAGCTTTCCGGCGAGCGGCTCCCAGACGAGGCCGCCCCAGCCGGAGCCCATGATCGTCGAGGCCGCCTCGGTCAGCTGACGCTTCATCTTGGCGAAGCTGCCGAAGTCGTTGGCGATCGCCTGGGCCAGCTCGCCCTCGGGCTCCCCGCCGCCCTTGGGCGTGAGGTTCTGCCAGAAGAGCGAGTGGAGCACGTGGCCCGAGAGATTGAAGGCCAGCGATTTTTCGAGGGCCCCCAGACGCGTGAAGTCTTCCTTGTCGCGGGCTTCGTCGAGCTTCGCGAGCGCATCGTTGGCGCCCTTGACGTACGCCGCGTGGTGCTTGTCGTGATGGAGCTCCATGATCTTGCCCGAGATGTGCGGCTCGAGAGCGCCGAAGTCGTAACGGAGATCCGGAAGGGTATACGTGGACATGAGTCCTCCTCGGTTCTGCGAGTCTAGCGAATTCCGTGCCGCGCCCGCGCCTGCCCCGGCACTCCTCTTGCAATTCGCCGATACGGGAGGTGATCGAATCATGTTGAAGCTCGCCCTGACGTTCCTCGTGATCGGATTGGTGGCCGCGCTGCTCGGGTTCACGAGCGTGGCCGGCGCGTCGTTCGCGATCGCGAAAGTCTTCGCGGCCATCTTTGCGGTCCTGTTCCTGGTGTTTCTGCTTCTCGGCCTGGCCGGAGCGAACAAGCTCGCCCGAAGCTGAGCCGCCGCACATCGCATCAAGAAAAAGGGGCCGCAAGGCCCCTTTTTTGTTCGATCGAATGTGTCTACGACGTCGGCGGCGACTTCACCTGAGATCGTTGATCACCTTCACGACGCCATCCGTGGTCCGGGCCTCGTGTTCGGCCTCGGCCTTGACCTGGGTTCGGCACCTCGCCGGCGAGCGTCACGACGCCGTTCGTCACGTTGACGTCGACGTTCGTGATGTTCGAGAACCGGTCGGCGGTCAGCTTGGTCTTGAGCGCCGCGTGGATGCTGGCGTCGTCGACCTGCTTGGCCGCCGGCTGGGTGGTCGAGCACGCGCCGAGCGCCAGCAGCGCCGCGAGTCCCGCGGCGAGAATTCCCGAGTGTCGCTTCATCTCTGTCCTCCTCATTTCGATTCGAGGGCGCGTCGCCGGGCGAATCCGCGGCATTCGCAACCCGCGGAGACGAGAGCACGCGTCATGCCAGCGCGTCGGAGCCCAAAAAAAGACGCCGCGAGCGCCTCCACCGGGAGCTCGCGGCGGGAGAGAAGGGCGTGAGGGTAACGCCCGAAACTCGTCAGCTAGCAACTCGCTTGCCACGCTCCCGCGACTTGGACTCGCTGCGGTCCCGCGCTTCCTCGATGGAGTGGGACTCGAGCACGTTGCTGGTTTTCGCCGCGAGGCGCGCCAGCTCGCCGTAGTGCTTGTGCAGCGTTTCGATCTCCCGCTCGGAGAGATCCTCGACGTCGATCAGGTGGTTGCTCGCCCCCTGGATCGCGGCGACGATTTCGTTCAGCTTGAGCTGGATGGCCTTGGACTCCTTGTTCTGCGCCCGCTGGATGAGGAAGACCATCAGGAACGTGACGATCGTCGTTCCCGTGTTGATGACGAGCTGCCAGGTGTCCGAAAAGCCGAAGATCGGTCCGGTGAGCCCCCAGACGACGATGACGAGGACGGCCATCCCGAACGCCCACGACCCGCCGGCCCATTCGATGGCGGCGCGGGCGAGCTTTTCGAAGAATGCTCCGGCGCCGCGACTCTTTCGGGCGCGCTTCGCGGTCGTGCGCTTCATGGTCATACGTCCGCGCGCTCCATGGTCGCTCAGGAGGCCGCGCGCGCGGATCTCTCGCGCGCCGCGGGAGCGAGCGGCTCTTCGAGCACACCGATGCGATGCTCGTAGGCGAGCTTGCCCCCGATCCAGCCGGAGACGCCGAGGAGCCCGAACCCGGCCAGGGCGAAACCGAAGGCCGGCGGCCAGTGCCCCGGCTGAAGCGCCGCATTGTGGCGGCGCATCAGGAAGCTCACGGCGTAGCAGAACGCCATGGTCAGGTTCAGGACCGCGTGCCAGGTTGCCAGGCGGAAGGCCCGCGAGCTCATCTTCAGGCTGATGTAGTCGATCGCGCCGAAGACCGCGGCCACCAGGGCGAAAATCAGTCCGATGCCGATGCACGTGAACGACAGGTCGTACCAGAACGGGTCTTCCGGGCGGGCCATGTGGAGGATGTCCCCGATCAGCGCGATGAAGAACGCGCCGATCGGAATCGGCACGAGCATCGGATGGATCGGGTGGCTGCCGATGGCGGCCTTGCTTTTCATCTCAATCCCGAAGATGCAACGGGGGTGCCACGGCGCAGATCTTGCTTTGTCGTCAGCAGTCCGTCGAAAAAGGAGGATTCGTGGCGAGGAAGTACGGAGCCAAGGCCCAGAAGAAGGTCGAGCGCGCGATGCACGAGAAGAAGAAAGGCACGCTTCGCTCCGGCCGCTCGGGAAAGAAGGTCACGAGCCGCAAGCAGGCGATCGCGATCGGCTTGTCGGAGGCCCGGAAAGCGGGCGCGAAGGTCCCCGAAGAAGCGGGGCGGAACCAAGAAAAAGTAGGCGCCTCGGGAGCCCCGATGGCATCCGGTTTGCTTCAGAAAGCCTGCAAGGTTCCGTGGAAACTCGAACCGCTCCCACCAAAAGCACCCGCCTGAGAAGGACCCGCCCCCAAGGGGGCGGCAGTCCCCTGTCCGCACGGCGGACGCTCCGCCGCGAGCGCACCAGCAATCGAAAGCGACTGATCTGGGGGATCGCCGGGGCGGTCTTCGCCACGGTGGCCCTGGCCCTCCTCGTTCTCAACCTCTCCTCGGGGGAGAGGAGCATCGACCACCGCGTGGCGCACCTCTATGCCGTCGGCGACCCCGAGTTCGTCCGGTCGATGGGCAACCTTCTGGGCCCGCCGCTGCTCGACGGGAACGACGTCGTCGAGCTCCTCAACGGAGACCAGATCTTTCCGTCGATGCTCGAAGCCATTCGGGGGGCGAAGCGGTCCATCACCTTCGAGAACTACATCTACTGGTCGGGAAAGGTGGGGGAGGAGTTCACCGAGGCCCTCACCGAACGGGCGCGGGCCGGCGTGAAGGTCCACGTCCTGCTCGACTGGGCGGGGAGCAGCCGAATCGACAACGAGTATCTGGAGCGCATGGAGAAGGCGGGCGCGCAGGTCGAGCGCTACCACCCGCTCGCCTGGTACACGCTCGCGCGGCTCAATCACCGCACGCATCGGCGCCTCTTCGTCGTCGACGGCCGCATCGGCTTCACCGGCGGCGCCGGCATCGGCGATGAATGGCTCGGAAACGCTCAGGACCAGGACCACTGGCGCGAGTCGCACTTCCGCATCGAGGGACCCGCAGTCGCCCAGATGCAGGCGGCCTTCCTCGACAACTGGCTCAAGACGCACTCCGAGGTCCTGCACGGCGACGACTATTTCCCGGCGCTTTCGTCCGCCGGCACCATGGCGGCCCAGGTCTTCAAGAGCTCGTCCCGCGAAGGCAGCGAGAGCGCCCGCATGATGTACCTCCTCTCGATTGCAGCGGCGAGGGAGAGCATCCTGATCTCGGCTTCCTACTTCGTGCCAGACGACCTTTCGGTCGCGACGCTCGTCGAAGCCCGGCGCCGCGGCGTCCTCGTGCGGATCATCCTCCCGGGCCCGGTCATGGACGTCGAAGTCTCGCGCAAGGCCTCGCGCGGCCGATGGGGCGCGCTGCTCTCGGCGGGGGCGGAGATGTACGAGTACCAGCCGACCATGTACCACTGCAAGGTGATGATCGTCGACGGGATCTGGGTCTCGGCCGGCTCGACGAACTTCGACAACCGATCCTTTCGCCTGAACGACGAGGCCAACCTCAACGTCCTCGACCGCGGCTTCGCGCGAAAGCTGACCGAGACCTTCGATCGCGACCGCGCGCGGTCCCGGAGGATCACGCTCGAGGAGTGGCTGCGCCGGCCGTGGAAGGAGCGGCTGCTCGAGAAGGTCGCGGCCCTCTTCCGCTCTCAGATATGACTGGCACGGTCGATGCATCGGGGGCGTTCGTATGATCGCTGCCGCACCCGCCCGCAACACGCTGTCCGCATCGACCCTGATCGGGGACGCCGTTCGTAACCGCGAGGGCGAAGACCTCGGCAAGATCGAGGACTTCATGATGGACCTCGAGACCGGACGGGTCGCCTACGCGGTCCTGTCGTTCGGCGGATTCCTGGGCGTCGGAAACAAGCTCTTCGCGGTGCCCTGGACCGCGTTCACGATCGACGCGATCCACCACGCGTTCGTCCTCGACGTCTCGAAGGAGCGTCTCAAGGAGGCGCCGGGCTTCGACAAGGATCACTGGCCGGACGTCGCCGACGCCGAGGCGCGGACTCGGATCTTCGGCTTCTACGGCGTGACTCCCGACTGGGAGTAGCGCCTCAGAACTTGTACGCGAGCGAGTAGATGATCGCCCAGGAGCTCACGGAGAGGTCGGACTCGAGGACGTCGGCGAGCGGCACGTCGCTCGCGTCGCCCCACTGGTAGTTGAAGCCGACGGCCGCCGTGAAGCCTTCGACCGTGCCGCTGATGCCGGCCGTCAGGCCGTAGAGATCCACGCGGCTGAAGTAGTCGTCGGCGTCGCCGACCGGCGAGAAGTCGGTGTTGAAGCCGAAGTGGAGCATCCAGACCTTGTTCTTCGTCAGGGCGTAGCTGCCGCCGGCCGCGACGTTGACGACGAACTTGTTCTCGCTGACGACGTTCTGGAAGGGGACCGGGGTCACGATGGGATTTCCGCCACCGTCGTCGACGATCAGGGTCGCCATGCGATCGCTCGAGAAGAGATCGTAGGCCGAGCTGCCGCTCGCGAAGTTGACGTCCACTTCGAGCTGGAACCGGTCCTTCTCGAGGGCGGCTCCGACCGAGGCCTGGAAGGGAAGCTTGTAGTCGAACCGCGGGTCCGGATCGAAGAACGCGAGGCTCGCGGTCCCGCCGCCGACGTGTCCCAGGGCGTCGTAGCCGAATTCCGCGCTTCGGAACAGGTCGAGGCCGGGAGAGCGGGCGATCGCTCCGAGCAGAATCTCCGGAGTCAGCTGGTACTGCGCGCCCGCCGCCAGGCGAAGCTGTGTGATCGAGCCGCTGGCCCTCCGCGTGGCCAGCTCCGCGAAGAGCCCGTCGGGATCGAGCCGCTGGTTGAGAATGGATCCCACCGCGCGCAGGCTCGTGTTTGCAACGGCGAGCGTCGCACCGAAACGCCAGGCGCTTGCGCACGTATAGCCGACGCCGAGGCTGTATTCGGTGCGGCGGTAACTGGAGTCCGCCGAGTAGTCCACGAAGCGTGAGGGATCGCCGAAGAGGTTGTCGATCTGGGCGTCCGTTTCCTGCTCGAAGGAGTTCGTCCGGACGGCGGCGAACCCGGCGGTCCAGTTGTCGCCGCCGAAGAGATTCTTGACGACGACGCCGACGAGCGCCGGGACCGTTTGCGAGGATCCTCCCGTGTCGTCCGTCGTCAATTCTTCGGGGACGAGGCTGAACGACTGATAGGTGCCGGCGCTGCTGCTGATCGACGACTTCTCGGCGAGGGCGAGACCGGCCGGGTTGTACCAGTTGGAGGAGGCGTCGTTGGCGCGCGCCACGAACGCGCCGCCCTCCATCCCCGCCACCTGTCCGATGGGAGTCATCCCGTAGTTTGGCAACGTGAGCGAGAAGCCCGCGGGCTGGAGCAATTCCTGAGCCGCGAGGCTCACGGCGAAAGCGGCGGCGGCGGCGGCGATACCGAAGATTCGGGTCGCTCTGCGTTTCATTGTGTAGCCCCTCTTTTTGTGGAGCGGAGCCTACCAGCATCGCGCCGCAGGCGGAAACGCTAGACTCCCGGTGCCCATGCGCACCGACACGGCCGGGCCGCTCGTCGAGGCCGACGGCGTCTCCCGCTCCTACGTCCTCGGCGCCGCCCGGGTCGCGGCCGTGCGGAACGTCTCTCTCGCGGTCCGGCCGGGGGAGTTCGTCGCCCTCCAGGGGCCCAGCGGCTCGGGAAAGTCGACGCTGCTGAATCTCCTCGGCCTTCTCGATCGTCCGGACGCCGGAGAGGTCCGCGTCGAGGGCCGCGACGGCCAGGCCCTGTCCGAGAACGAGAGGTCGGACCTGCGGCGCGACCGGTTCGGGTTCATTTTCCAGACGTTCAACCTCATCTCCGGTCCTCACCGCCGAGGAGAACGTGGCGTATCCGCAGGTCCTGGCCGGCGCCGACGCGGCGGCCCGGCGGGAGCGGGCGAAGGAGCTCCTGGCCTCGGTCGGCCTCGATTCCAAGGCGGACGTCCGGCCGGACCTTCTTTCGGGGGGCGAGCGCCAGCGCGTCGCCATCGCCCGGGCCCTCGCGAACCGGCCGGCCGTCGTCTTCGCCGATGAGCCGACGGCCAATCTGGACAGCCGCACGGCCGACGAGATCCTGAATCTCATGCGGCAGTTCAACGAGTCCTACTCCGTGGCGTTTCTCTTCGCGACCCACGATCCGCGCGTCGTCGAACGGGCCCGTCGGATCGTCAAGCTCCACGACGGGGCCATCGAGTCGGACGAACGGCTGGCGTGCATGAGCGCTTTCGCCCTGGCCTGGAGAAGTCTGTTCCGCCAGAAGCGGCGGAGCCTGCTCATGATCGCCGTCGTGACCTTCGGCTTCGCCTCCTTCGCGCTCGCCGGAGGTTTCATCGCCCAGTCGTTCGAAGCGCTGAAGGAGGGCACGATCCGCAGCGTCGGCCAGCTCCAGATCGTCGACCGCCGAGCGGTCGGCCGGGCGGAAGAGGCCACTCTCGAGTTCGGCATCCCGGACGCGCCTCGCGCGCGCGCCGTCGCCGCGGCGCAGCCCGGCGTGGCCGCCGTGCTTCCACGGATCGACTTCGTCGGCCTCGCGACGGTGGGCGCCCGCTCCATCCCGTTTCTCGGCATCGGCGTGGATCCCGGGCCCGAAGCCGCAGCGACGCTGGCCTCGGGCCTCGTCGTTTCGGGCAAGTACCTCTCCGGCGACGGCGGGGAGGGCATCGTGCTCGGGACCGGCCTCGCGAAAGCGCTCGAGGTGAAGGTCGGCGATCGCGTCACGCTGCTCGCCACGACGCCCGACGGCTCCCTCAACGCGGCCGACGGCGTCGTCGAGGGCTTCGTCGACGTCAAGATCAAGGAGCTCAACGATCGTTACCTCGCCGCCGGCCAGAAGCTCGTCGAGAACCTGCTGCAGAGCGAGGGGACCGTATCGAAGCTGGTCGTGTTCCTTCGGCCGGACGCGGACGAAGCGAAGACGGCGGCGGCCCTCGAGAAGGCCATGGCGGCCGCGGGCTTCCCGGTGACCGTGCTGCACTGGGAGGAGCTCGCCGTCTTCTACGGCCAGGTCAAGCTCCTCTACATCGGCATCTTCGGCTTCGTGGGCGCGGTGCTCGTCACCATCGTGATCCTCGCGGCGGCGATCGTCATGACCATGGCGGTCACCGAGCGCACGCGCGAGATCGGGACGCTGCGCGCCCTGGGGACGCGTCCGGCCGGCATCCTCCGGATGTTCCTGGCCGAGGGCGTCATGATCGCGCTCACCGGCTGCGTCGCGGGCACCGTCCTGGCTCTGGTCATCCGGGCGGTGCTCAACGCGTCCGGCATCATGCTGCCTCCGCCCCCCGGCGCGTCCAGCGGCACGCCCCTGCACGTCAACTTCTACTTTCTCGCGTACGTGGCCGGGCTGGTCGCCATGCTCGCGACGATGACCTTCGCCGCGTTCTTCCCGGCGCGCCGGGCTTCGCGCGTGGCGATCGTCGACGCGCTCACCCATGTTTAGAGAGGCTCGCCGCCGCTGGGTCCCGGTCCTCTGGCTCGCAGCGAGTCTCGCGAGCGTCGCCGCCGCGCAGACTCCGGACGAAGTCCAGGGGTGGCTGAAAGCCGTCGACGCGGCCCGCAGCGCCTTCGGCGAAGCGAAGCTCCGGGCGCGCGCGACCCAGGTCGAGAACGGGAAGGTTCTCGGCACGGCCGACTTCGACATCTACGTGAAGGGCCGCGACCGCGCGCTCATCATCTTCCGCGGAGGCAAGAACGACGGGCGCAAGGCCCTGACGGTCGGCCAGAAGATGTGGCTCATCGTTCCGGGCGCCGAGCATCCCGTTCCCGATCACGCAGAACCAGCGGCTCATGGGCGGCGCCTCGTTCGCGGACGTGGCGAGCCTGCGGTTCGCCGAGGACTTCGACGCCGCGCTGCGCCCCGGCACCGAGACGGTCGGCGAGCGTGTCTGCCGCGTCATCGACCTGACGGCGAAGGCCCCCGGCGCGGCCTATCCCCGGGCGACGCTGTGGCTGGACGCCGAGGAGCCGCGGCTTCCGCGCAAGATCGTCTTCGCCTTCTCCTCGGGAAAGCCGGCGCGGGAGGTCATGTTCACGAAGTTCCGCACCGTCCACGACCGCACCGTCGTCTCCGAGATGGAGATCCGGGAGCTCTTCGGCCCCAAGACGAGCACCGTCACCCGGCTCGAGTACCTCGAGATCCAGCCCGCGAAGATCGACGACACGATCTTCACGCCGGACGGCGCGAAGGCGATGTGACGAGAGTCGAAATGTCGAAGCGTCGCAAGCGTCGAAGCGATCGTCCGACCTCGGCATTGAACCCGTTCGACACTTCGACGTCTCCTACGGCGGCGCGTTCTCCTCGAACCACCGATCCAGGATGCGCAGCAGCCGCAGGGGGACGAACTTCACCAGGCCGTCGGCATGCAGGGAGCCCGGAAGGTCGATGTGGACGTGCTCCACGGGTTCGGCGGCCAGGCGAGCGAGGTCGCGGCCGTGCGAGGGATCGACGAGCCAGTCGCCGGCCGACGTCACGATCAGCTTGGGCATGGACAGGGTCGCGATCGCGTCCGAGGCCCGGGGCTTGCCTCGCGCGAGGCTTCGGCCCGCGACGCGGGGAACGCGCAGGGCGTGGCGCAGCCGGACCTGTTTGAGCGCGCCCGCCTTCCAGGGCTTCGGGCGCAGGCTCGCGAAGTCCGCGGGGGAGGAGATCATCGCGAGCGCCCGGCACGGCAGGTCGGGATGACGCGCGAGCGTCTGGGCGGCGATCGAGCCGCCCATCGATAGTCCGAGCACCGCGAAACGCTCGTAGAGGCGTCCCGCGCCCACCAGCTCCTCGATGACGGCCGCGAAGTCGTAGTGCTCCGAGGCTCCGAAGGCATAGCGGCCGTCGCTGTCTCCGTGGCCCCGGAAGTCGAGGGCCGCGACGTCGTAGCCCCGGCGCAGAAAGTGGTGGGCGAGGAAGAGGTTCTCGCGCGCGAGCCGGATCCGCCAGAATCCCGGAGCGAGGACGACGAGCTCGGGCGAAGGCTGGCGCCACAGCGTGTATGCGATGGAGACGCCGTCGCCGGCGGGAGCCCGGCGATGCGACACCTCGGGCGTGACCGTCTGCTTCGGCCGCTTGCGAGTCATCGCTCGAGCCAGAGGCAGTCGACGAGGTCCCCGGCGGAGAGGTTCCCCGCGTCGGCCGGGATGCGGATCAGCGCGTTGGCCCGGGAGTGCGCGGCGAAGTCGTGGCTGCCGAGGGTTCGCAGCGGCTCGACGCGGGCTTCGCCCTCGACGAACTCGAGGAGCGCGTCGCGATAGGTCTCGCGGCGGCCGTGCGCCGGGATGTCGCGGCCGAGTCGCGCGCGACGCACGACGGGCCCGGGCTCCGCCGCTCCCTCCAGGCAGTCGAGGGCGAACCGCACGAAGAGATGGAAGCCCACGGCCGCCGAGACCGGATTGCCGGGAAGACCGAACCAGAGTGTCGCGCCGCGGAGCCCGACCGCGATGGGCTTGCCCGGGCGCATGGCGACTCCATGAAAGAGCAGCTGGAATCCGGAGCGCTCGGCCTCGGCGGGCAGCAGGTCGAGGTCGCCCGCCGACACGCCGCCGCTCGTGATGAGCACGTCCTCCTCGCGTCCGGCCTCCCGGAACAGGCGCGCCACCGCGCCGTCCTCGTCGGGCACCGCGGAGCGCAGGGAGGCCTGCCGGCCGGAGGCTCGGCAGAGCGCGGCCAGCATCGGGCCGTTGGAGTCGCGAAGCTGGCCCGGGCCCGGCGTCTGCGAGACGGGGACGAGCTCGTTGCCCGTGACCGCGATCGCGACGCGCGGACGGCGGTAGGCCGGCAGCGGATCGGCCCCCGCGAACGCGGCGAGGGCGATGCGCGCGGCGGTCAGGCGCTGGCCGCGCTCGAGAAGGATCGTTCCCGCGGTGACGCTCTCGCCGCGGCGCCGCACGTGATCGCCGACCCGCGGGGCGGAGCTCGCGAACACGCGGCCGCCCTCGCGGCGCGCGTCCTCGGTGGGGACGACGGCCTCCGTGCCGTCGGGGATGGGCGCGCCGGTCATGACGCGGACGGCCTCGCCCGCCTGGAGCGCGCGCGGCGGCCGGTCGCCGGCGGCGACGAGGCCCGGCCGCTCCGACAGCCCCTGGCCGGGCGCCGCGGCGTCGGCCGCGCGCACGGCGTAGCCGTCCATGGCGGACGTGTCGAACGGAGGCCAGTCGACGTCCGCCACGATCTCCCGAGCCAGAAAGCGGCCCCAGGCTTCGGAGATCGCCACCGCCTCCGAGGGTCCCGGCGCGCAGGTCTTCCGGAGGATCTCGAGGGCCTCGGCAACGCGGATCACGGCGACGATTCTAAGCGGGCGCCCAGAGCCCTCCTGCGGAGGGAAGCGGATCCGCGTCCTGCTACCATGCGCCGCCATGCCGATCTACGAATACGTCTGCGGAAAGTGCGGCAAGAAGACCGAGGTCATCCAGCGCGTCAACGAGGCGAAGCTGAAAGTGTGTCCGCACTGCGGAGGCCCGCTCAAGAAGGCGTTCTCGGCGCCCGCGATTCAGTTCAAAGGGAGCGGCTGGTACGTCAACGACTACGCGCGGGCGAAGCCGGAGAGCGGGAAGAGCGCGAAGGCGGATGATGGCGGCGGCGAAAAAGGCGAAAAAACCGAAGAGAAGGCGGATACCAAGTCGGACTCCGATAAGGCGGCAAAAAGAGGCGACTCGGAAAAACCCGCGAAAAGCGAGAAATCCGCCGGAAAACCCGACAAGAAAAAAACGTAAAAGGCACTGTCCTCTTCCGGGGAATCCGGGCGTTCGCGGCACGGAACTTGCGATTTCCATTCCGCGAGGCGGGCCAATCGGGGCTCGCCCGTGAGGAAGGAGGACGACAGTGCTGCTCGCCACGATCGCACTCGCGGCGCAAGTCGCCACGAACACGCCCGCGCGCAGTGAACCGGCTCGACCGTGCGCGGATCCCTCAATGCTCTGCCGCATCAGTCCCTATTTCTGTCCCGGCACGTATCCGGCTGGGCTGGAGCCGTGTTGGCCGGCGGATACGCGGCCCACGCGGAACCTGCCGAACCGGCCGCCGTCCGGCGTCCAGGGAGGCGCGACGAAGGTGGCGCCCGCGGAACGATCCACATCCACGCCGCCGTCGGGGAACCGGAAAATCGCCAGGGACCTCGAGCGCTGAAAATGAAACGGGGCGGACCCTCGGAGATCCGAGGGTCCACCCCGTCGCGTTACGGCGCCAGGATGAAGCTCACGCTGGTGACGAGCTCTCCACTGTTGATTCCGTCCGCAACCATCGAGGCCTGAGCGGTCAGGCTCTGGTTGGTGCTCCCCGTCGGCAGCACTCCCATCGAATGAATCGTGAGAGTCGAGCTGGTGTTCGAGTCGAGCGTGTTGAGAGTCCAGGTGACCGCCCCGCCGTTGAAGGTCGCGGACGTGCCCGCTTCCGCATCGACCGAAGTGACCTGGACCGGAGCCGGCAGTGTCACCGTGACCACGCCGTTCGCGACGTTCGTCACCCCGATGGCCGTCGCCGTCAGGACGACGTCGAACGCGACACCGGAATTGACGGTGTCGGGCATGTCCAGGTTGAGTGAGGCCAGGGCTCCTCCCGAACCGGTCACGTCGTTGTCGTCGTTGCAGGCGACGGCGCCGAACATGACCAGAGGGAGAGCAACGAGAAGCGAGATTCGAGTCCACCGGGTAAACCGCATTGAGACCTCCTAAAAAAGTGCGTACCGGCACCACAGCCGGCCGCGACTTCAAGGAGCAATCTCGATGCCACCGTGCCGCGAACGCGGCGACGGCGGCGCGCGCTTCACGGAGCCAGCACGAAGCTGTCGTTCGCGACCAGCTCTCCCAGGGAAATGCCGTCGGCGACCATGGCCGCCTGAGCCGTCAGAAGCTGCTCACTCGCGCCCGGAGGCAGCGTGCCCGTGGCGTAGATCGTGATGGTCGACCGGGTGTTCGAGTCGAGAGTGCGGAGCGTCCACGTCGCCGTGGCGAGACCGACGTTGGAAAAAGTCGCCGACGTGCCGGGACTCGCGGTGACGTCCGTGATGCGCAGCGGCGCCGGCAGCGTGATCGTGACGACGCCGTCGTGCACGTTTTCGACGCCGACGGCCGCGGCCGAGGCGCCGGCGTCGAAGGGGACGCCGGAGCGGACGGTATCGGGCATGTCCATCTCGAGCCGCGCCAGGGCCCCTCCCGTTCCGCTCACGTCGTCGTTGTTGCAGGCGGCGAAGCCGGCGACGATCACGGGAAAGAGCGCCATCCGAAACCAGCGGAATGCTCGCATGGAACCTCCTGGGTCCGCGGGGTCGCCGGGATGAGAGTGCTCGGCGGAGCAGGGCCGAGGCCGCGGGCGACCTGTGAGTTAGAGTTTGAGCCCTTTCAAATACTCCTTGAACGGTGCGCCGAGGTCCTCGCGCTGGAGCGCGAACTCGACGGTGGCCTTCAGGAAACCGAGCTTGTCGCCGGCGTCGTAGCGGCGGCCCTCGAAGAGGTAGCCGTCGATCGGACGGCGCCCCAGAAGGGTCTTCAGGGCGCTCGTGAGCTGGATCTCGCCGCCGACGTCCGAGCGGGTCTCGTCGAGGATGTCGAAGATCTCGGGAGGCAGCAGGTACCGGCCGATGATCGCGAGGTTCGACGGCGCCTTGTCGGGCGCAGGCTTCTCGACCATGTCGGAGATCTCGACGACCCGGTCCCGATCTTTCGCGCGCTTTCCGGCGACGATGCCGTACTGCCGCGTCTCGGCTTTCGGGACTTCCTGCAGGGCGATCACGGGATTCCCGCGCTCTTCGTAGAGCCGGATCATCTGGCCGATGCACGGCTCGTCGGCGTCGACGATGTCGTCGCCGAGCATGACCGCGAAACTCTCGCGTCCGACCAGGTCGCGGGCCTGCAGCACCGCGTGGCCGAGCCCGAGGGCCTGCTTCTGCCGGACGTACGCAATCGGCATCAGCTCGGAGACCTCCCGGATCTCGCCGAGGAGGTCTTTCTTGCCGCGCTCCTCCAGCATCGCCTCGAGCTCGGGCGCCGTGTCGAAGTGGTCTTCGATGGCGTTCTTGCCGCGCCCCGTCACGATCACGATCCGCTCGATGCCGGCGTCGCGCGCTTCCTCGACGACGTACTGGATGAGCGGCCGGTCGACGAGCGGCAGCATTTCCTTGGGCTGTGCCTTGGTGGCGGGCAGAAACCGCGTGCCCAGGCCGGCGGCGGGGAAGACCGCGACGCGTATGGATCCCATGTTCGAAGTGTAGCCGAAGGCTTTCGCTCGACGAGCCCGGGCCGGACCCTGACACGGGTGCGATACCAGACCCTTTACACGGGTCCGATGCCGGACCCTAGACGGGTCCGATGCGGACCCTTTACAATAGACGCGTCGTGAACAAGAGACGGCACATTCGGGCCCGGGCGACCGGCCTCGCGGCCGCCGCGTTCGTTCTCGCGTGCGCCGGATTGGAGGCCGCCGCGTGGTGGCGCCTCCCTCTCTGGGGCGCCGAGGTCCGCGTCTTCGCCGTCGATCCGTTCGAGTCCGGCGTCGTCTACTGCGGGACGTCGCGCGGCAACTTTTACGGCTCGCGCGACGCCGGCGCGACGTGGGAGCCGCTCGCGTCGGGCCCGGCCTTTCCCGGGTCCTACGTCACCGCGCTCATCGCGGATCCCGCCGTGCCCGGCCGGCTCTGGGCCGCGGTCGCGGGAGAGCTTTCGGGCGGGCGGGTCGTCGTCAGCGACGACCGCGGCGCGACGTGGAAAACGCTTCTGCAATCCTCGGGCGCCGTGACGACGCGCGCGCTCGCGCTGGCTCCCGGCGAGCCGCGCATGCTCGCGGCGGGCGGCGACGACGGAGTGCGTCTCTCTCCGGACGGCGGGAAGACCTGGCGTCAGACCGGCCAGGGCGTGTCCGGCCTCTTTCAGGTCGAGTCGCTCGCGTTCGATCCGGCGGATCGCGGCACGCTCTACGCCGGCACGTGGAGGCAGGCGTTCCGGACGCGGGACGGCGGAGCCAGCTGGAGCCGCATCGCCGAGGGCATGGTCCTCGACGCGACGGTGTATGCATGGGATTTCGACGCCGCGGAGACCCGCGACATCTGGGTCTCGACCTGCGGCTGGGTCTATCGCACGCGGGACGGCGGGGACCGCTGGACCCGGTTCACCACCGGGTTCACGAATCGGCGCTCGCACGCCGTGCGGCGGGATCCCCTCCACCCCGGAGTCGTGTACGCGGCCACGGTCGGCGGCCTGCATCGCTCGAACGATTCCGGGGCCACCTGGACGCGCGTCTCCCGCGAAACGCTCGTCGTCACGGCCCTCGAGATCGACCGGCGGTCCGGACGGCTCTACGTGGGCACCGAGGGGGAGGGCGTCTTCTATTCCGACGACGGAGGCGTGACGCTCTCCCCGGGCTCCCGCGGTCTCACCGAGAGCCGCGTGGCCGAGCTCGTCGTCGATCCGGCGGACCCGTCGCGCGTCTACTTCTTCCGCGCCTTCGCGGGAGAGGAGAGCGGCGTGTGGGAGGCGCGGGGACGCGAGGTGCGCAAGGTGTCCGTCGATCTGCTTCCGGCATCGGCGTCGCTCGCGGCGTTCCGCGGACGCGACGGCCGGACCGTGCTGCTCCTGGCGAGCTCGGCCGGCGTGCGCGTCTCGCGCGACGGCGGCGCGCACTGGGCGGCGGTCGAGAAAGCCCCGCGCGGGGCCCCGATCGCGCTCTTCGGAACGCCGTTCCAAAGCCCGGTGGTCGTCACGACCGAAGGCGTCTTCCAGACGACCGACGGCGGCGGCCGGCGTTTCGAGCCGGTGGCGGGCGGGCTGCGCGCGGTCGCATCCGCCGAGCTGCTCGCGGACAAGAACGGGGAGCCGCTGCTCGAAGTGCGCTCCAACGAGGCGCTCGCCTACTGGGACGGCGCGAGCTGGTCGACGAAGAAGAAGGCGGCCCTCGGGGGCGGCATCTTCATGCAGAACGCGGCCGCCGCGAAGCCGATCGCCGGCTGGTCGAACCTCCAGGACGTGGGCGGGACGCTCTGGTGGCAGGAGGGCGCCCGCCGCCGCGCGTTCACGAGCCCGCGTCCCGCGCTCGTTCTCGCCGGCGCCGCCGCGGCCGGCGACGGACGCGTCTACCTCGGCACGATGGGCGACGGGTTGTTTCTCTTCGAGCCCTGAGCGAGACCTCCGGTCCCTCGACAGTTCGCCGCGCGAGCTTCGTGAGGTCCGACCGAAGGACTCGGCTTGCGGCGGGAGCCGGATCGGTACTCGGATTCGTGGTGTCGGTGGCCATCGCGGCCAGCCTGCCCTCGAAGCCTGCCCCCGGGCAGGTGCTCGGCCACGCCGCCGAGCATGGCTTCGATCCCCACACGGACGTCCTCCGCCTGGGGATCATGGCGGTCCTTCCCCTGGCCGGCGGCGTCGCGGGAACCCTTCTGGCCTCGAGACGGCGCGGGCGCGGCGCCGCGCTCTCAGAGCGAAGAACTGGCCGGGGCGGAGGCAGAGGCCTCACGTGGCCTGCGGGTGCGGGCCTTCGGATTTCCGCGATCGCGGCGCATGCCATCTCGGTCTGGACGTTTCTCGTGGTCCCGCTCACCGAGCGCGGCGTTCCGCCGATCCTTTCGCTCGCCGCTCTCGCGGCGGTGTCCTGCGCGCTGTCCGCCGTCTCCGGACGGAAAGACCCGACGGTACGGCGCCGAATTCCTGGCGGCAGCCTGCCCGATCCTGCCTTTCGCGCTGCTCGGCCCGAGGCCGTCCATGCACTGGCTCGCGGCGGGCGTCGCGGGGCTGATTCTTCCGATCCTGGCGCGCGCCGCCGCCGCCCTCTGGCCCGGCGTCCGCCGTCCGCTGCGGATCCTTCTTCTCTGGGTCCTCCTGCCGGGGAGCGTGACGGGGCTCGTCGGGGCGGCCATTCTCCGCGCGCCGACAGTGGGGGACGTCTTCGAGGACGGGCACGCGCTTCTTCCGGCGTCCGAGTACCTCAGAGGCGAGCGGCCCTACCGGGACATCGTGCCGGGTCACGGGTTGCTCAGCGACGGCCTGCTTCAGACGGCGCAGCTCCAGCTCTTCGGCGACGACTATCGGGGTCTCAAGAGAGGCACGAAAGTCCTCGGCGCCTTCTTTCTGCCCGGCGCCTACGCGCTCGGGTGGGCGGCCAGTGGCAGTCCGGTCGTCGGGTTCGCCGGGCTGCTCCTGACCCTGCTGATTCTCCCGAACTACCTGTTCGTCCGGGCGCTCCTCTCCATCTGGACGCTGGCCGCAGCGATCTACGCCTCGCGTACGAAGAAGCCCGGTGCGTGGCTGGCCTGCGGCGCCGCGCTGCCGGTCGGCCTGTGCGTGGCCGTCGACTTCACGGCGTACGCGGCCGCGGGCGTCGCGGTCGCGCTGTACGTGGCGCGCGGGAACCGGTTCGCGCATCTGCGCAGGCTGCTCATCGGGGCCGGCGTGTCGGCGGGCGCGATCGCGCTCGCCCTGCTCGCCCACGGCATCCTCGAGGAATTCGCGCAAACGACGTTCGTCTTCGTGCCGTCGCTCCTGCCGGTCTACGCCCTCGGGTTTCCGCCGCTCGAGGTCGACAAGAACGATCCGGGCCCGTACGCCTGGCTTCGGAACCAGACGGCGCTGGCCTATCTGTTCCTGGCGATCTCCGCCGTGGTGTCGGGAGCGCTGCTTCCCCGCGCCCCGCGCGTGGGCGCGCGGGCGCGCGGCCTGTTGCCGGTGCTCGCGTGGTTCGGGTGCGGGATGCTCTCGGTGATCGAGCGCCACCACGTCACCTACCCCCTGCTCGTCGTGCCGGTGGGCCTCCTTCTGCTGCACCGCTGGGCCCGCGGCGGGAAGCCCTGGACGAGCGTCGGCGCCCTCGCGTCGGCGCTCCTGCTCGGGGCCGTGATCGTGGGCCGGCGGCCGGTGTCCTTCGTCTCCGCCGCGGCGGGCGCGATCACCCGGCCGTGGACGCCGCCCGGGGCCCGGCCGGTGGAAGGCGTAGGCGAGGGCCTGTCCCGCGCCCGGGGCGCGGTGTTCCTGGCGCCGGACGCCGCGTTGATCGAAGCGACCTCCGAGATGATCCGGCGGGCGGATCTGCGGGACGGCGAGACCTGGCTCGACTTCGCGAACGCCCCGGGCCTCTACTATCTCTTCGACCGCGATTGTCCGATTCGCTACTACGAGGTCCCCTTCTACGAGACCGACGAAGCGCAGCGAGAGGTCATCGCGGCGCTGGCCGCAAATCCGCGCGTGCGAGTGGTGCTCGTGACTTCGGGGCTGCTGGCGCAGGATATCGACCACATCTCGAACGACGAACGCGCCCCGCGGGTCGCCGCCTTTCTTCGGGAGCACTTCCGGCCGTTCTGGAGCGACGGCCCGGTCGAGTTCTGGATCCGGAAAGACGATCCGCGCGTCAGTGCGGGTTCGGAACGTCCGTGAGCCGGAGGAGCGAGCCCACGGCGAGGCCTTCCTCGGCCGCCTTGCCCCCGGCGATCTCGAGCACCTGGCTCACCGGCACGTCCGGGCCGTAGGTCGGGCAGGGATCCGCCTTGCACGGCGGCGTCCGGGCGGAGATGAAGACGACCTTGCCGGAGTCGTCGATCCAGACGATGTCCAGAGGGATCATCGTGTTCTTCATCCAGAAGTGGTGCGGGGCGGCCTGGTCGAAGACGAAGAGCATGCCGGTCTTGTCGGGGAGGCTCTCGCGGTACATCAGGCCCTGCGCCTGGTCCTCCGGCACGGTCGCGAGCTCCAGCCGATAGACGGCGCCGGACGGCAGGATCGCGCGCGGCCCGGTGGCGGCCGCCGGAACGGGGGTCGGAGCGCCCGAGGTGCCGGGAGCGGCGCCGCAGGCTCCGAGGCGGCCACCAGCACGCAGGCGGCAGAGCCGTCGCGGCCGTCGCGGACAGCGCCGGGAATCTCTTCAACGGTTCACGGCTCACGCCGGAGAGTCCGAAGCCTCGCTCCCGTTTTCGTCGCCGTACATCTCCTCCTTGTGCACGAGGTTGTACTTCTTCGCGTAGTAGCGGAAGGAGCGGAAGGACATGTGCAGGAGCTCCGCGGCCTTCGTCTGGACGCCGCCGCAGCGATCCAGCGCTTCGCGCATCAGGCGCTTGCCGACGGTCTCGAGGTACGCCTCGAGGTTGATGCCCTCCTCGGGAAGGCTCTCGAAGTCGGGAACCCGCGTCCGCACGCCCAGGGCGACGGTCTCGGGCAGGCTCGAGGCGTTGATCACGGGCCCGGCCTCGAGCGCGACCGTGCGCTCGAGGGTGTTCTCGAGCTCGCGCACGTTGCCCGGCCAGGGATACGCCTCGAGGAGGCGCATGGCCTCGATCGAGATCTTCTTCTCCGGGATCTTCTGCTCCTTGCAGATCTTCGTGATGAAGTACGTCGTCAGCGGCGCGACGTCCTCGGTCCGCGAGCGCAGCGGCGGCAGCGTGATCGGGATGACGTTGATCCGGTAGAAGAGGTCTTCCCGGAAACGGCCCTCCGCGACCAGGTCGTTCAGGTCCTTGTTGGTCGCGGCGATGATGCGGACGTCGACGGCGACCTCCTCGTTGCCGCCGACGCGGCGGACCACCTTCTCCTGGATCGCGCGGAGCAGCTTGACCTGCATCGTGGGCGTCGTCTCGGAGATCTCGTCGAGGAAGAGCGTGCCGCCGTCGGCCTCGTGGAAGAGACCGCGCTTCTCCCGCACGGCGCCGGTGAAGGCGCCCCGCTCGTGGCCGAAGAGCTCGGACTCGAGGAGCGTCTCGGGCAGCGCGCCGCAGTTGATCGAGACGAACTTCTTCTCCTTGCGGATCGACGAGAAGTGGATCTGCCGCGCGATGAGCTCCTTGCCGGTGCCGCTCTCGCCCGTCACCAGCACGGTCGTGGAGACCTTGCCGATCCGCTCGATCGTGCGGAAGATCTCCTGCATCCGGCTGCCCGGCCGATGATGTTGGCGAAGGTGTACTTGCCGGCGAGCTCCTGGCGCAGGTAGAGGTTCTCGTCCTGGAGCTGCTTCTCCCCGAGCGCCCGGCGGACGATCATCACGAGCTCGTCGTTGTTGAACGGCTTCGGGATGTAGTCGGTGGCGCCGCGCTTCAGGGCCTCGATCGCGTCCTCGGTCGAGGTGTGGGCCGTGATCATGATGACGGGCGTCGGAAGGCTCTCGGCGCGGACGCGGGAAAGCAGGTCCAGGCCGTTGCCGTCGGGCATCTTGATGTCGCAGAGGATGACGTCGGGGCTCGAGCCGGATCGCGGCCGCCACGCCTTCGGTGTAGTTGGCCGCGGTCGTGACTTCGAAGCCCTGCTTGTGGAAGAGCAGCTGCAGCATGTCGCGCAACGACTTCTCGTCGTCGACGATCAGCATCCGGGGGCCGCTCACTGAATGGCTCCGGGCGCGACCGCCGTGCGGTGGGCCGCCGGCGGGCTCGGTGCGTTGCGGGGCAGGAGAATCGTCACGGTCGTCCCCTCTCCCGGCTTCGATTCGACGTCGATCGCGCCCCCGTGGTCTTCGACGATGCGCCGGACGATGGCCATGCCGAGCCCGGTGCCGCCGTCGAAGGCCGTGGAGAAGGGCGTGAAGACGCGGGCGATCTCTTCCTCGCTCATCCCCCGGCCGGTGTCGCGGAATCGGATGCTATACCAGGCGCCCTCCTCGCGGCCCTCGACGGTCAGCGTCCCGCCGTCGGGCATCGCGCGGACCGCGTTCTTCGCGACGTTGTAGACGATCTGCCGGATCTGGTCCCGATCCGCCGCGAGCAGCGATCCCGGCGGGTCGACGTCGAGCGAGATCGTGTGCGCGTCCGAGACCTCGTCGGAGAGACGGAACAGCTCGAGGACCTCGCGGATGCTCGCGCGCCACGTCGAAGACGGCGACGCGCCGCTCCTGCGGACGCACGAAGCGCAGGAACTCCTCGAGGATCTTCGAGAGGCGGTTGGATTCCGAGACGATGATCTCCATCAGGCGCCTCTCGGCGGAGCCCACGGAGAGCTCGTTGGAGAGGACCTGGACCGAGCCCGAGATCGACGCGAGCGGGTTGCGGATCTCGTGGGCGATGCCGGCGGCGAGCTCGCCCACGGCGGCGAGCTGCTCGTTGAAGCGCGCCTGGCGCTCGAGCTTCTTCACCTCGGTGAGGTCCTGGAAGACCATGAGCGCCCCGTCCTCGCCGGAGGCCGGATCCTTGAGGGCGCGCGACGGAGTAGCCGATGACGCGCCTCGACTCTCCGTACGGGATCTCGATCTCGGCGCGGTAGCCGTCGCGGCCCCGCGTGCGGTGGCGGATCTCGTCCCAGTCGCTCGGCAGGTCCAGGCCGATCTCCTGAAGCAGCCGGCCGGTGGCGCGCGCCGGGACGATGCCGAGGATCTCTCCGCCGGCCTGGTTGAGGAACGTGACGCGCTGGCGCGAGTCCGTGGTGACCAGCCCCGACGACATCGAGGCGATGACGTTGGCGTAGAGAGTCTGGATCCGCGACAGCGCCTTCTGGCGGCTTTCGAGCTCCTCGCGCGTGCCCCGCAGCTTCTCCGAGAGGTACGAGACCATGAAGGCCACGCCGTAGAAGCCGATGATCGTGATCGCGAGGTTGTAGCCGATGCGCTCGGGCCCCCAGACGGCCACCGAGGCCATGCGGGGGCGGGGCAGGATCTCGTAGGCGGTCAGCTCGACCATGAGCCCGTGGGCGAGGGCCGCGACCGAGGCGATGACGACCGCTCCGGTCCGGTAGAGCAGGAACGCCGCGGCCCCGATGACGACGAGGTAGAGGAACGTGAAGACCGACGTCGGCCCGCCCGAGGAGTAGACGAGCATGCACACCAGGCCGAGGTCCCCGAGGATCTGGACGTAGGCCTCCAGCCGCGGCGGCAGAAACCGCCCGATCGTCCAGTGGAAGAGGGACAGGACGAAGGCCGCGGCGCACAGCCCGTAGAGGTAGGAGATGTCGACGTCCTCGGTCCGCGAGTCGGGGAGGAGCGAGGCGGGCGCCGAGCCCGCCTGCACGAGGATCGCGGACAGCAGAATCAGGAAGAAGACCGCGACACGGATCGTGGTCAGCCAGCGGAGCGAGCGGCGGAGAGATTCGTCCATGGCGAGTCGAGGGTCGAGGGTTAAGGGTCGAGCGTCCGGACCGTGAGCGCCTCGACGCGATCGGACCGTCGCTCTCGCTGTCGACGCTCAACTCTCGACACTCGACCCTCGACTTCCTTATCCGATCTTGTTGATCAGCGTGAACATCGGCAGGTACATCGCGATGACGATGCCGCCGATGACGACGCCGAGGATGAAGATCATGACGGGCTCGAGCAGCTTGACGAGCCCGGCCACGGCGATGTCGACCTCGTCCTCGTAGAACTCGGCGATCTTGTTGAGCATCGAGTCCAGGGCGCCCGTCTGCTCGCCGACGCCGATCATCTGGACGACCATGTTGGGGAAGACCTCCGAGTCCTTGAGAGGCTCGACGAGGGTCTTGCCGTTCTCGACGCTCCTGCGCGTTTCGATGATCGCGTCTTCGACGATGGCGTTGCCGGCGGTCCGCGCCGTGATGTCGAGGCTCTCGAGGATCGGCACGCCCGAAGACGTCAGCGTCGCGAGCGTCCGGCAGAACCGGGCCACGGCGATCTTGCGCAGGATCATGCCGAGGATCGGGGCCTTCAGCAGCGCTCCGTCGACGACCCGACGCCCGCGGTACGTCTTGTAGTAGCGCCGGAAGAAGAAGATGCCCGCGGCGATGAACACGACGACGAAGATGAAGTAGCGGGCGAGCTGGTTCGAGCACCAGATCACGACGCGCGTCGGGAAGGGGAGCTCGGCGCCGAGGCTCGTGAACAGGGCGGCGAACGTCGGGATGACCTTCAGGAGGATGACGGCCACGACGATGGCCGCGATGCAGATGACGGCGACGGGGTAGATGAGCGCCGCCCGCACCTGCGCGCGCAGCTTGACGGCCTTCTCGATGTAGGTCGAGAGGCGCTGGAGGATCGTGTCGAGAATACCGCCGGCCTCCCCGGCCGCGACCATGTTCACGTAGAGATCGTCGAAGGCCTTCGGGTGGCGACGCATGGCGTCGGCGAGGGTCGATCCGGCCTCGACGTCCTGGCGCACCTGCAGCAGGATCTTGGCGAAATTCTTGTGCTCCTGCTGGTTCGCGAGGATCTCGAGGCACTGCACGAGGGGAAGACCGGCGTCGATCATGACCGAGAACTGCCGGGTGAAGACCGCCAGGATCTTGGACGGAACCCTTCGGGCGTACTTCGTGAGCGAGACTTCCTTGCCCCGCTCCCGGATCCCGGTGACGACGATGTTCTGGCGCCGCAGGGTCGTCGAGCGCGACTTCCTTGGTGTCCGCGGCGAGAACACCCTCCTGGACGATCCCGGTGCGGTTTCTTCCCTTCCAGACGTAATTGGGCATGGATTACCTCTTCCCGGCCGACGCGGCCGAGGCCGGTACGTTGACCCCGACGCCGCGGTTGATGAGCTCCTGCAGCTCGTCGGGCATCGACGAGCGGGAGAGCGCCGCCTCGAGGCTGATCTGCTTCTTCAGGTACAGGGTCGCGAGCGACTGGTTGAACGTCTGCATGCCGAACTTGGACTGTCCGGACTGCATCGTCGAGTAGATCTGGTGGATCTTGTCCTCGCGGATCAGGTTGCGGACGGCGGCGTTGGGCACCAGCACCTCGAGAGCCATGACGCGCCCCTTGCCGCTCGAGCGCTCGATGAGCGTCTGACACATGATGCCTTCGAGCACGAAGGAGAGCTGCGTGCGGATCTGGCTCTGCTGGCCCGCCGGGAAGACGTCGATGATGCGGTTGATCGACGTCGTCGCCGAGTTCGTGTGCAGGGTCGCGAGCGTGAGGTGGCCCGTCTCGGCGATGCGGAGCGCGGCCTCGATCGTCTCGAGGTCGCGCATTTCGCCGATGAGCACCACGTCGGGGTCTTCGCGCAGGACGGCGCGGAGCGCGTTCGAGAACGAGTGGGTGTCGGCGTGCAGCTCGCGCTGGTTGACGAGGCACTTCTTGTGGGCGTGAAGGAACTCGATCGGGTCCTCGATCGTGACGATGTGGAGCTGCTTCTCGCGGTTGATCTTGTCGATCATCGCGGCCTGCGTGGTCGTCTTGCCCGAGCCGGTCGGCCCGCAGACGAGGATGAGGCCGCGCGGCTTGTCGCAGAGGAGCTCGACGACCGGCGGCAGACCCAGCTCCTTGAATCCCAGGATCTCGTACGGAATCTGACGGTAGACGCCGCCGACGGCGCCGCGCTGCATGAAGTTGTTCGCGCGGAAGCGGGCCAGGCTCTTGACGCCGAACGAGAAGTCGAGCTCGAGGTTTTCCTCGAAGCGGTGCTTCTGGGCGTCGGTCAGAACCGAGTAGGCGAGCTGCTTGGTCTCGGGGACCGTCAGCGCCGGATAGGGCAGCGGGATGAGCTTGCCGTCGAGACGCACCATCGGCGGAGATTGCGTCGTCAGGTGGAGGTCAGAAGCCCCCATCTCGACCATTTGCTTCAAAAGCCCATGGAGCGTGGCATCGGTCGCCATACACGTTCCCCCGATTGTTGTGTTGCAGGAGTTTACGCCCGAAATGACGGGAAATAAAGGCCCTGACCGTGTGGCCGGGGCCACGGACAGGCCTAGAGGACTGTCTCCCGAAGGACTTCCTCGAGCGTCGTGGCCCCCTCCCGGATCTTCTGGAGGCCGGACATCCGGAGGCTGACCATGCCCTCCTCGATGGCCTTGCGCTTGAGCTCGATCGAGGAGGCGCCGGAGAGAATCATGTCCCGGATCTCGTCCGAGAACTGGAGCACTTCGAAGAGGCCGACCCGGCCCTTGTAGCCGGTCTGGTTGCAACGCTCGCAGCCGCGGCCCCTCTTGATCTTGACCGTCTTGACCTCGTCCGGGGCGAAGCCGACCTGGATGAGCATCTGGGGCGGCGTCTCGACCTCTTCGGGACACTGGGTGCAGATCCGCCGCACCAGCCGCTGGGCGCAGATGCAGTTGACCGACGTGGCCACGAGGAAGGGCTCGATCCCCATGTTCATGAGGCGGTTGATCGTCGAGGGCGCGTCGTTCGTGTGCAGCGTGGAGAGCACGAGGTGCCCGGTGAGCGCGGCCTTGACCGCGATCTCGGCCGTCTCGAAGTCGCGGATCTCGCCGACGAGGATGATGTCGGGATCCTGGCGGAGGAACGAACGGAGCGCCGACGCGAACGTCAGCCCGATCTGCTCCTTCATCTGGACCTGGTTGATGCCGGCGAGGTTGAACTCGATCGGGTCCTCGGCGGTCATGATGTTCACCGTCGGGTCGTTGAGCGCCGCGATCGCCGAGTAGAGGGTATTCGTCTTGCCGGATCCCGTGGGCCCGGTGACGAGGACGATTCCGTACGGCCGGTCGATCGCGTCCTTGAACCGCCGCAGGGGCTCCTGGTCGAATCCGAGCGCCGTCATGTCGAGCTGCAGCTTCGACTTGTCG
This sequence comes from uncultured Acidobacteriota bacterium, assembly GCA_963804915.1. Classification (GTDB taxonomy): domain Bacteria; phylum Acidobacteriota; class Thermoanaerobaculia; order UBA5066; family Gp7-AA6; genus DAHUXD01. The sequence continues at coordinate 492,546 of CAWDSI010000003.1, forward strand.
AGCAGCCGCATGACGACTTTTTCGCCGAAGTGCGTGGGCACGGAAGAGACGCGCAGATCCAGGTCGCGCGACCGTTCCTCGACGCGGAGCCGGATCTTGATGCGGCCGTCCTGGGGAAGCCGCTTTTCCGAGATGTCGAGCTTGGCCATGATCTTGAGGCGCGAGATCAGCGGATCCCGGGTGCGCATCGGCAGGGCCATGATGTTGTGGAGGATGCCGTCGACGCGGAAGCGGACCCGGAACTCCTTCTCGTACGGCTCGACGTGGATGTCGGAAGCGCCCGCCTTGAGCGCCTCGATGAGGATCAGGTTCGAGACCTTGATGATCGGGGCGGACTCCGACGACTTCGTCATGTCCGCGAGGTCGATCTCCTGGCCTTCCTCGCCCTTCACGACGTCGACGTCGGCTCCGGTGTCCAACCCGGTGATCTCGTCCATGTTGAGCTCGCCGAGGCCGACGCTCGCCATGTCGTCCATCGTCAGCGCCGAGGACGCCATGACGTCTTCGAGGCTCGCTTCCATCGAGAAGGGCTGGCCCCCCGACGACGACTTCGTGCGCTCCTTCAGGACGACCGACCGCGGCGTCCCGTAGTGCTTGTCGATCGCCTTGCGCAGAGCGATCTCGGAAGCCACCACCGGCTCGACGTTGTAGCCGGTCATGAACTTGATGTCGTCCATCGCGAACACGTTGGTCGGATCGCCCATCGCGATCGTCAGCGTGGCGCCCGTCTTGTTCACGGGGAGGACCCCGTACTTGCGGGCGACCTCGCCGGGCACGACCTTGATGACGGCGGGATCGATCTCGAAGTGCGCGAGGTCGATCGAGGGGACCCCGAACTGCTGCGAGAGGGTCTCGGTGATGTCGCCCTCGGACACCGCGCCGACCCGCACGAGCGCTTCGCCGATCTTGCCGCCCTCCTCCCGCTGGAGCTTCAGGGCGGTATCCAGCTGATCCTGCGTAATCAGCTTCTGCTTGAGGAGGAGATCTCCCAGTTTGACGGCCATGGAGTGGGGAAGATGGTAGGGGTTTTGGCCCGGAAAGTCAAGGGGGTTGGACAGACATCCCGAGCGCCCGCTCGAGCACGGTGTCGTCCGACACTTCGTGCATGCGCGTGACGACGCCGCGGCGGTCTCGGTAGGGCCCGTTGCGCGCCGAATCGGTGGGGCCGAAGAGCGCGAGCGTCGGCACACCGAGAGCGTCGGCGAGGTGGAGCGGTCCCGTGTCGCCCGCGACGAAGAGCGCCGACGCGCGGATCACGCGCGCGAGACCCGCGTAGCCGAGGAGCGGCATCGGGGAACGCTTCGGCAGAAGCGCGCGCAGGCGCTCGGCGCGCCGCTCGTCTCCGGGCCCCCACGAGACGATCGCCGCGATGCCGCGCTCGCGGATCAGGCCGCGCGCGAGGTGCGCGAAGCGTTCCTCTCCCCACGCCTTGTCGGCGCGGCCGGCGCCCGGGTGCACGAGCACGAAGGGCCGCGGGACCGATGCGAGAAACGCGTCGGCCTCGGGAGCCGGAGCCGCCGCGAGGTACGCGGCGTCCGGAGCGCGCGTCCGCACCTCGACCGCCGTCGGCTCGAGGAGCGCGAGATTGCGTTCGACCACGTGCGCGTGCTCGGCCGCGGGCACGACCGGGATCGTGCAGAGAACGGCGGACGCGGGCTCGCGGCGCGCGGAGCGCGCGAAGCCGATCACCGGAGAGCCCGCCGCCTTCGCGACGAGCGCCGACTTCCAGAGTCCCTGGACGTCGATCGTGAATTCCGGCGCGAACTCCCGGATCTCCCGGCGCAGGCGGCCGGCGTCCCGGCGCGTGTCGGGGTGCAGCGGCCGCCGCCTCCACTCTCGCGTGTCGGCCACGAAGACGCGATCGACGTGGGGATTGCCCTCGAGCAACCCCGAGAACCGGCGCTCCACGACCCAGCCGACCGTGGCTCCGGAGGCGCGTGCGTTCTCCGCCATCGGCAGCGCGTGAATCACGTCGCCCATGGAAGAGAGCCGAACGATCAGGAGACGCACACCCGGCCTGGCAGGCTGCGGACCGGCTAGCGCAGCAGCGTCCGGTCGGCCTCGACCGCGGCCGAGAGCTCCGCGGGCGTGACGACGGCCGTGCCCATCTTCATCACGACGACGCTGCCCGCGAAGTTGGCGAGCAGCGCCGCCTCGAGGGGTGTGGCGTCCGCGGCGAGGGCCAGGGCGAACGTCGCGAGAACCGTGTCGCCGGCCCCGGTGACGTCGGCGACCTGGTCTCCGCCGTGGACGGGGATGAGGGCCGGCTGCGCGGATGCCGAATCGGAGAAGAGCGCCATCCCCCGCGAGCCGCGGGTCACGAGCAGGCTCGGGCAGCGCATGCGGGCGCGAAGCGCCGACGCCGCTTCGGCGAGGGCCTCGTCGGATTCGTCGAGGGGCCGGCCGGTGCACTCTTCGAGCTCTTCTTCGTTGGGCGTCGCGGCGTCGACGCCGGAGAACTCCGGAAGCCGGTGCCGTGAGTCGACGCTGATGCGCGCTCCCTTCGGGAGAGCGTCGCGCAGGAGCGCGACGCTCGACGGCGAGACCGCGCCATAGCCGTAGTCGGAAAGGACCGCGCCTTCGGCGCCGCGCGCCGCGGCGCGGAGACGCTCGGTCAGGGCGGAGGCGAGGCCATCGCCCGCGGGCAGAGCGTCCTCGACGTCGTAGCGGACGATCTGCTGCTTGATGGAGTGCGGGGCTCCGGCGAGGATCCGCGTTTTCGTCGGTGTCCGATATCCGGGAGCCTCGAGGAGTCCTTCCGTCGCGATGCCGCGCGCGGCGAGCGACTCGCGCAGCGCCCGTCCGTCTTCGTCGACGCCGGCGACGCCCACGGGGATCGGGATCCCCCCGAGCGCGCGGACGTTGGCGGCCGTGTTTCCCGCGCCGCCCGGCAGCCGTTCCTCCCCGCGAAAGCGGAGGATGAGCACCGGCGCTTCGCGGCTGATGCGTTTGGGGTGGCCGTAGACGAAGCGGTCGAGGACGTAGTCGCCCGCAACGACGATCCGGCGGCCGGCGAGGCTCGGAATCAGCGCCTGCAGTCGGCGGCGCGCGACATCGAAGGGCACTGTCGCGGATTATAATGAGCGGCCTAGGAGCCCATGCTCGATACGCAGGTTCTCGTCCTCAACCGCGTCTTCCAGGCCGTGCAGGTCACATCGGTCCGCAAGGCCTTCTCGCTCTTCTACAAGGGCCACGTGAAGGCGGTCCTGCCGGACTACTCGACCTACGAGTTCGAGAACTGGTGCGACATCCCGGTGGCTCCCCAGGACGAGGTCGTTCTGACGCCGTCGATGGCGATTCGCATCCCCCGGGTGATCGCGCTCAAGGACTTCGACCGCCTGCCCCGGCAGGACGTCAAGTTCTCGCGCCACAACATCTACCTGCGCGACGGCAACCGCTGCCAGTACTGCGGCCACCGCTTCGCGTCCTCGGAGCTGTCGCTCGACCACGTCATCCCTCTGTCGCGCGGCGGAACCTCGACCTGGGAGAACGTCGTCTGCGCCTGCCTCTCCTGCAACGTCAAGAAGGGCAACCGGACTCCGCACGAGGCCCACATGAAGCTGGTGGTCGTGCCGAAGAAGCCTCGCTGGCACCCGGTCGGCCAGTTCGGCTCCAGCAAGTTCCATCCGGCGTGGCGGAACTTCGTGGACGTGGCGTACTGGAATGCGGAACTGAAGTGAGCGACGCGTCGAGCGTCGCGGCAGTCGCGCGTCTGAGGAGCTGAGGGACCCGGATCCTTCGACCCTCGCCTCAGACGACGTCCGTCCAGCATCCCCTCGCACGCCGCCAGCGCCATCTCCACCGTAATCTCCTTCATGCACTCGTGCCCGTACGGGCACTTCGACCGGAAACAGGGGGAGCAGAACACGTAGCGGTCGAGCACGGCGGCGGGCGCGCCGGTGGGGGCCGTGCGGCCCGGATCCGTCGGCCCGAAGAAGGCCACGACCGGCGTGCCGACGGCCGCGGCCAGGTGCATCGGGCCGGAGTCGTTCGAGACGAGCAGGCGCCCGCGCTCCAGCAGCGCGGCGAGGCCGACGGGATCCAGGTCGGATCCGAGGACGGGAAGCGGCGCCTTCGCGGCGCCCGAGACGGCGACGCCGAGGGCCGCCTCGTCCGGGCCCGAGACGATCGCGCACGTATACCGCCGCTGGGCGAGCAGGTCGCCGAGGGCCGCGAATCGGCCCGCCCGCCAACGCTTCGTCGGGTCCTGGGCGCTTCCCGGCGACAGCAGAACGAGCCGATCGACCGCGTGCGTCAGGCCCGCCGCACGCAGGGCCCTGTCCGCCAGCCGCCGCGCTTCCTCGGGCAGCGGCAGCCGGGGCGGGTCGGGGTCCGGCGGGATCCCGTGCGCCGACAGGAGGGCGTCGTAATCCCGGAGCTGATGCCCGGCGCCCTCGGGCGCCGACATGGGATCGGTCAGCAGAGCGGTCCGCCCGTCGGTCGCGTAGCCGATCCTCCGCGGAGCACGCGATGCCCGGGCATACAGAGCCGCCCGGAACGAGTTGGGGAGCAACCAGGCCTCGTCGAACCGTTCCGACGCCAGAACCGCGGCGTCGCGGAGGAAGAACGAGCGGACCAGGACCTCATCCGCGCTTCCCGAGGCGCGGTAGATGGACGCGGGGCCTCTCGGCGCGAAGACGCTCAGCGAATCGCCGGGATGCGCCGCGCGGATGGCTCGCAGAAACGGAAGCGACATGACCGCGTCGCCGATCCAGTTGGTGCCCACGACCAGTCGCTTCAAGCGCTCCCCGCCTCCGGTCTCCCGCTTGCGGCCTCCTGCGTCGGCTGTGTTGGCTGTGTTCTCCAGCGGTCATGCATCCAGAGCCAGACCTCCGGAGCTTTGCGGACCGCCGCCTCGGTCACCTGCATGTAGCGCGCCGTGGCGGCGCGGATCGCGTCTTCGCGCGGCAGATGCCGGAACTCCTCGGCGAGGATCGGAGTCTCGAATTCCAGCCGGTAGCGCCCGGCGCCCTCGGGCCAGGTGAAGACCGGCACGACGGCCGCGTCGGTCTTGAGCTGGAAGAGGGCGAGCGCGGGAGTCGTCGCGGCCGGCCGCCCGAAGAACGGGACGAATACGGCCTCGCGCGCCAGGACGTTCTGATCCACGAGGATCGCCACGGTCTCGGCGCGCGCCATGGCCCTGAGGATGTCGCGCGCCGCGTCGCGCTTGGCGATGATGCGATTGCCGAGCCGCGTACGCCGCTCGGCGAGCTCCCGTTCGAGCCGGACGTTGTCGAGCGGCCGCACCACCGGAGCGATCGGATCGGCGATGAGCCCGGCCCGGATCGCGCCGAGCTCCCAGCCGCCGATGTGGGCCGACAGGAGGAAGACGCCTTTTCCACGGGCCCGTGCGCTCGCGAAGTTGTCTTCTCCGGCCACGCGGATGCGGTCCCGGACGGCATCGGCGGAGAGCCTCGAGACGTCGAGGAAGTCGACGAACGCCGCGCCGACCCACTCGGCGGAGGCCCGGCCGATCGCCGCGACTTCTTCCGGCGACTTTTCCGGAAACGCGCGAGCGAGGTTCGCGAGGAGGATGCGCCGACGGGCCGGGACGAGGCTCAGGTACAGCCTGCCGAGCCGCCGCCCGAGCGCCTGGCGCGCGCCTGCCGGGAGCGCCCGCAGCGCCGCTTCGCCGCCGCGAAACAGCGCATGCTCGGCACGGTCTCGCGCCGCGGATCGGGCGCTCACGATTTCGGCGCGTACGCCGTGCGGGCCGAAGCCAGGCGCGCGGCGAGAAACGGGAAGAAGCCGGTCTCGAGGATCTCGACCGAAAGACGCACGGTGAGCAGAGGCAGGGTCGTCTTGCCCGCGAGCTTGACGGCGTCCTTCTCGGTCGTCACCACGAAGCTCGCGCCCGTGCGCTCGGCCGCCCGGAGGATCCGAGCGATGTGGCGTTCGCGGTACCGCTGATGGTCCCGCAGCTCGATCCGCTCCTCCGGCGCAAGCGACATCTCGGCCAGGGTCGCCGCGAATTGCTTCGGTTCCGCGACGCCGCAGACCGATATGCACCGGCGACCCGCGAGCGCCTCGAGCTCGACGGGGGAGCCCGATTCGTCGCGCAATCCCGCGCCGCGGAAGCGCACGTGGAAGATCGGCGCGGCCGGGTGGGTGCGGGCGATGGCCGTGAGGGTCTCGGGGTCCGGCGAACCGCGCTCGACGCGCGTGAAGAGGATGGCGTCCGCGCGGCGCATCGCGTCCAGCGGCTCGCGAAGCCGTCCGCGAGGGGGCGTGCTTCCGCCGCCGAAAGGATCGCGGGCGTCGAAGAGGAGCAGGTTGACGTCGCGGGCCACGGCGAGATGCTGGAACCCGTCGTCGAGCACGAAGAGATCGGCGCCGAGGTCGGCCGCCCGCCGGGCGGCCTCGACGCGCCGCTCGCCCACGACCACGATGATTCCCGAGGTCGCGCGCGCCAGCGCCACGGGCTCGTCGCCGCCGCGCTCGGCCGAGACGAGAGGACCCTCGCCGGCCGAGACGACGACGACTCCGCGCGAAGCGCGGCCGTAGCCGCGAGAGAGGATCGCGGGCCGCCAGCCCTCGAAACGGAGCCGCCGCGCGAGGAATTCGACGAGGGGAGTCTTGCCGGTGCCCCCGAAGGTCAGGTTGCCGACCGAGATCGAGGGCCGCGGCAGGGCGTGCGAAACGATGCGGCCGGAGGCGTACCACCCCGCCCGCAGCTCCAGCGCTTTGCCGTACAACCGGGACAGGGGGGAGAGCGTCACGATGCGGATCCTTGTCCGTCCGCGAGCGCCGGCGCAAGGCCGGCCAGCGCGTCGGCGGTCGCCGCGGCCGCTCCCCGGTTTGCGGCGACGAAGCGCGCCGCGTCGGCGCCGCGTCGCGCCGTCTCGTCCGCAAGGGCGAGCGATTCGGCGAAGCGGCGGCCGAGCGCCGCTGAATTCGCAGGCCCGATCCAGGATGCCCAGGGTCTCTCCCTGAGCCGCGGCTTCGCGGAAGTTCTCCATGTGCGGTCCCGCCACGACCGCGACGCCCGCGGCCCACGCCTCGATCGGGCTCTGGCCCCCGGAGGGGACGAGGCTGCCGCCGGCGAAGGCGAGCGCGGCGCCGCGGTAGACCGAGGCCAGCTCGCCGATGGAGTCGAGGAGGTAGACGTCCGGGGCGCCGTCGGGCTGAGAGTCGAGGGTCGAGCGGTGGAGCGCCTGCGGAGCAGACGCAGGCCGCGCGACTCGACCAGACGGGCGACTTCGTCGAAGCGTTCGGGGCGGCGGGGCGCGATGACGAGAAGCGGCCGCGGGGAGAGGCCGTGCCAGGCGTCGAGGACGAGCGACTCCTCGCCTTCGCCGGTCGAGCCGGCGACGAACACGGGCCGGCCGGCGGCGGCCGCCGAAAGCCGGTCCGCGTCGGCGAAGGTCGGCGGCGGCGGGAGGTCGTACTTCAGGTTGCCGAAGCACCGGACTCGCTCCGGCGGCGCGCCGAGAGCCTCGAGGCGGCGCACGTCCTCCTTCGACTGCATCGCGGCCATGGAGAGCCGAGCGAGCGTCTTCGCCAGGAACCTCCCGACGAGGCGGTAGCGCGCGAAGGAACGCTCGGAGATCCGGCCATTGACGAGCGCCACCGGGATCCCGCGGCGCGCGGCGCGCTCGAGGAAGAGCGGCCAGATCTCCGTCTCGGTCAGAACGATCAGGCCCGGGCGCGTCTCGGAGAGGGCCTTCTCGACCGGTCCCGCGAGGTCGAGCGGGAAGGCGTAGACCGAGGCCTCACGGCGGAGCGCGCGCTCGGCGAGCTCGCGGCCCGCCGCCGTCGAGACGGAGACGCCGAATCGGGCGCCCGGCATGCGTCTCCGAAGCTCCGGGAGCAGGTTGCGGGCCACGCCGATCTCGCCGACCGAGACCGCGTGGATCCAGACGCCTCCGGCGAGATCCGGCCACTCGGAGAGGCCGAGCCGTCCCCGGACGTCGCCGAGCCGGCGCCGGCCCGTGAGCGAGCGCAGGAAGGCATAGGGTGCGTAGGCGGTTAGAGCCAGGGCGGCGAGCGCCCGGTACAGCAGCAAGGCGCCCACATTATCGCGTTACGGGGGCGAGTTCGACTTGCCGGGAGGCCGGCAAAGATTTAAGATTCAAGGGCTTAGGGAGGGGGTCGGACCCCCCAACGGAAGGCCGGTGAGTTCCGTATACCGGCTCAGAAGGAGACCTTTCGGGGCATGGAACTCGTGTACAGCCAGAGCCGAGACCGCCAGGTATCGGCCGATCTGCCGGACCGGGACCTCGCCATCCGCGCGCGGGGCGGCGAAATGGTCGCCTTCGAAACGCTCGTGACCCGCAAGACCTCGGCCGTGGTTTCCCTCGCCCGGCGCATCGTCGGCAACACCGAGGACGCCCGGGACGTCGCCCAGATGGTCTTCCTTCGCGTGTGGAACGAGATCCACCGCTACGACGAGAAGTACTCGTTCAACACCTGGCTCTACCGCATCGCCACCAACCTCTCGATCGACTTTCTCCGCAGCTCCCGCAGCCGCGAGCGCGCCCACGGGGCGACGCTCCACATCGTGCGGGAGCGCGAGGAGTCCTCGGCTTCGGACGCCACGCGCAATGCCGAGGACGCCGAGCTCGCGCGCCTCTTCGAGACCGTCTCGGGCCGCCTCTCCGAAAAGCAGAAGGCGGCGTTCGTCCTCCGCGAGATGCAGGACTGCGAGACGAAGGAGATCGCCGAGATCCTGGGATGCGGCGAGTCGACGGTCCGCAACCACCTCTTCAACGCCCGCCGGATCCTCCGCAAGGAGATCGGCCGTCTCTTCCCCGAGTTCCTGCGCGGGAGGCCGCTCGCATGAGCGCGCTTCTTCTGATCTTCCGAGGCGACTTCGAGGGCGATCCGGAATGAGCGCCCTTTGCCCGATCCTTCGCGCTTCGGGGAGTCTCGAGGATTACCGCCGCGACGCGCTGCCCGCGCCCCAGCGCCGGATGATTCGCGAGCACCTGGCGGCCTGTCCGGAATGCCGGAATCTCGCGGCGGCCCAGGACCCGGCGATGCTCTTCGCGCGTCCGTTCGCGACGGAGGAGGTCCCGGAAGTCGACGCGAAGCGCATTCTCGCGAACGTGCGGACGGCCGTGGCCTTTGCCGAGACGGAGCGCCGGATCCGCAAGAGCTCGCGCCGCAAGTTCGCCAGTGTCGCGGCGGCGGCGGCCGTGTTCGGAGCGCTCCTGCTGATGGCCCCGCGCGGCGGCGACCGCGGCGTCGAAACGGCGGCCGTCCGTCCCACGCCGGCGGCGGCCGATGGCGCGATGGCGACCGCGCTCCAGCCGGTGGCGCTGGCAACGGGGACAGCCGAAGTCGACGGAGTTTCCACGGACGCGACGGTTTACGAGTGGAGTCCCGGCGCCGGCCGGGAAGAACCTCGGGTGGTCTGGATCGTGGACCGGGGGCTGGACATCTGACTCTGACTCGGAGATCGCCCCGCCGGCCTCGTGAATTGCCCGGGATTTCGAACAAGTGAAAAAGACGCTCTTCCTTCTCGCCGCTTTCATTCTCTCCGCCTCCGTCCTGGCGGCGGCGGACGAGGCGGCCGTGCGCGTTTACGTGCTCAAGCACAAGCGGGTCGAAGAGGCGGCCCTGCTCATCCGGCCCCACCTCTCGGACTCGGCCTCGATCACGCTGACCCAGCGGCTGAACGCGATGACCGTCACCGACCGGCCCGAAAAGCTGGACCAGGTCAGCAAGGTGCTCGCGGCCTTCGACGCGCCGCCGCGCGGCTTCACCTTCGCGGTCAAGCTCGTCCGCGCGCGCGCCGACGTGCCCGAGGGCTCGATCGCCCGCGAAATCGGCGGCCTGGGCGCGAAGCTCAAGTCGATGTTCCAGTTCAACGACTACGCCCTCATCGATTCGGTCGTCCTGCGGGCCGCGGAAGGCGGACGGGTCGACACGCAGTTCGGCGAGGAGTACACGCTCTCCTTCACGGTCCGCACGGCCGGCGCCGGCAACGAGCTCCTGCTTTCGCCCTTCAGCCTCTCCAAGGTCTACAAGTCCGGCGAGCGGAGCGCCGTGTTCCTGCGTCCCCTCTACCGCTCCTCGATGCCCGTGACCCTCTCGCAGACGCTGGTCGTGGGCGCCTCGAAGGAAGAGAAGTCGAAGAGCGCTCTGATCCTGATCCTCCACGCCCAGGAGCTGCCGCGCGGCGACGCCGAGACCGGAGCCGACGGGCCGAAGGCGGCCTCGAAGACCGACGTCTCGAAGTCCGCGAAGCCCGACATGCCCGACAAGAACAAGCCGAAGCCGGAGCCGAAGCCGTGAGCGAGTTCCGGGTCAAGGCCGGCTGGCCGGACGGCTCGGTCGCCGAGCAGTCGGTGATGGCCGCGGACATCGGGACCGCGCGCCTCGAGGTCGAGCGCCGCGGCGGACACATCTTCGAGATCAAGCGCCGCGGCTTCTCGCTCGCGAGCGGATCCACGAAGCGCCGCGGCCGCGTGAAGATGTCCGAGTTCTTGATCTTCAACCAGGAGCTCATCGCGCTGCTCAAGGCGGGCCTTCCGGTCGTCCGCTCCTTCGAGATCCTGCTCGAGCGCCAGAAGAGCCCGGTCCTGCGCCGGGTCCTCACGGACGTGCGCGAGCGCGTCAATTCGGGCTCCTCGATCTCCGAGGCCTTCGCCGAGGAGGGCGACCTCTTCCCGCGCCTCTACTGGACCTCGCTCAAGGCGGGGGAGAAGTCGGGAGAGATCGAGGCCGTCCTGCGGCGGTACCTCAAGTACCAGAAGACCGTCATCGCGCTGACCCGCAAGGTCGTGTCGACGCTCGTCTATCCGGTCATCCTGATCGCGCTCTCGGCCGTGCTGATCACGATCCTGATGACGTTCGTCATCCCGCGCTTCACCGAATTCTTCGCCGACTTCGACGCCGAGCTTCCGCTGCTGACCGTCGTGGTCCTCGGCATCGCCACCTTCCTGCGCCACAACTTCCTGATCATCGCCGGAGCCCTCGGCGCCGCGGGCTTCCTGCTGTCCCGGTGGGTCCAGACGCCGTCGGGACGGGTGTGGCTCGACGCCTTCATGCTGAAGCTGCCGATCGTGGGCGGCATCTTCCGGAGGTTCGCGATCACGCAGTTCACGCGCAGCCTCGGAACGCTTCTCGGCGGCGGAACGCCGCTCGTGCCCGCCCTCGAGAACGCGGCCGACGCCATCGGCAACCGATCCGTGTCGCAGAAGGTCGCGAGCGTCGTGCCGAAGGTGCGCGAGGGACGCGAGCTCTGGAAGGCCCTCGAGGCCACGGGCATCTTCACCGACCTGACGATCGAGATGATCAAGGTCGGCGAGTCCTCGGGCGCGCTCGAGGAGATGCTGGCCGCGGTATCGGAGTTCTACGACGAGGAGATCGACCTGTTGCTCGCCCGCGTCATTTCCTTCGTGGAGCCGGCCATCCTGGTGCTCATGGGAGGCGTCATCGTGACGATCCTCCTTTCGGTCTACCTGCCGATGTTCCGCCTGATGTCGGCGATCAAGTCGTGAGCGGACGGAAAGGCGAGCCATGGCCAAGCAGCTGAACGGCGAAGTCCGGTTCTCCTCCCGCGGCGAGGAGGAGGCGCAGGCGATCGCCCTCGCCGAGCGGCTGGGGCTGCCGTACGTCGACCTCGCGTCCTTCCGCGTCGACGCCGACCTCTTCCGGTCGATTCCGGTCGAGTGGATGCTCCGCTACAACTTCGTGCCCGAGACCCGCACCGAGCGCGTGATGACGATCATCTGCGCCGACCCGACGGACGTCGTCCGCCTCGACGAGCTCGAGCTCCACGTCGGCCTCCCGCTCCGGGTCAAGGTCGGCAGTCGGGCCCTGATCGCCGACCTCCTGCAGAAGAGCGAGTCCTCCCAGCGCGTCCTCGACGAGGCGACCGAGGACTTCCGCATGCAGCTCGTCTCCGAGGACGAGGAGGGCGAGGAGACCCTGACGATCGGGTCGATCGCCCAGGACGCCTCGCCCATCATCAAGCTCGTCGACTCCGTCGTCTTCAACGCGATCCAGCGCCGGGCCTCGGACATCCACATCGAGACCCAGGAGAACGTCGTCATCATCAAGTACCGCATCGACGGCGTGCTCTACCAGGCGATGGATCCGATCGACAAGCGGCACCACGGCACGATCATTTCGCGCATCAAGGTCATGTCCGAGCTGGACATCGCCGAGAAGCGCGTCCCCCAGGACGGCCGCTTCAAGCTGCGCGTGCGCGGCCGCACGATCGACTTCCGCGTCTCGATCATGCCGACCGTCCACGGCGAGGACTCGGTCATCCGCATCCTCGACAAGGAGTCGGCCAACGCCGAGTTCAAGAGCCTGAACCTCGAGGTCGTCGGCTTCGACGGCGAAACGAAGAAGAAGCTCCGCAAGTTCATCCGCGAGCCCTACGGCATGGTGCTCGTCACCGGGCCCGACCGGCTCGGGCAAGACGACGACGCTCTACGCCTGCCTCTCCGAGATCCAGTCGGTCGAGGACAAGATCGTCACGATCGAGGACCCGGTCGAGTACCAGCTCCGCGGCATCACGCAGATTCCGGTCAACGAGAAGAAGGGCCTGACCTTCGCCCGCGGCCTGCGGTCGATTCTCCGGCACGACCCCGACAAGATCATGGTCGGCGAGATCCGCGACGAGGAGACGGCCCAGATCGCCGTCCAGTCGGCGCTCACGGGCCACCTCGTCTTCACGACCGTCCACGCCAACAACGTCGTCGACGTGCTGGGCCGGTTCCTCAACATGAAGGTCGAGCTCTACAACTTCGTCTCGGCCCTCAACTGCGTGCTCGCCCAGCGGCTGGTCCGCAAGATCTGTCCGCACTGCAAGGAGTCCGTGACGATTTCCCCGGAGGCTGCTCCGCGAAGCGGGGCTCGACCCGGAGGCCATGAAGTCGAAGACGTTCTACGAGGGCAAGGGCTGCCTCGAATGCGACGGCACCGGCTTCCACGGCCGGATGGCGATCGCCGAGATCCTCGATCTCTCCGACCGGATCCGGGGCCTGATCCTCGAGCGCCGGCCGGCCGCCGAGATCAAGCGCGCCGCCAAGGAGGAGGGCATGATCTTCCTCCGCGACGCGGCGCTCGCCAAGGTCTTCGAAGGCACGACGACTCTCAAGGAAATCAACAAGGTGACGTTCGTTGATTAGGCTTCCGTTCCTCAAGCCGGCGGTGCCGCCGCACGTCTTCGTTCTCCTCCCCGAGGGGGTGACGTACGCCCGGGTGCGCCTCGAGGAGCCGGCCGGCTTCGAGGAGACGCGCCACTTCCGGTATCCCGGCGGCGCGCTGCACCGGACGCGAGCGCCCGTCCTGACCCGCGAAGCCATCGCCGAAGCGGTCAAGGCCGCGCGCGCTCTCGCCGGCGGCCGCCTCTCGCGCGCCTCGGTGATCTTTCCCGACGTCTGGGCGCGCACCCTTCCGGTCGAGCTCGAGAGCTTCCCCGACGACTCGGATGCCGGACGCGAGATGGTCCTCTGGAAGCTCCGCAAGCTCCTGCCCGGGCATCCGACCGACCTCGCCATCACATACGAGCCGATGCCGACGCTCACCGACGAGAAGCGCGTCCTCGTCGCGGCCGCGTCGCGAGAGACGGTCGAGTCGATCGAACGGGCATTCGAGGAGGCCGGCGTGAAGGTCGGATATCTCGCCCCCGCGGGCCTGGCGATCTTCGAGGGTCTCGCGAGGACGCTCTCCAAGGCGGCCTCCGGCGACTACGCGCTCCTGCACCGGTCGAGCGGCGCCCTTTCGTTCTTCATCGCTCGCGGAGAGGAGCCGATCTTCTTCCGCCAGCGGCCCCCGGAGGGGCACGAGGAAGCGGACGGGGACATGCAGGACCGCGAGGCCCGCCTGTCGCTCTCGTACTACGCGGAGCGGCTCAAGGGCCCGGGGCTCTCCGCCGTCTACGTCCACGACGAGCTGCCCGGGCGGGAGCTCGAGAAGACCACCGCGTTCCCGGTCTCGGTCGTGCCCCTCTCCAGCAGGCTCTTTTCGGCCGACGGCGCGCCCGACAGCACGTTCGACGAGCGCCTCGCGGCCCGGCCCGAGCTCCTCTCCGGCTTCGCCGCCGTGTTCGGAGGCCGATGAGCCGCGTCTTCAACTTCGCGCGGCGCCCGTTCCAGGACGACCGCCCCATCTACGTGGCGTCCGTCGTGCTCCTCGGCATCGGACTGGCCCTGCTCATCGCCAATCTCCGGCTCTTCACCGAGTACCGGCGCCAGGTCGCGGACACGCGCGCGGAGATCGAAGCGCTCGAGGAGCGCCAGCGTCGCGCCGACCGCAAGGCGCAAGCCGCGAAGTCCGCCGTTTCGGCATACAAGCTGTCGGCCCTGGCGGAGGAGAGCCGCGGGCTCGCCAAGATCGTCGCCGAGCGGCGCTTCTCCTGGACGACGCTGCTCGCGCGACTCGAGAAGACGCTGCCGCCCGAAGTCGGCCTCGCCCACCTGCAGCCCCGCTTCGATACCGGGGGCGAGGTCTGGCTGGACATGCAGTTCTACGCCAAGAACCGCGAGGCCGTGGTCAAGACGATCGCCGCGCTCGCCAAGGACCCGGCGCTCGACGGCGTCGAGCTGAGGAGCGAGACCGCGGCCGACCCGGCAAGCCCGGAGCCGTTTCAGTTCTCTCTCGGCTCGCGCTACGAGCCGCCGAGCCGGGCGCCGGAGACGGGCAATGGCAGCAGCGGCGCTAAGCGTAAGGGAACGCGGCGATGAAGCTCCTGCCCGCGGGCTGGAACCGCCGCATGCCCCTCGCTCTGGCCGCGCTGTTGCTCGCGGCCGCCAACGCGGTGATTTTTCTGGGCTACCGTTCGAGCACCAACGAGCGGCGCGCGGCGCTCGAAGCGAGGCGCGACGATCTCGCGCGCACGGTGACGGCCCGGGAGGCGGAGGCCGAGAAGCTCTCGACCCAGAACCAGCGGCTCTCCGGCGTGTCCGAGGCGATGGAAGACTTCTACGGCCACCGCATCGGCACGCAGGAGGAGACCCTCGCCGGCCTCGTCGCCGACCTGCACGCGGCCCTGAAGGAAGCGGGCATCGAGACGAGCCAGATCTCGTACGCGACGGCGCCCGTCCTGAAGCTGCCCCTGACCCGGATGCGGGTCACGTTCGGCGTGAAGAGCGACTACGGGCGCTTCAAGCGGTTCCTGAAGATCCTGGAGACCGGCCGCCGCTGGATCGCCGTCGAGAGCGTCGCGATCCGCCGCGACGCCGAACAGCCCGGCTCCGTGTACGTGCAGATGGAGCTCGCGACGTATTTCGCAGACCGCGAGCCTTCGTCTCCGGCTCCGTCGACCAAGTCGCCCGCGCCTCCCGCCGCGGCCCCCGCTCGGGGCGCCGTGCCCGCCGCGAGGAGCACGTCGTGAAGGTGAAGCTCGCGCTGGGCTCGAAACGCCAGGCCCTGCTTTTCGGATCGCTGGCGCTCGTGCTGGTGCTCGCCGTCGTGCGGTGGAGGCCGGGGAGCGCGGCCGCGCCGCCCGTGTCGAGCGCCGCGGCTTCGAAGGCGACCACAGGGACGGCCCCCCGCGGGGGAGCGGCCGCGGCCGAGGACGAGCCGAGCGCCCGGCCGCGCCGCGAGGCGGCCGTCGGGCCTCGACGAAGGAAGTGACCGCGGACGAGGTCCCCGTGATCAACAAAGAGGACTTCAACCCGCCGCGCGGCGCGGGCGGGGTGGACGGCGGCCGCGATCTCTTCGATCTGCGCGACCCGACCCGGCCTCCGCCGCCGACGCCGACGCCCCGGCCTCCGGCGCCGGGCGAGGGCGCTTTCGTGGGCCCGCTGCCGCCGCCTCCGCCGACGCCGACGCCGAAACCGCCGGACGTCACGTTCAAGTTCCTCGGCAGCTTCGGCCCGAAGGAGAACCCGATCGCGGTCATCCAGCAGGGCGACGAGATCTTCAACGCCCGGGCCGGCGACACTCTCTTCGGCAAGTTCGTACTCCGGAAGGTGGGCTACGAGTCGATCGACGTGGGTTTCGTGGGGTTCGCGCAGGCGGAGTCCAAGCGGCTGCCGATTTCGCAGTGAGGCCGACACGCGACATGAAAAGAGGACACGCCGGATGAAGCTGTGGAAGAAGGGCCTCGCACTCACGCTCGCGGTGCTGATGACCGGCTGCGCCGGGTCGACGTCCTATCAGAAGGCCAAGGACGACGAGGCGGTCGGGCACTGGGACATGGCCGTCATGAACTACGCGAAGGCCCTCGAGCTCAACCCCGAGAACGCCGGCTACAAGGCGGCTCTGGCGCGGGCCAAGCTGAAGGCCTCACAGGTCCACTTCGAGAGGGGCAAGATGTATCGCGCCTCCGGGCGTCCCGACCTCGCGATCGTCGAGCTCTCGCAGACGGTGTTGCTCGACCCCACCAACGACTACGCCAAGACCGAGCTCCGCAAGTCCGACGCCGAGTACGCCAAGCAGCAGGAGGAGCGCTTCGCCGAGACGAAAATCGAGGGCCTCAAGAAGAAGACCAAGGGTGTGCGGGCGGCGTTGCCGATGCTCGAGCCGTCGAGCGATCGTCCGATCAACCTGAACTTCCCGCAGCCCAAGCCCATCAAGCAGATCTACCGCGCCCTCGCCGACGCCGCGGGGATCAACGTCGTCTTCGATCCGCAGCTCAAGGACGACAACGTTTCGATCGTCCTGACCCAGGTGGCCTTCCAGAAGGCGCTCGAGACGCTCCTGCGCCAGGAGAATCACTTCTACAAGATCATCGACGAGCACACGATCCTGATCGCGGCCGACACGCCGCAGAACCGCAAGACCTACGAGGACCTGGTCATCAAGACGTTCTTCCTGTCGAACGCCGACGTGACCGAGGTGGCGAACGCCCTGCGCGCGCTGCTGCAGACGACGCGCATCTCGGTGAACAAAGCCGAGAACTCGATCACCCTCCGGGACACCTCCGACAAGGTCGCGGTCGCCGAGCGCATCGTCGAGCAGAACGACAAGCAGGTGGCCGAAGTCGTCGTGGACGTCGAGCTCCTGCAGATCAATGCGACCAAGGCGCAGAATCTCGGTATCCAGCTCGTGCCGCGCGCCGTCGGGGCGACCATCCCTTCGCCGGGAACGGGCGTGACCAACCTCGGCGCGACGATCTCCAACGGGTTCACGTGGGATCAGCTCAAGCAGATCGGCATCAACTCGTTCGGATTCACGATCCCGTCGGTCGTCCTGACGTTCATCAAGGACAACACGGACGCGGAGCTCCTCGCCAAGCCGCAGCTCCGGATCGCGGAAGGGCAGAAGGCGCAGCTTCTGATCGGCGACCGCGTGCCCATCCCGGTCTCGAGCTTCAATACGTCGAACGTCTCGGGCTCGAACGTCGTGCCGATCACGTCCTACCAGTACCAGGACGTCGGCATCAAGATCGAAGTCGAGCCGCGCGTGCACCACAACCGCGAGGTCACCCTCAAGCTGATGACCGAAGTGTCGAACATCTCCGGATATGCCGTGGGCAGCGGACAGAGCGGCTCGGCGCCCCAGCCGATCATCGGGACACGCACGATCTCCTCGAATATCCGCCTGCGCGACGGGGAGACCAACTTCCTCGCCGGCCTGTACCGGACGGACAAGACGAACGCCCGCGAGACCATCCCTTTCCTCGGCGACATCCCCGTGATCGGGCGCATCTTCTCGAAGGTCAAGACGGACGACCAGACGACGGACCTCGTTCTGACGCTCACACCCCACATCATCCGGATCCCCGACGTGACCGAAGAGGACCTGATGCCCGTCTTCGTCGGCACGGACGCCAACATCTCTTATCAGGGCGGTCCGCGCGTCGAGAACCCGCAGCGGGACCAGGGCCCCTTCGAGGGTCAGCCCGGACGCGTCCAGCCGCCGCTGCAGCGCACGCCGCCGCCCGCGGGGCAGCAGCCCACGCCGCCACCGGGCATCAATCTCGCGCCCGGCAGCCCCCCGACCGACATCTTCCGGCCGCCCACGCAGCCGCAGCCGCCCGGGGCGCCGAACCCGTCGCCGAAGGAGCAGGTCCCGCAGAGCAAGAACTCGCTCGCGCCCTCGGACGGCCAGGCGGCATCGGCGGCGAGCTCGGCCCTGGTGGCCGTCGACGACGGGACGCCGATCCTTCTCGACTTCGACCCGTCGTACATGACGCTCGCCGTCGGCCAGCAGCAGACGATCCATCTCCGCGCGACCTCCCCGGGAGGCTTCCCGGGCGGCACGCTGCGCGTGCGTTTCGATCCCTCCGTCGCCGCGGCCGTCTCGGTGAGACCGGTGCTCGTCGGGGACAACGGGCTGACCACGGCCCGGATCGAGGGCAACGCCGTCGTCCTCGAACTTCCCGACTCCGCCGATCTTTCGGGAACCCGGGCCATCGCCGAGGTCACGCTGCGCGGCATTGCCCCGGGTCTGGCCACCATGGCCTTCGAGCCGATCGAGATGCCCGGCGCGACGGTGACTTTCTCCACGGCGGTGGCGTCCGTCCGATGAATCTTTCCGGAGCGACGCGCCGCCGTCAGGCGGGCTTCACGATGGTCGAGCTCGCCGTGGTCGCGACCATGATCGCGATCCTCGCGGCCATGGCCGTTCCGGTCGCGCGTTACTCGCTCCGCCGCCAGCGCGAGCTCGAGCTCCGCCACCAGCTCCGCACGATGCGCGAGGCCATCGACAAGTACAAACAGCTCTCCGACGCCGGCCTGATTCCTCTCGAGATCGGAGGCGAGGGCTATCCCCCGGAGCTCGAGAAGCTCGTCGAGGGCGTCGACCTCGTCGGCCAGGTCAAGAAAAAGCAGCGCTTCCTCCGCCGCATCCCCGTGGATCCCACGACCGGCAAGGCCGAGTGGGGCCTGCGCTCCTACCAGGACGAGCCCGACTCCTTCTCCTGGGGCGGACAGAACGTCTACGACGTGTACTCGCTGTCGGAGCAGAAGGGGCTCGACGGCAGTTACTACAAGGCCTGGTGATGAGGAGAGCGTTGAGAGTTGAGTGTTCAGAGTTGAGCGTGGGAGGCGTCTAGGCACGCTCGACGCTCGACCCTCAACTCTCGACGTGAGTCGGGCTTCACCCTGCTCGAGCTGCTCGTCGTGATGACGATCATCGGCATCCTGGCCGCGATCGCGGTGCCCGCGCTGCGGGATTCTCCGAAGCGCGCTCGGGAGGCGACGCTCCGCGCCGACCTCTTCACGTTCCGGAGCGTGCTCGACCAGTACAAGGGCGACAAGGGCAACTATCCGCCGGACCTCGAGACGCTCATCCACGACGGCTACATCCGCAAGATCCCCCTCGACCCGATGACCAAGGCCGCCGACTGGGTCGTGACCATGGAGGAGGAGGCCACCCCGGCCGACGACCTGAACCAGGTCGAGCCGCCCGTGCCCGGGATCATCGACGTCCACAGTGCTTCGAAGGAAAAGGCGCTGGACGGGACGAACTACAGTGAGTGGTGAAGGAAGGTCGAGAGTTGAGCGTTTAGCGTTGAGCGTGTTCCGGAGGCGTGCTCCCGACGCTCAACACTCAACACTCAACCTCAACGTTCGCCCGGCTTCACCCTCGTCGGCGTCGTCGTCGCCATCGCGGTCCTGACGATCCTGATCGCGGCGGTGGCTCCGTCGATCGCGACCGTCGTCCAGCGCGACAAGGAAATGGAGCTCATCTTCCGCGGCAAGCAGTACGCGCGCGCGGTCCTCGCGTTTCAGCGGCGCTTCGGCCGGTATCCCAACAAGCTCGAGGAGCTCGAAAAGATCAAGCCCCGCTCGATCCGCCAGCTCTGGAAGGAGCCCATGTGCAACTGCGACGACGGGTGGACCGTCATCATCGCGGGAACGCCGGATGCGATGCCGATGGGCTCCGGGCAGGTACCGGCCGGAGGCGGGATGCCGGGGAGCGGGCCGGGAGGCCGATCGCGCACTCCCGGAGCCCTCGACGGGAAACCAGCCCCCGTCCACGTACACCGGAGGCGGTCCGGGCGGGCAAAACCCTCCGGGCGGTGGCGGCCCGGCCGGCGGCCCGACGCCCACGCCGGCGCCCTTCTCGACCGGCATCTTCGGCGAGAAGCCGCAGATCGTCGGCCCCATCGTCGGCGTCAAGCTCGACAAGCACACGAAGGCGCTTCGCAAGTGGCGCGACAAGGAGTACTACGACGAGTGGCGCTTCGTGGCCGGCGACGCCGACAACGACGTGATGCAGGATCCGGCGAACAAGCCGCCCGTCTTCATCCCGACGCCCCGCCGGTAGAGCGCCCCGGCGACGTCCGGCGGCCAGGCGGCCAGGCTGCAGCGCGGATAGAATGGCGCCCTTTTCCGAGCGCCAGCGCCCATGATCCGCACACACGTTCTCGACAACGGCACGACTCTTCTCATCGACGAGATGCGGGACGTCCGCTCCTTCGCGCTGGGCGTGTATGTCCGGGCGGGCTCGGGAGACGAGCCGCCGTCGCGGCGGGGCATGTCCCACTTCCTCGAGCACCTCCTCTTCAAGCGGACGCGGCGGCGGACGAACGCCGAGATCTCCCGCGTCATCGATCGCCTCGGCGGCGAGGTCGACGCGTTCACGACCAAGGAGTACACCGGCTTCTACGTCCACACGCTCGAAGCCCACTTCGAGGAAGCCCTCGATCTGATCGCCGACGTCGTGCTCGCTCCGGCTTTCCAGGCCGAGGGACATCGAGACGGAGCGCGGCGTCATCCTCGAGGAGATCGGCGAGGCCAATGACAACCCCGACGACCTCGTCCACGAGATGTTCGTCGGCTCCTTCTGGAAGTCGCATCCTCTCGGCGCGCCCATCCTCGGCACCGCGTCCACGGTCGGCGCCATCGGGCGCCGGGACCTGTACGCCTACTACGCCTCCCGGTACGTGCCCGGCAATTTCATCGTCGCGCTCGCGGGCTGCGTCGACCCGGCCCGGGCGCGCGATGCGATCGCGAAGGCGTTCTCGCGCCGGGGACGGAAGGGGAGTCCGCGGATGCGCAAGTCTCGCGGGGACGGTGCGGGACGCCCGAAGCCGCATTCTCACGTCGATCTCCGCCGCCGCGAGGGTCTCGACCAGGTCCACGTCTGCCTCGGCGTCGAGGCGCCCTCCCAGACGAGCCGCCGGCGTTACGCCGCGGCGCTCCTCGACATCGTCCTGGGCGGCGGCATGTCCTCCCGGCTGTTCCAGGAAGTGCGCGAGAAGCGCGGCCTCGCGTACTCGATCGGCTCCTCGCTCAACTCGTATCGCGCCGGTGGCTACGAGACGGTCTCGGCGGCGTGCGCGCCGCGCAATCTGCCGCGCCTGATCGACGTGACTCTCCGCGAGCTCCGGAAGCTCAAACGCGGAGGCGTCGCCGAGGGCGAGCTCCGCCGCGCGAAAGAGAATCTCAAGGGCGGACTGATCCTTTCGCTCGAGTCGACGGTGTCGCGCATGTCCGCGGCGGCGCGGCAGCACTTCTACTTCGGCCGGGTCGAGCGGCTCGAGGAGCTCATCGCGAAGATCGAGGCCGTCCATCGCGACGAGGTCGGCGCCGAGGCCGACCGCCTGCTGGACGGCCGCGCGCTCTCCCTCGCCGTCGTCGGGAACGTCGAGCGCCTTCCCCTCGCCCGCCGCGACCTGTCGCAGGCGCTGTAGGCGGCGTGTCGAGAGGGAGCGAGCCCCCGCCTCCGTTCGACCCGTGCGCGTCGCCTCCGGTCGAGGAATACGTGCGCGCCCTCGCCGGCCGGGCCTCTCCGGGTGGGGCCCTCGAGACCCGGATCCACCCGCGCGACGAGATGTACCGGTTCGAGCTCGATGCCCCGCATCGCACCTCCGACGTCGCGGCCATCCGGTATTTCGCGGTTGGAAATTCCGTCGCGCGCACGGTGGGGGAGCTGGCCGACTGGCGCTTCGGCGGCGTCTCGCGGGTCGGCGCCCTCCTCGATTTCGCGGCCGGCTACGGGCGCACGACGCGCTTCCTCGTCCGGATGCTCGACGCCGCCCGGATCACCGCGGCGGAGATCGATGCGGACGCCGTGCGGTTTCAGGCGGAGACCTTCGGCGTGCGCGGCGTCGTGTCGTCGCACGATCCGAGGGCGCTCTCCCTCGAGGGCCCGTTCGATCTCGTGCTCGCCGTCTCCCTCTTCACCCATCTGCCCGAGGGACGCTTCGAGGCCTGGCTCGGCCGCCTCTGGGGTCTCGTCGCGCCGCGCGGACTCCTCGCCTTCTCGACGAGCGGGGAACGCGTCATGCCGGGATCGGTCCGGATGCCTTCGTCGGGCCTCGCCTACACGCCGCGGAGCGAGACGACGCGCCTGTCGGGCGACGAGTACGGAACGACCTGGGTCACGCCGGAGTTCGTCCGGCGCGCGGCGGCCGCCGCGGCTCCCGAGGCCCGGCTCATCTTCCGGGCGGACGGGTTGTGCGGGGCGCAGGACCTCTGCGTCCTCGCTCGGCCGGGGCCCGCGGGAGATCCTGCCCTCGCGCGCGACCCCATGGGCGTCCTCGAGTGGGCGGCCGTGGAAGGCGGCGTCGTCACGGCGCGGGGCTGGGCACAGGGCGACGCGGACGAGCGGCCGCCGGACGTGAAGCTCTATATCGGCCCCCGTCTCGCGGAGGTCTCCCCGGGGAAGGGGTCGCCGGGCTCTCGCCGCGAGTGGGGCTTCGTGTTTCCGACGGCGGGGATCCCGCCGGACCAGGTCATCCGCATCGAGGCCGAGAGCGAGCGCGGCGCATCCCGGTTGCTGGTGACGGAGACGCTCGGGCCATATTTGCCGAAGCCTTGAGGACGAATCCATGAATCGGAAGTCCGAAACCGAAATCCTGTGATTGCATACGCGGCGATGACGGAGTTGCGCGTCCTCGTCCAGGTCCTCCCGCACGGCGAGGGTCTGGAGCTTCCCGCCTATGCCACTCCGGGCTCGGCCGGCTGCGACCTCCGCGCCGCTCTGACGGAGCCGCTGACACTCGCCCCGGGCGCGCGCGCCCTGGTGCCCACGGGCCTCGCCCTCGCGATCCCCGAGGGATTCGAGGGCCAGGTGCGCATGCGCAGCGGCCTCGCGATCTCGAGCGGTCTCGCGCTCCTGAACGCGCCGGGAACGATCGACAGCGACTACCGCGGGGAAGTGAAGGTGATCCTGGCGAATCTCGGCGACGCGCCGGTCACGCTTTCGCGCGGCGAGCGGATCGCCCAGCTCGTGTTCGCCCCGGTGACGCAAGCGAAACTGACGCGCGCGCAAACGCTTGCAGCGACGGAACGCGAGGACGGGGGGTTCGGCTCGACCGGTCGGAGCTAGACCGGGCCGGCGCGCGCGTCATCCCGAGCGCAGCGAGGGATCCCGAGCGCGAGCGAGGGATCCCGTCGCTCCGCCGCTCGGACATCGTTTGTCTGTCTCTTCTGATAGATTTTCTCTCGTGCGGGTCATCGTTCTCGCTTCCGGCTCCGGCGGCAACGCGTGTGTCGTCGAGTCGGGCCGGACGCGAGTGCTGGTGGACGCCGGACTCTCCGCGCGCGAGATCGAACGGCGGCTCGAGGCCCGGTCCATCGCTCCCGAGTCCATCTCGGCGGTCTTCCTGACGCACGAGCACAACGACCACTCCAGCGGCGCGCCCGTCTTCACGGCCCGCTGGGACTGTCCCCTCTACGCGACGTGCGGCACGGCCGAGGCCATCGGCCTCGAAGGGGACCTGTTCACGCCGTTCGTCCGGATCCTCCCGGGACGCGAGGGACGGCTGGGAGACCTCGGCTTCCGGGCGTTCGCGACGCCCCACGACGCCGCGGAATCGGTGGCCTATGCTTTCGAAGCGGGCGACGCGCGGCTCGTGATCGCCTCGGATCTGGGGCGGGCCGAGGCCGGCTTCGTCGATTTCCTCCGCGAGGCCACGACGCTCATGCTGGAGATGAACCACGACGAGGACATGTTGCGGGACGGCCCGTACACCTGGCCGCTCAAGCGCCGCATCTCCGGGGGGCTCGGCCACCTGTCCAACGTGCAGTCGGCGGAGGCGATCCTCCGCTCGGCCGGCCCGAAGCGCCGCCGCATCGTCGCCACGCACCTCTCCCGGACCAACAACACGCCGGAGCTCGTCCGCGCGGTCCTCGGCCGGGCCATCGAGCGCTCCGGCTGGGACGTCCCCTTCGAGATCGCCGAGCAGATCACGGGCCTGGAGGCCTTCGACGCATGAACGGTCAGGAAAGAGTCTCGTATGAAAGTGGAAGTTCGGGTCTATCCCCGCGAGGGCGTGCTGGATCCGCAGGGCAAGGCCATCGCCGCCGCCCTCGGGCGTCTCGGCCACCGTTCCGTCCAGGACGTCCGCGCCGGCAAGGTCTTCTTCATCGACGTCGCGGGCAGCGATCCGCGAGCCGTCGAGGCCGACGCCCGGAAGATGGCCGAAGAGCTCCTCGCCAACACCACGATCGAGGGTTTCGACGTGAGGGTCCTGTGAAGTTCGGGATCGTCGTCTTCCCGGGCTCGAACTGCGACGAGGACTGTCACCACGTCGCGAAGGACCTGCTGGGCTGCGAAGCCGACTACATCTGGCACCACGACACGGACCTGAAGGGCGCGGACGTCGTCATCCTGCCGGGGGGCTTCGCCTACGGCGACTACCTTCGGGCGGGCGCGCTCGCGCGCTTCTCGCCCGTCATGGAGAGCGTCGCGAAGTTCGCCGCGCAGGGCGGCCCGGTCCTCGGCATCTGCAACGGCTTCCAGGTTCTTCTGGAAGCGGGACTCCTTCCCGGGGCGATGCAGATCAACCGCGGCCTCCGTTACGTCTGCCGCGATGTCCACATGCGCGTCGAGAACGACGCGACGCCGTTCACGTCCCTCTATCCGAAGGGGAGCGTCGTGAAGATGCCGATCGGCCACATGGAGGGGAACTACACGGCGCCTCCCGACGTGCTCGACAGGCTCGAACGCGAGGGCCGCGTCGTCTTCCGCTACTGCGACCCCGAGGGGCGCGTCATCGACGAGGCCAATCCGAACGGCGCGGCGCGCGGCATCGCCGGCATCGCGAACGAGGCGGGCAACGTCGTCGGGCTGATGCCGCACCCCGACCGCTGCTCCGAAGCGCTCCTCGGCAACGATCCAGGGGATCAAGATGTTCCAGTCCGCGGTGTCCGCTCTCGCGACGCGATGACCGCGATCACCGAAGAGCTCGTTCGCGAGCACAACCTCTCGGACGAGGAGTACAAGCGGATCCTGGAGATCCTCGGCCGCGAGCCCAACCTCGTCGAGCTCGGGATCTTCTCGGCGATGTGGAGCGAGCACTGCTCCTACAAGTCCTCGCGCGTGCACCTGAAGAAGTTCCCGACGACGGGCCCGCGCGTCATCCAGGGGCCCGGCGAGAACGCCGGCGTCGTCGACATCGGCGACGGGCTCGCGGTCGCGTTCAAGATGGAGTCGCACAACCACCCGTCGTTCATCGAGCCCTACCAGGGCGCCGCCACCGGCGTCGGCGGCATCCTGCGGGACGTCTTCACGATGGGCGCGCGGCCCATGGCCTCGCTCAATTCCCTGCGCTTCGGCCGCCTCGACGCTCCGCGCATGAAGCATCTCGTCGATGGCGTCGTGCGCGGGATCGCCGGATACGGAAACTGCATCGGGATTCCCACGCTCGGCGGCGAGACCACGTTCCACAAGGGCTACGACGGCAACATCCTCGTCAACGTCTTCAACCTCGGGATCGTGCGGACCGACCGCATTTTCCTGGGCCGCGCCGAGGGTGCGGGCAACCCCGTCGTCTACGTCGGCTCCAAGACCGGGCGCGACGGCATCCACGGCGCGACCATGGCCTCCGAGGAGTTCGCCGCCGACGAGGCGAAACAGAAGCGGCCGACGGTCCAGGTCGGCGATCCCTTCACCGAGAAGCTCCTCATGGAGGCGTGCCTCGAGCTCTTCCAGACGAAGACCGACGCCATCACCGGCATCCAGGACATGGGCGCGGCCGGGCTGACGTCGTCCTCGTTCGAGATGGCGGGGCGGGCCGGCAGCGGCGTCGAGCTCGACCTCTCGAAGGTCCCGGTCCGCGAGACCGGCATGACGCCCTACGAGATCATGCTCTCCGAGTCGCAGGAGCGGATGCTCCTCGTCGCGCGGCGCGACCGGCTCGACGAAGTGCTCGCGATCTTTCACAAGTGGGAGCTCGACGCCGTCGAGATCGGCCGCGTCACCGACTCCGGCCGCGTCGTTCTCTTCTTCGAGGGCCGCATCGTCGCGGACCTGCCGGCGGCGCCGCTCTCGGACCGCGCTCCCGTCTACGACCGGCCGCGCGCCCCGCTCGCGTCTCCCGAAGGCCCGTTTCTCTGGCAGACCGAGCCGGAGCCCACGGAGTTCGGCGCGTGTCTGCGCCAGATCCTCGCCTCGCCCAACGTCGCCGAGAAGTCCTGGATCTGGGGCCAGTACGACCACATGGTCCAGACCAACACGGTCGAGCGGCCGGGCGGCGACGCGGCCGTCATCCGGGTCAAGGGCACGAAGAAGGGCATCGCCATGAAGAGCGACGTCAACCCCTTCTTCTGCATGGCGGACCCCTACCGCGGCGGCGCGATCGCGGTCGCCGAAGCCGCGCGGTCGGTGGCCTGCACGGGAGCGCGGCCCCTCGCGATCACCGACTGCCTCAATTTCGGAAATCCCGAGAAGCCCGAGGTCATGGCGCAGTTCGAGGCGGCGGTGCGCGGCATCGCCGACGCCTGCCGCGTGCTCGGAGCTCCGGTCGTCTCGGGGAACGTCTCGCTCTACAACGAGACCGACGGCCGCGCGATCCCGCCGACGCCCACGGTCGGAATGGTCGGGCTGCTCGAGGACGTCGACAAGCACGTGCGCATGCCGTTTCGCGCGAACGGGGATCTTGATCGCGGTCCTCGGAGAGACGCTGGACGAGCTCGGAGCCTCGGAGTTTCTGCGGGTGGTCCGCGGGCGCGACGAGGGCCCCTGCCCGGACGTCGATCTCGAGGCCGAGAAACGCCTCGTCGACCTGCTCGCCACGCTCGCCGAGAAGAGCCTGCTCGCCTCGGCGCACGACGTCTCGGACGGAGGTCTCGCCGTCGCGCTCGCCGAGTGCGCGATGCAGGGAGGCGTCGGCGCCACGATCGCCCTCGACGGGGCCGCGCGCTCGACGGCGCTGCTCTTCGGAGAGTCCACCGGCCGCGCCGTCGTCTCCTTCGCTCCCGAGAACGAGTCGGCGGTGCGCGATCTCGCGAAGCAGAAGGGCGTGCCCTTCTCCGCCGCCGGCTGGGTCGGGGGAGACCGCCTCCGCATCGACGGCCGCGGCAAGCCTCTCGTGGACGAGCCCGTCGCCGCCCTCGCCGAGCTCTGGCGCGGCGCCTTCCGCAAGGCCCTCGAAGCGGCGGACGTCCTCTAGGGCCGCGCCCTCTACGCCCGCGCTTCAGTCCCGCCGCCACTCCTGGCCGAACCCGAGCACGTACCCGTCGGGATCCCGGACCGCGAACTCCTTCATGTCGTAGTCCGACTGAACGACGGGCCCGTAGACGACGTCGGCGCCGCGGCCTCGCAGCTCCGCACAGAGCGCCTCGACGTCGTCGACCCAGAAGAACGACGTCCCAGGTTCCGCCCTGCTTCTCGTTCGGAATCACCCGGCTCGGATCCTCCACGACGCGCAGCATGAGCGGGAAGCCGTCGCGGCTGAGGATCGCGAACATCGGCGGGCTTCCGGCGGTGTAGTCGACATGGAAGCCGAGCACGTTCTCGTAGTAGGCGGCGAGCTTCGCGACGTCGGCGACCGGGAAGTAGGGCGCGCTCCGGAGCAGGCGTGAGGGCATGACGACCTCCGACAATCTCGCCGCGACAGCCTACGACGTTCGCGGCCTCCGCGCCCAGGCCAGGATGCGCCGGTACGTGAAGAAGAACGGCCGTTCGTCCGGCACGTTCGCGAAGAGCGTGTCCCGATAGTCGTCCAAGAATCTCTCGAACAGTCTCCGGCGGAAGCCTCCGCCGGTACTCCGAGAGCAGCGAGCCCTCGACCCAGGCGACGATGTCGGCGCGCGAAGGGAGCCTCTGGCCGTAAATCTGGAGCCGGACGTTCTGCTCGGCGAAGCCCAGGCGATCCAGGATCGCGGCGTACGCCTCGGGCGCGAGAACGTGGCGCGAATGCCTGGCGTCCGCGAGCGCCGAGCGGTAGGGCTCGCGCGCCGCGACCTCCTCGGCGGAACGATGCGACGCGTGATCGAAGTTGTCCGGCACCTGGAAGGCGAGCTGGCCGCCGGGCGCCACCGCGCGGGTGAGCTTCTCGAGGAGGGCGGGGTGGTCGGGGACCCAGTGGAGCGCGGCGTTCGAGAAAACGAGATCGAACGGTTCCTCCGGCGAAAACTCGGCGATGTCCCCGCGCTCGAAGGCCACTCCGCCGCCCGCGTGCGCCGCGGCCTTTTCGAGCATCGCGGGGGACGAATCGATGCCGAGCGTCCGGACGCGGCGCCGACCCGCTCGTGCAGGACGCGCGTCAGCGGGCCCGGGCCGCAGCCGAGGTCCACGGCGCGCCCGCCCGGGATCGGCGCGACGAGGGCGAGCAGGTCTTCGAACGGCCGCCGGCGCTCGGCCGCGAATCGCGAGTAGAGCTCGGGGTCCCAGCCGTCGGAGCTCATCGGTACGTGACGCGCTCGAGAAAGAGGCCCGACGGCGGAGCGGTCCACTTGGCGACCTCTTTCGCCGCCGCCGAGCGCTCGGCGAGGAGGTGGGAGACGCCGGCGGCGTCGAGGTTACCGCGCCCGACTTCGACGAGCGTCCCGGCCAGCCGCCGCACCATCTTCCAGAGGAAGTGCGAGGCCGTGATGCGGAAGTGGATCTCGCCCGGCGTTTCCTCGATCTCGCTCGCCCCGACGACGACGATCGTCGACTCCTGGCCCTCGGGGTTCTCGCAGAACGATTGGAAGTCGTGCCGCCCGGCGAAGAGCTTCGCCGCCTTCCGCATGGCCTCCGCGTCCAGACGATCCTTGACCCACCAGACGAGCCGCTTGTCGAAGGCCGTGCGCCGGCGGGAGATGCGGTACACGTACGTCCGCGCGACGGCGTCGTGCCGGGCGTGGAACTTCGGAGGCGCCGGCTCGACCGAGAGCACGTTGACGTCGAAGGGAAGGCGGTCGTTCAGGCCTTCGAGGATCTGGCGCGGCGCGAAAGTTTTCCGGGCCCTCAGGTGCGCGACCTGCGCGAGGGCATGGACGCCGGCGTCCGTGCGGCCGGCCCCGCCGACCGCGGCATCCTCCCCGCAGAGATCGCGCGCCGCGTGCGCGAGAGCCGCCTGGACGGTCTTGTCGGCGTTCTTCTGCGTCTGCCAGCCGTGGTAGCGGGTGCCCTCGTACTCGAGCGTCAATTTCCAGGTCGGCACGCGCGGAGTCTACCGGGACGGGACTTCTGCGCGGAACCTCTTCCCCGGGCGCCATCGGCGGGATAGCGTCCTCCGCCGTGGAGGCTTCGATGCGCAGAGCGATCCGGGGAGCGGTGCTGCTCCTGATCCCCGCCCTGTCCCTGGCCCAGGCCCGGTCCGACTCCGACACCGGGCCATCACGACCGCAAGCCGGACGAGGTCTTCCGACGGCAGGAGCTTTCGCGCGGCGTCTACGTTCTCTACGGCGGAGGCGGCAACGTCGGCTTCCTCGTCGGGCCGGACGCGGTCCTGGTCGTGGACTCGCAGGTCCGTCAGCTGGGCCCCGGCGTCGTCCAGCAGATCCAGGGCGCGACGGACAAGCCGATCAAGTACCTCCTCAATACCCACCACCACGGCGATCACACCGGCGGCAACGACGCGTTCAAGCAGTTCGCCGTGATCATCGCCCACGACAACGTCCGCAAGCGGATGCGGGAGGCCCCGCAGACGATCCTCAGGGAATGGCCGGCCGAGCTCGAGGAGGCGAAGAAGAAAGGCGACGCCGAGTCGGTCGCGTACATCGAGGACGCCATCGCATGGGCGAAGAAGATCAAGATCGAGGAGATCGCCGCGCCGGTGATCACGTTCGAGTCCGAGGTCCGGATCCACGTCGGCGACGAGACGATCGCGGTCTGGCACACGCCGCCCGCCCACACCGACGGCGACAGCGTCGTGTATTTCGAGAAGGCGAACGTCCTCCACATGGGGGACCTCTTCTTCTACAAGGTCATTCCGTTCATCGACGTGAAGGCCGGTGGCTCGGCGCGCGGCTACCTCGACGCGATCGACAAGGTCATCGCCCGCGTCCCGCCGGACGTGAAGATCATCCCGGGTCACGGCGAGGTCACCGACCTCGCGGGCCTGAAGACCTTCCGCCAGTACGTCGCGGACATCCTGGACGCGGCGCGCAAGGCGAAGGCGGCGGGGAAGAGCAAGGAGGAGTTTCTGAAGACGGTCGACCTGCCCGCCTACAGGAGCTGGGACGGCTACGGCGAGCGCTTCCAGGAGAGCGCCGCGGCGGCCTGGGACGACGCATCCTGACCGGTCCCTCTTGAAGATTCCTCCGCCCGGACCCGGTGAGCGCGACACCGTCGTCGACGGCGTGCGCTGGCGGTCCCGCGAGGCGCCGGGGAGCGGCCACCCGGTCGTGTTCGTCCACGGCCACCTGGCTTCGTCGGCGAGCTGGAAGGAGGTCCTGGCCGCCGCCTCCGCGGGCCGCCCCGCGATCGCGGTGGACCTTCCGGGATTCGGGTTCTCGGACCGGCCCTGGCCGTACGACTACACGGCCGGAGGCGAAGCGCGCGGCCTCGTGCGATACCTCGAGGCGCGCGGCATCGACCGGGCCGTGCTCGTCGGCAACTCGCTCGGAGGCGCGGAGACGATGCTCGTGGCGGCCGAGCACCCCGGCCTCGTCGAGGGCCTGGTGCTGGTCGCGCCGGCGACGCCGACCGGGACGATCCCGTGGCCCGTCCGGATCCTCCGCGTGCCCGGGCTCGGCGGTCTGGCGTTCGCCCTCTCGTCGCGCCCCGTCGTGGCCTTCGGCCTGCGCCACAAGATGTACGCTCGCGCCTCGCGCGTCACGGAGTCCGCCATCGACGATGCGTGGCGTCCCCTCGGCGTGCCCGGGACCCGTCGCGCGGCGCTCCAGGCCATCCGGACGAATCCCGAGGCGTATCTCGGCCTCGAAGAACGCATCCGCGTTCCGACACTCGTTCTCTGGGGCGAGCGCGACAAGATGCTGCCGCCGGCCGAAGCTCGCCGGCTCGCCGCGAAAATCGCCGGCGCGCGTCTCGTGATCCTTCCCGACGCCGGCCATCTCCCGCAGCGCGAACGCCCGGAGGCGTTCGCGGCTGCGGTGGCGGCCTTCATCGAGGAGCTCCGGCATCCGCCGGTCGCCTAGTCGCACTCGGTCGGGAATTGGCGGCAGGGATCCGGCGTCGGCCGGGGGTGCGGGGTCACGTCCCTCGGCGGACGTGGCGCGTGAGCTGCTCGGCAGGGGAGGCCGACGACGTTGTCCGCTCCTCTGCAGCCCGCCCGACCGGCCATCGCGGCCAGGACCAGAAACGACAGCAGGACGGCGGCGAAGTCTTCATGGCCCGTCTCCTTTTCCACGGCGGCGCCGTTTCGCTCTCGCGGTGCCCGCGGCTTCGTGGGCTAGGATTGGGGAAAGGCTCGGACGATGTCTTCAGGTTTGAATGCGGCTTCGACGGGGTTTCGGTCAGGAAAGCCATGAGGCTCTCGTTCGAGGGTTGCGTTCTCGACCTCGACACGCGGGAGGTGTTCAAGGCCGGGCGGCCCGTCGAGCTGTCGCCCAAGGCCTTCGCACTGCTCGAGCTCCTGGCCCTGCGGCGCCCGAAGGCGCTGTCCAAGGCCGAGATCCACAAGGCCCTCTGGCCCGACACGTTCGTCACCGAGACGAACCTCGCGAACCTGGTGGTCGAGCTTCGGGCCGCTCTCGGCGACGACGCCCAGTCCCGCGGATCGTGCGAACCCTGCCGCGCTTCGGCTACGCGTTCTGCGCCGAGGTGCACGCCGACAACCGCGAACCGCAGGAAGCCGGATCCGCCGAGGGCCGCCAGTACCACCTCGTCTGGGGTCGCCGCCAGATCGCGCTCTTACCTGGGGAAAACCTCATCGGGCGCGACCATTCGGCGGTCGTCTGGATCAACGACGAGTCCGTTTCCCGGCGCCATGCCCGGATCGTCGTCGACGAGACCGGGGCGACACTGGAAGACCTCGCGAGCAAGAACGGCACGTATCTCGGAGGCCGCGCGTTGACCGGGCCGTCTCGCCTCGAGGACGGCGACGAGATCACGATCGGAGAAGTGGCCGCCCCGATGCGCTTTCACTGCCTCGAAATCTCCGCAACGACCCGTACGGGAACGAAAAAGCGCCCCGAATAACCTCACTGCCCGCAGCGATCCGCGACGCGCGCCGTGATCACGCGCGGGTCCGGCGGCGTCTCGCCCAGACCCAGCGTGTGCATCATCTCGTGGATGAGAGTGTTCGCGCTGTAGCCGATGTTCCAGCGCTGCTGGGCGAGAAACTGGTTCGAGCAGACGTGCACGGCGCGGCTGCCGGTGTTCGTCCAGGCGAGGGTGTTCTTGAATCCGCACTCGAGCGTCGGCCGCCCGTCGTAGAAGAGGACCATCGAGAGATACGAGGCCGCGGTGTGATGGAGGTCCGCGACCTTGAGGTCGAGCCGCCGGCCCGCGACATCCTCGAAGTCGGTGAGGACGTCGGCGCAGCGGCTGTCCGAAAGGCGGCGCCGCGCCTCTTCGACGGAAGGACGGAAGTCGGCCGGGAGACGTCGGTCGATGAAGAACGAGACCGGCGCGGCCGACAGGGCGACGGGAGAGGCGCCGAACGCTCTCCTCGGCGGACGCGACGCTCGTGAACGCGGCCGCAACGAAGAGCAGCGCGCGGCGCAGCGGGAACCCTCGTCCCCTGGCTCCGGCCGGCTGCTGCATCGCGCCTCGACCGCGTCGGAGAAAGCGATCGCGGAGATTCGCGCCGCCTCTCTTTCGCTGTGCGACACGATCGCGCAGCAAAACCTTTCAGGTCTTGAGTACGTCCTTTGAATGTACTGACTTTTTCCTGAGGGACGCCAATGACCATCGAAATCGGAGAGTGCCGTTTTGACTCGCTCCGGCGCGAAGTGCGGCGGGGCACGGAGCGCGTCCATCTTTCGCCGAAGGCCTTCGAGCTGCTCGGCCTTCTGCTCGACCGACGGCCGCGCGCCGTCTCCAAGGACGAGCTCTTCACGCTGCTCTGGCCGACGACGTTCGTGACCGAAGCGAGCCTCGCGGGTCTCGTCGCCGAAATCCGGCGCGAGATCCGGGACGACGCGCGCGAGCCTCGATACCTTCGCACCGTGCACGGGTTCGGGTACGCGTTTTCCGCGGACGGAGTCGCGCCGGCCGAGGACGAGGCCTCGGTCTTCCGTCTGATCTGGGGCATCCGCGAGGTCGCGCTCGCGGCCGGCGAAAACGTGCTCGGCCGCGAGCCCGCCGCCGCCGTGTTCATCGACGACGCCACCGTCTCGCGGCATCACGCCCGCATCCTCGTGGCGGGCGGCCGGGCGTGCCTCGAGGACCTGGGCAGCAAGAACGGGACATGGCTCCGCGGCACCCGGATCGCCGGGAGCGAGGCCCTCGCCGACGGCGACGATCTTCGGATCGGATCCGTCCCGATGACTTTCCGATGTTTCGGGGCGGAGCTCGCCACGGAGACCCGCCGGGACTAGACGCGTCGGCCTGGTTTCAGGGTGTCCAGAGTGGCGATGGCGGAGTCCTCGCCGATGGCCATTGCCCGGGACCCGATTCTTCGCCAGACTCGCGCGCGTGAGATTCCCCCTGAGGACCCCGGCGCTGGCGATCCTCGCGGTTGCGACTGCCGCCACGCCAGTCGCGATCGGCAATCCGGGCACACCGCCGTTCGTTCCGCGCGGAACCGCCGGTCGAGATCGTCGCCCCTGGCGTCATCTCGACGCCGGCGAGCGAGATCCGGATCGCGATCAGCCCCGACGGCCGGCGAGCCCTGTGGGGCGCCATCGACCGGGCGGGCGGACCGGGAGGATGGGACATCTTCGAAAGTACGCGGAACGATTCCGCGCCGGGATCGGCTTCGGCATCCCCATGGGGGCCGGCGAAGGCCGTGTCTTTCGATTCGAAGGAAAACGACTTCGACCCGGCGTTCGCGCCGGACGGTCTCGGCGTCTACTTCTTCTCCAATCGGAAGGGCGGGCTGGGCGGCGACGACATCTACTTCGTCTCGTTCGATCCGAAGACCGAGAGCTACGGCACCGCCGTCAACCTCGGTCCCGAAATCAATTCGCCGAAAGACGAATGGGCGCCGGCCGTTTCGCCCGACGGCGCGACGCTGCTCTTCGCGACCGACGGCCGCGGCGGCCGCGGCAAGCACGACCTGTTCGTGGCCGAGCGCGAAGGGCCGCGGTGGGTCCGGGCACGCAACCTCGCCGAGCTCAACACGGAGAAAGAGGATCTCGACGCGACATTCCTGCCCGATGGTCGCTCGATCGTTCTGACCTCGGGCGATCTCGAGGGCACGGTCGCCCTGTACTTCGCGCCGTTCGTGGACGGCCGGTACGGCTCGCCTCAGCGGTTGGGGGCGGAGGTCAACCTTCCGGACGTCTCATCGTTCGGACCCTCGGTGTGCGCGGCCGAGCCGGGCGTGCTCTACTTCAACAGCCGGCGCGCGGGCGGTCCGGGAAGGCAGGACATCTACCGAGTTCGATACACGATCGCGCGCTGAATCGTCCGTTCGGACCACTGCCAATGACTTTCCGGTAGTTCGGCATCGAAAGCCCGATTCTCGTCCTCTCGAAGCGGGCGCCCATCCGCCTCTCGGCGCCCTTCGTCACATAAGCGGAACCTTGCCGAAGCCCATGCGTAGTCTTGGTGACGGCTCTGTCCCATTGGAGCCCCATGCAACTCGCCTCCGGAACACGGCTCGGGCCATACGAGATCGTCGACCGCCTCGGAGCGGGCGGGATGGGAGAGGTCTACCGCGCGCGCGACACGCGCCTCGGGCGCGACGTCGCCGCTCAAGGCGCATCTCGGGCGAGATGTCGAGCCCCAGCGACTGTCCCGTTTCGAGGCGGAGGCGCGGGCCGCGTCCGCTCTCAGCCATCCGAGCATCGTCACGATCCACGAGGTCGGCTCCGAGGACGGCACGCCGTTCATCGTCATGGAGCTGGTCGACGGCCGGACTCTGCGGGACGTTCTGTACACCGGCCCGCTGCCGCCGCGGCGCGCGGTCGCCCTGGCGGCCCAGCTCGCCGACGCTCTCGCGCGGGCGCACGAGGCGGGCATCGTGCACCGCGACCTCAAGCCCGAGAACGTCATGGTCACCCGCGACGGCCTGCCCAAGATCCTGGACTTCGGCCTCGCCAAGATCGACCAGCGGGAGGAAAACGGCGCCGACCGCCGCGATCGCACCGTCACGGAAGAAGAGACTCGCGAGGGCGCGATCGTCGGCACGTCCGGCTACATGTCGCCGGAGCAGGCGAGCGGCCAGCCGGTGGATTTCCGCTCGGACCAGTTCTCGTTCGGCGCCGTCTTCTACGAGATGCTCACCGGCAAGCGCGCCTTCCACGCGCCGTCGCGGGCCGAGACGCTCGCGGCCATCATTCGTGACGAGCCCGAGCCCATCGCCGCGGCCGCGCCGCGGGTCCCCGTGCCGCTCCGCTGGATCGTCGAGCGGTGCCTCGCGAAGCTGCCCGAGGAGCGTTACGCGTCCACGCGGGATCTCGCCCGGGATCTCCAGGGCGCGCGCGACCACTTCTCCCAGATCGATGGAGATCCCTCGCCGCTCGCGCCTTCGTCGCGCGGGCGGCGGCGTCTCTGGCTCTCGTGGGGAATGGCGCTCGCCGCGGCGGCGCTCGTGGCCTCCGCGTACCTCTTCGGCTCCGGCGCGCGCGACCGGGACCTGCCGTCCTTCCGCCGGCTGACCTTTCGGGACGGCACCGTGTGGACGGCGCGCATGGCGGCCGACGGACAGACCATCGTCTACGGCGCCGCGTGGAACGGGACTCCGATCCAGATCTATTCGACGCGACCCGAAATCCCCGAGTCCGTGGCGCTGACGCTTCCGCCCGCGAACGTGCTCGCGATTTCGCCGGCCGGCGAGATGGCGATCTCGCTGGGCGCGCGGCCGGCGGGCCCGTTTCTCGACGGTCGGCACGCTCGCGCGCTCGACGCTCGCCGGCGGCGGCGCCCGCGAGATCCTGGAGTCCGTGCAGGCCGCGGACTGGGCGGCCGACGGCACGAGCCTCGTCGTGCTGAGGACCGTCGACGGGCCGCAGCCGGATCGAGTTTCCGATGGGCAAGACGGTCGTCGAGGTTCCTTCCGGCTACCTCTCTCATCCGCGGGTGTCTCCCGACGGCAATCTCGTGGCCTACCTGGAGCACCCGATGCGCGGCGACGACGGCGGGTCCGTGGTCGTCGTCGACCGCGAGGGAAAGCGGCGCGTGCTCTCCGCGGGCTGGATCACGGTGCGCGGGCTCGCCTGGTCGCCGGACGGCCGCGAAGTCTGGTTCACGGCGGCGCGCCGGAGGCGGCAGTCGCGCGCTCCATGCGGTGAACCTCTCGGGGCGGAGGCGCCTCGTTCTGCGGGCCCCCGGCGCGCTGACGCTCCACGACATCTCTCGGGAGGGCCGCGTCCTCGTCGCCCGGGAAAGCTCGAAGGAAGGAATCGTCGGATTGCCTCCGGGAGCCGACCGCGAGCGGGACCTCTCGTGGCACGACTGGTCCCGGCCGGTCGACCTCACGGCGGACGGCACTGCGGTGCTCTTCGACGAGACCGGAGAGGGAGGCGGCTCGGCCTACGCCGTCTATCTCCGCACGACCGACGGCGCGCCCGCCGTGCGGCTGGGCGACGGCCATGCGCTCGCCCTCTCGCCCGACGGCAAGTGGGCGCTCTCGACGCCGCACCGCACCCCGGCGGAGCTCGTGCTGCTGCCGACCGGAGCGGGCGAGCCGCGGCGGATCCCGACCGGGAACTTCGCCAACATCCTCCGGGCGGCGTGGTCGCCGGGCGGCGAGAGCCTTCTCGTCGGAGCGAACGAGCCCGGGCGCGGCGCGCGGCTGTACGTGCAGTCCGCGCGGGGAG
The DNA here is from genome assembly GCA_963804915.1 of uncultured Acidobacteriota bacterium. Classification (GTDB taxonomy): domain Bacteria; phylum Acidobacteriota; class Thermoanaerobaculia; order UBA5066; family Gp7-AA6; genus DAHUXD01. The sequence goes on from CAWDSI010000003.1 coordinate 529,391, forward strand.
GCGACGTCCGTCCCGTCACCCCCGAAGGCACGGGCGCCGCGTGGGCCGTCTCGCCCGACGGGACGCGTGTGGCCGCCTCCGACGCGGACCAGCGCCTGATGCTCTACGACCTCGAAGGCGGCGAGCCGAGCGCGATTCCCGGAACGGAGCCGGGCGACGTCCCGGTCCGTTTCACGCCCGACGGGCGCGCGCTCTACGTGCTCGTCCGCGGCGAAGGCGCGAGCGCCGAGATCCACACTGTCGACGTGACGACGGGGGATCGGGCGCTCTGGAAGCAGGTCGCGCCCGCCGATCCGATCGGCGTCTTCGGCGTGCCGCGCGTCTTTCTCTCGGCCGACGGCGGCTCCTACGTCTACTCGTTCGTGCGGATGCTCGACGAGCTCTTCCTCGTCGACGGGCTGCGCTAGGCTCCGGATCCAAACGAAGGCGCTCGTCGTGATTCAGGGCGCGATGAGGCACCAGGATTTCTGGCTCCTCGATCTCGCGACCGGGCGCTGGCGGATTCCATCGGAATCGCTTCGGTCCCTCGAGATCTGGGCCTTCTGGGGCGCGAGGGGTGGGCGTCGGAGTCGCAGTCATGGCAGGGCTTGTTCTTCGGCTGGAAGTCAGGCGCGCGGAAACGTCGCAGGGACGGCAGGGCTCGTTCTTTTCGATGGCACCGGAGTCGACAAGGCACGGGTAGGCTCTTGGCGTCGGTGTCACGTAAGGGCGCGTCGGCACGACGTCTGCGCCGCGAGGGTTCGGAACGATGACGGGGTGCGCGCGCGCTTCGGGGCCCAGGATGTCGCGCTGGCGGCGTCTTCTTGACGGCAACGGGCAGAGCGCGCGGTCCGGTCACTTCGTTCGGAGCCCTGGCAGCCGCAAAGGGTCGTGAGCAGGACGAGTACCGCGAGCTGTGTCTTCATGGCGAGTTCCAGGATCTGCGAGCAGTCGCTGTGATGTCTTCAGGTTTGAGATCCGGTTTGGGCGAGGTTTCCGTCAGTCGGACCTATGTGACTTCCCTGCGAGGGCGTTCGCTCCGATCGGACATGAGCGAGTTGCTTACGCGACGGACGAGCCGTCGCTGCCTCCGCGCGCCGGAAGGATCCGGGAAGCTGGCCTCGCCCGATGTTAAACTCGTCCTCCAATGTCGTACCGGGCCGGATTCTCGGACGAATGCGGTGTCTTCGGTGTCAGCGACTCGGATGACGCCGCCAATCTCGCGTACCTCGGTCTCTACGCCCTCCAGCATCGCGGCCAGGAGTCGGCCGGGATCGCGTCTCTCGACGAGGGCAAGATCCACGTCGAGAGGGAGATGGGCTACGTCGCCGACGTCTTCGACGAGGCCCGGCTTTCGCGGCTCCGGGCCGCACGGCCATCGGCCACGTCCGGTACTCGACGGCCGGCGCCTCGCTGCTGCTGAACGCCCAGCCGATCGTTTTCGCGACCCGGGCGCGGCCCGCTCGCCCTCGCTCACAACGGCAACCTCGTCAACGCCCGGGAGATCCGGACGTCCCTCGAGATCGAAGGGCGCGCTGTTCACGACGACCTCCGACTCCGAGGTGATCCTGCACCTGGTCGCCCGCTCGCAGGCGCCGACGCTCGCGGCGGCGATCGCCGAGGCGCTGTCCGAGGTCCGCGGGGCCTATTCGCTGGTGATCCTGTCCCGGGACGGGCATCTTCGCCGTGCGCGACCCGCAACGGGATCCGGCCGCTGTCGCTGGGCATCCGCGAGGGCTCGCCCGTCGTCGCCTCCGAGACCTGCGCGTTCGACCTGATCGGCGCCAAGTACGAGCGGGACGTCGAGCCCGGCGAGATCGTGCCGCCTGTCGCGCGAGGGCTTCACCTCGCACCGCTTCGCCTTCCCGGTCTCGACGCCCGTGCGTCTTCGAGCACGTCTACTTCGCGCGGCCCGACTCCAAGGTCTTCGGCCGCAGCGTCGCCGCGTCGCGGCAGGGGTTCGGACGGCGCCTCGCGCGGGAGCACCCGGCGCAGGCCGACGTCGTCGTGCCCGTGCCGGACTCGGGCATGTATCGCGGCTCTCGGTTACGCCGAGGAGTCGGGCATCCCCTTCGCCCTCGGCCTCGTCCGCAATCACTACGTCGGCCGGACGTTCATCGAGCCGAAGCAGTCGATCCGCCACTTCGGCGTCAAGGTCAAGCTCAACCCCGTGCGCGAGGTCGTGGAGGGCAAGCGCGTCGTGCTCGTCGACGACTCGATCGTCCGCGGCACGACGTCGCGCAAGATCGTGCGCATGCTGCGCGAGGCCGGCGCGAAGGAGGTCCACGTCCGGGTCTCCTCGCCGCCGACGATGAACAGCTGCCACTACGGCATCGACACGCCGACGCAGCGACGAGCTGATCGCGGCCAACCAGTCCGTCGACGAGATCCGCGAGTTCATCGAGGCCGACAGCCTCGGGTATCTCTCGGTCGAGGGCATGCTCGAGGTCGTTCGGCCGGCCGCAGCAGGCGACCTGCACGGCGTGCTTCACGGGCATCTATCCGGTCGAGATCGAGGAAGAGGAGCGCGAGAAAGAGCACGCGCTCGAGACGAAGTAGCGTCCGCGTCTTCCGGGCGTGAGCGGGTCCACTTCTGCTCGCCACCACGATCGCCTTCCGCGGCGCCACGCTCATCGACGGGACGGGAGCGCCGCCGCTTCGCGAACGCGCTGCTCGTCGTGTCCGACGGGACGGATCGTCTCCGTCGGGCGTCGCGACGCCGGAGGCGATCGCGGCTCCTGCCGGCCGGCACGGAAATCGTGGACGCCGCGGGCGAGTGGATCATCCCCGGCCTGATCGACGCCCACGTGCACGCGGAGTCCGACGAGGACCTCCGAGACGATGCTCCGCTGGGGCGTGACGTCGGTCCGGCTCATGGCGGAGGACGTGGCGATCGCCGCAGGCTCCAGGCGGCCGCGTCGCGAACCCGTTCGGACGTGCCCGACGTGTTTCCCGCCGCTCCGATCTTCACGACGAAGGGCGGCTGGTGGGACCAGGGCCAGCCTCCCGACAGCGCATCTGAATCGCTTTCCCGCGACGGCGGAGGAGGCGCGCCGGTCGGTGCGCAAGGCGAAGGCGCTCGGCGCCGCCGAGATCAAGCTGATGCTCGACGACATGGCGTGGTGCCGCGCGCCGAAGCCGCCGCTGCCGAAGGTGCCGCCGGCCGATCGTCGAGGCCCTCCTCGGCGAGGCCGCGTCCGGCGGGCATGCGGGCGTCGGTGCACGCGCCGAACCTCGCGGACGCGAAGACCGCGATCTCCGCCGGCGCGACCGCGCTCGCGCACGGCGTTCTGGACCCGTTCGACGACGCGACGATCGCGACGATGAAGTCGCGGCCGGTCTTCTACGTTCCGACGATGGACATCTTCGAGTTCCTGGCGGATACGCGGAGCTTCCTGGACGTGGTGCTCTCGGATCCGGCGGCGGCGGACGGGCTCCCGCCGCGAGACTCTGGCGCGGTACCGCGCGCCCGAGTACGCCCGACGGCTATCGCGGAGAGGTATCCGAACTTCGAGAACCTGCGCGGCCGCCTTCCCGATCCTCCGCGAGAATCTGCGCAAGCTCCATGCGGCCGGAGTCCCGGTCGCGCTGGGCACCGACATGTGGGCCTTCCCGGGCCTCGGGGTCTCGATCGAGCTCGATCTCTACGTGAAAGCCGGTCTCGCCCCGCTCGAGGCGATCCGCGCCGCGACGCAGACCGCCGCGCGGTCGCTCGGCGTCGAGGACGAGCGGGGCACGCTCGCGCCCGGCATGCGCGCGGACTTCCTGCGCCTCGGCGCGGACCCGCTCGCCGACGTCAAGAACACGCGGCGGATCCGCCAGGTCTGGAAGCGGGGTCAGCCCGCCTGGACGGCGCCGTCGCTCCAGAGGAACTGAGCCGAGCGAGCGAAGGCGACGGCGCTCAGCGGCCCACGGACTGACGCATCTTCGCGAGATGGTGCCAGGCGTGGCGCAGCGCGTGGTCCTCGATGACGAACTGCGCCGTCATCGGCGCGCCGTAGCTCAAGGAGAAGGGCGCGGCGCTGTCGAGCTGTTCGTCGGTGAATGCACGGATCGCCTCCGCCGCCGCGCGGCTGTTGGCCCGCAGGAGCTCGACAGCCTCGGCCCGGGTCACGCTGCCGTGCTCGGCGGAGTGCTTGGAGTTGATGCCGGCGACGACCTCCCAGGTCACGTCGTCGACGGACTTTCCGCTCGCGATCGCCTTCGCGGCTTCCACTTCGATGGGGTACATCGTGCCCACGTGATGCACCAGAACTCCGAGCGTCCGCCGGTCCCGGTCGTTGCAGGACTTTCGCCACTCGGATTCCGAGAGGCCTTCGGCGAAGGCCGCCAGCTCGGCCGCCCCCTGCTCGATGCGCGCTGCGAGGGCTTCGGCCCGCGCGTTCTTCTTCGTCATGTCGGCAACCTCCGTACTGAACTAATCGCGGCGAGGCCTTCCGGATTCCGCGTTTGTCAGAGTGGAGTCCGGAACATAACTTAGGAACGCCTGAAAACGGTACCGACCGGCGGCAAACTGGTGCTTGAGGTCGCGCCGGCGACAGGCTAGCCTCTGACGAGATGCCCGCGGAGAAGGACCCGCTCGCCGTGTGTCGCGGCGAGTTCCCGATCCTCGAAACCTCCACCGATCTCACCTCCAGCGCGCTCGGCGCCACGCCGCGCGCCGCCATCCCATGAAGCGGCGAACGGCCTTCGGCATCGCGTCGGCGGCGCCTGTGGCCGTCGCCGTGGCGACGGCGATCCTTTTCATGGTCTCCCGCGGAAAGTGGTCGGACGCCCTGATCGACTCGGGCCGCGAGTGGATCGTTCCCGATGCGCTCTCGCGCGGAGAGCTCCTCTACCGCGACGTCGTGTACTGGTTCGGTCCGTTCACGCCGTACTGGCACGCGCTCTTCTTTCGACTCGCGGGCTCGAGCTTCGGGACCCTCGTCGTGGCCGGGATCGTTTCTTCGGCCGCGATCCTCGCGTGTCTCCGGCTGGCCCTGCTCCGCATCACGGACCGGAGGCTGGCGAACGCCTGGACCGCCGTCGCGATCCCGTGGCTGATCTTCATGCCGGACGCCGGTGGCGCCATCCTCGGCATGGGATTCCGCATGTGGCACGCCGCAGGCTTCGGCCTGCTCGCCCTGACGCTTCTGATTCTCCGGCCCGGCTCGGCGGCGCTGGATGTCGTCGGAGGATTGGCGGCCGGCGCCGCGGGACTTTGTCGGACCGAGTGGGGCGTGGCGGTGCTCGTCGCGGCCGTCGTCGCGGTCGCGCTCCGGTCTGAGAAGCCGACGATGTTCATGGCTCCCTTTGCCCGGGTCGTGACCGGCTTCGCCCTCGCGTTCGGCGGCGGTCTCGGGCTCTTTGCATGGCTTGCGGGACCTGGCGCGCTGCTCCGGGATGCTCCCGTTCTGCTGTTCAACCTCCCCGCGGAGACGCGCGCCCACGTGGCGGCGCCCCGTCCGGGCATCTGGGCGGCCGGCTTCGTGCAGATGCTCTACTGCGCGGCGGCCTGGCTGGGCGTCCTGATCGTGCTCGAGATCCTGGTCCGTTCCAGACGCGAGCCGGCGTTCGCGCGCAAGCGCCTCGGCATCCTGGCCGCGCTGGTCGTGCTGGCCGCCGCCTGCGCCGCCATCGCGGGCTTTCCGAACGACGTGCTGCTGGCCGGGACGCCCCTTCTCTGCGCCGCCTCGGTATGTCTCGCCCTTCGCACGCCGCGGGGCCCGCTGGCCGCGGCCCTCGGCGCGTTCGGAACGGCCGGAGTCCTGACGTGCGTGCGCCGTCCCTTCTTTCTCTCGGACGCGCCGTACGTGGCGCCGCCGGTCCTGTTCGCGATCGTGTGTGCGGCGGCGGCCCTGGCGCGGGCGGTCGACGCTCGTGCGCCGGACGCGCGGCCCGCGCTTTCTCTCTGGCTTTCGAGAGCGGTCGCGACCCTGGCGGCGGGGCTCTTCCTTCTGCGGGGGTTCCAGTACGTTCGCGACGAGCGGACGCCGATCCCCGGAACGGACGGCATGCTCTCCGCGCGGGCCGAAACCGCGCGGCGCATCGAAGAAGTCGCGGCGCTGCTGCGCGAGAAAACGGCTCCCGGCGACGGCATCGTCGTCTTTCCCGAGGGCGAGATCCTCAATTACCTTTCCGGAAGGCCGAATCCGATCCGGCACAAGCTCTATCTGCCGGGGTATCTGAATCGCGAGAACGAGCCGGAGGTTCTGGCGGAGCTGATGAAGGCGCGGCCCGCCGCCGTGGTGATCTGGCCGAGACCGCTCGGGGAATACGGCCGCGCGGAATTCGGGGTCGACTACGGTGCACGGATTCGCAACTGGATCCGGGACGACTACGTCGAGATCCCGACCGGGCCTGGCCGCGAGCGCGCACCGGTCGTGGCGGTGCGGAGAGGCCGCTGAGCCCGACCGTCGCGCTCGCGGCCGGATCGCGCAGGCACGGCTTCGCCGTCGGCGGCCGCGGTCCTCGTGGCTTCCGTCGGCCTGTTTCTGGTTTCCCTCGGAAAGTGGTCCGATCCCATCATCGATTCGGGGTCCGAGTGGATGTACGCGGACTCCCTGGCTCGCGGGCAGCTCCTCTACCGGGACGTCGTGTACTGGTTCGGCCCGTTCACGCCCTACTTCCAGGCGATCTTCCTCCGGGTCTTCGGATCGAGCTTCGTGTCCCTCGTGATCTCCGGAATCGTCGGTTCCCTCGGCACGCTCGCCGCGCTGTACTGGGCGCTGCGCCGGGTCAGCGGCCGCCGCGAGGCCTTCCTGTGGACCGCGCTCGCGATTCCGGTGCTCATCTTCATGCCCAACTCCGGAGGCGCCATCCTCGGGATGGGATACCGAAGCTGGCATCCGGCGTCCTTTTCGCTGCTCGCGGTCGCCTGTGCCTCTCGGATCGATCGGCGCTCGGTGGTTTCGCGCGCCGTGCTCGTCGGGACTCTCTGCGCTCTCGCCGGACTCTCGCGGACGGAGTGGGGGCTCATGGCGCTGGCCGGGTCGGTCGCCGCTTTCGTCCTCTCTCGCGACGGCCGCGTGCTGTGGCTTCGCAGCGCGGCGCTCGCCGCCGCCGTCGCCGTCCTGGAGTTCTCGGCGGTGGTGGCGCTTGTTCGTGGGACTCGCGGGGAAGCAAGCCGTCCTGGACGACGGGAACATCCTCTTGACGAGCGTTTCGCCGGAGACTCGCCGGTTCCTCCTGGCGTTCTCCCACATCCAGGAATGGCCTCGCGGGTTGGCCGAGCTCGCGTATTCGGCGGCGGTCTGGAGCGCGGCCATCCTGCTGTGTGCCTGGATCGCCCTGCGGCCTCGGCTCCGAAACAGCCGCGGGTTCCCGATTGCGCTCGCGGTGACCGCGGGAGTGGCGGGCGTCGCCGCTCTCGCGGGCGGTGCCGGCAACGCGGTGTTCTTCAGCGCGGCTCCGCTGGCCTGTCTCCTCGCCCTGGGCACCGGGGCTCTCCGCCGGGGACGGCCGAGCGCTGCCGCCCTCGGCGGTTTCGGTCTTCTGGGGCTCATGGCGGCCCACCGCCGGCCGTTTCACATCGGCGACACCCCGTACGTCGCGCCCCAGCTGCTCTTCGCCTTCACCTGCCTCGCCGGCGTGCTGCACGTTCTGACTCTGACCGTCGCGCGGAAGAGTCCGGGCGAGCGTCGGCGCCTCATGCGCGTCGCGCGAACCGCGCTGTCCGTGCTCATCGTCGCCGCCTTTGCGGCCCGGATTTCCGAGTACGCCTCGGCGGAGCGCATCTGGATCCCGGGAACGGGCCGCATGCTGAGCGCGAGCGCGCACACCGCGAGCGAGATCGTCGCGACGGCGGAGGCGGTGCGCGCCGCCGGGCCCCGCGCCTCGACGCTCGTCGTGTTTCCCGAAGGGCAGGTCCTGAACTATCTGGCGGAGAAGCCGAACCCTCTCCGGCAGAAGCTGTACATCCCCGGCTATCTCCGGGCGTCGAACGAACCTCAACTGCTCGACGACCTCCGACGGACCCGCCCCGACGCGATCGTCCTGTGGCCGCGTCCGACCGGCGAATACGGGGCCGCCGAGTTCGGCGTCGATTACGGCCGCGACGTCTTCGCCTGGATCGAGCGGAACTATGCGCTCTCGCCGATTCCTTCGAGCCGCGGACGGGCGCGTCTCTATCTGCGGAGTCCGGACGTCCCGGTTGCCTTACACTGAGTCCATGACGTCCGTGCCGGCTTTCTCGCGAGAAGTCTGTGTGATCGGGGGAGGGGGCCACGTCGGTCTCCCGCTCGCGCTGACCTTCGCGGCCTCGGGACTCAAGACTCTCATCTACGACACCAACGCCAGGACGGTCGAGGCGATCCGCCGCGGCGTCATGCCGTTCTCGGAAGACGGGGCGCCGGAGCTGCTGCGGAAGGTTCTCGATCAGGGTCTCCTCGACGTCCGCGAGACACCCGAGCAGATGAGCGAGTGCCGGTTCCTCGTGCTCGTCATCGGCACTCCGGTCGACCAGCACCTGACGCCGAGCTTCACGGGCATGAATCGGGCGATCGACGCCTGCGCGGACCACCTTCGCGACGGCCAGATCCTGATTCTCCGGAGCACCATCTTTCCGGGCATCAGCGAGCACATCCAGAAGAACCTCAAGGCCCGGGGCCTCGACATCCGCGTGGCGTTCTGTCCGGAAAGGGTGGCCCAGGGCCACAGCCTCCGGGAGATCCGGCAGCTGCCGCAGATCCTGAGCGCCTTCGATCCCGACACGCTCCTGGCGGTGCGCGAGCTCTTCGGGCGGTTCGCCGACGAGTTCATCGAAATGACGCCGATGGAAGCCGAGCTCTGCAAGCTGATGACGAACGCCAGCCGCTACATCCAGTTCGCCGTCGTCAATCAGTTCTACACGATCGCCCGCGAGAACGGCCTGGACTTCGATCGCATCCTTCACGGCTGCCGGCACAACTATCCGCGCATGCAGGGAATGCCGGGCCCCGGGTTCGCGGCCGGGCCGTGTCTGCTCAAAGACACGATGCAGCTGGCGGCCTTCAGCCGCAATTCGTTCCCGCTCGGGCATGCCGCGATGCTGGTCAACGAAGGATTGCCCGCGCGCCTGGTCGACCTCGCGAAGCGCGATCTCGATCTCTCGGACCGGGTCGTGGGCGTTCTCGGGATGGCCTTCAAGGCCGAGAGCGACGACCCTCGCGATTCTCTGAGCTACAAGCTGCGCAACCTCCTCGCCCTGGAGGCGCGGAAGGTGCTCTGCACCGATCCCTACGTGGCCGATCCGGCGCTGGTCCCGGTCGAGACCGTGCTCGCGGATGCCGACGTGCTCTTTCTCGCCACACCCCACCGCGCATACCGGGAGCTGCGGATCCCCCCGGGCAAAGTCCTGTACGACGTGTGGAACTGCATCCCGGGCGCGGCGCGTTGAGGATCCTCGTCACCGGCTCGGCCGGGTTCATCGCCGGGTATCTCGTTCAGGAGCTGCTCGCGCGGGGGCACGAGGTCGTGGGCGTCGACAACTACTCCAAGTACGGCCGGGTCGAGAAGAGCTACCAGCGCCATCCCGGCTACACGTTCGTCGAAGGCGACGCCAAGGATGTCGCGCTTCTCGCGGAGCTCGCGGGATCGTGCGATCACCTCGTGGCCGCGGCCGCCCGCATCGGCGGCATCTCGTACTTCCACGAGTATGCGTACGACCTGCTGGCGGAGAACGAGCGGATCGTCGCCTCCACGTTCGACGCCGCGCTGGCGGCGTTTCGCAAGGGACGCCTCGTCAAGATCACGGTGCTCTCGAGCAGCATGGTCTACGAGAATGCCACCGTCTTTCCCACGCCGGAGGCCCACCTCCGCGAAAGCCCGCCGCCGACCAGCACCTACGGATTTCAGAAGCTCGCCTGCGAGTACTTCGCGCGGGGCGCGTGGGAGCAGTACGAGCTTCCGTACACGATCTGCCGGCCCTTCAACTGTGTCGGCATCGGCGAGAGCCGCGCGCTGGGCGGCAAGGAGGTTCCGAGCGGGAACGTCCGGCTCGCGATGAGTCACGTCGTGCCGGACCTCGTCCAGAAGGTCCTCAAGGGCCAGGACCCGCTCCGGATCCTGGGCTCCGGGGAGCAGATCCGCTGCTACACGTACGGCGGAGATCTGGCCCGGGGAATCGCGGACGCCATGTTCCACCCGGCCGCGGCGAACGAGGATTTCAACCTTTCGACCCCGAGGGCGACGAGCGTGCATGAGCTGGCCCGGGCGATCTGGGAGAAGGTCCACGGAAGCGGTCCGTCCGCAAAGCCTTTTCGCTTCGAGAGCGACCCCGCGTATCCCCACGACGTCGCCCGCCGCATTCCGGACACGCGGAAGGCCCGCGCCGTTCTCGGGTTCGAGGCGACGACGGGTCTCTCCGAGATGCTCGACGAGGTCGTGCCGTGGATTCGACGGGAGATCGCGGAGGGGCGCATCTGACGGGCGTCGAGCGCGATCGCGTCTCGGAGGTCGAGGCCCGGTACTTCGACCGTCTTCTCCGGGAAAAGGGCGAGTTCGATCCGTTTGCTCCCAGCGGCTGGAAGGCGATCGCGGCGCGATTTTCGGAGATGGTGCCCGGGGCGACGATCGCGCGCCTTCTCGACATCGGTTGCGGGACCGGTCAGTCCCGTCAGGTCTACGCCGCACGCACCCGGGGCTACGTCGGGATCGACCTCTCGTTCGAAGCGCTCGTGCTGGCGCGGCGGAAAGTCCCGTCGGCGGGGTGGGCCCGAGCCGACGCCGTTCGGCTGCCGTTCGCGGACGGCTCTCTGGACACGGTGGCGTTCAGCAGCGTCCTGCATCACATTCCCGATCTCGCGCCGGCGCTTCGCGAAGCGCGGCGCGTTCTCGAGCCCGGGGGCCGCGTCTTCGCGTTCGACCCGAACCTGCTGCATCCCGCCATGGCCCTGTTTCGATGGCCGAAGAGCCCGTTCTACATCGCCGAAGGCGTGAGCCCCAACGAGTCGCCGCTTCTTCCGGGGACTCTCCGGCGCGCGTTCGAGGCCGCCGGCTTCGCCGACATCCGTCAGCGCTGCCTGTCGGGCATCGCGTATCGCGAGGTCGCTCCCCGGGGGATCAACGCGTTGCTTTCCGTTTACAACGCCGCCGACCGTCTCTTCGAGGCGGTTGGCCTGGGCCGCTGGTTCGGGACCTTCGTGCTGACGTGCGGCCGCAAGCCGCTTGTGGAGAAGGAGAAGGCATGAGCGCGGAGCCGAGGTACTCGCTCGTCGTGCCGGTCTTCAACGAAGGCGAGAACATCGCCGCCTTCTGCCGGGCGCTGCAGCAGGCGCCGCCGGGATACGAGCTTCTGATCTGCCACGATTTTCCGGGCGACGACACGCTCCCCGCCCTCGACCGCCTGCCGGCGGCGGAAAGACCCGCGTCCTTGCGCCCCGTTCTCAACACGCTCGGCCCGGGTGTCCGGTATGCGATCGAGGCCGGAATGCGCGCCGCGGCGGCGCCGGTCGTCGTGGTGTCGATGGCGGACGTCTCCGACGACTTCTCGAAGCTCGGCGAGATGGTCGCGCGGGCCGAGGCCGGCGCCGATGTCGTCTGCGCCAGCCGCTACATGGAGGGCGGCCGCCAGCTCGGAGGGCCCCGGTTCAAGGCGTTCCTGAGCCGGGCGGCGGGAGTCACGCTCCACCATCTTTCCGGTCTGCCGACGCATGATCCGACCAACAGCTTCAAGGCTTACCGCCGCGACTTTCTGCAGCGCACGCCGATCGAGAGTCGCGCGGGGTTCGCCCTGGCGCTCGAGTTGACCGTCAAGGCGCACTTTCTCGGCGGCCGCGTCGAGGAGGTGCCGGCCACCTGGAACGGGCGCACGAAAGGCGAGAGCCGGTTTCGACTGTTCTCCTGGATGCCGCACTACCTGCGCTGGTACTTCTGGGCGCTCGCGAGGCGAGTCCGGAGACGTCCCGCGCGATGACTTCGGCGCCTTCCGAGCGATCCCACGCAGGGCGAGGACGCGGCGGCGCGCGGCGGTGATCGCATCGGCGGTCTGGTTTTCGGCGCTCGCGATTTTCGCCGTCGCCACCCGGCGGCCGATGCTTCGTGAAGGTCTGTGGCGCGACGAAGCGATTTCGGTGTCGATCGCCACGGCGCCGAGCGTGTCCCAGCTTCTCGAGCGGAATCGCGTCTCCGACTACAATCCGCCGCTCTTCAACCTTCTCCTGGCCGGCTACACGCGGATCTTCGGTTCCGGAGAAATTCCGCTCAAGATCTTCGCCCTGTCTCTGGGCCTGCTGGCCGTGGCCGGAGCGACGGCGCTCGCATGGGAGCTCGGCGGTCCCGTGGCCGCGGCTCTGACGGCCGCCTTCGTCGTTCACAATCCCTTGTTGATCGAGCTGTCGACGGAGATCCGCGCGTACTCGCTCTCCGCGTTTCTGGCCACGATCTGTTTGTTCACGGTCTTCCGCATCCGGCGGCGATCTGACGGCTCCGGGCGCGCGGCATTCGTCGTCCTCTGGGCGATGCTGACCCTGCTCGTCTACTCGCACGTGGCCGGGGGAGTCGTGACCGCCGTTCTCTTTGCGTGGGGAGTATTCGAGTGGCGGCGGGAGCCGGCGCGGCCGTTCGGGAGGCGCCTGGCGCTGACCGCGTTCGCGGCCGGCGGAACGTATCTCTTCTGGATGGGCACGACGTGGCGGCAGTTCCGCGCCGGAATCCCCTGGGAGACGCCGCTCACCCCGGCGGAGAAGGTGGAGTCGCTCCTCCGGCGCTCGGTCGACATCCTTCCGATCCCGCAGGCCTTCGGGCAGCCCTGGTTTCTGATCGGCATGGCGGCCCTCCTCGGAGTCGTCGTGCTCCTGGCGCCTGCGGTGTCCGCGCGCTTCCGAGGACGTTGGGACGCGCTCGTCGTGCCCGGTCTCGCGGCCGCAGCGATCTGGCTCCCGCTCGGACTGTTTTCGCAGCATTCCCGCTACCTGATCATTCCGGCGACGCTCGTGGCGGTGGTCTTCTCCGTGGCGGTCGGTCGCGTGGCGGAAGCGGCGGGGGATGCCCCGCTCCGGTTCCGGATCGCGGCCGGGGTCGCGCTGGCGGGTCTCATCGTCGCGTCGTTCTCCGCTCGGAGAGACTTCTATGAGGCGCGCTGGTCCCTGGCCGGCCGGCCGAAGTCGGGGATTCGGACCCTGTGCCGGGCGCGCGCCTTCGGGCCCGACGAGCTCGTCGTCATCGTTCCGGACTATCTGGCGCCGACGGCCTGGTACTACTGCGGGCGTTCCACGACCCTGCACGGCTTCGCGCGCTGGGATCGCCCCGATCTCTTCGATCCCGTGGACCATGGCGCGCAGTGGAGAGATCCCGCCGCGCCGGGCCGAGTCGTCTCGGAAATCGAGGCGCGGCTCCGGGACGGGAACCTGTCGCGATTCACGCTCCTTCGCGAGCTGGCGCCCGCGGGATTTCTGCCTTTCTACGCGTCGCAGGCCGCTCGCGCCGAAGGCGAGATCTCGCGCCGGTTCGAGAGACGCTCCGTGGGCCGCTTTCCCGGCCGGATCGAGCCCGTCGAGGCGCTCGTCCTGGAAGCGCGCTGAGCCGGCTCCGTCACGCACGCCCTCGCTTGGCTATAATTCGCTGCCCTTGAAAGACTCCCGCTACGCCGAAGCCGGCGTCGACATCGACGCGAAGGCGTCCGCCCTGGCTCGCGCCCGGGCCGCCATCCGCTCGACCTTCACGCCGGGCGTGCTCGGCGACGTCGGGGGCTTCGGCGGCCTCTTTCGCCCCGACTTCTCGAACTACCGCGAGCCGGTCCTCGTGGCGTCCACCGACGGTGTGGGGACCAAGCTCAAGGTGGCGATCGAGATGGCCCGCCACGACTCGTGCGGCGCCGATCTCGTCAACCACTGTGTGAACGACATCCTGGTGCAGGGTGCGCGGCCGCTCTTCTTCCTGGACTACGTCGCCACGGGAAAAGTCGAGCCCGGCCTGATCGAGAGCGTCATCGACGGCATCGCGCGGGCCTGCCGCGAGAACGGCACGGCGCTTCTCGGCGGAGAGACCGCCGAGATGCCGGGCTTCTACGCTCCCGGCGATTACGACGTCGCCGGCACGATCGTCGGGGTGGTCGAGCGCGAAAAGATCCTCGACGGGTCGCGCATCGTTCCCGGCGACATCGCGGTCGGCCTCGCGTCGGTCGGACTCCAGACCAACGGATACACGCTCGCGCGCAAGGTGTTCTTCGAGACCATGGGGAAGAAACCCTCCGACCGTCTGCCGGAGCTGGATGGCCGGGCGATCGGCGACGTCCTCCTCGATCCCCATCTGTCGTATCTGAAACCTCTGGAGCCTCTGCTCGCGGAGAATCTGGTCCACGGCCTCGCGCACCTGACGGGCGGAGGTTTCTACGACAACATTCCGCGCGTGCTGCCCGAGGGGGTCGACGTGCACGTGAAATCCGGCGCCTGGCCCGTGCCGCCGGTCTTCGAGGTCATCGCACGCGAGGGCGACGTCTCGTTCGAAGAAATGCACCGCGTCTTCAACATGGGGATCGGCATGATCGTCTTCCTCGCGCCCTCGGATCTTGCGCGGGCCGCCGAGCTCTGGAAGGCCGCGAGCCAGCGCTGGTTCGCGATCGGCAACGTCCGGGGCGGCGGCGAGCGTCGTGTCGTGGTGGAATCCGCCCCGCGAGCGTGAGCTCGAGAGTGCGCTACGGAGCGCGCTCCCGAACCTCGAGGTCGCCATAGCCGACGGTCGCGCGCGGATATAGCTCTCGGAGGCGGCGATCGAGCGCCGTCCGCGGAGGATCCACCGCCGGAAGTCCGCGGAAGACCTCGCTCTTCCATGTGACCGCGGTCGCGCTGCCGGAGCGCTCGAGCTCTTCGATCATCTGCGCCTGGACGAACGGAGCGCTCTGGACTCCCGGATCGTACTGGTACCAGCGCGTGTACGGCAGACGCTGGGAGATGAGGAACAGGGCGATCGCGCTGCTGTCGGTGCGCCCATGGTCGGTCGCGAGGGCGACGAAACGACTTCCCGGCGCGGCAAGACGATCCGCTTCGGCGACCGCCCGGACGGCCGGTTCGGGAAAGGCCGACGCCGGAAATCGCGCCCAGAAGCCGTGCGCCGTCGAGATCTGGGGAATCGGCGGACGGAAGCCAATCCAGTATGCGGGAAAGGGCGGACTGGCGAGAAGCAGCGGCAGCCAGACGAAAGCCAGCAGCCCGGCGATGGCTCCGCGCCACGCGAGCGTCCGTCGCTCGAGACTCGCGACGCCCGCGACACCTGCGAAAGCGAGCGCCGCGGTGAAGTGGGACTGGTCGCCGCGAGTCAGTGAGTAGTGGAGAAACGCGACCGCGGCGAGGCCCGAGAGGGCGGAAATCCGCGCGGTCGCGCTGCCGGCGAGGTGGCGGGCCGCGAAGGCGAATGCGGCGAGGGCGACGGCGAACAGCAGCAGGGCGGCGAATCTGGCGGCGCGTCCGGGCTCCGCGGCGGAGCGAAGGACGGACGGAGTGCCGGCCGCCACGGCAGCCCCCACGAGCGCGGCCGCGCGCGCGCGTCGATCGGGGGCGCGCAACGTCGTGGCCGTGGCGAGGAGGAAGAATCCGGCGAGATGGAGCGCGTCGAACAAAGGGCGCGCGGCGCCGGTGAGAGGAACCGGAAGCAATGACGGGGGCAGAAACCGCGCTTTCCCCGCCGTGAGTTTCGCAGGGACGACGAACATCGCGACCCAGGCCTCGGCGAGAGGGATCTCTCGATACAGGACGGCCCAGACCGCCGCGGCGACGCCGGCCGCGGCTCCGAGAAACCGGGCCAGCCGCGGCCCGCGCGCCACCGCCCGCGTCGCGACGGCGTAACCCACGACCGCCAGTGCGGTGTACACGCCGAACGCGGGCCGGACGAGGGCGGCGAGCCCGGCGGCGGCGCCGGCGCCGAGCCACAGGGGATTGGCGGATGGCGATGAGGGGTCGATCTCGGCGAGGGCGATGAGCTCGATCGCGAGGAGAGCGAACGTGTATGCGAGGAAGTGGGGAAACGCGAGGGCCGCCGAGAAGTTGAGGAGCAGGAGCGCGGCGAGAGCCGCGGACGCCGCTCCGCTCGAGGCCAGACGGCGCGCCAGGGGAACGAGAGGCACGGCCACCACGAGCAGAGCGAGCGCTTGCGCCAGACGACAGGCGATTCCGGGATTCCCGACGCCGAGAAAGACGGCGATCAGGCTGTAACCGAGAGGCCCGTAGTGCGTGTAGAAGTCGAGATACGGGAGCCCGCCGGCCCGCACGATGCGTCCTCCGAGCGCCAGCGTCGGTTCGTCGTACAGGTCCATCGAGATGTAGAGAAGCCCGACGCACGAGGCGAGCCATGCGGCCGCGAGCCCGGCCGTCGGCACGGCCCAGGGCGTGACCCGCCTCGAAGCGAGCGATGCCATTTCTGTGTATTCTGCCTCGGGAACGCCGTCGCACCATGAAACACCGCATCGCGATCCTTCTCTCCGGGCGCGGCTCCAACTTCGAGGCGATCGCCGACGCGGTCGAGAGCGGAACGATTCCGAACACCGAGATCGTGGCCGTGATCTCGGATGTCCCGGACGCGCGCGGTCTCGCGCTCGCGAAGGAGCGCGGGCTTCCCGCATTCGCCGTCGATCGGCGCGCCTATGCGTCGCGGCGCGAGCACGAGGACGCGATGCTCTCGATCCTGGAGCGGGAGAAGCCCGAGCTCATCTGCCTCGCGGGCTACATGCGGCTCCTCTCGAGCGAGTTCGTGAGGCGATACCGGGCGCGGATCCTCAACATCCATCCTGCCCTGCTGCCGAAGTACCCGGGTCTCGACGCCCAGCGCCGGGCGCTCGAGGCCGGCGAGTCCGAATCCGGCTGCACGGTCCACTACGTGGACGAGGGCACCGACACCGGCCCGATCCTCCTTCAACGAAAAGTGCCTATCCTTCAAGGAGATACGGAGGAAACCCTGTCGGCGCGGATCCTCGCCGAGGAGCATCGGGCCTATCCGGTGGCCGTCGCCAGGGTGCTTTCGGAGCTCGAAAAAGGGGCCTGAAGTTGCACCGGATTCTGTGCAGGGCGACCCCCAGAAAAGGCCTGTCGCTATTGGCTTTTTCGCATTTCTTCGAAATCCCTTGACAGGGCCTTCCGGGGCCCCTATATTCCCTTTCCCCCGCAAGGGTAGGTTCTTTCCAAAGGGTCCTTCTGTGCGTGAGCCGTCGCATGTCGACGGAGCGCGCCAGCCGCTCGGCCGTTTGACTGGGCGGAGGGAAGGCGAATAAGCTGAAAGGTCCGCCGCAAGGCGGCGGATTTTCGGATGTCGCGCCGGTGGAACGGCGCGGCTTCCGGGCTCGAAAGGCCCGGGGGCGCGGTTCCTTGAAAACTGAGTAGAGCGTGCCAGACGTCTTTTTCCTGCTTTTTATGAAAAAGCAGAGTTTTCAGAACACATACAGGGTTTGACTCGCATCAATCGGTAAGGACGCAAGTCCGAGCCGTGCGAAACACTTTAAGTGGAGAGTTTGATCCTGGCTCAGAATGAACGCTGGCGGCGTGCTTAACACATGCAAGTCGAACGAGGCGGAAGGGGGCAACTCCTTCCGTCGAGTGGCGGACGGGTGAGTAACACGTGGGTAACCTGCCCGGAAGTGGGGAATACCTCGGGGAAACTCGAGCTAATTCCGCATGACATCTTTGGGACGGAAGTCCTGACGATCAAAGCGGGGTCGCAAGACCTCGCGCTACCGGATGGGCCCGCGCCCGATTAGCTAGTTGGTGAGGTAACGGCTCACCAAGGCTTCGATCGGTAACCGGCCTGAGAGGGCGATCGGTCACACCGGAACTGAGACACGGTCCGGACTCCTACGGGAGGCAGCAGTGGGGAATCTTGCGCAATGGGCGAAAGCCTGACGCAGCAACGCCGCGTGGAGGATGAAGGCCCTTGGGTTGTAAACTCCTGTCGGCTGGGAAGAAATCATACGGTGTTAATACCACCGTGTGTTGACTGTACCAGCAAAGGAAGCCCCGGCTAACTCTGTGCCAGCAGCCGCGGTAATACAGAGGGGGCCAGCGTTATTCGGAATTATTGGGCGTAAAGGGCGCGTAGGCGGCCATGCGTGTCTTCCGTGAAATCCCTCGGCTTAACTGAGGACGTGCGGAAGAAACTGCAAGGCTCGAGTCCGGGAGAGGGGGGTGGAATTCCCAGTGTAGCGGTGAAATGCGTAGATATTGGGAGGAACACCGGTGGCGAAGGCGGCCCCCTGGACCGGTACTGACGCTGAGGCGCGAAAGCGTGGGTAGCAAACGGGATTAGATACCCCGGTAGTCCACGCCGTAAACGATGGGCACTTGGTGTCGCGGGTATCGACCCCTGCGGTGCCGAAGCTAACGCATTAAGTGCCCCGCCTGGGGAGTACGGTCGCAAGGCTGAAACTCAAAGGAATTGACGGGGGCCCGCACAAGCGGTGGAGCATGTGGTTCAATTCGAAGCAACGCGAAGAACCTTACCTGGGTTTGAAGATCAGTTGATCGGGGGCGAAATCTCCCTTTCCCGCAAGGGACAATTGGTTAGGTGCTGCATGGCTGTCGTCAGCTCGTGTCGTGAGATGTTGGGTTAAGTCCCGCAACGAGCGCAACCCCTGCTGCTAGTTGCCAACGGTTCGGCCGGGCACTCTAGTGGGACTGCCGGTGATAAACCGGAGGAAGGTGGGGATGACGTCAAGTCCTCATGGCCTTTATGTCCAGGGCTACACACGTGCTACAATGGCCGGTACAAAGCGTCGCGAAAGCGCAAGCTGGAGCCAATCGCAAAAAGCCGGTCTCAGTTCGGATTGGGGTCTGCAACTCGACCCCATGAAGCTGGAATCGCTAGTAATCGCGGATCAGCACGCCGCGGTGAATACGTTCCCGGGCCTTGTACACACCGCCCGTCACATCACGAAAGTCGGCTGTACCAGAAGTCGGTGTTCCAACCCGCAAGGGACGAAGCCGCCTAAGGTATGGTCGGTAATTGGGGTGAAGTCGTAACAAGGTAGCTGTAGGAGAACCTGTGGCTGGATCACCTCCTTTCTAGAGTTCTTCTCGCTGCCCTTCTCTCATGGAGGAGCGGACGAGACACTCGAAGGTCGATCGTCTGGTGCCCGCAAGGGCAAACGCCTCTACTCAGTTTTGAAGGTATCGGCTCTCGGAGTCCGCATACGGACCCGGAAGACGCTGATCTTTGAAGTCATTGAGTCCCACCTGGGCCTATAGCTCAGTTGGTTTAGAGCACACGCCTGATAAGCGTGAGGTCGGTAGTTCGAATCTACCTAGGCCCACCATTCAGACCGTCCTTACGTGGGGCTGTAGCTCAGCTGGGAGAGCGGCGGCTTTGCAAGCCGTAGGTCGCCGGTTCGATTCCGGTCAGCTCCACCAATTTCCGGAGCGCCGGAATTTCAATGACTGATCAGGGACAGCGCGGATGAGGAAGCTCCTCGTCGCCGAAAGGCCACGAGGGGCTTTTTGATCCGCGGTGATCAGGATCTTTGACAAGAGAGTCGGGTAAACGAAAACGATTCGCGTCTTAGGTATTTTATGGTCAAGCTACTAAGGGTGGACGGTGGATGCCTTGGCGCAGAGAAGCGATGAAGGACGTGGCAAGCTGCGATAAGCCTCGGGGAGCCGCAAACAGGCTTTGATCCGGGGATTTCCGAATGGGGCAACCCCTCTGAAGGCAAGTCCAGAGATCCCCTGCTGAATTCATAGGCAGGGAGAAGCAAACCCGGGGAAGTGAACCATCTCAGTACCCGGAGGAAAAGAAAGCAAATCAGCGATTCCGTCAGTAGCGGCGAGCGAACGCGGAACAGCCCAAACCTCGAGGGCTTCGGTTCTCGGGGGGTTGTGGGGCGGAGTACGGCGCAAGCCAGGAAGTCAACAAGAACCCGTCTAGTCGAAGGTCACTGGAAAGTGCTGCCAAAGAGGGTGACAGCCCCGTAGGCGAAAGACGAGGTTCCTTCCCACTCCGTTCCCGAGTACCACGGGGCACGAGAAACCTTGTGGGAATCCGGGTGGACCATCACCCAAGGCTAAATATTACTCTGCGACCGATAGTGAACCAGTACCGTGAGGGAAAGGTGAAAAGAACCCCTGTGAGGGGAGTGAAATAGTACCTGAACCCGTCCATCTACAAGCAGTGGGACCACCATGTCGCAAGACGGTGGAACCGCGTGCCTTTTGCATAATGAGCCGGCTAGTTAATTTCAGCGGCAAGGCGAAGCGACGTGCTGAGCCGTAGCGAAAGCGAGTCTGAATAGGGCGATTCAGTCGCTGGGATTACACGCGAAGCGGGATGATCTAACCATGGCCAGGGTGAAGCTGCGGTAACACGCAGTGAAGGCCCGAACTGGTGTTGGTTGAAAACAACTCGGATGAGCTGTGGTTAGGGGTGAAAGGCTAATCAAATTCCGTTATAGCTCGTTCTCTCCGAAATAGCTTTAGGGCTAGCCTCGCATGATTGACGACGGTGGTAGAGCTCTGGATGGACTAGGGGTCTTTCCACATTACCAAATCCAACCAAACTCCGAATGCCGTCGATCACAGTGCGGGAGTCAGACAGTGGGGGATAAGCTTCATTGTCGAGAGGGAAAGAACCCAGACCGCCCGCTAAGGTCCCCAAATCGTTGCTAAGTGGAAAAGGATGTGGAGACGCCCAGACAGCCAGGAGGTTGGCTTAGAAGCAGCCATCCTTTAAAGAAAGCGTAACAGCTCACTGGTCAAGCGGCTCTGTGCCGACAATTCAACGGGGCTCAAGCAACGTACCGAAGCGGCGGATGTCTCGAGGCTTCGGCTTTGAGACGTGGTAGGAGAGCATTCTTAGCGCAGCGAAGTCGGACCGCGAGGACCGATGGAGCGCTAGGAAGAGACCCTGCCGGCACAAGTAGCGATAAAGCAGTTGAGAGCACTGCTCGCCGTAAATCTAAGGATTCCTGAGCAAGGTTAATCCGCTCAGGGTTAGTCGGTCCCTAAGGCGAGGCCGAAAGGCGTAGCCGATGGAAATCCGGTTAATATTCCGGAACCGCTCGTTTGTCGTTATCACGAAGGGGGGACGCAGGAGGCTAGGTGTACCGGGTGTTGGATGTCCCGGGCCAAGCTCGTAGGCGGGAGAGGTAGGTAAATCCGCTTCTCCATTCAACGCCGAGAAGCGACGGGGAGGCCGTCAGGCCGCAAACTCGCCGATGCCACGCTGCCGAGAAAATCCTCTAAGGAGATGAACGGGTGACCGTACCGCAAACCGACACAGGTAGATGAGGAGAAAATCCTAAGGCGCTTGAGTGAAGCGTTGCGAAGGAACTCGGCAAATTAACACCGTAACTTCGGGAGAAGGTGTGCCCTGGATCGTGTAGAGGTTCACCCTCGAAGCGTCCCGGGGTCGCAGTAAAATGGCCCAAGCGACTGTTTACTAAAAACACAGGACTCTGCAAAGTCGTAAAACGACGTATAGGGTCTGACGCCTGCCCGGTGCTGGAAGGTTAAGGGGAGAGGTTAGCCGCAAGGCGAAGCTTTGAATCGAAGCCCCAGTAAACGGCGGCCGTAACTATAACGGTCCTAAGGTAGCGAAATTCCTTGTCGGGTAAGTTCCGACCTGCACGAATGGCGTAACGATTTGGGCACTGTCTCCGCAACGCGCTCGGCGAATCTGTAGCACCGGTGAAGATGCCGGTTACCCGCACGTAGACGGAAAGACCCTGTGCACCTTTACTATACCCAGGCATTGAATTTTGGCGTTGTCTGCGCAGGATAGGTGGGACACTTTGAACCTGGGGTTTCGGCCTCGGGGGAGTGAACGGTGAGATACCACCCTGATGGCGCCGGAGTTCTAACTGAGACCCGTAATCCGGGTCCAGGACCATGCCTGGCGGGTAGTTTGACTGGGGCGGTCGCCTCCTAAACTGTAACGGAGGCGCCCAAAGGTTCTCTCAGGCTGATTGGAAACCAGCCGTAGAGTGCAAAGGCAGAAGAGAGCTTGACTGCGAGACCTACAAGTCGAGCAGGGACGAAAGTCGGGCTTAGTGATCCGGTGGTTCTGCATGGAAGGGCCATCGCTCAACGGATAAAAGGTACGCCGGGGATAACAGGCTGATCTTGCCCAAGAGTTCACATCGACGGCAAGGTTTGGCACCTCGATGTCGGCTCATCGCATCCTGGGGCTGAAGCAGGTCCCAAGGGTCCGGCTGTTCGCCGGTTAAAGCGGTACGTGAGCTGGGTTTAGAACGTCGTGAGACAGTTCGGTCCCTATCTCGTGTGGGCGCAGGAAATTTGTGAGGATCCGTCCTTAGTACGAGAGGACCGGGACGGACGAACCTCTTGTGCACCGGTTGTCGCGCCAGCGGCACGGCCGGGTAGCGATGTTCGAAAGGATAACCGCTGAAAGCATATAAGCGGGAAGCCTTCCTCGAGATGAGATTTCCCGGGAGCAATCCCCTGAAGGCCCGTGGGAGACGACCACGTTGATAGGCGGGGTGTGGAAACGCTGTGAGGCGTGAAGCTGACCCGTACTAATCGGCCGTGCGGCTTGACCATAAAATATTTAAGACGCGAATCGAAAAACCGTTTACATACGACTCTCTTGCATGAACCGCGAGGCGACATACGCCTCGCGCTCGTGAATCGAACAGGGAAACCTTGTAAGTAAAGTTTCCCGGTGACCTTAGCGAAGGGGCCACACCCGTTCCCATTCCGAACACGGCCGTTAAGCCCTTCAGCCCCGATGGTACTTCGCGGGAAACCTCGTGGGAGAGTAGGACGTTGCCGGGGATTAATTTCGAAGCTCAGGACTCGTTCCTGAGCTTTTCTTTTTTAGGGTTACCCGCTTGCTTGAGCCCGTTCATCAACTCGGCGATTCGGTCCACCTGGACGGGTTTCAGGAGGTGGTGGTCGATCTTCGACTCCGCGGAGCGGCGTCGATCCTCCTCCTGGCCGTAACCCGTCAAGGCCACGATGAGCACGTCGTCGCCGAGACTTTCTCGCAAGCTGCGGGCCACCTCGTAGCCGTCCATTCCCGGCAGGCCGATGTCGAGGAGAATCGCCTCGGGCTGGAATTCGATCGCACAGGACAGCGCCGAGGGTCCGTCGTAAACGGCCTTCACGTCGTGCCCATCCATACCAAGCAGCGTGGCCAGGCCCTGGGCGGAATCGACATAATCTTCGACGATCAAAATGCGCCGAGGCCGCGGGGCGGGAGGTCTGGCCAGGGCGTCCGCCGCCTTCGGCTCAGATCGGTGGAGGTAGGGGAGAGAGACCTCGAACTCGCTTCCGTGCCCGGGCCCCTCGCTTCGCGCCACGATCGTCCCGTCGTGAAGCTCGACGAAGTTGCGGACGAGCGCCAGGCCGATTCCAAGCCCTCTCTGAGCGCCGTGCGGCCGTTCTCCTTGCGTAAATAGCTCGAAGATTCGCGGCAGGCTTTCGCGGGAGATCCCGATTCCCGTGTCCCGAACGCTGAGAACGACCCGGTCACCCTGCCGCATCAGGCTCACCCACACCTGGCCGCCTTCGTTCGTGAACTTGATCGCATTGTCCAGAAGATTGGAGACGACCTGCGCGAGCCGCGTCGGATCGCCATGAACGGGGAGAGGATCCCCGGGCACGGACACCGTCAGCACTTGGTGGTGCTTCTCAAAGAGCGGCCGGTAGCCGTCCGCCACGCGGGCGACGAGGCTGCAGACATCGATCGCCTCTCGCCGGAGCTCGATCTTGCCGGTGGCGATTCTGGAGACGTCGAGAAGCTCGTCCACCAGTCGGCTCACGTGCTGGACCTGTCGCCGGATGACGTCCTGGGCCCAAGCGAGGCGGGGCTTGCGCGGGCCGAGCTGGTCGAGGATTTGGACCGCGTTGGCCATCGCCGCCAGGGGATTGCGAAGCTCGTGTCCGAGCATTGCCAGAAACTCGTTCTTCCTTCGGTCGGCGTCGCGCCAGGCGGCTTCTGCCGCGGTAGCCGCCGTCTGCATCTTCTGTTCCGTCATGTCGGTGATGACCATGCAGTAGGCGGATAGCTGGTCCTCTTCGAGGGCCGTGACGGCGACCTGCGCCGGGAAGTTCGAACCTCCATCCTTGCGGAGCAGGATCTCCCCGCGCCCGCCGTTGGCACCGGCGATCAATGATTCCAGGTCTTCCATGGACTCTGGAGCGACGAACTCCCGAAAGAAGCTGCCGCGCAGGGACTCGGGAGATCGCTCGAGAAGCTCCGCCAGCCGGCGGTTGGCATAGAGGACCGTCTGGCGGAAGTCCAGGGTGGCCGCGCCTTCCTTCATCTCCTCGACCATGAGGCGGTACGGGGGCGCCGCGTCTTTCAGGACGTAAACCCTCTCTCCGAGCTTCTCGGTCACGACGAAGGCGTCCACCTCTCCAGAGCGGATGGCCGCGATCGTGTCCTCGGGCTCCGCCAGGCGGCTTTTGAGCCGTTCGATTTCGGCCAGCAGCGTCTGTTCGCGGGTTGCCTTGGTAGGGCTCATGCGGCCTCTCGGATCGGGCGCTTGCTACGCGCTCGTCCTGACGTCGAGCCCGACGATCACGCGCTCGGTGTTGGAGAGATCCCCGATGATTTTCCGAATGGGACTCGGAAGCTGGCGCACGAGAGTCGGAATGGCGAGGATCTGATCCCCGCGGGCGAGCTGCGGGTTTTCGAGCAGGTCGATGACCTCCACGGTGTATCGGCCGGCCAGGTGCGCTTCGCAGAAACGCTTCAGGTTCGCCAGCGCGGTCAACGACCTGGGGGTCTGCCCCGCCACGTAGAGCCGGAGATTCCAGCGCTCCAGGTCCGGGGCGGCGCCCGTTTCCACGGCCTTCTCTGGGGAAATCGCCTTGTCTTTTCTCATCGCCGTTCCTTCTTCCGCGTCCGCGTGCCTCGCCGCCGAGGCGCGGGCGAGTCGGATTTCTTCGAAGCGGACGTTTCGAGCTTCCGGCTTCTGGCCATGTCGAGACGGGCCGGGGCCGACCCTGCCGGGACTCCCTCCGCTCCGGGATAGACCTCGGTCAGATGGATGCCCTCACCGGTCAGGTGGAACTCGCGGATCTGGTGGGAATGTGCCATGCCGCGCGACTTCAGAATGTAGATGCCGCGACTGCGCTCGCCGCCCAATTCGACCTGGCGCAGCAGGATCCAGGTATCCACGAGCGAGGAGATGCCGGCGTCGGTCTTCTCGGGCGCGCTCCCGTCCGTGGTCAGGCTCGTGAGCAGCACGGTGACCTGGCGCGACTTTAGGAAGTCGATCAATCGCATCAGCATCCCCCGCGCGGCGAGGTCACTTCCTGCGGAAGTGAGATTCGTGATCGGGTCGACGACGACGAATGGGGGCTCGAAATCCCGTACGAGCCGGTAGATCCGGGTCAGGTGCGCCTCCAGGCCGAGCAGCGTCGGTCTCGCCGACTCGAAACGAAGCAGGCCGTTGCGGACCCAGAGGTCGAGATGGAGGCCGATCGAGCGCATGTTGCGCAGGATCTGGGCCTTCGATTCCTCGAACGCGAGGTAGAGGCAGCGCTCGCCTCTCTGGCAGGCCGCCTCCGCCATCTGCGCGGCGAGACTCGACTTTCCGGATCCGGCGGTGCCGGACACGAGAACGGTGGAGCCCCGGAAGAGACCGCGCCCACCCAGCATCTGATCGAGCGCGGGCACTCCCGTCGACAGCCGTTGCGTGGGTGCCGGGTGATCCAGGCCAACGGACGTAATCGGCAGCACTTCAATTCCGTCTTCGCTGATCAGGAACGGATACTCGTTGGTGCCGTGACTCGATCCGCGGTACTTGACGATGCGCAGCCGGCGACTGGCAATCTGATCGACCACGCGGTGGTCGAGGAGGATGACGCAGTCGGAGACGTACTCCTCGAGACCGTGTCGCGTCAGTGTCCCGTCGCCCCGTTCGGCCGTGATGATCGCGGTGACCCCCCGGTCCTTGAGCCAGCGGAACAGGCGCCGCAATTCGCCTCGAAGGATCGCTTCGTTGCGGAAGCTTGCGAAAAGGACCTCGAGGGTGTCGAGGACGACGCGTTTGGCGCCGACGGCGTCGATCGCGCTGCCCAGCCGGATGAAGAGGCCCTCGAGATCGTAGTCGCCGGTCTCTTCGATCTCCCTGGGGTCGACCTGCACGTGATCGACGGAGATCATCCCGCGAGCGGCCAGGGCATCGACATCGAAGCCCAGGGAGCGCACGTTCTGGGAGAGCTCGTCAGGCGTTTCCTCGAACGCCATGAACACCCCGGGCTCACCCGAGTCCAGGACGCCGCGCACGAGGAACTCCATGGCGAGAAGGGTCTTCCCGCATCCCGCCGCGCCGCAGACGAGTGTTGGGCGGCCCCGCGGAAGACCGCCGTTGGTGATGGCGTCGAGTCCCGGGATCCCCGTCGGAGCTTTCGCGAGGGTCGGCTCTCCCCGCGGTCCGAACGGGGCCGGGTGCTTCGCATTCGGACGCGAATTGTGGCGGAGCGAGCGGGATGGCATTCGAGTTCCCGTTGAGCCCCGGAGTCTGTTACAGGCTCCGGGGCCTGTCAACCGGCGGAGTTCCCGTCCCGCAGGCGGTTCGTTCCCCGATCATCGTTCGAGTCGGTTGTCGCGGCTGGCGGATGCGTTTCGAGAGAGCCGCTCCTCGGCCCGACGCGGCAGTTGGACGCGCCCTCCTTCCGAGATAGAACGGTGCGCGATGACCAGCCGCGAGCATTTCAACGCGTTCTTTTCTTTCCCTCGATCCTGAGCGTGGTCCCTTACGGCGCCCTGCCGATCCAGAATCTCTCGCCCGGAGTGGGCAGCGCCGAAAGCGTCCACCACGCCAACGCCGTGCGGGCGATCGTTTCCGGGAGGATCGTCGAGCCGATCGAACCCCCAGGCATGAGCGCTCCGGTTACGGGGGCGCTCACAATGAAGCAAGGAACAAGGAAACAGAGTTTTCCGGTGACCTGAGCGAAGGGGCCAGACCCGTTCCCTTCCGAACACGGCCGATAAGCCCTTCAGCCCCGAAGGTACTTCGAGGGAAAAGTCGTGGGAGAGTAGGACGTTGCCGGGGATTGATTTTTGGCGATGCGATCGCGCGGACCGCGCACGCACGACGCCGGCGATCGGCGGACCGTGCCGGGGTCGCGTGATATATCGGGACCGAATCGCTCGGCGAACTGTCGTTTGAGGCCGGCTCGATGGCCCAGCGGTCGCGACGCGGCGGACCGAATACACGAGGGGGACGTATGGATCCAAGGTCATTCCGACTCGGATTCGCAGCGGTGATCCTGGCGACGATCGTCGGCGGCGCGGCCTCGGGGCAGGCGCCGGCTCCGGCCGCCAAGGGCGACATCGACCCGGAGGCGGTCGCCGCGCTCGACAGGATGGGGGCCTACATGCGGGCCTCGGTCAAGACCTTCCAGGTCCGCGCCGTGATCACGCGCGACAACGTCCGCGACAACGGGCTGCTGACGACCTCGGACGCGACGATCGACATGGTCGCTCAGCTTCCGAGCCACCTCCGGATCGACTTCAAGAGCGACGCCAAGGACCGGTTGTATCTCTTCGACGGCAAGTCCTTCACGCTCTACGCCCGGAAGATGGGGTACTACGCGACGGTCGCCGCGCCGGGGACGTCGGGAGATCTGGCCAAAGTGCTCGAGGACAAGTACGACATCGAATTGCCGCTCGCGGACCTCTTCTCGTGGGGTACCGACCGCGTGAATTCGAGCGCTCTCACCGCGGCGATGGATGCCGGGCCGGCCGTCGTGGACGGGATCACGTGCGAGCAGTACGCGTTCCGGCAGGAGGGCCTCGACTGGCAGATCTGGATCCAGCTCGGCGCGTATCCGCTGCCGCTCAAGCAGGTCATCACGACGACGACCGATCCGTCGCGGCCGCAGTACAGCGCGGTCTACACGTGGAACCTCGCGCCGTCGTTCAACGACGCGGCCTTCACGTTCGATCCCCCCGCCGATGCGAAACGGATCGTGTTCGCGGCGCGCCCGAGTGGCGGAAAGTAGGAGGAGACGACCATGAGCAAAACGAGCATCCGGCGGATCGCAGCGGTCGTGGCGGGTCTTCTCTTCGTGGGATCGAGCGCGCGCGCTCTCCAGCGCGGGGGCGGGGGCGGCGGGGGCGGCACACGCTCGAGCGCCCGGACGAGCGTCAGCTCGAGCCAGGGCGGGAATCGGAGCGCCAACGTGAACCAGAACGCCAACGTGAACCGCAACACGAACGTCAACTCGAACAACAACGTCAACGTCAATCGCAACGTCAACGTGGACGTCGACAACAATGGACGCTACGGCGGCGGCTGCTGCTACCACGACAACCCCCTTGCGGCCGCGGCCGCGGTGACCGCGGTGGCCTCGGCGACGGCCGCCGTCGTCGGAGCGATCTTCACTCCGGCGCAGATGCCCCCCAGCTGCGTGTCGTCCACCGTCAACGGGATCGCATACCAGCAGTGCGGCTCGACCTGGTACCAGCCGCAGTACGCGGGGGACTCGGTCAGCTACGTGGTGGTCCCGCAGCCGTAGAACCTTCCACCCCGATGGGACTTCGCGGGAAACCGCGTGGGAGAGCAGGACGTTGCCGGGGATGAATTGTGAAGCTCAGGACTCGTTCCTGAGCTTTTCTTTTTTGCGATGAAGGTGGCGGGACAGGCCTCCGGGGATCCGAACCGGGCGTTCGTGCCCGGGATCGCTCTTCTTCTCGCCGCCGCCTCCGTCGCCGGCCTCGCGATCTACGGCGTCTATCTCTACCGCCACACGTGCTTCGCCGTCGGCGGTTCGGACAGCTCCGGCTATGCGAACGCGGCTCGCGCCCTCGTGAATGGCCCTCTCGTTTCGCCGGTTCCGGGCCTCGAGCGCTTCGGCCTCGCGGGCTCGGAGGCCACCGCGTTTACGCCGCTGGGCTACGTCCTCCTCGACGGCCCGAGGATGGGGCTGAAGTATCCCGTCGGATTCCCGCTCCATGTTGCCGCCGCCGCCCAACTCGCGGGCTGGGAGCTCGGCCCTTACGTCGTCAGCCCGATCGCGGCTCTGCTCGTCCTCGTCCTGGTCTATCTCGTCGGCCGCGAGCTCGGCCTGCCTCGCGGGTGGGCCGCGGCGGCCGCGGTCGTCCTCGCGGCCTGTCCGGTCTTCGTGTTCCAGGCCATCCAGCCCATGAGCGACGTCGTCGCGACGGCGTGGGGCCTCGCCGCCATCTTCGCCGCGCTGCGATCCCGACGGGACGCCCGTTGGGCCGTGGCGGCGGGCTTCGCTTTTGGCGTGGCCGTTCTCGTGCGGCCCCTCGACGCGCTCGTGGTTGTGCCCCTTCTTTTTGCGCTGCCCGCGAATCGTCGAGCCTGGGGCCTCTTCCTCGTGGGAGGAGTGCCGTGCGCGGCGGTTCTCTTCGCCTACAACATCGCGTGTTTCGGCAGCCCTTTCCGGACCGGATACGGGTTGTATGGCCTTTGGAGACACTTCGCCTGGTCCAACTTTCCTGTGCGCCTGCCTCGCTACGCACTCTGGACGGTGCAGATATTCACACCGGTCGTTTGTCTGGGATGGGCCGCGTCTCTGGGCGACCGCCGAATTCCGGGCCGCCACCGAGCGCTCCTGTTGACCTGGTTCGGGACCCTCCTCCTCGCGTACGCGTTCTATGAGCCTGCGGACGCCTGGTGGTATACGCGCTTTCTCCTGCCGGGTCTGCCGGCGCTCCCGCTCGGGTTCGCTCTCGTCGTCCGAGACCTGCATCGGACGGTCGCATCCCGGTCCGCGGCCTGGAGCCGCGCCGTCGGCGTGGCCGCCGTCCTCGCGATCGCGCTGATCGCCCGCGACGGGTTTCGGTCGGCGAGGAAGCTCGGCGTGCTGGAACTGCATCGGGTGCAGAAAGACTTTCCAGACGGCTGCCGGCGTGCGGCGCGGGAGTTCCCTCCCGGAGCGCTCGTGGTGTCGAGTGAGATGAGCGGGGCCCTTCGGTACTACACGACGCTCACTCCGGTCCGATGGGAGGCGCTCGACCCCGAGCGCTGGAGAGCCTTGCGCGCGCGGACGGAGCCGGCCGGAGGCCGCTGGTTCGCCTTGCTCATGAAACACGAAGTGCCGGAGGCGGCGACGCACGTGCCGGGCTCGTGGACGTTTCTGGGCGAATCGGGGAGTGTCACGCTCTGGCGGCTCGAACCTGCAATACCCTAGGCGTCCGAGTAGGACGTTGCCGGGGATTGATTTCGAAGCTCAGGACTCGTTCCTGAGCTTTTCGTTTTTCAGATGAAAGCGGTGCGAGCACTCACCGCCGCGGCGGGCGTTCTTCTGGCCGCGTGGATCGTCGCTGCTCAGCGGGTCGCGGCTCGCCGCTCTCGCCCGGGGAGCGGACGCGCGGGACGGCGCCGGCGAGACCCGTTTCTGGGGATGGTCTTACCGCGACCCGCCGCTCGTCGGTCGGCTCGAGGAGGCCGCGCGCCCTCTCGCGACGGGGGAGGCGGTCGTACCCGTTTGCGTTCCGGAATGCGAGACGGGCTGGTTCGGGACGATGGCGGTCTACGCGATGCCGCGCCAGGCGGTGGTCGGTGCGAAGACGATCGGAGAGCTCGGCACCGTTTTTCCGACCCGCATCGTCCGGACGCGGACCGAAGTCCGCGTCGCGCCGCGGTCCGGAACCGATGCCCGCCGCTGAAATCCTGGTCGGGACCGCGGCGGCCGTGCTGGCCGGCCGGAGCGCCTTGCCCCGCGCGCGCGGCTTCTCCGCCTCGGCCCTCGCCCAGGACTTCATCCTGGGCCTTTCGATCGTCGTTCCGCTCGCGTTCGCCTGGGGACTCGCGGGACTTCCCTGGAGCCCGGTCTCCATGCCGGCCCTTGCACTCGGAACGGCGTTCATCCTGCGACGAGCTCTTCCCGAACGGCAGGTCACGGCGCCCGTGCGGCCGAGCTCGCGGGGCCTCGATCGAGCCGCGGAGCTTCTTCTCGCCGTGTGCGCCCTGCTCGCCGTCTGGAAGTGGCTGCGCACGCCGATCTGGTCGTGGGACCACTTCGCGATCTGGGGGCTGAAGGCGCGGCGGATCGTCGTCGACGGGACGCTCGACCTCTCGTTTCTCGGCCTCCGAACGTACGCGGTTTCCAACCCGCACTATCCGATCGGCCTGCCGGTCGCCTGGCGCTTCCTTTCGCCTTCGACTCCGTCGGCCTCGGACTTCCGCCTCGTCCACGCGCTCTTTGCGGCGGTGCTTCTCGCGGCGACGCATGCGGCGGCCCGCCGGCTGGGCGCTTCGCGTACCGCGGCCGCGCTTCTCGCCGCCGCGCTCTGCGCGTCGCCGCTCTTCTGGGACACCGAGGCCCTCGGCATCGCCGACCTGCCGCTGGCCGCGGTGGCGGTGGCGGCGCTCCTTCTGGCGCTCGACGCGCGTGAAGACGTCGGGTTCCCCGCCTGGCCCGCCGGGCTCGCGCTGGGATTCCTGAGCTGGGTCAAGCTGGAAGGGGTACGTCTCGGCGCGCTTCTCGCCGCGGCGTGCGCCCTGAGGCTCTCCGGAAAGAAGCGCCTCGCGCTGGTCGCGCCATGGGCGCTTTCGACCGCGGCGGCCCTCGCAACGCGGAGATGGCTTCTCCCGGCCGACGGCAGTTTTCTGCAGGGCGACTGGACGGCCCGTCTCGCCGAGCGCGTTCGCGACCCGCTCCCTCTCTTCGCGGCGATGCTGCGGGAGCTCGCGGGTCCGGAATGGCTGGGCCTGTGGTTTCTCTTCGCGGCAGCGACCCTCGCGTCGCTGTTTCTGCCGGCGCGGCCCGCTCGTCGGCTTTCCGCCGTGGTTCTCGGGCAGTTTCTGGTCTACGCCCTCATCTACTTCGGAACCTACCTGGATCCCGCGGAGCACGTGCATTCGTCGTTCCATCGCCTCGCGGCGGCCCTTCTTCCGCTCGCTCTGCTGGCCATGGCCGACGTCTCCGGCGTTCGAGGAAGTCCCGACCCTAGCCGTGGGTGGCCCGATGTCGTTGGGGGAAGCATTCGAAGCTCGAAACTCTGTTCCGAGTTTCTTGTGTCGGTTCACCGAAGCTGGGGTAGAGAATGGCCTCAGCGACTTCTTGGGTCAGTACGGCTGTGTGGGGGAAAGTCTGCGCCGGTTCTGAATCCGAATGCGCGAGAGCAATCGGCAACGGGCCGGCCCGGACGCGACGAAAGGATCCAGAACCATGACGAGAACGATCTGGCGGACGGGACGCGGCGCTTCGTGGCTCGGTCTGGCTCTGGGTGTCGCGGCCGCGATCGCCGCCACGGGCTTCCGCAGCCGCGTGCCCGCGGCCTCCGGGTCTCCGGAAGCTCAGGCCGCGATTCAGGGAGTGCTCAACTCGGGCAAGCATCCGTGGCTCAAGTGGCAGGAGGTGACGGGAGGCCTCGCAGACCTGAAAGCGCTGTACGCCGCGGAGTCGGGCGGGGCTCTTCTGGTTCGACGGCGACAAGCCACGCCCGGCCCTGGAGCCGGCTCTGCAAGCCATCGCCCGTTGCGACGAAGTCGGTCTGGTGCCTTCCGACTACGACGCCGCGATGCTGTCGCAGAAGTGGTCCGCGATGAAGACGGCCGGCGCGGCGACGTCCCCGGCGGATCGCGCCCTCTTCGACATGGCCGTCACGGTGTCCGCAGCGCGCCTCCTCCAGGCGGTTCACTGGGGCCGCGTGGACCCGCGCCTCGTCGGTTTCAATTACGACGTCACATCGGAACGGCTCGACCTCGCGGCCGACCTCCGCTCCGCGCGCGACGGTGCCGGCCTGCCCGCCGCCCTGGACGCCGCCGAGCCCCAGTTCCCGGTTTATGAGCGCATGGTCAAGGCGCTCGGCGACTACCGGGCCCTGGCGGCCGCGGAGCCTCCCGCCGTCCCGGCCCTCCCGGCGGGACAGACGAAGATCGCCCCGGGGAAACCCTGGGCCGGCGTCCCGGCCCTTGCGGCGAGATTGCGCGCCTTCGGCGATCTGCCCGCCGGCGCCCCCGCGCCGAAAACCGCGGCCGACGGGACGCCGCTCTACGAGGGGGCTCTCGTCGACGCGGTGAAGAGCTTCCAGCGTCGCCACAATCTGGAGGCCGACGGAGTCATCGGACCCGGCACGATCCAGGTCCTGAACGTGACGGCGGCGGCGCGCGTCCGCCAGTTCGAGCTGGCGCTCGAGCGCGAGCGCTGGCTTCCCGAGATGCGCCGGGAGCCGATGCTGTTCGTCAACGTCGCGCTCTTCCGGATGTGGGGGCATGACCCGGACCGCCCGAACGACACTCTGCGCATGAACATCGTGGCGGGAAAATCCCTCGCCCACGAGACCCCGATCTTCATGGACGAGCTCGAGTACGTGATCTTCCGGCCCTACTGGAATCCGCCTCCAGGCATCCTGCACGGGGAGATCCTGCCCAAGGCGAGGAAGGACCCCGCCTACCTCGGCAAACAGAACATGGAGATCGTCGCGAGCGGCTCCGACGATGCGCCGGCGCTCGCCGCGACGCCCGAGAACCTCGACAAGGTGAAAGCGGGCAAGCTCTTCATTCGGCAGAAGCCCGGCGAGAAGAACTCGCTCGGCCTGGCCAAGTTCATCTTTCCGAACTCTCAGAACATCTACATGCACGGTACGCCTGCGCAGGCGCTGTTCGCCCGCTCGAGGCGCGATTTCAGCCACGGCTGCATTCGCCTGGAGGATCCGGCCCGGCTCGCGGAATGGTTGCTGAAGGCCGATCCGCAGTGGACCCGTGAGCGGATCGTCGCCGCGATGAACGGCTCCCGGCCGACCCAGGTGAACATCCGCCCGAAGCTCAAGGTCATCATCTTCTACGACACCGCCTACGTAGACTCGAAGGGTGTCGTGTACTTCACCCAGGACTACTACGAGCACGACGCCCAGCTCGAAAAGGCGCTGGCGGGCGGATACCCCTACCCGCGCAAGAGCTGAGGAAACCGGACTCGGCACCGGCCCCGGGCGGCGCCTCAGCGCGGGTGCGTGGGGAGGCGCGCGGTGGACGGAGTCTCGGGCGCGTCCGTGCCGCGCAGACGATAGAGCGCCGTGCGGCGCTCGCCGCAGGTGGCGCAGGTGCCGATCGGCTTGCCCGTGCGGAGCCCGTCGCGGATCCGCTTCAAGGGAGCGCCGCCGGCGATCCGCTCGAGGTTGTCGGCGGGATAGAAGCCGATCGGGTCCTGCTCCCAGTAGATGCACGGGTTGACCGCGCCGTTGGGCCGGATGACGTAGTTGCGGTCGGGGTAGGCGCACCCGAAGAGGCCCTGGTACCAGGAGTAGCGCCAGTACTCGGGCCGGTCCAGCCCCGCACGGAGGCGCCAGATCCGGCGGCGGGTGCGCGCGAGGAATCCCTCCTCGACGCGGGCCGACTCGAACTGGGGATAGGACGCGAGCTTGAGACGCCGCTTCACGGCCTCGTGCGCCGCGCTCGCGAGCTCGGCGTTGAGCTCTTCGATCGCGATGTCCGAAAGCAGCTCCGGCTTGACGTCGACGCCGGGCGTCTCCGAAACGAAGCGGACGTCGATCTCGGTGGCTCCGTGGTCGGCGGCGAACTCCGGCAGAAGCTGCAGGTCCTTCCGGTTGGACTGCATCCAGGTGAAGATGATCCGCAGCCGCGGCGTCCTCGACCGCTTCGCCGTCCGCACCCGACGGAGCGTTTCGAGACAGGCGAGCAGACGCTCCCACTTGGCGGGCACGCGGATCTTCTCGTAGGTCTCCTTCGTCATCCCGTCGATCGAGGCCGCGACGGTGTTCACGCGGGCCTGGATGAGCGACTCGGCCGTCGCGTCGGTCAGCGCGAGGAGGTTCGTCGGAAACCAGAGGTCCGGGATCCCGTAGCGCCCGGCGATCGCCACGATCTCCTTGAACTTCGGATGGATCATGGGCTCCGCGGCGCAGCCCAGGGCCACGCGCCAGGCCTTCGGGAACAGGTCCGCGGCGATCTTCTCGAAGACCTCGACGGGCATGTTGCCGTCGGACGAGAGCTCCCTGTCGAAGGGCTGGAAGAACAGCCGGTCGGTGTTCGCGAAGTAACACATGACGCACTTCAGGTTGCAGCGCGCGGTCAGGTCCAGGATGACGTTGAGGGGCCGGGGCATATGTTTTCGCCGATTCCGATTATGTCACCGGGGTCTCAGCCCGGACGGCGGCCGACGAAGACACTGAAGAGCGGAGACAGCGCTCCGAGAGAGGTCGCATGGGCCTCGGCCGAGCACAAGACGTCGAGCAGACGCTCGTCCTCGTGGGCGCCCGCGCGAAAGTTGCGCGCGAAGCCCGAGAGCAGCGGATGCAGAAGGCTCCCGCCGCCCGAGAGCTCGGCGTCGACGCCGAAGAGCCGCCTCGAGAGCGGCAGGAGGCGGTCGACTCTGCGCGGCCTCGTGAGGGCTCTCGCGCTCGAGCCTGGCCGCGTCGACGCGCTCGCGGCGCCATACCGGTTGTCCGCTGTCCGGGTCTCGGCGGATGCGGTCGGGCAGCACCCGGAAATACCGCTCGACGATCTCCAGGGTGGCGTCGTCGTACTGGAATCGAGGCGGCCCCGTGTATTCGGAGAACACGAACTGGCCGCCGGGAGCGAGGGCTTCGCGGATGCCCTGGAGAACGGTTTCCGGGCTCGGAACGTGGTGCAGGAGGTCGTGGGCGAGGATCAGGTTCCAGCCGCTTCCCGGCAGGGACTCTTGCCCGGGATCGAGCCGCGCGTGCGTGATCGACGCGAAGCCTTCGCGCCGCGCCGCTTTCGCGGCGACGGCCACCGAGGCGGCGTCGGGATCCGTGGCCAGGATCTCGCCGATGCCGTCCTGGCGCGCGAGCGCCCGCTCGAGAAATCCGTTCCCGCAGCCCAGGACGAGCGTCCGAGGGACGCGCGCGGGCAGATGCGTCGCGCGCACGTGCGAGAGCCAGTCGCAGTCGGCCCTCCCGGTCGCGGTGAGGTTCAAGTGGGCCTGCAACGCGGCGGAAGGAACCCAGAACGGCGATCCCGGGTGACTCAAGCGGCCACCGGTTGAGGTGCAACTCGCGCGGTCGCAATGCGGCGGCGTAGCCCCACGGCCGCGAGAAGGACGAGGGTGGCTCCGGAAATCCATGCGCCCGCCACGAAGCCGGGCGGACGGTAGCGCATGCGCACGTGGGTGCTTCCGGCGGGCACCTTCAACGCGAGGAAGGGACCGTTCGCGCGGGAGAGTGGCAGCGCGCGGCCGGCGGCGTCCCGCGCCGACCAACCGCCGTCCTGGACGATCGAAAGCACGACCCACGAGGGCGCCGCGGCCGCCGTGACGTCGAGCTCGACGGCATTGGTCGTCTCGGCGTAATTCGAGATGGACGCATCTCCGCCCGGCTCTTCTCCGGCCCGATCGCTCAGGATCCAGGCCGTCGCACGGAAGTCGCGATTCGCAGCGATTTCCGCGAACGCCGGACCGAACGCCGCGTTGGCGTCGGCGAGCGGCTCGGAGTGTTTCGCCGAGCTCGCGCGACGAGGCGGACACGCTCGGGAACGAATGCGCGCGGCAGGACCGAAGCATTCTCGTAGACGTCGCCGTCCGCGCCCGAATACGTTGGCCGTCCATCGGCCGCCGAGCGACGACGGGAGACGCCCCGCCCTTCTCCACGACGAGGTCGCGCACGTTCAGGAAGTCGAGGAGCGGGCGAATCGAGATCACGCGAGCTTCTTGAAGTAATCGCCGGCGGAGTGAAGCCGGCCGTCGCGTCCAGAAACGCGACGTAATCCCGCCGTTCGACGGCGTCGTGCGTGCGCATGTCCTCGACGTCGGCGAACACGTTGGTGTTGGGGAAGAGCGCCGTCCCGGCGCCCGCGACCGGAAGGGAGGCGGGAGGCTGCGCAGGATGGCGGACGAGCGGAGTCTCCGGGTAGAGGAGCGTCGTCGGGAATACGCGGTAGTGGCTGCGCCACTGGTAGAGAAGATCCGCCGCGCACGAGCGCCGAAAGGCCCGCGATGTAGACGCCGGAGCGCGCCCCGGCGAGGAGAGCCAGGCCGGCCGCAGAGACCAGCAGACCGGCCGTAATCGCGAGCTGCCGTTTCTGGAAGCCGAGCGCACCTTCCGCGGTCAGCTCCGGGCGCAGGTGCGAGAAACCACAGGAGGCCCGCTCCGAGGAGCAGAAGCGGAGCGGCCACGGCCCCCACGCCGGGCCGCGGACCGCGAGCGCGGTCCTTCGCGTAGCGGTCGAGCTCCAGAGCGGCGAGCGCCGGACCGGCCAGCGCGATCCAGGAGTAGAAGCGCAGCGGAAACATGTGGCGCACCGCGGGGATCGCTCCGAAGATCTCGGCGAACGGCCAGAGCGCGACGGCGACGCCGAGGCCGCAGACCAGAAGCGCCAGGAGCGCCCAGCTCGCTCGCGCGCGTCGAGAGCCGGGTCGCAGCACCAGGAGCGCCGCGGCCCAGCCCGACGATGCCGAAGTAGCCGAGGGCCATCTCCGGGAACGCTCCCGTGACTCCGGCGATCTGCGGCATGTGGATGAGGTCGCCCGAGCGACCGCGGAAAGAACGCCGTCGCGATGCCGCGCCAGAACGGCGCCGTGCGGCAGCGAGCGAGAAGGAGTCGCTCCAGTGCGGGAGTGCGGCGAGGACCATGCGGTTCGAGGCGCGGATCGCGAGGGCGGTGGGCAGCAGGAGGAACGCCGTCAGTCCGGCGGCGGCGGCCCGCGCCGAAAGAAGTGCGACCTCCCGACGCGGAGCGCGTCCGGGAGGTCCCTCAGCGCCCATCGCAGGCAGGATCCACAGGGCCGCGAAGAGCACGCCGAGCGCCAGCGTCTCGGGATGTCCCGCGAGCGCCGCGCCGGCGACAGCGCGACGATCAGCGCCGCGACGGCTCGTCCGCGCCCCGTGCGTCCCGCGTCCGCTCGATGAAAAACAGCATCCACGGCCACAGGCAGAAGACCGCGGTGTGCGGAAAGAGGATCCACTGCGAGAACGTCATCGAGAAGGCGAACGCGATCGCCGCGAAGACCGCCGCGCCCCGCGAGGCCGAGAGCTCGCGCGCCAGAGCCACATGCCCGCGAGCGCCAGCAGCAGCTTCAGGGCGGCCCGGAGGAGGAACGCCGCCGGAAACGGCAGCGGGAGGGTCAGCAGCGTGAGAGGCGAGAAGGCGGCGGACTGACCGTTCGCG
Source organism: uncultured Acidobacteriota bacterium (assembly GCA_963804915.1). Classification (GTDB taxonomy): domain Bacteria; phylum Acidobacteriota; class Thermoanaerobaculia; order UBA5066; family Gp7-AA6; genus DAHUXD01. The sequence continues at coordinate 567,273 of CAWDSI010000003.1, forward strand.
GCGAGCGGCGTCCCCGCGCCGTTCCAGCGGTCGCGGAGCGGGAGCGAGCCCTCGGCGAGCGCGAGCCGCACGGCCTCGTTCCACGGCAGCATCTGCATCCCGACGTCGTTCAGCCAGGGGTTGCGGGGCGGACCCGTGCCGAGAGTCAGCCAGGGCGCGGTCAGCGTCGCGTGCTCGAGCGGGAGGATGGTCCGGCCGGGAAGCAGTGCCTTCGCGAAGGGAAGGATCGAAAGCGCGGCGAAGAGTGCCAGCGTCCCGGCGGGCACCGGCCGTCCGAGCCACCTCGAAACGCCCCGCACCGCGACGGCCGCCGCCGCGAGCAGAAGCAGGACCACAGCCGAGGTGATCACTCTTCGGGCGCGGTGCTCCGGTCAGCGTCGCTTTCGTCCCGGCGCCTTCCCACGAAGATGTGGAAGTCGGGCTCGAGCAGGCCCGTCTCCGTCAGCCGCTCCTCGGCCGCACACAAGACCTCCAGCACTCGGTCGTGCTCCGGGTGGCCGGGCTCGAATCCGGCGATGACGCCGAAGAGAAGCGGATTCAGAAGTCCGCCTCCATACGGGATCTCGGCCACGGGCAGGAAGGCCCGGCGCGCCAGGGGCAGCACGTCCTCGCTGCGGACGGCCTCCGTCGGGTCCTCCTCGGTGAGCTTGCGTTCGTCGATGCGTGTGCGTTTCCAGAGGCACGTATTGGATACGGGGTCCCAGCGCAGGTTGTCGGGGAAAAGACGGAAATATCGGTTGACGAGCTCGATCCGCTCGTCGCTGTACTGGAAGCGATTCGGGCCGACGTACTCGTTGAAGACGAAGCGGCCTTGCGGTTCGAGCGCGTCGTGGATGAGCGCGTAGAGACGCTCGAGCCCCGTGATGTGGTGCAGCACGTCGTTGGCGATGATGACGTCGAACCGCCCCGGCGGCAGCGAATCGTGCTCGAGATCCACGACGCGATAGTCGATCGCGCCCTTCCCCTCGCTCTCGGCCTTTTCGCGGGCGCGCTCCACCGTCTCCTTCGCGAAGTCGCAGGCCACGATCTCGCGGATCCCGCCGCCCGGCGTGGCGAGCGCCCGCTCGAGCCATCCGGATCCGCAGCCCAGCACGAGCGCGCGCCGCACCACGACCGGCAGGTAGCGGAAACGCACCCCCGAGAGCCAGTCGCAGGCGGGATCCCCCGTCGCGACCCGGTGCAGATAACGACGGATGATCGGGGAGGCGGTCCAGACGAGCGATTCGAGCTGGGTCGTGAACGCGCCGTCGTTCCACCGCGTCTCGTGCATGCGCGGCGATGATAGCCCGCGAGCGGCCCGAGCCGGCGAGCGCCTTACGGCGCGGCGCGGCGCCGCGCGAGCGTCCGCGGGCCGACCTTTCCCGCCGGCTCGTAGTGGCGATCGAGGTACTCCGCGATGAGCGGAACTCGTTCGCGCGTGGGAACGCCGTCGATGCCGTCCCGCCACGATCCGGAGGCCAGGATCGCGACCGGCGGTTTCACGCGCTCGAGCGCGGCGATGACCTCGCGCTGCGCGGCTTCGCCTTCGTAGCACGGCGCGCACGGAAAGCGGACCGGCGGCCGGCGCTCGAGGAGGAAGTAGAGCCCGGGCTCGTTGCCGAAGTCGAAGAACGTCTCGGACGGGCCGAGCGCGGCGTCCATCGAGGCCCGAAGCGTTTCGAGCTCGGCGGCCTGCCAGCAGGGAAGGATCGCGCGTCCCCCCGCCATCGGACGCAGGCACTCCGACGGAACATTCGATCCGCGGATTCCGCTCCAGGCGACGGCCGCGGCGCGATCCGGCCGCGCGGCGACGAGGAGCACGAGACCGAGCGCCGGCGCGAGGAGCCAGCGCCAGTGCGGCGCGCGCGAAGCGCGGAAGACGAGCCATGCCGCCGGGAGGGCGACGAAGACTCCGTGCATCACGAGATGTCCGTAGTCGGCCCGACCCAGAGCGCTCTCGCATGGCGAGGATCGCGAACCACGTCGCTCCCACGGCGGCGCGGTCGGTGCGCGACAGAGACGGAACCGCGGCGCGCCACAGCAGGACGGTCACGGCGAGCGCGAGGACCGCGGCGTGCAGGGCCCAGGGAAGCGCCTCGCCGAAGAGCAGGGCACGCGCCAGGGTACGCACGCTTCCGTCCCGGGCGATCGGAACGGCGCTCGCCGCCGGCAGTCCCCAGACGTCGCTGATCGTGTGCGGCAACTCGCGGAAGGAGGCGCGAAGAAATGGCTTCACCGCGTCGTGCCGCGCGAGCCACCAGAGGAAGGGGACCGCCGCCAGGGCCGCGCCGGCGAGAAACGCCGGTGTGGTCTTCGCGACGATCTTCCATCGCCGCTCGAAGAGCCCGAGAGTCACCGTCGTCAGCACGCCGGCGGTGACGAGGAAGACACCGTACTCGAGCGAATAGAAAACGGCCGCGCAGGAAACGGCGCCCGCCGCGACCCACGCGCGGCGGCGTCCACTCCGCGCCGCCCAGACGAGCGCCGCGAGCCCGGCGAACGCCGGCATCTGCCGCTCGGACGGATAGGGGCACAGGCTCAGCGCGAGCCCGAAGGCCCCGAGACTCCAGAGAGGGCGGCGAAAGAGGGCCCAGCACGCCAGGGCGAGCGCCGGAACTCCGAGGGCCGCCCAGAGCGCGCGCCGGGACCGCATCACTTCGAACGTGGGTCCGAAGAGCTTCGCGGCCAGGGCGTCGACGCCCCCGTCGGTGCCCCACCCGTGCACCGGGTAGGTGTCGCGGTAGGGCACGCCTTCGGCCAGGTAGACCTGCATGGGGGTCAGGACCTGCCCCTCCTCGAAGAGCTCGATGGCTCCGCGCGTCGGGCCGACGATTCGGACGGCGGCGGCGAAGATCACGACGAGGACGATGCCGACGAGCCACCCGCGCACGCGCGCCACGGCTTCGTCGTCACTGGTTGCCGGTGCCGGCTCCGCGTCGGCGGCCCGCCCCACCACGCTCCGCCCGAGGAGGCGAGGCCCGAGGATGGAAAGCGCCATGACCGCCGCCGCGGCCACGAGCCCTGCGAGGAGCGAAGCTTTCGCCCCGGCGGCGCCGGAGCGCCAGAGAAAGAACGCGCCTCCCATCGCGACACCGGGGAGCGCGACGCAAAAGCCGCCGCGGCGCCGGATGACGTCGGGCAGGAGCCTTCCAAAAACGAACGCCGAAGCCGGAACGAGAAAAACGAAGACCGCGAGCTCGGCCCACGTCGCGGCCTTGACGTCGCCCGCGAGACGCGCGGCGCCGGGCAGAGTCGCCGGCCCGGCCCATCGCTCGGCGAGCCCGCGTGCGATCGACAGGGAAGGAAGGGCTCCCATCGCCCCGCCCAGCCCTCCCAGGGCGCGTCGCAGCGCGAGCCTCACAAAACGAGTTTACGTGCGTCGTTCTTCAGATGTCGCCCGGATGTCGCCGCCGCGCCTGCTAGCATCGCCGCGTGCGCGACGTGCCCTTCACGCGGTCCCTGCCGGGGCGGCTCTGGCGGCGCCGCGAATCGATGCGCTCGGACTGGGAGCGCCGGGCGCGCGAGAACGCTCCCTTCTACATCTGCACGACGGCGGCGGATTCGGCCGAAGCCTTCGCGGCCTCCGGCGAAAAGGATCTCGCGTCGGAGGTCCTCGACGGCCTGGCCGTGGCGCCCGATTGGGCCGTGCTCGAGATCGGCTGCGGCATCGGGCGGCTCCTGAAGCCCCTTTCGAATCGGGTCCGACGCGCCGTCGGCGTCGATCTTTCCGACGAGATGATCCGCCGCGGCCGGGAGTACTGCGCCGATCGGCCGAACGTGCAGCTTCTCCGGACCGACGGCACGCTCGAGGGTCTCGCGGACGGCGAGTTCGACTTCGTCTTCTCGCACATCGTGTTCCAGCATCTTCCGCGCAAGGCCTACGTCGACCGCTACCTCCGGGAGGCCGCCCGCGTGCTCAGGCCCGGGGGGATCCTGCGCGTCCAGGTGGACGGCCGGGCCCGGCAGTTCTTTCGCCGGGTCGTCGCCGATTCCTGGTCGGGAGTCGTGTTTTCGGCCCGCGAGCTGGCGCGGCGGCTCGAACGCGCGGGATTTCGGGTCACGGAAATGCGGGGCGCCGGCACGCAGTACCTGAGGGCGACGGGGGAGAAGACGGGCTGAGTGGGGGCGCGTTCCTAACCGCGTCCCGATCGCCTCGCGGAACTCCTTGAGCTCCTTCGCGTCGAGCTCTCCCGGCTCCGTCTGCCCCGAGGCCTCGACGATCAGGACGTGGGGCAGATCCGGCGTGTCCTCCCAGGTTTCGTGCCGCTCGAGGCCCTGCATCTCCGGCCGGTCGCTCTCCCCGTAGGTGCGGAACACCGTCTTTGCGAACCCGGCGGAGCGGAGGGCCGCCGCGAGCGTCGCCCGGTTGTAGAGGAACTGGTGCCCCCAGCCGTGGAAGGCGCGGTTCATCCGGATGCAATCGAGCTTGGCGTCCTCGTCGGCCACCGCGGGCCCGCGATAGTGCGTGAGGACGACCCAGTCGAGATTGGGCGTGGAGAGGCGCAGGGCGCCTTCGGGCCGGAGGATGCGCCGGCACTCGCGCAGGAACGCGAGGCCCTCGTCCAGCGACAGGTGCTCGAGGAAGTGCTCCGCGTAGATCGAGGCGACGTCCGCGAAGGGCAGCCCCTGGCGCACGTCGAGGACCTGGTCGACGCCCGCCAGTCCCTGGTTGTCGATGTTGATCCAGCCCGGGATCGACTCGCGGCCGGCGCCGATGTGGAGGCGTTTCTCTCCGCCGCCCTCCTCGGGCTCGCGCCGCGTTTTCCGGAAGAGTCCCATCGCGATCGGCGGTGTTTACCACACGGCGCCGGGAGCGTCGAGGAGCGTCGAGGATCGTTGCGACCCGGCCGCGCAGGAAGCCGTGTGCTAGCATCTTTTGCAGATTCATTTGGGAGGTTCCATGCGACGCTTTCGGCTGGCGCTCGCCCTTGCGGCGATGGCGTTCTCTCCTCTCCTCCTGTCGGCGCAGACCACCGGCGACATCTCCGGCAAGGTGACCGACGAACAGGGCGGCCCGCTCCCCGGCGTCACCATCGAGGGCCGCAGCACGGCCTTCCAGGGCGTACGCACGGCGGTGACGGACGCCTCGGGGAACTACCGCCTGATCCTGCTGCCTCCGGGCACGTACAAGGTGACGGCCATCCTCCAGGGTTTCGCCCGCAACGAAAGGGAGGCGATCGTCGCGCTCGGCAAGACCGCGACGAGCGATTTCCGCCTGGGACCGGCGACCACCGCGGAGATCGTCGTGACCGGACAGGCCCCTCTCATCGATGAGGCTTCGACGACGATCGGAAACAGCATCGCCAATCGCCAGATCAACTCGCTGCCGACGGGGCGCAGCTACACCTCCGTCGCCCAGATCTCGACCGGCGTCTCGACGCAGACCACGAACACGGCCAGTTTCGCCAACACGATGGTCATCAACGGGTCGACCGGCCTCGAGAACGGGTTCGTCATCGACGGCGTGGTCACCAACGGCGTCGAGTACGGCGCGCAGGGGAAGGACCTCAACTACGAGTTCATCCAGGAGCTCGAGGTCAAGACCGGCGGGTACCAGGCCGAGTACGGCCGCTCGACCGGCGGCATCATCAACGTCATCACGAAGTCCGGCGGCAACGACTTCCACGGCGACGCCTTCGTCTACTACGACAACGACTCGCTCCAGGCCGGCAACAAACATCCCGAGGACTCGAACCTGTTCTCGTTCACGTCGGGCTACAACCGTCTGGATTATGGCTTCGACCTCGGCGGCTACGTCATGAAGGACCGCCTGTGGTTTTTCGGCGCCTACGACCGCGTGGAGAACACGATCAAGCGGACCGTGACCGACGGGCCGGAGACGGGGAGACCGGCGAACACCGATACGAACCGCAACCTGGGCTCGGCCAAGCTGACCTGGATGATCGGCGGTTCGCACACTCTGATCGGCAGCTACTTCCAGGATCCCCGAACCGACGACGGGTCGAACCCCGACGGCATCCGCAGCGAGAACGGTCCTTACCCGACGTTCATCGGCGAGCAGGGCCTCGGCGGCAGCGACTATTCCCTGCGCTACACGGGCCTCTTCAGCGCCAGCTGGGCGGTGACGGCCCAGGGCGCGGTGCACCAGGAGAAGAACAACGTCAACCCGGCGCTCGTGGGCGGGGACGAGATCCAGTACGTCGATACGATCAACAACCTCCAGTCGGGCGGCTTCGGCCTGATCCAGGAAAAGAACTTCAAGCGGTACATGGGCACGATCTCCGCCACCAAGTACATGGGGATGAACGAGTTCAAGGCCGGGGCCGAGTTCCTCGAGGACCAGGCCGACGTCATCAAGCGGATGTCGGGCGGCCAGCAGGTCACGATCTACGACAACCCCGGAAACTCGAGCCAGCCGGTCTACTCCCACTTCTACTGGACGATCCCGACGGCGAGCCTGCCCGACAACGTCCCGACTTCGGAGCTGAACGCCACCCCGTATCAGCGGGTCTGGTCGTTCTTTCTGCAGGATACGGTGACGCTCGCGTCGAGCCTCTCCATCAGCCTCGGCCTGCGCTACGACAACCAGCAGGTGTACTCGGGCGACGGCACGCAACAGATCAACCTCACCGGGAGCTGGGCCCCTCGCATCGGCTTCAGCTGGGATCCGTCGAAGGACGGCCGGTCCAAGATCTTCGGCTCGTTCGGCTACTTCTACGAGCAGGTCCCGATGGACCTCGTGATCCGCTCGTACAGCTCGGAACGCCAGCCCACGATCTACAACTTCGACCCGGTGTCGCTCGTTCCCAACGTCGAGGCCGCGACGATCGCCGGCGACGACGGGGCCGCGTCCCAGGGCGGCGGCAAGATCTTCGGCGGCTTCAACAGCCTGACGGACGAGGGCATCAAGGGGCAGTACCTGCGCGAGGGACTCTTCGGCGTGGAGCGCGAGATCATGACGAACTTCGCGGTCAGCGCCCGCTTCGTCTATCGCGACCTTCCGCGGGTCATCGAGGATTACCTCTGTTCGGCCGAGGGCGACTACTGCATCGGCAATCCGACCCGCGGCCGGATGGCGAACCTGTTCTCCCTCGACTACAACACCCAGTTTCCGGCGCCGGCGGCCAAGCGCATCTACAAGGGATTCCAGTTCGAGGCGCAGAAGCGGTTCGCCGACAACTGGACGCTGCTCGCCTCCTACGTTTACTCGACGCTCCAGGGCAATTACGACGGCCTGTTCGCGCCGTACACGCAGCCCCGCGGCACGGCCGACCCGAACATCTCGGCGCTCTACGACTACTACGACTTTTTCACGCGCGGACCGGTCGTCAACGGCGTGGCACAGCCCGTGACCTCGACCGGCGACCTGTCCAACGACCGGCGATCCGTTGTGAAGCTCTCGGGCGTCTACGTCACGCCGTTCAACCTGACGGTCGGCCTCGTGACCTACTACCAGACCGGCGTGCCGATCTCGCGCATCGGCTTCTCCAACGCGTACACGCGCCCGGAGTTCTTCCTCGACCGCCGTGGCTCCGAGGGACGGACCCAGTCCTCCTACGACGCCGACATCCACCTCGGCTTTCCGCTGCAGCTGGGCCCGGTCACGGTGACGTTCCTGACGGACGTCTTCAACATCCTCAACACGCAACGCGTCCTCGCGGTCGACCAGCGATACAACCTGGCGGAGTTCGAGGACCCGACGTACATCTGCGGCAGCAGCCCCGGCAGCACCGACGAGGGTGTGTGTAACCCGACGTACGGACAGGCGATCGCCCGCACGCTGCCGACTTCGGTCCGGTTCGCGTTGAAGGTGGGGTTCTAGGCCGGCGGAGCGAGGACCTCGCCGAAGAACTCGGAGAGCGCCGCCGCGACGGCGCCCGGCCGCTCCATCGGAGAGAGGTGACCCGCGCCGGGGATCGTGGTCAGCCGCGCGCCCGGGATCGCCGCCGCCATGGCCTCGGAGTCCGCGGGCGGCGTCAGGGCATCCTCGGTGCCGACGACGACGAGAGTGGGGATCCCGATGCCCGCGAGCGCCGGCCGGGCGTCGGCGCGGTCGCGCAGGGCGGTGAGATCCGCCTCGACGGTCTCGGGTTTCTGCCGGAGCATGATCCGGCGCACGCGCTCGACGAGGTCCCGGTTCCCGGCCCCCGCCGGAGAGAGGAGCTTCGGGACCATCGCGTCGGCGATCGGCGTCACGCCCCCGGAGCGGACCGTCGCGATGGCCTCGTCCCGCTTCGCGCGGCCGGCCTCGTCATCCGGCTGCGCCCGCGTGTCCACGAGGGCCAGCGCGGCGAGCCGCTCGGGCCGCCGCCGGGCGAGCGCGAGCGCGGCGTAGCCGCCCATCGAGAAGCCGGCCAGCCCGGCCGGCGCCTCGAGCGCGCTCAGGACCGTCTCGAGGAAGTCGGCGTAGTCCTCGAGGCTTCCGCTCGCGGCGGCGACCGTGTCGCCGCGGCCCGGCAGGTCGGGTTTGACGATCCGGAACTTCGGGCTCAGTGCGCGCGCCACGCCCGACCACATCGCGCCGTCGAGAGGGTAGCCGTGCACGAGAACGATCGGCGCGCCGTTCCCCATTTCGCGAATCCGGGCGGACTGGCCCTTCCAGAGAATGTCCATGGCGCCGTTCCTCTTTTTATCACCCGGCGGCGCGCCGCGGGAAGGGGCTTAGTGGCTAGTCGCGAGCGGGAAACCTCGTCCTCAGGCCACGCCCACCCGGCCCTCCTCGTCGAGGGTCGCGCGCAGGGTCTCGACGGCGTCCCGGTCCCACCAGCGCCGCATGACGCCGTCGAAGAGGATCTCGAAGGCCGTATGGATCGAGAGGGCCTGGCGATAGGCCCGGTCGGTCGTCAGCGCGTCGAAGATGTCGGCGACCGTGACCACGCGAACGGACATGGGGATGGCGTCCCCGGCGAGGCCCTCCGGGTAGCCGGAGCCGTCGAGCCGCTCGTGGTGGGAGTAGACCACCGGCAGCGTCTTGCGCATCGTCCGCATGGGCAGGAGGAGCTCGTGCCCGACCGTCGGATGCTCCTCGATGACGGCCCGCTCCTCGGGCGAGAGGGCGCCGGGCTTGCGGAGGATCGCGTCGGGGATGACGATCTTGCCGAGGTCGTGGAAGAGCGCGCCCCGCCGCATGTCGGTCCGGGCGCCCGCGTCGAGGCCCATCCGGGCCGCGACCCGGTCGGCGTACTCCGCGACCCGGCCGCTGTGGCCGGCCGTGTAGGGGTCGCGCGCGTCGATCGTCTTCGCGAGCGTGAGGATGACGTGCTCGGCGTGCTCGTGCTCGTCGGCGAACTGTTTGAGCATGACGAGCGCGCGGACGCGGGGGAGGAGCTCCTCCGGCGAGAAAGGCTTCGAGAGAAAATCCGTGACACCTTCGGATTGGGCCTTGATCTTCTCCCCGGGGGAGGCCGCTCCCGTCAGCATGACGACGGGAAGCAGCCGCGTCGCCGGCTCGTGGCGGATGAACTCGAGAACCTCCAGGCCGCTGCGATCCGGAAGCTGGAGGTCCAGGAGCACCAGGTCGGGCGGATTCGCCCGCACGCGTTCGATGGCCTCATCCGCGGTGGCCGCCTCTTCGACCTGGTAGTCCGAGCGGCCGAGCAGACGCCGCAGGTAGGAGCGCAGCTGTTCGTCGTCGTCGACGACGAGAA
>CAWDSI010000004.1:0-52098 GCA_963804915.1 uncultured Acidobacteriota bacterium
TCGACCGTATCTTCGACGGGATACTCGTGGTGCTTGCGTGTCTCGAGCCGGGCCGCCACCGTGCGCGGCGCGGCCGAGAGCCAGGCCGAAACGACGTAGAACGCGTGCCAGCCGTGGTCGGTGAGGATGCCGCCCCCGGACTGGACGGAATCGAGCCGCCAGTTCTCGGTGTCTCCGACGGCCGCCGCGGGCCGGTCGCGAAGGGTCTCCCAGCGGATGCGGCGGATCTCTCCGACGCCGCCCCGGCCGATGACTTCGCCGATGCGGACGACCGCCGGCGCGTGACGCCAGTTGTGAACGGTGTAGAGCACCCGCTCCTTCTCGACCGCGAGGGCGGGCAGGCCGCGCAGCTCGACGGGCGAGCAGACGAGAGGCTTCTCGCACAGGACGTGGAGACGGCGCGCGAGCGCCTGGCGGACGATCAGGGCATGCGTACCGGGAGGAGTGCAGACGTCGACGAAGTCGAGCGATTCTGCCGTCAGGAGATCCTCGGCGGTCGAGTACCAGCGGCCCTGGGGAAACGCCTCGAGGAAGGCGTCGCGCCGCTCCAGGCGCGCGTCGGCGGCCGCGACGATCGAGACGTCGGGCCGGGCCTTCCAGCCGGGCGCATGGCCGCGCTCCGCGACGTGCCCGTACCCGAGAAACGCGCCTTTCAACACGTCGCCTGCGCTTGCGCGGAGACCTGCCCTGCGGGCACCGGGCTGCGGCTCGTCCGGATGCGGACTCGACCGCAGCCCTGGTCTCCGTGCTGCGCTCCGGCTCCCGCGGCGCGAACCTCCTCCCTCCCTTCGGTCGGGAGACTATTCGCGCCGCGAACTGATGCCGCAACAAGGTTGAAACAATGATCCCGGTTGTGCGTGTTCAAGCGAGCTTCCAGTCGCGGGCCACCGCTCCCAGCGCCTCGTCGAGGATGTCGAGGCCCTCGAGCGCCGTCGCTTCGTCGATGTTGAGCGGCGGATTGAGCCGGATGACCGGCGTGTACGACATCGCCACGAGCCCGCGACGGAGACATTCCTGGAACAGGGCCTTCGTCATGTCCTTCGACACGAGCTCCTTCGTGCGGCGATCCTTCACGAGCTCGAGGCCGAGAAGGAGACCCTTCCCCCGGACGTCCCCGATGATCCGGTGCTTCTCCTGCATGGCCTGCAGCCGGGACAGCATCGCGGCGCCGACGCGCCGGGAGTTCTCGACGAGATTCTCCCGGGTGATGATCTCGAGCGCGGCGAGCCCCGCGGCGGAGGCGAGGGGATTCCCGCCGTAGGAGGAGGAGCTGCCCGACGGATTCGACCACGGTTTCGCGGCGGTCAGCGCGTCGGTCGAGACGACGGCGGCGAGCGGGAAGCCGCCCCCGATGCCCTTGCCGCACGTCATCATGTCCGGGACGACGCCGTCGTGGTCGACGCCCCAGAATTTCCCGGTCCGCCCGAAGCCTGTGATCATCTCGTCGGCGATGAAGAGCGCGCCGTTCTCCCGGGCGATCGCCTGGACCGCCGGGAGAAAGCCCGGCGGGGGAATGACGTTGCCGGCGGTGCCCTGCATCGGCTCGACGATGACGGCGGCGATCTTCTGGGCCGACTGGTTCTTGATCACGTCCCGTGTCTTCTCGGCGCAGGCGATGCCGCAATCGGGGTACGTCAGGTTCAGGGGGCAGCGATAGCAGTAGGCGTACGGCGCCGAGTACATCCCCGGGACGAAGGGGCCGAGACCTTCCTTGAAGTCGCCCCACAAGAGCGGCAGCACGCCTCCGGTCTTTCCGTGGAAGGCTCCCGAGTAGCCGACGAACTCGAACTTCCCCGTGACCGCCTTCGCGAGGCGGAATGCGGCCTCGACCGCCTCGGAGCCGCCCGAGAAGAGCTGGATCCGCGTCAGGCCCGGAGGCGTCACGCTTCCCAGCAGATTCAGGAACTTCGCGCGAACCTCCGTCGTGAAGCTCCCGAACGTGAGCCGGCTCGCCTGCTCCTGCAGCGCCTTCACGTAGTGCGGGTGGCAATGCCCCACGGATCCGACGGCAATGCCGGCGATGAAGTCGATGTACGCGTTGCCGTCGGCGTCGTAGATGCGGCTGCCCTCGCCCCGCGCCATGGCGAGACCGGAGTAGAGGGCGAAGGACTGGAGGCCCGGCGCCATGTGACGCTGCTCGAGCTCGACGATCTCCTTCGAGCGCGATCCGGCCTCGACGCGGCTTCCGACGCGGTTCATCGCGACGCTCCGATCGGCACTGCGGCGCGCGAGAAGCGCGCGGCCAGGAGCGCGGCGATCTTTGCGGCGGCGACGGAACGGAAGAGCGCGAAGCTCGGCCAGGCGTTCAAATCGATGACGGAGATGGCCCCGTCCTGCGAGACGATGGCGTCGCCGCCGTAGACTTCCAGTCCGAGAGCGGCCGCGGCCCGCGAGGTCGCCCCCGCCAGGGCATCCTCGTCGAAGGGGTAGCGCTCGAGCTTCTGATCCCGGTGGTAGAACCACTGGAACCACGACGGCCTCGCCGCCTCCTCCGCTTCGGCTTCGGCTTCGACAGTCCCGCGACGCCGTAGAACTTGATGAGATCGCCGGGCACGTGGTCCTGCACGACCGCGCGTCCGATGCCTCGCGCCGACAGGCGCGAGAGGTGCGCGGCGAGCGCCGCGGCGTCGCCGGAGTAGGCCACGTCGCCCGCCTCGGTCGCATGGACGTCGCCGCGCTTGACCCAGCACGGGCCGGGAAAGGCGGTCGCGGCGGCCGTATCGACGAGAACGCTCGGCGGATGAGGCACGGCGGCGCCGGCGAAGAGCGCGATCGTGCGCTCCCGGTCGGTGTTGCGGATGCCCGAGGGCCGGTTGACGATCCTGGCTCCGCGGCGTTCCCAGGCGGCGAGCTTCTCGACCGCGCCGACGCGTTCGCACATGGCGAAGAGAAAGGGGGGCACGTCCGGATCGTCCGCCGCCGGCAGCTCGTCGGGCGACTTGAGCGTCACCGCGAAGCCGTGCGCCGAAAGCTCCGCGGCCGTGGCCCGCAGGATCTCGGCATCGTCGGTCTCGCGTCCCGGCGAGTGGGCGAGCTCGCGATAGACCCCCCAGCAGGAGCGCATCATCGGCCGGTCTCCGAGTGGGCGCTGGCGAGCTCCTCCGCCGCGGCCACGTCCTCGGCGCGGTCCACGTCGACGACCTTCTCGATTTCGAGGGCTTCGATCGGGTGGTCCTCCCGCGCGAGCCAGGCGAGGTATTCCCGCAGACGGCCGAGATCGGCGGGCCAGGCGAGCCGGCGCACCTTCTCGGGGAACACGTAGATCCCGGCGGTGACGGCGTCTCCCCGGGAGCCGCCGATGGCCGAGACGCGGCCCTCGTGTCCGCGGGCGAGGTTCACCCAGAGCGGCTTCTCGTCGTGGACGTATCGGGTGACGGCGAGGACGGTCGCGTCTGCCGGCAGCGCCTCGGCGCGGCGGACGAACCTCACGAAGTCCTTGCGGGGACAGAAGGCATCGACCGTCGAGACGAGGAGCCGTCCGGGCGGCGCCGCCGCGAGGATCTCGCGGTAACTCTCGAGCGAGGAGCGCGTCGACTTGATCCGGATGGTGGTCACGAGCCGGGGGAAGCGCTCCCGCACGAACGCCTCGCAGTCGCGCTCGGACTCGTTGAAGATCACCGCGGCGGAGGCGATCCCGGCGGCCTCGAAGTTCTCGAGGACGTGAGCGATGAGGGGGGTTCCGGCGATCTCGACCAGCGGCTTCGGAACTCCGAGGCCCTTGAGGCGCGATCCCTCGCCGGCGGCGATGACGGCGCCGGAAACGATCCGAAGGGCCGTCACGCCCGCGCCCCGCGGGGGCCGGCGACCGAATCGGAGAGCGGCGCCGCGACGGGCGCGGAGGGGGCGGTCATGAAACCCTCAACCGAGTCAGACCTTGACGGGCAGAAGCGCCTTCAACTCCTGGGGCAGCGGGAAGGACACGTCTTCCTTCACCGTCTCGAACTCTTCGACGGTCCGGACTCCGAGCCGTTCGCGGGCGAAGGTCACGACTTCCTGGACCAGGATCTCGGGAGCCGAAGCCGAGGCCGTCAGGCCGAGGACCCGGACGCCCTCGAGCCACTCGGGCCGGATGTCGCGCGCCCTCTCGATGAGGTGCGACGCGACGCCGTTGGCCCGGGCGACCTCGCACATCCGCAGGGAGTTCGAGGAATTGGGCGCTCCCAGGACGAGCAGCATGTCGACGTGCGGCGCCATCGCCTTCACGGCGTCCTGGCGGTTCTGGGTCGCGTAGCAGATGTCCTGCTTGGACGGCGCCTTCAGGTTCGGGAAGCGCCGCTTGAGGACCTCGAGGATGTCGCGGGTGTCGTCGATCGAGAGGGTCGTCTGCGTCAGGTACGCCACGCGGTCGGGGTCCGGCACCGTGATCTTCTCGGCGTCTTCCTTCGTCTCGACGAGGCGGATCGCGTCCGGGGCCTCGCCCAGCGTGCCGACCGTCTCGTCGTGGTCGTGGTGCCCGACGAGGATGATCGTGTATCCCTGCTTCTCGTAGTGGATCGCCTCGAGGTGCACCTTGGTCACGAGGGGGCAGGTCGCGTCGATCGTGTGGAGCTGCTTCTGCCGGGCCATGGCGCGCACCTGCGGCGCGATGCCGTGGGCCGAGAAGATGAGCGAGGCGTTGTCCGGAACCTCGTCGACCTCTTCGACGAAGCGCGCGCCCTTGTCGCGGAGCTCGTCGACGACGTAGCGGTTGTGGATGATCTCCTTGCGGACGTAGACGGGGCCGTCGACGACCTCGAGGGCTTTCTCGACGACGTCGATCGCGCGGACCACGCCGGCGCAGAAGCCGCGCAGCCCCGCGACGAGGAGCTTCTCGACGCGGATCTGGGAAAAGTCGCCCGGCGGGGTCACCAATTCACCGTCTCGGCGAACTTCTTTTCCTTCTTGCGCGGGTCGGCGCCCTGGCCGGCGCCCGTGAGCGAGCGGGAGAGGTCGGGGAAAGTCGTCAGCACGGTCTCGACCACGCCCTCGACGTCGAGCTTGAGGTTGTGGCGCTGCTGGAGCTGCGGGCTGTGATCGATGAAGCGATCATCGATCGCGTGCACGCGGAGGCCGGCCGTGGGGAGGCCCGCGGCGTGGAACGCCTCGAGCACTCCGGCGCCGAAGCCTCCCGCGGCGAGGTGCTCCTCGAGCGTCAGGATGCGCGGGCACGACGCGGCGATCTTGGCGAGCATCTCCATGTCGAGCGGCTTGGCGAAGCGGGCGTTCGCGACGCCGACCGACAGGCCGCGACGCTCGAGCTCGTCGGCGGCCGCGTTCGCGACCGAGACCATCGAGCCGTAGGCCACGAGCATGAGGTCGCGTCCCTCGCGGAGGATCTCGCCCTTTCCGACCGGCATCGTCTTCAGCTGCGGATCGAGCTCGACGCCGAGCGCCATCCCGCGCGGGTAGCGGATCGCGTAGGGGTGGCCCGACGTGATGGCGGTGAAGAGGATGTGCTGGAGCTCGTTCTCGTCTTTCGGCGCGGCGACCGTCATGTTCGGGATCATGCGCGTGTACGAGATGTCGAAGACGCCCTGGTGCGTCTTGCCGTCGTCGCCCACGAGCCCCGCCCGGTCGATGCAGACGGTCACGGGCAGCTGCTGGAGGGCCACGTCGTGGATGAGCTGGTCGAAGGATCGCTGGAGGAACGTCGAGTAGATCGACACGACCGGCTTCCAGCCGGCCTTGGCCATGCCGCCGGCGCAGATGATCGCGTGCTCCTCGGCGATGCCCACGTCGAACACCCGATCCGGGAAGCGCTTCTTGACCTCGATCAGGCCGGTCCCCTCGAGCATCGCGGCGGACATCGCCACGATCTTCGGGTCCTTCTCCATCATGGTGATGAGCGTCTTGGCGAAGACCTGCGAGTACGTCAGGCGGGCGCCGGAGCCCGGCAGGCCCGTCGGCGTGCCCGGCTGGTGGAACTTCGAGGGATTCTGCTCGGCCTGCTGGAAGCCGCGGCCCTTGTGCGTCAGGGCGTGGATGACGACCGGCGTGCCGTCCTTCGAAACGTCCTTGGCGCGCGAGAGCGCTTCCTCGAGCTCCTTGAAGTCGTGGCCGTTGACGGGCCCGACGTAGTGGAAGCCGAGCTCGTCCCAGATGAGGTTCGGGAAGAAGAGGCCTTCGACCGTCGACTTGAGCTTGCGCGCGAGCTCCCAGGCTTTGTCGCCGTGGGGGAGGCGCTTGAAGAAGCTGTGGCCGGCGTCGACGAACTTCTGGTACGTCGGATGGAACTCGAAGCGGTTGCGCCAGTGGGCGAGCCAGCCGACGTTCTCGGAGATCGACCAGCCGTTGTCGTTCAGGATCACGATGAGGCGCTTCGGCTTCACGTGGACGATGTTGTTCAGGGCCTCGTACGACGGGCCCGAGGTCAGCGCGCCGTCGCCGACGATGACGACGACGTAGGGGTCTTCCGCGGCGCCCTGGAGAGCCATCGAGACGCCGAGCCCGTAGGAGAGCCCGGTGCCCGCGTGGCCGGCGGCCAGGGTGTCATGGGGGCTCTCGGAGGGTTCCGCGAACCCGGAAAGCCCGCCCGGGGTGCGGATGGAGGGGAACTGGTCCCGGCGGCCGGTAACCAGCTTGTGGGTGTAGCACTGGTTGGAGGTGTCCCAGACGAGCCAGTCTTTGGGGCTGTCGAAGAGGCGATGCATCGCGATGGTCAGCTCCACCACGCCGAGGTTCGACGCCAGGTGACCACCGGTCTTCGTGATCGTCTGGATGATGATCTCCCGGCAGTCCTGCGACAGCTCCTCTAACTCCGCGTAGGAGAGGCTCTTGAGGTCGCGGGGACACTCGATCCGGCTCAGAATGGGCATACGATTTCCTACTCCCCCCGGCAAAAGAAACGCGGATGATACTCTACAACCGACTATGGAAAATACGCTCAAGATCGGCAGTTCGGAGCATAAAGAGCTCCTCTGCCGCATGTTTATCGACACCCACGACCCCTTCAAACCGACCGAAATCCGGTGGCCGGACCTCGACGCCGAGAACCTGGCGCGACTCAAGGCCATGCCGATCTGGAACGAGGCCACGCGGACCGAGGCGGCGACGGCCGTCAAAGTGCAGTCATTAGGGGACACCGAGAAGGATCCCCTCCTGGCGAAGGCCATCAGCCTCCAGGGCTATGAAGAGGGCCGGCACGCCGAGGTCCTGCAGCTGCTGACCCGGCACTACGGAATCGAGTTGGCCTCCTGTCCGCCTCCGGAGGTCCCGACGAACCCGACCCGGGCCTTTCTGCGGACCGGATACGGGGAGTGCATGGACTCCTTCTTCGCCTTCGGCCTCTTCCGGATGGGCGAACGGGCCGAGTACCTCCCGAAGGCCTTCGTCGAGATCTTCGACACGATCATGCAGGAGGAGGCCCGTCACATCCTCTTCATCGTGAACTGGGCGGCGTACCTGCGGGCGCAGCGGCCGGTCCTGGCTCGCCCGGCGTTCGACGCGTGGCGCGGCTGGAACGTCGTCGCGCAGGCCATCGGACGTCTGAAGGGCGCTCTCGACATGGCGGGCGCCGGCAAGGGCAAGTCGAAAGAGACCAAGGAATCCGTCGAGACCGTGGTCGACAACTCGAAAGCCGGGTTCACGATGGGAGCGACCACGATCTTCGGCGATTTTTCTCTGCGTGAGTTCCTCGAGCTCTGCCTCTCCGAGAACGAGAGACGCCTCTCTCGGTACGACCCGCGGCTCCTGCGGCCGACGATGGTGCCTTCGGTGATCCGTCAGGTCGTGAAGGTGCTTCCCCGGCGCAGCTCGCCCGGTCGTCCGTCGAGCTCGGAGGAAAGGGCCGCCTGAGTCCGCTTCGGGGAAGCCCCCGGCTCCCCGGCTGATATCGTCGGGTCGATAAAGACCGAGATGTCTTCGAAGGAAGGGCGCGTGTCCCGCGCCAGACACGCTCGAGTTGTCCTCTTCCTGGCCGGCGTCGCGCTGGCCGGGGTGCTCGTGTGGCGCACCGGCTGGCCGGCCATCCAGGCCAACCTCGCCTCGATCGGGTGGTGGTTCTTCGGCCTGGCCGCGCTGTATCTCTTCGCCGAGATCGCGTTCGTCCTGGGCTGGCGGTCCGTGATGGAGCCCCGGCCCCCGCTCTCGAGCCTGCCGGAGCTCCTGCGCATCTACCTCGTCGGCAACGCCTTGAACTATCTCGCCCCGGGCAGCGTCGCGGGAGAGCCCGTGCGCGTCAGCATGTTGCGGCATCGGATGGAGACGCCCAGCGCGATCGCCTCGGTGGCCATCTTCAAGCACGCGCACATGACCTCCCAGTTCTTCTTCGTCGGCGTCGGCCTCGGCGTCGCGGTCGTGTTCTTCGAGCTCCCGCGGGGCGTGCGCTGGGCCGCCCTCGCCAGCCTCGGCATTCTGTGCGGCCTCCTCTTCCTCGTGACGTGGGGACTCCAGAAGGGCAGCTTCGCGCCGATCCTGACCTTCCTGAGCCGGTTCAAGCCGCTGGCGATGCGTCTGGCCCACCACCGGGAGGGGGCGTATCACCTCGACGAGATGATCCGGCGCTTCTACGTCCGCCGGCGGCCCCACTTCTTCACGGCGGCCGGGTGGTGCCTGCTCGGCTGGTGCGGCGGCCTCCTCGAGACCTACATCGTGCTGCGCCTTCTCGCCCCCGGCCGCGGCTGGGCGACCGCGCTTGCAGCCGAGTCGCTCGCGATGCTGCTCAACAACATGTTTCTCTTCGTTCCGGGGCGCGTCGGCACGGCGGAAAGCGTGCGCACGGGAGTCTTCGTTCTCCTCGGTCTTCCGGCCTCGACGGGAGTGGCCTACGGTCTCGTGCGCCGGGCGCGCGAGATTCTGTGGGTCCTGCCCGGGCTCGTCACCCTCCATCGCCATCCGGTTGCGATTGCGCCGCACCATCTGGTCTCCAAGCCGGAGCTCGCCGGTTCGGAGCAGGCGCCATGAGCCGGGCCAACGCGAAAGTCCTGCTCTTCGATTTCGGCGGCACGCTCGACGCCGAGGGTGTTCCCTGGAAGGACCGCTGGGTCCGGCTGTCCCGCGAGGAAGGCATCGATACGCCGCAGCCCGAATTCGACAGGGCTTTCTACGGAGCCACGGACGTCCTCGAGGGGACGATTTCCCCGACCGCCGGCTTTCGCGATACCGTCGGACAGGTCGCGAACGGGCTGGCGACCCGGCTCGGGCGCGACGTGGCCCTGCTGCGGAGGATCGGCGATCGGTTCAACGAAGAGTCCTTGCGGCAGCTCGCGCGGAGCGCGGACCTGCTCGCCCGCCTGCGCGAGCGCTATCGCATCGGCGTCGTGTCCAACTTCTACGGCAATCTCCAGGCGGTCCTCGACGAGGCCGGTCTGTCTCCCTCGATCGGCGCGGCCATCGATTCGACCCTCGTCGGCTGCAAGAAGCCGGACCCGAGGATTTTTCAGGCGGCCCTGGACGCTCTGGGCGCCTCACCCGCGGAAGCGGTCTTCGTGGGCGACTCGATGCGGCGGGACATGGCCGGCGCGCGGGCGATGGGGATGCGCCACGTCTGGCTGCGTCCCGAGAGCGCGGGTAACGGAGGCGGGGGCCCGTGCTGTCCGGAAGACGTCGTGATCGCAAGACTCTCCGAGCTTTCGGACCTCGGCCTGTGAGTCCCATGAAGCGCAAGCGGGCGAATCGAAACGCGGCCGTGACCTGCTGGGGGATTTTCCGCGAAGTCGAGCATTCGCCCGGCCGGCAGGAAGACGACGCCGCGATTCTCGAAGCCGCCGGCCGAAGGCTCGAAGAGATCGGGCCCGAGTTCTCGGTGGATTACCGGCTCCCGACGTCGGTCACGGGACGCGAGGCCGATCTGCCGGCGCTGGCCTTCTCGATGTGCGAGGGGCACGCGGCGCTGGAGGCCCTTCGCCGATGGGAGAGCCGCGGGGTCCGCGTCGTCAACAGCCCGGGCTCCATCTCCAATACGCATCGCGAGAAGATGATGCCCCTGCTCGACGAGGCCAGGGTGCCGGTGCCCGAGGGCCGGCTGCTGGACTGCGGCGGGCCGCTTCCTCGGGGCGCCTCGCACGACGCGCTCTTTTCGGCCTGCTGGATCAAGCAGGCCACCGAGCACAAGACGCGAGAAGGAGACGTCGTGTTCGCCGCGGATCGCTCCGCCGTCCGCGACGCTCTCGCACGCCTGGGCGAGCGCGGGCAGCCGCGCGCCGTCGTGCAGCGGCACGTCGAGGGCGACCACGTCAAGTTCTACGGAGTCTCCCCGGATGCGTGGGATTCGGAGCGGAACGAGACGCCGGCGCCGGCCTGGTTCGAATGGTTCCATCCGCGCGAGCGTCCCGTGGCGGGGCACGGCTTCGAGCCGCGCGCCCTGTGCGACATCGCGAGCCGCGCCGCGCGCGTGCTGGGCCTCGACGTCTGGGGCGGCGACGCGATCGTCACTCCCGCCGGAGAGATCTCCGTGATCGACGTCAACGCCTGGCCGAGCTTCGCGCTCTACCGCGAGGTCGCCGCGGATCGCATCGCCGCGCATCTGGCGGCGCGGCTGCGGGGAGTGGCGCGCGTGGCGGTATGACGGCAGGACGATGAGCGCGACCCTCGTGCTCGCCCCCGAAGACGCGGTCCCCGGATCGCCGACGGGAGAAACCTTCCTGCTGGGACTGCCTCTCGTGCGCCGCGCGGCGCTCGCGGCCACGCGCGCGGGCTTCGACCGCGTGTACGTGCTGGTCGGAGAGCCGGGCGGCGCGTCTCCGCGGGGACTCCTCGACGGCACGGGCGCTCACCTCGTCTCGCGCGAAGCGGTCGATCTGCCGCCGGGCCGGATCGTCCTTCTTCCGGATCGAATCGCCGCCAGTCCCGCGTGGCTCCGCAGCGTGCGTGAGGCTCCGGTGGAGCCGGAACGTGTCCACCGACTCGGCAGCGGCGCCATCGTCGAGACCCGGGATCCGGCGCCGCTCGCCCGCGCGCTGGCGGACGCCTCCCGCCTCTCCGCCGTGTTGTCCGCCTGGGGATCCGCGCTTCCCGCGAGCGCCACGACGGTGGCCGCTGCGGCGGTCGCGCCGCCTCTCGAGGTGAGGACGGACGCCGAGCTCGCCGACGCGGAAGATCGCCTGCTGCAGGGCCTCGTCAAGAAGCAGGACGGGATCCTCACGCGGCTGATCAGCCGGAAGATCTCGCTCGCCGCCACGCGGCGCCTGGCGCGGACGCGCATCACGCCGAACGCGATGACGCTCGTCTGCGCGGCGCTGGGACTTCTCGGGGCCTGGTCGTTCGCCTCTCCCGCGCCCGCGCGCCAGATCGCCGGGGGCGTGCTCTTTCTTCTGCACTCGATCCTCGACGGTTGCGACGGCGAGCTCGCGCGGTTGAAGTTCCAGGAGTCCCGCCTCGGCGGCGTCCTGGACTTCTGGTGCGACAACATCGTGCACGTCGCGGTGTTTTCCGCGTTCACGATCGCGTGGATGACGGCCACCGGAGAGTCGTGGCCCCTCCTGCTCGGCGTGCTCGCCGTGTCGAGCACGATCCTTTCCGCCGGCTTCATCTATTCGTACGCGATGCGTCCCCGCAAAGGCGGAGGTCCCCTGCTGACGACCGTCTCGCCCTCGCACCAGTCGCGTCTCGCGGGCGTGCTGGATGCCCTGACGCGCCGCGACTTCATCTACTTCGTGATGGTGCTGGCGCTCTTCGGCAAGGCGTACTGGTTCCTCGCGCCGGTGGCCATCGGAACGCCGGTGTTCTTCGCGGCCCTGCTCGTCATGGCGCACGGCGCGGGCGCCGCCGCCCGGAGGACCTCTCCGGCTCAGTAGTACTGGCGGGGAGCACCCGGGCCGTACCACTTCCCGTTGAAGAGGTTGTAGTAGACCCCGATCTGCGTGAAGGGGAAGCGGAAGAAGTTGAAGATCGCGATGAGCCCCTGGCCCCACCAGGTGCTCTCGCTGACTCCGACGCACCTCAGGATCTCGGGGAAGTTCAAGCCCACCTCGAAACCGATCTCCTGATACCGCGTCGGCAGCGCGGGGGCGTAGCCGAAGCCCTTCGTCATGTAGACGAACGACGTCAAGAAGAACCGTGAGAAACCGGGATTGCCGTTCATCCGCCGGATGAGGCCGCCGAACTTCAAGTCCGCGGCGTAGATCTCGTCGTTGTAGCTCCGGCCGAGCGTGGGTACGCTCGAGCCGATGGCCGAGGCCGGGATCGGCGTCTCGGTGAGGCCGAGCCGCAGCCCCAGCAGATCCTGGAGGTGGTAGCGGTTGATCAGCGCTCCCGACGCCGAGCCGAGGGCGTCGGCGGTGAGGTCCTGGAACGAGAACCCATAGACGGAGAAGGCATCCATGATCTCGACCATCATGCCGCTCATGAACGCCGTCGTGACGGCCAGCGTGAAGGACTGATTCTCCGTGTGCCCGAGCGTCGTGTAGGCCCCGTAGAGCAGCCGCGAGACGCCGCTCGAGATGATGAAGTGCGAGACCTTGTCGGAGCCGCCGACGTACGTATCGCGTGAGAACCAGCCCTCGTCCGTCGTGTTCCAGCTGACCCAGCCGTACTGCAGCGGGGCGCCGATGCCCTGGAGCACTCCGCCGCCGATGGCGGCCGCCGTCCACACGGTCGTCGCGGTCGTGAAGAGCTTTTCCGGCCGGGGGTGAGGCTCCAGGAGCGCCGGTTCGGTCGCCTCGCGCGCGAGTGCGAGCTCGGTCCAGTCCGACTCATCGAATCGGGCGATCTGCACCTGGACCTGCTCGAAATCGATTCTCGAGGCCGGCGGATCGGCCCAGTGGACGTTTGCGAAGGTGCTTCCGGGGGGATTCTCCGAGAAGAGGTGGAACTCGTCGGCATCGGCGGACGGGGCGGCCGCAGCCAGGGCGGCCGCGAGCAGCAGGGAGTGAGCCCCCGATTTGAGCAGGGGAATCACGTTCCGTATCATTCGTAGAACATCATGCGTTTGATCTGAGGGGTCGCCGCATTATCTCCAAGTCGAGGACAGCCGCAAACCTCCCGCGCCGGGTGGAGGACGTGGGGATCGTCGGGATCATCGCGCTCTCCGCGCTCGCCCTGTCTCTCGGCTGCGGCCGCGAGAGCGGGTCGTCCGCCGTGGCCCGGCGGGACGCGGCCCTCGGCGAGCGGATCTTCATGCGCACCCAGGAGCGGGCCGCCGCGCTGGGCTCCAACGCGCTCGCGTGCACGAACTGCCACCTCGAGGGCGGAAAGATGGCGGGTGTCCTCGCGTTGACGGGGGCGGCCCGCTCGTACCCGAGGAAGGACGCCGGCGGCCGTGAGGTGACTTTGGAGGACCGCATCGTGCGCTGTTTCACGCACAGCCTCGCCGGCCGCTCGCCGGAGATCGCGAGCGAGGCCGTGCAGGCGCTCTCGGCGTACATCGAATCGATCGCGAAGCCGGGAGAGACGGAGGCCGCGGACCGGAGCCTGATCGAAGCCGCGGCGATCCTCCCCATCGGCGAGCTCAACGCCGAGCGCGGCCGCGCCCGCTTCGGCGATCTCTGCTCGGGCTGCCACGGGCTCGACGGCCAGGGTTACCGCGAACGCCGCGAGCCGCTTCCGTACGACTACGTCCCGCCGGTGTGGGGCCCGCGCTCCTACAACGACGTCGCGGGTCTCGCGCGCGTCGACACCCTCGCCGGATTTCTCCGTCACGGAATGCCGCGCGACGAGCCCGGCACGCTGGATCCTCGGGACGCGCAGGAGATCGCCGCCTTCGTCGACGGCCAGCCGCGGCCCTCCTGGCCGGACAAGCTCGCCTGGGACGGGACCTCTCCTGCCGACGCGGTCTACGACACGAAGCAGTACCCGAAGAATCCGTTCTTCGTCCCGCTCGCGATCGGGCCGTAGGCGTCGCCGGAGATCAGCTCAGACCGGCGGCTCGCCCCGATCCAGCGCCTTCTTGAGGCGCTGCGTGATCATGAAGACCTCGGGGCGCGAGACCTTGGAGCCGGGGCCCTTCTTCTCGACGCGCTCGAGGGCGGCCCAGGCGAGCTGGACCGGCAGAGCCGTGAATTCGATGAGCCCCCGGGGCGCGTCGGCTTTCTGCAGGGTGCGGATGTAGTCGCCGGCCACGCCGAGGTCTTTGCGCGCGAGGGCGAACACGTCCGCTCTGCGGAACTTCGGCGGGAAGGTACCGCCGGCCCTCCTCGGCGTCGACCGCGGAGTCCTTGAGGATGTTGACGAGCTGCAGGGCCTCGCCGAACGTGGCCGCGCGCTCGCGCATGAAGGCCGCGATGCCGGACAGCCCGGGCCGGTCGAGGAGGAAGAGCTCGGTGAGCATCTCGCCCACGATGCCGGCGACGATGTAGCAGTAGTCCTGGAGCTCGCGGATCGAGTGGAGCGTGAGCTCGCCTCCCCGCGTCTTCGCGACGATCGAGGCCATCCCGTCGGCGGAGCGGATCACATGCGTCGCGGATGGGCGGAATCGCGCCCGGCGAGAGCGCGAAGAACGCGTCGAGGACGAACGGCACCTCCGCCATGAGCTCCTGGTAGCCGGCGTGGTGGGCGACCTCGCGGCCGACCCAGTCGCGGCAGAGGCCTTCGGCCCTCTCCCGCGAGTAGGAGCGCAGCAGGCCGTTGAAATCGGCGAGCGCGCCGATCCGGTCGTCGGGCGTCCAGTGCGACGCGTCCTCGAAGGTGTCGGCGATCCGGAAGAGGAGGTACGCGATCATGACTTCGCGCCGCGTCGGCTCCGGAAGCACCGGGATCGAGAGCGCGAAGGTGCGGCTGGTCTTCTCGAGGAGATCCTCGAGCGAAACGGTCTTCATGACGCCAGCATCCGCGCGAGACACGCGCCGAGACTCGCGGACAAGTCGTGCATGCGCCGCCGCATCCGCAGGAGCGTACCCCACGACGAGGGCTCGAGGAGCGCGCGGCGGGCGACCTCGCCCCGCCGGATGCTGCCATCGGTGCCGAGGGCTTCGGCGAGGAAAGCCGGAAGCTCCTCGTCCGCGGCGTCGCTGACGGCGCGCACGACGACGTAGGGGATCCCGCGGGCCGCGGCCTCCCGCGCCCACGCGGCCGACTCCATGTCGACCGCCGCCTCTTCGCCGAAATCGGCGCCGGCGAGCGCGGCCCGCGCCGACGGGCGAGACGATCGGCCGGCCGACCGTGATCAGCGTGCCCGGCCGCGCGCCCGCCGCGATGGCACGCTCGAGCAGGCGCGGATCGGGCGTCGCCACGTCGCCGACTTCGAAGCGAACGCGGCGGGACGCCACGAGATCGCCGACCGAGAGTCCCGGCGTGAGCGCGCCGGCCAGACCCCGCGCCGACGAGGACCGAGGGCTTGTGGCGCTCGCAGGAAAGTCGCCGCGCCCGCGGCGGCGCGCCTGGGGCCGTCGCCCGTGCAGCCGAGCACGACCGTGTCGGACTCGGGAACCGCGCGGCGGATGCCGGCGAGCTCCTCCGGAATCGCCGTGAGGATCGCGACCGGCCCGGCGTCAGCCACGGACGTAACCGTGCTTGCGGAACCACTCGACGGCGCGCGCGAGCGGCTCCTCGACCGGGGTCTGCGGCAGGCCCAGCTCACGCACGGCGCGCGAGCCGTCGAAGTACATCCGGTGCGTCGACATCCTCACGCTTTCGAGCGAGAAGCGCGGCGGGCGTCCCGAGATGCGCGCCCAGCCCGAGGCGAACGCCGCGGCGGAGAGCGGGATCCAGTGGGGCAGCCGGACACTCGGGGCGCCGGCAGGCCCGTGAGCCGCGCCAGCGTGTCGAGGATCTCCTTCAGGCTCATGTTGCGGTGGCCCAGGATGTAGCGCTCGCCCGACGCTGTCCCTTCTCGGCCGCCGCGAGGTGGCCCGCCGCGACGTCGCGCACGTCGATCAGGTTCAGGCCGGTGTCGACGTAGGCCGGCATCCTGCGATTGAGAAAGTCGACGATCATCTGGCCGGTCGGAGTCGGGCTTGATGTCCCGCTCTCCGACCGGAGTCGACGGATTCACGATCACGACGGGAAGCCCCTTCGCGGCCCATGCCCGCCGCGACGCGCTCGGCGTCGTACTTGGACTTCTTGTAGTGGCCGATGATGCGCTCGCGAAAAACCGGCGTCGGCTTCGTTGCCCGGAGTGCCGTCGTCGGTCAGGCCGAGCGCGGCCACGGAGCTCGTGTAGACGACCTTCGAGACCCCGGCGTCGGCGGCCGCCGCGAGGACGTTCTCCGTGCCGCCGACGTTGGCGCGGTAGAGCTCCTGCGGATCCTTCGTCCACAGCCGGTAGTCCGCCGCCACGTGGTAGAGCGGTCGTGACGCCCCGCATGGCGCGCGCGAGCGAGGCGCGATCGGTCAGGTCGCCTTCGACGAGCTCGACGTCCAGGCCGGCGAGGTTGTCGCGCCGGCGAGGCCGGGCGCACGAGGGCGCGCACCGCGGCCGCCGCGGGAGAGGAGCGCGCGGATGACGTGCGTGCCGACGAAGCCGGTGCCGCCGGTGACGAGGTCCATGGCAGCGTATCCGCAGGACGGTCATCCGGCGAGCGATGAGCGAGCGGACCCCGGACTGCCCAGGGAAGCGATTCGCATGCGGTGCTGGTCGGGATCCCTCGGCGCTGCGCGCCTCGGGATGGCTGCTACGCGAACGCGGAGCGTTCGCTACGCAGCCAGATTCCACGCGATCATCCGGACCATGTCGCCGGGATGCTTGGGAAGCTCCATGACGACCGACGCCTCGAAGCCCGAGTGCATCAGGCAGTTCTGGCAGAGCGGATCCTTCCGCGACTCCCAGTACGCCCAGTCCGTGCCGTTCCAGAACTCGTCGAAGGTCGGCGACCAGGTCTTGCCGATCAGGTAGCAGGGCCCCTTCCAGCCGTTCGGGCGTGTAGGTCACGGTGGACCAGGGGGAGCACTTGTACTCGCGCAGGCCCGCCGCGAACTCGAGGAACATCGGCGTCGAGGTCAGCCTGTACTTCTTGGAGATGTCCAGAACGCGCTTGAACTTCTTGTGGATCTCCGACTTCGTCAGGAAGATGTCGGCGCCGACCGACTCGTAGTGGTAGCCGGGCGAGACGAGCATGCCCTCGACGCCCATCTTCGTCAGCAGCTCGCAGAGCTCCTCGACCTCGTCGACGTTGGTCTCCTTGAAGACC
Organism: uncultured Acidobacteriota bacterium; assembly: GCA_963804915.1. Lineage (GTDB taxonomy): Bacteria > Acidobacteriota > Thermoanaerobaculia > UBA5066 > Gp7-AA6 > DAHUXD01. Next base: position 16,980 of record CAWDSI010000004.1, read on the forward strand.
GTCGTGTTGGCCATCATGTGGTGGCCGAGCTCGACGCCCTCCTCGATCATGGCGATCGCCTTGTCGAAGACGCCCTCGCGCGCGCAGACGTAGTCGTGGGTCTCGCGCATCCCGTCGAGGTGCACGTTGATCATGAGCCGCTTGTGCGGCGCGATCGTGCCGTAGACGTTCTCGTCGAGCAGCAGGCCGTTCGTGCAGAGGTAGATGTGGCGCTTGCGCTTGATGATCTCCTCGACGAGCTCGGGAAGCTCGGGGTAGATCGTGGGCTCGCCGCCGCAGATCGAGACGACCGGCGCCTCGGAGCGCTCGACGGCCTCGATGCACTGGGCGACCGACAGCCGGTCCTTCAGCTTGCCCGTGTGGCGCTCGATCGCGCAGCCGATGCAGGCGAGGTTGCAGGTGTAGAGCGGCTCGAGCATCAGCACGAACGGGTACCGCTTGTTGCCGCGGATCGCGTTACGGACCGAGTTCTGAATCGTGTCCGTCATGATGTGGGTGGGGAATCGCATCAGTTCACTCCATGCTCGAGGCGGCCCGGACGGCGGCGGGAATCTCGCCGTCGCTCGGCTCGCCGGGACGACTCCGGTCGTCGCCCTCGCGCGCGTAGAGCGCCAGGGCCCAGAGCGGGAAGTAGGTCGCGTAGAGGTGATAGCGGAGGTAGAAGACCTTCGGGAACCCCGTCGCCGTCCAGTGCTCGTCCTTCCAGGAGCCGTCGTAGAGCTGGTGGGCGAGCAGGTACTCGACACCGCGGCGCACCGCGTCGGAGTCGCGGTCGCCGGTCGCGAAGAGGGCCACGAGCGCCCAGGCCGTCTGCGAAGGCGTCGACGGACCCTGGCCCTTGGTCGTCGGATCGTCGTAGGAGTGCGGCAGCTCGCCCCAGCCGCCGTCGCGCGTTCTGGTGCGCGCGGAGCCACGTCGGCGGCTCGCTGGTAGCGCCGCTCGCGCAGGTCCTCGCCGGCGTGCAGCAGGCCCCGCAGCGCGAGCCAGGTTCCGTAGATGTAGTTGCAGCCCCAGCGGCCGTACCAGGTCCCGTCCGGGTGCTGCTTGCGCTCGAGGAACGCGGCGGCGCGGCGCACCGCCGGGTGGTCGGCCGGCACGCCGATGGCGTGGAGCGCCTCGAGCGCGCGGCCGGTGATGTCCTCGCAGCTCGGGTCGATCATCGCGTTGTGGTCGGCGAACGGGATGTAGGTCAGGACCTCGTTGTCGCAGTCCTTGTCGAACGCGCCCCAGCCGCCGTCCTTGTTCTGCATCGCGAGCAGCCACGCCTGGCCGCGGGCGATCGACGCCCTGGCGCGCGAGGTCCTCGGCCTCGCCCGGGAAGCGGACGCGCGCGAGAGCGCCATCAGGACCTCGGCGGTGTCGTCGGTGTCGGGGTACCACTCGTTGGCGTACTCGAAGTACCAGCCGCCGGGCTCGGCCGCGGGGCAGGCCTTCTTCCAGTCGCCGACCTTCTTGACCTCCGTGTCGAGCAGCCAGCGCGCGGCCTTGAGCAGCGCCGGATCGTCGGCCGGCAGGCCGCCGTCCGAGAGCGCGTCCATCGCCAGCGCCGTGTCCCACACCGGCGAGAAGCAGGGCTGGACGTGGAGCGTCTCCTCGTCCTCGAGCTCGAGCTTCTCGAGCTCGTGGACCTGGGCGAGTCAGGCGCGGGTCGTCCGAGCGCGTAGCCGAGGCAGCGGAAGGCGATGATGGTGTTGATGATCGGCGGGAAGATCGCGCCGAGGCCGTCGGACTGGACCAGGCGCTCGTGGATCCACTTCTCGCAGGCCGCCAGGGCCTTCTTCCGGCAGCGGCGTGAGCCGCCGGCTTCGAGCCGCTTGAGCATCGCGTCGATCGGCGGTGAAGAAGCGGCGCCAGGCGCGCTCGCTGCGCGTGCGGGCGACGTGCGCGGGCGCCGCGGCTCGCGCGGATGTGCAGCTCGGGGATCGCGGCGTAGTCGGGCACCGGGCAGGACGGCTTGGACGCCCAGATCACCGAAAGCGGCACGACGATCGCGCGCGACCAGGACGACATCTTGTAGATGTTGAAGACGAACCGAGTCGGGCAGCAGCACGATCTCCGGCGGCACGGCGGGGCAGTCGTCCCAGCGAGCACTGGCCGAAGATCGCGAGATAGATCCGCGTGAAGGAGTTGCAGGCCTCGATGCCGCCGAGGCGTCAGGATGACCTCGCGCGCGCGGACCATGTGCGGCGCGTTCGGATCGTCGCCCAGCGAGCTTCAGGACGAAGTACGCCTTGACCGAAGACGCTGACCTCGGCCGGGCCGCCCTCGTAGATCGCCCAGCCGCCGCCGGGGAGCTGCTTGCGCCGCAGGTGCTCGGCGGCCTTCCGGACGCGCGGTTCTCCGGAGCGTCCGAGAAAATGCAGCGTGAGGACGTACTCGGATTCGAGGATCGTGTCGCCCTCGAGCTCGCCGCACCAGTGGCCGTCCGGCTGCCTGAATCGACAGGAGATAGCGCTGCGCGGCCTCGACGGCGTTGTGGACGGAGACGCGTCGCGTCTGGCTCGGGACGCTATCAGGCCCCAGGCCCGTATCGTTTCGGACGGACATACTCGTCCTACCCTCGATGTCTTCAGGTTTCGTGAACTGGGCGGGACCCCCACCACCCGTGCCGGAATCGGCCCTGTTTCGCCCAGACCTCCGAGTCTATACCATAGCTGTCCTGTACCCGAGTACAGGGGTGAAGGGATCATGGGGAGGGGGAAGCGGATGGCCAGACGCTCGCCGATGTGGCTTCTCGCGGGTTTCTTCGCAGCGACCGCGTCCCTGGCCGACATGAAGAGTTATTACGCCCTCGAACTGCGCGGAGGTTCGAAGATTTACGCGCTCGATCCGCCCGTGCGGAAGGGTCGGACCCTCGTTTTCCACAGGTATCCCGATGGAGTCTTCCTGAGCCTCCCGGCGTCCGAGGTCGAGAAGGTCGCGACGCTCGAAGCCGAGCCGCGCCCCGACGGAGAAGCTGGCTCCCGGGCGAGACCGTCTACGTCGGGCCCGCGCTTCATGGACCCGAATTACGAGATGCCGCCGTCCCCGCCGCCGTCCTACTCCGACGCGTACGTCGACTCGGGCTACTACGGCTACACCGACTACTACGGGGGCGGCGGCTACATCCCGCCGCGGCCGCCTGCCCCCGCCGCGCGTGCCGTCGCGCATCGGGCCGAACGGGTTTCCGATCATCGCCCCGCCGGGCTCGCCCGGCTCGGTGCCGCCGCCGATCGGCGCGAACGGCTATCCGATCCTTGCGCCGCCGCCGGTCCAGGTTCAGCCCGTCACGCGCCGGCGCTGAGGCGGAAGCTTCCCGTTGACGGTTCCCCACGCTGCGACGCTCGCGGCCGCGCTCGAGGCCGCCGCCGTGGTGCTCTCCGCCGTGTCCGGCATGATCACGGCCGCGAAGAAACAGATGGACATCGTCGGGACCTACTGCCTGGCGGTCGTCACGGCGTTCGGCGGCGGGACGCTCCGGGACCTGCTGATCGACCGCCGCCCCTTCTTCTGGGTCAGCCACCAGGAATACCTGCTCGTGATCGTGCCCGCTGTGCGTGGCCTTCGTGTACAGCCGCGCCTTCCACGCGCGCGTCCGCCAGTGGCACGGCCAGGCCGTGCTCGTGGACGCGATGGGCCTGGCCCTCTTCACGCTGACGGGGGTGGGCTTCGCGCTGCACCGCGGCCTGCCGCCCTTCGTCGCGTCGCTGATCGGCGTCGTGACGGGCACGTTCGGCGGCGTGCTCCGCGACGTCGTGTCGATGGAGATCCCGGTGATCTTCCGTCCGGGCGAGCTCTATGCCGTCTCGTCCTTCGCCGGAGCCTGGGTGTTTCTCGGCGCGAGCTGGATCGGCCTCGCGCCCGTTCTCGGCGCCGCGCTCGCGTTCGTCGCGATCGTCGGGCTGCGGATGGCGTCGGTGCGCTGGGGCGTGCGCGTGCCGGATCCGCTCTGGCTGAGGAACGACGATCCGCCGTAGCCCGTCACGGACCGAGAGTCGCCGCCCAGTTCGTCACGACCACCAGCTGCCGATCGGGCTCCTCGGTCCGGGAGGATCGCTGCCCGACGAAGTGCCCGTCGGCGGAGACGTCATACTCGCGGGATCGATCCTCCTGACCTCCGACTTCGACCTCGGAGGAAAAGAGAAGTCGCGGAGCGGAGATCGTCAGCTCGGGCAGAGTGCGAATCGCGACGGTCATGAACTTCTCCGCGTTCTCTCCCGTGCGGTAGAAGAGCTCCCGTCCGTCCCGCGACCAGAGCGGCTCGATGGCGAAGCCGTTCGAGACTTTGACGGCGGCGCCCGGGCCCGGATAGGGCCGAACGTAGATCTCCTTGACACCCGACTCGTCCGAGACGTACGCGATCCACCGGCCGTCGGGCGAAAACGTTCCGGCGGTCTCGCGAAACGGACTCTCGAACCATGGGCGCGCGGAACGCCGGTCGCCGGGTCGAGACGAGCCAGAGGTCGGTCGAGAGGAGCTTGCGCTTCGGCCCGCGATCCGCGGTATACGCCACCGTGTAAAGAATGGTCTTGCCGTCGGGAGACCAGGAGTCGGCGAACTGGGCGTCCTCGCTCGGCTCGGTGAGGGGCTCGATTTCGCCGCTCCCGTCCGCGTTCTTGGCGCTCAGAGTCGGCATCGCGTCCGCGTAGCGGCTGAACGCGAGTCGGCGACCGTCGGGGGACCAGATGGGGATGAAGTGGGAGCCCGGCTCGGGTGTCAGCGTCGTCAGGATGTTCCGTCCGCGATCGTAGATGACGATCGTTCCGCGGAGGTTCTCGAAACGAGACAGGGCCAACCGCCCGCCGTCCGGCGAGAAACGGGCGCCGTAGTACTCGCCCGGCGGAACGGGAAGCGGTTTCTCCTTCCCCGTCCGGTCGAGAAGGAGAACCGACGTGTTCGGAGCCGCGGTCGGCGGACCCTCGAGGAAGACGAGAGTGCCTCCGGCCGATACGTCGAAGTGTCCGAATGCGAGGTCCCTGTGCACGACGACGGTTTCCGACACCGGGACCGGGGGGCCGGTCACCGACAGAAGATTCAGGTCGAACGGAACCGAGAACACGGAGGGTCCGCGCACGAAGACGAGGCGCCCGGCTCCGTATCGCGCGAAGCTCGCGCCCTCGAGAATGACGTTCCGCTTTCCGGTGGCCGGGTCCAGAACCGCGATGCTCGAGGCCGCCGTGTCGCTGAAGTCTCTTCCCTTGCGGAGAGTGAACAGAACTCCCCGGCCTCCGGGAAGGACCTGAGGAAAGAGGTGCGCGTGCTCTCCCGCCGAGGAGTCCAGCTGCGTCAGCTTCGTCAGCGCGCCTCCCGCGGCGGGCACGACATCGAGAGATCCGTTGAGCTTCCGCGTCAGGACGATTTGTCCGTTCTCACCCCAGCTGGCGCCGGCCGTGATCGGAGGCACGTTCGACAGCGAAACGGCGGTCCCTCCCGAGAGCGGCACCTTCTTGAGCTCTGCGCGCGTGAAGAAGCCGATCCATTGCCCGTCCGGGGAGAAGAACGGGGAGTGACCTCGCTCGGTTCCGCGGATCAGCTCCGCCGAGCGGCCGCTCAAGGCCCGCCGGAACAGCGCCGGGGCGCCCTGGTGGATGCCGGTGAAGACGACGGTTTCGCCGTCCGGCGAAACGGCGACGGCGCGACGATCGAACGCGAAGCGTTCCGCGGGCGTAATCGGCAGAACCGCACGGACGACCGTCGGGCCGGGCCTCGGCGCCGCAGGTCGGAGGAGAAACAGAGCGGCCGTGATCGCGGCCGCGAGCACGGCGCCGCCGACTCCCCACGCGAGGCGCCCGCGCCAGGGCCGCACCGCGGGAGCCGAAACCTCCAGCCCCGCGGCCGGGGAGGCCAGTGCCTCCTCGATCTCGATCCGCGCGTCGGCGATGTCGTGGAGCCGCTGCTTCGGGTCCTTCTGCAGGCACCGGCGCAGGAGCTCGCGGACACGGAAGGGCGTTTGCGCCGGCAGCGCGGACCAGTCGGGCTCCGCCCGGAGGATCGCCGAGAGGATGTCGGACACCGTCTCGCCCGAGAACGCCTGCCTGCCCGTCAGGCACTCGTAGAGCACGCACCCGAAGGAGAAGATGTCGGTGCGTTTGTCGAGCGTCTTGCCGCGCGCCTGCTCGGGGCTCATGTACGCCGCGGTCCCGAGGATCGACTCCGGCATGCGTCGCGGGAGTCGTGATGCGTCGGGGAAAGGGAGGAGTCGACGGCGCCGCTCGAAGGGTCGACGACTCGCGCCAGCCCGAGGTCGAGCACCTTGACCGCGCCGTCCGGCCGGACCTTGACGTTGGAGGGCTTCAGGTCCCGATGGACGATCCCCGCCTCGTGCGCCGCTTCGAGGCCCGCGGCGATGCCGAGGCCGACGGCGAGGGCCTCGTCGACCGGCAGCGGCCCCGAGGCGAGCCTCTCGGCGAGCGTCGGGCCCTCGACGAGCTCCATGACGAGGAGGCGCGCGCCGTCCTGCTCCTCGAGGCCGTAGATCGCGGCGATGTTCGGGTGATTGAGCGCGGCGAGAAGCCGCGCCTCGCGCTCGAAGCGCAGGAGCCGCTCCGGGTCCTGCGAAAACGCGTCTGGAAGTGCCTTGATGCGCGACGTCGCGATGGAGGCGAGTGTCGCGCGCCCGGTAGACCTCGCCCATGCCGCCCCGCCCGATCGGGGCAATGACTTCGTACGCGCCGACACGCGAGCCGGCTTCGAGAGGCATGGCCCGCCCCTGAGTGTATCGCCCGGGAGGAGGTTCGCGGGACCTCGATCAGCGCGCGGGGTTGGGACGGATCAGGGCCTTGACGACCGACAGGGCTTCCATGTCCGCGAGCGCCTCGCCGGCCTTCTCGAGCGGGTACTCGCGCGTGACGAGCTCGCGCCATCGGAAGCGCGCGGTGTGCTTCGCCATCATGGAGAGGGAGCGGTGGAGGTGGGAGAACTCGTAGCCCCAGCAGCCCAGGATCGTCGCGTGCCGGCGGTTGATGTGGCGGTGGGGGTTGAGCGTCGCGTCCCCGGAATCGGTGTACTGACCGACGACGACGTAGCGGCCGCCGTCGCGCAGCATCTCGAGGCCTTCGGGCACGGCGGCGGGATTTCCGGAGGCCTCGATCACGACGTCCGCGCCCCGGCCCGCCGTGCGGTCGCGGACCCACGCGGCGCGCGGCGGCCGGCTCGCGGACCTCCGTGATGTCGAGGGTGTCTTCGACGCCGAGGCGGCGCGCGGCGTCGAGCCGCTCCTTCGGCGCTCCGACGACGAAGACGCGCAGCGCGCCGGAGAGCTGCGCGAAGATCGCGGCGTTCAGGCCGACGGGGCCCGAGCCCTGGACGACGACCGTGTCGCCCATCGCGATCCCCGCGCGCTCGACGGCGTGAAAGCCGGTCGGCAGGCCGCAGCCGCCGCCCAGGAACTCTTCCGCGGAGAGCTCGTCGGGGAGCGGCACGAGCTTCACGCCCGGAAGGATCTCGATCCGCTCGGACCAGCCGCCGAGGAGCCCGTCCGCCGCCGGCGCCGTGATTCCGTAGACGCGGCGTTTCGGACAGCGCGTCGCCGCGCGGGCGACGAGGCAGTGCCAGCAGGCGCCGCAGGTTCCGAACACGTCGTAGAACGTGACGAGCGCGCCCTCGGCGATCGGCCGGCCCTCGACGTCGGCGAGCGGGCCGCGCGTCTCGAGCACGCGCCCGACGCTGACGTGGCCCGGGATGATCGGATACGGGACGCCCGAGAGCCGGCCGTGATGCAGGTGGACGTCGGTGCCGCAGACCTCGCTCGCGATCGTCTCGAGGATCGCGCCGCCCTCGCGCGCACGCGGCGCGTCCACGTCGCGCATCTCGAGCGCCCGGCCCGGCGCGGTCATGTAGACCGCGCGCACTCTCGGTCACGGTAGTCGCGTCACGGCGGCGACGCGTTTGCCGTCATCCTGGATCGAGCCTGGATCCGGACTCGCCGGCTGCGCGTCGGCGCGGAAACCCTCGGGTACTTCTCCAGCATGCCGTCTTCGGTCATCAGCTTCTCGATCTTGTCGATGTCCCACGGGGCGTCGTTCGAGACGACCTCGGCGCCGGTCTCGCGTGATGAAGATCATGTCCTCGAGGCGAACGTAGATCTTTTCGTCCGGCACCGTGAGCGCCGGCTCGATGGTGAAAACCATCCCCGGCTTGAGCGGGCCCTCGTGCGAGCCGACGTCGTGGGTGGCCATGCCGACCCAGTGGCCGACGTAGGGATACTCGCTCTCGGCGCTCTTCTTGTACTTCTCGACGAAGTCCTCGGCGGCCTTGCGGTGCGACGGCTTCGAGAACTTCGCCGCGGCGAGGATCGGGTCCATCGCGGCCCCGGCCTGCGAGATGACCTGGGCGCCGTCTTGCCGGGACCGAGGGCCTTGAGGATCTCGCGGTAGCACGCGAGGTAGAAGCCGTAGAGCTCGCGCTGCCACTGGGAGAACTTCCCGTTGACCGGGAACATGCGGGTGACGTCGCTCTCGTAGTAGCCGTAGTCCGGCGCGTAGTCCATGAGCAGGAAGTCGCCGTCGAGCATCTGGCGCTTGCCGGCGTTGTAGTGCGGCCAGTAGGCGTTCCGGCCGCTGCCGATGAGCGAGTAGTACGCGTCGCCCTGGGCTCCGTTGCGGTAGTAGACGAACTTGCCGACCGCGTCGAGCTCGCGCTCGTACTGGCCGGGCTTGACCGAGCGCATGCCCTCCACCAGGGCGAGCCCGGCGAGCTTCGTCGACTTGCGGATCATCTCGAGCTCGCGCGGGCTCTTGATCAGCCGCAGCGCGTCGAGCGTGGGCGAGAGGTCCTTGATCTCGAAGACCGGGAAGCGCAGCGCGGACGAGCTCGGCGAACCGGCCCTCGCGCGAGACGCCCTGGTCGAACGGGTCCGTCCCGGCGTCGGCCACGTAGCGCATCGCGAGGTCGCGGCTCATGGAGCCGCCTTCGGCCGGAGCGAGCGGCGTGAAGAGGACGCGCTTGCCGCCTCTCAGGTACTTGCCCTCGATGTGCTCGGCGAGGAGGTCGGTGGCGATGACCTCGTCGACGCCCGAGAGTTTCTTGACTTCGTCGGCGTCTTCCACCGAGAGCATCCGACCCTCGCCCGACTCGCGCTTCTCGTTGCGGTGCGGGAAGGAAGAGCGAAGCCTTCTTCGTCTTGCCGTCCAGCATGAGGTACGCGTGCGGCGTCTCGATGCCGCAGAGGTAATAGAACTCGTTCGTCTGCCGGAACCGCGTGTAGCTCGGCGGACCGGGAGCACCCTGCACGACGGCGATCGCGTCGGTGCCGATGGCCTCGTAGACCTTCGCGCGGCGCGCGGCGAACTCCTCGGGCGGAAAGTCCGTCGTGAAAAGCGGATAGCCTTCCTGGGCGAAAGACGCGCGAGGGCCGGCGCGGAGCTCAGCAGAAGGGCGAGGAACGACCGGCGAAGCAACATCGAGAGCCTCCTCCTCGGAAATCGTTGAGGCTACGGTATCAGTGAGTGTGGGACCCGCCCGGCCGAGCCTGCGGAACACGGTATCGACCGAGGATCACGGTGACGTTGTCCTTCCCTCCGGCCGCGAGCGCCTGGTCGATCAGCCGCTGGCAAACGGCCGCCGAGCCGCCGGGAGCGCTGAGCTCCTTGGCGATCGCCTCCTCGGAGACCATGTCGGTGAGGCCGTCGGAGCACAGCAGAAGCTGATCGCCGTCGCCGATGTGCGCGGTCTTGAGCTCGACCTGCGCGAACGCCAGGCGGGTCGCGAGCGCGCTCGTCAGGACGTTGCGGCCCGGATGCGTGGGGATGTCCTCCGGCGTGATCGCACCGGCGTCGACGAGGGACTGGGCGAGCGTCTGGTCACGCGTCAGCCGTTCGAGGACGCCTCCCTTGCGGAACACGTACGCGCGGGAGTCGCCGACATGCGCAGTGAGAACCTCCGTTCCCAGAGAGCAGGCCACGGTCAACGTCGTTCCCATCCCGCGGAGGGAGGGGTCGTCCTTCGCCTTCTGGATCAGGACCTCGCGGACCTTCTGGAAGCGGCTCTCCATGCGCTGCAGGACTTCGTTGGTGCGGGGCTGATCGAGCCGCATGATCCAGTCCGGCGTCTCGATCACGAGGTCGATGAGAGCGTGCACGGCCGTGCGGCTGGCGACCTCGCCCGCGGCCGCGCCGCCGACGCCGTCGGCGACGAGGAGGCCGTACGCGGTCTCGGAGTAGTGACGCGGGACGTCTCCCTCGGGCAGGTTCGTGTCGAGGGTCTGCAGGGAGCGGTCAATGCGGGCGACGTAGAAGTGGTCTTCGTTGTTGTCGCGGATGCGGCCGGGATGGGTCAGGGCCGCGAGATCGACCTCGACCCAGGCGGATTCTCCGGCGGGCGCGCGCTCGTCCCGGCTTCTGAAGACCGGCAGCTCGTCGGTGTCGTCGGGATCCTTGGTCATGGCGCTCGCGGCGCGGGCCGCGCCTCCCGAAGCCGCGATGCTATTCCAAAGCTCCGAAGACCTCCATCGATTCAGCGGATCGGGGTGTCGATCTTGTGGTCCTTCGTCTCGCGGATGAAGAGCCCGCCGACGACGAGCGTCATCACGCAGACGGCGATCGGATAGATGAGCCCCGTGTAGATCGCGCTCGGCGCCGAAGGTCGCCTGCGGCCCAGGCCGAGGTCGTCACGGCGGTCGCGATGAGCGGCAGGAAGCCGCCGAACCAGCCGTTGCCGAGGTGGTAGGGCAGCGACATCGAGGTGTAGCGGATCGAGGTCGGGAAGAGCTCGACCAGGAACGCGGCGATCGGGCCGTACACCATCGTCACGTAGAGCATCTGCACGAAGAGGATGCCGACCAGGCCGAGCAGGTTCGGCCAGGGCGAGGTCGACGTGACGCTGGCCGCCATCGTCGGGTTGGCGAGGCGCCTTCATCGCCCTGTAGATCGGCACGTAGGTCAGCGCCGCCGAGCGAGGCAGCCCGCGAGCATGATCCTCTTGCGGCCGATGCGGTCGGAGAGGCTCGCCGAAGACGACGAAGAACGGCGTGCCGAGGGCCAGCGCGACGGCGACCAGCGCGTAGGCCAGGCGCCAGTCGAGGTTGAGCGGCTTCTGCAGGAACGTGAGCGCGTAGAACTGCCCCGTGTACCAGACGACGCCCTGGCCCGCGGTGGCGCCGAAGAGCGCGAGCAGCACGTACCGCAGGTTCTTCGGGTTGGCGAAGCTCTCCTTGAGCGGGTTCTTCGAGACGCGGCCCTCGCGTCTTCAGCTTCGCGAAGAGCGGCGACTCGCGCATCCGCAGCCGGATGTAGAGCGAGACCGCGAGCAGCACGAAGGAGAGCGAGGAACGGGACGCGCCAGCCCCAGGCCTTGAAGCGCCTCGGGCCCGAGCCCGGCGCGGCACGCGCCGATGACGCCGAGCGAGAGGAAGAAGCCGAGCGTCGCCGTGGTCTGGATGAAGCTCGTGTAGTAGCCGCGCCGCTCGTCGGGCACGTGCTCGGCCACGTAGGTGGCCGCGCCGCCGTACTCGCCGCCGAGCGCGAGGCCCTGGACGAGGCGCAGGAGCACGAGCAGGACCGGCGCGAGCAGGCCGACCTTCGCGTACGTCGGCAGGAAACCCGATGAGCGCGGTCGACGAGGCCCATCGTGACCATCGTGACGAGGAAGGTGTACTTGCGGCCGACGAGGTCGCCGATGCGGCCGAAGACGAGCGCGCCGAGCGGGCGCACGCCGAAGCCGGCGCCGAAGGTCGCGAGGCTCGCGAGGAGCGCCGCGCGCTCGTTGCCGGGCGGGAAGAAGAGGCCGCCGAAGAAGACCGCGAGCGATGCCGTAGAGATAGAAGTCGTACCACTCGAAGAGCGTGCCGAGGCTCGAGGCGACGATGAGCCGCCGGAGCTCGCGGCGGTTTCCCCGGGCGCCCACGTCCGTCACGATGCGCTCGGGAGCTTCGGCCGCTCTACCGGACCACAGTGAGGGCCTTCTCGGTGGCCGCGAGAAGGGCCTGCGCGCCGACGGGCTCGCCCGTCGCCTTCGTCATCCAGATGTCCGGAGCGATGTTGCCCGCCTTCGCCATGCGCTCGAACTCCTTGCCGAGGTTGCCGGCCTTCTGGACCTGCCGCTCGATCTGGAAGGCGATCAGGTGGCCGATCGGATAGTCCGGCAGGTAGAGGAAGGCGTCGATCATGTGCGAGTAGATGCCGAGCGTGTAGACGACGTCCTTCTTCTTGAAGATCGGGGCGTAGTAGGTGTTCCAGACGTCCTTGCAGATCTGGATCGTCGCGGCTTTCAGGTCCGCAGGGGTTGGCGTTCGGATGCGCGTACATCCAGTGCCACACGGCCATGTCGACGAGGGCGACGCCGGCGATCTCGAAGGTCGCCCAGTAGTCGTTGAGCGCGCGCAGCGCGTTGCTCTGCGCGTCGGGCGCTGCGAGGCCGAGGAGCTCGAGGTCGTGCGCCTGGAAGACGAACGCGAGCGCCTCGGTGAACGCCGTGTTGGGGACGCCCTCCAGCAGCGTCGAGTCGATGTCGTTGAGCGAGAACGTCTGCTCGACGTTGTGGCCGAGCTCGTGGACCGCGATGTTGTAGCCCTTGTAGTTCATCCCGTCCTTCTCGACGCGCGTGCGGAGATGCGCCTTGTCGGCGCGGCGATGGGCGCCGGCGGCGTGGCCCGAGCCGCGCGCGGGATCGACGAGGATGCGGCGAGCCCAGGTAATCCGCGCGGTCCTTCGAGAAGCCGAGCTTGACGAGGATGTTGGGAATGTCTTCCTGGAAGGCTTCCGCCGAGGGGTACTTCTTCTTGACGATGGCGTCGAGCTGTTCCTCGGTGTAGCTGCCCGCGCGGCTTGAAGCCGCTGTACCAGACGTCGAAAGGCTCGAGCGGCCGGCCGAGCCGGCTCTCGATGAGCGCCGCGACGCGCGGCGCGAGCGGCGAGGAGAGGACCTCCACGAGCATCGCCTTGACCCGCTCCTCGGGGATCTGGCGATTCTCGTTCGAAGCGCCGGTCGATCAGGGTCGGCGCCGTCGGCGAGTACGGATCCTCCATGCGCGCCGCCTGATACGTCTTCAGGAGCATCGCGTAGCGGGTGTCGGGCTCGGGCGCGGTGGTGACTTTCATGTCGGCAGGCGCGGGCTTGTCGGAGTCCCGCTCGAGCGTCGCCTTGACCGTGTTGGCCGACGGGTCCCAGTCCACGTAGGGGTTGTCGATCACGACCTGCGGGATCGTCTGCGTGACGATGCGGTCCATGACCTGCGCGATCTGGCGCTGCTTCGCGAGGCCGTTCTTTCCGTCGGAGTAGTCGGCCTTGATCTGGTCGCGCAGGTTCCAGTGGGAGAGCAGGCGCATCTTCGGCGGGAACAGCCGCATCCCCTTCGCGTCGACGACGTGGTGCATCCAGATGTTGTATTCCGCGATGTAGTGGTCGGCGGCCGACCCGGCCTCGGTGATCGCGAGATTGACCTCGGCGGGCACGCGCTTGGAGAACCGCTCGGCGAGGCGCGCCTCCGCCCACTGTCTCCGCGACCACGCCGGGCCCTGCTCGAGACGCTCCTTGAGGGTCGTGACCGGGAAGTTGAGGAGCACGGCGAAGGCCAGCTTGTTCTGGAAGGAGTCGTCGACGAAGTGCGCCGACGGGTCGTAGCCCGCGAGGACCTGGTCGAACGGGTAGACCTCGCCCAGATCGAGGTCCGTCTGCCAGCGGAAGTCGCGGGCGATCTCGTTCATGTGCCCGTCGAGGGACTCGAGGCACTTCTCCATCCGGGAGAAGAACGCGTTGCGGGCGACGGAGTCGCCGGCGTAGTAGGTGCGGACGACCTCGGCGAAGGCCTTCTCGTCGCCGTCCTCGGCGCGCCAGAACCCGGCGGCCTGCCGGATGCCCTGTTCGATGCGCGGGCGCTCGGCTTCTCCCCACTTCTGAGCCAGCTCGTTCTCGAGACCGGCGATCGTCTGCTTCATGGCCTCCGACGGACCTCCCTCGGCGACGAGACCGAGCGTGAGCGCTCCTGCGAGCGCGACCGTGATCAGCGACGGCATGCGGCCCTCCGGCGGGGGAGTCTATGCCGCGAGCAGGGGGGCGCGGAAGGGCGAGAGCCAGGAGGCCGAACGCGGCCAACGGCGCCGACCGGGATTCACTGGGACCTCGTTGAGTCAACCCGATACACATATTGTCGCAAGAATCCGCCGGAGGGCCATCCTCGCGAAACCTTTACATTCCCCCTGCGGATAAGACGGGAACGAGTTTACCCATAAGGATGTCTATGCGTGAATGGCGTTGGTCTCCGATTCGGGCGGTCCTGGCGGCCTGCCTCGTTCTGATCGCCGGGGGCGGCGCGGCTCTGGCCGCCGAGGATCCGGTTCCGCCGACCCTGCGCCTTCCGGGCGATGCGGCCCCTACCGGCTACCGGGTGGCCCTGACCATCGACCCGGATCAGAAGACTTTCCACGGCGCGGTCGACATCGGGGTTCGCCTGACCCGTCCGACCGCGGTCCTCTGGCTCCACGCCACGGACCTCAGCTTTGAGAAAGCCTCGGTGCGGTCGGGCGGCAAGTCGGACCCGGTCCGCATCGTCCCGGGAGGCGCGGACTTCGCCGGATTCGCCTTCGACCGGGAGCTTCCGGCCGGAGAGATCGAGCTGCACGTGGACTACGCGGGCGCGATCGACGACACCTCCACGCAGGGCGTCTTCCGGCAGAAGGACGGCGACGCCTGGTACGTCTACACGCAGCTCGAGACCACCGACGCGCGCCGGGCGTTTCCCTGCTTCGACGAGCCCATGTACAAATCGCCCTGGGAGCTGACGCTCACGATCCCGGCGGGCACGAGCGCCGTCTCCAACACCCCGATCGCCTCCGAGTCGCCGGCGAAGGGCGGCAGCAAGGTCGTGCGCTTCGGAAAGACGGAGCCCCTGCCGGCGTATCTCATCGCGTTCGGCATCGGTCCGTTCGATTACGTCGACGCCGGCCGCGCCGGAATGAAGAAGACGCCGATTCGCATCGTCGTCCCGAAAGGGAAGGCTTCGCGGGCGCGTTACGCCGCCGAAACGAGCGGGCCCATTCTCGCGAAGCTCGAGGACTACTTCGGGATGCCGTTTCCCTTCGCGAAGCTCGACCAGCTCGTCATCCCGCAGACGGTGACGTTCAGCGCGATGGAGAACGCGGGGCTCGTGACCTGGTCGGAGTCGGTCCTGCTGGCGCAGCCCAAGGACGAGTCGATCCAGTGGAAACGTGTCCAGGCTTCGATCAACGCGCACGAGCTCGCGCACCAGTGGTTCGGCGACTACGTGACGCTCGCGTGGTGGGACGACGTCTGGTTGAACGAGTCCTTCGCCACCTGGCTGGGGGACCGCACGATCGCCGAGTGGCAGCCCTCCTGGGGCACGGCGGTCGAGGAGATCGTCGACCGGTCCAACGTCATGGGCGACGACACGCTCGTGTCGGCGCGCAAGATCCGCCAGGAGATCAAATCCGCCGACGACATCGCCAACGCGTTCGACTCGATCTCGTATCAGAAGGGCGGCGCCGTCATCTCGATGTTCGAAGCCTGGATCGGCCCCGCGAAGTTCCAGGCCGGCGTCCGGCGCTACATGAAGGCGCACGCCTACGGGACGGGAACGTCGAAAGAGTTCCTTTCGGCCATCGAAGCCGAGAGCCGGCCCGGCGTGGCGGCGGCGTTCTCGACGTTTCTCGACCAGCCGGGGGTGCCGCTGCTCGACGTGACGCTGCAGTGCGGCGGCGCAGGCGGACCCAAACTCGCGCTCGCCCAGAAACGGTTCCTCCCCGTCGGCTCGGAAGGCTCGTCCACGGAGACGTGGCAGATCCCGGTCTGCGCGCGGGCCGCGTCGGGCGGCGGCGAAGCCTCCCGGGCCTGCACGCTTCTCACGGAGACCTCGGGCACGATGGCGGCGCCGGGAGCGGCTTCCGGCGGCTGTCCGTCCTGGGTCCTCGCGAACGACGGCGAGGT
Source organism: uncultured Acidobacteriota bacterium (assembly GCA_963804915.1). Lineage (GTDB taxonomy): Bacteria > Acidobacteriota > Thermoanaerobaculia > UBA5066 > Gp7-AA6 > DAHUXD01. The sequence continues at coordinate 32,835 of CAWDSI010000004.1, forward strand.
CGGCTACTACCGGGCGGTCTATCGCGGCGACAGTCTCGAGAAGCTGCTCGCCGTCGCCGACAAGGAGCTCACGGTCCCCGAGCGCGTCGGGCTGCTGCGCGACATCGACGCGCTCGCCGCCGGAGGCGCGACCTCGATGGGCCAGGCCCTCGCGCTCGCGCCGCGCTTCGCGAACGACCCGAACCGGTACATCGTGCAGGCGACGATCCGGATCGCCACGGACGCGGGCGAGAACGTGCTTCCCGAAGCGCTCCGGCCGGCCTATGCGCGCTACGTGTCGAAGACGTTCGGCCCGCGCGCCCGCGCGCTGGGGTTTACGGGCAAGCCCGGGGAGGACGAGGACACGCGCCTGTTGCGTTCGTCACTCGTGCCGTACGTCACGAAGGACGGAGACGAGCCCGAGCTCCAGGCCGAGGCGAAGCGTCTCGCGCTCGCGTGGCTCGCCGACCGGTCGGCGGTCGAGGCCGAAATGGTGGGCGGCGTCCTCGAGAGCGCCGCGCGGCATGGCGACCGGGCGCTCTTCGACAAGTACAAGCAAGGCATCAAGACGTCGAAGGAACGGCGCGACCGCAACCGGCTCTTCCGCGCGCTCGGCGCGTTCAGCGACCCCGCGATCCTCGACGACGCGTTTGCGTTCGTGATGTCGCCCGAGTTCGACTCGCGGGAGGCCGGCAACATCATCTATGCGTCGCTCGACACGCCCGAGGGCCGCGCCGCGACCTGGAAGTACCTTCAGGCGAACTACGACTCCACGGTCGCGCGGATGCCGCGGGAGGTCACCGGGTACGTTCCGTACTACGCGTCCGGCTTCTGCGACGAGAAGCATCGGGAGGAAGTCGCCGAGTTCTTCGCGGGCCGCGCCGAAAAACTGCCCGGAGGCCAGCGCAATCTCGCGAAGGTCCTCGAGAGCATGGACCTCTGCATCGCGCTCCGCGGCAAGCAGGAGGGGAGCCTCGAAGGAGGAGCTGGCGCGGTATTGACCGCGGCGCTTCGAGTTCGGGATCGTGACCGCCGACCTGCGGTCGGCGTTGCCACTGCCGAGGAGTCGCCTTCGGTGGCCGGCTCGTCGCTGCGCTCCTCAGGATGACGGCGAGTAAGCACCGCATCGACCCGCCGTCATCTGAGCGAAGCGAACGATCCCGAACTGTGTCGGCGGGAAGGCCTCGGCGATCTTACGCCTTCGTCGCCTTCGACAGCGACTGGACCAGGGCCTTGAAGTCCTTTTCGGCCTTCGCCATGGTGGCGGCGGGACCGGTGCACTTGAAGAAGACGAGCCCGTCCGGCGCCTCGACGATGGCGCCGAGCAAGCGCCAGTTCGGCTTCTTGCCCTGGGATTGCATCATCGGTCCGGCCGGTGCGAGGTAGGCGCCGGACAGGTCCAGCTCGTGCACCGTCAGGCCGTGGACGGTCTGGACGGTCGGCTTCGCGGTGGGCGCGGGCTCGAACTGGCTCTTCCAGCGGGCCAGGTTGTCGTCGACCGAGCCGCCCTGGCCCCGTCCGAAGAAGAACACGCCGCACTCGCCGGCTTCCTGGCCCGAGGCGGCCGGGATCGCATAGGTGGCCACCCGCATCGGCTTCTCGGGAGCCGCCGTCCAGCCCGCGGGGACGGACCAGCGGACACCGCCGGCGGCGGGTTCGGAGGCGGCCGGCGCGGCGGCTCGGAGGACCGTGGCCAATACCAGAAGGGCGAAAGCGGCTGTCCGGACGGTTCGCATATGGGCGAGCCTAAAGGAATCCTGGCCGGCGTTGAATAGAATTCGCGGGGGAAGGAGAACGTCCCATGAGATCGATTCGGATCGGCGTCGTCGCCGCCGCTGCTGCCATATTGGGGCTCGCGGGTGTCGCCGCCATCGCATCCGCGCAGGAAAAGAAGGGCATGGAGATGCCCAAGCCCGGCATGGAGCACCAGAAGATGAGCTACTTCCTCGGCAAGTGGCACTCGACCGGAACGCTCAAGCCCGGCCCCTGGGGCCCGGGCGGCGCGATGTCCGGCGACGACTCGTGCTCGCTGATGCCGGGCGGCTTTTTCGTCGTCTGCAACTCGGAGGGCAGCGGCCCCCTCGGCAAGATGAACGGGCTCGGCGTCATGGGTTACGACGCGGAGAAGAAGGTCTACACCTGGAACGGCTTCAACAACATGGGCGAGAACGAGCAGGCTCAGGGAACCGTCAGCGGGAAGGTCTGGACCTACCGCGGCGAGAACTCGATGGGCGGCAGGAAGTTCCAGACTCGCTACACGATCACCGAGGCTTCGGCTTCGAGCTACGACTTCAAAGCCGAGAGCTCGGAGAACGGCACGACCTGGACGACGATCATGGAGGGCCACGTCACGAAGACGGGCTCTCCGGCGGTGAAGCGCTGATCGGGGTGTAACCTCCGGTCGGAAACGACGTTCTGGTTCTGAAATGAGGAGGGTGGAATGACGATTCGGAAGACCATTCTGGGAACAGCCGCGGTCCTTGCGGGATTGTGTTTCGGCGCCAGCGCGGTCCTGGCCCAGGGCACGGAGGCGCCCAAGCCCGGACCGGAGACCAAGAAGCTGGAACCCTTCGCGGGCAAGTGGAAGACCGAGGCGACGATGCAGCCCGGCCCCTGGGGTCCCGGCGGGAAGATGACGGGCGAGCAGGAATGCACCTGGTTCGAGGGGGGATGGCAGCTCGTCTGCCGCGAGAGCTCCGAAGGCGCCATGGGCAAGATGAAGAGCGAGGCCATCCTCGGCTGGAACGGCGAGGAGAAGGTCTACAAGTACATGGGCTTCGACAGCATGGGCATGATGGGGCAGGCGACCGGCATGGTTTCGGGCAACACCTGGAGCTGGACGGGCGAGGACAAGATGGGCGGCAAGCTCATCAAGTCCAAGTACACGATCATGATGCCGACCCCGACCTCGCAGACTTTCAAGTGGGAAATGTCCGACGACGGCGGCAAGACCTGGAAGACCGCGGCCGAGGGCAAGTCGACGAAGAAGTGACCGCGTAGCCGCCGCTTCGCGGCGGCGTAGCGGTCATCCCGAGGCCGAAGCCCGAGGGATCCCGAACTCGAATCGCAGGGGCGGCAACCGAGCCGCCCCTTTTCTAGCGTAGCGGTCATCCCGAGGCCGCAGCCGAGGGATCCCGACTCGAGCGGTCGACTGCCGACCTTCGGTCGGCGTTGCTACTGCCGTGGGTCTGCCTCGGTCCGGCTCGCTCCGCTCTGGATCGGCAGAGGGCGGCCTCGAGGCCGCCCTTTTTTTGCCTCTACAATCCTCCCAACTTGATCCGCTGCCCATCCTGCTTTGCCGACGTTCCCGGGTCGGCGCGTTTCTGTCCGGCCTGCGGCGAGCCCGTGTCGTCCGTGTCGCAGCTGCCGACGAATCTCGCCTCCCCGTCGGTGGCGGAGGCGGCTCGGCGCCCGCCCTCGTCTTCGAAAGTCGGCCGGCTCGCGTCGTCCGACTCGATCGAGGCGGGCGGCTTCACGCCCGGCGCGATCCTCGCCGAGCGCTACCGGATCATCGGCCTGCTCGGCCGCGGCGGCATGGGCGAGGTCTACCGCGCGGACGATCTGAAGCTCGGTCAACCCGTGGCGCTCAAGTTCCTGCCGCGGCATCTGGCCTCGGACAAGGATCGCCTCGATCGCTTTTACGCCGAGGTCCGCATCGCCCGGCAGGTTTCGCACCCCAACGTCTGCCGCGTCTACGACGTCGCCGAGATCGACGGGCAGCAGTACCTCTCGATGGAGTACGTCGACGGCGAGGATCTCGCGTCCCTTCTGAAGCGCATCGGGAGGCTGCCGGCGGACAAGGCGCTCGACATCTCGCGGGAGCTCTGCGCGGGCCTCGCGGCCGCGCACGAGCGGGGCGTGCTGCATCGGGACCTGAAGCCCGCCAACGTGATGATCGACGGCCGGGGCCGGGCGCGCATCACCGACTTCGGCCTGGCCGTCGCCGCGGGCGACGTCGTCGACGGAGAGGTGTCGGGCACGCCGGCCTACATGGCGCCCGAGCAGCTCGCGGGCAAGGGCGCGACGGTCCGCAGCGACGTCTACTCGCTCGGGCTGGTGCTCTACGAGCTCTACACGGGCCGCAAGGCCTTCGAGGGCGCGACGTTCCAGGAGCTCAAGCGCAAGCACGCCCAGGACCCGCCGGCCTCGCCCTCGACGATCTCTCCGGGATTCGATCCCGTCGTCGAGCGCGTGATCCTGCGCTGCCTCGAGAAGGATCCGGCGGCGCGGCCCGCCTCGGCGTCGCAGGTCGCGGCGGCGCTTCCCGGCGGCGATCCGCTCGCGGCGGCCCTCGCGGCGGGCGAGACGCCTTCTCCGGAAATGGTTGCGGCCGCCGGCGAGCAGGGAGCGCTCGCGCCGGGGCTCGCATGGACACTTCTGTCGGCGACGCTCGCCGCGTTCATCGGCATCATCGTCCTCTCGCGCTGGTCGAGCGACGAGGGCGTGGCGCCGTTCCCCCGGAGCCCGGCCGTGCTCGAGGACAAGGCGCGCGAGCTCGCGGCGGCCCTGGGCGACGGCCGGCCTCCCGCCGACACGGCCGCCTGGTGGCTGCGTCAGTATCCGTACCTCGTCTACCGCGCGGCGTCGATCCCCTCGACCCGCAACTTCCGGGAGCTCGCCCGTGCGGAGCCGCATCCGTGGTGGTTCGTTTACCGGCAGAGCCCGCGTCCCCTCGTCCCGCTGAACGGCGGCCAGTTCGTGCGCGTGGAGGATCCTCCGTTCGAGGTGTCCGGGATGGTCACGGTCGCGCTCGACGCGCGCGGCAACCTCATGAGCCTCCGGGTGGAGCCGCCTCAGGTCACGCGGCCGGCCGAGGCCTCCTCGGCCGCGAAACCCGACTGGAAGCCGCTCTTTGCCGCCGCCGGCCTCGACCCGAGCCGCTTCACGCCCTCGGTGCCGCGATGGCTTCCGAGCGAGCCATTCGACGCGCGCGAGGATTGGGACGGGTCGCTATGCCGGAACGCCGGACGTGCCGATCCACGTCGGCGCCGCCTCGTGGCTCGGAAAGCCCGTCTGGTTCGAGGTCATCGGCCCGTGGAGGCGGCCGACGCGCATGGTCGAGAATCCGACCGCGGGAGGCCGCGTCGCTCGCGACGTGGCCATCGTGTTCATCCTCTCCACGGTTCTGATCGGGACCGCTTTCGTCGCGCGTCGCAATCTCCGGCTGGGTCGCGGCGACCGCCGGGGCGCGTCACGCGTCGCGGGCTTCATGTTCATCGCCTCTCTGATGTCCTGGCTGTTCGAGGCGCACCACGTGAGCGACCTGAACGGGGAGTTCGAGTTGCTCGGGAACGGCCTCGCGTTCTCCGCATTCACGGGCGCATTCGCCTGGCTCATCTACGTCGCGATCGAGCCGATCGTCCGGCGGAAGTGGCCGGACCTGCTGATCTCCTGGAGCCGGCTGCTCGCCGGGAGGTTCCGCGATCCGCTCGTGGGCCGCGACGTTCTCGTCGGGCTGCTCGTCGGATCCGGGATCATCCTTTGCTACGCCGGCGGCAACGCGCTTCCGAACTGGATCGACCTCCGGGGCATGACACCGGCGCCGCCGAAGGTCGCGTTCCTCCTGGGTCTTTCGGACATCGTCGGCCACGCGTTCGGCGTCCTGGCCGACAGCGTCGAGCGAGGGCTCGCGATCATGACGGTTCTGGTCCTCGGGCAGGTCCTGTTGCGCCGCAAGTGGCTCGCGATCGCGCTCGCGGGCGTGCTTCTCGTGATGCTCTCCCTCTCCGGCGAGAACAACACCGTCGAGCTGATCTCGGGCATCTGCATGGCCGCCCTGACGATCTTCGTCGCGGTGCGGTTCGGCATCCTCGCTCTGTGCTTCGCGTTTCTCGTGAACATCCTGTTTCTCGAGGCGCCGTTCTCCCTGGATTTCTCGCGCTGGTACGCCGGCCGGGGCCTGATCCTGGCGGGGCTCGTGGCCGCTCTCGCGGTGTACGCGTTCCGCATCTCGCTCGGAGGGAAGTCCGCCTTCGCGGGCGCGCGGCTGGACGAGGGATAAGCTCCGAGACAACAGACTGTGAACACCGCGTCTCCTCGATGCCCTTCGTGCTCGGCGGAGACGCCGGTGGACGCGAGCTTCTGCCCGAAATGCGGCGAGACCATTTCGTCGGTCTCGCAGCTGCCGACGAACATCGCGTCGGCCTCGGTCGCGGAGGCGGCGCGGCGGCGCGGCCCGTCTTCCTCGAAGGTCGGCCGGCTGGCCTCGTCCGATTCGATCGAGGCCGGCGGCTTCACGCCCGGCACGGTGCTCGCCGAGCGCTACCGGATCATCGGGCTGCTCGGGCGCGGCGGCATGGGCGAGGTCTATCGCGCGGATGACCTGAAGCTCGGCCAGCCGGTCGCGCTGAAGTTCCTGCCGCGGCGATTCGCTTCGGAGAAGGACCGCCTCGAGCGCTTTTACGCCGAGGTGCGGATTGCCCGCCAGGTCTCGCATCCCAACGTCTGCCGCGTCTACGACGTCGGCGAGATCGACGGCCAGCACTACCTCTCGATGGAGTACGTGGACGGCGAGGATCTCGCCTCCCTCCTGAAACGCATCGGCCGACTCCCTCCGGACAAGGCGCTCGAGATCGCACGCGAGCTCTGCGCCGGGCTCGCCGCGGCGCACGAGCGCGGCGTGCTGCACCGAGACCTGAAGCCGGCCAACGTGATGCTCGACGGCCGGGGCCGCGCGCGCATCACGGACTTCGGCCTGGCGATCGCGGCGAGCGAGGTCGTCGAGGGCGAGGTCTCGGGCACGCCGGCCTACATGGCCCCGGAGCAGCTCGCCGGGAAGCCCGCGTCGGTGCGAAGCGACATCTACTCGCTGGGCCTGGTGCTCTACGAGCTCTCCACGGGCCGCAAGGCCTTCGACAGCGCGACGCTGCAGGAGCTCAAGCGCAAGCACACGGAGGACGCACCCGCCGCGCCGTCCTCGATCGCTCCGGGCTTCGACCCGGCCGTCGAGCGCGTGATCCTGCGCTGCCTGGAGAAGGAACCGTCGGCGCGGCCCGCCTCGGCCGCTCAGATCGCGGCGGCGCTTCCGGGCGGCGATCCCCTGGCGGCGGCGATCGCGGCGGGGGAGACGCCCTCGCCCGAGATGGTCGCCGCCGCCGGCGAAGAGGGAGCGCTCGCGCCCGCGAAGGCGTGGGCGATGCTGGGCGCGGCCGTCGTGATCCTCGGCGCGGTCGTCGGGCTCGCGCGCTTCTCCATGGACCAGGGCCTCGCGCCATTTCCGAAGAGCCCGGAGTTTCTGACGGAACGCTCGCGCGAGCTCATCCGCAGCTTCGGCTACACCGCCGAGCCCGCGGACGAGGCCTCCTGGTGGGATCGCCGGTCCGACTACCTGAACTACCGGGCCGCGCACGAGCCCTCGACCAGGTGGTGGCGAAGCCTCGCCCGCACGGAGCCTCACCCCTGGTGGTTCTGGCACCGCCAGAGCCCGCGGTTTCTCGTGCCCGAGAATCCGTTCGGGGAACCCCCGATCCGGCCGACCGACCCGCCGCTCGAGGTCTCGGGAATGGTGAACCTCGCGCTGGACGCCCGGGGAAATCTGATGCGCCTGCGTGCCGTGCCGCCGCAGGTCGAGGCGCCCGGGGCGCCCGCGGAGCCTCCGACCGTCGCCCGGACTGGAAGCCGCTCTTCGCCGCGGCGGGTCTGGACTTCGCGCGTTTTACGCCGTCGCCGCCGCGCTGGCTGCCGAGCGAGCCCTTCGACGCGCGCGCGGACTGGGACGGCGCCTACGCCTCGAGCCCGGACGTGCCGATCCACGTGGCGGCCGCGTCGTGGCGCGGCAGGCCGGTCTCCTTCGAGGTCCTCGGGCCCTGGAACCTGCCCGAGCGCATGCAGGAGAAGGCGCAGGCGGCCGGGCTCGTGATCAGCAACTACGGGGCTCTCGTCTTCATCCTCTCGGCGCTGGGCGGCCGCGCTCTTCGTGGCCCGTCGGAACCTGCGGCTGGGACGCGGCGACCGGCGCGGCGCGATTCGCATCGCGACCTTCGTCTTCAGCGCGACCGTCCTCTCCTCGGGTCTTCTCGGCTCACCACGTGCCGAGTCAGGAGGAGGGCTGGATGTTCCTGAACTTCGTTTCGATCGGCCGTGTTCCTGGGCGCCTTCGTCTGGCTCGCGTACATCGCGATCGAGCCCATCGTGCGGCGGAGGTGGCCCGAGCTGCTGTTTTCCTGGAGCCGGCTGCTCTCCGGACGATTCCGCGATCCCCTCGTGGGCCGCGACGTGCTCGCGGGAATCCTCATCGGGGCTTTGATGATGCTCCTGCTCGAAGCCGCGTCTGCGACTCCCAACTGGGTCGACCTCGCCGGGATGACCCCGATACCCCCGTCGCGGGCGACGATGCTGAGCGCCGCCGGAGCCGCCTCTCGCCTCTTCTCGGTGTCTTACAGCGCGCCGCTGAACGGGCTCGGCTTCCTGACGATCCTCGTTCTGAGCCAGGTCCTGTTGCGCCGCAGGTGGCTGGCCGTGGGACTGACCGCGCTCCTGCTCGTCGTGCTCAACCTCTCGGGCGAGAACTACGCCGTGGAGATTCCGATGGCGGCCGTGTGGTCCGCGCTCTTCCTCTTCGCGGCCGTCCGCTTCGGGGTCCTCGCGTTCACGGTCACCCTGTTCGTGAATGGGCTCCTGGTGACGGCTCCGCTCACGCTGGATCTGTCCCGCTGGTACGCGGCACGAGGGCTCTTCTTCGTCGCGCTGATCCTCGCGCTCGCGGTCTGGGCGTTCCGCGTCTCGCTCGGAGGAAAAGCGGCGTTCGCGGGAAGCCGGCTGGACGAGGGGTAGGCTTTCCGGCGACAGAGTCATGAACGCGGCATCGCCTCGCTGTCCTTCGTGCTCGGCGGAGACGCCGGTGGACGCGAGCTTCTGCCCGAAATGCGGCGAGTCGGTGTCGTCGGTCTCGCAGCTTCCGACGAACATCGCGTCGGCCTCGGTCGCGGAGGCGGCGCGGCCGCCCGGCGTCCTCTTCGAGAGTCGGCCGCCTCGCCTCGTCCGACTCGATCCAGGCCGGCGGCTTCACGCCCGGCGCGATCCTCGCGGAGCGCTACCGGATCATCGGCCTGCTCGGGCGCGGCGGCATGGGCGAGGTCTATCGCGCCGACGACCTGAAGCTCGGCCAGCCGGTCGCGCTGAAGTTCCTGCCGCGCGCGCTTCGCGTCGGAGAAGGACCGCCTCGAGCGTTTCTACGCCGAGGTGCGGCATCGCGCGGCAGGTCTCGCATCCCAACGTCTGCCGCGTCTACGACGTCGGCGAGATCGACGGCCAGCACTTCCTCTCGATGGAGTACGTGGACGGCGAGGATCTGGCGTCGCTCCTGAAGCGCATCGGCCGGCTTCCGCCGGACAAGGCGCTCGAGATCTCGCGCGAGCTCTGCGCGGGACTCGCCGCGGCGCACGACCGCGGCGTCCTGCACCGGGACCTGAAGCCCGCCAACGTGATGATCGACGGCCGCGGCCGCGCGCGGATCACGGACTTCGGCCTCGCCGTCGCGGCCGGCGAGGTCGTCGAGGGCGAGGTCTCGGGCACGCCGGCCTACATGGCGCCCGAGCAGCTCGCGGGCAAGGGCGCGTCGGTGCGAGAGCGACGTCTACGCGCTCGGCCTCGTGCTCTACGAGCTCTCCACGGGCACGCAAGGCGTTCGACGGCGCGACGCTGCAGGAGCTGCGGCGCAAGCACGCGCGAGGACGCGCCCGACCGCGCCGTCGGCCGATCGCGCCGGGCTTCGACCCGGCCGTCGAGCGCGTGATCCTGCGCTGCCTCGAGAAGGACCCGCGGCGCGGCCCGGCCTCGGCCGCGCAGGTCGCGGCGGCGCTGCCGGGAGGCGATCCGCTCGCGGCGGCGCTCGCGGCCGGCGAGACGCCGTCGCCCGAGATGGTCGCCGCGGCCGGCGAGCGGGGCGCGATCCCGCCCGTCGACGGTCCGCGGCCTCCTTCTCGCGCTCGTGGCCGCGGTCGCGCTGTCGATCCTCTTCACGCCGCGCGCGAACATCGCCGCGTTCGTCGGGCGTCGAGAAGTCGCCGGAGGTCCTGCGCGAGCGCGCCCGGGAGATCCTCGCAGAGCGCGGGGCTCGGCAAAGCCCGCCGACTTCGCGAACTGGTTCCGCACGGACGCCGACTTCCTGCGCTGGGCCGCGAGCTCACGGCGGCTCGGCGGCGATCTCTCGCGCGACGCGGTCGCCTTCGACTATCGACAGAGCCCAGCTGCCGCTGTCTCCGTTGCCGATCACGGGACCATTTCCGACTACCGCGGGTGACTCGACTGAACCCGGCTCCCGTCGAGGCCGGGATGGCCGAGGTCTGGTCGATCCGCGCGGGCGGCTGGTCGAGCTCGTCGATCGTTCCGCCCGAGCGCGAGCGAGACCGGCGCCGCGCCCGCCGGAGACGGACTGGACCTCGCTCTTTCGGCAAGCGGGCCTGGACATGAACCGTTTCACGCCGGTCGAGCCGCGCTGGACGCCGCGCGGCTTCGCGACGACCCGCGCCGCCTGGGAAGGCCCGCATCCCGGAGCGTCCGGGCGTGACGATGCGCGTCGAGGCCGCGTCCTACAGCGGCCGGCCGGTGAGCTTCCAGTGGATCGGACCGTGGACGAGGCCCTCGCAGCGATCCGGAGCATCGCCGGCCCCGGGCGCGGACAGCTCGTCTTCCAGGGTCTGCTGCTCCTGTTCCTGCTCGGGGGAGCCGTTCTCGCTCGCCACAACCTGCGCGCCGGGCGAGGCGACCGGCGCGGCGCCGCTCGCCTCGGCGCGGCGGTCTTCGTCCTGCAGGTGGCGATGTGGGCTCTGGGCGCGCACCACGTCGCGTCGTCCGACGAGGGCTGGATCTTCATCAACGGCTTCAGCAACGCCGTCGGAATGGGCCTCGGCGTTCTGGCTCCTCTACCTGGCGCTCGAGCCCTTCGCGCGCCGCCGCTGGCCGCAGATGCTGATCTCGTGGACGCGGGCGCTTTCCGGGCGCTGGCGCGATCCTCTCGTCGGCCGCGACCTTCTGATCGGCGCGCTCGTGGGAACGCCGTCGGGGCTGATCCTCGGTCCGCTCCGCGTGCTGCTTCCCTCCAGGCTCGGCATCCCCGGCCCGCCGCCGCATCCCTTCGACGCGCCGGCGACCTCGTCAAGCCGGGCTCGCCATGGCCTGCTCGCTTCCGACGGTCTACTCGTACGTTCTGGGTTCTCGGAATCGTTTTCCTGCTGATCCTGGCGCGCCGGATCGTGCGCCGCGAGTGGCTCGCCGGGCTCATCGTCGACGCTGTGTCCACGCGGCAACTATCTGGGCGCTCCGTCGCCCGGCGTCACGATGCCGCTCGCTTCGATTTCGATGGGAATCCTCGTCGCGGTGACCGTCCGATTCGGCGTCCTCGCGGCGATCGCTTACGGAGATCTGCCGGCGCATCTTCGGCTATCGCATTTACAGCAGCGACCCGTCGAACTGGGACTTCTACGCCGGGATGATCGCCGTGGTCGGGTGTGCTCGCGCTGGCCTTCTGGGCGACGCGGACGGCACTGGCCGGCCGGCCGCTCTTCGGGGGCCGGGAGCTGGCTCGAGGAGAACCCGGGCCTGAAGTCCTACCGCATCGCCTCCATCGGCGACAGGCGCGAGGCGCGGACCGCGGGATACATGCCGAAGGTGATCGCGAGCACGATGCAGGTGACCCAGGCGACGAGGAGGCCCATCGGGTTGACGACGAGGCCGTAGGGGAAGTTCGCGGACAGGGCCTTGCACACGATGGTCCCCAGGAACGTGCCGAAGGAGGCGCCGACGGCCGCGAGCACGCACGCCTCGAGGAGAAACTGCACGAGGATCTCGCCGTCGGACGCGCCCATCGCCTTGCGCAGGCCGATCTCGTAGCGGCGGTCGGAGAAGGAGATGAGCATGACCGACAGAACGCCGACGCCTCCGACGAGCAGCACCGTCGCGGCGAGGCTCGTCAGCACGACGCGCCATCCGCGCATCTGGTCCGTGAACTGCGCCCAGGCCCGTGCGGACTCGGCCTCGAGGTCGGTGATCTCGATGTCCTCGATGCCATGGTGGGCCTGCTTGGCGCGGCCGATCATCATGGCCGAGGCTTCCGCCATGTCGCGCGTCCTCGCGAGCTTGACCCCCAGGTGCGAAAGCTTGTGGTCGGGATCGATCCGGTCCATGTAGGTCTGCAGCGGGATCGTGATCCCGTTGGCGTCGTACCAGAGATCTTCGTTGAAGATCTGGCTCGATGCCTGGACACCGACGACTCGGAACCGGATGCCCTCGACCGTGATGTCCCGACCCACGGGGTCGGCTCCGCCAAAGAGCTTGGAGCCGAGAGTCGCGCCGACGACCGCGACCGTCGAGCGGCGGCGCTCGTCGTTCTCGGTCAGGCCGCGGCCCATCGCGATATTGCGGTTCATCCAGCGCCCGTAGTCCGGCCACACGCCGTTGACCCAGCAGCGCTCGGTGCCGCCGGCGACTTTGACCGCGGACTCCTTCGTCGCCCGCGGCAGGTAGGCCATGACCATCGGGTCCGGGGCGGTCAGCCGCGGCAGGTCTTCGTGGCGGAGGCCCGGGCTCATCGCGAAGCGTTTGACGTCCTCCGTCGTCTGGGCGGATTTCGGAGCGAGCATGATCGTGCCGTCCCAGCTCATGCCCGCGAACCCGGTCGTGATCTTGTCCATGACGCCGTCCAGGACGGACGACATGACGACCAGCGCGAAGACGCCGAGCATGAGGAGCGTCAGCGTCAGCGTCGAGCGCAGCTTGTGCGCCCAGAGCTCGACGAGCCCGCCCTTGACGATCTCCCAGCCGAGGGCGAGCCGCGCGCCGACGGACAGGTGCCGGGGGCGCGCCGGATGCGCGGCGGCGGCGGAGGCTGAGGGAAGCCGAAGCGCCGACTCACTCATACCGCAGCGCCTCCATGGGCGACAGGCGCGAGGCTTTCCAGGCCGGGAACAGCGCGAACACGAAGCCGAAGACCACGGCGAGCCCGTACGCCGACGCGAAGCTCTTCGCGTCGATGTGGAGGGGGACGCCGATCGAGGCCGTGATGATCTTCGAGAAACCGACGCCGATGAGGAGTCCCACGATCGAGCCCACGCCCGTCAACAGCAGGGCCTCCGTCATGAACTCCTTGAAGACCTCGGTGCCCGGAGCGCCGATCGCCATCTTGACGCCGACCTCGCGGATCCGCTCCTTCAGCGTCGCCATCTGGATGTTGACGTTGACGATGCCGCCGCCGATCAGGGACAGGAAACCCGAGAGCAGGAAGATGATGTCGTAGACGTCTCCCTGGGACTGCTGCTTGCGGACGCGGGCGCCCACGTCGTCGAGGCGGAAGTCCTCCTGCTGGCGGTGATTCGCCTTGAGCATGCCCGAGAGCGCCTTCGAGAACTTGGCCATGGCGTCGAGCTTCCGGATGCGGAAGGTGACGCGGTCGACGCGGTGATACTGGTCTCCTTCGAACCGGCGCGCCACGAGCGTCGTGGGTATGGCGATGATGCGGTTTCGCCAGCGAAAGATGTTGCGCTGGCCGTCGCGGAACCGGAAGACGCGCTCCTTGAGGACGCCCACCACCTGGACGGGCGTGTCGCCGATGCGGAGCGTCCGTCCCAGCGCGTCGCCGTTGGGAAAGAAGGTCGCGACCGCCTCGGTCCCCAGGATCGCGACGGGTGAGGCCGAGTCGATGTCGTGCATCGTGAAGTCCCGGCCCTGATCGATCTCGTATCCGTCGAGAGCCAGGAAGTTGCCTCCGATACCGCGGATGTCGCGCTCCTGGTCGGCGTACGGAGACCGGACGCGTGCCTGCGCGTCCTTGCGGAGCGAGATGCCGTCGACCGAGGACGAGTCGATCTCCTCGCCCTCCTGGGCGTCGAGCGTGCGCAGGCCGAGGTTCGCCGTCTGGAGCGCCGACGGCGCGCCCTCCTTGACCACCGCCGACTGGCGGACGTTCAGCTTGTCGAGGCCGCCCATCTTCACGTAGAGCTCCATCGAGCGCATGCGCATGCTGTCGGAGATCGAGAAGCCTCCCAGAACCGACGCGACGCCGAGGATGACGCCCAGCGACTGCAGCGTCGAGCGGGTGAGGTTCTCCCGCATCTCCACCCAGGAGTTGCGGACGCGCTCGCGGAAGGCTCCGTTGAACATGCTGCTCAGGCCGCTTCCGACAGCTTGATCAGTCCGTCCATGATCTCGACCTGGCGCTGCGCCATGGCGGCGATCGAGAGATCGTGCGTGACGATGATGATCGTGTTGCCCTGGCGGTGGAGGTCGGCGAAGAGCTCGAGCACCTCGTGGCCGGTCTTCTGGTCCAGCGCGCCGGTCGGCTCGTCGGCGAGCAGCAGGGCCGGCTTGTTGGCGAGCGCGCGCGCGATCGCCACGCGCTGGCGCTGCCCGCCCGAAAGCGCCGCCGGAAGGACCTTCGCCTTCTCCGGGATGCCGACGCGCTCGAGCAGCTCTTGCGCCCGCTGCCGCCGCTCCTTGCGGGCGACGCCGGCGTAGAGCATCGGCAGCTCCACGTTGCGGACGACGGACGCCTTGGGCAAAAGGTTGTACTGCTGGAAGACGAAGCCGATCTTGTCGTTGCGGATCGCCGCGAGCTCACGGCCCGAGAGCCCCTCGACGCGCTCGCCGTCGAGGGCGTAGGTGCCGTTCGTCGGCTTGTCGAGGCAGCCCAGGATCGCCATCAGCGTCGACTTGCCGGAGCCCGACGGGCCGATCAGGGAGATGAACTCGCCCCGCTGGACCTCGAGGTCGATGCCGCGCAGCGCGTGCACCGCGGCTCCGTTGGAGCCGAAGGTCTTGGTCAGGCCGGATGTGTGAATTATGGCGGTCATGCGTGTCTCTTCGCCGTCATCCTGAGGAGCGAAGCGACGAAGGATCCCAAACTTTCATGACGGCTGGTCGAGTTCGGGATCCCTCGCTGCGCTCGGGATGACATGTTCGCGCGGGCGGAGCCCGCGCAACATGTCAGTTGTCTTCCTCGTCCTTTTCGACCCGCTTCTTGGTCGGGTCCTCGAGGGCGACTTCTTCGCCGGGCTTCAGGCCCGCGAGGATCTCGACCCGCTCGAGCGTGGCGATCCCGCCCTGCACGGGGACGACGTCGAAGTAGTCCTTCCAGTGATCCGAGAGCCAGATGAACTTGTTGCGCCCCGAGAGGCCTTCCTTCGCGGTGGCGATTTTCTTCGGCTCGAGGTTCGCCTTGAGCCGGAAAGCGACCGTCTTTCCGTCGCGCCTCTGGAGCGCCTCGAGCGGGATCGAGATGGCCTTGTCGCGCTTCTCGCCGAGGATCTCGACGTTGGCGCTCATGCCCGTGCGGAAGGAGTCGCCGAGCTCATCCAGGGTGACCTCGACTTTGAAGACCTTGATCTTCTCGACGAGCTCCGCCGACGGCGCGACGAACGAGACCTTCCCCGTGAAGACTTTCTGCGGATACGCGTCGAGCGAGATGCGCGCGGGCTGTCCGACGTGGACCTTCGCGATGTCGACCTCGTTGAGGTTCACGCGGATGATGAGCGACTTCAGATCCGCCACCGTGAAGAGCACCGTTCCGGCGTTGAAGGACGAGACGCCCGAGGTCACCGTCTCGCCGAGCTCGACGCCCCGCTTGATGACGACGCCCGACATCGGCGAGGTCACGCGAGCGTTCTGCGACGAGGCGTTGCCGGAGATGGGGATGCCGCGGTCCTCGACGATCTGGTAGCGCATCTTCGCCGCGCGCAGGTTGTCGAGGGCCTGGTCGCGCTTGATCTCGGCCGCGCGGTACGGGTCGCGGCCGACGAGACCCTGGTCGTAGAGCGTCTTCTGCATCGTGTACTCGCGCTCGGCGTCCTGGAGCTTGAGATCGAACTCGCGCACGCTCGCCTGGACGTCGGAGAGCGACTGCGCCTGGTTGACGTCCGGCTCGATCGTCGCCAGCACGTCGCCGGCCTTCACGACCGCGCCCTCGCGCACCGAAAGCGACAGGACGCGTCCCGACACGACGGACTTGACCTCGACCTTGGTCACCGGGTCGACGACGCCGACCTCGCGGACGGACACCTGGAGGTCTTCCGCCTGGACCTTGCCCAGCCGGAAGGGCGAGTTTTCGGCCTTGGGATCGCCCTTGTCCCTGCTCTTGGCGGCGACCAGGGCCACCCCGCCCAGGACCAGAATGACCGTCAGTATCGCGATCCACTTCTTCCGTTTCACGACAAACCCCCCTAAAGCTGAGAAAACTCGGGCCACGCCCTCTTATTACGCATCCCGCCTTAAGAATGTTCGATGCGGGGCGGGGGAGGCAGGGGCGGGCGGGAGGCGGGGAACTCGCCGGGCCGACTTGCGTTAGGTCCGAACGAGGGAGGCGCCATGCTGTCGATTCGATCTCTGGGCAAACGCTACCCGGGCGGCACGGTCGGGCTGTCGGACTTCTCGCTGGAGGTCGGCGAGGGCGTGCTCGGCCTGCTGGGCCCGAACGGCGCCGGGAAGTCGACGCTCATGGCGATCCTCGCGACGGTCACCCGGCCCACATCCGGCACGTTCTTCTGGGAGGGCAAAGACGCCGTCGCGGATCCGCTGCCGCTCCGCCGCCGCCTCGGCTACCTGCCCCAGGACTTCGGCGTCTACGAGCGGCTGACCGCGCGCGAGTTTCTCCTCTACCTCGGGCGGCTGAAGGGGCTCTCGGGCGCCGAGCTCTCGCGCCGCGTCCAGCAGCTCCTCGAGCTGACGAACCTCCACGGCGCCGCGAACCGGCGGCTCGGCGGCTACTCCGGCGGAATGCGCCAGCGGGTCGGCATCGCCCAGGCGCTCCTCGGCGATCCGAAGCTCGTCATCGTCGACGAGCCGACGGTCGGCCTCGACCCGGAGGAGCGCGTCCGTTTCCGCAACCTCCTCTCGGAGATCGCCCAGAACCGCGTCGTGATCCTTTCGACGCACATCGTCTCCGACGTCGAAGCCGTCGCTTCGCAGATCGCCGTGATCCGACAGGGCCGCCTCGTCTCGCAGACGACGCCGGAGGATCTCCTGAGGAAAGCGACCGGCCGCGTCTTCACGGCCGTGGTCGCGTCGGAGGGCCTCGCCGATGCGCAGCACCGCGTCCACGTCTCGAACCTGATCCGCCGCGCCGACGGCGTGCACGTGCGCTACGTGGCGAATGGCAACGGCGCGACTCTTCCGGGCGCTCGAGCGATCGAGCCGACGCTCGAAGACGCGTACCTGCTGTCGAACCTCGAATCGGCGGCCGCGTCCGTGAGCGCCGCGTGAACCCGCTTCTGGCCCAGGTCGGCGCGGAGGTCCGCATGCGCCTGCGCTCGCCGGCGACGCTGATCGCGGTCCTCGCCTTCGTCGCCGCGGCGTTTTTCTGGATCCCGGATCCCCACGGGACGGCCACGTCGCTGTCCTGGGAGCTTGCGGACGGACGGGTGCAGGCGCCGCTCTACAGCGCCGAGTACGTCGGCCTCGCCATCTCGATCCTCTCCAGCGTCTTCCTGGCGCTCGGCGGCTTCTATCTCGTCGCGGGCTCCGTGCGGCGCGACCGCGAGCGGAACGTCGGCGCGATCCTCGCGGCGACGCCGCTCTCGAAGACGGCCTATCTCGGCGGCAAGCTCGCCGCTCACTTCGTCTACCTTCTCGTCCTCGCGTCGCTCGGCCTGACGGCGGGCCTCGTGGCCTTCATCCGTTTCGGCGCCGGCCCTTTCTCCCTGGTGGACTTCACGGTGCCGTACCTCCTGACGACGATCCCGGCCGTCGCGGTCGTCGCCTCGGTCGCCGTGCTCTTCGACGTCACGCCCATCCTGCGCGGCCGAGGCGGGCTCGTCGTCTGGTTCTTCTTCTTCGTGTTCGTGCTGGTCAAGCTGCCGCTGGATCTCTCGGGCCTCGAGGTGGATTCGCTGGAAAAGCGATTCATGACGATGCCGATCTACGATCCCTCAGGCCTCGCGACCCACCAGTGGCGCGTCCGGCAGTCCCTTCCGGAGACCGTCAAGGGCGTCTCGAGCGGCCACATCATGCACAGCAAGCCGTTCGAGCGCGTTCCGTGGCACGGGGTTCCGCTGGCCTGGGACTTCGTCGGTATTCGCGCCCTGAACCTGGCTCTCGCCCTCGTCCCGTTCGGCCTCGCGGTCCTCCTCTTCGACCGTTTCGATCCCGCGCGGGCCCGCCGCCGCCGAAAGAAGGATCGCAAGGCACGGGAGAGCGACGCCGCCGAGGAAACCTCACAGCGGGAGCGCGCGCCGGTCGTCCTCGTCCCCGTGCATCCGGCGCCCTCGGCGATCGGAGCGGTCTTCGCGGAAGCGCGGCTCATCTTCGAGAGCGCGACCTGGATCAAGTGGCCGGTCGCGCTCTCGGCGATCCTCGCGGGCCTGCTTCCCGGAAACCTGCCGGCGGGGATCTTCCTCGTGCTGCTCGTGCCCATGATCTCCGAGGCCGCGGCGCGCGAGGAGATGGCGGGAACGCGCGCGCTCGTGTTCTCGCAGCCGGGAGTTCCGGCTTCGCTCGTTCTGTGGAAGACGGCGGCGCTGGCGCTCGTCGTCTCCATGCTCGGGGCGCCGATGGCCATCCGCGGCTTCGTCGACTCGCCCGCCCGCGGGCTGGCCGCGATCACGGGGCTTCTGGCGATCGCGGCGATCTGCGTCGGCCTCGGCTCGCTCTCCTCGGGCGGCAAGCTCTTCACCGGCCTCTACGTGGCCGCCTGGTACGCCGCGATGTCGGGTGGCCCGTGGATGGACGTCACGGGCGCCCTCGGAAAGTCGGCCGCGCCCCTGGTGTCTCTCGCTTATCTCGGTGGGGGAATCATCCTCGTCGCGCTCGCCGCCGCGCGCGAGCGGCTGCGCGCCTCGCGGATCTAGAGTCCCGTTAGGAATCGTCTCAGACGAGCTCCGGAGGAAGCGTCACGCCCTCGCGCTCGTTGTCCCAGAGCGTCGAGAGGATCCACCACCGCTCACCGTCGTGCATGAGCTGGATGCTGTTGACGCCGCGCCGCAGGACTTTGCCCGCGGGCGCCGGAGCGGTGCGCGCCTCGTAGGAGGAGAGCACGTGCGCGATGACGCCGAAGCGGAACTCCTGGCGGCCGATCTCGACCTCGTAGAAGTCGGTCGCGTCCAGGTACGGGGCGCGCGAGGCGACGAACTCGTCGAAGTCGAAGACGCCCGCGGCCGGTCCGCCCGGGGCCTGGAGCGCCGGGATCAGAAGGGCTTTGGGGTGGTGCAGCGTCCGGTCCCGGTCCCACTGGCGCGGCTCGCCCTTCCGCCCCGAGATGGATTCGTACATGGCCGTGATGATCCCGTCGATCGTGGCGAAGTCCGCGTGGGTCATAAGCCTCCCGTTTTTCGGGCATTATCGCCCGCCGGCGGTACGATGCCGG
>CAWDSI010000005.1:0-237139 GCA_963804915.1 uncultured Acidobacteriota bacterium
GGAAAACGCAAGGCGATCGACCCGGACGGGGTCTCGCGACTCCAGGATCGGATGGGCGGCCAGGCGCGTGTCAGCATCTCGCGACGCGACCGGCGCCGCGAGCTTCGTGGGTCTGAAAGCCGGTTTCCATGGCGACTTGATGGTGGATAGCACTGCCGGAGCCCGAGAGAAGGCCCGCGCCTTCGTTCACGAGTATTCGCGCATGCTCGGCCTCGACGAGGGCGCCGACGTTTCGCTCGTCGGTGAGCGCGTCGACAAGCTCGGCGTCCGCCACCTCACCTTCGAGCAGTCCTATCGCGGCGTGCCGGTGTTCGCCGGCATGGTGCGCGCCCACATCGAGGGCGACGGAAGGCTCGTGGCGGTGAACGGCAATCTCATCCCCGGCATCCGCGTCAGCGCGGATCCCACGCGCACGGCCGTCGAGGCCGCCGCGACGGCGATCGCGATCGTGGCCGAAGAGACGGGTCGCGACGTGTTCGCCCGCTCGGGCGTGCTCACGGTCTACCGCACCGGCCTCGCCCGGGGGATCGACGGCGAGAGCTTCCTGACCTGGCAGATCGAGGTCGGCAACGGCTCCGACATTCGCGAAATCTTCTTCGTCGACGCCCACTCGGGCAAAGTCGTCGATCGGCTCGCCGGAATCATGGACGCCATGTACCGTCGGGCCTACGACGGGATGTTCCTCCCCACCGTGCCCCCGAGCTACCCGGGCGACCCAGATTGGGTGGAAGGGGACCCGTTCCCGACCGGCACCACCGAGATGGACAACATGCTGACCTCGTCCAAGGAGACGTACGACTACTACAACAACGCCTTCGGGCGTGACTCCTTCGACGACGCCGGCGCCATCATGGACTCGATCTTCAACCGCGGTTACTCCTGCCCCAACGCCTCGTGGAACGGAACGTTCATCTCTTTCTGCAACGGACTGACCACGGACGACGTGACCGGCCATGAGTGGACGCATGCCTATACGCAGTACACGCACGGTCTCATCTATGCGTGGCAGCCCGGCGCTCTGAACGAGTCCTACTCGGACATCTTTGGAGAGACCATCGACCGGATCAACCTCCGGGACGGCATCGGCAACTCGGCGACGGATCCGCTCCGCACCAACGCTTCGACCTGCACGACCTACACGGCGCAGCCTCCGGTCGTCACGATCAACTCTCCGGCCGCGATCGCCGGCGGCAAGCTGGCGGGAACGGCGGCCTGGGGGCCGACCGTGTTCAACCTGACGAACGACGTCGTCCTCGCCAATGACGGCGTGGGCCCGGAAGCCGGGCAGACGCTCAGCGACGGCTGCTGCGCTGCGAGCGCGGGTTTCGTCTGCGCGCCGGGCACTTGGCCGAACGCGGCGGCAATCAACGGCAAGATCGCCCTGGTCGATCGCGGGACCTGCGGTTTCGCGGTCAAGGTCAAGAACGCCCAGCTCAACGGCGCCATCGGTGTCATCGTCGCCAACCACACGACCGGGGCAATCCTCAATATGGCGGGAGCGGATGCGACGACCACGGTGGCGGACGCTCTCGATCGGCAACCCGATGGCGAGGCCATCTCGCGGGCAGCTTCCTCGACCACCGTCAATGCGACCCTGGCGCGCGGCCGGCTCGGGACCGACCCCTCGACGCGCTGGCTCCTCGGCGAGGACGACACGGCCGCTGGGTCTGTCGGAGCCCTCCGCGACATGTACGACCCGCCGTGCTACGGCAACCCCGGCAAGGTCTCGGACAGCTTCGTACGCCTGCGGCACGGCCGACGGCGGCGGCGTGCACAACAACTCGGGCGTTCCCAACCACGCCTACGCGCTGCTCGTCGACGGCGGCGACGTACAACGGCCAGACGATCACCGGGATCGGACTGACGAAGGCCGCGCACATCTATTACCGGGCGATGACGGTCTATCAGCACCCGTCGTCCGACTTCGCCGATCACGCGGATGCGATCGAGCAGTCGGCGGAGCGACCTGCTCGGGCATCAACCTCCCGGACCTGAACGACGGGCTCGCCGTCCGGCCAGATCATCACCGCGGCGGATGTCGCCGCAGGTCCAGAAGGCGATGCTGGCCGTCGAGATGCGGACGCCGCCGACGCAGTGCGGCTTCCAGCCGCTCCTCGCGCAGAACCCGCCGGCGGATCCGGCCTGCGGCGCCGGGACGGCCCGGGTCAATCCTTCTCAGTCGAAGGACTTCGAGGGCTCGCACCTCCGGCTGGACGATCAGCCACGACGCCGTCGGAGCCGGCTACTCCGAGCCCGACTGGACGGTGAGCAGCACGCTGCCGGACGGCCGCGCGGGCAAGGCCTTCTTCGCCGAGGATCCGAACATCGGCGGACTGCAACGCTACGGACGATGAGTCGGGCGTCCGTCACCTGACGAGCCCGGTCATCTCGCTTCCGGTCGGTTCCACCGGCCACACGGTGACGTTCGAGCACTGGGTCGCGACCGAGGCCGACGTTCGACGGCGGTCAGCTGATGATCAGCGTCAACGGCGGCGCCTTCACGCTGGTGCCTCAGGCCAACTTCCTCTACAACGCCTACAACGTCACGCTGGCGACGGCGGCGTCAGGGCAACACGAACCCGCAGGCGGGACAGCGGGCCTGGTCCGGAACGGACGGCGGCGGCGGTCGACGGCACCTGGGGCCGCTCGATCGTGAGCCTCGCCGGCCTCGCGACCGCGGGGCAGACGATCCAGCTCCGGTGGGACATGGGCACCGACGGCTGCGGCGGCACGACGTTCGGCTGGTACGTGGACGACGTGACGGTCTACGCGTGCCTCCCGACGGCGAACCCGACGATCTCGATCAACAACGTCTCGGTCACGGAAGGCAACAGCGGCCAGACCACCGCGACGTTCACGGTCTCCCTGTCTTGGGCGTCGACCAAGACCATCAGCATGAAGCACAAAACCAACAACGGCACCGCCAAGGCCGACCAGGACTACCTCAAGAACCTCGAGGGTACGCTGACGTTCCCGCCGCTTTCGGGCTCGGCGACCATCAGCGTCCAGGTGCTTGGAGACACGAATGTCGAACCGAACGAGACCTTCTTCATCGACCTGAGCAAGCCCGTCAACGCCACGTTCGCCGACGCGCAGGGACAGGGCACCATCCTGAACGACGACTAGTACGATCCGATCACGGCCGCGTCTGACGCGACGCGGTGAAGGGGGATGCCCGACGGCATCCCCCTTTCTTTCTGGGCGGACTTGTCTCTACGACTTCTGGTCTCGTTCTTGGCGACTCTTCGGGAACTGTTGGTTTTTTCGGCAGCCGCGCAATGTCGAATCACTCCGACCGTAGACTCGCGCGCATTCGAGTGTCGCGAGAGTTCTTTTTTTGCGAAAGGGAGGATTCGACATGCGCAAACTGGGTCCTATCAGTAGTGCAGTCGCGATCGTCCTCCTTCTTGCGGGCTCCGGTGTCGCCGGGGCCGCCGAGAAGGAGAACGGAAAACGACAGGAACGTCGACGAGCGCGACGTCGAGCGTCTGCAGAATGCGACAGGCGGCCGCGCCCGGATCAGTTATTCGAACGCCACGGGTGTCGCGCGATTCGTGTCGGTGGCGGACGACGCCGGACGCGGGAGCGGATCTCATGGCCTCGGGCGGCACCGAAGCGAAGTCGAAGTCTTCGGCATTCATGAGCAGCTACGCCGGATTGTTCGGTCTGCGGGATTCGAAGCAGCTCGTGCTCGGACGCGACGAGGCCGACGCTTACGGCGGGCGGCACCTTCGGTATCACCAGTTCTACAGGGGCGTGCCCGTCTTCGCGGGGACCCTGAAGACGCACTTCGACGCCGCCGGCCGGCTGCTCGCCGTCAACGGCACGCTGGTCCCGGACCTCGACCTCGACGTCAATCCGAGCTATGCCGCGACGGACGCGTCCGCCGCCGCCATTCGGATGGTGAGCGAAGAGCATGCGGGCGCCGCCGCGGTGACCGCCCGCTCGGGCCTCCTCATGGTGTACCGCGCGGGTCTGGTGCGCGGCCAGCCCGGCGCGAACCACCTCGTCTGGCAGGTCGAAGTGAGCAACGACGTCGACGTGCGCGAGTTCATCTACGTCGATGCGCACTCGGGCAAGATCGTCGACCGGCTGCCCGGCATCTACGACGCCATGTCCCGGCGTGCCTACGACGGCCGGTTTCTGCCCGTCGTTCCGCCGGAGTATCCGGGCTCGCCGTTCTGGGTCGAGGGGCAGCCGTTCCCGACGGCCGTCGCCGAAGCCAACAACATGATCACCTCGTCCAAAGAGGTGTACGACTTCTACAAGAACGCCTTCGGCCGCGACTCCTATGACGGTGCCGGCCACGTCCTGGACTCGATCTTCAACCGCGGCTACGGCTGTCCGAACGCGTCGTGGAACGGAGCGTTCATCTCGTTCTGCAACGGCTTCACGACGGACGACATAACGGGCCACGAGTGGACGCACGCCTACACCGAGTACACCCACGGCCTCATCTACGAATGGCAGTCGGGTGCTCTCAATGAGTCCTATTCGGACATCTTCGGCGAGACCATCGATCGGATCAACGGCCGCGAGGCGTTCCCGTTCCTGAACGGGCCGCGCAGCACCGACTCCTGCTCCACCTACTTCGGCGCTCCCCCTCCGATTCTGACCATCACCGGCGGGACCGCCGCCGGCAGCTATCCGTCGCTGGCCTCCGTCCAGGAGCCGCCGCTGCCTTTGACGGTGGGACCGACCGACATGGCGATCGCCGTCACGGCGCCGCCCGCCCAGCCGACCGGCGGCTGCGGCGTCATCAGCGGCGTTTCCGGCAAGATCGCCATCATCGACTGGACGTTGCTCGCGGACGGCGTGAACAACGAGTGCGGCTCGGTGGCTCGCTCCACGAACGCCTTCAACGCCGGAGCGACGGGAGTCATCTTCGTGGCTCCCGGCAGGCGGCCTCCTCGGCCTGACCGGGAGCTCGGCGATCGCCACTGTCATGGTCACCCATGCCGACGGCGAGGCCATCAAGGCCGGTCTGCCGGCGCAGGCCACGATCACGCTGAACCTCGGAACCGACGAGTCGGCTCGCTGGCTGCTCGGCGAAGACGTCACGAACGACCAGTTCTTCGGAGCTGGACGCGACATGTGGAACCCCAGGTGTTTCGGCAACCCCGGCAAGGTCTCCGACGCCTTCGAGTACGTCTGCGACATCAACAACGACGGCGGCGGCGTGCACATCAACTCGGGCATTCCGAACCACGCCTACGCCCTTCTGGTCGACGGCGGCACGTTCAACGGCCAGACCATCCAGGGCATCGGCCTGACCAAGGCGGCGCACATCTACTTCCGGGCCATGGACGTCTACCAGGTTCCGTCGACCGACTTCGCGGATCACGCCGACGCCATCGAGCAGTCGGCGCACGATCTGCTCGGACAGCGGCTCAAGGATCTGGTGACGGGCGCGCTCACGAACGAGAAGATCACCGGCAACGACATCCAGCAGGTCCGGAAGGCCATGAAGGCCGTCGAGATGCGGGCGGAACCGCCGTGCAACTTCGATCCGCCTCAGCTCGCTCAGGACCCGCCGGCGCTCTGCCCCGGCGGCCACGCGGCCGGTATCTACGACGAAAACTTCGATCACCCCAACAAGGCCGGCCAGGGCTGGTCCATCAGCCACGCGGGCACGACGCCCGACTTCGACGGCACCGAGTGGGAGATCGTCGGCAATCTGCCGGACGACCGGTCCGGCCAGGCATTCTTCGCTCCCGACAAGGACTACACCTGCAACGCCTTCACGTTCTCGGATCAGACGGTCGTGCGGCACCTGGACAGCCCGCTCATCCAGCTGCCCTCCAACGCCACGAGCCCGCGCCTGACCTTCGTGCACTGGTTCGCGACGGAACCCGGCTTCGATGGCGGCAACGTGCGGATCAGCGTGAACGGCGGCCCGTGGACGCTCGTCGCGAACGCCGATTTCATTTTCAACGGCTACACCGAGCAGCTCTTCCCGGCCACCTTCAACAGCAACCCGCTCGCGGGTCAGGTCGCGTTCGCAGGTGAGGACGACGGATCGACCGGCGGCACCTGGGGCCGTTCGATCGTCAACCTCGCGCCGTACGCGCACGCCGGAGACACGATCCAGATTCGTTTCGACCTCGGCCACGACTCCTGCGCCGGGCGGACCGGCTGGTACGTCGACGACGTGTCCGTGTTCCGCTGCCGGTAGGGCTTCGCTTTTCGGATTTCTCGGGGCGCCCGCGAGGGCGCCCCTTTTCTTTGCCCTTCGGCGATCGTGATATGTGAAGCCCGATCCATGCGCGGCTTCGTGCAGACCAGCATCGGGCGCTACGAAGAGAAGGCTCTCGACGCTCCCGCTCCCGCCCGGGGCGAAGTCGTCCTGCGGATGCGGGCCGCGCTGACCTGCGGCACGGATTTGAAGATCCTCGCGCGCGGCCACCCGCGCATCCGGTTGCCTCTGACGATGGGCCACGAGGTCGCGGGCGAGATCGCGGCGGTGGGACCGGAGGTGACCGGCTGGAAAGTGGGGGAGCGCGTGGTTCCGGGGATCTCGGGACCCTGCGGCCGCTGCGCCGACTGTCACGGGGGCCGCGCGAACCTCTGCGCGGCGGGACACGCCGACCGGAGCTGGGGAGCGTTCGCCGAGCACGTCCGGGTCCCGGCGGGTGTGGTCGCGTCGAACCTGCACCGCATCCCCCAGGGCCTCGACGACGAGGTCGCGGCCTTCCTGGATCCGCTGGCTTCGGTCCTGCACGGCTGGAACCGTCTGCGCGCGCCGTCCGGAACTCTTCTCGTCTACGGCGCCGGAGCCCTGGCGTTCCTGTGGGCCGCGGTCGCGCGCCGGCGCAGCCTCGAGGTCCTCATCGCCGGAAGACGCCCCGAGCGGGCGGCCATCGCCGCCCGGTTCGGCGCCCGCTACGTCGACTGCACGCGGCACGGACCCGAGGCTCTCGTCTCCGAGTCCGGCGGGCCTCCCGACATCGCGGTGGACTGCACGGGGGACGGCGGCGTCTGGGAGCTGCTTCCGGAGATCGTGCGTCCGGGGGGACAGGTGCTCCTCTTCGGCGGGTGCGCGCCCGACACGTCGGTGCGTTTCGACGCGGCGCGCCTCCACTACGCCGAAATCTCGCTGATCGGCTCGTTCCACTACACACCGACCGAGGCCCGCGCCGCTCTGGACGCCCTGGCGTCGGGGGAGATCGATCCGCGGCCCCTGGTCACGGCGCGCGGCACGCTCGCGGATCTGCCGCGATTCCTGGAGGCGCAGGCGAAGGGCGAGGGGATTCGCTATTCGATCCTGGGAGGCTAGAGCATGACTGCGGACGTCGCCGTCGTTCTGAAACGCTTCGATACGCCCGAGGAGACGCGCGTCTTCGAGAAGGGCCGCCTCGAGATCGTCCGCATCGGCGGGATGACGCTGGCCCGCGCGACCTACGAGCCCGGCTGGAAGTGGTCGGAGCACGTCGGGCCGGGCGTCGGCACGGCGCGCTGCGAGGTCGAGCACCTGGGCGTGGTCCTCTCGGGCACGGCGACGGTCGCGTTCGAGGACGGCCGCGTCATCGAGCTGACCGAAGGCTCTCTGTTCTACGTCCCGGCGGTGCCGCACGACAGCTGGGTCGTCGGCAGCCGGCCCTACGTGTCGCTGCATCTGCTCGGCGCGGAGCGCTACGCGAAGTGAGCCCGGGCGTGCCACCGACCCGGGCCGTGATTCTCGCGGGCGGCCGCGGTACGCGCATGCAGAGGCCGGACGCCGCGGCGGCCCTCTCGCCGGCCCAGGCGGCCGCCGCCGACGAGGGATCGAAGGGCATGATGCCGATCCACGGCCGGCCCTTCCTGGATTACGTGTTGTCTTCGCTGGCCGAGGCGGGGATCGAAGAGGTCTGCCTCGTGACCCCCCCGGGCGGAGAGCGCGATTCGCGCGCATTACGGCCGGCCGGCGCGGCGGCGCGTCTCGATCGCCTTCGCGGAACAGGCGTCGCCCCGGGGAAGCGGCGACGCGCTCCTGGCGGCCGAACCTTTCGCCGGAAGCCACGACTTCGTGGCTCTCAATTCCGACAACCTGTATCCGGTCTCGGCGATCCGCGCGCTTCGCGCCCTCGACGGATCCGGGCTCGCGGTCTTCGAGCGCGAGCGGCTGCTCGCGACGAGCAACTTCTCCCGGGAGCGCGTCTCGGCGTTCGCGACGCTTCGGGTCTCGGCCGAGGGCTGGCTCGAGGCGATCGTGGAAAAGCGCGGGTGAGCAGAGGGGCGAGGAGGAAGGAGCCCGTCCTGCTGAGCATGAACCTGTGGCGCTTCACGCCCGTCGATCTTCGAAGCCTGCCGCGAGGTGCCGCTCTCCTCGCGCGGCGAGCGCGAGCTGCCGCAGGCCGTGGGCTGGGCGATCGCCGTACGAGGGGAGAGGTTTCGCGGAATTCCCTGCGAGGAAGGGGTGCTCGATCTCTCCACGCGGGCCGACGTCGCCCGCGTCGAGCGGCTTCTCGAAGGGGTCGAGGTCCGGCCGTGAGCCTCGCCCTCGAAGACCGCCTCGTCGAAGCCGGCCTGACTCCCGCGGAGGCGCGGCGCAAGCGGGAGCTCTTCGGAGGCGTCGACGCCGCGTTCGGGTCCGCGACGGGCGGGGCATCGGCGCGGGCCCGCTGGTTCGTCCCGGGACGCATCGAGCTGCTCGGCAAGCACACGGATTACGCGGGGGGCCGCAGCCTCCTGTGCGCGGTGGGCCGCGGGTTCTGCGTCGCCGCGTCGCCGCGATCCGACGCGATCCTCCGCGTCGTCGACGCCGGGCGGAACCTCTCCGCGGAGGTCCCGCTGGATCCGGCGCTCGTGCCGTCGGCGTCGGGCTGGAAGGTCTACCTGGAGACCGTGGCCTTTCGCCTGGCTCGCAACTTTCCGGGCCTGCGCGGGGCGGACGTGGCCCTGTCGAGCGATCTGCCGCGAGCCTCGGGCCTCTCGAGCTCGAGCGCCCTCGTCGTCGCGCTCTTCACCGCGCTCTCCGAGCTCAACGCTCTCGCGGATCGTCCGGAGTATCGAGACAGCATTCGGAGTGTCGAGGATCTCGGCGGTTACCTCGGGGCGCTCGAGAACGGCCGCGCCTTCGGACGTCTTGCCGGGGAGCACGGCGTCGGCACGTTCGGCGGCAGCGAGGACCAGACGGCGATTCTCTGCAGCCGCCCCGGCATGGTCGCCCAGTACGCCTTCTGCCCGGTCCGGAGAGAGCGAGCCATCTCGTGGCCCGACGGCTGGACGCTGGTGGTGGCGTCGAGCGGCATCGCGTCGGACAAGACGGGCGACGTCCGCGACCGCTTCAACCGGCTCTCACTCGCGGCCTCGGCGATTCTCGAGCTCTGGAACCGCTCGGCCCGGCGCGAGGATGGGAGCCTTCTCGCCGCCGCGACGGGAGTGCCGGGGGCGGCGGAGAGGATCCGGAACCTCTTGCGCGTGATCCCGGTTGCGGGAGACGGTTTCACGCCGGAGTTTCTGACCGGTCGCTTCGATCAGTTTCTGGAGGAGTCGACGGCGCTCGTTCCGGCCGTCGCGGATTGGCTCGCCAGAGACGACGTCGTGCCGATCGGTCCTCTCGTGGACCGCTCGCAGGAGCTCGCCGAGACATGCCTGGGAAATCAGATTCCGGAGACCGTCGCGCTCCAGCGCTCCGCGCGCGCTCTCGGCGCCGCGGCGGCCTCGGCCTTCGGCGGCGGCTTCGGCGGCAGCGTCTGGGCGACCGTGCGCACCGAGGAAGCCGACGGGTTCCGCAAGCGCTGGGGCGAGTCCTACGCCGAGGCCTTCCCCAACCCGACCGGACGCTCCCGCTTCTTCGCGACGCAGCCGGGGCCCGCGGTCCTGCAGGCTGTAAGGAGTCCCGGCTGTAAGGAGTCCGTCTCCGCGCTAGCGGGGGAGCACGTCCGGCAGAGGCGGCGCGGCCTTCGGATTGGCCGCCGCCCAGTCTTTTCCGAGAAGCGCCGCGGCCGTCGCCGCGATCTGGCTCTGCGTGACGCGCGGAACGTTCTCGCGGGCGCCGAGCGCGGGGGTATCCGGGCCGAGCGCCGCGATCCACATGTCCTCGGCTCCCGCGACGTTCCAGTCGTGGTGCTTCCAGTTCTCCTCGCCGCTTCCCCGGCCGTGATCCGTCGTGATCAGAAACGTGGTCTTACCCCGGTACTCGGGCATCGCCTGCATCGTGTCCCAGAGCTCCCGGATGAATCCGTCCACCGCGTGGGCCGAAGCGAGGACGAGATCGTAGCGGCCGTTGTGCGCCCACTCGTCCGTCTCGCCGTAGCCCACGAAGAGCAGACGGGGCTTCTTCGCCCGCACGTACTCGAGGAGCGTCTGCTGCAGCAGGGCGTCCCAGGGCATGTCCGAGAACTCGCGCGTGATCGTGGCGTACATCGTGTTCAGGAGCTGGGCGCGCGGCGCGGCCGCGCCGGGCTCCGGCGTCTCCCAGCCGATGCGCATGTCGAGCCGGCTGCGCGGCCGGTTGAAGATCCGATCGAACGCGGTCCAGCCCGCGACGACGCCGACGCGTCCCTCGAACCCGGCTTGCCCGTTCATCCACTCGAAGACGGAGACGTTGGGGTTGGGCCCGAACTCGTTCGAATCGATGCGCGGATCGGGCGCGCCGGTCAGGATCTCGTTGTAGCCCGGATAGGAGAACTTGTATCCGTTCGTGACCTGGGCCGAAGAGCCGGCCGTTCGGTTGCCCCAGAGGACTCCCTGTTTTGCGACGACCGTCCAGAGGAACGGAAGCAGCGCCTCGCGCCGGGCCTCGGCGGTCTCTCTCCAGAACGCGCGTTTCGTCGCGGCCTCGTCCTCGACGCCTCCGGGCTTCGAAGAGATCAGGACGGCCTCGGCGCCCCCGAACACTTCCTGCCAGCGCAGGCCGTCGGTGACGATGACGACGACGTTCTCGGTTCGCCTCGCCGGTGGAGCCTGGGCGAGCCCGGCGGCAACCAAAGCAGAAGCAGGAGAAGCGAAACGAATCCGAGTGCGCGCGCCTTCATGCCGTCCTCACGAAATCTTCCGAGAGCACCCGATCCAGCGCTTCGACCACACGCGCGGCGTCGTCGTCGGAGAACGACAGCGGCGGCTTCATCTTGACGACGTTGTGATCCGGGCCGTCGGTCGAGAGCAGGATGCCGTGGTCCTTCATGCGCTCGACGACGTAGGCCGCCCGGGCCGCCGAGGGCGTGCGGGACGCCTTCGACTCGACGAGCTCGAGGCCGAGGAAGAGCCCGAGGCCCCGCGCGTCGCCGGCGGTCTCGTGACGCTCGACGAGGCCCTGGAGCCCGGACCGCATCCGGCCGCCGACGGCGAGCGCCCGCTCCTGGAGGCCCTCGTCGCGAATGACGTCGAGCACCGCGAGGCCGATCTCGCAGGAGACGGGGTTCCCGCCGAACGTGTTGAAGTACTCCATGCCGTTCGCGAACGAGGCGGCGATCGCCGGAGTCGTCACGACTGCGCCGAGCGGATGCCCGTTGCCGATGGGCTTGCCCAGCGTCACGATGTCGGGGACGACGTCGCCCTGGGTCTGGAATCCCCAGAAATGCGACCCGACGCGCCCGAAGCCGACCTGGACTTCGTCGGCGATGCAGACGGCGCCGGCCTCGCGGGCGTGCCGGTACGCGGCCGCAAGATAGCCCGGCGGCAGCTCGATCTGGCCTCCGCAGGAGAGCAGGCTCTCGCAGAGGAAGGCCGCGACGTCGCCGTCGCGCGCGGCCTCGGCGACGTGGGCGGCGAACTTCTCGGCCCGGCGGGGGTCATCCCGCCGATAGAGGCCGCGGTAGTCGTCGGGCATCGGAACGACGCGCGTGCGGCCGTGCTCCGGCCGGCCCGATCCGCCGGGGCCGTCGAACTTGTACGGGCTGACCTCGATGAGTCCCTGCGTATTGCCGTGGTACGCGCCGGCGAGGACGATCACGCCGCGCTTCCCGGTGTGCGCGCGGGCCATCCGAAGCGCCAGCTCGTTGGCTTCGCTGCCGGAGCACACGAAAAAGCAGACGGACAACGGGTCGGGGAGCATCGCGGCGAGCCGCTCGGCGTAACGGACGATGGAGGGATGCAGGTAGCGCGTGTTCGTGTTGAGCACCGTCATCTGCCGGGCTCCCGCGGCGACGACTCTCGGATGGGCGTGGCCGACGTGCGCCACGTTGTTGACCATGTCCAGAAATGCGCGGCCCGTCTGGTCGAAGAGATGCGTGCCCGCGCCGCGCACGATCTCGAGGGGCGTCCGGTACGCGAGCGAGAGATTGGCGCCGAGAAGGCGCCGGCGCGCGTCGAACAGGTGGACAGGAGGGTCCGTCGCGGCGCGGAAATCGGGCCGCGACACGTCGACACCCAGAAGCGGGCTCGGGTCCGGTGAGAACGCCCGCCAGACCTCCCTCTCGCTCGCCGAGCCGACGCCGTGGAACTCGCCGTCCCCGTCCAGCATGTCGGTCACGATCTGGAAGTGGACGTGCGGCGGCCAGTCGCCGTTTCCCGGAGGCGCCCCGATCGCGCCGACGCGCTGCCCGCGCGCGACCTCCTGACCCGGCTGTCAGCAACTCGAGGCAGTCGGGGGCCAGGTGACCGTACAGCGTGTAGAAGCGGGGAGCGCCCTCGGGCGCGTGCTCGAGGATGACGGTCGGGCCGTAGTCGTAACGCGCGGCGTTGTCGTGGACGGCGTGCACGCGGCCGGCCAGCGGAGCGTGCACGGGCGAGCCGGGCTCCATGAAGATGTCCAGGGCGATGTGCACGGTGCGGCGCTCGGGGTGCTCGGCGGCGATCGAGCTCGTCGCGGGGGCGAACGCGTCGCCGCCGTAGATGAGCCGGGCTTCGTCGTAGCGGCCGATCCCGACGTCGGTCCCCGCCTCGCGCATCTTCGAAAAGAGCCGGGGCGTCATGGTCGCGGTGTCGAGGGTCTCGGCCGGAGTCCGGAACTCGGGGCTGGCGACGGACAGGTCGAAGACCACGGCCCGGCCGAGGTCGGCCGCGACGACCGGTGCGAATTCTCCGCGGTGCTTTCGAAGCCAGGCCTCGATCGCGGGAGTCTGCGGGCAGGGCGGGAAGCCGCAGGCATTTCGCAGAGCGGCTCGGGCGAAACGCGGATGGATTTCGGCCATGCGGCCGAGGGCTTCCCAGGCCGGGGCTTCGCTCACGAGCAGATAGGGGTTCTCGGGCTCGGCCGTGCGGCGGTGCGCGGAAAGACAGACGCTCGTGCAGAGGCGCATCGCAGCCAGGATCCAGACGGCATCCAGCTCCGCCTCCGAGAGCGGGCGCTGCGAGTGGTAGCCGGCCACGACGCGCTCCGCGGCCACGAGGGCCTCGGGCTGGCCGAAGACGCCGTAGGCCACGGCGACCGCGAGCTCGCAGACCGTCCACGTCTCGACCATGTCGCCGAAATCGAGAAGCCCCGTGACCGGGCGGTCCTCGGGCCTTTCGGTCGGAGGACCGACCAGGATGTTGTAGTCGTTGGCGTCGTTGTGGATGACGCTCCGCGGGAGTTCGGGAAGCCGGGGCGCGACCTCCGACTTGTAGAGCGCCTCGAACCGCGCGACGAGCTCGCGGCGGGAGGCATCGGCGATCGCGTCCCGATGACGCTCGATGATCTCCGGCGCTCGCGCGGGATCCCACATCAGGTCCCGCCCGACGGCGGCGGGATGCCGGAAGCCGGAGAGCGCGACGTCCAGACGCCCCAGAAGCCCTCCGACACGCGCGAGCAGCGCGGGCGAGCGCGGGCGCGCCTCGGCGAGGATCGTCCCCGGCAAGTACGAGAGCAGGCGCGTGCGCCCGTCCGGGGATCGCGCGACCAGCCTCGGAACCGGAAGCTCGGCCGCGCGCTCGGCGATCCACTCGAGCGCCCGGTTCTGCAGGTCCAGCACGCCGTCGCTCTCGGTCGGGCCGGCGAGCTTCAATACGAACTCGCCCCGCGGAGTTTCGAGGCGGAAGTTCCGGTCCCGTTCGCTCGGAAGCTCGGAGACGCTCGAGACCTCCAGGTCGAAGAGCTGCCGCGCGAGCCGCCGCGCGTCTTCGACGGAAAGGCTCGACGTTGTCCTGGCCAGCGTGACCATCGTGTCGGGGCACGCTACGGCAGAAGGGGAGCTCTCTTCAAGGCCCTCTTCCAAACGGAGCTCCAGCGGCCCCCTGATATTCTGCCGCCGCGATGGAAGCGCCCGAGTTTCGTTCCGCCTTGCCGGCCGGGCTCGCCGGGGATGTCGCCGATACCGCCGCGATCCGCGGCCGGTTCCCGGCCCTCGAGCGCCGGGACGGCGGCCTTCCGGTCGCGTATTTCGACGGGCCGGGCGGCACGCAGGTTCCCGTCAACGTCGTCCGCGCGATGGCGGACTACCTCTTCAAGCACAACGCCAACACCCACTGGCGCTATCCGAGTTCGTCCGAGACCGACGCCGCGCTCGCCGACGCGCGGACCACGGTCGCGGAGTTCCTGAATGGCGACGCGTCCGAGATCGCGTTCGGCCAGAACATGACGACGCTGACGTTTCACCTCTCGCGCGCGCTCGGCCGCGCCTGGGGACCGGGCGACGAGGTCGTCGTCACGGAGCTCGACCACCACGCCAATGTCGACACCTGGAAGGCTCTGGAGCGCGAGCGGGGGGTGGCGATCCGAACTGTCCGGATGCGGCCCGAGACGGGCCAGCTCGACGAACGGGATCTCGAGAGCGCGATCGGCTCGAGGACGAAGCTCGTGGCGATCGGCTGGGCCTCGAACGCCCTCGGAACGGTCAACGATGTCGAACGGATCTGCGGTCTCGCGCGGGACGCCGGCGCTCTCTCCTTCGTCGACGCGGTGCATTCGGCCCCGCACGTCCTGCCGGACGTCGCGCGGCTCGGCTGCGACTGGCTGGCCTGCTCTCCCTACAAGTTCTACGGCCCTCACCTCGGCGTGCTGTGGGGACGCCGGGCGCTCATCGAGGCGCTCGAAGTGCCGAGGCTCGTCCCGGCGCCGGACTGGTCTCCGGAGCGCCTCGAGACGGGCACGCTCTCGCACGAAGGCATCGTCGGCGCCGCGGCCGCCGTGGACTTCCTGGCCTCAATCGCCGGCCCGTCTTCCGCGAACCGGCGCGCCGGCCTCGCCGCGTCCTACGAAGCCCTTCACGGCCGGGGTCGGAGACTCTTCGCGCGGATGTGGCGCGGGCTCGGGGCCATCGAAGGGGTCACGCTCTATGGGCCGCCCCCCGACGCCCCTCGGACACCCACGCTCTCCTTCGTCGTCGCCGGATACACGGCCGACGAGGTCGCCGAGGCTCTCGCGTCGCGGGCGCTCTACCTCTCGAGCGGCGACTTCTACGCCTGGACGGTCGCCGAGCGCCTCGGCCACGGCCGGGACGGTCTCGTTCGCGCCGGCGCGGCCTGCTATACGACCGAGGAAGAGGTCGATCGGCTCGTCACCGCGGTCAGGGACGTCGCCGAGATCGCCGGGGCGGACCGGATTCGTACCGCGCGCTGAGGCGGCCATGAAAGCCGTGCGCGTCGAGGCGGACGGATCGGTCGCCGTCGCCGAACTGCCCGAACCCGAGATCGGAGCCGGCGAGGCGCTCATGGCCACGCGCGTCGCCGGGATCTGCGGCTCGGATCTGCTGGACTGGTACGTGCGCCGGAAGGCCGGCTCCGTGCTCGGCCACGAGATCGCCGGAGTGATTCGCGCGGTGGGGCCCGGGGTCACGGACTTCCGCGTGGGCGAGCGGGTCGCTCCCCACCACCACGCGCCGTGCCTGGCCTGCGCGGCGTGCGCGGCCGGTCGGTTCGTGCACTGCGAGGAGTGGCGTCGCTCCCGTCTCGACCCCGGAGGCATGGCCGAGCTCGTGCGGATCCCGGCGGGCAATCTCGCGCGCGACACGATCAAGATCCCCGACGGCGTCTCGGACGAGGAAGCGAGCTTCATCGAGCCACTCGCGACGGTCGTCAAGGCATTCCGCCGTGCGCGCGTCTCGAAGGGGCAATCGTTGCTCGTCGTGGGGCTCGGTCCCGCGGGCCAGCTCGCGATCCGGCTCGGCCGGGCGGTTGGCGCGGCCAGGATCGCCGGCGCGGACCGGGTCGCCTCGCGCCTCGCCGCGGCTTCGGCGTCGGCGTCCACAAGCGGCGCGGACGCCGTGATCGACGTCTCGCGCCAGTCGCTCGGTGACGGGGCCCGCGCCGTCGCTCCGGCGGGCTTCGACGTCGTCTTCGTCTGTCCGGGCAAGCGCGAGGTGGTGGCCGAGGCGGCCCGGGCCGTGGCCGCCGGCGGCACGCTCTTGCTCTTCACGATGGCGCCGCCCGGCGAAACGTGGAACGCGGACCTCTTCGACCTCTACTTCCGCGAGGTGACCGTGCTGCCGTCGTATTCGTGCGGTCCCGACGACACGAGCGAGGCCCTCGAGCGCATCGCCCGCCGGGAAGTCCGGGTCGCCGACCTCGTGTCGCATCGGTTTCCGGTGGGGGATTCGGTCGAGGCGTTCGCCCGGGCGCGCGCTCTCGAGGGCTCCATGAAGGTGGCGATCACGTTTTGAAGATCCGTCTCGACCGGCTTCTCATGGAGCGCGGTCTCGCGCCGACGCGCGAGAAGGCGCAGGCCATGATTCTCGCGGGCCTGGTGACGGTCGGCGGCCGCAGAGCGGATAAGGCGGGCGAGGCCGTCCCGGCCGACGCCGAAGTCGAAGTCGCCGGGCCGCCGCACCCGTACGTGTCGCGCGGCGGCGTGAAGCTCGCCGGGGCGCTCGACCACTTCGGAATCGATCCCCGGGGGAAAGTCTGCCTCGACGTCGGCGCCTCGACCGGAGGCTTCACCGACTGCCTCCTGCAACGCGGCGCGGCGCGCGTCTATGCGGTCGACGTGGGCTACGGCCAGCTCGACGCGAAGCTTCGAAACGATGCCCGCGTGGTCGTGCGCGAGAAGGTCAACGCGCGCGCCCTTTCGGCGGCCGAGGTCGGAGAGCCGATCGAGCTCGCCGCCGTCGACGTCTCCTTCATCTCCCTGCGACTCGTCCTGCCGGCGATCGTGCGGCTTCTCGTCCCGGGCGCGGTGCTGGTGGCTCTGGTCAAGCCGCAGTTCGAGGCGGGCCGGAGCGAGGTGCCCCGGGGAGGAGTGGTGCGGTCCGAAGAGACGCGGCGACGCGTCGTCCTGGAGATCGAAGCGGCGGGACGCGAGCTCGGCCTCGAGGTCCTCGGCTCGATTCCGTCGCCGATCCGGGGCGCTCGCGGCAACGAGGAGTTTCTGCTCGGATTTCGTGTAAATTGAGCGGGATGAAGGGGTCACGGGCTTCCGCGCCGAAATTCCAGCGCGTCGGAATCGTGGCCAAGACCTCTTCGGCGCCGGCTCTCCGGCTGGCCTCCTCGCTCGAGCGGGCCCTCAAACGCCGCGGGCGCCGGGTTCTCATCGACGAGGGGACGGCCGAGGCTCTCCGGCGCCCGAAGGGCGTGCCTCGCGCCGCGATTGCCCGGCAATCCGACCTCGTCATCGTTCTCGGAGGCGACGGGACGCTGCTCTCGGTGGCCCGAACCGCGCCGCCGACGACGCCGCTCCTGGGCGTCAACGTGGGCCTGCTCGGGTTCCTGGCCGGGATCTCCCAGAAGGAGCTCATCACGAGGCTCGACGAGATCCTGGCCGGGCGGTTCCGGGAGGATCGCCGCGGCGCCCTCGACGTCGGAGTGCCCCGCGGGCCGCATCACGGCCATTACCGGGCCCTGAACGACGCCGTTCTGAATCGCGAGGCCCTGGCGCGGATCTCGACGTTCGCGATCGTCCTCGACGGCCGCACGGTGGCCGAATTCCGGGCCGACGGCGTCATCGTTTCGACGCCGACGGGGTCCACGGCCTACAACCTCTCGGCCGGCGGCCCCATCCTGCATCCCCAACTGCCCGCCATCGTCGTCACGCCGATCTGCCCGCACACGCTCGCCCAGCGTCCTCTCGTCGTGCCCGCGTCGACCGAAATCCGCGTGCGCGTCGTCGGGCCGGAGCGGCGTGACGGCGGCGTGTACCTCACGCTCGACGGGCAGGAGGGATTTCCGATCGTCTCGGGCCTGACCGTCGTCGTCCGCTCGAGCCCCGCGTCGGTGACGCTGCTTCGCCCGCCGGAAGCCGATCATTTCGATCAGCTCGCGAGCAAGCTTTCCTGGGGCGTGTAGAACTCGGGATGTCGGGCGGGGACGCGCGCGACGACCGGGATCCCACGCCGCACGAGGCGCAGCGCCTCTCGGCGTCGCGCCTGTTCCTGATCGTCGTTGTCTTCCTGATCCTGGCCGTCTACTCGATCTGGAACTCCGACCGCTTCCAGACCCTGATGCTCGGGGTCTCGGAGCAGCGCCTCTCGGAGCTGCTGAAGCGGCCGGTGAGCTTCCGCCGCGTCCAGTTCCGGATCTTTCCGCCGTCGCTCACGCTCGCGGACGTGCGCATCGAAAACGACCCGCGGGTCCCGGACGAGCCGCTGCTCTCCGCGGCGGAGCTCACGATCGGCGGCGGCATCTCGATCAGCGGAACGGAGCTGCGCCTCGGGCGTGTGCGCGCCGTGGGTCCCCGCGTCTCTCTCGTCCAGTTTCCGGACGGGACCTGGAACCTGCCGCCCGGGCTGACCGGCCCGGCCGAAAAGAAAGGACTGGCGGTGCGGGTCGGCGAGCTCGTCATTCAGAGAGGCCTCTTCGAGCTCGAAGGCCGGCAGATGGGGATGGACGGCCGCCTCGAGGATTTCGCGCTGGAGCTGACCTCGCTCCGCCGCAACCGCTATTCGGGCACGCTGGCCTGCCGCAAGGCCGAGCTCAAGCTGCCGCAGGCCGAGCCCCTGATCTTCGGGCTGGACCTGTCCTTCCGTCTCGACCCGGAGCACGGCGCGTCGATCGACGATTTCCGAGCCGTCGGCGAATTCGGCGACCTCCACGCCTCGGGCGCCGTCGAGACCCTCAAGAACCCGACGATCCTGCTGATGGTTTCGGGCGACGTCCACATCTCGGAGATCGAACGAATCTTCCGATCGAACCTGGGCTTCGCGGGTGACGCGCGGATCCGGGCGGAGGTCCGCATCCCGCCCGCCGGCGGCCTGCGCATCGCGGGCCACCTTTCGGCTCCCAAAGTCGACGCCAAGGGATTCCTGATCGAGGACCTCGAGGCCACCGTCTCGGCGCGGCCCGAGGCGCTGGTCGCCGAGATCTCGAAGGCGAGATACGCCGGCGGTACGGCCACGGGTCTGTTCCGCATTCAGGATCTGGCCGGCGGCGGAGGAAAGGCCAAGCCCATGACGCTCGCCCTCGAGGCGCGGAACCTGTCGCTCGAGCGCTTCTTCGGCGACATCCGGCTGCCGGGCACGGGGCTCTCGGGCGGCGCCGCGCTCTCGCTCGCCCTGCGCTGGGGCGAGGGCGGTCTCGAACGCGCCGACGGCGGCGGAACGCTCGACATCAAGCCCGGCCCGGCGGCTTCGCTGGTGCGCGGCCGTTTCGGCATCCCGACCGGAGGCGGAGGCACGCTCAGCATCGTGGACGGGCGCATCGGTTTCGACGGAACGATCTTCCGGTTCCCGGCGTCCTCGCTGGAGTTGACCGGCGGGCTCCGCATCGGCCAGTGGACGCCGGACTTCGACTTCCGCCTTCGCTCTCGCGATCTCGTCGAAGTCGACCGCCTGTTCCAGAACTTCACGGCCGCGAGCGGCGGTCGGCCGAGCGCGCTGGGTCTCGGCGGCAGCGGCGAGATCGACGGCCACATCGCGAAATCCTGGGGGAACCCCGTCGTCTCCGCTCAGATCGCGGCGGAGAACGCGAGCTACGACGGCGTCCTCTTCGGCAGCGTGCGGGGCACGGTCGGGATGGAGGACGGTGCCTTTCTCTTCCATCCGCTGCGCGTCTACGAGGGCAGCGCGACGCTCTCCCTCGACGGCCTGGTGCGGTACCGGCGCGACCCGACGCGACCGACGCTGGACGTCACGGTGGCGGCCAAGGAGTATCCGGTCGGGAGGCTGCTCGACTATCTCGATCTCGATTTTCCGATCGACGGGCTCGTGACGGGGACCTTCCCGCTCCATGGAAGCCCGCCGGACTCGGTCTCGGGATCCGGGACGATGACCCTCACCGTGGCCGAGGTCTGGGGTCAGAAGTTTTCCATGATCACGGGACGCGCGACGCTCGAGCCCGGACGCTTCGAGCTCGACGAGGTGCGCACCAACCTGAGCGGCGGCACGCTCGGCGGCCGCGGGGCCATCGCCTACCGCGAGAAGACATTCGAGGTGCGCCTCGCGGGAGATGCGGTGCCGATCGAGGCGCTCCAGGCCGTCCGCGACGCCTCCGACGAGCTCTCCGGCAAGCTCACGTTCCAGCTCACGGGCTCGGGAACGATGGACCGTCCGGACCTGACCGTTTCGGCGGCGCTGTCGGACGCGGTCTTCCACGGCCGCCCTCTGCCGCCGGCGCTCTCCCCGAAGCTCGAGGCGCACCTGACCCGGGGCGAGCTCTCCGGGACGCTGTCCGTGCCCGAACGTTGGACGCTCACGGGCAGCGGCGAACCGTTCGGGTCGCCGGGGAGAATCGACGTCGAGCTCGATGCCCCGGACGTTT
Organism: uncultured Acidobacteriota bacterium; assembly: GCA_963804915.1. Classification (GTDB taxonomy): domain Bacteria; phylum Acidobacteriota; class Thermoanaerobaculia; order UBA5066; family Gp7-AA6; genus DAHUXD01. The sequence continues at coordinate 20,467 of CAWDSI010000005.1, forward strand.
CGGCCTTCCTCGCCCTGACGCCGTTCCAGCTTCCGGAAGGCGTCGGAGGCGCCGTCTCGGCCAGCGGCCGTTTCACCTGGCCCGAGGAGAAAGGCGCGCCGATCTCGGCCGAGCTCGTCGTTCGCGAAGCGCGGCTCGATACGCGCGATCGCCCCGGCCTCCTCCGCGCGGCCGCTCCGGCAAAGGTGTCGATCCGGAACCGCGTCGTCACTCTCGAAAGCCTTCGCGCCGTCGGCGAGGGGATCGACCTGACGATCCGGGGCGCGCTCGATACGGCCGCGAGCCCGAAGACGCTCAACGGCCGGATCTCGGGCGAGGCGCAGGCCACGATTCTGGAGCTGGTCCGTCCGGGGCTCGCGGCCGGTGGCCGCCTCACCTTCGACGTGGCCGCGTCCGGAACGGTCGAGAAGCCCGAGTTCAACGGTTCGATCCGCATTGCCGACGGCCGATACCGGGGGTTCGGCTATTCCTTCGAGGACCTCGAGGGCACGCTCCGGCTGGTCGGCAACGCCGGAGAGCTGGAGGGCCTGCGGGCCAAGGTCGCCGACGGCGAGGCCTTCGCGGCCGGAACCTTCCGGCTCGACGGCGGAAAGCTCTCGAGTTTCCGCGTCGCGCTCCAGGGCCGCCGCGTGTCCGTGCGCGCGATTCCATCGCTGCGGCTGATCGTGGACGCGGATCTCGTGGCCTCCGGGGACCTCGAGAACCGGGACATCCGAGGCCAGATCACGCTGCTCCGCGGGACGTACACGAAGGACGTCGAAGTCACCGTCTCGGACCTGATGGCCCGCAGCCGCCCGGGTGCGGCGCTCGCCGCCCGCGAGCCGTGGAAGGAACGGACGTCCCTCGACATCCGCATCGTCTCGGCGGCGTCGCTCGAAGTCCGCAACAACGTGGCCCGGCTCGCCGGCACGGTGGATCTGAACGCGCGGGGAACCCTGGCCGAACCGGTCCTTCTCGGCCAGATCCTCCTCGACGAAGGCGGGCGCGTGGTGTTCTCCGACGTCCGGTACGAGATCGAGTACGGCGCGATCACGTTCTCCAACACCACGAGAATCGCTCCGTTCGTCGACCTGCGCGCGCGGGCCGAGATCAAGGCCTACGACCTGACGGTGTCGCTCGTCGGAACGTGGCCGCGGGTCGCGGCCAATTTCGTTTCGGACCCGCCTCTGTCCAACGATGCGATCCTCGGGCTCGTGCTCTCGGGCACGCCTCCCGACACCCGGCGCGAGGACAAGACCACCGACCAGCTCGTCTCGGCGGCCGGGGGCATCGTCACGGGCGCGGTCACCGGCGGGCTGACCCGCGGCACGCGGCAGCTCTTCAAGCTCGATCGATTCCAGATCGATCCGGTCTTCGAGGGCAGCAACCTGACGACGTTCCGGACGACGATCGGAAAACGGATCACCCAGGACCTCGTCGTGACTTCGTCGATCGCTCTCGATTCGAGCCGCGACCCGATCATCCGGATCGAGTGGCAGGTGACGGACACCATCTTCATCCAGCTTTTGCGGGACGAGGACGGCAACTACTCGGTCACGTTCCGGAAGCGCCAGCGGCTCTGATGCGCGGCGCGCGGGCAGCGACGGTCCTCGGGACTGTGTTCGAAGCGCTCGCGGCGCTCGCAGCGCTCTCGGCGGCCGCATTCGCGTCCACGCCGGCCGCCGGCGCGGAGCTGCGGGATTTGTGGGGCCGGAACGTGAGCTCGGTGGCGTACGCGGCGGACGGGCAGGTCAACAAGGGAGAGATCGAAGAACTGATCTCGATCGCCGCCGGGCGGCCACTCACGGAGGAAGGGACCGCAGCCACGATCCGGAACCTCTATGGCACCCGCCTGTTCTCCGACGTCGTGGTGGACGCGGAGCCCGTCGAGAGCGGAGACGTCCGGGTCATCATCTATCTCTGGCGGGCCTACGTCGTCCGCGCGATCGAGTTCGAAGGCAAGTTCGGGCCGACCCGGGAGGACCTCCGGCGCGTCGTGCCGCTCGCGGCGGGCGACCCGTTCCACGCGGCCTCCCTCGAGGCGGGCACCTCCGCGATCGAGCGCCGGCTCTTCGCCGACGGCTACCTCGATCCCCAGGTCGAGCCCGAGGCCGTGTTCGACCGGGAGACGTTCACGGTCACCGCGCTCTACCGCATCCAGGCCGGACAGCGGGCCCGGATTACGGAGCCCTTCTTCGACGGCAAGACGGCGCCCTTCACGCCTTCGGATCTCGCGGCCCGCGGCAAGCTCGATCCGGGCGACGTCTACAACGAGACCAAAGCCCGCGACGACGCCGAGCGCATGCGGAATTTTCTGCTCGGCCAGGGTTACTACCGCGGCGCCGTCGAACTGATCGCCGCCGAGCCGACCGGGGACGGACGGATCCGGCCGGTCTATCGGATCACCGTAGGCCCGCGCTACGAGATCGCGGCCGAAGGAATCAAGCCCAAGGCGGCGGCCAAGCAGATCCGGGCCCTCCTCGACTACCAATCCTTCGACGAGGACCTGCTGGATCAGTGGACCGTCGACCGGCGCACCGAGATGCAGCGGGCGGGCCACTACCGCGTGAAGGTCACCGCGTCCGCGTCGGGCACCGATCCCGTGATGGTGAAGCTCGTGGTCGAGCCGGGGCCCAAGTACGCAGTCCAGTCGGTGACGATCGACGGCGACGCCTCGGTGCCCGAGGACACGATCCGCAGCCTCATGGTCACGCGGCCGAAGGGCCTGCCGGTCATCGCGAAGGGGCGCCTCATCGACACGGATCTCGAGGGCGACGTGTCGGCGATCCTCGGCTACTACCAGAGGCAGGGCTGGATCGAGGCGAAGGTCAAGTCCTCGGTGCAGGACGGGACCAAACCCGACGAGCTGAAGGTCGCGATCTTCATCGTGGAGGGCCCCCGGGCGTTCGTGCGGCAGCGGCAGGTCGAGGGCGCCGAGCACCTGACGCTCGAGGACCTCGACTCTCTGCTGACCATCAAGGTCGGCGAGCCCTTCAACCCCGCCGCGCTGAGGCACGACGTCGGCGTGCTGACCACCCGCTACCAGAACACGGGCTGGCCCTCGGCCACGGTCCAGGACCGCTACACGCTCTCGGAAGACCGCACCGCCGTCGACGTCGCTTACAAGGTCGAGGAAGGGGAGCGCGCCTTCTTCGGCCGGACGATCATTCGCGGCAACGCCTTCACGCGCGTGGAGAGGATCCGCCACCAGATCGCCTGGAAGGAAGGGGAGCCCTACTCGGCCGAGAAGATCGCCGACACGCAGCAGAACCTGGCGCGCACCGGCGTCTTCCGCTCCATCGACGTCCGGCCGCAGCCCACGAACCCGGAGAGCCAGACGCGGACGATCGACGTCGAGCTGACCGAGGCTCGCCGCCTCTCCCTCCTCTACGGCTTCGGCTACCAGTACGCGGCGGGCGCCACCTCGAACCGCAACGACGTGTTCGGCATCGTCGGCGCGACCTATCGCAACCTCTTCGGCCGCATGCAGTCGGCCACGCTCGAGGTCCAGTACGCGCCGATCTCGACCCGCGGCTACATGTACGCCAGCTTTCTCGAGCCCTTCGCCTTCAACACGGACGTGCCCCTCAACTTCGTGGCCTTCGTCAGCCGCACGCCCATCCAGGACGTCAACATCGACAGCGTCGGCGGCTACGTCGAGTCCGCCAGGCTCATCGAGCGCTACTGGCGCATCGGCCTCCGCACCGAGTACCAGCAGACCGGACCGCAGAACCCCCAGGACATCTCGACGATCGAGCTCGAACGGTTTCCCGAAGACGGCGTTTCCGATCCAACAGGCCACGATCGGTCCGAGCCTGTTCTACGACCGGAGAGACGACATCCTCGATCCGCACAAAGGGTGGTACTGGACGGTCGCCGGCAAGTACGCGTTTCCACTGCTCTCGGAGGACGACGCCCGCTACGGAAAGGTCTCGGGCCAGATCGCCTGGTTCAAGAGCCTCTTCGGCGGCGTGCTCGGGCTGAACTACAAGATCGGGGCGATCTTCCCGTACGACCTCGCGGCCCAGGTGCCGGTGCCGATCGCGGAGAGGTTCTACTCGGGAGGCTCCTCGACGGGACGGGGTTTCGCGACGGACTTGCTCGGGATTCCGCGAATCACCGTGGATTACAACACGCAGGCGACGCCGGTCACTCCGACATCGGATTTCAAGCCGGACGACCTTTGCTCGGCGCAGTATCCGAATCAGCCCAACGAACAGGAGCTCGAGATATACATCTGCGAGCCGGGGCCTCGGATCATCGGCGGCAACGGGTTCATGGCGACGACGGCCGAGTTCCGTTACCCGATCCTCGGAAACCTGGGCATCTCGGTCTTCTACGACCTGGCCCAGGTCTGGCCGACGCCGGGCACCATCAGCTTCAAGGTCGAGGGCGAGACCGGCCTGCGCCAGTCGATCGGCGCCGGCCTTCACTACATGACGCCCGTCGGCCCGCTGCGCCTCGAGTACGCAAGGCCGGTCGACCTCCGCACGATCCACTATCAGGTGACGGCGACGCAGACGACCATGAGGGATTCCGACGGGAACTTCATTCCCTGCGACCCGTCGCCCTGCATCCTCTTGCGCGACGCGACGGTCAAGGAGACCGGACGCATCTTCCTCTCGATCGGGTATCCGTTCTAGCGCCGGAGAGAGTAGAATCCGCGCGATGCCCCTCTACGAGTACCGGTGCCGCGAGTGCGAGAAGCGTTTCGAGGAGTTCGTTCTCGGCGACTCGAAGCCGCGCTGCCCGTCCTGCGAAGGCCGCAAGATCGACAAGCTCCTCTCCGTCTTCGCCGTCGGCTCCGGCGGCGGGCGCACCTCGTCGAGCGCGGCCTCGGAGGCGCCTTCGTCGGCGGGATCCTGCGGCTCCTGCGGCGACCCGCGCGGGCCGGGCTCCTGCGACATCAACTGAAGGGCGTTTCTCCCTCGGTCCATCCCGCCGGGCTCGCGGACAGCTTCCGCTCCTCCGCGGCGAGCGCCCGCCTCAGCGTCTCCGGCTCCTCGTCGGTCGCCGCCGCGAGACCCGTGAAGGGCGCCTCGGCCAGCGCCTCGCGGTAGCCGGGCGACGGCAGGCCTGCATCGCGCAGAGCGTGGATCAGCTTCCGCGTGCGGAACGCGTCGAACCAGGCATGGAAGTGGCGCCACATCGTGGACGGATCGCCCGAAGAGCGGGCGATCGCATCCCGCACCGCCGCGAACGCGCCCATGCGCTCGAGGCAGTCCACGAGAAGCCCGGTCCGGAAGAACGGGTTCTCGCGGGGTAAGCTCCTCGACCGCGAGATCCACGCGTCCCCCCGAGCGCGCCGTGCGCTCGAGCACGGAGAGCCAGGCGGCGAGGTGCGCGAAGACCAGCGGGTGGTAGAGGCGGAATCCGGTCCGGGCGCGCGGCTTCGCGACGAGATCGCCGACGGCCTTGCCCGTTCCGAAGGGAACGCGATCGGAGATGCGTCCCTCGAGGAGCACCGGCACTCCCGCAAGCCTCTCGATCGATCCGAGCTTCGCGACCTTGTTCAGGAAGTAGAAGTCCTCCGCGGCGTTCTTCTTCGGGAAGCCGCGCACGCCGGCGTAGGCATCCGGGCGCACCGCGATGCAGCTGCCCATGGCCTCGTACGCGTACGGAGACCCCGCCCAGGCGAGACCGAGCGTGTAGTAGCGGAGCGAGATCTCGTAGAGCCGGGCGGCCTCGGCGACGTCGGGATCCTCGTCGAAGCGGTGGTCGAAAAAATAGATCGCCGCCGCGTTGCCCTTCCCGGGACCGGGCAGCGCGACGGTCTGGTCGAAGTAATCGTTGGGGAGGATCACGTCGGCGTCCGTGTTGTGGATCCAGTTCGAGGCGACCTTGCCGGCCCGATGGAGCGCGAGCGCGAAGTCGTTGCCGATCTTCCGCGCGAGACCGACACCCTCGCCCTCCGGAAGAAAGGATCCCGGGCAGGCGCGGTCGATGAGGACGAGGTGGCCGTGGGTCATCGGGAGCTCGGTGATCGGAGGAGCGGAAGAGAGCTCCCGCCTCGGCCCGGCCGCGGCGCCCGCGAGCTTCTCGCGCGTGGCGGAGTTCGCCGCGTGGACCGCCGGGGGAGAGTCCTCCCGCGCGTTCAGGACGACGACGATGAGGGTGTCGCCGGCAGGGCCCCGGGGCACCGAGCCGAGGGCGTCGAGGAAGCTTTGCCCTTCGCCGTAGGCCGGAATGACGAGCACGTGCCCGAGCTGGCCCGAGATCGCGTCGGCCGCCCGGGCCTCCGGCTCGGCGTGCTTCGAGAGGTACGGGTCGCTGCGCTTGCCGGCCGTCATGCGTACAGGGCCGGGCGCACCGGCAGCTCCGCCACGATGCGGGCTTCGGCCGAGAGCAGGTCGTCGAGGCGCTCCCCGACCTCCGCGGCCGGGAAGTACTCGCGCGCCAGGCGCACGTAGAGCTCCTGGTGCCGCACCTCGGCGCGCGCGAGATCGCGGTAGAAGTCGCGCTCGTCTCCGGGGGGGAGCGCCGCGCCCACGAGACCGAACCGTTCGCAGCCGCGCGCCTCGGCGATGGCCGCGACGAGGAGGCGGTCGAGGAAGTACGCGTCGCTTCCCTGGCGGAACTCCTTGGAGAAGCGCTCCATGTAGACACTGCGCGTGTCCGGGCGCAGCGTCAGGCCGCGCGCGTCGAGCAGACGCCACACCGCCTCGAAGTGGGAGAGCTCCTCGCGGGCGAGGGCGAGGCATTCGTGCACGAGCGCGCGGCGGTCGGGATAGTGGGCGACCAGGCCGAGCGCCGCGGCCGACGCCTTGCGCTCGCAGCCCGCGTGGTCCAGGAGGAACGCATCGAAATCCGCGAGGACGGCCTCGGTCCAGCCCGCCGGCGTGGAGGTTTTCAGGAGCACGGTGCGGAGCGCCTCAGCCGCCGCTGACGGCCGGGAGGATCGCGACCTCGCAGTCTTCGGGCAGGCGAGTCGAGAGGCCGGAAGCGTCGCGGATGTTGTCTTCGCCGACGAAGATGTTGATGTGCGGGCGCACCTCGCCGCGCTCGTCGAGGACGCGCTCGGACACGCCGGGGTGGAGCGCCGAGAGCTCGGCCAGCGCCTCGCCCACGGTTCGCGGACTCGAGAGGCCGACGCGGTTTCGTCCCCCCGAGAAGGGTTGCAGCGGGCCCGGGATCAGGACGTGGACGGACATCATGCGGCCCGGCGTCGGCTCGCGCGGCGGCGGGGCGAAGCGTTCGCGCGGCGGGCGGGCTTCGTACGGCGCGCCGTCTTCGCGGGGCGCGCGCGGCTTCGCGCGGCGCACGGGCTTCGCGGCGCTCGCGACGACCGCCGTCTTCACGCAGACCACGGGAGGAAGCCCTTCCTGCACCAGCTCCCAGGAGCCCGCCGCGTCCCTCGACGCGAAGAGCTTTCCGCTCCGCGTCCCGAAGTAGACGCCGGCCGGGTTGAGGGCGTCGACACCCATCGCGTCGCGGACGATCGTCTCGTAGGCGTCCTTCTGCGGCAGTCCCCGGGTCATCGCCTCCCACGACCCGCCGCCGTTTCTCGTCCGGTAGACGCGGAGCTTGCCTTCCGGCGTGCAGCGGAACCCGTCCGAGTGGATCGGAACGATGAAGACGGTGTCGGGGTCGTCGGGATGGATGCCCATGCAGAATCCGAAATCGGAAGGCACGCCGCGGGCGATGTCCGTCCACGAATCGCCGCCGTCGTCGCTCCGATACAAGCCCCAGTGATTCTGGAGGTACAGGCGCCCGGGCTGGGCGGCGTGCTGGACGACCTTGTGGACGCACTGGCCGAACTCGGGATACTTGTCCGGGAAAAACTCGGCGCGGACGCCCTGGTTGCGGGCCTTCCAGCTTCCGCCGCCGTCGTCGGTGCGGTACACGCCGCCGGTCGAGCTCGCGACGGTGATGCGGCCCGCGCGGCTCGGGTCCACCAGGACCGTGTGCAGGCAGAGGCCGCCGCCGCCCGGCATCCACTTCTCGCGATGCGGATGATTCCAGAGGCCGGTGTTCAGGCTCCACGTCTCGCCCGCGTCTTTCGACTCGAAGAGGGCCGAAGGCTCCACGCCGCAGTAGATCGTGTCACCCGCGTCGGCCCGTCCCGGAGCGATCTGCCAGATGTTCTTGAGCGCCGCCTTCGTCTCTTCGGGGAACCGCACGAGCGGCGTCGCCGGCTCCGTCCAGCTCTTTCCGAAGTCGTCGCTCCACGCGAGCTCGGCCCCCCAGTGCATGCTGGCGGGCGCGGCCCAGATGCGCCGCCGTCCCGCGCGCCCGTCGTAGGCCGCGGCGTAGACCGAGCGTCCCGGAAAGAAGGGCCCCGCCATCCGCCACGCACGGCGGGAGCGGCCGGACGAGAAGAGGAACAGTCCCTTCATCGTACCGACGAGCAGAACGACGTCGCCGTCGCCGACGGCGACCGGGCGGGGAGCCGGGGTTTTCAGCTTTTTCGCAGGCATGCCGCGGAGTTTATTCCGTCCAGCCCCGGTAGAGCTCCGCGACTTTCCGACGCAGGTCCTCGCGGCTTCCGCCGTTCCAGATCACGTCGTGGACACGCTCTCGGGCGGCTTCCTCCCGGATCTGCGCGGAGATGCGCCGCCGCGCGTCCTCGGGATCGCCGCCTTTCTCCCCCCAGCGGCGCACGCGCTCCTCTTCCGGCGCCATCACGAGCAGGACCCGGTCGTAGTCGGCCTCGGTCCGGGCCTCGAGAAGCTGCGAAGCCTCGACGACCGCCACCGGCGCGCCGCGGCGCTCGGCCTCGGCGAAGAACCGCTCGCTCTCGGACCGGACCAGGGGATGGATGCTCGCCTCGAGGGCGTGGCGCGCCGCCGGATCGCTGAAGATCAACGCGGCGATGCGGACCCGATCCACGCGGCCGTCCGGGCCCGTGACCGCATCGCCGAAGAGCTTCCGCGCCGCCTCGGCGCCCGCGCCGCCCTCGCGGTAGAGGGCGCGCACGATCTCGTCGGCGTCGAGCACCGCGGCGCCGAGCTCCTCGAGCATCTCGGCGACGGTCGACTTGCCCGAGGCCAGGCCGCCGGTGAGTCCGACGCGCAGCACTGCGCCCTGCTCTTTCGTCCCGCGGCTCTTACCGCGAGCCGCTGCCCGTGGCCGCCATCGCGCGCGGCGCGGGCGACCGAACGATTTCGCCGCCCTTCATCACGAAGTCGACTCCGGAGAGCGTCTTGACGTCGGCGAGCGGATCTCCGACGACCGCGACGATGTCGGCGAAGGCGCCCGGCTCGAGCGCGCCGACCTGGCCGGTCATGCCGAGGAGCTCCGCCGCCACCGTCGTGGCGGAGCGGATGGCCTCGATCGGCGTCATGCCGAGCTTGACCTCGAACTCGAATTCCTTCGCCTGGTTGATTTCGGTCCAGGGAAAACCGCCCGCATCGGTGCCGAACGCGATCTTGACGCCGGCCTTGCGGCAATTGTCGAACGACTTCGCGTGGGCCTTCTCCGTTTGGGCGCACACGGCGCAGCCGGCCGCGGTCCGCGGCCCGGCCACGTAGTCGGCCACGAGCAGCGTGGGAACGAGGAAGATTCCCTTGCGGGCCATCTCCTGCGCGGCCTCGGGACGGATCGAGTCGCCGTGCTCGATCGAGTCGACGCCGGCGGCGATGGCGATCCGGGTGCCCGTGTCCGAGCGCGCGTGCGCGGCGACCTTGACGCCGTGAGCGTGCGCTTCCGAGACGACGGCCTCGATCTCCTCCTTCGTCCAGTTCGGAGGCGAGTCGATGTAGCCGTCCGGAGTCGCCCGCAGGCCTCCGGTGTTCGCGTAGATCTTGACCCAGTCGGTGCCGTACGAGAGCTGTTCGCGGACGGCCTTGCGACATCCGTCGGCGCCGTCGCAGACCATGACGCCGCTCGGGAACTTCCAGTCCGGGCGATAGTGCTGGATCGGGTAGGAACCGGTCGTGGAGAGCGCCGGGCCCACGACTTTCAGGCGCGGCCCGGGAACGACACCTTCGTTGACCGCGTCGCGCAACGCCACGTCGTCGTAACCCGCGCCTTCGGTTTCGAGGTCGCGCATCGTCGTGAAGCCGTGCTCGAGCCCGATCTTGAGCGCCCGCACCGCGCGGACGACCCGGTGCGCCGGGTACTCCTTGAGGATCTGCTCGTCGTACTCGACGGCGGTGGGATCGCCCTGCAGGAGGACGTGCGTGTGGGCGTCGATGAGGCCGGGGAGCAGCACCCGGTCGCCGAGGTCGACGACGTGGGCTCCGGCCGGAACCGTCTGGCCGATGCTCTCGATCCGATCCCCGACGACGACGACGACGGGCTTTTCGACGTAGCGCCCGGTCTTCACGTCGAGGAGGCGCGAGGCCCGGATCGCGATCGGCGTCGGAGGCGGTTTCGGCGGGTCGGCGGCTCGGGCCACGGCGACAAAGGCGACCGATACAAAGAGGATGCAGCCCAGGACGGCCGGAGTGGATCGTTTCGTCACAGTTCCTCCCCCAAAGCTGGCCGGGAGCGTATCCCGAGCCGGGCAAGATCTTTTTTCGCTTCCCCTAAACAATCTACAGGAGCGGACGTATCCTCTCCTGTAGAGATCCGAGGGGAGGGCTCATGGCAACGGCTTCGGCATCGGAACGCAGCGATCTGTTGCAGGGAACGCTCGATGTCCTGGTCCTGAAGACCCTCTCGCCGGGCCCCATGCACGGCTGGGGGATCGCCCAGCGCATCCAGCAGCTCTCCCAGGTGGTCCTGGAGGTCAACCAGGGCTCTCTCTACCCGGCGCTCCATCGCCTCGAGCAGAAGGGCTGGATCGAGGCGGAGTGGGGCAGCTCGGAGAACAACCGGCGCGCGCGGTTCTACACGCTGACCCGCGCCGGGCGTCGGCAGCTCGCCGAAGAAACCGAAAGCTGGCAGCGCTTCGCCGCGGCGGTGGGACGCGTGCTGGCAGCCACGTAGGACGTAGGAGGAGTCATGGCACGCCTGCTCGGAAGCCTGAAGGCCGTCTTTTCCGGCCGACGCATGGAGAAGGAGCTCGACGACGAGATCCGCTTCCACGTCGAGCGCGAGACCGAGGAGAACGTCCGCCGGGGGATGGCCCCGGCCGCGGCCCGGACCGAGGCGCTCCGCCGCTTCGGCGGCGTCGACAAGACCAAAGAGGAGGTCCGCGAGGCGGACCGCGCCGTCCTCTTCGAGACGATTCTCCAGGACGTCCGCTACGGGCTGCGGGCGCTGCGCAAGAACCCGGGCTACGCGGCGGCCGCCGTGCTGACGCTCGCTCTGGGCATCGGCGCCAACACCGCGATCTTCTCGGTCGTCCACGGAGTCATCCTGCAGTCGCTGCCCTACGGCGGTGGCGACCAGCTCGTCCGCATCCAGGTGGATGCTCCGGGCGCCGGCATTCAGGACGGCGCGTTCGCCCCGCTCGAGATCGCGGACCTCCAGAACCTGAGTCACAGCTTCTCGTCGATCGCCGAGTACCACTCGATGTGGTTCGTGCTTCTCGGACGCCCCGAGCCCGAGCGCGTCCAGACGGGCGTGGTCTCGGCGCATTTCTTCGACCTCATGGGCGTGAAGCCCATCCTGGGTCGGACGTTCGCGAAGGGGGAGGACCAGCACGGGGCCGAGGCGGTCCTGGTTCTGTCGCACCAGTACTGGATGCGCAGCTTCGGCGGCGATCCCAAGATCGTCGGCCAGGTCTTCCGCATGAACGACCGGCCGCACACCGTCATCGGCGTGCTGCCGCCGATCCCGGGTTATCCCGACGAGAACGACGTCTACATGCCGATCTCGGCGTGCCCGTTCCGCTCGAGCGAGCACATGGAAACCAATCGCGACGCCGGGATGCTGCTCGCCTTCGGGCGGCTGAAGGACGGAGCCACGCTGGCGGCGGCCCGCAAGGATCTCGGCGACGTCGCCGCGAAGATGGCGCACGACCATCCCGAGAGCTATCCGACCTCGGCGCGGATGTCGATCGCTCCGGTCTCGCTGCGGGACGAGCTCACGCGGGAGGCCCGGCCGACGTTTCTGCTCCTGTCCGCGACCGTCGGTCTCGTGCTCCTCATCGCGTGCGCCAACGTGGCCAACCTCACGCTCTCGCGCCTCGTCCGCCGCGAGCGGGAGATGGCCCTGCGCTCGGCCCTCGGGGCCGGACGGGCGAGGCTCGCCCGCCAGCTCCTGACCGAGAGCGTCGTCGTGGCCGTTCTCGGCGGCGCACTCGGTCTCGGCGTGGCCGCCGCCGGCCGGCAACTGCTGGTCGTCTACGCGGCGCGCTTTACGCCTCGCGCGTCCGAGATCGCCATCGACGGTCCGGTGCTGCTCTTCACCCTCGCCGTTTCGGTCCTGCGCCGGCGTCGGGCTGGGTCTCATCCCGGCGCTCTCGTCGCGCCGGAGTCTGGTTTCCTCACTCCAGGACGGCCGCGACCCGGCCTCCTCCGCTCCCGCGAAGCTGAAGATGCGGAACCTGCTGATCGTCGCCCAGGTCGCGATCTCGTTCGTCCTCCTCGCCGGCGCCGGCCTCATGCTCCGCACGCTCTGGAAGCTCCGCCAGATCGATCCGGGCTTCCGCTCCGAGCGCGTCCTGACCTCGCGGCTCGACCTCAATTTCACTCGCTACCGCGAGCGCGAGAAGCAGCTCGACTTCCACGAGCGCGTCCTCGCGCGGCTCGCGACCGAGCCGGGGGTCGTTTCGGTGGCTCTGGCCGGGCGGTTCCCGCTGACCGAGGGCGGTCCCGCGAACGGGAAGTTCCGGATCGAAGGCCGTGAGGCCCCGACACCCGAGGCGCAGCCCCGCGCCGACTTCCAGCGCGTGTCCGAGGGCTACTTCAAGACGATCGGAGTTCCGATCCTGCGCGGGCGCGGGATCGCCGAGGCCGACCGGGACGAGGCGCAAAAGGTGGCCGTCATCAACAAGACGATGGCGAGCCACGTCTTTCCGGGCGAGGATCCGATCGGCAAACGGCTGGGCGTCCAGGGCAACACCCCCGAGGAGACCGACTGGCTGACGATCGTCGGCATCTCGGGAGACGTCCGCCAGTACGGCATCACCAATCCTCCGGTCGACCAGATCTATCTCTCGCTGCGCCAGTATCCCGGGCTCGGGACGGCGTGCCTCGTGCGCACGAGCTCCGAGCCGCTCGCGTTGACGCGCACCGTGCGCGACGCCGTGCACTCGATCGGCCCCGAGCAGCCCGTCGACCGGTTCCGCACGCTCGAAGAGATGCAGGCGAGCGCCTTCGACATGCCGAGGCTGACCGCGATCCTCCTCGCCGCGTTCGCGGGACTCGCGCTGATCATCACGGCCACGGGCATCGCCGGCGTGATGTCCTTCACGGTCGGCCAGCGGAGGCAGGAGTTCGGCATCCGCATGGCCCTCGGGGCGCTCCCCGGCGGCGTGCTCCGGATGGTGCTCGGCCAGGGCATGCGCCTGGTGCTCCTCGGCCTGGCCATCGGCGTGGGCAGCGCCTTCGCGCTCTCCCGCCTCTTCTCGAGCCTGCTCTACGAGACGACGCCGACGGATCCGCCGACCTACGCCGCGGTCGCGGCGGTGCTCGCCCTCGTCGCCGCCGTCTCGTGCTTCGTGCCCGCGCGCCGGGCGACCACGGTCGATCCGATGGTCGCGCTGCGCAACACGTAGAAGACCGAAGAATCTCAGGAGGACAATCGTGAAACGCGCCGCTCTCGCCGCACTGATCCTGCTCGCCGCGCTGCCCGCGCTCGCCATCGGACCCAAGGAGGGGACGGGCGGACCGAAGAATGTCGCCATCCTGCTCTTTCCGGGAGTGCAGATCATCGACTACACGGGGCCCTGGGAGGTTCTGGGCCACGCCCGTGTCGACGGCAAGCCCGCGTTCAAGATCTACTCGGTCGCCGAGACGGCGTCGCCGTTCGACACCGCGATGGGAATGACGGTGATCCCGTCCTACACGTTCGCAAAAGCGCCGAAGCCGGACATCCTCGTCCTGCCGGGCGGCAACGTCGACCCGCAGCTCTCGAACGAGGGGATCATCCGCTGGATCCGCGAGAGCGCAAAGTCGGCCGAGGTCGTCCTCTCGGTCTGCAACGGCGCGTTCTTCCTGGCCCAGGCCGGGCTCCTGGACGGGCTCGAGGCCACGACGTTCGCGGGAATGATCGACGATCTCCAGCGCTCGGCGCCGAAGACGAAGGTCGTCCGGGACAAGCGCTTCGTGGACAACGGCAAGATCATCACGTCGGCCGGTCTGTCTTCCGGCATCGACGGCGCCCTGCACGTGATCGAAAAGCTGTACGGGAAAGGGACCGCGCAGCTGGCCGCCGTGGGCATGGAGTACGACTGGCGGCCCGATTCGGGGTGGGCGCGGGCGAGCCTCGCGGACATGCAGCTTTTCCCGGCCTTCGCGGCGGTCGGCGAGTATCCGAGACGCGTCGTCAAGCACGAGGGAACGAAGGATCGCTGGGAGACGAGCTGGAAGGTCACCACGACCGCGAGCGCGCAGACGCTTCAGGAGAACATGGACAAGGCCTTCGGCGAAGCGGGTTGGAAGCGGCAGGGCCCCGGAGCGTTCCGCTACGAGGGCGACGGCGGACGCTGGACCGAGACGACGCGCGTCGAGGCGGCCCGCGGAAGCTCGGAGAAGGCCTACATCGTGACGACGACGGTGGCGCGGGCGAACTGACTCGTCCCGGGAATCGGGGCGTTCGTCCCGTCCCAAAACCCTGGCGCCGCTTCTCCGTTTGAAACCGCGGGGGAGGGCTCCGCGAAGATGAAGAGCTACGCGCTCACCGTGAACGGCCAGACCCGGCGCGTCGAGGCCGGCGATCCGGACACGCCGCTTCTCTGGATCCTGAGGGACTGGCTCGGGCTGACGGGGACGAAGTACGGCTGCGGCGTCGGGGTCTGCGGCGCGTGCACCGTGCACGTGGACGGCGCGGAGGTGCGCTCGTGCCAGACCTCGGTGGAGGCGCTCGCCAGCTCCGGCGGCCGCGTCACCACGATCGAGGGGCTCTCGAAGGACGGAAAACATCCCTGCCAGCAGGCCTGGCTCGACGAAGACGTCGCGCAGTGCGGCTATTGCCAGGCCGGAATGATCATGGCGGCGGCCGCGCTCCTGCGCCGGAAACCGCAGGTCACGGACGCGGACATCGACGAGGCGCTTTCCGACCACGTCTGCCGCTGCGGGACCTACACGAGGATCCGCCGCGCGGTGCACGCGGCGGCGAAGGCGGCTTCCCGATGAGCGCGACGCGCCGCCAGTTCCTGAAGGCCGGCGCGGCCGGAAGCGCCGCACTGCTCGTCGAGGTCCCGCTGTTCGCGCGGCCGGAGACCGGCGCCGCGCCCTTCGTCCCGAATCCGTGGATCTCGATCGCCCGGGACGGCCAGGTCACGCTCGTCGTCGGCCACTCCGAGATGGGCCAGGGCGTGCGGACGTCGCTCGCGATGATCCTCGCCGAGGAGCTCGAGGCCGACTGGAAAGCGGTCGAGATCCGCCAGGCGTCGCCCGGCCCCGACTACAAGGGACTGTCGACCGGTGGCAGCGACAGCGTCGAGGACTCGTGGATGCCGCTGCGGAAAGCCGGCGCCGCGGCGCGCACGATGCTCGTCGAGGCGGCGGCGCGGTCCTGGAAGGTTCCGGCGGCCGAGTGTGCGGCGCGGGACGGGGCCGTCCATCATGGAGCGACCGGCCGGAAGCTCGACTACGGGAGTCTCGTCTCCGCCGCGGCCGCGATCCCGGTGCCGGCGGAGCCGGCGCTGAAGGACCGGCGCGACTTCCGCCTCGTCGGGACGCGGGTGCCTCGCGTCGACGGGCCCGCGATCGTCTCGGGGAAGGCCGTCTTTGGGCTCGACGTCCGGATCCCCGGGATGCTCTTCGCCGCCGTGGCGCGCTGCCCGGTCCCCGGCGGCAAGGTCGCTCGCTACGACGCGGCGAAGGCGAAGGCCGTGCCCGACGTCCTGCAGGTCCTCGAGATCCCGACCGGAGTGGCGGTCGTCGCGCGGAACACGCACGCCGCATTCGCCGGACGCGAAGCGCTGCAGCCGCAGCTCGACGCGGGTGCGAACGCCGGCCTCACGACGGCGGAGCTCGACCGCCGGCTCGACGACTTGTCGGCCGCGGGATCCCGGCAGGCGCTGCACCGCACCCGCACCCAGGGCGATGCGGCCGCCGCGCTCGCCGCGGCCTCGACCCGCATGTCCGCCGTCTACCGGGACGCCTTCCAGGCGCACGGCTCGGTGGAGCCTCAGAACTGCACGGCGAGGATTTCCGGGAGCCGCTGCGAGATCTGGGCGCCGACGCAGCATCCCGAGCGCGTCCGCGACGAATGCGCGAAGCTCCTCGGCATCGCTCCGGAGAACGTGACGGTGAACGTCACGCTTCTCGGCGGCGGTTTCGGACGCCGACTCGGCGCCGACTACGCGACGGAGGCCGTCGAGGTCGCCCGGGCGATGAAGAAGCCCGGCCAGCCCGTCCAGGTCGTCTGGTCGCGCGAGGACGATTTCCTCGGGGACTATTTCCATCCCTCCGAGCGGGTCGAGCTCGAGGCCGGCCTGGATGCGTCCGGGAAGATCACCGCCTGGCGCCACAGCTCGCGCTGCTGGCACCTCTCGATGTTCGGGGACTTCGATCCGGCGGACAATCCGAACGACGTCTCTCCCTGGGGCGGCTACGACACTCCGTACGCCATCGAGAACCTGGCCGCCGATTACACCGAGGTCGAGTCGCCAATCCGCACCGGCGCCTGGCGGGCCGTCTATTACCCGCCGAACGTCTTCGCCCGCGAGTCGTTTCTGGACGAGGTCGCCGCGCGCACGGGACGCGATCCCCTCGAGCTCCGTCTCTCGCTGCTCGACGGCCAGGTCTTCACGCTGCCCAACGGCCGCTGGAAGATCGACCGCCCGAGGCTCGCGGCCGTTCTGCGTCTCGCCGGCGAGAAGTCCGGCTGGGGATCGAAGCTGACAGGGTCCGCAGCGCCCGCGGGCCGGCGCGCCGGGCGCGGCATCGCCTGCAACGTGTACCACGCGCGGACGGTTCTCGCGCAGGTGGCCGAGGTGTCCGTGGGTTCCTCGGGAGACGTCCGGGTCCACCGCGTCGTGACCGCGCTCGACTGCGGCCAGATCGTCAACCGTTCCGGGATCGAAGGACAGGTCGAAAGCGGCGTCGCCTTCGGGCTGACCTACGCGCTGAAGGGCGAGATCACGATCACCGGAGGGCGCGCCGCCGAGACGAACTACCGCGAGTACCCGATCCTCTCGCTCCCGGAGATGCCGGTGGTCGAGACGCACGTCGTGGACAGCGACCGCGCCCCCACGGGCCTCGGCGAGCAGCCGGTCCCGTGCGTCGCCCCCGCCGTCGCGAACGCCATCTTCGCGGCCACGGGAAAGCGGCTGCGCCGGGTCCCCATCCGTCCCTCGGATCTCGCATAGACTGGGTCGGGCCGCCATGGGAACCCGCACCGACGAGCTCTGCGGTTACTTCGAGAAGGTCCGGGCGCGGACGCGCCGCGTGGCCGACTGCATCCCCGCCGACCGCCTCGAGTGGACCTGGGCGCCCGGCAAGTTCACGCTGGGCGACGTCCTCCGCCACCTCGCCGGCATCGAGCGGGACATGTACGCCGAGAACGCGCTCCTTCGCCCGTCCCGTTACTCGGGATGCGGCCGGGATCTCGCCGACGGAATGGACGCGGTGCGCGCCTACGTCGACCGCTGTCACGCCGAAGCGATGGAGATCTTCCGCGGTCTCTCCGACGAGGACCTCGAGCGGCTCTGCGAGACTCCGGCCGGAGCGAAGCTCCCGGTCGGGAAGTGGCTCCGCCTGATGATCGAGCACGAGATCCATCACCGCGGGCAGCTCTACATGGCCCTCGGCATCCTCGGTGTCGCGACGCCGCCGATCTACGGGCTGACCTCGGAGCAGGTCCGCGAGAGAAGCGTCCCGCGGGACGCCGTGTCCCGGAAGATCGAGGAGTCCTCGAAGACCTAGGACGCGCGCGGGATCGCGGCCGCCGCAGACGCCGCCGCGGCTTTCATCGCCGGCGCCGGCTGTGAGAGGGACAGGGGAATGCGCACCCGGACCTCCGCGCCCCCGCCCTCCGCCGCCACGAGGTCCAGACTGTGGCGGCCGGGATACAGCGCGTCCAGACGCCGCCGCGTGTTGCGCAACCCGATGCCGCTGGACGTGTCGATCGTGCTCGCGCGCGGCCCCGGGCCGTTGTCCCGCACCGTCACGGCGAGGTCGCCGTTCTCCGAGGACGCCCGGATGGAGATTGTTCCGCGCCCGCGGCCGGGCAGCCCGTGCTTGATGGCGTTCTCGACCAGCGGCTGCAGGAGGAAGCTCGGCACCCGGGCCGAAGCCACCTGCGGATCGATCGCGATCGACACGTCGAGCCGGTCGCGGAACCGGACCTGCTCGATCGAGAGGTACTTCTCGAGGATCGCGATCTCCTCTTCGAGCGTGACGAGCGGCGTGTCCTCGGATCGGAGCGAGAGGCGGAGGAGCTCTCCCAGGCGCACGACCATCTGCCTCGCCCGCTCGGGATCCTTGCCCACGAGCGGGAGGATGCTGTTGAGCGTGTTGAAGAGAAAGTGCGGCCGGAGCTGGAACTGGAGGGCATCCAGCTGCGCCTCGAGCAGCGCCGTCCGGAGGCGCTCGCGGAAGGCGAGCCTTCGCATGCGGAGGCGATAGAGCGCGATTCCGCCCGCGGCCAGCGCGGCGAGGATCAGAGTCCGGAACCACACGGTCTGGTCGAACCGCTGCTCGAGGACGAGATCGCTGGCGGCCCCGGTCTCGTTCCAGACGCCGTCCTCGTTGGCGGCGCGCACGCGGAAGCGGTAGCGGCCGGGAGGAAGGTTCGTGTAGTAGGCCGTCCGGCGCGGGCCCGCGTCGACCCACTCCTTCTCGAAGCCCTCGAGCCGATAGCGGAAGCGCACCGCCCGGGGATTGCGGAACGCGAGGGCCGTGTACGCGAACTCGAGCCGCCGGACCCCCGGCGGCAGCCGCAGCGGGCCGGAGGAAGGCAGGATCTGCCCGTCGGCGCGGATCTGCTCGATGACCACCGGCGGAGGCAGGGGATTCATCTCGATGCGGGCGGGGTCGGCCATCACGAGCCCCTTGACGGTCGCGAACCAGAGGCGGCCGTCGCGCCCCTTCCAGGCGCCGTGCTGAGCGTTGTTGCACTCGGCGAGGATCATCGACGTCGCCGTCGCGAACGTGATGCCGGCGATGGGACCGGGGCGCGCGCGGCCGCGGCGAGCTCGGCGAGCGACACGCGGGAGATGCCGCGGTTGCTCGCCAGCCAGAGGTTCCCGCGGCCGTCCTCGAGGGCGCGTTGCGTCGCGTCGTGGAAGACGCCTTCCTTCTGCCGGTAGCTCGTGAAGCGCCCGTCGCGGAAGCGCGCGAGGCCGCCGCGCGTCGAGAACCAGTAGGTGCCCTCGGAGTCCTGGAACGTCGAGACGACGACGTCGTGCGGCAGCCCGTCTTTCGTCGTGAACGTCTGAAAGCGCCCGTCCGAATAGGCGCGTCACGCCGCCTCCGAAGGTGCCGATCCAGAGATCGCCGGCGTGATCCTCGAAGAGGGAAAAGACCGCGTCGGCGCCGAGCCCGTCGGCGCGCCGGTAGTTCGTCCACGTGCCGTTCTCGAAACGGTTCACGCCGGATCCCATCGTGCCCGCCCAGACGGCGCCACGCCGGTCCACGAGGACGGTCGAGACCCAGTTTCCCGACAGGCCGTCGGCCGCCGTGTATCGGCGCAGGCGCGCGCCCTCGAGGTGCGCGAGGCCGGCGCCGCGCGTTCCGATCCACAGGCCTCCGCGCGCGTCTTCCGCGATCGCCATGATGGACGCGCCCAGCGAAACCACCGGTTCGAAACGGTCGCTGCCGGGAGCGAGGCGGTTGAGGACGCCTTCGGCGGTGCCCGCCCAGACGATGCCGCGGCTGTCCTCGAAGACGGACCAGACCTTGCCGTCCGAGAGCCCCTCGCTCGCGGTGTAGGTCGACGATGCGCTGCTCGCGAAACCGATCGAGACCGCCGTCGGAGGTCCCGACCCAGAGGCTGCCTTCGCGATCTTCGAGAAGCGAGAGGATGCGGTTGGACGAGAGCCCCTCGGATTCCCCGTAGCGCACGAACCGTCCGTCGCGGAAGCGGAAGAGGCCCCCGTCGGTCGCGACCCAGAGGTTGCCGTGGCGATCGCGGGCGAGGGCCCGGACGAACGGGTGGGTGAGTCCTTCCGCGGCGCCGTAGAGACGGGTGACGCCGCCTTCGACGCGCACGAGGCCGCGTGCCGTGCCGGCCCAGAAGCCCGCCGTATCGGTGTCCGGCAGAAACGTCAGCACGACGCCCGGAAACCCGTCGCGGACCGTCCAGAGCTGGAAGCGGCCGCTGGCGCTTTCGAATCGGGCCGCGCCCCATGGGCCTCCGGCCCAGAGGTAGCCCTCGGCGTCTTCCGCCAGGGCGTTCACGCGCCCGCCTGTCAGGCCGGCGTCCGTGGAATACGTCTGCATCGCCGAACCGTCCACGCGCGTGATGCCGAGGCTCGAGGCGATCCAGACGCTGCCGTCGCGCTTTTCGAGCAGAGCGGTCACGATGGCGCTCTCGAGTCCGCCGGCCAGCGGCGGCAGGAACTCGCCTTTCTTGTATCGGGCGAGGCCCGTCACCGTGCCGATCCAGAGCGTGCCGTCGCGCGACTCGAGCAGGGCCTGGACCCAGTCGTCGCTCATCGCGGGCGTGTTGCGGGTGTCGAAGACGGTGAAGCGCACGCCGTCGAAACGGACGAGGCCCTCCTGCGTGCCCAGCCAGAGATAACCGTCGCGAGTCTGGAGGATCGCCGTGACGGAGTTCTGCGGGAGCCCGGAATCGCTGGTCCACGCGTCGTGGCCGTACTGCGACAGGGGCATCGACGGATCGAGGCCGAAGACCTGGCAGGCGGCGAGCGCCAGCAGCACCGCGAGTCCCAATCGGGCCCGAATCACGCCCCAGAAAAACCCGAGAAGCCCCCGGCCCGCAATGGCCGGCGGATTGTCAGGACCGGATCGGGGACGAATCAGGGGAAATTCGGGACGGTCCCGGGCCTTCCCCGGCCGCCCGAATCGGCTCAGGCCTCAGGGCTGCCGACTCCACGCCCAGTCCTCGCTGGCCGGCTGCCCGCGGAGCATGCCCTCGATGCGCGCGTGGAGCTTTCCGTCCTCGCCGAGCCAGTAGAGGATCCGCGTCGGGAAGTCGTGCTGCTTGTTCTCGAAGACGGCGCGGCTGCCGGAGCTCTCGATCGCGCGGAAGGGTGTGGCCGGGCGGCCCTGCGGGCTCGCGAAGTAGGTCAGTCCCTCGGGGACGACTTCGATCCGGAAGAACTCGAAGGAGACGGTCCGGCCGTCCTTGATGTCCCGATGGACGCCGAGGAGGCTTCCTCCCTTCGCCGACGTCCAGACTTCTTCCGATGTCCATGCCGTCCTGAGAGCCGGCCCAGCGGCCACTCATCCAGGAGAGCGTCGCCACGTCCGTCGCCGGAGACGGCGGGGCGAGCACGAGACCGAGCACGAAGAGCGCGTTGAGCATCGAATCCTCCTGAGCCCGGAATCTAGTCGCGCGCGCCGTCCGGGTCTTGAAGAAACGCGACAGGCGCGTGCCTTCCGCTCGAAGCGGAGAGCAGCGTGTCCAGCCGCGCCGGATCGATGAAGTAGCGGGCGAGCGCCCCCGAGAGCGCGTCGCGCGAAGACGGCGTTGCGCCGGAGAAGCTCCGGAACTCCCGGACGAGGTGAGCCTGGTCGGCGTAACCGCAGCGCGCGGCCAGATCCGCCCAGTCCGCGGCCGGCTCGCGGCCCGCGAGGCGGAGCAGATTCTGGAATCGCGCGATGCGGGAGAGCTCCTTGGGCGAAAGACCCACGCCCTCGGCGAACTCGCGCTCGAGCTGGCGGCGGCTGCAGCCGATGCGCTCGGCGATCCGGCCGACCGGGAGCCGGCCGCGCTGCGCGAGGACGAGACTCACCGCCGCCGGCAATCTCGAGCTCGACGCGCGAGCGCGTTCCAGCCGCTTTTCGAGAAACCTCTCGACGACCGCTCGCCGCGCCCGAAAGCCCGGCGCGTTTCCGACCTCTTCCTGGACGCGTCGTCCCTCGCCGCCCCATGCTTCCTCGGACGTCGGAAACGCGCCGTGAAAGAGGCTCAGCGGCGGCAGAAGCCGTCGCGCCCCGCCCGGCCGGAAGCGGACGCCCATCGTCGAGACCGGACCGGTGGGAGCGATCTCGAGGGGGCCGGTCGTCGGGCTCGCGAGAAAGCTCGTGGCCTGAGGACGTCCCGAGCCGTCGGCGTACGGGCTTCCGAGGTGGAAGATCCATTCCAGGCAGCCGTCGGGCAGGACCCGCTCGGGCGCCGCCGGCGCGGCGTACGCGTCCTCGGCGATCCAGATGCACTCGATGCGCTCCGCGAGGGCCGGGCCGGCGGGGTGCTCGGAGTACTTCATGCGGCCGGAGCGAGAGGCAGGCGAAGACGGGCGATCGATCCGTGATGGCCGCGCCGGTTCTCGAGCGAGAGGCTGCCGCCGTGAGCTTCGGCGATCTGGCGCGAGAGCACGAGGCCGATGCCCGAGCCTCCGGGCTTCGTCGTGAAGAACGGCACGAAGAGGTTTCCGGTCGTGGGCAAGCCGGGACCGTCGTCCGCGACCCAGATCTCGAGCTGACGCGCTCCGCGTTTCCAGCCGAGGGCCACGCCGCCCTTCGTCTCGAGCGCGGCGTCGGCGGCATTGCGCACGAGGTTGATCAGGAGCTGCTCGATCTGGTCGGCGTCCGCCTGGACGACCGTGGACGGACCCGGTAGGACCCCCACGGCCAAACGTGTCTCCAGGTTCGCGACCCGGGTGAGCAGGCCTCCGACGTCGACGGGCGCGGGCGAGGGCGGCGGCAGGCGCGCGAGCTTTGCGTAGGCCGTCGTGAACCGGGACAGCGCCTCGGCGCGCGCCGCGATGACGGAGAGGCCGCGCCGCAGGTCTTCGCGGAAGTCCTCGGGCGGTCCGCCCTGGCCGGCCAGCCGCTGGAGGCTCCCCGCGATGGACTGGATCGGCGCGAGCGAGTTGTTGAGCTCGTGGCCGAGCACGCGGATGAGCCGCTGCCAGGCCTGGCGCTCCTCCTCGCGCAGCGGGCGGCTCACGTCCGCCAGGACGAGGAGCTCGTGCGGCGCGCCTCCCAGTCGGAACGTGCTCGTGCGGACCTCCCAGCGGCCCGCGCCGCCCGGGAAGCTCGCCTCGCGGATCTGGGGCGCATCCGGCTCGAGGAACGGGGCGAGCCCCACGTCTTCGGCGCGCCGCCCGCGCAGCCGCGGCTCGGGCTGACCGAGGAGCGTCTCCCCGAAGCGGTTGACGAGCTTGAGCTGCCCGTCCTGGTCGAACGCGAAGACGGCCACGTCGATCTCGGCCATGACCTTCGAAAGCAGAGCGCTGGCCTCGATGGCTCCGAGGCGCTGCTCGCGGAGCGTGGCCGCGAGCGCATTGACCTCGAGGAGCACTTCGCCGAGAGGATCGTCGGCTCCGGCCCCGCGCGCCCGGATCGAGAAGTCGTCCTCGCGCATCGCGGCGAGGAGATTCGAGACGGTCTGGAGCGGCCGGACGACCCGCTCCCGCAGCGCCTGCGTGAAGGCCAGGAACCCGCCGACGATCAGGGCGGTCAGCGTCCAGCGGAGCTTGGGCGTGAAGTCGCCGGTCCAGAGCAGAACGAGAGACGTCGCCATCGCGGGCAGCGCGGCCGCCGCGGCGAGGAGGAACACCCGGCGATCGTGGGTCAGCCGCTTCATGGAAACGAGAAACCCGTCCTGGACCTCAACGGCCCCTATTGTCCGTGTTTCTCGAGCCGCCGGTACAGGGCGCTGCGCGAGAGGCCGAGCGCCCGTGCGGCCTGGCTGACGTTGCCGGCGAAGCGGTCCATGGCCTTGCGCACCAGCAGGTTCTCGACTTCCTCGAGCGAGAGGTCTTCCAGGCGGGCGGCGTCGCCGCCGCGCTTGAGAGCCAGATCGCCCGCGCGGATCGCTCCTCCGCTCGTCATGAGCACGGCGCGTTCGACGGCATGGTCGAGCTCCCGCACGTTCCCCGGCCAGCGGTGCGCGAGCAGCGCCTCCATGGCGGCCGGCTCGAAGCCGGCGACCTTCTTGCGGTAGCGCCCGGCGTGGCTCGCGAGGAAGTGCCGGGCGAGCAGGGGAATGTCGTCGCGCCGCTCGCGGAGCGGAGGCACGTGGATCTCGATCGTGTTGAGCCGGAAGAGGAGGTCCTGGCGGAACCGTCCCGCGGCCACTTCGGCCGGCAGGTCGGCGTTGGTCGCCGAGAGGATCCGGACGTCGCAGCGCCGCGTCCTCGAGGAGCCGACCCGCTCGAACTCCCCGGTCTCGAGGACGCGCAGGAGCTTGCCCTGCTGGCTCGCCGGGACGTTGCCGATCTCGTCGAGGAAGAGCGCGCCGCCGTCGGCGAGCTCGAAGCGGCCGACGCGGTCCGCGCGCGCGTCGGTGAAGGCGCCCTTGACGTGGCCGAAGAGCTCGCTCTCGAAGACGCCTTCCGAAATCCCCCCGGCATTCAGCGTCAGGAAGGGCCTCGCGGCCCGCGGGGACGCGGCGTGGAGGGAGCGCGCGATGAGGCTCTTGCCGGTGCCGTTCTCGCCGGTGATGAGCACGGTGGCGTCGGAAGGGCCGACGCGCGCGATCACGTCCAGCACGGGCCGCATGGCGGGCGACTCGGCGATCATCGGCGGCGCGCCCTCGTGGCGCAGGATCCGGTTCTCGGCCTCGAGGCGCTGGCCCTGGCGGATCGCGCTTCCGAGGGCGATCTGCGTCCGGAGCGTCGTCAGGAGTCGCGCGTTGTCCCACGGCTTCTGGACGAAATCGCGCGCGCCCTGCCGCATCGCTTCCACCGCGAGGTCCACGGTCCCCCACGCGGTCATGACGATCACGGGCAGGCTCGGGTCGATCTCCTGGATGCGGGCGAGCAGGTCCAGGCCCTCCTGGCCCGAGGTCGTGTCGCGCGTGTAGTTCAGGTCGATGAGGGCCGCGTCCCGCTCCCGGGCCTCGAGGGCCGCAAGGACTCCGGCCGGCGAGGACGCCGTTTCGCACTCGATGCCCTCGCCCTTCAGGAGCAGCCTCAGGGCCTCGAGGACGTCGCGCTGGTCGTCGGCGATCAGGACGCGCGGCCGCAAACGGTCACCGCGGCTTGAACGCGAGCGCGGCCGAGTTCATGCAGTAGCGCAAACCGGTCGGCTCCGGCCCGTCGTCGAAGACGTGGCCCAGGTGCGAGTCGCAGCGGCGGCAGAGAACCTCGGTCCGCGACAGGAAGGCGCTGTTGTCCTCATGCGTCTTCACGCTCGCGGGGGCGGCGGGAGCGGTGAAGCTCGGCCATCCCGTGCCGGATTCGAACTTGGTCTGCGAGTCGAAGAGGGGGTTGCCGCAGGCGGCGCAGGCGTACGTGCCCGGATCGTGGTGGTTCCAGTACTTTCCCGTGAACGCCCGCTCGGTGCCCTTCTCGCGAAGGACCCGGTACTGCTCGGGGCTCAGGGACGACCGCCATTCCTCGTCGGTCTTCGCGACCTTCTCGGCGGGCTCGGCGTCCTTGCCGGCGACTTTTTCGGGCATGGGCAGGAATCTACCACCGGCCGGATGCGGCGCTCATTCGCTTCGGAGCGCCGTCGTCGGGTCGACGCGACTCGCGCGCAGCGCGGGAAAGAAACAGGCCGCCAGGGCCACCGCGGCGAGCACGGCCGGAACCGACGCGAAGGTCCACGGGTCGCGGGGAGAGACGCCGTAGAGGAGGGCGCCGATGGCCCGGGTCACGAGGAGCGCGCCGGCCAGCCCCAGAAGGACGCCGGCGCCGGCCAGCCGTCCGCCCTCGGCGAGCAGCATGCGGCGGACGTCCACGGGCCTCGCGCCGAGAGCCATGCGGATCCCGATCTCGCGGGTCCGCTGCGTGACGCTGTAGGCGATGACGCCGTACACGCCGATGGCCGAGAGCAGGAGCGCCGCGGCCGCGAAGATCGCGAGCAGCTGCATCGCGGAACGGCGCTCGGCGACGGTCGAGGCCATCGCGTCCTCGATCGACCGCACGCCGTAGATCGGCAGCTCGGCGTCGAGCGCGCGCACGCTCGAATCCAGCACCGTGGCCAGGGACGCCGCCGAGGCGCGGCCCCGGACGACGAAGGTGAAGTCGGGGCTGACCGCCTGGAGCATCGGCCGGTAGTACATCGGCCGGTCCTCGAGGGCGAGCGATTCGGTCTTCACGTCGCCGACCACGCCGACGATCGTGATCCACGGGATCGTGTCGACGAGCTGGCGGTCGGCCGTCGCCCGGGCCTGCGGCTGGGCGTTGCCTGGCCGCACGCGCCGGCCGATCGGATCCTCGCCTCCGAAGAACTGGCGGGCGAACGCCTCGCTGACGATCGCGACCGGCGCGCCCTGCGCGTCGTCGTGCTCGGTGAAGGCGCGGCCGCGCTTGAGGGGAATTCCGAGCGTGTCGAAGTAGCCGACGCTCACGCCCGAGGTCTCGGAGATCACGATGCCGCCCTGATCCGGATCCCGGCCCTCGATCAGCAGGCGCGCCCGCGACCGGCCGTTTCCGAACGGCACGCGGGTCGCTCCGGCCGCGGAGGAGACTTCCGGAAGCGACCCGATGCGTTCGATCGCCCGGCGGTAGAAAGCCATCTGAGACGCGGGGGTGAAGTAGCGGCCGGTCTCGCGGACGTCCGGTTGAGGCAGCCACACGCCGGCCGTCGTCACGCCCTTCGGGTCGAACCCCGTCTCCACTCCCTGGAGACGCCAGAGCGTGCGGACGAGCAGGCCCGCGGCCACGAGCAGCACGAGCGCGAGCGCGAACTCGCTGACGACCAGGGCGGAGCGGATCCGGCGGCCGGCGCGGCTCGAGGCTCCGCGGGAGCTGTCGTTGAGGGAAGCGCCCGGACGCGAGCTCGTCCCCTGGAACGCGGGGGCGAGGCCGAAGAGGACGCCCGTGAGGAGGGACGCGCCGAGCGCGAAGACGAGCACGCGGGGATCGAGACCGACCTCGGCAAGCCGCGGAAGGCTCGAGGGCAGCACCCGCGTCAGGACGTCGACGCCGAAGGCGGCGAGGAAGAGCCCGAGCGCTCCGCCGAGAAGCGCCACGACCATGCTCTCGGTGAGCAGCTGACGGATCAGACGGCCGCGGCCGGCGCCGAGAGCCTGCCGCACCGCGATCTCCCGGCGGCGGGAAGACGCCTTGGCGAGGAAGAGATTCGCGACGTTGGCGCAGGCAATCAGGAGCACGAAGGCCACGGCGGCGAGGAGGGTGACCAGGACGGGACGCACGCGGCCGACGAGATCGTCCTGAAGCGGCAGGACGCGGGGCGCCCAGCCGTCGGCCTCGGGATAGTCGCCCGGGAACTCCTTGCGAAGCTGAACGGCGAGCGCGTCGAGGCGCTTCTGCGCCGCCTCCACCGTGACGCCCGGGGCGAGACGCGCGAGCGCGCCCTGGAGGAAATACGCGCGACGGTTCGGGCCCTGAAAGGGCGCTCCGAGCCAGCCGGACGGCGCCCAGATTTCGACGTCGGTTTCGATGGCGCGCCCCGGGTGGCGGAAGCCCTTCGGCGCGACGCCGATGATCGTGCAGAGGTCGTCGTCGATGCGCAGAGGCTTGCCGACGACGTTCGGGTCCGCGCCGTACCGCCGGCGCCAGAATCCGTCCGAGAGAACGACGACGTCGGCGATCCCGGGGTCGTAGTCCTTCTTCTCGAAGAGGCGGCCGACCTGGGCCCGGGCGCCGCCGAGGACGTCGAAGTACTCGACGTCCATCAGCAGCACTTCCACGCGCTCGGGGCGGTCGCCTCCGGTCACGTTGGCGTTGATGCGGTACAACCCCGAGATCGCGGTGAAGGCTCCGGTGCGTTCGCGGTAGTCGAACATCTCGGGAGCGGAGAGACCGACGTCGACTCCGCCGCGCTTGACGAAGTCCGAGGTGATGCGCACGAGCTCTCCCGGCCTGGCGAAGGGGAGGGGCCGCAGGAGGACGGCGTTCACGACCGAGAAGATGGCCGCGTTGGCGCCGATCCCCAGCGCCAGCGTCCCGATGGCGACGGCGGCGAAGCCCGGGTTCTTTCGAAGCATCCGCAGCGCGTATCGCAGGTCCTGGCCGAGCGTGTTCATGGGATCTCCTCCGTCATGGGATGCGCGAGTCGGTCCGCAATGCTTCGATCGGGTCGATATTCGAGGGAGATCATGGGCGCCTCACTCGGATCGCAGAGCCGTGGACGGATCGATGCGTGCCGCGCGGCGGGCGGGCGCCCACATCGCGAGCGCCGCGGCGGCAGCCAGGACGGCGACGACCGCGACGAAGGTGATCGGGTCGGCGGGCGTGACGCCTCGCAGCGTCGCGCGCAGCCAGCGCGTCGCGGCGAGAGCGGCGCCGACGCCCGCGGCGAGGCCCAGCGCGACGGGCGGCACGCCGTGCCGGGCGGTCGCGACGATGATGTCGCGCGCGCTGGCCCCGAGCGCGATGCGCACGCCGAACTCGGCGGTGCGGGCGGCGACGAAGTAGGAGACGATGCCGTAGATGCCCACGGCGGCGAGGAGCAGGCCCACGATGCCGAGCGAAGCGAGCAGGATCGTGGCGAAGCGTTCCTGCGAGAGGGACTCGCGGAGCCGTTCGTCCATCGTCCGCAGTTCGTAGACCGGAACCCCCGGCGCGACCGCCTGCACCGCGGCGCGCATCGGACCGGCGAGCGTTCCGGCGTCGCCGTTGCGCGCCTTCGCGACCAGCGTGACCGAGCGCTGCACCCAGTTCCATCCGTCGGTCGGGGTCTGGCCGATCGGGAGATAGAACTCGGGATAGGCATCCTCGCCGAGGCCCCGCGAATGCGTGTCGCCGGCGATGCCGACGACCGTCTTGAACATGGGGTCCTCCGGAGAGCCTTCGCAGCAGGCGACGCGTTTTCCGATCGCGTCCTGGCCCGGCCAGAGGCGCCGCGCCAGGCCGTCGCTCATGATCATGACCCGGACCGCTCCGGCCGCGTCCCGTTCGTCGAAGCCGCGTCCGCGAAGAAGCGGGATCCCCATCGTCTTCAGGTAGCCGGACGTGACGATCCGCAGGCGCGCGTCCACGGCGTTCTTGATGTCGAGCTCCGCCGCCTCGGCGACGATCCCGTTGGAGTTGCCGCCCGGACCGAGCGGGACCTGCGTCGTCAGCGCCGCGGACGCGACGCCCGGCGCGCGGCCGAGCTCCTCGACCACCTGCGACAGCGCCCGCGAAACGGAGCGGGGGTCTTCGTAGGCGGCGCGGGGGAGCGAGATGCGCGCCGTGAGAATGCCTCGGGGATCGAAGCCCGGGTCGACGCGCTGCAGGTGCATGGCGGTCCGGATCAGAAGGCCGGCTCCGGCGAGCAGCGGGAGCACGAGGGCGACCTGTCCGGCCACGAGCACGGTGCGGACGCGATCGCGTCCGGCGCCGCCCCCGTACGTCCCGCGTCCCCCTTCCCGCAGCCCCGTCTGGAGGTCGCCGCGGGAGGCGCGCACGACGGGCGCCAGGCCGAAGAGGACCGCGCTCAGGACGGAGACCGCGAGCGCGAAGGCGAGGGCGATGCCATTCACTCCGGCCTGCTCGATGCGCGGCACGTCGCCGGGGCTCGCCGCGACGAGCGCCCCGACCGCGGCCGACGCGAAGAGGATGCCGAGGGCTCCGCCGGCGAGGCCGAGCAGGAGATTTTCCGTCAGGAGCTGCCGGGCGATCCGGCCCCGCGAGGCGCCGACCGCCGAGCGCACCGTCAATTCGCGGGCGCGGAGCGCGCCGCGGGCGAGGAGCATGTTGGACACGTTGATGCAGGCGATCAGGAGCACGAGCCCGACGGCTCCGAAGAGGATCCAGAGCCGGTCGGAATAGTCCTCGACGAGGATTTCGCGCATCGGCTGGATCTTGAAGTCGCGCTCGGCCGCATCCTGCGGGTGGAGCTTGCGGATCCCGGCCATGATGGTGGAGGCCTCGGCCTGCGCCCCGGCGACGGTCGCGGCCGGGCGGAGGAGCCCCGACACCACGAGATTGTGATTGTCGTGGTCCGCGAGGGTCTCCGGCGTGAACGCCGCCGGGATCCAGAGCTCTTCATTCTCGCGGGCGTAGTCGAAGGCCTTCGGCATCACTCCGACGACGGTATAGAGCTCGCCGTCGAGACGGATCGTCCGGCCGAGGATGTCGCGGGCCGCGCCCAGCCGCCCGGACCAGAGCCGATGGCTCAGGACGACGACGCGCTCTCCTCCCGGACGGTCCTCCTCGGGCCGGAACACGCGGCCGAGCGCGGGAGCGACGCCGAAGACGGTGAAGAAGTCCCGCGTCACGCGCGCGCCGAGGACGCGTTCCGCCGAGTCCCCGAGGGCGATGTTCAGGTTCGCGTAGCGCGCGCCGGCGAGGGCGTCGAAACTCTTGCTGTCTCGCTGGAGATCCGCGAGCATTCCCGCGGCGACGTTTCCCCGGCGGCCCTTCCACATTTCCATGACGGTGACGATCCGCTCGGGATCCGCGAAGGGGAGCGGCTCGAGCAGCACGGCGCGCACGAGACTGAAGATCGCCGTGTTCGCCCCGATGCCCAGGGCGAGGGTGCCGATCGCGACGGCGGCGAAGCCCGGGCTCTTGCGGAGCATCCGCGCGGCATAGCGCAAGTCCTGCAGAAAGGTTTTCATCATTCGCTCCTGAGTACCTGTACGGGATCGAGCCGGGACGCTCGCCGCGCCCGGAGGGCCTGCCGAACGTCGTGCGTCAGAAAGGTCATGGGCGGCTCCTCACTCGCTCAGCTCTCTACTCCGTGCGGAGGGCGGTCATCGGATCGACGCGGGCGGCACGCTCGGCCGGCACGGCGCTCGCGGCGAGCACGGCGCCGCCGAGGATCGCGGCGGCGACCAGGTAAGAGGCCGGATCGAAGGGCGAAATGCCGAAGAGAAGCGGAGCGGCGAAGCGGGACGCCGCGCCCGCCACGGCGAGTCCGGCGGCGAGCCCGGCGACGGCGAAGCGCACGCCGCGCGACAGGACCAGGCGTCGCACGCTTCCGGCCTGGGCCCCGAGCGCGAGGCGGATGCCGAACTCCCGGGTCCGCGCCTGCGTCGCGTACGAGACGACGCCATAGAGCCCGGTGGCGGCGAGCACCAGCGCGAGCACGGCGAATGCGCCCACGAGCCACGCGAGCAGCCGTCCCTGTCCGAGGGACAGCCCGAGCTTCTCCTCGAGCGTGCGGACGTGGAAAAGCGGGAGCTCGGCGTCCAGCGCGCCGACCGCATCGGCCAGGGGCTTGCGCAGCGCCGCGGGGTCGACACCGGCGGCGGCGTCGAGCAGGATCATCATCCGCGGCGTATAGAACTGCGAGACCGGGACGTAGACGGTGGGGTCCGGCGCGCGGCGCAGACTGCGGAAGCGCACGTCCTTGACGACGCCGATGATCTCGCCGCCCACGCCCGGGGGGCCCAGGTTCATGATCCGCCGCCCGACCGGGTTCTTCACGCCCGGCCAGTAGCGACGGGCCATGCTCTCGCTGATGATCGCGACCTGCGTGCTCGTCGGGGTGTCGCGCGCATCGAAGTCGCGGCCGGCCACCAGCCGGGTCCCCAGCGTCTCGAAGAAGCCCGGCGTCACGATGTTGAGATCCGCCTGCGGGATTTCTCCGGCGATCGGTGTGTAGCCGTCACTCTCGATCGACGTGCGCATGCCGGAGCGCTGGACGGGAAGCGTGCGCCCGAGCGCGGCCGATCGCACGCCCGGGATGCTCCGAAGGCGCGTGAGAAGCTCGGGAAGGAACGCCCCTCCCCGCTCGCGGTCGTAACCCTGCTTGGAGAGATCGATCGACGCCTCGAGCTTGCCCGTGGTCGCGAACCCCGGATCGACCTTCGCCTCGCGCGCCAGCGTTCGCCCCATCAGACCCGCGCCGACCAGGAGGACGGCGGTGAGCGCGATCTGCCCGACGACGAGCGCGTCGCGAAGCGTGAGCCGGCGAGACAGGCGCGGACCCGAGGCGTCCTTCAGGGAGGCCAGGACGTCGAGGCGACCGGCGCGCGCGGCGGGCGCCAGGCCGAAGAGGAGCGCCGAAAGGAACGCGGCGCCGCCCGCGAAGGCGAGCGCGCGCGTGTCGAGGATCCCGGAGGCGGCGCCGACCGGCAGAGCGAACTCCGGCGGCACCGCCGAGGCGAGCAGGTCGGCGGCCCAGACGGCGAAAAAGAGGCCGGC
The DNA here is from genome assembly GCA_963804915.1 of uncultured Acidobacteriota bacterium. Taxonomy (GTDB): domain Bacteria; phylum Acidobacteriota; class Thermoanaerobaculia; order UBA5066; family Gp7-AA6; genus DAHUXD01. The sequence goes on from CAWDSI010000005.1 coordinate 52,508, forward strand.
CGCCGCGCCGAGCCCGGCGAGCAGGAGACTCTCCACGAAGAGCTGGCGCGCGAGCTGGCGGCGCGAAGCGCCCAGCGCGAGGCGGACGCCGATCTCGCGCCGCCGGCGTTCGCTTCTGAGGAGCAGCAGTCCGGCGGCGTCGGCGCAGGCGATGAGGAGGACGAGGCCGGCCATCCCGAAAAGGAGCCATGAGATCCGCCGGGCTTCCGCCTTTGCGGCGGGACCGACGGCGAAGTCGGCGGCGGGCACGACGCGGGCCATCGGATCCTGGTGGTCCTCGGGCTGGCCGGCCGCTCGCCGCTTCGCGATCGTGTCGAGCTCGGCCTGCGCGCGTTCGCGCGTCACGCCGGGCGTCAGCCGGGCCACGATGTCCAGCCACGACAGGTTCCGGCCGACGAGGATCTTTTCCGCGGCGAACTCGGGCAGCGCCTGGTCGACCATCGCGATCGGCACCCAGAGGTCCGGCAGGAAGTCGAGGCTGACGCCCGTAAAGGAAGGTTCCGCGACTCCGACGACCGTGAATGGATGGCCGTTGAGGCGGATCGTCTCGCCGACGGTCTCCGGCGCGGCGCCGAATCGTTTCCGCCACAGCCGGTGGCTGATGACGGCGACAGGATGGGCGCCGGGCACGCGATCGTCCGCGGGGGAAAGCAGCCGCCCGCGTGCGGGCCGCGCGCCGAGCAGCTCGAAGAAGCTCCCGCTGACGAGCGCCCCGGTCACTCGCTCCGCGGTCCCCCCGGAGCCGCTCGAGAGGTGAAACGCCTCGCCTTCGTCGTACGCCGCGATGCCGGCGAAAGACGTCGCGGCGTCGCGATAGTCGGTGAAGACGGGGTAGGAGGAGTTCGAGAGCTCGATGCCCTCGACGTCGGTCGCGTAGACCCGAACCAGGGACGCCGGGTCCCGCACCGCGAGCGGGCGGAAGAGGACCGCGTCGACGATCGAGAAGATGGCGACGTTGGCCCCGATGCCCAGGCCGAGCGTCAGCACCGCGAGCACGGCGAAGCCCGGGCTGCGCCCGAGCATCCGGATGGCGTATCGCAGGTTCTGTCCGGGGATCCTCATCGGTTCACCTCACTTCCGCAGGGCGGTCACAGGGTCGAGGCGCGCGGCGCGCCGGGCCGGAAACCAGTGCGCGGCGAGCGCGGCGGCGGCGAGCACGGCGGCCGCGGCCGCGAGGGAGACGGGATCGCCCGGACGAACCTCGTAGAGGATCGCCGCGAGGAAGCGCGTCGCGCCGAACGCACCGAGCAGCCCCGCGGCCAGCCCGAAGGCGATCAGGCCGGAGCCGCCGACGAGCACGAGGCGGGCGATGTCGCGGGGCGTCGCCCCGAGGGCCATGCGGATTCCGATCTCGCGGGTGCGCTGTCCGACGGAGTGCGCGACGACGCCGTAGAGGCCGAGAGCCGCGAGCGCCAGCGCGGCGAGGGCGAACGCCCCGAGGAGCCGCATGACGAAGCGCCGCGGGGCGGCGGAACGCGCCACGCGCTCGTCCATGGAGGCGACGTCGAAGATCGGGACTCCGGGATCGAGGGCGTGAACCTCGCTGCGAATCGACGCGGTCAGACTCGCCGGGTTCGCGGTCCGGGCGAGGACCACGAGGCTCAGCAAGCCGTCGGTCACCTGCGCCTGAGGCAGATACATCTGCGGCGTCGGGGCGAGGGCGACGTCCACGTGCCGCACGTCTCCCGCGACGCCGACGATCGTTCGCCAGGGGCCCTCGTCGGAGGCGCCGATCCGGACGCGCTCGCCGATCGGATCGCGCCCCGGGAACAGTGTCCTCGCGGTGGACTCCGAGACGATCATCACCGGCGGCGAGTCGGCCCGGTCCTCCGCCGTGAACGCCCGGCCGCGCCGGAGCGGGACGCCCATCGCACGGAAGTAGTCGGGCGTCACCGAGTAGCGCTCGACCGAGGGATCCTCCGCCGGGTTCGGTCGCATGCGTCCCTCGACGTGGAACCCGTAGGAATCCCCGTTGCCCCCGAGCGGAACCTGGGACACGAGGGCGACCGCCTCGACCCCCGGAAGCGCGCGCACGCTTTCGAGCAGGCGGTCCTGGAACGTCACGACGGCGGCGTCGGTGGTCGCGTCTGCGGGCGTGGCCAGGCCGAGGGTCAGCACGCGGTTGGTCGAGAAGCCGAACGGCGTATCGAGGAGCCGCGCCATGCTGCGCACCATGAGGAACGCGCCCGAGACGAGCATGACCGCGAGGGCGAGCTCCGCGACAGTCAGGATCCGGCGCGCCCGCGAGACTCCGGAAGCGGCGCTGCCGCGCGACTCCGAGGCGAGGGTCGCCGAGAGGCGCGCCGCGGAAGCCCGGAGGGCCGGGACGCCCCCCGACAGAAACGCCGCCGTGAGCGAGGCGAGGGCCGCGAAACCGAGGACCCGCGCGTCGATCGCGATCTGGCTCCGCGCGCGGCAGCGAGACCGGTGCGAGGCGCAACAGCGTCGACTGGAGCAACCCGGCGAGCAGAAATCCGAGCGCCCCGCCGGCGGCGCAGAGGACGAGACTCTCTGCGAAGAGCTGCCGGACCAGGCGTCCGCGGCTCGCACCGAGGGCGCTCCGAATGGCGAGCTCCGGACCGCGGCGGAGCGAGCGGGCGAGCGTCAGGTTCGCGACGTTGGCGCACGCGATGAGCAGGACGAAACCGACGGCGCCGACGAGAACGATGAGCGGCGTTCGCAGCCCGGAGGTCACCTCGCGCGAAAGGGGAGCGACGTCCATGGAGCCTTCCGCGTACTCCTGCGGATGCTCGAGCGCGAGTCTCCGGCGGATGCCGTCGAGGTCCGCCCGAGCCTGCTCGAGCGTCACGCCCGGCGCCACGCGGCCGAGGGCCTTCAGGTGCTGGCAGCTGTGGCAGGCCTGCGGAAGGCTGAGGTCGTAGCCGATGGGGGCCCAGAGCCGCGCCGGCTTGTAGTAGCGGGCCGAGACCAGGGGCTCGAAATCGGGGGGAAGGACGCCGATGACGCGGTAGCTGTTCCCGTCCATCCGGACGACGCGGCCCACGACCGACGGGTCCGCGCCGAAGCTCTGGCGCCAGAGCCCGTCGCTCAGGATGACGACGCGCCAGGAGTCCGGGCGGTCGTCCTCCGGACGGAAATCCTGGCCGAGCGCCGGACGCACGCCCAGCATCGAGAAGTAATTCGCGCTCACGCGCATCGCGGGAAGGAGCTCGGCGACGCCGTCGGTCACGAGCGTGGGTTGCCAGAACCGGACGGCCGCCATCGTGTCGAACGTGCGGTTGCGGTCGCGCAACTCCACGTAGTTCGCGAAGCCGACGTTGCCCGGAGAGCCGCCTCCGGGCGACTCGTTCCGGTCGCCGACCATCACCAGACGGTCGCCGCCGGCATACGGAAGCGGCCGCAGGAGCACGGCGTCGAGGACCGAGAAGATCGCGGTGCTCGCGCCGATCCCGAGGGCCAGCGTCGCGAGCGCGACGGCCGCATACCCCGGGCTCTTCCGCAGCGTTCGTGCCGCGTAGCGCAGATCCTGGAGGAATCCGTTCATCGGTGCGTCCTCAGTCGTTGACGATCCAGCCGTCGCGCAGCCGCACGATCCGGTCTCCGTAGGACGCGTTGTCCTCGGAGTGCGTGACCTGGATGATCGTCATGCCCTCGGCGTTCAGCGACTTGAAGAGGCGCATGATCTCGCGCCCCTGGTCCGTATGGAGGTTGCCGGTCGGCTCGTCCGCGAGCAGGAGCTTCGGCTTCGCGATGAGCGCGCGGGCCACGCCGACGAGCTGCTGCTGGCCGCCGGAGAGCTGGTTGGGGAAGAGGTCCTTCTTGCCGACGATCTGGAATCGGTCGAGCGTGTCGGCGACGATGGCGGCCCGCTCCGAGGCCTTCACGTTGCGGTAGGAGAGCGGGATGTCGAGGTTCTCGGCGACCGTGAGGTTGTCCAGCAGGTGGTACTGCTGGAAGACGAAGCCGACGTACTTCTTGTTGAGCTCGATGCGCTCCCTCGGCTTCATGCGGTGGACGTCGTGCTCGAGGAGCCGGTACTCGCCGGCCCAGTCGTGATCGAGCATCCCGAGGATCGAGAGGAGCGTCGACTTGCCGGCGCCCGAAGGGCCCATGATGGTCACGAACTCGCCGGGCTGGATCGAGAGCTGGATCCGGCGGAGCAGGAAGATCTGGCCGGCCTTGCTGGCCACGGACTTTTCGAGGTTCGAAAGCTGAATCATGATTCGTTCACTCCGATCGAAGAACCGTTGCGGGGTCGACGGCCATGGCCCGGCGCGCGGGCCGCGCGCAGGCCAGTGCGACGACGCCCGTCACGACGAAAACGACGCCGCCGAAGGTGAGGGGATCCGTCGGGCCGACCCCGAAGAGGAGGCTCGAGAGGAAACGTGTCAGGCCGACCGCCGCGACGGCGCCGATGACGAGCCCGATCGCGGCGAGCTGGAGCGACTGGCGGAAGACGAGGCGGAGGACGTCCCCGCGGTTCGCGCCGAGCGCCGTCCGGATCCCGATCTCGCGCGTCCGCTGCGCCACACCGTAAGAGACGACGCCGTAGATGCCGACCGAGGCGAGCACGAGCGCCAGCGCACCGAACGCGCCGAGGAGAAGCGTGTGAAAACGGCGGCGGGCCAGGGACTCGGCGATGTACTGGTTCATCGGCTGCACGGCGGTCAGCGCCTGGTCTTTGTCGAGTGCGTGGATCGCCCCGATCACCGGCTTCGCCATGCTCATCGGCGATCGGCTCGTGCGGACGAGCAGCGTCATGGCGGTGTCGGGATGCTGGGTCATCGGCAGGAAGACCTCGGTTCCGATTTCGGCGTCGAGTCCGGACTGGGGAACGTCGCCGACCACGCCGACGATCTCGCGGAAGGGAGCGTCGTTCTGGGGAAATCCCTGCTTGATCCGCTTGCCGAGGGGGCTTTCGTTCGGCCACCACTTGCGGGCCATCTTCTCGTTGATGACGACGACCGGGGGCGAGGAGGGCGTGTCGGTCGCGTCGAAGAAACGACCTTCCTTGAGCGGGACGCGCATCGTCTGAAAGTAGGAGGGCTCGACCATGTTGAAGGGGCCGGTCGGCAGCTCCGACTGTCTCGGAACGGGCCGATCCGAGACGAGATACACGGAGCCCCAGCACTGGCCGACGACGGGCGTGCACAAGCTGGCGCTGGCGCTCTCGACGCCCGGGAGGCGGCGGATCTCCTCGAGCCCCTTTTCGTAGAAGCGGCGCTGCTCCTCGTCGGTCTTGTACCTCGCCTCCGGAAGGTAGACATCGAGCGCGAGGACGCCGTCGGTCTTCAGGCCGGGAGACACACCCTCGACGCGGCGGAGGCTGCGGAGCAGAAGGCCCGAGGCCACGGCCAGGACGAAGGCGAGGGCCACCTCGGAGACAAAGAGCGCGGAACGGAGGCGCTGGCGCGCGGCGCCCCCCGTCGCGGTGTTGCCGGACTCGCGCAGAGTCGTCTGGGGATCGCTTCGAGATGCCTGCGCGGCGGGAGCGAGGCCGAAGATGAGGCCGGTCAGGGTCGATGCGGCGAGGGTGAAGAAGAGCACGGCCGTATCGATCCTGGTGTCCGCGAGGCGAGGGATCTCGGGAGGCGCCAGACGCAGCAGCGGTCCGAGCGCCCAGGCCGCGAGCACGACACCGAGGGCGCCCCCGATCGCGGAAAGCAACAGGCTTTCGGTCAGGAGCTGCCGAACGATCCGGGCCCGTCCGGCGCCGATGGCGGTGCGGATCGCGAACTCCCGGCGCCGCGCCGAAGCCCGGGCCAGCAGCAGGTGCGCGATGTTGGCGCACGCGATCAGAAGCACCACGCCCACGGCCGCGAGCAGGATCCAGAGGGCCGCCCGGAAGTCTCGGAACATGGCATCGTCCAGGAAAGCGATCGTGGCCCGCTGGCCGCTGTTGGACTCCGGATACTCCTTCTCGAGCTGGAGCATGATGGTTTCCATCTCGCCCCGCGCTCCCTCGAGCGACGCAGCGGGCGCGAGCCTCGCGAGCACGCGCATCGCCGAGTGGTTGCCCCGATCCAGCCAACCCCGCCGGCTGCCCATCAGGCCGACCGGCGTATAGATGGCGACGGCGTCCGCGAAGAACGCGAACGAATGCGGGAGCACGCCCACGATCGTGTGGGGAGTTGCGTCGAGCTGGACGACGCGGCCCACGACCAGAGGGTCGCCGCCGAAGCGCCGCTTCCACACTCCGTGAGACAGCAGCGCGACGGGCGAAGCCCCCGGCCGGTCGTCCTCCGCATCGAACGCACGGCCGAGCGCGGGCCGGACTCCGAGGAGCGAAAAGAACGGAGCGGACACCTGCGCGGACCGAAGCATCTCCGGCTCGCCGGCGCCGCTGAGCATCAGGTGATCGGTCCGGAAGCCGGCGATGTCCTGAAAGGACCGCGCTTGCGTCCGCCAGTCCAGGAACGTCGGCCATGCCACGCCCATCTCGCCGCCCTGGTGGATCTGCTGCTCGCGCATCACGACGAGCCGGTCGGGCTCGGGGTAGGGGAGGCGGCGAAGAAGAACGGCGTGCACGACCGAGAAGATCGCCGTGTTCGCTCCGATGCCGAGCGCCAGCGTCGCGACGGCCACCAGCGTGAAGCCGGGAGACTTCGCGAGCATCCGGACGGCGTAACGCAGGTCCTGAACCAGAGTGCGCATTGGCTTTCTCCTACTCCGCCCGCAGCGCCCGCATCGGATCGATCGCGGCCGCGCGCCGCGCCGGGATCCAGCAGGCGAGAGCGGCGCAGGCCGCGAGGACCAGGCCGACGGTGGCGTAGGTCGCGGGGTCCGCCGCGCCGATGCCGTAGAGGAAGCTCGAGAGGACGCGGCTCGCCGCGAGCGCGCCGGCGATCCCGATCAGCAGACCGATGGCGACCAGGCGCATCCCTTCCGCGAGCAGGCCGCTGACGACCCGGCGGGGCTCCGCCCCGAGCGCCATGCGCACCCCGATCTCCGCCGTCCGCTGACGCACGGCCTGGCTCATGACGCCGGCGATGCCGACCGAGGCGAGCAGGAGCGCCAGCGCCGCGAACACGGAAAGCAGCTGCGTCCGGAAGCGCTCGCCGCCGAGCGAGGACGTCACGATGGAGCCGAGCGAGCGGGCGCCGGGAACGGGGATCAGGGATCGACGGCGTGCACCTTCTCCCGCACGAGCGCCGCGAGGGCGGAGTCGCCGTTCGTTCCCCGGACGACGATCTCCATCCAGCGCTTCCACGGCTGGCCCGACTGGGCGTACGGCGTGTAGACGGCCGGCTCGTCCGGATGTCCGAGGCCGAAGTGCCGAACGTCGCCGACGACGCCGACGATCTCGATCCATTGGACTTCTTCCTGGCGGGCCCAGCGGATCCGCGCTCCGACGGGGCTCGCGCCGGGGAAGTACTGGCGGACGAAGCTCTCGTTCACGACGCCGACCAGCGGGGCACCTTCGCGGTCCGAGGGGAGGAAGTCCCGTCCCGCCTTCCGGGGGATCCCCATCACGCCGAAGTAGTCGCCCATGACGCTGCGCGAATAGAGCTCGGGCTCGTCGCCGACGGCGATCGGAGGACGGCCCTCGATCACGAAGTTGTGGTTGAGCGCCTGGCCGGTCAGCGGGACTTCGCTGATCATCGCGGCGGACACGCCCGGAGCCGCACCGATCTCGGCGAGGACGCGCTCCCGGAAGCGCGTCTGCGCCGGGATCTCCCCGTAGCGCGACTCGGGCAGATCGATGCGCGCGGCGACGGCGTTTCCGGTCGAGAAGCCCGGCCGCACGGTGCGCAGCCGCCAGAGCGCGTGCAGGAGCAGGCCGGCGCAGACGAGGAGCACCATGGCCACCGCCATCTCGGCGACCACGAACGCGTCGCGGAGCCGTGCGGTCGCCAGTCCGCCGTGCCCGCGCGGGCCCGCGAGCCCGGGAGCAAATCCACGGCCGGACGCCTTCCACGCGGGCAGGATCCCGAACGCGATTCCGGTCAGCATCGAGATGGCCGCCGTGAAAATGACGACGCGTCCGTCGATGCCGACGCCTTCGAGCCGAGGGAGCGCGTCCGGCATCGCGGCCAGCAGGACCTGTGTGCCCCAGGCCGCGAGCAGGATCCCGCACGCGCCTCCGGCGAGCGCGAGGACGAGGCTCTCGGTCAGAATCTGCCGCACCAGACGGCCGCGGCTCGCTCCGAGCGCCGTGCGCACGGCGAGCTCCGCGCGTCGCGACGACGCTCTCGCGAGGAGGAGGTTCGCAAGATTCGCGCAGGCGATCAGGAGAACGAGGCCGACCGCGCCCGCCAGGATCCACAACGGCCGCCGGCTCTCGCCGACGATTCCATCGAGCAGAGCGACGAAGTCCGGCCGCAGAGACTTGTCCTCGTCGGGATGCTCGACGGCGAGGCGCTTCATCGCCGCGTCCAGATCGGCGCGCGCGGCCGCGGCGGAGACGCCGGGCGCGAGACGGAGCACGCTCCGCAGCATGTGCGCGCCGCGGGCCTGCGCCGCCTGCGGATAGGCCACCTCGATCGGCGTGAAGACGTCGGCCGGGATATCGGGAAGCCGGAACTCCGGCGCGAGCACCCCGACGACCGTGTAGGGGACGCCGCCGAGCGTGATCGCCTGGCCGAGGATCCCGCGGTCGCCGGCGAACTGGCTCTGCCAGAAACCGTAGGACAGCGTGACGACGCGCTCGCCGCCCGGCACGTCGTCGCGTCTTCGCGAGCGGGCGCCCCAGGGCCGCGCGCGCCCCGAGCGCTTCGAAGAGCTCGCCCGCGACGAGCGCGGCTTCGAGTTTGATCGGCTCGCCGCCGCCCGTCAGATCGAAGGTCATGGGCGAAGCGCCGCCCATGGCGGCGAACGAGCGCGTGGACGCCCGCAGATCGGCGAGCTCGGGGGCCGACAGGTTGCCCTTCGAGCGCGACCAGGCGGGACGCCTCCGGGTAGGGAAGCGGCGCGAGCAGGACTCCCTGGATCACGCTGAAAATCGCCGTGTTGGCGCCGATGCCGAGCGCGAGGGTCGCGATGGCGGTCAGGGTGAACCCCGGGCTCTTCCCCAGAGTCCTCAACGCGTATTTCAGATCCTGAGCCAGAGCCCCCATGCCTCCTCCTACTCCGTCTTGAGAGCCGGCATCGGCAGCAGGCGTGTCACGGCGAGAGCCATCAGGCCTCCCGCGGCACGCGCGAGCGAGCTCATCCGTCGCTCCGCAGCGCGGTCGAGGGATCGATGCGGGAAGCCCGGCGAGCCGGGAGCCAGCACGCGGCGAGCGCGGCGGAGGCGAGGAGGAGCGGCACGGCGAAGAGCGTCGGCAGGTCGAAGGGCTGCACTTCGTAGAGAAGGCTCTTCAGGAGGAACGCCGCCGGGACCGCGGCCAGAAGGCCCACGAGGAGTCCCCAGCCGACCGGCCGCAGCCCGTCGCGGACGACCATCCGCGATACGGAACGGGGATCCGCGCCGAGGGCCATGCGCACGCCGAGCTCCCGGCGGCGGCCGGTCACCGCGAGGGCGACCACGCCGTAGAGGCCGAGGGCGGCGAGAAACGTGGCGAGGACGGCGAAGGTGGTCGAGAGGCGCGCGGCCATGCGCTCGGTGAAGAGCGAGATCTCGGCCTGGCCCTCGAGCGTGCGCAGGTCGACCACCGGAACGAGCGGATCGAGCTCCCGCACGACGCGCGGGATCGCCGGCACGACCGGCCCGAGGCCCGCGGCCCGCACGTAGAAGTTCATGCCGCCGCGGTCATAGTCCTGTGCGACCGGGAGGTACACGCCGCGCGGCGTGGGCTCCGTGAGCGACGACATCGGCCCGTCGCGGACGATCCCGACGATCTCGATCCACTTGTCCTCGTCGCGGCGCCGGGCGAGCCGGCGCCCCACGGCGTCGCCCTTCGGAAAGTACTTGCGCGCCGTGACCTCGTTGATGACCGCGACGAGCGGCGCCCCCGCGCGGTCGCCCGGCTGGAACGTCCGGCCGGCCAGGACGCGGACTTTGAGCGCGCCGAAGTAGCCCGGGCTGACGTCAAAGAAGCGGAAGTTCATGTCCTCGTTCTCGGCGGCCTCGTAGCCGTCGATGCGTACGGTCGACGAGGAGTCGGAATCGGCGAGGAGAGCGTTGTCGAGCATGGCCGCGCCCTCGACGCCGGGCACCCCGCGGAGCTTCTCTTCGAGCCTCTCGAAATACTCGAGCGAGCGCTCCTGCGAATACCCGGAAAGCTCGGGCGAGACGCCGAACGTCACGACGTTCTTGACCTCGAAGCCCGGATCGATGCTCAGGAGCCGCTGCAGGCTGCGCGTGAAGAGCCCGGCCGCCGCAAGAACCACGACCGAGAGCGCGACCTGTCCGACGACGAGGCCCCGCCGCCAGCGGGCCGACCGCCGACTGCCCACGGCGCCGCCGCTCCCTTCGCGCAGCCTCGGAGAGAGGTCGGACCCGAAGAGCTCCAGCGCCGGCACGATTCCGAAGAGGAGGCCCGCGAGCGCCGAGGCGGCGAACGCGAAGCCGAGCACGCGCAGATCGGTCCGGGCGCTCAGCACGTCGGCGATGTGGTCGAAGGGAAGGACGCGGATCGCGGCCGCGAGAAGCGACTCGGAAAGCAGGACGCCCAGGGCCCCGCCGGCGAGGGCCAGCAGCCCGCTCTGGAACAGAAGGTCGCGCGCCAGGCGTCCGCGCGGAGCGCCCAGCGCCGTCTTGACGGCCAGCTCGCGCTGGCGTCCCGCCGTCTTGGCGGCGAGCAGGTTCGCGAGGTTGGCGCAGGCGACCAGCAGCACCAGGAGGACGAGCGCGGAGACCGCGGTCAGCCGCTTCGAGAAATCGCCCCGCAAATCCGAGCGGCCGCGCGCTCCGGGGTGGAGCACGAGGTGCTTCCCGCGAATCCGCTCGGCCCCGGAGGCCGACATGTCGGTCATCTCGGAGACTTCCCGATCGACGATCCTCCGGTAGATCAGGTCGAGCTCCGTGAGTGCGCGCTCGAGGGAGACGCCCGGCTTGAGACGCGCCACGATGTCCATCCATCGCGTGCGCCGGTCGTCCAGGGCATCCCAGCCCGGCGTCAACGCGGGCTTCATGGCCATCGGCACGTAGACGTCCGGCACGAACCCGACCTGGACGCTGCGGAAGCTCTTCGGCGCGACGCCGACGATCGTCATGGGCTGCGCGTTGACGAGAAGGGTTTGCCCGACCGCCGAGGGGTTGCCCCCGAAGTCGCGCTGGAACGCGGCCCAGCCGAGCACCGCCACGGGGTGCTGGAGTTTCACCGCGTCGTCGCTGGCGTGGAGAAGGCGACCGGCGGCCGGTTCGAGGCCGAGGACGTCGAAGTAGTTTCCCGAGACGACTTCGGCGTTGGTGAGCCGCGTCGTCTTTCCGTCTCCGAGGGTCACGGCGGTCGGAAAGCGCGCGAGCATTCCGGACAGGGTCGTCGCCTGATCCCGCAGGTCCGTGTACATCGGGTAGGAAAACGGGGTCGAGAAATTCGAGTTCTGATGGGACGCGCCCCGGTAGGGCCCCGGCCCGTCGAGGACGACGAGCTCATCGGGGTTTCGGACCGGCAGCTTGCGGAGAGCGACCTGGTCGAGGAGCGAGAACATCGCCGTGTTGGCGCCGATGCCCAGGGCCAGCGTGAGGATGGCCGCGGCCGTGAAGCCCGGGTTCTTCCGTAGAGACCGCAGGGCGTACCGGAAGTCTTGCAGCACGGTTACTCCTGTCGAAGGGCTTGCGAAGGATCGATCCGCGCGGCACGGCGTGCGGGAAGGTCCGCGGCGAGGAGCGCCGCCGCCCCGAGCAGGAGCGTGGCGCCCGCGAGGGCCAGAGGATCGGCGGGCGCGAGTCCGTAGAGCGCGCTCCGGAGCGCGAGCCCGGCGGCGGCCGAAAGCGCCAGGCCGCACGCTGCGCCGAGCGCCACCGACCCCGCCATGGACCGGAGGACCAGGCGCCGCACGTCGGAGGCGCGGGCGCCCAGCGCGAGACGGATTCCAAATTCCGCCGCGCGCCGGCGTGTCGTCCACGAGACGACCGCGTAGATGCCGACCGCGGCGAGGATGAGCGACAGGATGCCGAAGAGCCCGAGAAGCGTCGCGCCGACCCGCTGCGGAAGCAGCCGCGCCGCGACGACGTCCGAGTAGGGTCCGATCTGCGTGACGGGCAGCGCGGCGTCGAGACTGCGGATCTCGCGGCGGATCGCGCCCGCGACGACGTCGGGGGCGGCGTCCGACTTCACGACCAGCGTCAGCCGCATGAGTGCGGCCGGCGGGAATTGCAGCAAAGGCGCCCAGACCTGAGGAACCGGAGTGTCCGTGAGGGACGCGGATTTCGCGTTCGCGACGACGCCGATCACGGTCCACGGCTTGTCGGCGACGGTGATCCTCCGGCCGAGCGGGCTCGTTGCGGGCCAGTAGCGTTCCGCCATCGCGCGGTTGACGACGGCGACGCCGGCCGCGCCCGTGCGGTCGACGGCCTCGAACTCACGCCCGGCGAGCACGGGGACGCCGAGGGCCCGAAAGTACCCGGGCCCGACCGCGGCGACGTCGACCACCGGCCGCTCCCCGCGCGAGGGCGTGTAACCCTCGACCTCGACGGATTCCTCGTCCCGCGATCCCGAGAGCGGGAGGCTGCTCGTCCAGGTGGCGGCACGCACGGACGGATCCTCGGCGAGCCGGCGCGGCAGCTCCGCCGCGAAGCTCAGGGCGTGCGCCGCGTCGTATCGCGCCAGGCCCGTGTTCACGTAGGCCACAGTCACGCCCCGAGGCTCGAGACCGAGATCGATCGAGAGCGCTCGAACCAGGCTTCGGCCCAGCAGCCCCGAGGTCGCGAGCAAGGCGAGACAGAGTGCGACCTGCGCCGAGACCAGAGCCTTGTTCAGACCCGCGCCGCGCGCGATCCGGCTCGACCCGGCCGCCAGGATCGGAGCGGCCGGCGCGTTCGACGCTCGCCAGGCCGGCAGCAGTCCGAACAAGACGCCCACGAGCCCGGCGAGAGTGGCGGCGAAGATGAAGGCCCGGGAACCGAGCTCCGGACGGAAGAGACCGAGTGTGAGGTCCTGGACGAGAGGCACCTGGACGAGGAGCGACAGGAGCGCGCTCGCCACGACCAGTCCCGCCGCGCCGCCGGCGAGGCCGAGCAGCAGGCTTTCCGACAGGACCTGGCGGGCGATGCGTCCCCGGCTCGCGCCGAGCGCCTGACGGACGGCGATTTCCTTCTGACGCGCAGCGCCTCGGGCCAGCAGAAGGTTCGCGAGATTCGCGCACGCGATCAGCAGGGCGGTGAGGACGGCGCCCGCGAGCAAAGCGAAGATGCGCGGCGGGCCGAACTCCTCGTTCGCGCCGGTGGCGGCCACGGTCGTCGGGACGACGGACCATCGCGCGGCGTCGAAGTCCTCGCCGTGCGCGGCGGCGTCGCGGCGCAGGATCGTCAGGAGCGCGGCCCGGGCTTTTTCCAGAGGCACGCCGGGCTCCGGGCGCCCGAAGACCGACATCCAGCCCCAGTTGCGGGAGTGGATGTCGAAGTTCGCGAGCGGACCCGTGGCCAGTCGCGGCCAGGTACCGACCGGCACCCAGAGATCCGGAAAGATGGCGAACGCCGCGCCGCGGAAACCCTTCGGCGCGACGCCCACGATCGTCAGCGGTATGCCGTTGACGCGGATCGTGCGGCCCAGGATGGCCGGATCGGCTCCGAACTCGCCGGCCCAGAATCCCTCGGCGAGCACGGCCACGGCCTCGCCGCCTTCGTCCTCCGAGGGCTGAAAGAACCGGCCCAGCGCCGGTCGGGCTCCGAGGACGTCGAAGTAGTTCGAGGAGACGACGGCCCCGCCGACCATGCGCGCGTCGCCGGCGTGCGCGAGCGACATGGAGCGGTCGCTCCAGGCGGCCATCCGCGCGGTCCCCGCCGCCTCGTCGCGGATGGTCCGGAAGGTCGGGTAGGACACGGAGTCGCCCGAGAGATCCACGAGCGACGACGGATCGGAGATGCCCGGCAGGGGCCTGAGGATCACGGCGTCGGCGAGGCTGAAGATCGCCGTGTTCGCGCCGATGCCGACGGCGAGGATCAGAATCGCGGTGAGCGTGAATCCCGGCGATCGCGAGAGCCCGCGCCAGGTTTGCCGGAGCTCACCCATCACTCGCTCCGCAGGGCCGTGACGGGATCGACGCGGGTGGCGCGGCGCGCCGGGATCCAGCAGGCGGCGGCGGAGACGACGAGAAGGATCACGGAGACGACGGCGTACGTCATCGGGTCGCCGGCGCCGACCCCGAACAGCAGGCTCGAGAGGAGCCTCGAGAGTGCGAGCGCCGCGAGGATGCCGGCCGCGAGGCCGGCGGCGGCGAGCGCGAGACCGCGCTGCAGGACGCGGCGGACGATGTCGCCCGGAGACGCGCCGAGCGCCATCCGCACGCCGATCTCGCGCGTTCGGGCAGACACCGTCTCGGCCACGAGGCCGTAGATTCCGACGGACGCCAGAAAGAGCGCGATGGCGGCGAGCAGAGAGAGCAGCGTCGCGCCGAACCGCTCACGGGAGAACGTCCGCGCCGTCCGCATCTCCAGGGTCGTGACATCGAACACCGGCAGATTCGGAGCGAGGGCCTTGATCTCGCGCCGGACCGCCGGGGCGATGGCCGCCGGATCCCCGGACGTCTTGACGAACAGCGTCGCCCACGGGAGACCGCCCTGGAGCGTGGGGTAGTAGAGGTCGAGTTTCTGCGGCTCCCCGGGCCGTCCGTAGAGCACGTCGCCCGCGACGCCGACGACTTCGGCCGTCGCGTCGTCGGCGAAGAAGAACGAGGTCGCCGCGATGCGGCGTCCGATGGGATCCTGGCCCGGCCACAGGCGGCGCGCCGCGGTCTCGTTGATCACGACGACCTTGGGCGTGCCCTCGCGGTCCTCGGCCGTGAACGCTCGGCCTTTCTTGATCGGAATCGACAGCGTCCGGAAATAGTCCGGGCCCACGTCGTGCAGGCCGATCTGCGTGGACTCGCTCGGAAATCCTCCGCTCGTGGCCATGCGCCGGTCGTCGACCTGGCGGACGACCGCGACCATGTTGCGCGACGAGAGCGGCGAGGTCCGGCCGGTGGCTGCGCTGGTGACACCGGGCAGCGTCTTCAGGCGCTCGAGGAGCGTCCGGCGAAAGACGATGGCCCGGGCGCGGTCGTCGTCGCTGACGCCCGAGGGATCGAAGCGAAGGGTCAGCACGCCCGTCGGATCGAAGCCGGCCTGGAATCCCGAGAGGCGGGCGAGGCTCCGCGTCAACAGGCCGGCGCCCACCAGGAGGACCAGGGCCAGGGCGATCTGCACCGGCACGAGCAGGCCGCGCGCGGACAGACGCCGACTCCCGCCGTCGCCGGTCACGGCTCCGGCGCCGCCCTCCTTGAGGGCCGCCGAGAGATCGTTCCGCGACGCGTGGAGCGCGGGCGCCATGCCGAAGAGCAGCCCGGTCACGAGCGAAATGCCCAGCGCGAAGAACAGGACGCGCGCATCGAGCACGATCGCCGAGAAGCGGAACAGAAAGGACGGATCGCCGACGTCCGACAGCCGTTCGAGGCGCGAGAGCGATTCGACGCCCCAGAGAGAGAAGAGGACGCCCGCGACGCCGCCGGCCAGGGAAAGCACGAGGCTTTCGGTCAGGAGCTGGCGCACGATCCGCCGCCGCGCCGCCCCGATGGCCACGCGGATCGCGACTTCGCGTCCGCGCGCGGAAGCGCGGGCCAACAGGAGCGCGGCCACGTTGGCGCAAGCGATCAGGAGGACGAAGGTGACGGCCCCGAAGAGGACGAGCACGGAGCGGCGGAGGGCCGGATCGACCCGGCTGTCGTTGAGCGGAGCGGTCGAGGCGCTCCACACCGCGCCGCTGACCTCCATCGGGTGTTCCTGCGCGATCTGCGTCCCCACGAGCTTCATTTCGGCCGCGGCCGCGCCGGGGGAGACGCCCCGTTTGAGACGGGCGACGACGTTGTGCCAGTGGTTGCCGTCCTCTTTCAGGATGTCGGGATAGAGGAAGACGTCCGCCATCGACATCGGGACCCAGATCTCGGCGTCACCGGCGAGCCCCGCGAAGCGCGGGGGCGCGATGCCGACGACCGTCAGGGGCACGCGGTTGATTTCGATCTTCTTGCCGACGATGGACTTTTCTCCGCCGAAACGGCGGCGCCAGAGGCCGTCCGAGATCACCGCCACGGGATGGGCGCCCGGAGCCCCGTCCTCGTCGGCCAGGAACGTCCGTCCCGCGGACGCGCCGACGCCGAGAAGCGGGAAGTAGGACGCCGACACGATCTCGGCGACGAGCCTCTCCGGCTCCGCGACGCCGGTGAGGTTGAGGTCGAGGCGGGAGTGTCCGGCCACGGACTCGAAGGAACGCGCGTGCTTGCGCAGACTCTCGAACTTCGGCGAGGACCACGGGAAGGTCTCGGCCGTCCCGCCCTTCTCCTCGTGCGTGATCGATACGGTCATGAGCGCGTCCGGCTCCCGGTAGGGGAGCGGGCGCAGGACCGCCGCATCGAGGATCGAGAAAATCGTCGTGACCGTGCCGATCCCGAGCCCGAGCGTCAGGATCGCGACGGCGGCGAAGCCCGGGTTGCGGAGCAGCCACCGAAGCGCGTAGCGGGCGTCCTGCAATAGAGCGCCCATCAGCTCACCCGGTAGCCGCTCTCCTTCAGCTCCTCCTCCGAGTGGGCGCGCTCTTCGCCCCTCTCTTCTTCGACCACGCGGCCGTCGAAGAGATGGATGGTCCGGCCCGCGTGCTTGGCGAAGCGCGGGTCGTGGGTGACCATGCAGATCGTCGCTCCGGCGCGGTGGAGGTCCTGGAGGAGGTTCATGACGGCATCGCCGTTGACGGAGTCGAGGTTTCCCGTCGGCTCGTCGGCGAGCAGGATCAAAGGCGAGCCGGCGATGGCGCGGGCCACGGCCACGCGCTGCTGCTGGCCTCCCGAGAGCTGCGAGGGGAAGTGCTTCATCCGGTGCGCCATCCCGACCTTCTCGAGCGACTCCTGCACGCGCTTCTTGCGCTCGTGCGAGGGCATGCCGCGGTAGGTCAGCGGCAGCTCGACGTTCTCGTAGACCGAGAGGTCGCCGATCAGGTTGAACGACTGGAAGATGAAGCCGATCTCCCGGTTGCGGATGCGCGCTCTCTCCGAGAGCGTCAGCGCCTCGGCCGCCTTGCCGTTCAGCCAGTACTTGCCCTCGGTGGGCGAGTCGAGCAGGCCGAGCAGCGAGAGCAGCGTCGACTTGCCGCAACCGGACGGCCCCGCGATCGACACGTACTCGCCGTGCGCGATCTCCAGGTGCACGCCCGACGAGGGCATGCGTTTCGACTTCGTCCGTGAAGAAGACCTTCGTGACGCCGTCGAGCTTGATGACCGGATGTCCGTTCGAGCTCATGCGGTTTTCTCCCATCCCCTTAAAAAAATCACTTCAAGCGCACGCGGTCGTGCGCATCCCACGCGCTCATGTCCGAGAGGATCACGCGATCCCCCGGCTTCAGTCCTTCGACGATTTCCACCGTGTTGACCGAGCTCTTGCCGAGCTTGACCTTGACGCGGGTGGCCTCGTCGCCGTCCTCGTTGACGAGGAAGAGACCCACGAGGCTCTTCTCCTGTCCGAACGCGGGCCGGCCGACGTACAGGGCGTCCTTGAGACGGTCGAGCTCGATCGTTCCATCCACCGAGAGATCCGGGCGCGCTCCCTGCGGCAGCTCGCCCTCGAGGGCCACGTCCACGGTGACGGTCCCGTTCTGCGACGAGGGATCGACGCGGGAGACCTTGCCGGGCACGATGCCGTTGCGGGTGTCGACGGACGCCGGCTGGCCGATCGCGATGTCCTTGGCCTGCGTCTCGGCGATCTTGAGCTGGGCCTTGAGCTTGTTCGGCTGGACGACTTTCGCGAGCATGGTTCCGGGCTGCGTGAGCTGGCCGACCTGCACCGGGACCTCCTGGAGAACGCCCGGGATGGTCGCGCGGACCTTGAGCGCGTCCATCTGGGAGTGCATCAGCTCGGCCTGCACCTTGAGCTGCTGGAAGTGCGCCTCGGCCGCCTCGAGCTGGGCCTTCGCGGAGTCCTCGGCGATCGCGAGGCGCTCCTTCTCGAGGGCGTTGCGGGTCTTGAGCTCTTCGGCGCGGACCTCCGAGAGCTTGAGGACGAGCGACGCGACGATGCCCTCCTTGTGGAGGCCTTCGTTGGTCTCCGCCTGCAGCTGGGCCTGGTGGAAGTCGGACTCGACCGTCGCGGCCCGCGCCTTCTGGTCCAGCATGTCGCGCTTCACCTGGACGCGCGAGTTCATGAGCTCCGCCTGGCCGGCCTTCATGGCCTGCTCGGCGTCGGTCGCGTCGCGTTGGAGCTCTGGGTTCGACATCTCGAGAATCACCGTGTCCGGCTGCACGAGCGCGCCGGGTTCGACAAGGAGACGCTCGACGCGGCCTTCGGTTGCGGCGGAAAGTACGCGGATCCCGGAAGACTCGACGACCAGCGCTCCCGGGCCACGGACCTGGCGCACCATGGGACCGCGCTTGACCGTGTCCATCCAGATGGTCGACTTCTCGACCGTGGGCGCCGCCGGCTTGAGCTTCGAGAGCCCGAGCGTGATGAGGAGAATCGCCCCGGCCGCCGCGGCCGCCATGACGATCCGCTTCTTGCGTTTCTTTTCGGAAAGGTCCTCTCGGATGATGTCCACGGTCATGGCTCAAGGCGAGAACCGTGCCAGGGGTGGGCCACTGTAAGTGTCTTGAAACAAAGGCCTTCGTGTCGACGCATCGTGCCCTTTTGACCGGCTGCGGGATGCGGGTGTCCGATTCCGGACGGCCGCCCGGCTTCCGTTCAGCCGCTCAGCTGCGGCCGTGAATCTTCATCGAGACCAGATCGTCGACCGAGACGTTCTTGAAGCGCGCCTTCATCTTCTTCACGTAGTCGAGAGACACGTCGTGGATGCACATCGAGACGAGCTCGTCGGCGGATACGTCGCGGTAGCCGAGCTCCTGGAGGCCCCGGATGAACTCGGGCGTGACGTCGTGGATTTTCATCGAGACGAGCTCGTCCGGCGTGAGGTCGGAATACCCCAGCGTCTTCAGCTCGCGCACGTACTCCGGGGTCGCTTCGTGGATGCTCATGGACACGAGCTCGTCGGGGGCCAGGCTCGTGTATCCGAGGGCCTTGAGCTCGCGGATCACCGCGGGCGTGACGTCGTGGATGCGCATCGACACCAGCTCATCCGCCGGAAGACGGTCGTACCCCAGCGCCTTGAGCTCCCGGATGAATGCGGGCGTGGCGTCGTGGATGCTCATCGAGACCAGGTCGTCCGGCGAGAGTCCCGTGTATCCGAGGGCCTTGAGCTCCCGGATGAACTCGGGCCCGGCGTCATGGATGCGCATCGAGATCATGTCGTCCAGCGGAACGCGCTTGTAGCCGAGCTCCTCGAGCTCGCGGATGAACTTGCGGCTGACGTCCTGGACGGCGAGCGAAAAGACCTCGTCCGCGTCGGGTGTCCCGTAGCCCATGGACTTGAGCGCGGCGAGGTACTCGGGGTTCGGCGTGAACGTGAAACGGCCCGAGCCGCCGGCCTGATCGAGCTGACCTTCGAAGGCGATCGTCCCGGCGTCGCGCACCATCTGGAACGAGGCGGGAACGTCGGCGGCGCCGGACGGCCGGGCGAGACCCTGGAAGTCTTTGACGTGGTAGCTGTTCGAGCTCGACCAGTTCCAGTGGCCGCGGCCTTCGGTCCGGCGCTTGAGCGTGAGCTCCATCGAGCCGTCGGCGTTGAAGTCGATCAGCCAGCGGCCCGCGGTGCCGGGCGCCTGTTCCGTTGCCGTTGCCGGCGAGCAGAAGCGCGGGCGAGAGCAGGAGCAGGGCCGCCAGGATGCGGCGAATCGTCGGGATGCGGGCAGGCGTGGTCATGGATTCTCCTTCTCGTCTTCCTTCCCGAAGATGCGGGTTTCGATGACGTCGTCGGCCGAGAGGCGGCCGCCGGCGCTCTCGTTGATGGAGCGGATGTAGGCGGGCGTGACCCCGTGGACGCGGAAGGCGACCAGCGCGTCGGCGTCGATGTCCTTGTAGCCGAGAGTCTGGATCTCCTTGACGTACTGCGGCGTGACGCCGTGGATCCGAAACGCCACCGCGTCATCGGCCGAGAGGTCGCTGAGTCCGAGGCCCCGCAGCTCGCGGACGAGCCCCGGAGTGACGCCGTGAATCTTGAAGGCCACGCAGTCCTCGAGCGACACAGTTCCGAAGAGCTCCTTCATCTGGCGGATCTCGTCGGTCGAGACGTCGTGCACGCGCAGCGCGATCAGGTCGTCCGCCGAGAGCTTCGTGAAGCCGAGCGCCTCGATCGCGTCGATGAACTCGGGGGTGACGCCGTGGATGCGGAAGGCCACGAGCTGATCGGGCGTGAGGAGTCCCTGGGGCCGGACCTTTCCGGACGTGCCCGCGGCCTTCGGCCGCGGCGCCGGCTGCGGAGTCAGCGCGGCGCGCGGAGTCGGGGCGGGCGCCGGCGCTGCCTGGACGGACGCCGTCGCGACGTGGACCGGAGCGACGACGCCGGATCCGGCGCTCGCCGCGAGGGCTCCGCCCAGCGCCACGATCGCGGCGACCGGTCGAGCCGTCGTGCGAGGCTCATTTCTCGCCGTGTCGGAGGGAAGGAGGCGCGCGATGCGCTGGCGAAGCCGGCCGTCGCCGTAAAGTGCGACGGCGAGCTTCGGGGCGACGGAGGCGGCGACGGCGGGGCGCCGCTCTTCCAGAGCCACGAGCGCCCGCGCATACCGGCTGCGCGTCGCCGGTGGCCTCGACCGCCAGATCGTCGCACGCGTTCTCCCGCTCGATGCGGATGCGGTGAGAGACCCACCAGACCGCAGGATGGTAGAAGAGGAGCGTCTCGGCCGCGACCTGCAGCAGGTTGACCAGGAAGTCGCGGCGCCGCACGTGGGCGAGCTCGTGAGCGAGCAGAGCGTCGAGCTGGTCCGGAGTCATCCCGGTCGCGAGGCCCGCCGGCAGGAGCACGACCGGACGAAGGATCCCGATCGCCGAGGGCACTTCGATGCGCAGCGACTCGAGGAGCGCGACGGGTTTCCGGATCGCGAGCCGGCGCGCGAGCTCCCGGGCCCGTGTCTCCCAGGCCGCCGGCGCGGGCCGCGTGTCGCGACGCGCGAGCCGGCCGGCCACGACCCAGCCTCCGGCGGCGCGCACCGCGAGCAGCCCGACGCCCGCGATCCAGCCGAGCACGATCCAGGGCGCGAAGCGCGCCAGCGCGTCGGAGGATTCGGCGAACGGGGAAGGCATCTCCGCCTGCCGCGAGCCCGCGTCCGACCTGCCCGGCTCGAACCGGGCGAAAGACGGTTCGGGGACAGCCCCCGGCCGCGGCCGGTTCGCGAGGACGCGTGCGGTCATCAGAGGCATCGCGAGCATGAGGAGGAGGGCCGCGCAGGCGGCCGTGTAGCGCGCCCGCGCGCTCGATCGGGCCAGCAGGGAATTGACCGCCGCGAGAAGCGCCGCGACGAGAGCGCCCTGCCACACGAAGTGGAGGAGCGACAGCGCGAGCGTCAGGGCCTGCGGACGCGCGATCCCGTCGAAGACAGCCGTCATGACCGATTCCCCCTTTCCTTTTCCATGTCGTCTTCCATGTCGTCCAGAAGTCGCCGGATGTTCGCGATTTCCTCGGGAGAAGCGCGCCGCGAGGAGAGGGCCTGCTGCACCAGGCGGGCCGCCGAACCGGCGAACGCGCGGTCCAGAAGATCCGCGACGAGCCGACGCTGAGTGCGCTCGGCGGGAGCGGAGGCCGCGTAGACATGGGCCCGCTCGGTCTCGTCGCGCCGGACGAGACCCTTCTCGGCCATGATCTGGAGCACCTTCAGGACCGTCGTGTAGCCCACGGGCCGGGACCCGGCCATGGCTTCGTGGACGGCGCGCACGGTCGAAGGTCCCTGTTTCCAGAGAATTCCGAGGATTTCGAGCTCGGCCTCGGTCGGACGGGGAGGCGGTGCGGCTGCGGGTCCGGATGCGGATCGTCGGGCCATCGGTGCGGGTCCTCCACCGGGTAGTACGACGAAGTTAGTACGAGGTTCTTCGTATTTCGAGGATTCGACCTCGGCCGGGCCGCGGAGGGCTCTAGGCGGGCGTGCGCTCGGGTGCCTGCGGTGCGGACCAGCGAAGCGATTCGTCGAGCCGTCCCGAAGCGAGGAGTCCGCGGAGGCTGTCGATCCTCCGATACTTCGGTCCCTCGAAGTCTTCGAGTTTCAGGTCACTCTTCCGATAGGCCTCGTAGAGCTCGCGGGCGCCGTCCCGCACCGTCCACTTCGGACGGAAGGCCGGAACCTGCCGTGCGATCTTCTCGAAGCTGACGCGGTAGGAGCGGGTGTCGGGACCGGCGCCTTCGGCAAATTCGATCTCGCAATTCGGGACCGTCTCTCCGACGATCTCGGCGATCTGGCGGATCTGGAAGTTCTCGTCGGTGCGGCCGACGTTGAAGACCTCGGCGTGCACGGCCTCGCGCGGCGCCTCGAGGACCGCGAGAAACGCCCGCGAGATGTCCTCGATGTGGACGAGCGGACGCCAGGGGGTGCCGTCGCTCTTGAGATGGATGCGGCCTGTGGTCACGGCCCAGGCCGCCAGGTTGTTGAGAACGATGTCGAAGCGGTGCCGGGGGGACACGCCGTATGCCGTGGTCGGACGCAGGAACGTCGGACTGAACGCCGCATCGGCGAGCGCGGAGATGTCGTCCTCCGCGCGCACCTTCGAAACGCCATAAGGCGTCACGGGGTTCAGCGGCGACGTCTCGTCGACCATGGCACCTCCCGCGGCGCCGTAGTTGCTGCAGGAGGAGGAGAACAGGAAGCGCGGAACGCCCGCCGTCTTTGCGACGCGGGCCAGATGCACGGACCCGCGGTGATTGATCGCATGGGTCACTTCCGGGTTGAGGTCGCCGAGAGGATCGTTCGAGAGGGCGGCCAGGTGGACGACGGCGTCGAAGCCTTCGAGGTCTGCCGGGGTCGCTTCGCGCAGATCGCGGCGAATCGTCGGGATCTCCGGAACCGACCCGACGAAGGTGCAGGCCGCGTAGAAATCGGTGTCGAGCCCGACCACATCGTGGCCCGCAGCCGAGAGCATCGGTCCCATGACCGTGCCGATGTAGCCCCGGTTCCCGGTCAGGAGAACGCGCATGCGGGCCGAAGAGTAACAGGGCCGAAACCGGTCGTGAGGGCCTCCTCAGAAAAGATCGCCGGGCTGGTGTCGTTGCGATCCGCCGCGGGCGGAGCCGCGCGGCTGGTCCCCGCGGCTCAGGCGCGGGACCAGGCCGCTCGAAACTCCGAGAGGGTCTCGCCGCGCGCGCCCCTCGACGCGAGGTGCGCGAAGAGCTTGCCGAGGTGGGCGTAGAGGATTTCGATCTGTTCGGCCGTCCGGAAGGTCGGGCTTCCGCCGGGCATGAACTCCGAGGAGTGCAGCATGAACTCGATCACCGGCGCGTTCTCAGCGAAGGCCCAGTCCACGACGGAGAGCATGGATTCGAGGTTGGTTCCCGTCGGACGAAGCCAGCTCAAGGGCGCTCCCCGGAATCGGCGGACGAGCTTGCCGATCCGGCGGTGCTCGAAGGCGCGGTGGAGCTTGCGGACGGCGGGCGGATAGTTCGGCCGGATCGTCACCGGCACTTCCAGCATCGGCGATGTGCCGCGCCGACGAATGTCGTCGAGATCCAGGAAGTAGGGTTCCCGTGGAAAACCCGAGTAATCCGTCCCGCCGGCACCGTCCGAGGCGCCCTTGTGCCTCTTCCAGGAGACGTCGGGCGTGACGGAGCAGTCCACGAGATAACCCGCTTCGACGAGCACGCGCGCGACACGCCCGTCGAATCCCCATCGGCCGGCGCGATGCGACGTCGGCTGGATCTCGAAGACATCGCGAAGAATCCCTGTCAGGGAGTCGACCTTGGCGCGCAGCAGATCGTCCGGAAGCTCGAAGAGGTAGACGTGGTCTCCCCGGGTCTCCGGGCCGCTCGCGGCGAGGGGCGGCGAGTTCCAGGGGTGGACGTGCAGGCCGATCTCGCCTTCTTTCGCACGCAGAACCGAGCGCCCGAACTCCTGGTATCGCGGATCGACCGCCATTTCGTAGTTGGTCAGGTAGGTCGGTTTGAAGCCGTGCTTCCGGCAGAGGTCCTGGAACCGTGGGAGGTAGCGAGCGTTCTCCGTGGTGACCGTGGCGTGGCGTCCCCAGATGTCATCGCCTTCCGTGTCGATCGTGATGAGAAATGCCGGGCTCTCCATCCTCAGTCCTTCAGGGCGTCGGCGAGGACGGAGATGTCCTGCTCTGCCCGCAGCTGCCGGTGAGGAGGATGCGCATGTCAGGTCTTGATCACAGGGGTCTTCGCGGGGCGAGGCTTTCGGCGGTCCAAAGGATACCCCTGGCCGTCCACGCAGGCCATCCATCGTCCGGGCGCCAATTGATGCGCGTCGACGTGGTGCATCTTGTACTTGTTCCATCCGTAGTGGGAGGGCGCCAGCGCGGCACGATCCAGCGCCGGAGTTTCCTCGTAGACGCGGTCGTCGAGGCGCGTGATCGCGAAGGCGAAGACCTTCCATCCGTACGTCGGCTCATCGTCCTGCGCGAAGCGCAGCAGACGTCCGTCCTCGAGAGCGATGACCCGTCCGGCCGGGCGCGCCGCGTGCGGGTCGTCGCTGACGATGGGGCTGGCCGGATGCTCTTTCCAGGGGCCGAGAAGACTCTTCGAAAAGTGGAGCCTCAAGACGTCGTGGGTCGGGACCGACGTGAACATCCACCAGAGACCGCCATGCTCGAAGAGAGAGGCGTCCACGAATTTCGCGCCCGAGAGGAGCGTGGCCTCGAAGTCCCAGAGATCCGGAAACCTCCGAGCCCGGTAGAGACGGACGGTGCCCGTCTCCCCGCACTCCGGGACCATGAACGCCTCCGAGCCACTCTCGAAGACGTAGGGGTAGGAGAGGTGAAACCGTTCGCGTAGCGCAATCTTCTCGTAACGAAAGTCTTTTCCGTCTTCGCTCGTTGCAAAGCCGATCGAGCCGAGCCCGCGGCGCTTCTCCATGACCTCGAAGAACAGATGCCAGCGACCGTCACGCCGCCACAGAAATGGGTCCGCCACGAAGGAGGCCTTGACGTCGTGGACGTCGCGTGCGGTCACGCTCGGCTTTGCGGCGTTGGCGGCTTCCTGAAGCGCGAGAGGGGATTCCACTTCGAAGACCGCGATCGACCAATACGCCTCGCCGGCGTCAATGCGCCGGAGGGCTCGGGTCACACGGAGCAAGAAGAACGCAAGCGCCGCATTGGCGAGCAGGCTCACGGCCAGGATTGCGACGAGGGTCGAGATGGATGCGGACATGACTGAGTTGCGTTCGAGTGTAGATGCAGAAAAAATAAGGAAATATGACTATATTTCCTAATTATATTCGGCGTAAACGGGCAGCCATCAAAGTATTTTCGAGCAGCTTGGCCACCGTCAGCGGGCCGATACCGCCCGGAACCGGCGTCAGCCATCCGGCAACCGCAGCGACGTCGTCGAAGTCCACGTCGCCGACGAGAATTTTCCCTTTCTGTTCGAGGGCCGTCCGGATTCTCTGGGACCTGCGCAGACCCTCGGGGGCAGCGTCGAGGTTCAGGGAGTCGAGCCGGTTGATTCCGACGTCGATCACGGCGGCTCCCGGCTTCACGAATTCGCGGGTGACGAACCCCGGCCGTCCGATCGCTGCGACCAGGATGTCCGCCTCCCGGCAGACGGATGGGAGATCGCGGGTCTTCGAATGACAGATGGTCACGGTGGCGTCGCGCGCCGTCAGGAGGGCGGCGATCGGCTTGCCGACGATGTCGCTCCGTCCCAGCACGACGGCGCGACGGCCCGATGTCGGAATGGCGTGCGTCTGCAGGAGCTCGAGAATTCCCGCGGGTGTGCAAGGCACGAAACGCGGGCGGCCCTGGTGGAGCAGTCCGACGTTCTCGGGATGGAAACCGTCCACGTCCTTGAGCGGATCGACCGAATCCAGAACCGTCGCGGAGGAGTGGCCGGCCGGCAGCGGAAGCTGGATCAAAATTCCATCGACGTCGGGATCGCCGTTCGCGCGGGCGACTTCGGCCAGGAGCCGCTCGGGAGAAATGTCCGCCGGCAGCCGCAGGGTCTCGGCGCGAATGCCCGCCTCGATCGCCGCCCGCGTCTTCGACGTGACGTACGACAGCGACGCGGGATTCTCTCCGACGAGCAGGACCCGCAGCCCGGGCGCGGGATGAATCTCC
The DNA here is from genome assembly GCA_963804915.1 of uncultured Acidobacteriota bacterium. Taxonomy (GTDB): domain Bacteria; phylum Acidobacteriota; class Thermoanaerobaculia; order UBA5066; family Gp7-AA6; genus DAHUXD01. The sequence continues at coordinate 78,624 of CAWDSI010000005.1, forward strand.
GCGGCTTCCGCCCGCAGCTTCTCCCGCAGGGTCCGGGCCAGGGCGTTGCCGTCGAGCACGACGGCTCGGGCGAGGGTTTCGGTCATCGGACGAGGATATCCGGACTACGCAACGGCCTCAGCCTCGGTGCTCTAAGGAGTTCGAGTGGTCCAGGTCTGCTCGCGCCGGCTGCCGTCGCCGGCCGCCAGGGCGAGTCCGAGGACGCACGCCAGCGCGGCGGGAACCGATGCGGTGGCCAGATTGAATTCCGCGAGCCCGTCGAGACCGACCGCGAGAAGCGCGCCGATGCCCACGAGCGTGAGCGCGCTTTCTTCGCGGTGCCGCTGGCCGAGGAAACGACGGAGGAGGAGCACGAGCATCGAGACCCAGGCGAGCAGCGCGAAGAAGGCGCCGACGGCGCCCCCCGTGACCAGGAGCTGCAGGGGGAGGGACATGGCGGATTCCACCAGGCCCCCGAGCTCGCGTGGTTGAAAGCGGCGGAAGGCGTCGGAGAACGCACCCAGACCGGCGCCGAAGATCGGAAAGCTCTGCCAGGCCTCGAGGGCGGTCCGCCAGATCGAGAGAGTGCGTTCGGCGGCCGCCGAGACCGCCGCGGGGATCTGCGCGTCGGCGCGGCCGGCGAGCGCGATCCAGGCCACGAGGCCGGCGGCGATCGAGGAGGCGGGCCGGCGAGCGCGCAGGGAGTGCCGGCCGGCGAGCAGCCAGAGGAGCAGGATCGACAGGCCTGCGGCCGCCATGCGCACCGGCGAGCGGCTCAACACGATGCCGGCGCCGATGATGCCGAATCCCAGCGTCCGGGCGACGAGCGGCGCCAGCCGGACCGCGAGACGCTCACCGCGATCGGCCGTGTCGCGGCCGCGATCGGCGTTCGTCAGGACCTCGGCCCAGAAGAAGCCGAATGCCACGGGCAGCAACACGAGCAGGAAGTCGCCGAGCTCGGCGGTCGACTCGAAGACTCCCCGAAAGGCTCCCCGCTTCGCGGCGAGGCCCCCCGCCACGACGATCTGGAGGCAGCCCGACAGAACGCCGGCCGCCGCGAACCCCCGGCGCCGCGGACGCGTCCGCAGAAGCTGCGCCGTGGCCGCGAGCAGGACGGCAGAACCGCCCAGCAGCAGGACAGTTGCGGCTGTCTGCTCGGGTGCGAGCGAGATGCGGGGCTGGGGGGCCGTTTGGCCGTAAAGGCTAAACAAATCAGCGGTTTCGTGGTAAATTTGAAGGTTCACGGAAGCAATCTGCGCGAGCGTCGGTTCGGGCAGTGGGATGAGCTGCAGGAGACCGAGCAGCGCCACGGCCAGGATTGACGCTATCGGCAGGAAGAGCGGACGGAGAGACCGAAACGACGACCGGGAGGAGAAAGTCAAAGCCCCGATTGCGAAGCCGACGGCCGGGATCAGCAGCCGGCCAACCGGCGCCGGAGCCCCGGCGACCGAGGCGGGCAGACGGGCACCCTGGAGCCACGGAGCCAAGACGATGAACGCCAGAAGCATGAGAAACGCCAGCCGATCTCTGAAATCGCTGTCGGACGGAACGAGCGCCTCGCGCGCCAGGGAGGTCCAGCGTTGAAGAAGCGTCACGGACTCATCCTACTCGGACTCTTCGGTTTCGGCATGACGGTCCCCGGTCTCAGCGCCGCGCCGGCGCCGGCGGACTTCAACCAGGCGCGGCTCGAGTCGGGGAAGTACCTCTTCGATGAGAAGCGGTACCGCGAGGCGATCGATCAATTCCGGATCGCGGCCTTCGGCTTCCTCGGCCGCCCGGACTGGCTGTCTTCGAGCCTCGCCCGGCTGGCCCTTGCGCAGGTGGCGGACAGCCGGCCCGAGGATGCGGATGCGACGCTGGCCCGCTTTCTCGAAGTGCAGCGCCGCTTTCCCTCATATCCCCCTCGGGACCTCGAGCCCGCGAGGCAGGCCGAGTTTCGGGCCCTGCTTCTGAAGCGCGTGCAGGAAGCCACGCTGCTCGGAATCCCGTCGCTCGCGGGGCTCGTCGAGACCGAGGAGCAGAAGATCGCCCGACTCGCGCCGGCCGACCGAAAGAAGGCTCTCGAAGCCGCCGCCCGACGCGACCCCTCCTCGGCGGTCTGGGCCGTGGCTCTCGCACGGGAAGCGTCGGAGCGGGGAGACTGGAAGGAAACGGAACGCTGGGCGGGAACGGCTCTCGCGGCTCAGCCGAACAACACGGACGCCCTGGCCCTCCGGGCCAGGGCGCGCGTGATGCGCGGCGAGCTTGCGCAGGCGCGCGCCGACCTGAACGCCATTCCTCCGGCGGAGTTGGCGAAGCGACCCGGAGCTCTATGCCGACGTGTTCGTGACCGGCGTCGAGGCGGGCGACTGGACGCTGGCCTCGGAGGTTTCGCCCAGGATTCCCTCGAATCTGATGTCGCGGCCCGATGTCGCCAAGGCGCAGCAGAAGCTGAACGCCGAGCGGCAGCGCCGCACCGCGGAGGCGGCCCCGAAGACGGCCTCGGCCGCCCCCGCGGGAAACGTCGCCGCGACGCAACCGGCCTCGCTGTCACAACCCAATCCTGCCGCGCGGAGCCGGGAAGTCCTCGCCGAGAGCCGGCAGCTCGTCCTCGCCGGCAGAGCCGGAGAGGCCCGAGCGGCTCTTGCCGACGCGCTGAAAGCCGATCCGAACAACCGGGAGCTCCGCCTGGCGCTTCTCGAAGCGGCGTGCCTGTCTCGCTCCTACCGCGACGGGGCGTTCCAGGTCCCGCTGGTCGCTCCTTTTGGCGACACGGAAGCCCCTTCGATGTTCTACGCTGCCGTCGTGCTGTACGAGACCGGCAAGGAGGATGAGGCGCGTGGATATCTGAAGCGGGCGATGCCTCGGGTATCCGGACCTCTCGTGGACGAGTATTCCCGTAAGATTCTGGGGCAGTAGCCGCGATGTTCGAACGCGCTTCGTGCCTCCTCAGACGCCCGCGCGGGCGGGCGCTGCTGGCGACGGCGCTTCTCGCACTCGCCCTTGCGGCCGCCCCGCTGGCCGCCCAGCAAGCCGGGGGCGGCGGCGTCGGCGGGCCCGCGTTCGGCTCCGACTCCGTGCCTTTGAACCGGACGATTCCGGCCAAGGAGGAGATCCAGAATGAGATGACTCGCTCAAAGCTGCGGTTCGGGCCGGCGCGGGTGCTGCCCTCTTTCAACGTCTGGAACGCCGGCTACGACAGCAACGTCTTCGGCACGAACGAGGACCCCACCGGAGACTGGACGCTTTCGGTGAACGCCGGCGCGACGTTCCTCGTCCCGTTCGGATCCAAGTTCGTGCTCCGCGCGGATGCCTTCCCGCAATACACCTGGTACAAGGAGCTCAGCGGGCGGGACGAGTTCGGGGGACGGTACGAGGGGTCGCTCTACGGCTTCTTCAACCGGATGACAGTCGAGATTACGGGCGGTTACTTCCAGCAATATCAGCAGTACAGCACGGAGCTCGACACCTTTGTCTTTCAGAATTCCCTCCGGACAGGGGCCAAGGTCGACGTGGACCTGACAATCTCGTCTCTCGCTCTTCGGGTCGGGCGGCTACCAGGATGTGACCTATCGGCAGATCGAAGGCCCTCCCGGTCAGGAGATACGCGTCCCGCTCAACGATCGAACCGACTGGGGAGGGCGCGGGGGCCTCCGATACCAGATCCATTCCGACTGGAATGTCGGCGTCGCTGGCGAGGGGACGTGGGCGGACTTCACGATCACTCCCGAGCTCCGGAACAACACGAGTACGGCGGCGCTCGCGAGCGTCGAGTACAATCGAACGCGCCGGCTCTTCGTCAACCTGATCGGTGGCTGGCGCGAGGGAAGGGGCGTCGACTCCAACTTCTTTCCGGACTACTCGACCGGCGTGGGATCCTTCTTCGTGTCGTTCTTTCCGATCTCATGGCTCGAGCTCCAGGTGGCACGGCCATCGGAATGTCAGCTACAGCGTCACCGCCACAAACCCGTACTACTTCGAGAACCGGATCGGCGGCAAGATCAACATCCAGCTCGGACCTCGCATCCTCCTGAGCGGCTACGGCCAGACGGGGCCGAACAACTATCCGCGTGCCGAGCCGGTCGTGATCGACGGCGAGGTCGAGCTTCTCAAGAGGCGGGACGAGTCCGAGCAGTACGGCGGAGGGTTTTCGATCATCGTCTACCGGCCGCTCGTTCTCACCGCCCGCGCGACGCATACCACAATACGACTCGAACATCCCGACCGCCGGCCGTTCTTACACCCGCTACACGGTGATGCTCGGCTTTTCGGGGACATTCCAGCGATGAAAAGACGGACCGTATCGAGCTTGCTCCTCGCCCTGGCCTTCGTCCTCGCGCGGCCGGGCGCCGCGCAGGAGCCCGCGCCCTCGGGCGATTACGCCGTCGGGCCCCGCGATCTGATCGAGGTCAAGGTTCTCGAGCTTCCCGAGCTCAACGTCGACCGCCGCGTCACCGACAGCGGGACGCTCGATCTGCCGCTCGTGGGATCGATCCCCGTGGCCGGCATGACGGCGTCCGACATCCGGGCGCGGGTCGAGGCGCTCGTTCTCGAGAAATACGTGAACCGGGCGAACGTCTCGGTCGTCATCAAGGAGTTCGCGAACAAGCCGGTCTCCGTTCTGGGCGCGGTCCTGCACCCCGGCTCGCTCTCGATCTCCGGCCGCTGGACGCTCATGACCGCGATCACGGCCGCGGGCGGGCTCAGCGAGAAGGCGGGCAGCCGCATCCTCGTGCTCCGCCGTGCGGACAACGGATTGTCCGACACGCTCGAGATCCGCACCGACGATCTCTTTCAGAACGCGACGGAGCTCTGGAACATCCCGATCCAGCCGGCCGACGTCATCAACGTCGTCCCTCGCACGAGCATCACGGTGTTCTGTCTCGGCCAGGTCAACGCGCCGGGCGCCCTCCAGTTCGACAGCGAGGACCGCCTCACGCTGCTCTCCGTGATCGCCAAGGCGGGAGGCCTCAGCGACAGGGCCTCGAGCACGATCCGGATCAAGCGACGCGGGGCCGACGGGAAGGACGTCGAGACCGTCGTCGATTTCAAGCGCGTCGTCGCGGGCAAGGATCCGGACGTCGCGGTCCACCCCAACGACGTCATCGTGGTGAAGGAGTCTTTCTTCTGATGGCCGACCTGGACGATTTCGAAGAGGCGAGCGAAGTCCAGTCGTCACGCGCGGAGTTCCACCTCGCGGACTACTGGGCCATCGTCGTCAAGCGGCGGCGCCTCATCGCCGTCTGTCTCGCCGCCGGGCTGGTCGGCGGCGTGCTCGCCACCGTGCTGACGAAACCGATGTACACGGCGAAGACCGTCGTCGACGTGGTACGGCAGGCCGCGCAGGCCGTGCCGTTCTCCGCCGGCGCCGGAGACACCGGGCAGGCCTCGGAATTCCTGCCGAGTCAGATCCGACTCATGCAGAGCCGGGAGATCGCGGAGCGCGTGGTCCGCAAGCTGAACCTGCTGGCCGATCCACAATTCAACCCGAAGCGCTTCGCCGAGTTCCGACCCGACGCGAAGGGCAACGTCCCCAAACCCGCGGACCGCGACGTCGTCGACGCCGCGATCGGCGTGCAGAAACTTCTGGACGTCACCATCCTTCGCGGCACGAGCCTCGTCGAGATCTCGGCCGTCGTGCCCTCGCCCGAGCTCGCCGCCGCCATCCCGAACGCCGTCGCCGACGCGTACATCGACTGGAACGTCGAGTCGCGTGTCCGTCTGATCGGCCAGTCGAGCCAGTTCCTGGCGAGCCAGATCGAGCAGGCGAAGTCCGAGATCGAAGCCAAGGAAAAAGAGCTCTTCGCCTTCGGCCGTGCGCGTGACATCACGGTGGACCCCAACGCGAAAATCGATCAGACCAACCGGGACCTCGCGGCCGCGGTGACGGACCGCGTCGCCAGGGAGGCGCGCTACCAGGAGCTCCGGTCGACCCCGCCCGAGGCGATCGCCGACTCGTCGGTCGTGGCCTCGCAGCGCGCGGACCTCCAGAAGCTGGAGCGCGAGTACGCCGAGAAGTCCAACGTCTACAAGCCCGAGTGGCCGGCGATGCAGCAGCTCAAGGCGCAGATCGAGGACGTGCGCAAGGGCCTCGCGAGCACGGCGAGCGACAGCGCGAGCAAGGTCGTCCAGGCCGCGCGCAGCGACTATCTGACTGCGCTGCGGCGGGAGGAAAACCTCCGGGCCATGACCCGCAGCGAGCAGTCCTCGGCGCTGGCTCAGGGGAGCAGCACCGTCGAATACCGGAATTTCCGCACGGAGATCGACACCAAGCGCGCGCTCCTCGACAGCCTGCTCCGACAGCAGGGGGAGACGGAGGTCATCTCGCGCGTTCGGGACGATCAGATGACGACGATCCGGATCGTGGATCGGGCGCTCGAGCCCGGCGGGCCCTTCGAGCCGTCGCTCCAGAAAAACCTGCTCGTGGCCCTGTTTCTCGGGGGCGGCCTCGGACTCGGCCTCACCTTCTTCCTCGCATACCTCGACCGGACGATCCGCAGCACCGAACAGGTCGAGCGGCTGCTGCAGCTTCCGCCGCTCGGCGTGATCCCGGCGCGGGGAGACGGGCCGACGTACGGTCCGAAGGGCCGGACACGGATCTTCGGCAAGGCCGCAAAGGCCCGCAGTCTGACCGGGGAAGAGGCCGATCCGATCGAGCTTTCGCCGCACAGCGAGCCGCGCTCGCCGACCGCCGAGGCGTACCGCGCATTCCGCACGGCCCTGATGCTCTCGCGGGCCGGCGGCGTGAAATCGGTCGTGATGACCTCCGCCTTCCCCCACGAGGGCAAGACGACGAGCGCCGTCAATCTCGCCGTGGTGCTGGCCCAGCTCGGCCGGCGCGTCCTGCTCGTCGACGCGGACCTCCACAAGTCGCGCCTCCACGAGATCTTCCAGATCCCGAACCGGCTCGGGCTGGTCTCGGTCCTCGCCGAAGGCATCGAGCCGTCGCGCGCCATCGTGAAGACGTCGGTGCCGGGCGTGTTCGTGGTCCCGGCGGGCCCCGACGCGCCGAACCCCTCCGGGCTGCTGGCCTCGGACGCGATGCAGAAGTTCCTCGAGCTCGCCGCGGTGAACTTCGATCACGTCATCGTGGACTCCGCCCCGGTGCTTCCGGTGTCGGACACACTCGTCTTCGCGATGCAGACCGATGGTGTCGTCCTCTGCGTGCGGGGCGGCGTGACCCCGCGTGATCACGTCCTTCGGGCGCGCGACCGCATCCTGCGGAGCGGCGGTACGATCGTCGGCGTTCTGATCAACGCCCTCGAGCCCGAAAGCGCGTCCTACTACGGGTACGAGTACGGCTACGGCTACCGACAGGAGGGCCGTCCCGAGGCCGAAGAGGAGAAGGCCGCTCCGCGCGTGGTGCACAGCTAACGGCTTCCGCCGTCGCCGCGTGATCGACCTTCACCTCCACCGCCGCCCGGGCTTCGACGACGGTCCGAGCGGCTTCGAGACGTCCCCGACAGAACGATGAGCACGCTCGCGGCTCCCGCCTCGCGAAGCCTCCGGGCAGGTCCCCGGTGGATGGCGACCATCGCCTGCGTCCTCCTCCTCGGACTCTGCGCTGCCGGGATGGTTCAGGAGGTTCAGGGACGCCGGCGGGTCGCTTCGATCGCCGAGGAGCAGCAAATCGAGCGACTTTCCCCCGCGGTCGCTGAGACGCTGAGCCTGGTGGAAGGAAACGACGAGGCCGCACTGCTCGTCGCGGAAGCCGTCGTTGGTCGGCCCGCGGTTGCGGGCGGAGCTTCCTCGGCTCCCGCGGCTCTCTGGCTGGTCCTCCGGGGACTTTCCGGCCGGCCGGGATCGGCCTACGGACGTCTCCTTCTGGGACGTTCGGCCGCCATCCAGGGAGACGCCAGCCAATGGGTGCGGCCGCTCGAGCTGGCCGTCGTGGCCGCCCCCGGGCTGGATTTCGCCTCGGAGGAGCTCGGTCGCCGGTATCTGGTCCGCTGGGGCGCCCTGACTCCCGAGCAGCGACGGGCAGGGCAGGAGAGCCTGCGCCGCGCCTTTCGAAACGAGTCCTTCCTGCGGGCGGCGTGGGCGACCGCCCTCGCGACCCTCGGTCCGGAGGCCGCGCTGGGGGCTCTGCCCGACGACGCCCCGACGCTGCGGTTGGCGGAGCAGCTGGCCCGGGACGCTGGAGACCGGGCGGCGGCCGACCTGATCGCCGCCCGCCTCAAAGCCGTTTCTGACTCGCCTCCGGCCAGCCGTCCGAGCCCCTGATCGCCCGAACAGGCGCGTGTTATACTCCCCGCTCAAACAAAAAAGCCTCGTAACTACAGCGAGATAGCTGTAGTTTGCGGCGGAGGGGGCTGGGACGTGCCTCTGTTGAGACGAGGCCCTGAGGTTTTTCCTCAGAGCCTCTTCGACTTGTCGTCGGCCGAATTCCCCTGGATGGTCGCCCAGACGCGGAGCCGCCAGGAAAAGGCGCTCGTCCGCAACCTCGAGCCCCTCCGCGTCCCGTTCTATCTCCCGCAGCACGAGCGGCATGCGGCCCGCTCCGGCCGCCGATTCGTCTCGTTCATCCCCCTGTTTCCGGGGTACGTGTTTCTGCGGGCGGATCCCGGCGCCCGGACCGCCGCGCTCCGGAGCGGCCTGGTCGTCCGGCTGCTCGAGGTCCGGGATCAGGAGCTCCTCCACGCGGAGCTGCGCCAGCTCCGAAAGCTCCAGCAGACCGGCGCTCGCCTGGTGCCCTATGCCCCCCTCGTCGAGGGAGATCTCGTGACGATCGCGGAGGGTCCGTTCCGGGGTTACCGGGGGCGCGTCCTGCGCGAGCAGTCCTCGTCGCGGCTGATCGTCTCGGTTTCCATGCTTCGCCAGAGTGTCGCCGTCGAGTTTGACCGGTCCTCTCTCAACCGGGTATCCGGGGACGCGAGGACCGTTGCGGAACAGAGCGCCGTCGCCTAGGCACGCCGACAGCGGCGTCGTAAAGGGAGTTTTCACGTCGGTGGTGTACACCGAAGGGGGCGAAGCCCGGACGACGGGCCGCCCGGAGAGGAACCGAAGCGGGTGACCGAACCGATAGCGCACTCAGAGAGCCTCCAGAGACGGTTCGACGACCAGTCGGCGGTCATCGGCATCGCCGGCCTCGGTTACGTGGGCCTGCCCCTGGCGCTGACATTCACGGAGAAGGGCTTCCGCGTTCTGGGGTTCGACATCGACGGTTCCAAGGTCGAGTCGTTGAACGCCGGGCGCAACTACATTCAGCACCTCGACGGGAAGCGGCTATCCACGGCGGTCGCGGAGAAGCGTTTCGAGGCGACGACCGATTTCGGCCGGCTCCACGAGCCCGACGCCTTGATCATCTGCGTGCCGACCCCGCTGACGGCCCAGCGCGAGCCGGACATGAGCTACGTCGTGAACACGGTCCGGTTGATTCGTGCCCGGCTGAGGCCGGGACAGCTGGTCGTCCTCGAGTCCACGACGTACCCGGGCACGACCGACGAGCTGGTGCGGGGAATCCTCGAGGAGTCCGGCTTGAAGTGCGGGAGCGACTTCTACCTGGCCTTCTCGCCCGAGCGCGAGGACCCCGGTAACAGAAAGTTCAACACGGCGACGATCCCGAAGATCGTCGGGGGCGTCGACGAGACCGCCGGCGATCTCGCCCAGAGTCTGTACGACAAGGTCGTGGTGCGGACGGTCCGCGTCGGGAGCGCGCGCGAAGCCGAGGCGGCCAAGCTCGTCGAGAACATCTTTCGCGCCGTCAACATCGCCCTCGTCAACGAGCTCAAGATCGTCTTCGACCGGATGGGCATCGACATCTGGAACGTGCTCGACGCCGCCTCGACGAAACCGTTCGGCTTCATGCGGTTCAACCCCGGACCGGGCTGGGGCGGCCATTGCATTCCCGCTCGACCCTTTCTATCTCTCCTGGAAGGCCCGGGAGTACGGCGTGACGCCGAAGTTCATCGAGCTCGCCGGCGAGGTCAATGTCCAGATGCCGGAGTACGTGATCACCAAGCTGAGCCTGGCCCTCAACGACCGCCGGAAAGCGATGCGAGGCAGCCGGATCCTCGTCCTCGGGATCGCCTACAAAAAGGACATCGACGACCCGCGCGAGAGCCCGGCCTTCGAGATCATCGAGAGCCTCCTCCACCTGGGGGCCGAGGTGACCTACCACGACCCGCACGTCCCGAAGGCTCCGCGAATGCGCTCCTGGCCCGACTTGCCGCCGATGACGTCCTCGCCCCTGACGGAGGAGGTCCTGCGGTCGCAGGACGCCGTCGTCATCGTCACAGATCATTCCGCCGTCGACTACGAGGCCGTCGTCCGCCACGCCGGTCTGGTCGTCGACACCCGCGGTGTATATCGGGCGCCGCGCCCCAACGTCGTCAAGGCATGATTCCCGCATTAGTCGCCGGGGCCCCCGGGAGAATTCGATGAGACAAGGACAACTCGTGCTCGTGACCGGCGCCGCCGGCTTCATCGGGTCGCATCTGGTGGACGCGCTCCTGGCCCGGGGAGCCCGGGTCCGGGGAATCGACGACTTTTCCAACGGAAAGCGGTCGAACCTTGCGCACTGCGCGGACCGGATCGAGCTTCTCGAGGCGGACATTCGCGACGCCGAGGCTTGCCGCAGGGCGTGCGCCGGAGCCGCCGTCGTCTTTCACCAGGCGGCCCTCGGTTCGGTGCCGCGGTCGATGAAGGACCCGGCGACCAGCGATCGCCGTCAACGTGGCCGGGACCGCCAACGTCTTCGCCGCGGCGCGCGATGCCGGAGTCCGGAGAGTCGTCTATGCCTCCTCCTCCAGCGTCTACGGCGACAGCACGCGGCTGCCCAAGAAGGAAGGGGAGGAGGGCCAGCCGCTCTCGCCCTACGCGCTCTCGAAGGCCATGAACGAAGAGCTCGCCGGCGTCTTCGCCCGTTGCTACGGCATGGAGCTCGTCGGGTTGCGCTACTTCAACGTCTTCGGCCCGCGGCAGGATCCGGACGGGCCTTATGCCGCGGTCATCCCGCGCTTCTTTCGGGCGTACCTGGCCGGCGAGGCCCCGGTCATCTATGGCGACGGCACGCAGAGCCGGGATTTCACTTATGTCTCCGACGCGGTGGATGCGAACCTGCGGGCGGCGGACGCCGACGCGACAGCCGCCGGCCAGGTCTACAACGTCGCGGGAGGACAGGTGATCTCGGTCAACGAGCTCGCGGCGGCGGTCGGGGACGCGGTCGGCGGCGGACAGGCGCCGCGCTACGAAGCGCCACGGGCCGGCGACGTCATGCACTCGGCGGCGAGCCTCGAGCTCGCCGGGAAATGGCTGGGCTACCGTCCCGCGGTGGGCATCGCCGAGGGCCTGGCGAGATCCCTGGACTACTACCGTTCTCTGGTGGAGGCCGGCGTATGACGAAGGGCAGCGTGGCGGTCCGCGTTCGGGAGCTCTCCAAGGAGTACCGGATCGGTCACCGCATCGAGCGCTACAAGACTCTGCGCGAGTCGCTCGCCTCCCTGGTCAGTGCTCCGGCCCGGCTCCTGCGTCGCCGTCGGCGTTCCGATGAGGGCGACGATTTGCTCTGGGCGCTGCGCGACGTCAACTTCGAAGTCCGCCAGGGCGAGGTGGTCGGAATCGTCGGCCGCAACGGAGCGGGGAAGAGCACGCTGCTGAAGATCCTGGCCCGGATCACGGATCCGACGCACGGCACCGCCGAGATCCACGGACGCGTGGGCTCGCTCCTGGAAGTCGGCACGGGATTCCATCCCGAGCTCACCGGACGCGAAAACATTTACCTCAACGGCGCGATCCTCGGCATGCGCCGGGCCGAGATCGGCCGGAAATTCGACGAGATCGTCGCTTTTTCGGAGGTCGAAAAGTTCATTGACACTCCGGTCAAGCGCTACTCGAGCGGCATGTACCTGAGGCTCGCGTTCGCCGTCGCGGCGCATCTGGAGCCGGAGATCCTGCTCGTCGACGAGGTCCTCGCGGTCGGCGATGCCGATTTCCAGAAGAAGTGCCTCGGCAAGATGGGAGACGTCGCCGAGGAAGGCCGCACCGTGCTTTTCGTCAGCCACAACATGCCGGCCGTGCAGGCCCTGTGCGCGCGGGCGATCCTCCTGCGCGCGGGCACCGTCGCGGTCGACGGTTCGACCGGAGAAGTCCTGAGGGAGTACCTGGGGCACCTGCTCGCGACCGCCGCCCACGCCTTCGAGGACAATCCCGACCGACGGGGAGACGGAAGCGTGCGGTTGACGGCGGCTCGTGTGCTCGACGAGGAGGGCCGGCCGTGCGAGCGGGTCGTCGCCGGAAAGCCGATCACGCTCGAGTTCTCCTACGAGAACCCGATCGGCGCGGAGCGGTTCGATTTCGCGCTCGCGATCGTAAATCATCTCAATATCGGCGTGGCACACATGAGCACTCCGATCGCAGGCTTCTCCATCGTGGCCGGTGCAGAGGGCGTGGTCACGTGCCGGATCCCGACCCTGCCCCTGCCTCAGGGTGAGTATCGTGTCGTCACGAACTTGAGATACCAGGGCCAGCAAACGGACCACATTCCCAACGCGTTGGCTTTCAGCGTCGAGAGCTCGGTCTTTTTCAAGACAGGGCGCGTGCCCAAGATCGAGTACGGCGCGGCCCTCTTCGCGCACGAATGGGGACATCAAGCCGGGCAAGTGGCTTTGACGGACGGTGCGGTCAACGTCCGGATGCCGGGGTAAGGGATTCGACGATTGCGAGAGCGGGTCCGGATGCCGAAGGGCGGTCTCGTCGGCCGGTTCTTCAACGACGGTCGAGCGTGAAGATCCTGGTGTACAGCGGCAGTTATGCCCTCAACAACCTGGGTGACGTTGCGATGCTCCAGGTGGCCGTGTCGCGTCTTCGGGCTTCCTGGCCGGAGGCCGATGTGCACGTCCTGACGTCCTCGCCCGAGCTGCTATCGCGTCATTGTCCGGGTGCGATCCCGGTGCCCTCGAATGGTCTGCGTAAATGGTTGGAGTGGAGTCGCGTGCCGGGCCGCGCCCGGGTACCCCGCGCCGTGTCCCGCCGCCTCGCGAGAAACGATGCGAGATTCCGGGATCATCTTCCCGCCGTCAGTGACGGCCTGGCGTTGCGGTGGGGCCGGATTCATCCGAGCGATCACGCCGACGTCGAGGCCTTTCTCGGAGTGGTCAACGCGGCCAACTTCCTCGTCCTTGGCGGCGGCGGGTACATCACGGATTTGTTTCGAGGGCAGGCCCGGTCTTCCCTCGAGCTCCTGAGCCGCTTCCAGCGGCGACAAGTTCCGACCGCGATGCTCGGGCAGGGGATTGGACCTCTTTCCCACCCGGTCCTTCTCTCGCGCGCACGAGAGGTCTTCCCGCGTGTCGGCGTCATCGGCGTTCGGGAGGGTCTTTCGACGTTGCCGTTTCTCGCGTCGATCGGTGTGGTCCGGAAGCAAATTCGAGTGACCGGAGATGATGCGATCGAGCCGGCGTTCGCGGTCCGTCCCGAGCGGCTCGGCGCGTTCCTCGGCGTGAACGTTCGGGTTTCGAGTTACTCCAACGTGGGCGTCGGCGCTCTGGAGGACGTCCGTCGGGCGCTGCGGAACGCGGCGGAGGCCGTGGGAGCGGCTTTTCGGCCGGTCCCCATTTCGACGGCGGCCGGAGATTCGGACGTGCAGTCCCTCCGTGAGCTCCTGCCCGACGCGTTCGCGTCCGATGCCCCGGAGAACGTCGACACTCCCCTTGCCCTGATGCACCGGGTTGGCGAATGCCGGGTCGTCGTGACGGGGAGCTACCATGCCGGGGTTTTCGCACTGGCGCAGGGAATACCCGTGGTCGGCCTGACGCGCTCTTCCTACTACACCGACAAGTTTCGCGGTCTGGAGGATCAATTCGGCGGCGGCTGTCGCGTCGTGTCTCTCGACCAGCCGGCAATCGTCGAGGTCCTATCGGCCTCGGTCCAGGATCTCTGGCGGGAAGCCGACGAGCGCCGGCCCGCGTTGCTCAGCGCGGCGGCCCGGCAGATCCAGGAAAGCCAGGCGGCCTACGCGAGCCTTCGGTCTCTCGTCGATGTCCGTCCACCCGCCGGCGCGACGCTGTCCGCCCTCGCCGGGAGAGTCGTTGATGAGCCGCACTCCTGAACGGCTCGATCCGCCGAGGGTGACCGTCCTGATGGCGGTCTACAACGGGCAGGATCATGTCCGGCAGGCGGTCGAGGGGATCCTGGCTCAGACGTTTTCCGACTTCGAATTCATCATCGTCGACGATGGCTCCACGGACGAAACGTCTCGAGAGCTCGACGCGTTCACGGACTCGCGAATCGTGAGACTGAAGCACGAGAGCAACCGCGGTCTCATTGCCGCCTTGAACACCGGGCTCGCAGCGGCTCGCGGGGAATTCGTCGCCCGCCAGGACGCCGACGATTTTTCCTATCCCGGGCGCCTGCAGGCTCAGGTGAACTTTCTCGAGGCGCGAAGCGATGTGGCCGTCGTCGGAACGGACACCGTGTTCGAAGGCTGGGAGGGTGGGGGCCGCACGAACCGGATCGTGGAGCGAGATCCCTTGCGGCTCGCCTGGATCCTCCTGTTCTACTGCCCCCTGACCCATTCCTCCATCATGTTTCGCACAGCCGTGATCCAGGAGGTCGGCGGGTACAACGGGGACGACGTCCATGCCGAGGACTTCGGACTCTGGGCGAGGGCCGCGCGATCGAGCCGGGTCGCGACTGTGACCGGCACGCACGTCCTCCGACGGCGCCCCCCGGGAAGCATCACGGAGCGATGGAGCGTGGAGATGGGGAGGGCGGCGCGGAGAGTCAGTCTGCAGAACCTGCGCTGGGTTTTAGGGACGACGGCATCCACCGCCTCGCTCGACACCCTCGAGGCGCTGTTCGGGAATCGTTTTCTCGGCTTGGCGGACGCCGCGCGTCTCGATATGCCGGCGCTCCGGTCGAGCATCTCTCAACTTTTGAACGCCTTCTCCGCCAGATTCGGTTTAGAACAGGATGGCTTCGGATTCCGGCGGTGGGCATGTCAGTGGATGAGCGCAGCGCTTCTTCGCAAAAGCCAGAGGCTACTGCGAGAGAGCGCGACTCGCTCCGGGGGAGACCGGGCGCTCGGCCTTCGAACGGCACGGACCCTGATCGTCAATGCGATCAAGCTGAGCCCGGCGGTGATCGCCAGTCGGACGGGAGCGGCGGCGGCTCTTCGGGCCATGTTGAGCCACGCATGAATTCCATCGTGGTGCCATGAGCCCGACTTCGCAGAAGTCCCCCGAACCGGCGCGCTTCGGCGGAGTGGCGCGGCCGCACGTGGTCCACGTCGTCGGGACGCTTGGCGCCGGAGGCGTGCAGCGTCTGGTGCTCGGGCTGGCGACCTCCAAGGCCCTGTCCGGGTATCGCCACAGCGTCCTCTGCATGCTGGGGGCGACCGGCAATCTTCGCTCGCACTTCGAGAGCCTGCCGATGCGCATCGAGTCCTGTTCGGTCAAATGGCCGTCGATTTTCCCGATCGGCTCTTACACGGTGTCCGAATGGCTGCGGCAGCGGCTGTCGTTCACCTTTCCTGGGCGGCTGGCCGAGCTCCTCCGCCAGATGGAAGCCGATCTCGTCCATACGCACCTGTCGGTGGACGTGAGCCGCCAGGCGAACGGGGTCGTCCGTCGCGCCCGCCTGCCCTGGGTCTGGACCATTCACAGCGATCATCGCCCCGAGGGCGGGCAGCTGGAGGACTGGCTCCTGGCGTCGCGGCTCGCGTCGGCCGGGAATGCGAGGATCACGGCGGTCGCCGACGAAATCGTGCGCGATCTCCGGTCGCGCGGCTTTTCGAGGGTCGAGACGAGCCGCGGAGGCATCGACCTCTCGCGCTTCCTCGTTGCCTCCACGAAGGACCCGCAGTGGCGCGAGAGACTCGGGATTCCCGCCGGCGCGGTCGTGGTCGGGGCCGCGGGACGTCTCACAGCGCTGAAGGCCTACGATGTTCTGCTCGACGCGGCGGCGAGGATCACCGATGCTCCCGCGCTCCATGTCGTCCTCGCGGGCGGCGGTCCGGAACGGAAGCCTCTGGAAGCGCAAGCGCGCCGGCTCGGCATCCAGGACCGTGTCCACCTGCTGGGTTTCCTCGACGACGTGCCGCGCTTCCTCCACCAGCTGGATGTCTTCGTGATTCCGTCGCGTCTGGAAGGGTTCCCGATCGCGCTTCTCGAAGCGCTCGCGTCCGGCCTTCCCTGCATCGCGTCCCCCGTCGGCGGCGTCCTCGAGATGCTCGGCGAAAAGGGCGGGATCCTCGTGACCCCGGAGTCGGTGGACGAACTCGCCGAGGCGCTTCGCCGAGTGCGGTCGCCGGAGGTGCGGCAGGCCTACGCGTCCGGGGGAGCCGCCATCTCGAGGAACTTCTCGCTCGACCGCATGGCGGAACAGTTCGCCGAGATCTACGAGAATCTTTGGAGCGCGGACCAGGCTGGCGCGCCGTCCCAACGAAAGGTGAGCGAACAATGAGCTCTTCCATGGAACAAGTCGACATCCCGACGATCCTCATCCGGCCGAGCCGGGGCTGGATCGCCCTGAAGCTCGGAGACATCTGGGAGTATCGCGAGCTCCTCTACTTCCTCGTCTGGCGCGACATCAAAGTGCGCTACAAGCAGACGGCCCTGGGCGCCACGTGGGCCATCCTCCAGCCGTTCTTCTCGATGATCGTGTTCAGCCTCGTCTTCGGGAAGCTGGCGAAGATGCCCTCCGACGGGATCCCGTATCCAATTTTCTCGTACGCCGCCCTCGTGCCGTGGACCTACTTCGCCGGCGCGCTCTCCCAGTCCGCGAACGGCCTGGTCGACAGCGCGAACCTGATAAAGAAGGTGTACTTCCCACGCCTGACCATTCCCATCGCAAACTCACTGGTGGGACTCGTCGACTTCGCCATCGCATTTGTCGTCCTGCTGGGACTGATGTTCTGGTACGGCGTCACGCCGACGTGGCGAGTCATCTGGCTCCCGGCCTTCCTGCTGCTGGCCCTCGTCACCGCCCTGGCGGTCGGGCTCTGGCTCTCGGTGCTGAACGTCGAATACCGTGACGTGAAGTACACGATCCCGTTTCTGACGCAGTTCTGGATGTACGCCACGCCGATCGTCTACCCGAGCAGCCTCCTGAAGGAACCCTGGCGCACGGTCTACGGACTGAACCCGATGGTCGGCGTCGTGGAAGGATTCCGCTGGGCGCTTCTCAATACGAAGACCGCCCCCGGTCCGATGATCGCGGTCTCCGCGGCCGCATCCGTCGTCCTGCTGGTCGGGGGCGCGTTCTACTTCCGCCGGATGGAGAAGACGTTTGCCGACGTCGTCTGACGTTCTCGACGCGCTCCGCGTCGAGAACCTCGGAAAGATGTATCGGATCGGGGAGAGGCACGCGAAGTACCGGACTTTCCGCGAGACGATCTCGGGGCTCGCCACGGCGCCGTTTCGGGCGGCGCGCCGGCTGGCGGGCGGCAATGGCCCGCCGCCGTCGCCCGAGTCCATATGGGCGCTCCGCGACGTCTCGTTTCGGGTGGGGCAGGGAGATGTCGTCGGCGTCATCGGCCGCAACGGCGCCGGAAAGAGCACGTTGCTGAAGATCCTGGCCCGCATCACGGAGCCCACGAGCGGCTCGGCGGTTATCCGGGGACGCGTGGGCTCGCTGCTGGAAGTCGGGACCGGGTTTCACCAGGAGCTCACGGGCCGGGAGAACATCTATCTCAACGGAGCCATTCTCGGAATGCGCCGCCGCGAGATCGACTCCAGCTTCGACGAGATCGTGGCTTTCGCGGGAATCGAAAAATTCGTCGACACCCCCGTGAAGCACTACTCCTCGGGCATGTACCTGCGGCTCGCGTTCAGCGTCGCCGCGCACCTCGATCCGGAAATCCTCCTCGTCGACGAGGTGCTCGCGGTCGGGGACGCGACTTTTCAGCGCAAGTGCCTGGAGAAGATGGAAGACGTCGGCCGGCGGGGCCGGACCGTTCTCTTCGTCTCTCACAACATGCAGGCAATCGCGCGGCTGTGCCCGCGGACGATCCTCCTGGATTCGGGTGGCGTCGCCGCCGATGGTCCGTCCCACAAAGTCGTCGCCAGCTACCTGTCCTCGGATATCGGGACGACGGCGGAGCGCCGCTGGTCCGACTCGAGACGGGCGCCCGCGAGCCGGGCCGCCCGGCTGGTCGCCGTGCGGGTCCGCTCCGTCGGCGGCGAGGTGACCGACGCTCCCGACCTCCGGAAGCCCATCGGCATCGAGATGGAATTCGACGTGCTCGAGGAGGGCTGGTCGTTCTCGGCCAGCTACGACTTCTACAACGAAGAAGGGCTCCTGCTCTTCGGTTCCATCGAAACCGATCCGGAATGGCGCAACAAGCGGCGGCCGCTCGGCCGCTATGCCACCACGGCCTGGGTTCCGGCAAACCTCTTTTCCGAGGGCACCGTCATCGTGAACGTCGAGCTTCTGACGGTCCATCCGCTGACGCGCCATTTCGAGGAGCGTCAGGCCGTCGCCTTTCACCTCGTCGACAGCATGGACGGGGACTCGGCGCGCGGCGACTGGGGAGGAGAGTGGTCGGGGGCGGTCCGTCCGTTGCTCTCGTGGGGAACCCGCATCGTGCCTTCCGGCGAACCGGACTCCGGTGTCGCGCGGGACCAGGAGAGCCATGTTTCGTAGCACGGAGGGCTTCCTCGACGCCGGACGCGGCTACCTCAGCGGTCTGCTCCGGGGCGCCGAGCGCCGCCTCGGTCTCCGGATCTTCCGCTACCACGGGGTGGTGGAGAAACGCGTGGATCCGCTTCTCGAACGCAACCAGCACGTTCTCGAAACATTCGCAGGCCAGATGGCATACCTCCGGCGCTTCCGCGTTCTCTCCCTCGACGAGCTTCTTTTCGAGCTCGATCGCCCGGGCGGTTTCAATGGGAAAACGGCGGCCGTGACCTTCGATGACGGGTTCGCCAACAACCTCCTGGCGGCTGAGGTCATGACACGCTACCGGCTTCCCTGGACCGTGTTCGTCTCGGTGGGGCAGTTGGGCGGGGACCGAGCGCTCTGGTTCGACGAGTTCTCGATGCTGGCGCTCTACGGGGAGGCGCCTCACTTCGAGGCGCTGGGAGCGAAGTGGCCGCTCTCGAACACGCAGGAGAGGGAACGGGCGTTTCGGGGGATTCGAGAGCTCCTCAAGACGCTGCCCGCCGACCTGAGGACGGAGACCGTGTCGTGCATCCGGTCCCAGTTCCCGCCCGGAGAGTCGGACAGGCTCCTCGCGCGGTTTCCTTCTCTTCGGACGCTGACGTGGCCTCAGCTCGGTCAGCTCGCGGCCACCGGCGTCGCGATCGGAAGCCACGGCACGAATCACGACGTTCATCACTCTTCGCAGCCTCGTGAGGAGCGGCTGCGGGAGCTCGTGGACTCGCGGAGCGAGCTCGAGGCCCGGCTGTCGCGCCCCTGCCGGGTCTTCGCCTATCCGAACGGCGACTTCGTGCCCGAGTCGCCGGAAGAAGCCGCCAGCGCCGGATACGAGGCGGCCTTCACGACCCGTGTGGCGCCGATCGACGCATCGACGTCCCGCTACCTGCTGCCCCGCCTCGCGGCGCCCCACTCGCTCCGGCGGTTCGTCCAGGTCGACTGGTGGCAGGATCCCGTGAGCCCGGGCCCGGGGCCGTCGCGAAGGTGAGGACGCAGGTGGTGAGGGCTCCCGTTCCGATTCTCTTCACGATTCCGAACTTCATATCGGCGGGATCCGGCCGGGCGATGTTGAACGTGGCGAGCCGACTCGACCGGGCGCGCTTTTCTCCGTCCGTGGCCGTGCTCCGGAGAGGGGGAAGCCTCGAGGCCGAGCTGGAGCGGCTCGGAATTCCACTGATCGAGGCCGCTTTCACGGTTGCGCCCCGTCCCCTCGCAACGCTGGCGTGGCGCGCCTGGACGGCGGCGCAGCCGTTTCGGAAGCGAGGCTTCGTGCTCTGGCACTCCTACCACTACCTCGACGACTACACGGAGCCGATTGTGGCGCGTCTGGCCGGAGCGCGTTCGTGGATCTACACGAAGAAGAACATGAGCTGGAACCACCGGTCGTGGTGGATTCGCACCTTCCTCGCCAGGCGAGTCGCCGCCATGAACACGGACATGCTCGAGCACTACCTCTCTCCGCCGCGCTTCCGGCGCAAGAGCGTCCTGCTTCCGCCGGGCGTGGAGACCGAAACGTACCGGCCGGGCATCCCACCCCGCCTGGAGTTGCGGACGCGGCTGAGGACGCCGGCGAGCACGCCGGTCATCGGATGCGTCGCGAACCTGGTTCCGATCAAGGGCCACACCGTCCTGATCGAAGCCATGGCGCGCGTGCCGGGAGCGCACTTGTGGCTCGCGGGCGCCGAGCTCGACGCGAACTACGCCGGCGCGCTGCGGCGCCGCGTCGCCGAGCTCGGGCTCGCGGAGCGCGTCTCGTTTGTCGGCAGCGTTTCCGACATTCCCGCCTTCCTCGCCGAGATCGACGTCTTCGTGCTTCCGACACCCACCGGCGAAGGTTTGGGCGTCGCACTGCTCGAAGCCATGTCGTGCGGCGTGGCATCGGTGGCCTTCGAGATCCCCGGCCCGCGGGACGTGGTCGAGTCGGGACGCAACGGATGGCTGGTGCCGCCGGGCGACCCGGTCGCGCTCGCGGGGGTGCTCGAACGGCTCGCCGGAGACGCCGAGCTCCGCCGACGGCTCGGATCCGCGGCTCGAACTCGAATCCTCGAACGGTACTCGATCGACCGGGAAGTCGCGGCCTACGAGGAGCTCTACGAGGGGCTGCTCCAGCCCCGCCGGGCGGAGAAGGCCGCGTGAGCGACCGCGGAGCAAGCGTGGCAGAGACATTCGAGCGAGAGGCGGGGCGCCCGATGTCCCGCGCGGCCGCTCTCTGCGGGGACTGGCTGGTCACGTTCGGCGATCGCGGAACGCTGCCTTCTCCGCGGTTTCCGAACCTGGGTCCCTGGCGCGACGCGGGCGGCGTGTGGCTCGCGCCCGGGGGCGCGGGCTGGCGGGGCTTCCCGCTCCGGACGTTCCAGAGCGGGCCCTGGACCTTCTGGCTGCTCGGCGACCTGGCGCTTCCGGCCGGTGACGACCCCGGGACGTTCCTCCGCGACCTGGCCGGCGACGACCGTCTCTCGAAGCGGCTCAACGGACACTTTCTGCTGCTCGGTCGGTGCGAGACCGACGGGCGCTGGTACGCCTGGACGGATCGGTTCGGAACCGTCCACGCTTACTTTGCGAGGAGCGGATCGCGAGCCGCGCTCGGAACGAGTTTCGCGTCGGTGGCTTCGGCGACGTCGCGCCGCAGCCTCGACTGGCCGGCTCTGTCCGCATTCTTCGCCTGCGGGTTCTTTCCCGCCGATCGGACATTCTTCGAGGACGTCCGCATTCTCCGGCCGGCCACCCGTCATGTCTTCACGGCCGAAGGAGAGCTCCTTTCGGCCGAGAGGTATTGGGATTGGTCGCATCGGCCGGATCGCGTGCGCTCTTTCGACGACACGGTGGCCGAGTTCGCCCAAACGCTCCACGGGGTCCTCGACGACCAGACGCGTTCGGGCCGGATCGCCGTGCCGATCTCCGGAGGCCTCGACTCCCGCACGACGTTCGCGGCGCTGACACGCACCGGATCCTCGGCGCGCGAACGCCTGTGGTGCTACTCCTACGGGTACGGCGAGGACTCGATCGAGACGCGCATCGCCCGCCGTGTCGCGGAAGCGCGCGGCGTCCCGATCGAAACCCTCGCCGTCGAGCCTTACCTCTTCGACCGTCTGGGCTCCGTGCTCGGGTGCGTCGAAGGGTTCCAGGACGTGACGCAGGCCCGTCAGGCCGTGATCGCGGATCGGCTCGCCGAGCGGTCCGACGCCGTGATCGCGGCGCACTGGGGGGACGTGTGGCTCGGCGACATGGGGCTGGCGGGGACGGATTCGGCCGATTCCGCCTTCGTGTCGGCGCACGCGTACAAGAAGATCGCGAAGAGGGGACGCCGGTGGCTCCTCGATGAGGTGGCGAGGCCGCATCTTGCGGACGAAGATCCGGATTCGATCGTCCGAAGCTTTGTGGATCGGGAGCTCGAGAGGGTGGCCGCGATCGCCGAGCCCGACTTCCGCGTCAAAGCGTACAAGACGGATCAGTGGTCGTTTCGCTGGACTCTCGCGAGCCTCCGGATGTATCAGGCCGGAGCCTGGCCGCTTCTGCCCTTCTACGACACCCGGATGTCGGACTTCATCGCGACGGTGCCCACGGAGTTCGTTTCCGGACGGCGCCTGCAGATCGAATACCTCAAGCGGTACGCACCGGACCTCGCCCGCGTCACGTGGCAAGAGTCCGGGGCGAGCCTCTACCGGTCTCGCCGCTTCCGCACCTGGCTTCTGCCCTGGCGCGTCGCGCGCAAGGCCGCGCGGCTCGTGATGAGGACACCGAACGCTCCGGAGCGGAATTGGGAAGTGCAGTTCTCGGGCTCCGGCGCGGAACGGCTCCGGGGTGTGCTCCTGGGCCCGAACGCGCGCCTGCATGAGCTCGTCGAGCCCGCGCGGATCGAGCACCTGCTGGAGGCGTTCTTCCGGGCGCCGCTCGAAGAGGGCCGAGGCTACACCGTCTCGATGCTTCTGACCTTCGCGGCGTTCCTCGAAACCCTCGAGGCCCACGCCTGATGACCGCGACCGAACCTCTCCGGCTGCTCGTCGTCGGGACGACCTGGCCGCCGCAGACTTTCCTCGGCCGCCTCATGCGCGGCCTCGCGGACCGCGGGCTCCGCGTCCAGATCGCGTTTTCGAAATGGCCGGACGAGGACTGGTTCCTGAAATCCAAGCTCAAGACCTTCAAGACGCGGGCCTGGGAGGGACCGATCCCCGTGCGGATCGCCTGGCTGGCCTGGCTGCTCGGCCTGGCCATTCTGAGGTCTCCGCGCGTCGTCGGTCGTTTCTGGCGTTTCGCCGCGGGGCAGAGGTCCTTGTCGGAGCGGTTGCGGGTCCTCAACCGGCTCCTGCCGTACGCGGGCGTGCCCTGCGACGTCATCTACTTTCCGTGGAACTCGGCGGCGATCGACTACCTGCCGCTCTTCGAGATCGACCGGCCCGTGGTCGTCAGCTGCCGCGGCTCCCAGGTGAACGTCGCGCCGCACGATCCCCGCCGCAGCGTTCGCGAGGGTCTGCCGGTAACGTTCCGGAAAGCCTCGCTCGTCCACTGCGTTTCGCAGGCGATTGAAGCGGAAGCCGGCCGCTACGGCCTCGACCCGAAGAAATCCCGAGTCATCCAGACGGGCGTGGACCCGTCGTTCTTCAGCCCCGCGGACACGCGCGAACCGTCCGATCGCATCCGCGTCGTGACGACCGGCCGGCTCGACTGGAACAAAGGTCTCACCTACGGACTGCAGGCCATTCGCGGCCTCGTGGACGCGGGAGTGCCGGTCATGTTCTCGATCATCGGCGACGGCCCCGACCGGCAGCGGATCCTCTTCGCGATCGACGACCTCGGTCTGCACGACTCCGTCCGCCTGCTGGGACGTCTGGCGCCGATTGCGGTGCGGGACGAGCTGCGCCGCTCCGACATCTTCATTCTCCCGAGCCTCACGGAGGGACTCTCGAACGCCGCCGTCGAAGCGATGGGCTGCGGCCTTCCGGTCGTCCTGACCGATGTCGGCGGCGCGCGGGAGGCCGTGGTCGACGGCGTCGAAGGCTTCGTCGTTCCCCTCTGGGATTCGCCGGCCATGACCGAGGCGGTCCGGAACCTGGCGCGCGACCCCCAGCTGCGGATGCGGATGGGCCGCGCGGCGCGAGAGCGCGTGCTGCGGGACTTCACCGCCGAGCGGCACTTCCGCGAGTTCGTCGGACTCTTCGAGGAGTGTCGGCAGTGACGGGCCGGATCGCGCTGGTCGTGTCGGGCTTCCCGAAACTCTCGGAGACGTTCATCGCCAGCAAATTCGCGGGACTCCTGGAGCGCGGCTGGGACGTGCACGTCGTCTGCAACATGAGCGACGAGAAGGAGTGGGCCCGGTTTCCCCATCTGCCAGCGAGCGTGCGAAAACGCGTCCACTTGGGCTGGCCCCACCATCCGAAATGGAAGGCGGCGTTGCTTTCTCCGTTCGCGTTGATGGCCTGCTTCCAGGCGGCGCCCGGACGGACATGGCGCTATCTCCGGCAGGCGCGGCGCCGCGGGGGCATGCTCGAGGCGCTCGGCCGCCTGTACCTCGACCTCCCGCTCATCCGCCTGGGGCCGGACATCGTGCACTTCGAGTTCGGAGCGCTC
The DNA here is from genome assembly GCA_963804915.1 of uncultured Acidobacteriota bacterium. Taxonomy (GTDB): domain Bacteria; phylum Acidobacteriota; class Thermoanaerobaculia; order UBA5066; family Gp7-AA6; genus DAHUXD01. Next base: position 102,741 of record CAWDSI010000005.1, read on the forward strand.
GCGACCGAGCGTATGGATCTTCGAGAGCTGCTCGGCTGCCGCATCACCGTCAGCTTCCGGGGGTACGATCTCAACTTCGTCGGCCTCGATCAGCCCGGGTACTTCGACGCGGTCTGGGCGGGAGCGGCGGGACTGCACTTTCTGGGCGAGGACCTGTGGAGGCGCGCCCGGCGGCGCGGCTGTCCTCCGGACCGCTTCCACATGCTCATCCCGCCCGCCATCGACGTCGAGTTCCACAAGAGGGACGAGGCGGAGCTCTCCAGGAAGTCCGAGGGTTCGCGCCCGCTGCGCATCCTCAGCGTCGGCCGCCTGGAGTGGAAGAAAGGCTACGAGAACGCGCTGCTCGCCATCCGCCGGCTGCTCGACCGCGGCGTCGCGTGCGAGTACCGGATCGTGGGCGATGGCGACTATTTCCCCGCCGTGGCGTTCATGCGCCGGCAGCTCGGGCTGGAGGGCGTGGTCGAGGTGCTCGGAGCCCTGCCCCGGGAGGACGTCCGGCAGGAGATGCAGTCCGCCGACGTCCTGCTCCACGCGGCCGTCTCCGAGGGCTTCTGCAACGCCGTCATCGAGGCGCAGAGCATGGAGCTGCCCGTCGTCTGCACGGACGCCGACGGACTTCGCGAGAACGTGGCCGACGGCGAGACGGGTTTCGTCGTCCCGCGTCGGGACCCCGAGGCTCTGGCGGCCAAGCTCGAAGTCCTGGCCCGCGATCCCGCGCTGCGCCAGCGGATGGGCAAGGCGGGACGGAAGCGGGTGCTCGAGAACTTCCAGCTCTCCGACCAGCTCGACCGGCTCGAGGATTTCTACCGGCAGGTGCTGAACGGAGTGCGGGCGGACTCCGGCCGAGAGGAAGGTGCTGAGCCGCCGCCGAGGGCAGCGAGGTCGGCTGTGAGGACATGAGCGCGGAAGTGACCCTCGTCTGGATTGGCGCCGGAGCGCCGCCGCCGTGGCGCGCCGGACGTACGGTCAAGGCTGATGCGACGCCGGCCTCGGTGGCGGCGTGCGTGGCGGGAGAGCTTCCGGGGTCGACCGCGGAAGCGTGGTTGTTCTGGTCCTCCGATCTGGGGTCGCCCGATCCCGAGCGCGTCGCCCAGGCCCTCGCGACCCCGGGCGATCTCTGGCACGCGGGCCTTCGCCTCGGGACGGCCGGCCTTCCGCGTGCGATCGACCACGTCGAGCCGACGTGGATGCTGAATCGGGACCCCGATCCGTCGATCGTCTCGACGTCCTGGCGCGTCAGTCTCGACGCCTGTCTCGTGCGCACGGATGTGCTCCGGAGGATCGGAATCATCCACCCCGAGTTTCGAACTCTGGCCGGAGCCGCGCTCGAGTTCGGTCATCGCTGCGTCCGCTTCGGAGTTCTGACCCGCCACATGGGGTCCCTCGCGGGCGAGAAGACGTCCCGGCCGGCTCCGTCGATACCGATCGAGGACGAGCTGCGATTCGTGTACTACCGCTTCGGCCGCCGCTGGCTGCACTGGACCGTCTTCCGGACGCTCGTGCTGGGCTGGGCTCCGCGGGGAGCGGTCCTGGCGGCGTCGAAGGAAATTACCCGCCGGCCTCCGCCGCCCGAGCCCCGGCCCTACCGGCAGGCCCTGGAGGACGCCCCGGAGGGTGTGAGCGCGGGCCGCGAGGCGGACGTGACAGGATCCGTGACGATCCTGATCCCGACGGTGGATCGCTATCCGTACCTCGAGAAGCTCCTCGACCAGCTGCGCCGACAGACCGTGCCGCCCCTCGAGATCGTGATCGTCGACCAGACCCCTCCCGATCGGCGCCGATCCGATCTCGCGTCCCGGTTCCCGGATTTGCCGATCCAGCTCCTCCAGCTCGACCGCGCCGGCCAGTGCTCGTCCCGCAACGCCGGCATCGCCGCGTCCCGCGGCGAATTCCTGCTCTTTCTGGACGACGACGACGAGGTCCCGCCGGGTTTGATCGAGAAGCACCTGGCCGCGCTCGAGCGCTTCCGCAACGACGTGTCCTGCGGCGTCGCCGACGAGGACGGCGCCGGGCCGCTGCCGGCCGCGTTCCGGCTGACACGGGCGAGCGACGTGTTCCCGACCAACAACTCGATGATTCGCATGAGCGCCCTGGAGGGATCGGGTCTCTTCGACCTGGCCTACGACCGCGGTGCGCGCGCGGACGCCGATCTCGGCATGCGGCTGTACCTCGCCGGCAACCTGATGGTCCTCAACTCCGACATCCATGTCCTGCACCGGCACGCTCCGAGCGGCGGCTTGAGGACACACGGCGCGCGGGTGATCACCTACGCGAGCAGCCGGAGCCGCCTCTCCCACCGCCACCTCCTGACCGCGACCGAAATTTACAAGGCGCGCCGCTACTACTCGCCCCGGCAGGTGGAGGAGATGTACTGGCACGCCGCCCTGGGCACGTTCAGCGCCCGAGGCGGCCGCTTGCGGCGCCTGGTCAAGGCCGGAATGGCATTGCTCCTGCTACCGCACAGCCTCTGGACGACCCGGCAGCGGGCGAGGATCGCGGACGGAATGCTCCGCGAGTATCCCCGGATCCCTGCCTACGAAGGCGGCCACCGCGCCGCGACCGCGAGCTGATGCGTCACGTGCTTTTCCTGTCGAGCGAGTTTCCTCCGGGGCCGGGAGGGATCGGCACGCATGCCCACCAGGTTTCGCTGGGCCTCCACGCCGCCGGCTGGCGGCCCGTCGTCCTGTCGCCGCAGGATTACGCGAGCGAAGACGAGATCGCGAGCTTCGACGCGGAGCAGCCCTTTCCCGTCGTCCGGCTGCGCCCGGTCCCCGGGCCGCCGTTCGAGGCGTTGTATCGAGAAGCCGTGCTCGCGCGCTGGATCGGCCGCCACCGGCCGGACGTGCTCGTCGCTTCGGGAAGCCGGTCGGTCCTGCTCGCGGCGGCACGCTGGCGGGGACGCGGCATCCCCTGGGTCGCCATCGGGCACGGAACCGAGTTCGGTGGAGGAGGCGGCGCGTCCCGCCTCCTGCGCTGGGCGTTCGAGCAGGCTACGAGCGTCGTTTGCGTGAGCGAGTTCACGCGCCGGCGCATGCGCGAAGCCGGGATCCGCGCCCGCGACGAGGCGGTGATTCCCAACGGAGCGGATCCCTCGCGCTTCCGCCGACTCGGGCCGGAAGCGTCTCTCCACGCGCGGCGAGAGCTGGGCTTGAAGGACGCCGACGCGCGCATCCTGATCACGGTCGGCAACGTCACCGAGCGCAAGGGACAGGACATCGTGGTGCGCGCGCTTCCCGGGATCCTCCGCGAGGAGCCGCGGGCGCACTACCTCGTGGCGGGCCTCCCGACCCGCGGGGAGGAGTTGCGCGAGCTGGCTCGAGAGCTCGGAGTGCTCGACCGCGTCCACCTGCTCGGCCGGGTCGAACCGGACCGCCTGACCGGCATGCTCAACGCGGCCGACCTTTTTGTCATGACGAGCCGCAACACTTCGAGCGGCGACGTGGAGGGCTACGGGATCGCCGTGGTGGAGGCCGCGCTGTGCGGGCTGCCTTCCGTGGTCGCCGGCGGCTCGGGACTGGCGGAAGCCGTGCGAGGACGGCGAGACCGGCGTCGTCGTCGCCTCCGAAGACCCCGAGGCGACGGCTCGCGGCATTCTCGGGCTGCTTCGCGACGAGGCCGGGCGGACGGCGATGGGGGAGCGTGCCCGCAACCGAGCCGAGCGCGAGAAAACCTGGGAGCGATGCGCGGCGCGGTACGCCGAAACGCTCGGCCGCCTTTGTTCGGAGCCGAACCCCGGCGGTCCGACGTCGGTCGCGCTCGAGCCGGGAACGGCGAGGCGCGCGCGATGAGGCTGCTCGTCGTCTCACACACCGAGCACTTCCTTAAGGACGGAGTCACCGTCGGCTGGGGCCCGACCGTGAGGGAGCTCGGCCGGCTGGCGGGTCTCTTCGACGAGCTCGTGCACGTGGCCCCTCTCCACGCGGACGTCGCCCCGGCGAGCGCCCTGCCCTATGAAGCCCCGAATGTTCGGCACGTACCGGTCCGCCCGGCAGGAGGGACATCGATCGGCGCGAAGCTCGGAGTCCTCGCGGCGTGGGCGGAGTATCTGCGCGTCATCCACCGGGAGCTCGGCCGCTGCGACGTCGTTCACGTCCGGTGCCCGTCGAACATCGGTCTCCTCGCGATCCTGGTGCTGGCGCTTCGGCGCCATCCCCGCCGGCGGTGGATCAAGTACGCGGGCAACTGGTTCCCGACCGCTCCCGAGAGTCTGTCGTACTCGCTCCAGCGCTGGCTCCTCGCGCGCGGCGCGGCGCGCAGCATCGTCACCGTGAACGGGAACTGGCCGAATCAGCCGGCGCATATCCGGGCGTTCCTGAATCCGTGCCTCTCGGACGAAGAGCTCCGCGACGGCGCCGCGCGGGGCGCGGCAAAACGCCTCTCTCCACCTGTACGGCTGCTCTTCGTCGGACGGATCGAAAGCGAAAAAGGCGCCGGACGCGCGGTCGACGTGGTGGAAGGGCTCCGCCGGGAGGGCATCGATGCCCGCCTCGACCTCGTTGGCGACGGGCCGGATCGCACGGCGCTTGCGGCCAGGATCGCGTCCGCCGGGCTGGGAGATCAGGTCCGGCTCCTCGGATCACTTCCTCGTCCCGCGGTGAACGACCTCTATGCCACGGCGCATATCCTGCTGTTCCCCTCCTCGTCGAGCGAGGGCTGGCCCAAGGTCCTGAGCGAGGGCATGGCCTACGGCGTGGTTCCCGTCGCGGGCCGTGTCAGCAGCATCCCGCAGTACCTGCAGACCTTTCAGTCCGGGCGCGCACTCGACCCGAATGACCGGGAAGCATTCATCGAAGCGATCTCTTCGTACGTCCGGGAGCCCGTCCGCTGGAGCGAGCAATCGGCGCGGGCCATCGAAGCGGCGGCGGGGTTCACGTATGCCCGCTACCTCGCCGCGGTGCGAGGCATCCTCGATCTGGAGCCCGCGTGATCGCACGACTCCTGCCGGTGGCGGCGAAATCCCCCAACCGGTCGCTCGAGTGGCTCTGGCAGCTTCTCTTCATCGGTGCGCACGTGCCTCTCGCGATGCTGATCAAGAAGCATTCGCCGTACGCCATGTGGCACGCGCTGGCCGTGCTGGTCGTCGGCGTCCTGCTGGCGCTTCGGCGGCGCCGTTTCGAAGGTGTCGCCTGCGTGGCCGCCTACATCACGGGAGCGGAAGTCTTCTGGCGCATGCGGAAAGCCGACATCCCCTGGGAGTTCGGCAAGTACGCCGTGGCCCTGGTGCTTCTGATCTCGCTGCGTCCGGACGCCGCGTCCCCGCCGTTACTGGTTGCCCGTCGCCTACTTCCTGCTGCTGCTGCCCTCGGCAGCCCTCACGATCATGGGCCTCGACGCGACCGAGGCCCGGGACCAGCTGAGCTTCAACCTCTCGGGCCCGCTGGCGCTGGCGGTGTGCGCCGCGTTTTTTCATTCCCTGCGCTTCACGAAGCGCGAGCTCCGCTGGATCTATGCCAGCCTGATCGGGCCCATCGTGTCCATCGCGTGGATCGGTGCGGTCATGCTGGACAAGGCCCAGCTGGACGAGTTCGCAAACGATTCGAACGCGATCGGGAGCGGCGGGTTCGGGCCGAACCAGGTCTCGGCCGTCCTCGGCCTGGGAATACTCGCGGCCGTCTTCTGGCTCGTCGTGGGCGCCGGAAACACCGTCGCGAGTGGCGCGCTGGCCGTGCTCGTCCTTTTTCTCTTCCGGCAGTGCGTCGTCACGTTCTCGAGAGGCGGCCTCTACATGGCGGTTGGTGGCATTCTCGCCGCGGCCTTCTATCTCGCCCGGGATCGGCGGACGCGATGGAGGCTCCTCGGCGCGGCCGCCGTCATTCTGCCCATTCTTCTCTTCGTGATCTGGCCTCGCCTCGAAGCCATGACCTCGGGCGTGATCGGGGAGCGCTTCGGTGACACGCAGCTCACGGGGCGGGATCTCCTGATCAAAGGGGACCTCGAGTCCTGGTCAGAAAACATCGTCCTGGGAGTCGGGCCCGGAATGGGAGGCCCGAACCGGCTCAAGTACTTCCACGTGTCGTCGGCGCACACCGAGTACACTCGCCTCGTGGGCGAGCATGGGATGCTCGGCCTCGCGGCCCTCGTCCTTCTCGGGCTGATGACGCTCCGCAACATCCGCTCGGCGCCGACGCGCCTGGACAAGGCTCTCGCCGCCGGAATGATGGCCTACGCGCTGCTGAGCATGGTCGTGGACGCAATGCGCCTGGTCTCCCCGGCCTTCGCATTCGGTCTGTCCGGGGCTCACCTCCTGCGCCCGCGCCGGTCTCTGAAGGCCGCATCCGTTCCTTCGAGGCCCGCAACGCGGGCGGCGACCGGCGCATGAGCAGGGGCACGCCGGCGGCCGCATCGCCGAAACCGGAGCTCCTCTTCATCGGGAACTTCCTCTCCGCGGCCGGCGCGAGCCGCGGGGTCTGCGAAGACCTCGTGGAGCGGCTGCGCGGAGCGGGATGGCAGGTTCGTTCGGCCTCGGACAAGCTCTCCAAAGCGCCGCGCCTTCTGGACATGGCCCGGGCGGTCTGGCGCGGACGCGGGAGGGACGAGATCGTCCACGTCGACGTCTTCAGCGGGGACGCGTTTCTTTGGGCCGCGGCGATCGTCGTCCTGCTCCGGACGATGGGCAAGACCCATCTCCTCACGCTGCACGGAGGTTCTCTTCCCCAGTTCTCGGCGAAGTGGCCCGGCGTGGTTCGCCGCGTCCTTTCGGCGGCCAGCGCCGTGACCGTCCCGTCCGAGTATTTGCGACGCGAGATGCGGCCGTACCGCTCGGATTTGCGGCTGCTCCCGAATCCGCTGGATCTTCGGCCTCTACCCATATCGGCGACGCGAGCGGCCCGAGCCGCGCCTCGTCTGGTTGCGGGCTTTTCACGAGACGTACAACCCGTCGCTGGCTCCGAGCGTTCTCGCCCTTCTGGCGCGCGACGATCCGGCGGCGACGCTGACGATGATCGGGCCCGACCGGGGCGATGGGAGCCTCGCGCGCGCCCGGGCGCGGGCCGCGGATCTCGGCGTTCTGGATCGAGTCCAGTTCGCCGGCCAGATCCCCAAGGCGTCGGTGGGAGAGCACCTTTCGCGCGGCGACATTTTTCTGAACACCACGAACGTCGACAACGCTCCGGTGAGCGTGCTCGAGGCGATGGCCTGCGGCCTTTGCGTCGTGAGCACCCGCGTCGGCGGGCTCTCCGACCTCGTGAGGGACGGAGAAGAGGGTCTGCTGGTCCCCCCGGACGATGCCGAGGCCATGGTGGCGGCGATCCGCCGCGTGTTGCACGAACCGGAGCTCGCCGCGCGCCTCTCCGCCGGCGGCCGTCTCCGCGCCCGGTCTACGGACTGGAATACGGTTCTCCCGCAGTGGGAGGAGTTGCTCACCGCAGCGAACGGCGCGGCCGCGCTCGCGGAAGGACCCCTGGAGCCAGAGCGACGCGGAACTTCGGCGACCGGAGCGTCGCGCCACTGAAGACGATGCAGTCGCTTCTGGGCCTCGAGCACACGAGTGGCACGACGGGCCAGGCTCTCGACCTCTGGTGGAGCCGCGCCACGGTCTCCGTCTGGTACGACGAGACGCTCGCCGGCGCGACCAACCGACCGATGGCCGTGTGATGGGGCTCGCCGATCGGATCTATCCCAAGCTTCCCGTCCTCGCGCAGCACGCCGCCGTGAGCGCTTTCGGCCTGCGCTGGAAGTGGCGCCGGTTCGGGGGCTGCTACCCCGCCGAGCGCGACGGGTTCCTTGCACGCGAGCGCTACGATCTCGCGCAGTGGCATGCGTACCAGACGCAGGCACTGCGCGAGATCCTCCGCCTCGCAAGCCGCACGAAGCACTATCGGGCGCTCGGGTTGGAGGGTCGCGCGATCGACAAGTTCGAGCTGTCCGATCTCGCTTCGTTGCCGATCCTCGAGAAGTCCGAGACGCGTGCCGACCCCGACGCGTTTCTCGTCAACGGCATCGATCGCAACACGCTCACGATCTGTGCGACGAGCGGTTCGAGCGGGACGCCGGTGCGCACGTACTGGTCGAACGACGACTTTCGGCGCTCGCTCGCGATGCGCGAAGCGCGGAGTTGTCGCCCGGCCGGCGTATCGTTCGGACTTCCGCGCGCCACGTTCAGCGGCCGGCTCGTCGTACCCGATCCGAAGAGCCGCGGGCCGTTCCATCGCTTCAACCTCGCCGAGCGACAGGTCTACTTCTCAGCGTTTCATCTCGCGCCGCAGAACGCGGCCTCGTACGTGCGCGCCTTCGATCGCCATGGCATCGTGTGGGCCACGGGCTATACGCACGCGTTCGAGCAACTCGGCCTGATGATGCTCGAGCAGAAGCTGCCACCACCCGCGACGCTGCGCGCGATCATCACGACGAGCGAGAAGCTCACACCCGAAGGGCGTGTCGTGATCGAGCGCGCGTTTGGCTGTCGGGTCTACGAAGAGTACGGTCAGGTCGAAGATGCGTGCTTCGCATGCGAACGTGGTGATGGGCGGATGTACACGAGCCCGGACTCGGCCGTGATCGAGCTCGTGCGCGCCGATGGCTCGCCGATCCCGTATGACGATCCGTCGGAGGGTCAGGTTGTCGGGACGTCGTTCAACCGGCGGAGCCAGATCTTCCTGCGCTATCGCCTCGGTGACGTGGCGCGCTGGGATCCCGAAGCGACGCATGTCACCGGGACGCCCGTGCTCGCCGAGATCTCGGGACGCATCGAGGATGTCGTGATCGCGCCGGATGGCCGCCGCACCGTTCGGTTTCACGGCATCTTCACCGAGCTGCCGGGTGTTCGAGAAGCGCAGGTGATCCAGGAGGAACGCGACCGCTTGCGAATCCGCGTTGTCCCGACGCCATCGTTCGGACCGGACACCGTCGCCGAGATCGTGCGTCGGATCCATCAACGCCTGACCTCGGCGATGCGCGTCGACGTCGAAGCCGTCGATGCCATCGCTCGTACCGCGGCCGGGAAGTTTCAGGCCGTCATCAGCAAGCTTCAACCGTGATGGGCACCACCACCGTGCGGGTCGATCTGCACGCCCGCGGGGAAGTTCCGAGCGGTGATGTCGGAGATCGGTCGTTTCCGGAGCTGAAGAGTTCGGTGAGCTTCGAAGAACACAGTCCGGAGGAGTGCGAAGTCTTGTGCACACACGGACCGGCAGATGACGGGAGGGGTCCGGTGACGTCGGCGTCGGCCGGCTCGCGCCGCATCCTCCGCATCGCCGGGACGAGGGCTCTCGTGTTGATGACGAGCGTCTACACGAAGCTCCCGACGCCGCTGCGCTTTCTGGCGGCCACGCTTCGGGGGTATCAACTCCAGGCGCGTCGATACGGTCCCGAGACCGAAGGGCTCGTCGAGGAGGCTCTGGAGCGCGAGACCTGGGATGACGCGAAGTGGCGACAGTGGGTCGATGGCCAGCTCGAGCTCGTGCTCCATCACGCTCTGACACGAGTGCCGTTCTATCGGGATCACTGGGCGGAGCGCCGGCGGAGAGGAGATCGATCGTCCCCGGAGATCCTCCAGAACTGGCCGATCCTGTCGAAACGGGCTTTGAGCGAGAACCCGCTGGCGTTCGTCGCCGAGTCGGGTCGCCGGCGCATTTTCGAGTCGCACACGAGCGGCACGACGGGTACGCCACTGCGCCTGTGGCAATCGCGAGACACTCTCATCGTCTGGTACGCGCTTCTCGAGGCCCGGATTCGCCGCTGGAACGGGGTCACGCTTCAGGATCGATGGGCGCAGATGGGCGGCCAGCTCGTCACGCCCGTCGGGCGTCGGCGGCCGCCGTTCTGGGTCTGGAATCACGGGATGCACCAGCTCTACATGTCGAGCTACCACATCGCACCCGCGTCGGTCGGCGAGTACGTCGAGGCCATGCGGCGTTACCAGGTCCGATACTTGTTCGGTTATCCGTCGGCGATGCACGCCCTCGCCTGCGAGATTCTCGAGAGACACATCGACGCTCCGAGGCTGGAGGTGGCGATCAGCAACGCCGAGCCCCTGCTCGGTTACCAGCGCAGCGCCATCGGGGCCGCATTTCAGTGCCCGGTTCGGGACACCTACGGGCAAGCCGAAATCGTCTGCGGAGCCAGCGAGTGTTCGCAGGGGTCGATGCACCTCTGGCCCGAGGTCGGCGTCACGGAGTGGGTCCACGACGAGGCCGACGAGCTCGTTCCGAAGGGACGCGCGGGTCGCATGATCTGCACGGCGTTGCTCAGCTCTCACATGCCACTGATCCGGTATTCCATGGGAGATCGCTCGATCCTGTCGATCGAGGACCAGCCGTGCGGTTGCGGTCGGAGCCTCCCGAGGATTCGCTCGTTCGAAGGCCGCACGGCGGACATCATGTTCACGGCGGATGGCTCTCCGGTCGGCGTGCTCGACAACATCTTTGACGCCGACATGCCGATTCGAGAGGCGCAGATCATCCAGGAAAGCCTCCATTCCATTCGTGTCAGAGTGGTGCCGGGTCGAGGTTTCGGGGACCGCCATCGTCGCAGCCTGGCTCGGGGTGTCCGAATGAGAATGGGCCCGAACGTCGAGGTCCCGATCGAAACCGTGGAATCGATTCCGCGCACGAAGGCGGGAAAGTTCCGGGTGCAGGTTTCGATGCTCGATCACCGGACCCGTCTGGGCATCCTATGAACGCGAGTTTCGTTCGTCTCGAGGCGCTATGAGAGTCGGCATCCTCACCCAGTACTACCCGCCCGAGATGGGGGCGCCACAGGCACGCCTGTCGCACCTCGCCGGGCAACTCGTCCGGCGAGGGCACGAGGTGGTCGTTCTCACGGCGATGCCGAACTATCCCACCGGGCGCGTGTTTCCAGGTTACGGCGGCTTCCGCCGGCGGGAGGAGCGCGACGGCGTGTCGGTGATCCGTTGCGGCCTGTACCCGACCACCGACGTCCGGATGGTGCCGCGCATGGCGTCCTACTTTTCGTTCGTCCTTTCGTCGATCGCGATCGGGACCTTCGCGCTTCCGAAGCTGGACTACCTGATCACCGAGAGCCCGCCGCTCTTTCTGGGCATCGCCGGCTACCTGCTGGCGCGACGGACGGGGGCCCGGTGGATCTTCAACGTATCGGATCTCTGGCCCGAGAGCGCCGTGGTCCTCGGAGCGGTAGGGAAGGGACGGGCTCTGGATGCGGCTCTGCGCCTCGAGGCGTTCTGCTACCGCAAGGCCTGGCTCGTCACCGGCCAGAGCCGCGAGATCCTGGAGAACATCCGGAAGCGTTTTCCGTCCGTGCCCGTGTACCACCTCTCGAACGGGGTGGACACCGACCTCTTCCGGCCGGAGCGCCGGTCGGCCGAGGCGCGGGCGCGTCTCTCGAACGGGCACGGCAGCCCGTCCCGCTGCGTGGCCATGTACGCCGGGCTGCACGGGATCGCGCAGGGTCTCGACCAGATTCTCGAGGCGGCTTCGCGGCTGACCGACGTCCCGTCGCTCGAGATTGCGTTTGTGGGTGATGGGCCCGTGAAGGCCTCGCTCCAGAGCCGCAGCCGCGAGCTCGGCCTGAGAAACGTCCGATTCCTCGACGCGCTTCCGCGCGAGGAGATGCCCGCGCTCGTCGCCTCGGCGGACCTCGCGTTGGTGCCTCTGAAGATGTCTCTGCCCGGGGCCGTCCCATCCAAGATCTACGAAGCGATGGGCGCCGGTGTGCCGGTCGTGCTCGTGGCCGGCGGCGAGGCCGCCGACATCGTCCAGCGCTCGCAGGCCGGCGTCTCCGTCCGTCCCGGCGATGTGGCCGGCCTCGCGGCCGCGATTCGCGGCCTCGCCGCGGATTCGGCGGCCCGAAGCCGCCTGGGGATGGCCGGACGGGCGGCCGCGGAGCGCGACTTCGACAGGGTCCGAATCGCCGATCGCTTCATCGCTCACCTGGAAGGAGCTGTCGCTTGAAGATCCTGAGCGTCGTCGGCGCTCGGCCCAACTTCATGAAGATGGCGCCCGTCGTGGAGCAGATCCTCCAGCGAGGGATCCCGCACCTCTTCGTGCATACCGGTCAGCACTACGACGAGAACATGTCGCGCGTCTTCTTCGATCAGCTCGGCATGCCGCGGCCCGACGTCGACCTCGAAGTCGGTTCCGACACGCACGCCCGCCAGACGGCCCGGATCATGACGGCGTTCGAGGAGGTCTGCCGCGAGCACCGGCCCGACATCGTCCTCGTCGGAGGAGACGTGAACTCCACCGCGGCGGTCGCGCTCGTTTCCGCGAAAGAGGGGATTGCCCTCGGCCACGTCGAATCGGGACTGCGCTCATTCGACCGCTCGATGCCCGAGGAGATCAATCGCGTCGTCACCGACCACCTCTCGACCTAGCTCTTCACGACCGAGGAGAGCGCGGATACGAACCTCGCCCGGGAGGGCATCGCGTCCGAGCGGGTGCACCGCGTCGGCAACTGCATGGTGGACACGCTCCTCAAGCACGTGAGGACCGCCGTCGAGCGCGCGCCCTGGAGGGAGCTGGGTCTGGAGCCCGGCGCCTATGCCCTCCTGACGCTGCACCGGCCCTCGAACGTGGACGATGACGGCGCTCTGGCGGCCGTCATGCAGGCGATCACGAGCGTCTCGTCGCGCATCCCGATCCTCTTCCCGGTGCATCCCCGGACGCGGCGCCGCCTGGAAGGCGGAGGGATCCCGATCGGCAACGGAATCCGTCTTTGCGAGCCCTTGCCGTACCTGGCGTTTCTGGGCTTGATGGCCAAGTCGCGCTTCGTCCTCACCGACTCGGGAGGGATTCAGGAAGAGACGACGGCCCTCGGCGTGCCGTGCCTGACTCTCCGCCGCAACACCGAGAGACCGGTGACCGTGACGCACGGGACGAACCGCCTCGCGACGACTCCCGAGGAGATCCAGGCCGGCGCCGACGAGATCCTCGCCGGCCGTTGGCGCACGGGCGAGCGCGTCCCCCTCTGGGACGGACGGGCGAGCGAGCGGATTGTCGACGTGCTCGTTCGGAGCCGCCCTTGAAGCCCGCCGATGCCCCGGACCGCGTCGCCTCGGAGCAGGCGCGGATCCTGGCCGAGTTCGAGCGTCGGCGGCGAGAGGTGGACCCCGAGATCTACGCGCCATGGAACCCGTACGCGATCTACAACCGCGCGGCGCGCACGCGGCAGGCCGCGCTCCTGCTGTCGCGCGCCGGCACGTTTCCACGCCGCGGCGACGCGTGTCTCGAGATCGGTTACGGAACGCTCGGCTGGCTTGCAGAGTTCCTGGCCTGGGGGCTCGCCGAGAGCGATCTCCACGGAATCGAGCTCGACGACGAGAGGGCTTCGGTGGCGCGGGACGCCTTCCCGAAGGCGGATCTTCGTACCGGCGACGCCTCGCGTCTTCCGTGGGCCGATGAAACCTTCCGCCTGGTCCTGGCGTCCACGACCTTCAGCTCGATCCTGGACGGCGAGGTGCGCCGGTTGGTGGCGAACGAGGTCGCGCGCGTCCTCGCCCCGGGCGGGGCGCTTCTCTGGTACGACCTGAGGGTGAGCAACCCGTCCAATCCCCATGTGCGCGGAATCGGCCGGCAGGAGCTGGCCGGGCTGTTCCCGGGATTCCACGGCCCCGCCCGCACCATTGCGCTCGCTCCGCCTCTGGCCCGCCGGATCGTTCCGCGGGCCGAGCTTCTCGCGCGTATTCTCGAAGCCGTCCCGTTCCTGCGCACCCACCTCGTCGCCGTTCTGGTCAAAGGCAAAAGAGGCAAAGGAGAGCCATGAGCACCGCCGTTCCCTTCTTCCGGCCCAACGTGACCGATGCCGAAGTCGACGAGGTCGTCGCGGCCCTCCGCTCGGGCTGGCTGACCACGGGCCCGCGCGTGAAGCGCTTCGAAGAGGAATTCGCCGAGGCCGTCGGCGCGCCGCACGCCGTGGCCGTCAACTCGTGCACGGCGGCCCTCCACCTGGCGGTCGAGGCACTCGGGCTGCGGGCCGGCGAAGCCGTCCTCGTCCCAACCCTGACCTTTGCGGCCACCGCGGAGATCGTGCGCTACCTCGGCGCGATCCCGCTTCTCGTCGACTGCGATCCGGTCACTCTGAACGTGGATCTCGAGGATGCGGCGCGCAAGCTCGAGTCCCTCGCGGCCGGGCGAGCCGTGGCGGGCGTCCCGGCGGGCACGAAGGCGGTCGGCATCATCCCCGTTCATGTCGGCGGCCTGATGATGGACATCGCGAAGGTGAAGGCGTTCGCCGACCGCCACGATCTCTGGGTCGTGGAGGACGCCGCGCACTCCTTTCCGGCGGCCTGGAGATCTTCGCCGGGGCAGGCCTGGCAGCGGTGCGGCGAGAACACATCCGCGATCAGCTGCTTCTCCTTCTACGCCAACAAGACGATCACGACGGGGGAGGGCGGCATGGCGACGACGTCCGATGGCGACCTCGCCGATCGCATGCGCCGGATGTCGCTGCACGGCCTGTCGCAGGACGCGTGGAAGCGTTACTCGGGCGGCGGGAAGTGGGACTACCGGATCCTCGCCCCGGGCTTCAAGTACAACCTCACCGACGTCGCCGCCGCGATCGGCATCCACCAGCTTGCCCGAGCCGAGACGATGCGGAAGGAGCGCGAGGCGATCGCACAGCGCTTCACGGAAGCTTTCGCCGGGGCGGATGAGCTCGAGACGCCTCCCATGCCCGAGGACCGGATCCACTCCTGGCATCTCTTTCCGATCCGGCTGCGGCTCGATCGCCTTTCCATCAGCCGCAACACCGTGATCGACGAGCTCCGTGAGCGCGGCGTCGCCTGCTCGGTGCACTGGCGTCCGCTGCACCTGCACCCGTACTACACGGAGACCTTCGGCTGGCGGCCCGAGGACCTTCCCGCCGCCACGGCGGTCTGGGAGCGGCTCATCAGCCTCCCGATCTTTCCGGGCATGCGCGACGAGGAGATCGCGGCCGTCGTCGAGAACGTCCGCGCCGTCTGCAAGGACAACCGGAGGAGCCTGTCGACAGCCGCCCGCGCCTAGGGGCCGGTCTGCCGCGTCCGGTCGAAGCCGCGCTGGCGCTGGGGGGACTTGTGGCCGCCGCGCCGGTCATCGGGTTGTGCGCCATGGCCGTCCTCGTCAGCTCGGGATCGCCGGCCTTCTTTCGCCAGACGCGCGTGGGCCGGGGGGGCGGCCGTTCCGGCTCGTCAAGCTCCGATCGATGCGCCCGACGGATCGCGGGCCGGGCGTCACTGCTCGGGGCGATGACCGGGTGACTCCGGTCGGCCGCTTCCTGCGCCGCACCAAGCTCGACGAGCTGCCGGAGCTTTGGAACGTGCTGCGCGGCGACATGTCCTTCGTCGGTCCGCGGCCGGAGGTTCCCGAGTACGTCGACGTCCACGATCCAAAGTGGGCCGGGATCTTGCAAGTTCGACCGGGGTTGACCGATCCGACGACTTTGAGCTTGCGGGACGAGGAGATGCTGATGGAGGCCGCGCAGGGCGACAGGGAAACCTACTATCGCGAGACGTTGCAGCCCCTGAAGCTCGCCGGATACCGGAGTTACCTCGAGCGGCGGACCTGGCGGAGCGACGTCGTTGTGATCTGGAACACAATCGGGGCCCTCCTTCCCGGCCGTTCTTCCTCGCGCGCGCCTTCCGGACAGGGGCCGGACCTGCCCGATCGTGCAGGCGGTGCTTGAAAACAGAGGGGCTTTTCGCTAGCGTGTGAGTGTCTAGATAACAAATGCAATCCCTAGCCATGGGGCGGGGAAGAAGGCGTACCGTCGGTCGGGGGCACTTCTTCTTCTTCGTCTCAAGATCGGGTGAGACTGAAGCCGGTTCGCCGTAGGCCGGAGCGAGGATCGTGCGCGTGACCTCCAAGGAGCTTCAACCGCATCTGACTCGCGGTCTGCAGTTTGCGCTCGACGTGGCCATGCTCGTGGCCGCGTTCGCGTGCGCATACCTGCTGCGCTTCGAATTTGCCGTTCCCGAAAAGGAACTGCGCAATGCCGTCCAGCAGCTCCCGTACGTGGTGCTGGTCCAGCTCGGCGCGCTCGCCCTGGCCGGCGTGTACAGCTTCATCTGGCGGTACGTCGGGCTCGGAGAGGTCAAGGCTTTCATCTATGCGGCGGTCTGGTCGGCGCTGGTGCTCGCGGTTTTGCGCCTGTCCCTGCCGGTACGCTACGGCGACTGGCGCGTGCCTCTCTCCGTCACCCTCATGGGGACGGTGCTGGCGTTCGGAGGAGTCCTCGGCCTGCGGGTCGCCCGCCGCTATGTGTACGAACGCTCGCAGAGGAGGACCCGCGCGGCCCAGGCGGGATCGGCCGAGAAGCAGCCCACGCTTCTGATCGGCGCCGGCCGGGCCGGTGTGCTCGCGGCCCGCGAGATCGAGGGCCGCGGGGACATGAGTCTCCAGGTCAAAGGCTTCGTCGACGACGATCCCGAGAAGCGGGGCGCCGTCATCCACGGATTCCGCGTCCTCGGCTCGACGGAAGACCTGCCCCGCCTGGTCAAGGAGCTCGGCATCACCCAGGTCGTCATCACGATCGCCCAGATCTCCCGCCAGGAGATCCTGCGGTTGATCGGTCTCTGCCGGAAGATCCAGGTCGGGGTCCGTATCATCCCCGGCCTCTACGACGTCCTCCAGGGCAAGGTCCAGGTGACCCGGATTCGCAACGTCCAGATCGAGGACCTCCTGGGCCGGGAGCCGATCTTTCTCGACGAGGCCCAGCTCGGCCAGTTCCTGGCCGGCAAGCGCGTGATGGTGACCGGCGCGGGCGGCTCGATCGGCTCCGAGCTCGTGCGTCAGGTGGCTCGCTTCCAGCCCGCCAAGCTCCTGCTCGTCGAGCGCGCCGAGTTCGCCCTCTTCGAGATCGACGGCGAGCTCCGCCGGACGCGCCCCGAGATCGAGGTCGTTCCCCTCGTCGCCGACGTTTGCGACGAGGCTCGGATGCGCATGCTCTTCGGCGAGCACCGGCCGCACATCATCTTCCACGCGGCGGCGCACAAGCACGTGCCGATGATGGAGGCCAATCCCGGCGAGGCGATCAAGAACAACGTCCTCGGCACGCGGCTGCTCGGCGAGATCGCCGGCGAGCACGGCGTCGAGGCCTTCGTCATGATCTCCACCGACAAGGCCGTCCGACCGACCTCGATCATGGGAGCGACGAAGCGGGTCGCCGAGCTTGCGGTCCAGGATCTCGCCGGCCGTTACACCACGCGCTTCGAGGCCGTCCGCTTCGGCAACGTCCTCGGCTCGGCCGGCTCCGTGGTCCCGATCTTCCGCGAGCAGATCCGCCGCGGCGGACCGGTGACGGTGACGCACCCGGAGATGCGGCGGTACTTCATGACCATCCCGGAGGCGGCGCAGCTCGTGCTCCAGGCCGGCGCCATGGGGGAGGGCGGCGAGATCTTCATTCTGGACATGGGCGAGCCGGTGCGCATCCTCGACCTGGCCGAGGAGATGATCACGCTGACGGGCCTGCGGCCTTACGTCGACATGGACATCGTGTTCACGGGCCTGCGGCCCGGGCGAGAAGCTCTTCGAGGAGCTGGAGCTCTCGGGCGAGCAGATCGCGAAGACCCGGCACCCCAAGATCTTCATCGGCCGGTTGAACGCGTATCCACCCGAAGAGGTGGCTCGCGCGCTTCGGTTCCTCGAGGAGCTGGCCCGCGACGGGGACGGGACGGCCGTCCGGAAGTTCCTCAACACGCTTCTGCCCGAGGCCAACCTCGGCATCCGCCGGACCTCGCGCGCCGGCACGCGCAAGACGGAACCCGGGATCGTCGGCGAGCGCGCCACACCGACCGTGTCCTGAGCCGGCTTCTCCGCTACAGCAGCAGCTTGCGGCAGTAGAAGCCCTCGCCGAAGCGCGAGGGCGAATTGGACTCCATGCCCCGCAGCCGCAGGACCGACCAGAACGTCTCGGCGTCGAACCACTGGTTGCCGGCCTGAGAGGGGAAGGCACCCAGGATGTGCTCGACTTTCGTCCGGCAGGTCTCCACGGCCAGCGGCACGTAGACGTTGGGCGAACGGAGGTCCCCGTCGTACTTGGGGATCTCGTACTCCAGGATCAGGTGATCGCGGAACGTGTTCCAGGCGAGCTCGGCGACGAGACGGTGGTCCTGATGGGCGTCGCCGCGCCAGGGGCAGAAGATCAGGTCCGGACGGACTCGCCGCTTGAGGCGTTCGAACTCTTCCTTCAGCCGCGCTGTCTGCGCCGGGAAGAAGCCGTCACGGAACCGCTTCGTCTCGATCTGCGAGCGTGCCCCGCGAAGAAGCGCCCGCGCGCTGGCCCGCGCCTCTTTCGCCCGGACGGCGTTCCCGCTGAACACGACCCAGCGCACCTCGAGCGGGCCGCGCCGCTGGATGAGGTCGAGGATGGTTCCGCCGCAACCGATCTCGATGTCGTCGGAGTGCGCTCCGAGGCAGAGGACCTGAAGCGGCCCTTTGGTTCGGCGGGGGAGCTCGAGGCGCAGCATCGGTTCGGCCGCCGTCGTCAGTTCCGCGGGCGAAACACGGGCTGCACCGGACGTCCCTCGAGGAACCGCTCGATGCCCCCGTCGAGCGCCCGCCGATAGACCGCCAGGGCCTCGCCGACGGCTTCGATGGTCCGGTCGATGTCCTCGTCGCCGTGGGCGAAGCTGACGACGAGCGAGGGCATGAGGACGCCGCGCTTGAGGGTCTCCTGGAGGACCAGTGTCCGGAAGGCCTGCGACGGTTTGCCCTCCGCGTCGCGAGCCTCATACACGAGGTTGCAGTCTCGCCCCATGACGCGGAAGTGGTCGCCGACGCCCTGTCGCTTCGCTTCGGCCTCGATGCCGGATCTCAACCGGGCGCCCTGGCGGTGCAGGACCTCGACGACGCCCTCCCGCTCGTAGATCTTCATCGTCTCGATGCCGGCGGCGAGGGCGTGGGTCTCGGCGCCGTGGGTCGTCGAAAGAAGGAACACGCGCTCCGCGTCGTGCCTCAGGCCGCCGCGCTCCATGACGTCGCGGCGGCCGACCAGCGCCGAGAGCGCGAAGCCGTTGGCCAGCGCCTTCCCGAAGGTCGAGAGATCCGGCGTCACGCCGTAGAGGGTCTGCGCGCCGCCGAGGTGCCAGCGAAAGCCCGTGATCATCTCGTCGAAGACGAGCAGGGCGCCCGCGGCGCGGCAGCGGTCGCGAAGGCCCTCGAGGAAGCCGGCCCCCGGCTCCTGGGCGGCGGCGGGCTCGAGCACCAGGCAGGCGATCTGCCCGGGATACCGGGCGAACAGGGCGTCGACGCTTTCGAGGTCGTTGTAGCGGAACCCGACCGTCTGGTCCCGCACGCTCTGCGGGATCCCGGCGGGCATCGTCGTCGATCCGATGAACCAGTCGTCGGTCGAGAAGAAGGGCTGATCGCGGCAGATGGCGACGAGGTCGCGCCCGGTCCACGCCCGCGCAAGCTTCAGCGCCGCCGTGGTGGCGTCCGAGCCGTTCTTGCAGAACTTGGCCATGTCCGCGCCGCGGACGAGGCCCAGGAGGCGCTCGGCGCAGTCGGCCTCGAGGGGGCTCGGCCGCGTGAAGTTGGTCCCGAGGCGCATCGCCGCCGCAGCAGCCTCGACGACGGCCGGGTAGGCGTGCCCCAGCGTGACGGAGCGCAGGCCCATGCCGTACTCGATGAACTCGCGGCCGTCGACATCCCAGACGTGGCAGCCGCGTCCGCGGACGATGAACGCGGGCGCGCCCTCGGGGTACTGGTCGTCGCCCTTCGCGTACGTGTGCGCGCCGCCCGGGATGAGGTCGTGGGCGCGCCGGCGCTGCGCCTCGGTCCGGGACGAGGCTTCGAGACGGGCGCTCGGCGTGTCGGTCGGTGGCGGCTTGGCGATCATCGGGACGGGGAAAGCGGCGGCTAGCGGCGCCCTGCCGGCTTCCAGACCTCCCAGGGCGTCTCGCCCCGGGCGTACATGTCGTCGAGGAGCTGCTTCTCCTTGAACGTGTCCATCCCGAGGAAGAAACCCTCGTGCTTGTAGGTGATGAGCTCCTTCTTGGCGATCAGCCTCTGGAAGGGCTCCTGCACCAGCTCCTCGCCCTGTCCCAGGTAGTCGAAGATGGAAGGTCGGAACACGAAGTATCCGGCGTTGAGCCAGATCTCGGATTTCGAAACGTCCTTGATGTCCGTGACGGCGCCGTCGCCGTTGGAACTGACGATGTGGAAGGTGAAGCCCGGCCGCGTCGAGACGAAGATCCCGGTCTTCTGCTGGGCCTTCAACGTGTCGATGATCGCCGGCAGCGGGCAGTTGGACAGGCCATCCGTGTAGTTGGCCAGGAAGTACTCCTCGTTCTCGACGTACTTCTGGACGGCCTTCAGGCGCATGCCGATGTTGGCGTGCAGGCCCGTGTCGACGAACGTGATCTTCCAGTCCTGGATGTCGCTCGAGGCCAGGGCGATGTCCCGGCCGCCGTTGGTGAGCGTGAAGTCGTTCGAGAGGTACTCGTTGTAGTTGAGGAAGTAGTTCTTGATGATGTCGGCCTTGTAGCCCAGGCAGAGGATGAAGTCCTTGTGCCCGAAGTGGGCGTAGTACTTCATGACGTACCAGAGGATCGGCCGATAGCCGATGTTGATCATCGGCTTGGGGATGATTTCGGAGTACTCCTTGAGACGCATCCCAAGGCCGCCGCAGAATAGAACGACCTTCATAGGCTGGATTTTACTGGTTCGATCTATTGTACCAGCACGGCGAGGCGGGTCACTCGGCCGGGACGAGCAGGTCGTGGGCGAGGAGCGCGTCGGCGGCCTCGCGGATGCGGTCGAAGGGGAGCCCCGCGCGATCCGCGATCTCGAGGAGGGTGGGGCCGCCGTCGGATTGGTTGAGGACCCAGAGCATCGCCATCTGCAGCTCGCCCGGATCCGGCAGGCCGCCGAGCGCCCGGTAGAGACCGCGGCGGCCGAGCTGGGGCTCGCCCCGGGGCTGCGTGTTGCGGTACCGGCCGTTGCCCTCGAGCACCGCGACGATCGCGAGGTAGGCGCGCAGCGAGCTCGCGAGGCTCGCGGGCCGCACGAACGCGACGTCGTCGGCGGAGGTGTGGTACTCGGGGTACCGGCCGTGCGGCGTGCGCGTGAGGCTGCCGACGGGGAGGTTGAAGCCCGGCGAGTTGTACTGCCGCTCGTCGTATCCGTAGGGGGAGAAGTCGACGACGCCGTGCGGCTCTCCCGACGTCCGCAGCACGTGCTGCGCGGCGCGGTCGATCTCGGCGTCGCCGCGCCGGCTCTTCTTGTAGGTCAGCGGGCCCGGCGTCGCCGACGCAGGCGACGGTCAGGCCGTGCGCGGATCGCGCTCGGTCGCGGCCTCGTTGCGCGCGAGCCAGGCGATCGAGCCGATCGTGCCCGGGCACGAAGAGGAAACGGTACGTGTAGCGGCGCTCGGCCGCCGGCGAGGAGGCGGGCGAGCGCCGCGAGAAGCGCGAGCCCCGAGAGGTTGTCGTTGGCGAGCGACGGGTGGCAGGCGTGCGCCGAGAAGAGGACTTCCTCCGACGAGGATCCCGGAAGGACGAGCTCGCCGTAGTCGAGCCGGCCGGGCTCGAGGCTCGAATCGATCACGACCTCGTAGGTCTCGTCGGGCAGCCGCTCGAGGTCGCGGTGGGAGAGGCAGAAGCCCCAGTCCTCGGCGTAGTAGGACGTGCGGTAGGGAATCCAGTCCGGGCGATCGGGGAGCGAGTGGAGCTGCGGCCGGAGCTCGGCGAGGCTCATGCGGGCGCGGACCGGGACGCTGTAGTTGACGACGTGGAGGTTCGATTTCCGGAAGTCCACGACGCGCTCGCCGCGCGCGTTCGCGATCCAGGCGTCGCGGATGTTCCACTCGCGCGGCACCGTCCAGTCGAGGACAGCCGTGCCCGTGGGCACCGATTCCATTTCGAGACCCGTCTCACGCCGCAGGATGTCGAGCGTGCGGCGGAGGCCCTCGCCGGTGATGCTCCGACAGATCGGGTAGAGCTCGGCGACCAGGCCGTGCATCCAGGCCCCGAGGGCCTCGAAATCGGCGGCCTGCCGAACCTCGCCGAGGGAGACCGGCGCGTTCATGGACGGAAGTCCGGATACGTCCGGTCCCGCTCCACGATCACGCGTACGGGCTCCGGCCACCGGATGCCGAAGGCCGGATCGTCGTAGCGCACGCCCGCGCCGTGGTCGGGGCTGTACTCCGCGGACATCTGGTACGCGACCTCGGTGCCGTCGGCGAGCGTCAGAAAGCCGTGCGCGAAGCCTTCGGGCACGTACAGCATCGTCCGGTTGTCTTCGTCCAGGCGCACCGCGAAATGGCCGAGGTAGGTGGCCGAGCCGGGGCGCAGATCGATGATGACGTCGTGGATCGCCCCTCGCGTGCATCGCACGAGCTTCGCCTCGGCGTGCGGAGGTCTCTGGTAGTGCATGCCGCGCAGCGTGCCCCGTCGCTCGTTGTACGAGACGTTGCCCTGAGCGACGCGAGGGTTCAGTCCGCGCTCCCGGAAGTCGCGCTCGCAGAACGTCCGCGCGAAGAAGCCGCGGGCGTCCGCGAATCGCTGCGCGTCGACCACGAAGGCGCCGGCGAGAGGGGTTTCGGTGAAGCGCATCGGACGAGGGCTCTAGTCGAGCACTCGGATTCGGCCCTGAAACCCGAGCGCCGCGGCCTGGCCGCGGATCTCCGTCTCGAAGGCCGGGTTGGTGATGAGGAGCTCGTCGGGAGGCTTCGCGGCAAGGGACTCCGGCGCGGCCACGGGCTGGGCCGTGCGGGGCATGTGCAGGCCCTGCCGCTTCGGGTTGATGTCGACGAGGAACGGGACTTCTTCGTTCGGACGCAGGGCGGAGAGGAAGCTCACCGCGCGCGCCCCCGAGCCCCAGAGGACCGCGGTCCGTCCCGCGCGGCGGAGCCCGGCGAGCCAGTCGCTCCACCGAGCGACCCGTTTCCCGGTAGAGCGCTCCGAACGTCGAGATCTCGCGCGCGAGAGCCTCGACCTCGACCGACTCCTCGCCGCCGCCCCGGGCGCCGAAGGCCGGCGCCGGGCTCGCCTCGATGCCCAGGTACTCGTCGCGGAAGCACGGCGCGACCGCGCGGACCTCGAAGCCCGACTCGGTGAACAGCCGGGAGAGGGAAGGGATCGTGAAGAACGAGCAATCCTCGTAGACCACGTTCCAGACCACGCGCCGGCGGAAGATCACGGCGCCGTCGGGGACCTCGAAGTAGACCAGGCTCTGCGTCCGGTCTCCGAGCGCCCGGCGCACCATCCCGACGAACCCGCGGAGATCCTCGATGGCTGTTGAGCACGTGGCGGCAGCAAAGCAGGTCCACGTTCTCCGAGGCGAACTTCTCCGAGTAGAAGTCCCGGATCAGCCGCACCGGGCCCGACGACATCTCGGGCGCCGTGGAGGTCGGATCGAAGCCGATGCCGCGGTTGCCGCCCTCCTCGCAGAGGGCCCGAAGGAAGTCGCCCTTCCCGCTGCCGATCTCGATGACGGCCTTTCCGCGGAGGTCGTGGTCGCGCACGAGGCGCGCGACGAGACCGTCGATGAACTCGCGATAGACCGGCGAATGGTGGAGCGAGATGTCGTAGCCGGGGTGGTACTGGAGGAGCCCGGGATCGAACGCGCGGTTGCCGATGTAGCCGCACCGCCCGCAGAAGACGAGCTCGATGTCGCCCGTCGGCGCGGCCGCCGCTTCGGCTCGCGAGGGCCAGAGCAGGCCGTCCTGGACCGGGACGCCCTCGACGCGGAAGAACATCTCCGGCGACGGCCCGCCGCAGACGCGGCATTCGTACGCCTGTCCGGCGGCCGTGCGTCGTCATGGGCAATCGACCTCTCAGGAGACGTCCACGCGCGGGATCGGGACGACGAAGCGTCCGCCCCACTCCCGCACGTAGGCGAGCTGCTCCGTGATCTCGTCCTTGAGGTTCCACGGGAAGGATCAGCACGTAGTCGGGCCGGGTCTCCCGGATGCGCTCGGGCGGGAAGATCGGAATGTGCGTGCCGGGCGTGTAGCGCCCGTGCTTGTAGGGATTGCGGTCGACGGCGTAGTCCACGAAGTCCGTGCGGATCCCGCAGTAGTTCAGAAGCGTGTTGCCCTTTCCGGGAGCGCCGTAGGCCGCGACCGACTTGCCCGCGCGGCGAGTCTCGATCAGAAAATCGAGGAGGGCGCGCTTGGTTTCCTCGACGCGCGGGGCGAAGGAGGCGTAGCGCTCCATCGTGCGAAAGCCGTGGGCCTCCTCCGCGGTCCGCAGCGCGGCGACGGCAGGCTCCTCGGCACGGATGGTCCCGGCGTGGCCGGCGTAGATGCGGAGCGATCCTCCGTGCGTCGGGATCCGGTCGACGTCGAAGATTCTCAGGCCGTGCGCCGAGAAGATCTCGATCACGGTCGTGAACGACAGGTAGGAGAAGTGCTCGTGGTAGATCGTGTCGAATTGATTCTCGTCCATCAGCCGCCACAGGTGAGGAAATTCCATCGTCACGACCCCGTCTGGAGCGAGAAGGATCTTGAGGCCTCCCACGAAGTCGTTGACGTCCGGCACGTGCGCGAGCACGTTGTTTCCGACGATCAGATCCGCGGGTCCGGGGTCACGGACGAGATCGCCGGCGGTCTCCCGCCCGAAGAAACGGACGACCGTCGGCACGCCGCGCTCCACGGCCGCTTTCGCCACGTTGGCGGCGGGCTCGACGCCCAGCACGGGAATGCCCTTCTCGACGAAGTACTGGAGCAGATAGCCGTCGTTCGAGGCGATCTCGACGACGCGCGATCGGCCGTCGAGGCCAAAGCGGTCGGCCGCCATGTCGGTGTAGTCCTTCGCGTGCTTCAGCCAGGAGGTCGAGTACGACGAGAAGTAGGCGTACTCGGTGAAGATCTCGGCCGGGGACACGTACTCCTGGAGCTGGACCAGGAAGCACCTCTCGCAGACCCAGACGCGCAGCGGGTAGAAGGGCTCCATCCGGTTGAGCTCGTCGGCGCGGAGGAAGGTCTCGCAGAGCGGGGACATGCCGAGATCCACGAACGTGGTCCGGAGCGGAGCCCGACAGAAGCGGCAGAGAGGCGCCGTCGCGGACGTCATCGATCGATGTGCGTCAATGCAGGTCAGCCCGGTGCCTGTGAGAGGCCAGCCAGTGGCCCAACCGCGTCCGCAGCAGGACAGTCCTCAACGCCATGCGCACGTCCCGAACCAGCATTTTCAATCGTTCTCGCTTCAGGAGGTAGCGTGCGATTTCGGCGAAGCAGGACATCCGCTCGCGAAACGGGAGCGGCGCTCGCATCACGGACCGCGCGTACTCGGCCGGACGGCGCCACGCCGGGAAAGTCACGGTGCCGGCCTTCTTCGGATCGGACCAGCGAATCCGCTCGTGGATGGGGATTCTCTGGCCGCTGTTGGGATGGACTCTCCGGTAGAACAGGACCTCCGGGATCTCGACCAGCTTCCCGCGGAGGGCCAGCTCCGCCTGCCAGTAGGCATCCGAGGCGGGGTACGGCACGAGCGGCGGCATCTGCCGCAGGACGCTCGAACGGATCATTCCGAGGCACGCGATCACCGGACGCATATCGATGGCGTCGCGAAGCCGCTCCGAAGGCCTGGACGATTCCGTGAACGGCCGCCCTTCGTAGGTGCCGACGACGTCGCCCGCGCCGTTGATCTGGTGGGCACGCGAGTGGCCGAACACGACCTCCGGATCGGCTTCGAGGACCGCGAGCACGCGCTCGAGATACTCGGGATGGAACCGGTCGTCGTGCGCCGCACCCAGAAAGTACTCGCCCCGGGAGAGCTCGAAGCAGCGGTAGAAGTTGCGGTCGCCGCCGATGTTCACGGGATTGCGAACGTAGCGGATCCGCGGGTCCCGGGCGGCGTAGCTCTCGCAGATGTCCGCCGAGCGGTCGGTCGACGCGTTGTCGGAGATGACGACTTCGTAGTTGCGGTAGGTCTGCGCGGCGATCGAGTCCAGAGCCTCCTCGAGGTAGTCCTCCCCGTTGTAGACGGGCAGACCGATGCTCACGAAGGGCTTTTGGCCCTCCGACCTCGCGTCGGTTGGTGCCATGCGAGGAAATGTTAGCAGGAGGGTCAAGCCGGCCCGCCCTGCGCGGCCGGTTCCCCAAGCTAGGGCTGCTCCGGGTAGAACGTCGGGTCCTGGGAGGCATTGTCGATCACCGAGGCAAACGCGAGGAGGAATCGGCCGCCGCCGTCCACGCGGATCGACAGCGCCACGCCCTCGGGCAGGTCGACCTCGGGAAAAGGGCCGCGAGGTTGCGCTGCACGTATCCCTGCGGCGGAACCACGACGGAAGCCGTGCCGAGCTCTGTCGCCGGGGAAGCGATGAGCCGCAGGGTGGCCGTCGTCGAGGCGGCGTGAGGGTTGACCAGGCCCACGTTGGTCCGGAATGCGTCGTCCTGACGGACGCCGAGCAGAGACCCTCGCGACACGAGCTGCTCTTCCGCGAGGGCCTCGACCTGCTGGCCGACCGTGCCCGCGGTGCGCGTCGCGTCCGTCAGGATCCGCTCGAAGACGGTGACGCCTGGCGAGGAGTCGCTCTGGATTCTCAGGGCGCCGTAGGTCTCGGCGAGCCCGAAGAGGGCGAACAAAGCGTCGTCCGCATGGAGCGTTTCGTGCGGACCGAGCACGAACCGAGCGGTGGGGGCCGAGGAGTTGTCCCGGTCATGCTCGAGAAAGGTGACCGTGACGGCTGCCGGGCCCTGACCGCTGTTCGCGATGGCGATCTCGCTCCGAAAAAACGCGTCTCCGAATCCCGTGATGCTGGCGATACCCGGCACGTACAGGATCGGCGCCGGAGAGAGGGCCGCGTAGTAAGTCGGATCGCTGGACGCGTTGTCGGTCACAGCGGCGTACGCCATGGGAGCGCGCCCTGCGCCGGAAGGCTGGATGTGCGCCGTGAAGCCGGTGCCCGTCACCCCCGGGAAGAGCTGGGAAAGCGACCACTGATGCTGCGCCCCGGGCTCCAGCGCGAGTGTCGCTCGGCCGGCAATGTTCCCGTAGCCGTCCCGAAGCTGGAGGCTGAAGGTCTGTGGCGCGTCGGACGTGTTCAGCGCTCCGACGTTCGTGCGGAAGTCCGGCCCGATCGCGAGGTTCGAGAGATAGCGCACGCCGGTTTCAGTGGCGTCCGTCGAGAGGCCGGCGGCGCCGAGACCGAGCGTCGCGCCCGCGTCGTCGACGTAGGTCCGGCCCGCCAGGCGGATCGGCGCGGCCGGCGAGCCTGCCGTTTCGACGCGAAGAGACCCGAAGGCGTTGTCCACGCCGAATTCGGCGGCGACGGCGTCGATGAGAAAGCGAGTCTCGCCCGGACCCAGCGTCAGAGAGGTCTCGACGGGTGGGTCGCCGCCGCTGCCGGAGAAGACGAGCCGCGCGGTCACGGTCTCATCCGTCGGGTTTTCGAGGGCGACGTCGGTGACGAAAGTCGCCCCGCCGGCGCCGACGACGTGGCCGGCGACCGGGGAGTGCCGCGGTATGCGTCCCGGGAGAGTCGATGACGGTGATTTCGCGCGTCCGCGTGCTGGAGCCGCCGTCGTTCGACACCGTCAGTTGAACGACGTAGGTGCCCGCGGCCGAGAATGTGTGCGCCGGAGCGTCGGCCGTCGAAGTGTTCGCTGCGCCCGAGGCTACGTCGCCGAACTCCCAGAGGCGCGAGCCGGCCGGGCCCCGGGACAAATCATCGAACGAAACGGCTTCCCCGGCCGCAGGCGAGCGCGGAGCGAATGAGAAGGACGCCGCCGGTCGTTTGCCGTTGGAGGAAGCAGGTTTCGGAACGACGACGAAGACCTGGAAATCCGGCCCGGTCCCCGCCGGCGTCGAAAGGCCCACGGGAGTCGCGGGGATGAGACCAGTCATCGGCAGCGACACCGCGGAGGAGCCGTCGTAGGTTCCCGATTGCACGACAGGCCCGAAGAAGTTCTGGGCATTTCGAATCTCGTACTCGGTCCCGGGGCTCAGAATGCCTTTCAGGCTGACATTGACCGTTCCCTGTCGATCCCAGTTGTAGATGGTGATGTTCGCTCGCCCGGGCTCGTACTGGTTGGGGCGGACGAAGACCTTCACGCCCGTCGGACGATTCGTGGTGAAGGTGTTTCCGGGAAAGTCGGCCGACGCGAAGCCCGAGACCGTGCCGTAGACGGTGTTGCCAGACATCGTGATGGGCGCGAACGCGTTCACGAGGGCCAGGGCCCGGCCCGCCACGAGATAGTTGTCCAGGATCGTCGGCGATGCGATGCCTTTGCTGTAGCCGAGATTGGCCGCCACCCCACCCGGGATCGAGAAGAAGGAGTAATTGTTTAGGAGCTTCGTCTTCTTCGCGACTTTCTCGGAAGAATCGGGGCTCTCGGCAGCGGCACCGCTTGCACCGATAAGAAAGTTCGTCTGCGGGCCGGACACCTTGGAGAGGATTCCGTTGTCGAAGGACGTGTTCCCCTCGAAGTACATGTCGTTGAGTTTGCCGCCTTCTGTGTAGGCATGAATGCCCCAGCCGAATTGACGGAAGAGGATGTTGTCGACGATCCGCTTGTTACCGGTGTCGTTCTGGACGTAGATCCCGTGGCCGTGGCCTCGATCCGGACCGTCAAGCCCGTTGTAGTAGATGAGGCAGCCATTGATCTCGGCATCCGGAGCGGCGTCCGTCGACAGCACGCCCTGTCCTGTGTCGTGGACGACGAGATTGATCAGTTTTGATCCGCGACTAAGCAGGTGGACCCCCGCGCCGCGCCCTGTCGGAGGTGCCGGGGGAACGTACGAGCGGGCGGTGTTCGAGTTGGTGACTTCGAAGCCCCAAAGCCACGTGTACGAACCGCGCAAGTTGATCGTGGGTAATTCGACGCCGTCGTTGGCGTCGATTGTGACGCGTTCGCCGGGATACTGCCGCACGATGATCGGTTTGTTGGGTTCACCTCTGAGCTGGCTGGTAAAGCGTCCGGTGTAGGTCCCGCCTCGGAGCCAGATCGTGTCGCCCGGCTTCACCGCGGCGGGGTGTGTGAAGGCCTTCGCGAGGCTCCAGGGACTGCCCGCGCTCCCGTCCCCGGAGGAGATCCCTGTCGGCGAAACATAGAAGTCGGACGCGGCCAGGGGCAGCGCGAGCAGCAGCGCGGCCAGGATGAGGACGGGGCGACGCAGATTGTCCATAGGAGCACAATCATAGCGCCGCTCCGGGGCCCGAAGGGCCCTTCACGAGGTTTTTAGGGGCTACTGAAGACTGAAAGTGCTGACCAGAAAGGCGGCCATCTGGGCTCGTGTCGTGGAATTGGACGGACAGTATTTCCCGCCCCCGCACCCGGACGTGATCCCGCGATCCGCGAGCTCCTCGATCCATGCCGCGGCGAAGGCGTTCGCGGGAACGTCGCTGAAGAGGGTCCCCGTGGCGCGGGAGGTGGCGCGTACGCGGAGCCCAGGAGGGACTTCAGAAGGAAGACGGCCATCTGCGCCCGCGTGATGGCGGCATTCGGGCAGTAGTCTCCAGCGCCGCAACCCGCGGCGATTCCCTCTTCGGCGAGCTGCTCGATCCAGGCGGCGGCGAACGCGCCCGCGGGCACGTCGTCGAATACGTTGCCCGAGGCTGCCTGAGGTACGTAAGCCGCGCCGTGCGCGGACTTCAGCAGGAAGACCGCCATCTGTGCGCGCGTCACGGCCGCGTTCGGACAGTAGTTGCCGCCCCCGCAACCGCTCGTGATCCCGTTGGCCGCGAGAGCGTGAATGACGTCGTGGAACAGGTGGCTCTGTGGCACGTCGAAGAACTCGTAGGGTCCGGGCGTGCTGGTCAGGATGAAAGCCTGGAACTCGGGTCCTGTCGCGGGCGGGGCCGGAACACCGATGGGGGTGGCGG
The DNA here is from genome assembly GCA_963804915.1 of uncultured Acidobacteriota bacterium. Classification (GTDB taxonomy): domain Bacteria; phylum Acidobacteriota; class Thermoanaerobaculia; order UBA5066; family Gp7-AA6; genus DAHUXD01. Next base: position 132,401 of record CAWDSI010000005.1, read on the forward strand.
GCGCGAGACCGGTCATGGGGACCGAAATCGAGCCGCCGTCGTAGATTCCGGAGACGACCGGCGCGGCGAACGGGTTCTGGGCGTTCGTGAGGGAATACGCGGACCCGGTCGACAGAACCGACGAGAGGTCCACGCTCACCGTCGGGTCGAGGTCCCAGTTGTAGATCGCGATGTTGGCCCGGCCGGCCTCGTAGGCGTTGGGACGGACGAAGACCTTCACGCCGGTGGGCAGGGTCGATCCGTAGTAGGTATTGCTCGGGAAGGACGACTGGGAGAAACCCCGAGATCGGTCCGACGAACGAGTTGCCCGTGATCAGCGGCGAGCTGCAGCCGTTGACGTCGAGGGACTGGTTGCCGACGAGATAGTTGTTCGTGACGTCCGGGGATGTGCAGCCGGCGGCATAGCCGAGATCGTTCTTGCTGGCGTAGTCCGAGTTGTACGTGTAGTTCGAGTTCAGCTTGGGGTTGGCCGCGACGTTCTGGGTACCGCCCACGAGGATGTTGGCGTGCCAGCCGCCCGAGAGCCCGCCGTTGTTGAAGGAGATGTTGCCCTGGAAGTCGAGGTTGTCCAGGTGGCCGCCCTCGCCGTACGCGTGGATGCCCCAGCCGAACTGCTGGAACATGATGTTGTCGTAGATCTGCTTGGTCGTCGATCCGAGGTTCTGGGCGTAGATGCCGTGGCCGTGGCCACGATCCGGCGCGTCGTAGCCGTTGTAGTAGAAGACCGTGCCGTAGATGCGGGCTCCGACGGCGCTTTCGCCGGTGAGCACGCCCTGGGAGGTATCGTGGATGACCATGTTGATCATCCGCGTGCCCTCGCCCGACAGGTGGATCGCGGTGCCCCGCCGGGGCGGCCAGCTCCCGTCCGGCGTCCATCGCGTGGGATCCGAGTTGAAGATCTCGAAGCCCCAGAACCAGGTGTACTTGCCCATGATGTTCAGCGTCACCTCGTTGCCGTTGTAGTTGCCGTCGATCCGGGCTCGCTCGCCGGGGTACTGGCGGACGATAATCGGCTCGGCTGAGGTCCCCACCAGGTGGCTCGTGTAGGGCGGCGTGTTGTACGTGCCGCCGCGAAGCCAGATCGTGTCGCCCGGGTGCACCGCCGAAGGGTGATCGAGGGCCGGCTGCAGCTTCCACGGATTGTTCAAGGTTCCGGTTCCGTTCACAGCCGCCGTGGGCGATACGTAGAAGTCCGTGGCGTGTGCGGACGAAGCCGCCAACAGCAGGCAGACGCCGAGCGCTAACCCCGCGAGTCTCCGGAACTTGATTTGCACTGAAAGGAGACTACTTCACCCAACCAGGCTCTCGCGACTGGCCTCAAAGACCTTCTTTGTACAGGGACCGTGACCACTCCGTGTTCTGTTCTTCGGGACAGGCGTAAGCCTCCTCCGTGCCTGCCCGAGCGAGGAATGCAACTCCCCAAGACAGCGGCAGATAGCCCGGCAGGTTCCTTGCGCCTTCCGCGGGAAGGGGGCGCCGTCCCGGAATCGCCAACGAGGATGCGCGAGGACGACGATGACCGAAGGGTTGGAAGCGAGGCGGGACCGGCTACGGCAGGTTGAAGGCCTTGACGAGGAACGCCGCAATCTGGCCCCGCGTGTTGATCCGGTTGGGACAGTAGTTCCCGTTCCCGCAGCCCGCCGTCACTCCCTGCTGGGCGAGCTTCTCGATCCAGCGGGCGTAGGTGTTGGACGGAGGGATGTCTTCGAACATGCCGACGGCCGGCGGCGGAACGTAACCGGGGTTGTGCGTGGCTTTCACCAGGAAGACGGCCATCTGCTTGCGCGTGACCGGACGGTTGGGGCAGTACTTGCCGTTGCCGCAGCCCGTCGTGATGCCCTCCTCGGCCAGTTGCTCGATCCAGTCCGCCGCGAACGCTCCGGCCGGAACGTCCGTGAATACTCTGCCTGTCGCGGGCGGCGGGACATAGTCGCTGCCGTACTTGGCTTTCAGGATCAAGACGGCCATCTGGGACCGCTTCACGGATGCATCGGGGCAGTAGTTTTCGTCTCCGCAGCCTCCGGTGATCTCGTTGCGTGCCAGGTTCTCGACGAAGTCGTAGAACGGGTTCGCCGGAGTGACGTCCCAGAACGAGTTCGTGTTGCCTTCCGTGGGGACGAAATCGAAGTCATTGGTCACGATGACGCGATCCGCCCGCGTCAACGGCCGGCGCGTCTTGAAACGCATCGTGTGGTCGCCGGCGGTCAAGTGAAAAACGCGGGGGTTGATCGTCAGCGGCACGCCTGCTGCACCCCTGCCATTCACGCGGGTCCATTGCCAGTTCGGGCCCCAGGTGCCTTCGGCGACGTCGTAGATGTCGTAGGGTCCGTCGTCCGCTCGTACGTCGAAGGCGTCGTGATCGTTGTCGATGGCGTTGACGCGGCACCACACCACGTAGTTGCCCGTCACCGGGATCGTGATGTTCCAGGTCGCGGTGCCGGTGTTGGCCGTCTCCGACGTGATGTACCAGCCGCCGTACGCCTGCGTGCCCGGCGAGCGTCTCCATGGACCCGGTCAGATCGGCCGCCTCCGCCTCGATGCGGACCAGGTCCGGCGTGGGCGTCGGAGTCGGTGTCGGACCTGGCGAAGTAGGCGTGCGCGTGGGGGTCCGCGTCGGCGTACGCGTGGCGGATGGAGGCACGGAGGTGGCCGTGCGTGTCGGCGTCCGCGTGGCGGTAGGAGGCACGGAGGTGGCCGTACGTGTCGGCGTGCGCGTGGCGGACGGAGGCACGGAGGTGGCGGTTCGCGTCGGCGTGCGAGTCGCCGTCGGCGGGACAGCCGTGGTCGTGTTCGAGGGCGTGCGCGTCGCGGTCGGAGGCACGGAGGTCGCCGTGCGCGTCGGAGTCGCGGTCGGAGGAACCGGTGTCGTCGTGTTCGAGGGCGTGCGCGTCGCGGTCGGAGGCACGGAGGTCGCGGTGCGCGTCGGCGTCGCGGTCGGAGGAACCGGTGTCGTCGTGTTCGAAGGCGTGCGCGTCGCGGTCGGCGGCACGGAGGTCGCGGTGCGCGTCGGCGTGGCCGTCGGCGGAACGGCCGTGGTCGTATTCGACGGCGTCCGCGTCGCGGTCGGCGGCACCGATGTCGCCGTGTGCGTCGGAGTCGCAGTCGGAGGAACCGGTGTCGTCGTATTCGAAGGCGTTCGCGTTGCCGTCGGGGGAACGGGAGTCCCGGTCGGGGTCGATGTGGCCGTCGGCGGAACCGGCGTGTTCGTATTCGACGGGGTACGGGTCGGAGTCGACGTCGGCGGGACGACCGTGGCGGTGTTCGACGGGGTGCTGGTCGGCGTCGAAGTCGGCGGCACGGCCGTAAACGTCGATGTCGGGGTCCAGGTCGCGGTCGGCGGGAGCGACGTCGGGGTGCGCGTTGCGGTGGCGGTCGCCGTGGCCGTCGAGGTGGGGGTCGGGCTCGGACTGCCTCCTCCCGAAGCGGGGAGGAGGACGAAGGCGTTGAACTCGGGCCCCGTCGGAGCGGGTGCGGCGACCCCGATGGGGGTCGCCACGGAGAGGTTGTTCATCGGCAGCGTGATCGAGCCGCCCGAGTAGGTTCCGGTCAACACAGGCGCACCGAAGAAGTCGGCGGCGTTGCGCACCTCGAAGCCGTCGCCGGGCGAGAGGATCGAGCTGACATTCACGGACACCGTGTTCTGCAGGTCCCAGTTGTAGATCGCGATGTTGGCCCGGCCGGCCTCGTAGGCGTTGGGACGAACGAAGACCTTCACGCCGGTGGGCAGGGTCGATCCGTAGTAGGTATTGCTCGGGAAGGACGACTGGGAAAACCCCGAGATGGGTCCGACGAACGAGTTGCCCGTGATCAGCAGCGAGCTGCAGCCGTTGATGTCGAGGGACTGGTTGCCGACGAGATAGTTGTTCGTGACGTCCGGGGATGTGCAGCCGGCGGCATAGCCGAGATCGTTCTTGCTGGCGTAGTCCGAGTTGTACGTGTAGTTCGAGTTCAGCTTGGGATTGGCCGCGACGTTCTGGGTACCGCCCACGAGGATGTTGGCGTGCCAGCCGCCCGAGAGCCCGCCGTTGTTGAAGGAGATGTTGCCCTGGAAGTCGAGGTTGTCCATGTGGCCGCCCTCGCCGTACGCGTGGATGCCCCAGCCGAACTGCTGGAACATGATGTTGTCGTAGATCTCCTTGGTCGTCGATCCCAGGTTCTGGGCGTAGATGCCATGGCCGTGGCCACGATCCGGCGAGTCCCAGCCGTTGTAGTAGAAGACCGTGCCGTAGATGCGGGCTCCGCTGGCGGTCTCGCGGGTGAGCACGCCCTGGGACGTATCGTGGATGACCATGTTGATCATGCGCGTGCCGTCGCCCGACAGGTGGATCGCGGTGCCCCGCCGGGGCGGCCAGCTCCCGTCCGGCGTCCATCGCGTGGGATCCGAGTTGAAGATCTCGAAGCCCCAGAACCAGGTGTACTTGCCCATGATGTTCAGCGTCACCTCGTTGCCGTTGTAGTTGCCGTCGATCCGGGCCCGCTCGCCGGGGTACTGGCGGACGATAATCGGCTCGGCTGAGGTCCCCACCAGATGGCTCGTGTAGGGCGGGGCATTGTAGATGCCTCCCCGCAGCCAGATCGTGTCGCCCGGCTGCACGGCGGAGGGCTGGTCCAGGGCGGTTTGCAGCTTCCAGGGATTGTTCAAGCTTCCGGTTCCGTTCGCGGCCGCCGTCGGAGAAACGTAGAACTCGGTCGCAAGAACGCGGTCGGCCCCGTAGAGCAGACCGAGCACGAGCAAAGTGTTGGCGAATCGTCGAATCTTGGTTGACACTGTGCGAAGACTAACCTCGCGGGCCTCCAAAATGCGACTGGCCCGCGAGGCTTTCTTCGTACACTGCCCGCCTTCGGAACAAAAGCTGTCCTGGAGGACAGGATCCCGAAGCTCCTACGACGAGTCGATCAGGGCGCCTCGTTCGGCACGAAGGACAAGTCGTTCGTCACGATGACGCGGTCGACTCGCGTGTTCGTTTCGCGACCGCGGAACTCGAGCGTATGCGACCCCGCGGAGAGCGAGAACGTCCTCGGATTCAGCGTCAGGGGCACCCCCGTGCCGCCCCGTCCGTTCAGCCGCGTCCACTGCCAGTTCGGCGACCACGTGCCTTCTGCCGTGTCGTAGACGTCCTCGGTTCCCCCGTCCATCTTCACGAAGAACGAGTCTTCGGACGAGTTGGCAGACTTGACCCGGCACCAGACGACGTACGTGCCCGGACTCGGCACGCTGAAGGTCCAGTCGCCGGTGCCCGCGTTGGCGACCATCGTGCGGGCCAGCTTCCCGCCGAACGCGCCCGAGTCGTTGGCGCTCGCCATCGGGGACGTCAGGAGCGGAGCCTCGGCCTCGATGCGCAGGAGGACCTGGCTTCCTCCCGGCGTCGGGGTGCGCGTGCGGGTGGGCGTGCGCGTCGCCGTCCGCGAAGGAGTCCTGGTGGGGGTCCGACTCGGTGTCCGTGTGCGCGTGGGCGTCCGCGTGGGGGTCCGGCTCGGTGTCCGGGTCGCCGTAGCGGCCGGTCCCGTCGGGGTCTTCGTGGGCGTCCGGGTCGCGGTGCGCGTCGGCGTGCGAGTCGCCGTCGGCGCCCCCGCCGTATGCGTCGGGGTTGGCGCGCCACCCGGGGAGGCGGGGAGCAGGATGAAGGCATTGAACTCCGGGCCGGTCCGATTGGGAGCGACGACGCCGATGGGGGTCGCCACGGAGAGGTTGTTCATCGGCAGCGTGATCGAGCCACCCGAGTAGGTTCCGGTCAGCACAGGCGCACCGAAGAAGTCGGCGGCATTGCGCACCTCGAAGCCGTCTCCCGGCGACAGGATCGAGCTGACGTTCACGGACACCGTGTTCTGGAGGTCCCAGTTGTAGATGGCGATGTTGGCGCGGCCGGCCTCGTAGGCGTTGGGACGGACGAAGACCTTGACCCCGGTGGGCCGCGTCGAGCCGTAGTAGGTATTGCTCGGGAAGGACGACTCGGAAAACCCCGAGATCGGTCCGACGAACGAGTTGCCGGTGATCAGCAACGAGCTGCAGCCGTTGATGTCGAGGGACTGGTTGCCGACGAGATAGTTGTTCGTGACGTCCGGTGACGTACAGCCGGCGGCATAGCCGAGGTCGTTCTTGCTGAGGTAGTCCTCGTTGTACGTGTAGTTCTGGTTGAGCTTGGGATTGGTCGCGACGTTCTGGGTACCGCCCACGAGGATGTTGGCGTGCCAGCCGCCCGAGAGACCGCCGTTGTTGAAGGAGATGTTGCCCTGGAAGTCGAGGTTGTCCATGTGGCCGCCCTCGCCGTACGCGTGGATGCCCCAGCCGAACTGCTGGAACATGATGTTGTCGTAGATCTCCTTGGTGGTCGATCCGAGGTTCTGGGCGTAGATGCCGTGGCCGTGACCGCGATCCGGCGAGTCATAGCCGTTGTAGTAGAAGAGCGTGCCGTAGATGCGGGCGCCGGTGGCGGCTTCGCCGGTGAGCACGCCCTGGGACGTGTCGTGGATGACCATGTTGATCATCCGCGTGCCGTCGCCCGACAGGTGGACGCGGTGCCCCGCCGGGGCGGACAGCTCCCGTCCGGCGTCCATCGCGTGGGATCCGAGTTGAAGATCTCGAAGCCCCAGAACCAGGTGTACTTGCCCATGATGTTCAGCGTCACCTCGTTGCCGTTGTAGTTGCCGTCGATCCGGGCCCGCTCGCCGGGGTACTGGCGGACGATGATCGGCTCGGCGGAGGTCCCGACCAGGTGGCTCGTGTAGGGCGGGGCGTTGTAGATGCCCCCCCGCAGCCAGATCGTGTCGCCCGGCTGCACGGCGGAGGGGTGGTCCAGGGCGGTTTGCAACTTCCAGGGACTGTTGAAGCTTCCGTTCCCGTTCGCGGCCGCCGTCGGTGAGACGTAGAAGTCGGCACCGAAGATCGTGGAGGCCGAGAGCAGCAACAGAAGGAGGCCGAGCCGGACGGGCACGCGGAAAGGTGGAAAAGTTTTGGACATGAATCGGGCTCCGTAACGAGTTGACAAAATGGTTGACGGAGCGAGGCTAGTCGCCGCGGCGGTGCCGGGGCTACTGGTCAGGGAGTCCCCAGTACGTACAGGCAGGGGTTTTCGCCGGACCTGACCGAAGGGACAGTGGGTCCCTTGCAGCGCCGAGGCAAATCCCGTACCCTCGTGTCAGTGGTAAAAGCTTCGCGTCCGACCCGGCGGGCGACCGTCTGCCTGCTCGCATTCCATCCGCTGGTGCTCTCGGAGTTTCAGCGGCTCCTGGAAAACGAGTCGCTGGTCGTCCAGCCGAAGCGACTCGAGCCGGACCTCATCGCCGATCCCGCCAAGCTCAACGTGCCCAAGGCTGCGGTCTACGTCGTCGAGAGCCATGCGCACCGGCCGACGACGGAGGCGCTCGTCGTCGGAGTGCTGGGCCGCCAGCCCGGCGCCCGCGTGGTCGTGGTTGCCGAGACGTTCGACCAGTCGGCGGCGTTTCCGCTCCTGCGGCTCGGGGCGAAGGGGCTGCTCACGTTCGCCGAAGCCGCCGAGCAATTGCAGCGGGCGGTCGAGGAGGTCGCGGGCGGCGGCTTCTGGGTGCCGCGGAACCTGCTCTCGCGGTTCGTCGACGAGACGATTTCCTCCGTGCGGCGTCCCCGCGGCCCGGCCGGGCCGGCGCGGCTCTCACGCCGGGAGAAGGAAGTGCTCGACGCGCTCCTCGAGAACCTCTCCAACAAGGAGATCGCCGCGAAGCTCCACATGTCCGAGCGGACGGCGAAGTTCCACGTCTCGAATCTCCTCGCGAAGTACGGCGTCCGCCGGCGCGCCGACCTGATCCTCCTGACCTACACGCAGCTCGACCGCCCGGTCGACCGCCCCGTCTGAAGCGCGCGATCCCCTACGCTTTCGCCGGAAGGAACGACGCCTCCTTCAGGTGGCGGATGATGGCATCCGCGGCTTCTTCCGGAGTCATCGCCACGGTGTCGATGTCGAGCTCCGGGCGGACGGGCGGCTCGTAGGGATCGTCGATTCCGGTGAATCCCTTGATCTTTCCAGCCTTCGCCTGGGCATACAGACCCTTCACGTCCCGGTCCGCGCACACGTCGACGGGAGTGTTGATGTAAGCCTCGATGAACTTGTCCTTTTCGAAACGGGATCGGACCTCTTCGCGCGTCGCCCGGTAGGGGCTCACCGCGGCGCAGAGCACGACACCTTCGTGGCGGACGATCTCCGAAGCCACGAACCCGATCCTCAGGATGTTCGTCTCCCGATCCTCCTGGCTGAACCCGAGGCCTTTGGACAGGTGCGTCCGGACGACGTCGCCGTCCAGAATCGTGACCCTTCGCCCGTATTCGTAGAGCTTCGCCGCCAGGATCGACGCCACCGTGGACTTGCCGGCGCTGGGAAGGCCCGTGAACCACACGCAGAAGCCCTGGCGCTCCTTGGGCGGATGCGCGAGCGTCAGGACCTCGGCGACCTCGGGGCGCGTGTACCAGGCGGGAAGAAGCCTTCCCTTGCGCAGGTAGTTGTCGCGCACCTCGGTTCCCGAAATGGACTGGGTCTTCTTCTCAGGGGCGAGGCCTTCGGCGGCTTCGTAGCGGTCCTCGTCCGGCAGATACACGAATTCGCTGAAGGCGAGGGGCCGGACGCCGATCTCGTCGGCATGGCGCCGGGCGAGCTCGTGAGCCCCGAGCGGGTCGTAGAAGGGCACCCCCTTCGAGTCCTTACCGGGGCTTGCGTGATCGCGTCCGATGATGAAGTGGCTGGCGCCGTAGTTGCGGCGGATGATCATGTGCCAGAGCGCTTCCCGCGGACCGGCCATGCGCATGGCCATCGGCAGGATGCTCAGCAGGGCCCGGTCCGGATCGTAGTAGTTGGCGAAGAGGGCCTGGATGCTGCGGACTCGGGTGAAATAGTCGATGTCCTCGAGGCGCGTGACTCCGACCGTCGGATGGATGAGGAGCGCCCCGTCGACCGCCTCCATGGCGCGCTTGGTCAACTCCTCGTGGCTGCGGTGCATGGGGTTGCGCGTCTGGAAGGCCGCGACGTTGCCGAACCCGAGCTCCTCGAGCCGGCGGCGGACCTCCGCCGGCGTGCGACGCAGCCGCGGGAAATCGTGATGCGTCGGCAGCTCCAGCACTTTCAACGGACCGGAGGCGTACTGCTTGGGCCAGCGTGTCATTTCCGAAACGAGCGGGTGGCGCGTGTCCAGAGTCCCGGCAACGCGCTGCGCCTCTTTCGCGAAGTCCCACCCGTACAGCTCTTCGATCGTCATGACGCCGAGCAGCTGGTTTGTCGGGCTCCGGAGGGCGATCTGCCGGCCGACGGCGATCCCCTCGTCGGCATCGACGGGAAGGGTGATCGGCATGGGATAGAGCGTCCCGTCGGCCAGACGCATTTCTTCGACGACCCGGGTGTAGTCGGCTTCGCCCATGAAGCGATCGAGAGGCGAAAACGCCCCCGTGGCGAGCAGCTCGAGATCGCAGAGCGAGCGCGCCGAGATCTGCACCGAGGGCAGCTTCGAGGCGTACTCCTTCAGGGCGCGGGCATCCTCGGCGTCCACCAGGAGCTGGACGAGACGGTCGCCGTAGGGGGTAATCAGCGGCGATCCATCGGGGGTCGCGACCGGTGTGGGCCTCGTCTGCTCGCGCGCATTCATGTTCTGCTCCTCAACTCTCCGGTGCTCCGGAGGCTGCTTCCAACGTCACTTTTGTCGATTCGGTTCGGATAATATGACAAGCGCCCTGCGGGCGGGGATCGGAATCCACTCGAACACGCATGACCGCTTACGACGTCTTCAACGGCGATGCCGACGGCCTCTGCGCTCTGCAGCAGTGGCGGCTGGCGGACCCGTCGCCGAGCACCCTCGTCACGGGGGTGAAACGCGATATTCAGCTGCTTCGCCGGGTTTTTCCGCAGCCGGAAGACTCGGTCACGGTCATGGACGTGTCCCTGGACGTCAACCGGGAGGACCTGATGCGGATCCTCGATTCCGGGGCGAAGGTCACCTATTTCGACCATCATTTCAGCGGCTCCGTTCCAAGCCACGAGGCTTTCCGACCCCACCTGAGCGAGTCCCGGGACGTCTGTACCAGCCTGCTGGTGGATGGCTTCTTGCAAGGCCAGTACCGACTGTGGGCGGTCGTAGGCGCTTTCGGCGACAATCTCGACGCCGTTGCGGAGCGTCTGGCTGCTCCGTTGCTCGACCCGGCCCGGATCGAGGCTTTGCGCGAACTGGGTCGCCTTCTCAACTACAACGGCTACGGACGCACCGTCGAAGATCTTCACTTTCCGCCGGACCAGCTTCATGACCGGCTGCGTCCATACGGCAGTCCCTTCGACTTCCTGGCGGGGGGCGAGGTCCTTCGCCGGCTCCGAGAAGGCTACGCCTCGGACATGGCCCTCGCCGCCGATCTGACGCCGAAAGTCGACGGCGACCGGCTCCGCATCTACGTGCTCCCGGACGAGGCCTGGTCCCGGCGCGTCTCCGGAACGATGGGCAACGAGCTCGTTCGGCAGCGGCCGGACCTCGCGCACGCCGTGCTCGTGCCCAATACCGCGGACTGCTACCTGGTCACCGTCCGGGCGCCCGCGAACCGCCCGCAGCGCGCCGACGAGTTCTGCCGGAAGTTCGACACCGGAGGAGGCCGGGCCGCCGCCGCCGGGATCAATCATCTGCCGCGGGTCCGGCTCGACGACTTCGTTCGACTCTTCCAGGAATCGTTTTCCTGAACGCTCCGGAGGTGCGCGTGACGGCAGGAACCGCTGACGGATTACAGGTTCACATTCCTCCACGGCGTCCGCGTCCGATCGGGCACGAACTATCTCGGGAAGTTCATGAGCTGCAATCCCCACATCCAGCTCGTGCCTGCCGAAAAGGACGACCGACGAGTTTCCGCTCGTGCGCGACATGGACGCGTGGGAAAAGGCCTTCGCCACGTTCGTGAGCAAGTTCCCGGGCGACAAGTCGGACTCTTCCAGTTCTCGCGCTTTCTCCCGCACTTCGGCTCCGCCTGGCTGGCGTACCTGATCGACACGTTCTCGCTTCAGCCCGGGCATGTCTTTCTCAAGGACCCGAACGTCAATCACATCGACCGGTTCTTCGAGCTCTTTCCGGACGCGAAGTTGCTTCTCCTCGTCCGCGACGGCCGGGACAACGTCGCGTCCTCGGTGCGCGCCGCTCAGGCCAAGCGGAGGAGCGACACGCTGTCACCACCGGTCGAAGTCCAGGTGAATCGGCTGTTGCGGCGAGATTTCCTTTCGGCGGCGACGCGACTGGTCGTCGGCCGTCCGGAAGATCGTGAAATTCGACGAGCACTTCCGAGCGACTCCCTGGGCCGAGCGGTACCTGATCCTGCGATACGAAGACGTCTACCAGAACCCGAGGGAGTGGGCCAGCGCATATTCGCCTTCATGGAAGTTCCCTGCGACGAGGCCATCCTCCACGCGGTCGAGAACGCCGACGTCGTCGGGTCCTCGTTTTACAGCGCCTCCGAGAAGGAAGACGCCCGCAAGCCCAACTGGATCGCCACGCCCAAATCGGAGGCCTTTCAGCCGGTCGGGAGATGGAAAGCTGGAGCCCGCGGAGAAACGGGCCTTCAAGCGGATTGCCGGCCGTGAGCTGATTCGCATGGGCTACGAGAAGAGCCTGGACTGGGCATAGACGGTAGACGCGTGGCGCCCGGCGAATCAGCTTCTCGAGAACATCTTCCGCAGCCGGCCGGAGAGCGCGTGGCCAACACGGCGCACCCTCTGCCGCTGCCGCCCGGGATCGCGGAGAGCCACCTCGACGAGCGTCACCCCGTGGCTCGCCACGGCGCGGTGGAGGCTCTCCTCGGCGTCGTCCCCCGGCCGTTCGTAGCGCGCTCCGGCCGCTTGCGCGATCTCGCGAAAGTTTGGATTGTGCAGCTCGGTCCCGAAGGCGTGCCGCGTGGCCATGAGCTGCTGCTTGCGGATGAGGCCGTAGTGGCCGTCGTTGAACACGACGACCGTGAGGCGGACCCGCTCGCGCACGGCGGTCAGGAGCTCGAGCCCGGAGATTGAGAAGCCGCCGTCGCCCAGCAGGGCCACGACCGGACGGTCGGGACGCGCGATCCTGGCCCCGATCGCGGCCGGCAGCGCGAAGCCCATCGACTGCAGGTCCGTCGGCAGGAGAAAGCTGCGCGGAGAGCGCGCCCGGAAGTGCCGCCGGGCCAGCATCTGGTGGAGCCCGGAGTCGAGCACGAGGCAGGATTCATCCGGCATCGCCCGGCGCAGGGCGGCGAAGAATTCCTCGACGGTGGGCGGGTCGAGGCCCCGGACCTTCGGCTCCCAGTTCGTGCGATAGCGCTCGAAGGCCCTCCGCTTCCAGGCCGCGATCTGCTCCTCCGTCCATGCGGAGGCGGTTCGGCCGGGCGAGCTCGAGTGGTGATCCAGCAGCGTCCGGACGAGCCAGGGAACGTCCGGCGAGAAGGGTCATCGAGGCCGGATAGTTCGCGCCGAGAACGTCCTTCGACGCATCCACGTGGACCAGCTGTTCCCTGGGCAGCTTCAGCCGAAAGCCGTGAGCGCCGTTGTGCGAGAACTTGCAGCCGAGCGCGACCACCAGGTCGCAGGCGGCGACCAGCTCGTTGAGCGCGTCGGAGCTCCCGCGATCGAAGGGAACGACCCAGGGATGATCCTCGGAGAGGATGCCCCGAGCCGAGGTGGTGGTCACGACCGGGATGCGCAGAGACTCCACGAGCGCCGCGAGCTCGCTCGAGGCGCCGAATGCTCCCTGGCCGACGTAGAAGAGAGGCCGCCGCGCTTCGGCGAGCCGGAGCTCGAGGTCGCGAACCGGGATCGCCTGCGGTGGGATCGTCGGAACCGCAGCGGGCCGGGGCTCGCCGGCGTCGCTCCCGAGATCCACGGGAACGTGGAGAACCACCGGCCCGGGCTCGCCGGAGGTGCAGAGCGCGTAGGCCTCGGCCAGCGTCTCTTCGATGCGATCGAGCGAGCGGACGTCGAACACGCGCTTGACGAGCGGGGCCAGGATCGATCGCTGATCGAGGGCCTGAAGCTGGAACCGCCGATCGGCAACGGACGGCGGCTGCCCCAGGATGTGGAGCAGGGGCGTCGAATCGAGGAACGCCTCGGCGAGGCCGGTCAGGGCGTAGGTGAATCCGGGTCCGGGGATCGTGACGAGCACGCCGGGCCGGCCCGAGGCGCGCGCGTACCCGTTCGCCATGAAGGACGCCGCGAGCTCGTGCGTGGCGACGACCGTGCGCAACTTCGAAGTGCGCAGGGCGTCGAAGAGCGCGACGTTCTGCGAGCCCGGCAGGCCGAAGACGGTGTCGACCGCGAGCCCTTCGAGGGCGGCGCATAGGCGTTCGGCGCCCTTCACCGCGCCGCCCTCCCCGGAAGCCTGCGCGCCGCCCGCCGTGCAAAGCGGCCGAGGTAAGTTCGGACCGAGCGGCCGGTCCGCTCGAGCCGGAACCGGGCCGACTCGGGCGCCTGGAGAAGGAAGCCCATCTGGAGGTCGCCTCCGAGCTGCGCCTTGAAGTGCGTGACCGGGTTCAGATCCGCGTCGGTGAGGTCGTTCGCCGTGAAGCCCATCGCCGCGAGCCGCTTGAAGACGTTCCACCTGAGGAACGCCGTGGCGCCGAGTTTGCGGTGCGCGGCGTCGGCCGCCGCCGAAACGGTGTGCGTCACGGGATGCGGGCCCAGCAGCACGAGCTGGGCCGAAATGGATTCGCCTCCGGGAAGCCGCGCATGGAAGAGGCGGGCGAGATTCTGTGAGCGCAGCCTTTCGAAGAAACGGCGAAACGCCGCCGCGGGAAGATAGATGCGCGCGCCCTTGCGCTCGTGGACCTGCGCGTGGAGGCGGAAGAACGCGTCGAAGTCGTCGTCCTCCGTGATCGAGAGTCCCTGCGACGCGCAGCGATCGACCAGCCGCCGGAGATTCTGCTCCGTTCGCGCCCAGAGAGCGTCCAGGTCCGACAGCGGCACGACGTAACTGTACTGGGGACGGGCCGCCCATCCACTCGCCAGGAACACGCGGACGTCGGTCAGGGGGCTGCGGCAGCGCAGGAGGATCCGGCCGAGGCCGAGGCGGGCCAGGCCGGCACAGAGGGTCCGGAGGATCTCCGTCTGCCGTGCGGTCCGCTGGGAGGGGTAGCGAGTGTCGTAGGCGCGAAGGACGACGCCGTTGTAGTAGAGCAGCAGGCGCGGCGAAACGAAGCGTCCGGGAGCCCGATCCGCGCTCGTAGAGGCCGATCCCGCCGAGCAGCTCGTCTCCTCCGCGGACCGCCAGGATGCGGAACCTCCCTCCCGCGGCTTCGCAGAGGGCGTCCAGGTATTCGGGCATGCCGTAGACGGAGCCCTCGGGCGACTTCGCCAGCAAACGGTTCCACTCCGGGAACGCGGCCTCGGCAAGGATTTGTGCGTCGGGCGTGAGCGTCAACGCCCGACTCTCCGGCGGACCTTCGGGCGGGTCCAGGCCAGGAAGTCGCGCACCCAGGGACGGGCGTCGTCCCACGCGAAGGTCAGATCCCGGGCGCCGATCCACGAGAACAGAAACGGAGTCAGGCCCACCCCGCCGTTGCCGGTCGCCGCACCTCGGCTCTGGAGGTCCCGCCGGAGGTGAAAGCACCTCCGGCCGATCGCATAGCTCGTCACAGGTTCGATGTCTTCGCCGAGGGCGTCTCGCCGGGCCATGTCGCAGACGTCGACGCCGCAGTCCGCCGTAAAGCTGACGTACCACCAGGGCCGGGCGTTGACCTCGAGGATCTTGAAGAGGCCGTCCCGGGCGTCGTACTTGAACTCGGCGCTGAAGACGCCGCGGTACCCGATCCCGGAAAGCAGCCGCCTCAGCGACTCGTCGGCGGGGCGGATCTCCTCGAGCGGGATCGACTCGGTGAACGTGCTGTTGCCGAAGTCGGCAGGAAACATTCGCAGCCGGCGGCGGGCCAGCATTCCGGAGACGCGGCCTTTTCGATCCATGAAGCCGTCGAGGAAGCAGTGGAGCGTGGGGGGCCCGGGCACGAACTCCTGGAGCATCAACTCGAGTCCACGGCCGGCAGCCTCCGAGACCAGCGCCTGCGCCTGAGCTCGGTTCTGAGGGCGCATCGCCTTGACGTGATAGATCGCGGAGAAGCGTCCGGAGTTCGCGGGCTTGAGGAACGAGGTCGCGATGGCTTCGTCCGGAACCGAGTCCAACATGCGGATGTCTCGCAGCAAAGTCGTACGGGGATGCGGAATGTCGAGCTCGGCGAGCGTCTCGGCGAATCGCGCCTTGTCTGTGAGGCGGCGCAGCACGTCGGTCGGCGCGATGCTCGCCGGAAAACGGTCACGCAGGTCCGGGCGGAGTCGGCTGACCTCGATGGCCCAGGCGTCCGAGCAGGGGAGCAGCACGAGGCGGGGAATGTCCAGCGCTTCGAGCCGCGACGCCAGCTCCTGTTCCGAGTCCTGAGTGAAAGCCTCTCCCGGAAGCCGGCGGTACCAGCGGGAGCCGGTCACCATGTGGCCCGGCTCTCCGGCCACGTAGAGCGGGATCCCGCGCCGCCCCAGCGCGCGCACCGTTCCCAGGGCCGTGATGCCTTTCCCGAGGACAAGCACGGGCACCGGAGGACGTGCCCCGCGCGAATGATCCAGCTCGAGCTCCCGCATCCGATCGGTGACCAAACCGGCCAATGTTAAAGGATTTGCGGAACGCGTTCGGCGCGGTGCGGGGTTCGCCGCCGGGGAGCCGGCGGTTTGACAGGCGGAAGCGGCCAGCATAGCCTTTCGGCTCTTCCAAGCAACGCACCGCGAATGAGACGACTGACCATCGCCACGGCCCTGGTTCTAACACTCGGGGCTGGCGCCGCCCGGGCGGCAACGCTGCCGGCGGGATTCTCCGAGACGTTTGTCTCCGGTTTCTCCAGCCCGACGGCGATGGCGGTCGCTCCGGACGGCCGGGTGTTCGTGTGCGAGCAGGGCGGCGACCTGAGGGTGATCAAGAATGGCGCTTTGCTCGCGACTCCGTTCCTTTCGCTGACGGTCGACTCCGCCGGAGAGCGAGGGCTCCTCGGCGTCGCGTTCGATCCCAACTTCGTGACCAACCAGTACGTCTACGTCTACTACACCGTGCCGGGATCTCCGGCTCACAATCGCGTCCGGCGCTACACGGCCGACGGCGACGTGGCGGTCTCGGGGAGCGGCTTCACGCTCCTGGATCTGAATGATCTGTCGTCGGCGACCAATCACAACGGCGGCGCGTTGCACTTCGGCCTCGACGGAAAGCTCTACATCGCGGTCGGTGAGAATGCCAGCCCATCCAACGCGCAGACGCTGACGAATCTGCTGGGCAAGGTTCTGAGGATCAACTCCGACGGTTCCATTCCGCCCGACAATCCTTTCGTCGGCGTGGCCGGCGCCCGGGAGGAGATCTGGGCGCTGGGGCTGCGCAACCCGTTCTCGTTCGCGGTGCAGCCGTTCAGCGGGCGAATCTTCATCAACGACGTCGGACAGAGCACCTGGGAGGAGATCGACGACGGAGCCTCGGGCGCGAACTACGGGTGGCCGACCTGCGAGGGCGACTGCGTCCCGCAGCCGCCGCCTCCGGGCATCACGGATCCCTTCTACTTCTACAGCAGTGCACACCGGGACTCCGTGCGCCATCACGGGCGGCGACTTCTATAACCCGCAGACACCGCAGTTCCCGGCCTCGTACACCGGCGACTACTTCTACGCGGACTACTGCGGAGACTGGATCAAGCGAATCGACACCGTCTCCGGGGCGGTCACGGATTTCGCGACGGGCATCTCCGCTCCCGTCGACATCCACGTCGACTTCGAGGGTAACCTTCACTACCTCGCCAGGGACACCGGCCGCGTCTACAAGGTCGTCTACACCGGCACGAACGCGCCCGTCATCACCGAGAACCCCCAGAGCCAGCTCCGCTCGGTGGGCGCGACCGCGACCTTCTTTGTGGCGGCGAGCGGCGCGGCGCCACTCACGTACCAGTGGCAGAAGAACAGCGTGGATATCGGGGGGGGAGCGACGTCGCCGTCTTACACGACGCCGGCCCTCATTCTCGGCGACGGCGGCAATCAGTACCGCTGCATCGTGTCGAACGGGTCGGGAAGCGCCACCAGCGCCCAGGCGGTCCTGACCGTGACGACCAACCAGACGCCGACGGCCACGATCAGCTCGCCGGGTTCCGGATCCACGTACGCCGGCGGATCGACCATCAACTACTCCGGCTCGGGAAGCGACCCCGAGGACGGCAGCCTGCCGGCCGACGCGCTGACGTGGTGGGTGAATTTTCATCACGACACACACACCCATCCGGTGCTTCCCCCGACCAGCGGGTCGACCGGCGGATCTTTCGTCGTGCCGCCCGTCGGCGAAACGTCGCCCAACGTCTGGTACCGGATCCATCTCTCGGTCATCGATTCCGTGGGACTGACGTCCGAGACCTTCCGCGACGTCGTACCCCGCACGACGACCATGACGTTCACCACGAGTCCCGCAGGACTCCAGTTGAAGCTGGACGGGCAGCCGTTCACGGCGCCATCCACCGTGGTGGGCGTCGAAGGCATCATCCGCAACATCGAAGCGCCCTCTCCCCAGGGAGGCAACGTCTTCCAGTCCTGGTCCGACGGCGGCGCGCGCGTCCACGACATCACGACCCCCGTCAACAACACGACGTACACGGCGACGTTCGCGGGCGGGCCCACGCCGACGCACACGTTCACAGCGAGCCGCACGCCCACGCGCACGAACACGCGCACGCCGAGCCGGACGCCCACGAACACCCCGAGCCGGACGCCGACCTTCACGGCGAGCCGCACGCCGACGAGCACACGCACGAACACGCGCACGCCGAGCCGGACACCGACGAACACTCCGAGCCGGACGCCGACGAACACGTTTACGGCGAGCCGGACGCCCACACGCACACGCACGAACACGCGCACGCCGAGCCGGACGCCGACAAACACTCCGAGTCAGACGCCGACGAACACGTTCACCGCGAGCCGGACGCCCACACGCACACGCACGAACACCCGCACACCGAGCCGGACGCCCACGAACACTCCGAGCCAGACGCCGACCTCCACGGCGTCTCGAACCCCGACGCGCACGGCCTCGCGGACGGCGACCCGGACCGCCAGCCGAACGCCGACCTTCACGCCGAGCCGGACACCGACGATCACCTCCTCGCGCACGCCGACGCGGACCCCCAGCCGGACGCCCACGCCCCCGCCGGGATCGGCGGGCGTCAGCGCGATCGCGCCGAGCTCGGGCCCCGCCGCCGCCGGAACGAACGTGACGATCACCGGAACCAATTTCGTTTCGGGGGCCGCGGTCACGCTGGGCGGGGCGTCGCTGACCTCGATCGTCTACGTGGACTCGACGCACATCACGGGCAAGACGCCTTCGCGACCGGCCGGGTCGCTGCAGGACGTCTCCGTGACGAACCCGGGCGGATTGCCCGGCGGTCGTCACCGGAATGCTCAGCCGGGGCTGGCTCTCGGACTTCGCCGACGTGCCGCAGGTCAACCCCTTCCACGGCGACGTCGAGAGCGTCTTCCGCTCGGCGGTGACGGCCGGCTGCGGGACGGGCGTGTACTGCCCGACGTTGCCGGTCACCCGCGCGCAGATGGCGGTCTTTCTCCTGAAGTCGGAGCACGGATCGTCCTACGACCCGCCGGCTTGTCAGGGACAGTTCGGGGACGTGCCCTGCTCGAGCCCCTATGCCGAGTGGATCGAGCAGCTCGCCTCCGAGGGCATCACGGCGGGCTGCGGGGGCGGCAACTATTGTCCGGACGCGGCCGTGACCCGCGAGCAGATGGCCGTTTTCCTGCTCAAGACCGAGCACGGCGCGGCGTACACGCCTCCGGCGTGCACGGGGGTTTTCGACGACGTTCCCTGCCCGAGCGCGTACGCCCGATGGATCGAGCGGCTGGCCGCCGAAGGCATCACAGCCGGGTGCGGAGGGGATAACTACTGTCCGGACAATCCCGTCGGGCGGGGCGCCATGGCGACCTTCCTGGCCAAGACCTTCGATCTGCCCGGGGAACCCTTCTCAGCGGTTCGTCCGGCGAGGCCTCGAATCCTGGATTCCCGGCCTTGAATGCCGCAGTTCTCCCGCCCGCGTGTCACAATTTCCTCGCTTGAGTCGGACGCGCTGGACGGTCGGTCTCGTTTTCGCCGGAGTCTTCGGCTTCCTCGGGTTCGGCATGTGGGGCGGCTTCCCGGTCTGGGACGACGCCTACCTCGTCCTCTTTCTCCGGGAGTCGACCCTCGAAACCCTCGTCGCCAATCACTCCCACCGCCCGCTCTTCGGTCAACTCCTGAAGTGGAGCGCCGCGGCCTTCGGCCTCCACCGAGGCCCCTACGTCGCCATGGCCCTCGCCCTCTGGGCGATCCTGGCCTGGCAGACGGCGCGGCTGGCCCGGCGTGTGCGGCCGGGTGACGCCTTCCTTCCCTCGCTCGCGGCGCTCCTCGTCCTGACGCCCGTCCTGGTGACGACGCAGTTCACGACGGCGACCACCGTGCTGTCGGTCAATCTGCCGGTCTCGCTGGCGCTCGCCGCGCTTCTGACCTGTCTCGCGGCCGATGCACCGGTCGGGCGCACGCGGGGTCTCGGAGCCGCGCTCCTCGTGGCCGGCGCCGTCACGATCAGCGAGTACGGCATCGCCGCCGGGTTCGCCGCTGCGGCTTTTCTCGCCGCCCGCCGACGTGTTCGCGACGCCGGGTGGGTGGCCGCGGGGATGGTCGCCGGATACGCGGTGTTCCGCGCCTTCAGCCATGTCGAAGTGCGGGCGAAGCAGCTGCCGTCGGTCCAGATCCGCAACTTCCTCGCGGAGCCTCATTTCGCCGCCCTGCGCTTCGTCGATGGGCTCTGGCACAGCCTGGCGGGCGGGTGGGCCTGGGCGGCGGGCGCGATTCGCATCGAGGTCCATTCGCGCTCGACGATCCTGGGCGTCCTCGCGGCGGGAGTCGTCGGAGCGGTTTTCGCGGCGATCGATCGCCGCCAGTCAGGCTTCGGGGAGGATCGAGTGCCGTTAATGGCACTCGCGGTCTCGGTCGCGGCGGGAATTCTTCCGGTCGCTCTCGCCAACCGGAACGTCACGAGCTTGAATCCGTACGAATCGCGGTATCTCCTGCCCGTCCTCCCGTTTTCGGCATTGGCCCTGGCGGGGGGCGTGCGGAGTCTCACGCCGCTCCGTTTGCGCCGGGCGGCGACGTCGATCGTGGCGGGCCTGGCGGTCTACTGGGTCATCGTCGCCGCCTTCCAGACGCGGAATTTCCAGTCGACGCTGCAGGAGCTCGGAGATCGGCTCCGGCCCCTCCTGAGGGACCCGGGAATCGTGGTCGCCGTCGTCACGGATCGCTGGATGCTCGACGGCAGCGACCTGACCCCGAAAGTCACGTGGACCTGGAGCGACGCGGACGCTCGGCGCGTCTGGGTCATGCCGGAGGACTCGGCCGAAGCCCTGTTCGGGTCGCGGGTCGACTGCCGCGGCGCGGAGAGGATCGACCTCCCGCCGGAGCTGATGCAGGCGGAGCGAAACGGCCCCGTGTCGCACCTGGTGTGGGTGTCGCCCAGGGGCGAGGGGGCCGGCGCCCTGGAGCCTTATTGCGTCAGGCCCGTTCGCTGACGCGGCCTATGGTTTCTCTACAGGTGGTTCACCGAGGCCGATCGAGGCGCGGACGAGGTAGAGCGGTCGCTGCTTGACCTCTTCGTAGATCTTGCCGAGGTACACGCCGAGGACGCCGATCAGCATCAGCTGGATTCCGCCGACGATCGCAACGAGCATCACGATCGAAGTCCAGCCCGCGAGCACCGTGCCGCTCGCGAATCGTTCCCAGAGTGCGTAGAGAGAATAGAGAAAGCCGAGGCGGCCAGGACGGTGCCCGCGTAGACGGCGAGGTGGAGTGGAACCGTCGAGAACGACACGAGGGCATCGAGGGCGAGCCGGGCGATGCGGGCGCTCGTGAATTTCGTGACCCCCTCCTCCCGCGCCGGCGCCTCGTAGGTCACGCTGGTCGAGCGAAACCCGGTCCAGACGGTCAGCCCCGCCAGGAAGCGAGTCCGCTCGCGGATGTCCCCGAGCGCCCGGACGACCTTGCGGTCGAGCAGACGGAAGTCCGCCGTGTTCGCCGGCAGGTCGATCCGGCTGAGCCGCCGGAAGAGCGAATAAAAGGCGTCGCCGGCGGTCCGGCGCAGGCCCGAGGCGTCGGCCGTCGAACGGCGGATGGTGTGGACGACCTCGAATCCTTCCCGCCACTTCTCGAGAAGCGCGGGGAGTAGCGACGGGGGGTGTTGAAGGTCTCCGTCCATGATCACGACGGCGTCGCCCGAGCTGTGGTCGAGGCCGGCGGTCAAAGCCATCTGGTACCCGAAATTGCGGGAGAACGAGACGAGCTTGACCCTCGGATCGGAGGCGTGAAGGTCGGCGACCGCGGCCGCCGATCGATCCGTGCTTCCGTCGTCGACGAAGATGAGCTCGAAGTCGGGGGAGGCCTTTTCGAGCTCTCCGCGAACCCGCTCGTAGAGCCGCGGGACATTGCCTTCTTCGTTGAGGATGGGGACCACGACGGACACCCGCATCGGCCCCTCCCTCGGCGCCGCACGATACCGGCTGCAGGGCATTATCGCAGGCCTCCGGGTCCGGAAGGCGCCGCCGAGGCCGGTCCGGGGCTTCTTTCCAACCCCGTTGACAGGCCCTCTCCGCTTACGTATTCTTACGCGCCCTCGAAACGGGGGCTCCCGCCCGGGTCCGCCTCGGTGCGGGCCACCTTGAGAGTTCGAGTGAGGGTTTAACGCGATGGCTTCTGGCACGGGAAGAGTATCGGCAGCGGACGTCCGCCACGACTGGTTCGTGGTGGATGCGTCCGGATTGGTCCTCGGTCGGCTCGCGACCCGGGTCGCCCGGATTCTTTCCGGCAAGCATCGGGCGAACTACGTGCCGTACCTCGACATGGGCGACTTCGTCGTCGTGACGAACGCCGAGAAGATCAAGCTCACCGGCAAGAAGCTCGACGTGAAGATGTATCGCCGCCACACCGGGTTCCCGGGCGGATTGAAGTCGGTGGGGGCGCGCGAGCAGCAGGCGAAGTATCCCGAGCGGATCATCGAGGACGCCGTTCGCGGAATGCTGCCGAAGTCGAAGATGGGCCGCAAGCAGTTGAAGAAGCTGAAGGTATACCGCGGGGAAAAGCACCCGCACGAGGCGCAGCAGCCTCGACCGTTGAAGGTGTCGGCCTAAGGCCGCGACACACTTTTTCGAATAGAGCTCGGAGGAGTCTTGGCAGTCGACATTCAGCACAGGGCCACCGGACGGCGGAAGACCTCGATGGCGCGCGTCCGCCTGGTTCCCGGGACCGGCGCGATCACCGTCAACAAGCGCTCCATCGACGACTACTTCCCCAACAACGTCCTCAAGATGGTCATCAAGCAGCCGCTCCAGTCCACGGAGACGGTCGAGAAGTTCGACATCCACGTGACGGTGGCCGGCGGCGGGCCGACGGGACAGGCCGGCGCCATCCGTCACGGCATCGCCCGCGCGCTGACCGAGTACAACCTGGAGCTCCGCAAGAAGCTCAAGAAGGAAGGTTTCCTGACGCGGGACCCCCGGATGAAGGAACGCAAGAAGTACGGGCAGCGCGGCGCGCGGGCCCGGTTCCAGTTCAGCAAACGTTAAGCGTTAAGTGAGCCGAAGGGCTCCGGAAAGGGAGGTGTGATCTGGCATCTATTTCGATGAAGGAACTGCTCGAGGCTGGCGTCCACTTCGGTCATCAGACGAAGCGCTGGAACCCCAAGATGAAGAAGTTCATCTTCGGGAAGCGCAACGGGATCTACATCATCGACCTGCAGAAGACGCTCAAGCAGTTCAAAGAAGCCTCGAAGTTCGTGACCGACCTTGCCGCCGCGGGCAAGAACCTGCTGTTCGTCGGCACGAAACGCCAGGCCCAGGATGCGATTTACGAAGAAGCCAACCGCTGCGGCATGTTCTACGTGAACACCCGGTGGCTCGGCGGGACGCTGACCAACTTCTCCACGATCCGCAAGTCGATCCATCGGCTGAAGGAGATCGAGGGCATCCTCGCGCAGGATGACAACGAGAACCTCACCAAGAAGGAGCGGCTGCGTCTGGAGCGGGAGAAAGAGAAGCTCGAAAAGAACCTGACAGGCATCAAGGAGATGGACGAGCTTCCGGATGCGCTCTTCGTGATCGATCCCAAGCAGGAATACATCGCGGTCAAGGAAGCGAACATTCTCGGCATCCCGGTGGTGGCGGTCGTCGATACGAACTGCGATCCGGACCTGATCGACCACGTCATCCCGGGCAACGACGACGCCATCCGCGCCATCCGGCTGTTCACCCAGAAGATCGCCGACGCGGCGCTCGAAGGCCTGCACGCCCACGGGGAGCGGAACGCGGAAGACGCGCCCTCCGAGGACCGTCCGCGCACGCCGGAGCTCTCGCAGACGGCCGTCGTCGCCGACGCATCGTAAGAACCGTCGAGGGTTGAGCGTTGAGAGTTGAGCGTCCGCTCAACCCTTAGCTCTCAACTCTCCACTTTTGACTGAGGCACTCATGGAAATCAGCTCCAAGCTCGTGAACGCTCTGCGCACGGAAACCGGCGCCGGGATGATGGACTGCAAGAAGGCGCTCGTCGAAGCCCAGGGCGATTTCGACGAAGCGAAGAAGATCCTCCGCAAGAAGGGCCTCGCCGCCGCGGCGTCGAAGGCCGGCCGGGCGGCTTCCGAGGGCCTCGTCGTGGCGCACGTCACGGTCAAGGGCGCGGTCCTCGTCGAGGTGAACTGCGAGACGGACTTCGTCGCGCGCACCGAGGATTTCCGGGTCTTCGCCGAGAAGCTCGCCGACCGCATCGCGGCGCACGACGCCTTCGGCGACACGCGCACGGGCGACGTGGCCGAGCTCTCGAAGCTGTCCTGGCCGGGCGGAGAGACCGTGGGCGACGCGGTCACGCAGATGATCGCGGTGCTCAAGGAGAACATCCAGGTCCGCCGGTTCGCCCGTCTGACGCCGCGGGCCGACGAGACCTTCGCGAGCTACATCCACGGCAACGGCCGGATCGGCGTCGTCGTCGGCCTGCCGGGCGGAGACGAGGCCCTCGGCAAAGACCTCGCGATGCACATCGCCGCGTCGGACCCGCGCTTCGCATCGCGCGGGGAGGTTTCGGCCGACATCCTCACGACCGAGCGCGAGATCGCCCGCGCTCAGGCCACGGCGGCCGGCAAGCCGGCCAACGTCGTCGAGCGGATCGCCGACGGAAAAGTCGAGAAGTTCTACCAGGAGGCCGTGCTCGTCGAGCAGGCCTTCGTCAAGGATCCCGAAAAGACGGTCGGCCAGATCGTCGTCGAGCGCGCGGGCAAGGGCGCCCTCGACCTGCGCTTCGTCCGGTTCAAGCTGGGCGAGGGCGCGGGGCGAGCCGAAGAAGCGGCCTAAGCTCGGACTCCTGGCGGCCCGCTGCGCGGGCCAGCGGACGGGGGAGGGGAAGTCGCCGTGCGGACCCTCTCCCTCACAACGGCATCGCCGTTCCTTCACCCTTCGACGGAGACTATTCGCGCCGCGAGCCCACATTTTCGGTTTCGCGGTTAAGATCCCGCCTGCATGTCCCAGACCCCCGTCTATCGACGCATCCTCCTGAAGCTCTCGGGGGAGGCGTTGATGGGGGACCAGAGGTTCGGTATCGCGCCGGACGTGGTCGCCCGTCTCGCCGACGAGATCAAGGAGGTCCACGCCCTCGGGGTCGAGACCGCGGTCGTCCTCGGCGGGGGGAACATCATCCGGGGTGTCTCGGCGGCCGCGCAGGGCATCGACCGCGTGGCCGGCGACCACATGGGCCTCCTCGCGACGGTGATCAACGGACTGGCCCTGCAGGACGCGCTCGACAAACGCGGAGTCACGACGCGCCTGATGTCGGCCGTCGAGATCCGCCAGATCGCCGAGCCTTTCATCCGGCGGCGGGCCATCCGCCATCTCGAGAAGGGCCGCGTCGTCCTCTTCGTCGCGGGCACCGGGAATCCGTTCTTCACCACCGACTCCGCCGCGGCCCTCCGCGCCAACGAGATCCACGCCGAGGTCCTCCTGAAGGCGACGAAGGTCGACGGCGTCTATGACGCCGATCCGAATCGCGACGCGACCGCCAAGTTCCTCAAGACGCTCTCCTACCGGCAGGCGCTGGAGGCCGGGCTGCAGGTCATGGACGCCGCGGCCGTCGCGCTCTGCATGGAAAACGGGATTCCGATCAAGGTCTTCAATCTCAAGGTCCAGGGCAACATCCAGCGGGTCGTCACCGGGGAGGACATCGGCTCGCTGGTCAGCGCAGGGGGAGCCGAGGCATGAGACAGGAGCTCAAGGACATCGAGAAGCACATGTCCGACGCGATCGCAGCCCTGAAGGAGCGGTTCAAGACGCTCCGCACCGGGCGCGCGAACCTGGGCATGCTCGACGGCATCCTCGTGTCGGCGTACGGCGCCGACGTGCCGATCAACCAGGTGGCGAACCTCTCGGTGCCCGAGCCCACTCTGATCGTGGCGGCTCCCTGGGATCCGAAGATGGCGATCGAAATCGAGCGGGCCATTCGCAAGTCCGAGCTGGGCCTGAACCCCCAGAACGACGGCAAGGTGGTGCGCATCCCCATTCCGCCTCTGACCGAGGAGCGGCGCAAGGATCTCGCCAAGACGGCGCATCACATGGCCGAGGAGGCCCGCGTCGAGATTCGGCGCTACCGGCACGAGGGCAACGACCGCTTGAAGAAAATGTTCAAGGACAAGGAGATCTCGGAAGACGACGAGCGCCGGGGCCTCGAGGAATCGCAGAAGATCACCGACAAGAAGGTCAAGGAGGTCGACGACCTCCTGAAGTCGAAGGAGCAGGAGATCCTGGCGGTTTAGCGTTAGTCCTGGGACATGGCGTCAGTGCCCTGCGCCGACGTTCCCCCAGATGGCCTCGCCTCGCGAACGAGGGACCTCTTGAAAAGCCCGCGGCCGCGACGGCGGGCGCTCGTGCTGAAGCGTTCCGCGTAAAGCGACGGCATCTCATCCTGGTGCCCGCCGGACCACTCACCGCGGTCTGGCGACGAGATTCCGATTCTGCCGGGTCTATCGCCCCTTTGAGCCCGGATGGTGCGATAAAGTCCGAATCCCGCGATGCAGAATCGAACAGTGGCCGCGGCGCGCGTTCTGCGCTTCCTGTAGCGCGGCATGCTGTTCAACACCTGGCAATTCTGGGGCTTCCTCGCGGTGGTGCTCCCGCTCTATTGGGCGCTGCCTTTCCGCTGGCAGAACCGGATGCTGATCGTGGCCAGCTACTTCTTCTACGGCTGCTGGAACTGGCGATTCCTACCCTTGATCGCGGGTTCCACGCTCATGGATTACTGGCTCGGCGTCGCGGTCGCACGTGCGAAGGGAACCCGCTCGCGGAATCGACTGGTGGCGATTTCGGTCGTCGTCAACCTGGCGCTCCTCGGCTTCTTCAAGTACTACGGCTTCTTCGCGCGCGAGGCCGACGAGTTCTTCAGCCGGGTCGGCGTGCCGTTCAGCCTGCCTTTCTGGGCGATCGTTCTTCCCGTGGGCATTTCTTTCTACACATTCCAGAGCATGAGCTACGTCATCGACATCGGTCGGGGCGTCGGCGAACCGGCCAAGAACTTCCGGGACTTCGCGTTGTACGTGTCGTTCTTTCCGCATCTCGTGGCGGGTCCGATCATGCGTTCGGGCAACTCGGAAAACGGCGTCGGCCTTCTCAAGCAGATCCAGGCTCCCCGTGTCTATCGCGACGGCGATTTCCAGGAAGGCCTGTACCTCGTGCTCCTCGGGTTGTTCAAGAAAGTCGTGATCGGCGACAACATGGCGACGCTCGTGAACTCCGTATTCCAGGCTCCTCTGGCGTCGTTGACGGGTCCCGAATGCATTGCCGGCGTCTATGCTTTCGCGCTGCAGATTTATGCCGACTTTTCCGGTTACAGTTCGATCGCCCAGGGAGTGGCCAAGTGGATGGGTATCGACCTGATGGTGAACTTCCGGATGCCCTATCTCGCGGTGAGTCCGAGCGACTTCTGGCGGCGATGGCACATCAGTCTCTCGACCTGGCTTCGGGACTACGTGTACATCCCACTCGGCGGCAACCGGCGGGGCCGTCTCGGCACCTACCGCAACCTCATGATCACCATGATTCTGGGCGGCATCTGGCACGGAGCGAACTGGACATTCGCCGCATGGGGCGTGTTTCACGGCGGGCTGCTCTGGGCCTATCGCCTCGTCGACCGGTAAGGGCCAGGATCGTACGCTGCACGACTACTCGTTCCTCGGCGGCGCCGTTCGCGCTTTCGTGCTGTTCCAGCTGGTCTGCGTCGGCTGGTTGCTGTTCCGCGCCGCGACGATCGGGCAGGCCTGGGAGATGTTCCGTCTCGCGGTGACGGACTTTCGAATGACTCCGTTCGCCCGGATGGTCGCGGAATCGATGGTGTTCTACGCCGTGCCGCTGCTGGTCTACGAGTACTGGGTGGAGAAGCGCCAGGACCTCACGGCGCTCGATCCGAGTCAGATTGGAAAGCCCCGGGCCACTGCGTATTCGTACGCCGTGCTCATGCTGATCTTCTTCCCGGCTCCCAAACGTCCATGAGTTTATTTACTTCCAATTTTAAGTCCGAGACGAAGGTCCTGCTGACAGTCGTCGCGTTGACGTCGGCGTGCGAGCTCGCGCTGCGGATCGGGTCTGAGCGGCTGTCGAGCCGACGTCACCCACATCCGGTCGATCCCGGCAGTGGCGGCATCGCTGAAGGCCCGAGACGGCGAGCGCCTTCTCGTGCTCGGAAATTCGCTCACGCGCGAAGGCGTCGATATCGCAACGCTGCGCAAAGCAGCTCGAATGCGGCTCGTCACTCGGGTGAGCGCCGAGTCCGTGCATCCGGACGATACGGCATCCTCGACTGGTACTACATGTTCCGAAACAATTTTTCGGGCGAGAACGCCCTCGACTGGGTCGTGATCCCGTTCGCACGCGGGCAGCTGTACGACTCGAACCCGATCCACGCGGAACGGATCGCCGCGTACTTCGGAGGATGGGCGAACGCGGCGGAGATGCTGAGGCTCGACTTGACCTCGCTCGAGCGATCGGTTCGGATACCTCCTGGCATGCTGCGCTCCACATCTTCTCGGAGAGCGACCGGGTCCGAGTCCGCGTGCTGAGCGCCGCAGTCCCGGATTATCGTCAGACGGCCCGGCGGCTGAACGAGGCCGTGCGTAGAGAGTCGGGTGGACCGGCCCGTCACGGGACCGCAATCGTATACGCGGCTCGTCCGGCTTCTCCGCCTGTGCCGGCAGCGCAACGTCCGCGCCGTCTTTGTCGCCATGCCGCAGGGGGAGGTGTACGGCCTCAATCCGGGACTGCAAGGCGGTCCTTGCCGACAACGGCTCGGAATTGCTCGACATGCGCCGCACCAAGGAACTGAGTGCCGACTGACTTTTCCGACCGTATGCACCTCTCCCCGCGTGGAGCGAAGACCTTCAGCCAGCTTCTCGGAGGCGAACTGCGGAAGCGGGTTTGCGAGCCGGCCCCCAGCGACGAAAGGCCCGCCGCCGGCGGGCCGGGCGACGCCGGGGCCCCGGCTCCCGCGCGGATCTCAGAGGCCGTTCCGGAGCACGCCATACCGACGTACAAGACATACCGATCACGAGATCGGAAGGACGGGCCACGAGGGAATCCGGCCATGGGGAATGCATGCGCCTCCTGACGGTGGTCGCGGCCGGTCGGGGCGAGCGCCTCGGCCGCGCCGAGCCGAAGGCGCTCGTCGCCGTCGCAGGACGGCCGCTCCTCGAGTGGGCGCTGGAATCGCTGGCAGCAGCGGAATTCGATCGAACCGTCGTCGTCGCCCCGGCCGAAAGTCTCGAGGCATTCCGCCGGGTGGCTGGTCCCCCCGTGGCGGTCGTCGCGGGCGGCGACACCCGCTCGAAGTCCGTGAGGCGCAGGCTTCGAGGCGCTCAACGCCTCGGACGAGGACGTCGTCGCGGTTCACGACGCCGCCCGCCCTCTCGTGACGGCGGCCGAAGCGTCGGCGGTCGTGGCCGCGGCGGCGCGGATGGGCGCGGCGATCGCCGCGATCCCGGTCGTCGACACCATCAAGGTCGTCCATGAACACCGGGCCGTGCGCACCGTCGATCGATCGTCGCTCTGGGCCGCTGCGACGCCCCAGGCGTTTCGCGCCGCGGTCCTCCGCCGCGTCCTGGAGTCCGGGGGAGACGCGACCGACGAAGCCGCGCTGTGCGAGGATCTGGGGATTCCGGTCGAGGTCGTCGCAATCTCCCGTCTGGGCTTCAAGATCACGACGCCCGCGGATCTGGAGCTTGCGGAGGCCGTCCTCCGTGCGCGGAAGGGGTAGGGAGCGCCGATGGGATCGAGAGTGGGGCTCGGCTTCGATGCGCATCCGTTTGCGGCGGGCCGCGTCCTGCGGCTGGGAGGCGTCGCGATCCCGCACGAGTCCGGACTCGAGGGTCACTCGGATGGAGATGCTCTGCTCCATGCCCTGACGGACGCCGTGCTCGGTGCGGCCGGTGCCGGTTCGATCGGCGATCACTTCCCGCCGAGCGATCCGGCGTGGAAGGGCGCGGACAGCGCGACGTTTCTCCGGAAGGCGGCCGAGCTCGCGCGCGCTCGCGGATACTCGGTCGGCAACGTCGACGCCGTCGTCGTGGCCGAGGCGCCGAAGCTCGCTCCGCACGTGCCGGCGATCCGCGCCCGCATCGCCGAGATCCTGGGCGTCTCGCCCGAGGCCGTCAGCGTGCGCGGCACGAGCTCGAACGGCCTGGGATTCCCGGGGCGCCGCGACGGCCTCGCCGCGATGGCGGTCGCGCTGCTCACGGACGGGTCGTGATCCTGACGCGCCTCCATCCCATCGAGGAGGCCGTGCGCGCCCGCCCTCGCGAGATCGAATGGGTGCTCTTCGACTCGGAGCGCCGCGATCGCCGGATCAACTCCCTCATGACGCTCTGCCGTTCGAACGGCGTGGCGGTCCGCTTCGGGAGCCGGGAGGCCCTGGACCGGGCCGCCGGGTCCGGGCATCAGGGGGCCGTGGCCCGGATGGCCGTTCGGGGATATCTCGAGGAAGAGGCGGCGCTGGAGGGGAAGCGCGGGGGCCGGTTCCTGCTGCTCCTGGACGAGGTCCAGGACCCCCAGAATCTGGGGGCCGTCCTCCGGGTGGCGGAGGGCCTCGGGGCGGGGGTGGTCGTGCCCGAACGGGGGACGGCGCCCCTTTCGGAGGCCGTCGCCCGGGCCTCGGCGGGGGCTGTCGAGCGCGTGTCCGTCGTTCGCGTCAAGAACCTCCGCCGTTTCATCGATCGCCTTAAGAATGAAGGCTTTCGGGTCGTGGGGCTGGACCCGGCGGGGGCGACTCTCTACGAGCTGGACCTGACCGGAGACCTGGCCCTCGTCCTCGGCGCCGAGGGCCGGGGCATGCGGAGGCTGGTCCGGGAAGGCTGCGACCTGCTCGCGCGGCTTCCCATGGCCGGGGCGGTAGGGTCCCTGAACGTCTCCACGGCCGCCGCCGCCGCCGGTTACGAGGCCGTCCGCCAGCGAGGCCAAGAAACCCAAAAGAGGTCTTGATCGAGTGATTTGGCGCTGCTAGACTCCGCGATTCACGCCGGTCGGGATAGCTCTTGGTGTGTTCTTTGAATGCCGGCTGGGACTATCGAATCGAGGATTTCGGCGACATACGTGCACGCGCCGGCGTAGCTCAACTGGTAGAGCACCCGATTTGTAATCGGGAGGTTGCGGGTTCAAGTCCCTTCGCCGGCTCCAGAGAAAAACCGATCGGCGGGCAGTTTGGGTTTCGTGATCGAGCACGGGCAGTTGGCCGAGTGGTTAATGGCAGCAGACTGTAAATCTGCCGCGCTTTGCGCTACGGAGGTTCAAATCCTTCACTGCCCACCATGAAGAGCGCGAGTCGGCATGAAGCATCGCAAAGCGCGGGAGTAACTCAGGGGTAGAGTCACAGCCTTCCAAGCTGTTGGTCGCGGGTTCGAATCCCGTCTCCCGCTCCATAGAGACGGCGGACGGTACGCGGTTCGGGTGGTGGTCGGTCGGGGTGGCGCAGTCGTGAGGCGAGGGACGGAAGATCCGATGAATCAGACGATGGATGTCGGTTCGCCTTCCGGCTCCGGCCTCACGCCTGGCGGCGTGAGCGCCCACGTAGCTCAGTTGGTAGAGCACGTCCTTGGTAAGGACGAGGTCACCAGTTCAATCCTGGTCGTGGGCTCCAAGAGTCGCGAGGCCTGGGCGCCGCAGGCAGAGTGTTAGGGGAGACAGATGGCTAAAGAGAAGTTCGATCGCAGCAAGCCGCACGTGAACATCGGGACGATTGGTCACGTGGATCACGGGAAGACGACGTTGACGGCGGCGATCACGCTGATTTTGTCGAAGAAGGGTCTGGCGACGGCGAAGGCGTACGACCAGATCGACAACGCGCCGGAAGAGAAGGCGCGCGGGATCACGATCAACACGGCGCACGTGGAGTATTCGACGGACAAGCGTCACTACGCGCACGTGGACTGTCCTGGGCACGCGGACTACGTGAAGAACATGATCACGGGCGCGGCGCAGATGGACGGGGCGATTCTGGTGGTGTCGGCGGCGGACGGCCCGATGCCGCAGACGCGGGAGCACATTCTTCTGGCGCGCCAGGTCGGGGTGCCGTACGTGGTGGTGTTTCTGAACAAGACGGACATGGTGGACGACCCGGAGCTTCTGGAGCTGGTGGAGCTGGAAGTGCGGGAGCTGTTGACCTCGTACGGGTTCCCCGGGGACAAGACGCCGATCGTGAAGGGATCGGCGCTGAAGGCGGGGGAGTCTGCGGACCCGGCCTCGGCGGATGCCAAGTGCATTCTGGAGCTGATGGACGCGGTGGACGCGTACATTCCGGTGCCGGAGCGGGCGGTGGACAAGGACTTTTTGATGCCGATCGAGGACGTGTTCTCGATCTCGGGTCGCGGGACGGTGGTGACGGGCCGCGTGGAGCGGGGGATCGTGAAGGTCGGCGAGGAAGTGGAGATCGTGGGGATCCGGCCGACGCAGAAGAAGGTCGTGACGGGTGTGGAGATGTTCCGCAAGCTTCTGGATCAGGGGCAGGCGGGGGACAACGTGGGACTTCTGCTGCGCGGGACGGAGCGGAAGGACGTGGAGCGCGGGCAGGTGTGCGCGAAGCCGGGCTCGATCACGCCGCACCTGAAGTTCACGGCGCAGGCGTACATCCTGACGAAGGAAGAGGGCGGGCGGCACACGCCGTTTTTCAACGGGTATCGGCCGCAGTTTTTCTTTCGGACCACGGACGTGACGGGGACGGCGCAG
Source organism: uncultured Acidobacteriota bacterium (assembly GCA_963804915.1). Taxonomy (GTDB): domain Bacteria; phylum Acidobacteriota; class Thermoanaerobaculia; order UBA5066; family Gp7-AA6; genus DAHUXD01. The sequence continues at coordinate 164,671 of CAWDSI010000005.1, forward strand.
CTGCCCCAGGGCGTGGAGATGGTGATGCCGGGCGACAACGTGAACCTGGAGATCAACCTGATCACCCCGATCGCCATGGAAAAGGGCCTCCGATTCGCCATCCGCGAGGGCGGCCGCACCGTCGGAGCCGGCACCATCGTCGAGATCCTGGAGTAAACGATGCAAGAGAACATCAGTCTCGCGTGTGCGGAGTGCAAGCGCCGGAACTACACGACGACCAAGAACAAGAAGACGAACACCGAGAAGCTGGAGCTGTCGAAGTACTGCCGGTTCTGCCGGAAGCACACGGCGCACAAGGAAGGGAAAGTCTAGCGGGTACCCGTTAGGGGTGTAGCTCTAATTGGTAGAGCGGCGGTCTCCAAAACCGTAGGTTGGGGGTTCGAATCCCTCCACCCCTGCCATTGACGTTCGCGACAGAGAAGACAGGCGGTCAACGAAAGAGACATGACTCCGATCAAAGAATGGTGGCCCCGGACGCGGGATTTCTTCCGCGACGTGTGGTCCGAGGTCAAGAAGGTGAGCTGGCCCGGCCGGCCCGAGGTCGTCGGGACGACGGTCGTCGTGATCGTCGCCTGCTTCCTCTTCGGCTTCTATCTGTTCCTGGTCGACAGCGGACTGTCGTGGCTGGTCGACAAGATCTTCCACGCGGCGGGAGTGGTTTCCGGATGATCACCGAGACGAAGGCAAAGAGCTGGTACATCGTCCACACGTACTCGGGCTTCGAGGAGCGTGTCCGGCAGAACCTCCGGCAACGCATCGAGGCCATGGGCATGCAGGACAAGTTCGGCGACATCCGCATCCCGACCGAGACGCTGGTCGAGATGAAGGGCGGGAAGCGCCGGGAGATCCAGCGCAAGTTCTTCCCGGGCTACATCATCGTCGAGATGGAGATGTCGGACGAGGCGTGGCATCTCGTCAAGAACACTCCCAAGGTCACGGGCTTCGTCGGTTCCGGCAAGGAGCCCACGCCGCTGACCGCGGAGGAGGTCGAGCAGATCCTCCACCGCGTGACCTCCACCAAGGAGAAGCCCAAGCCCAAGCACACATTCGAGAAGGGCGAGCACGTCCGGATCACGGACGGCCCGTTCACGAACTTCACCGGCGTGGTCGAGGAGATCAACCTCGACCGCTCGACGCTGAAGGTCATGGTCACGATCTTCGGGCGCTCGACCCCGGTGGAGCTCGAGTTCCTGCAGGTCCAGAAGCTGTAAGCGAGGAAGAGGAACGCGCATGGCCAAGAAGATCACCGGCTACGTCAAGCTGCAGATTCCGGCGGGGGAGGCGACTCCCGCGCCGCCGGTCGGGCCCGCGCTGGGCCAGCAGGGCGTCAACATCATGGACTTCTGCAAGAACTTCAATGCCAGGACGGCCTCGCAGAAGGGCCTGATCATCCCGGTCGTCATCACGGTCTTTGCCGACCGGTCGTACACCTTCATCACGAAGACCCCGCCGGCGTCGATCCTGCTCCTGAAGGCGGCGGGCGTCCCGAAGGGCTCGGGCACGCCGAACAAGGAGAAGGTCGGCAAGGTCACGAAGCAGCAGGTCGAGGAGATCGCCCGGACCAAGATGCCCGACCTCAACGCGGCGGACCTGGCCGGGGCGATTCGCACCGTCGAGGGGACGGCGCGGCAGATGGGAATCGAGATCGTTTAAGTGAGTATCGCCGTCGCGTGACGGCGAAGGACAGTCGGAGATCGAGTCACGACTCGATCGTTTGCACGACGAAGGAGGACGATGCCCAAAAGCGGTAAGAAGTTCCTGGCGGCCAAGGCCAAGGTGGAGACCCGTCCCTATCCTCTCCCCGAGGCCGTGAAGCTGGTGCGCGCCGTGCGCTATGCGAAGTTCGACGAATCCGTCGACGTCGCGATGCTGCTCGGCGTGGACCCGAAGCACGCCGACCAGATGGTGCGCGGCACGGTGGTCCTGCCGCACGGCACCGGCAAGTCGAAACGCGTCGCGGTCATCGCGGGCGGCGACAAGGCCAGGGAAGCGCAGGAAGCCGGCGCCGATCACGTGGGCGCGGAGGAGCTGGTCGAGAAGATCCAGGGCGGGTTCCTCGAGTTCGAGGCCCTCGTCGCGACTCCGGACATGATGCGCCTCGTCGGCAAGCTCGGAAAGGTCCTCGGTCCGAAGGGACTGATGCCCAACCCGAAGGCCGGCACGGTCACCATGGACGTCGGCAAGGCGGTCAAGGAGATCAAGGGCGGCAAGATCGAGTTCCGGGTCGACAAGACCTCGATCATCCACGCTCCCATCGGGAAGGTCTCCTTCGACGAAAAGAAGCTCGAGGAGAACGCTTCGGCGTTCATCAAGGCCGTGCTCAAGGCGAAGCCCGCCGCGGCCAAGGGCAAGTATTTCCGGACCGTTTCCGTCTCCTCGACGATGGGTCCCGGGGTCGAGATCGACACATCGTCGATCGAGGCCGTCCCGGCATAGCGAGGTCAAACGATGAATCGCACTCAAAAAACGGAAGCGGTCGAGTCCCTGGCCCAGGGCCTGGCCCAGTCCTCGAACGCGATCCTGTTCGCTTTTGCGGGCTTGAAGGTCCCCGAGGTCACCGAGCTCCGCCGCCAGGTGCGGGGAACGGAGTCGACGTACCTCGTCGTCAAGAACACCCTCGCCCTCCGGGCGACGAAGGGGACGGCCCTCGAGGCCGTCGCGGAACACTTTACCGGCGCCACGGCCGTGGCGTTCAACACGGGCAACGCCGTCGCGCTCGCCAAGGTGCTGACGAACTTCGCCAAGACGAACCCGAATCTGGTTTTCAAGGCCGCGGTCATCGACGGGCACGCCGTCCCCGCCGCCGAGATCAAGACGATCGCGGAGCTCCCGAGCCGCGAGGAGCTCGTCTCCAAGCTGCTCTTCGTCATGCAGTCGCCGATGCGACGCCTGGTGACGGTGTTGAACGGCCCGGTCCGCAACCTCGCGGGCGTGCTGAGTCAGGTCGCGGAGCAGAAGTCGAAATCCGGGCCGGCGCCCTCGAGCGCCGAGCCTGCCAACTGAGTTTGTAAGGAAAAGAGGAGAGAGGTACAGATCATGGCAATGACCGCAGAAAACTTCGTGAAGGAAGTCGAGGGCATGACGGTCCTCGAGCTCAACACGCTCGTCAAGGCGCTCGAAGAGAAGTTCGGCGTCTCGGCGGCGGCGATGGCGATGCCGGTGGCGGCGGCCGGCGGCGCGGCCGCGGCTCCGGCCGAGGAAGAGCAGACCGAGTTCACCGTCCACCTGGCCGCGGCCGGCGACAAGATCAAGACGATCAAGGCCGTCCGCGAAGTCACGAGCCTGGGCCTCAAGGAGGCCAAGGACCTCGTCGACGGCGCCCCCGGCGTCATCAAGGAAGGCGTCACCAAGGACGAGGCCGCCGCCATCAAGAAGAAGTTCGAAGAGGTCGGCGCGAAGGTGGAGATCAAGTAGATCCTCACCCTTGGGAATAGGCGAATGTTGTTGCTGGTGGCCGCACCCGCGGGCGGGAGAGGTGTCTCCTCTCTTCGCGCGGATTTGCGAGGGCGCGAAGCGTCCCTCGCGCTACAGGGGGCTCATTGATGTCTGAGGTCGCTGTGTCTGAGCAGCGGAAGAACTTCTCGAAGATCCGCTCGTTCATGGATCTTCCCAACCTGATCGACGTCCAGCGCCGGTCGTACGAGCGTTTCCTGCAGATGAACCTGCTCCCCGAGGAGCGGGATCAGTCCGGGCTCCAGGCCGTGTTCACGAGCGTGTTCCCGTTCGCGGACTTCCGGGGGGCCTGCGAGCTGCAGTTCGTCAAGTACGCCATCGGCAACTGGGAGTGCAAGTGCGGTCGGCTCAAGGGCCTCGAGCACCTGCGCATGGACTGCCGCTCGTGCGGCGCCCGGATCGTGACGGCGCACCCGCACGAGGAAGTGGTCTCCTGCGACAAGTGCGGCGCCCAGAACCCGAACAAGGTCACCCTGTGCGACGTCTGCGGCAACCCGGTCGACCTGCAGATGAAGTACTCGGTCGCGGAGTGCCAGGAGCGGGGGATGACCTACTCGGTCCCCCTGAAGGTGACCTTCCGCCTCTTCGTCTACGACAAGGACCCCGAGACGGGCGTCAAGACGATGCGGGACGCCAAGGAAGAGGAAGTCTTCTTCGGGGACATCCCGCTGATGACCGAGCACGGCACGTTCGTCATCAACGGCACCGAGCGCGTCATCGTGTCCCAGCTCCACCGCTCGCCGGGCGTCTTCTTCACCAAGGAGTCGGCGCACGGCTACCTGGCGAAGATCATTCCGTACCGCGGTTCCTGGGTGGAGTTCGAGTACGACCAGAAGGGCGTGCTCTTCGTCCGCATCGACCGCAAGCGGAAGTTCCCGGCGACGATCTTCCTCCGGGCCCTGGGCCTCGAGACCGACGAGGCCATCCTGCGGCAGTTCTATTCGCCCGTGGCGGCCCGCTTCGAGCGCGGCCGGGTCCACCTCACGGTCGGCAAGGAGATGCTCAAGCAGGAGGAGATGCGCGACCGCTACGCCCGCGTCAAGCGGGAGACCAAGCTCGTTTTCGCCGGCATCAAGCTCTCGACGGAAGACCAGAAGGAGATCGCGCGGAAGGGCTCGATCGAGCGCTCGGTCGACGAAACGGCCGTCGAGAAGGCCTGCTTCCTCGCCGACGTCGTCGATCTCTCCACCGGCGAGGTCCTCTTCGAGGCCGGGCAGGAGTTCGGCGCGGGGGCCGTCGAAGCCCTGAAGGAGCGGGGGATCAAGGAAGTCGAGATCTTCTTCCCCGACTGGGATCTCTCCTCCGACGTTCTCGTCAACACGATCCGCAAGGATTCCCACAAGACCAAGAACGAGGCGATCCTCGAGATCTATCGTCGCCTGCGCCCCGGCGATCCTCCGACCTACGAGTCGGCCAAGAACCTCTTCGAGGGCATGTTCTTCGACGCCAAGAAGTACGACTTCTCGCGCGTCGGACGCTTCAAGTTCAACATCAAGCTCGAGGCCGACTCCTCCGAGGACACGAGGACGCTGACGCCGGCGGACATCTTCCGCGTCGTCGGGTATCTCCTCCGCCTCAAGCGGGACGTCGGACGGACGGACGACATCGACAACCTCGGCAACCGGCGCGTCCGCTCGGTCGGCGAGCTGCTCGAGAACCAGTTCCGCATCGGCCTCGTCCGGATGGAGCGCGCCATCAAGGAGAAGATGTCGGTCCACCAGGACATCGACTCGGCGATGCCGCACGACCTGATCAACTCGAAGCCCGTCATCGCCTCGATCAAGGAGTTCTTCGGGTCCTCGCAGCTGTCGCAGTTCATGGACCAGACGAACCCGCTCTCCGAGGTCACGCACAAGCGCCGCCTCTCCGCCCTCGGGCCGGGAGGCCTCTCGCGCGAGCGCGCCGGGTTCGAGGTCCGCGACGTGCACCCGACGCACTACGGCCGCGTCTGCCCGATCGAAACGCCGGAAGGCCCGAACATCGGCCTCATCTCGTCGCTGTCGTGCTACGCGCGCATCAACGACTTCGGCTTCATCGAAACCCCGTACAAGAAGGTCGAGAAGGGCCGCGTCATCGACCACTTCCAGGTCACGCAGGTCGGCGACACCTCCTTCAAGCTCGGCCAGATCGTCGAGAAGAAGGAGCTCGAGGACGAGAACGAGCGGGTCCGCAAGAACCACAAGCGGGCCGCCGACGCTCTGCCGTTCGCCTTCTACCTCTCGGCCTGGGAAGAGGAGAACTACACGATCGCCCAGGCGAACGCCGAAACGGATGCCACCGGGCGCATCAAGGAAGATCGCGTCATCGCCCGCTTCAACGGCGAATTCGTCACGACCGACCGCGACAAGGTCGACTACAAGGACATCTCGCCCAAGCAGCTCGTCTCGGTCGCGACGGCCCTGATCCCGTTCCTCGAGCACGACGACGCGAACCGCGCGCTGATGGGTTCCAACATGCAGCGCCAGGCCGTGCCTCTGCTCAAGGTCGAGTCGCCGCTCGTCGGCACCGGCCTCGAAGCCACCGTGGCCCGGGATTCCGGCGCGGTCGTCCTCGCCAAGCGCGGGGGCATGGTCGACCAGGTCGACTCGGAGCGGATCATCGTCCGCGTCGAGGGCGGCCCGGCCGAGACCGGCGGAGCGGCCAAGGAGTTCGGCGCGGACATCTACCCGCTGACGAAGTTCCGGCGCTCCAACCAGAACACCTGCATCAACCAGAAGCCCATCGTTCACGAGGGGCAGCGCGTCGAGCGGGGAGAAGTTCTCGCCGACGGGCCGTGCACGTCCCAGGGCGAGCTGGCCCTGGGCCGCAACGTCCTCGTCGCCTTCATGCCGTGGCGCGGCTACAACTACGAAGACGCGATCCTGGTCTCCGAGCGCCTCGTCAAGGACGACTTCTTCACGTCGATCCACATCCAGGAGTTCGACATCGAGGCCCGCGACACCAAGCTCGGGCCCGAAGAAATCACGCGCGACATTCCCAACGTCTCCGAGAACGCCCTGCGGGACCTCGACGAGTCCGGCATCATCCGGATCGGGGCGAGCGTCAAGCCGGGCGACATCCTCGTCGGCAAGGTCACGCCCAAGGGCGAGACCCAGCTGACGCCGGAGGAGAAGCTTCTCCGGGCGATCTTCGGCGAGAAGGCCGGCGACGTCCGCGACGCTTCCCTGAAGTGCCCGCCGGGCATCGAAGGCACGGTGGTCGACGTCAAGATCTTCTCCCGCAAGGGCATCGACAAGGATCTCCGGGCCCTCTCGATCGAGCAGGATCAGATCGCGAAAATCGAGAAGAACTCGAAGGACGAGATCCGGATCATCCGGGAAGAGGCGAACAAGAAGATCCGCGACCTCCTCGTCAACCGCGTGGCCGCCGAGGAGATCCTCGACCGCGACGGCAGCGAGATCGTCAAGAAGGGCGCCAAGTTCGCCCCCGAGGCCGTCGCCCGCCTGACGCCGCAGCAGCTCAAGCGACTCAAGCTCAAGGACGAGGAGATCGCCGACGAGATCACGATCATCCTCCGCCGCCAGGACTCCCAGATCGAGGTTCTCAACCGGGTCAACGCCGAGCGGATCGAGCTCCTCCAGAAGGGCGACGAGCTTCCGCCGGGCGTCATCAAGATGGTCAAGGTCTACGTCGCCATGAAGCGCAAGCTCTCGGTGGGCGACAAGATGGCCGGCCGCCACGGCAACAAGGGCGTCATCTCCCGCATCCTCGCGGAAGCGGACATGCCGTACCTTCCGGACGGCACCCCGATCGAGATCGTGCTGAACCCGCTGGGCGTGCCCTCGCGCATGAACGTCGGGCAGATCCTGGAGACCCACCTCGGCTGGGCCGCGCGGGTCCTCGGGGTCACGGTCGCGACACCGGTCTTCGACGGAGCGAACGAAGGGGAGATCAAGAAGCTCCTCAAGGACGCCAATCTTCCGAACTCCGGCAAGACGATGCTCTACGACGGGATGACCGGGGAGCCCTTCGAGCAGCAGGTCACGGTCGGTTACATCTACATGCTGAAGCTCTCGCACCTGGTCGACGACAAGATCCACGCGCGTTCGATCGGGCCGTACTCGCTGATCACGCAGCAGCCCCTGGGCGGCAAGGCCCAGTTCGGCGGCCAGCGCTTCGGCGAGATGGAGGTCTGGGCCCTCGAGGCCTACGGCGCCTCCTACACCCTGCAGGAGCTACTGACGGTCAAGTCCGACGACGTCGAGGGCCGCTCGCAGGCCTACGAGGCGATCGTGAAGGGCGAGGTCCCGGCGGAGCCGGGGCTTCCCGAGTCCTTCAACGTGCTCGTCCGCGAGCTGCAGTCCCTGTGCCTCGACGTGGAGTTGATCAAGCGATGAGCTCTCTTGTGATTCCGAATCGACGCGGATACGCTGCATTCCCGCCATGGGATGGTGAGCTGCGGCCGCTTGCTCTCGTTCGGCCGCGTCGAGCGGCCGACCTACAATGGAGGGAGCGACTAGTGGAAACGCTCGCTTTTGCAAATCGTCCGACCACGTTGAAGGACTTCAACGCGATCAAGATCTCTCTGGCGTCGCCGGAGAAGATCCGGTCGTGGTCCTTCGGCGAGGTCACGAAGCCCGAGACCATCAACTACCGCACGTTCAAGCCGGAGCGGGACGGGCTCTTCTGCGCGAAGATCTTCGGCCCGATCACCGACTGGGAATGCCTCTGCGGCAAGTACAAGCGGATGAAGCACCGCGGCGTCGTCTGCGACAAGTGCGGCGTCGAGGTCACGAAGTCCAAGGTGCGCCGGGAGCGGATGGGCCACATCGAGCTGGCCTCGCCCGTCTCGCACGTCTGGTTCTTCAAGGGGCTGCCCTCGCGGATCGGGCACCTGCTCGACATCTCGCTGCGCGACCTCGAGCGGATCCTCTACTTCGAGTCCTACGTCGTCATCGATCCGGGTGAGACGGACCTGAAGGAGAAGGAGCTGCTCTCCGAGGAGCGGTTCCGCCAGCTCCGGACGGAGCTCGGGGACGTCTTCGTCGCCCGCATGGGCGCCGGAGCGATCAAGGAGCTCCTCGAGCGGGTCGACGTCGACATGCTCTCGGAAGAGCTCCGCATGATCATGAAGACCGAGACCTCGCAGATCAAGCGCCAGAAGGCCGCGAAGCGGCTCAAGGTGTGCGACGCGTTCCGCCGCTCCGGCCACCGGCCCAACTGGATGATTCTCGACGTCATCCCGGTCATTCCGCCGGAGCTGCGTCCCCTGGTGCCCCTGGACGGCGGCCGCTTCGCGACCTCCGACCTCAACGATCTCTATCGCCGCGTCATCAACCGGAACAACCGGCTCAAGAAGCTGCTCGAGCTGCGCGCGCCCGAGGTGATCGTCCGCAACGAGAAGCGCATGCTGCAGGAGGCGGTGGACGCCCTCTTCGACAACGGCCGCCGCGGCCGCGTGCTGAAGGGCTCGAACAACCGGCCCCTGAAGTCGCTCTCCGACACGCTCAAGGGCAAGCAGGGCCGGTTCCGCCAGAACCTGCTGGGCAAGCGCGTCGACTACTCCGGCCGCTCCGTCGTCGTCGTCGGCCCGGAGCTCAAGCTCCACCAGGCCGGGTTGCCGAAGAAGATGGCCGTCGAGCTCTTCAAGCCGTTCATCTACAACCGCCTCGAGAAGAAGGGCCTCGCCTCGACCATCAAGGCGGCGAAGGAGCTCGTCGAGTCCGGCGTCACGGAGGTCTGGGACGCGCTCGAGGAAGTCATCCGCGACCACGCGGTGCTCCTCAACCGCGCGCCGACGCTCCACCGCCTCGGCATCCAGGCCTTCCAGCCCGTCCTCGTCGAGGGCAAGGCCATCAAGATCCACCCGCTCGTCTGCCCGGCGTTCAACGCCGACTTCGACGGCGACCAGATGGCCGTCCACGTGCCGCTGTCGCCGAAGGCCCAGATCGAGGCCGAGCTGCTCATGCTCTCCTCGAACAACATCCTCTCGCCCGCTTCGGGCCGGCCGCTCGCCGTCCCGTCGCAGGACCTCGTGCTCGGCATCTACTACCTGACGAAGTCCCGCGCGAACACCAAGGGTGAGGGCCGCATCTTCGCCGACTTCGACGAGGTCATCCTGGCGTACGAGCAGGGCGACGTCACGACCCACACGCCGATCCGCGTCCGCTACTCCGGCAAGTACATGGACCTGACGACGCAGTACAACGACCAGGACATCTCGCACGCCGAGGTCCAGGACGTCGAGCGCACGCTCATCGACACGACCGTCGGCCGCGTCGTATTCAACCGGTCGCTGCCGGACGTCGTCCCCTTCATCAACGGCAACCTCAAGAAGCGTGGACTGACCGACTTCGTCAGCTACGTGTATCTCACCTTCGGCGAGAACCTGACGGTCCGGATGCTGGACGACCTGAAGGATCTGGGCTTCACCGCCGCGACCCGCGCCGGCATCTCGATCGGCGTGGACGACATGGTGATCCCGGCCAAGAAGGAGGACATGCTCGCCGCGGCCCGCAAGGAAGTTCTCGAAGTCGAGGGCCAGCGCAGCTCGGGCGTCATCACCGCGGGTGAGCGCCACAACAAGATCATCGACATCTGGCACCGGACGACCGAGGCCATCTCCGACGAGATGTTCCGCGAGATGAAGAAGTCGGACCAGGTCGGCTCGGAGTTCAACCCGATCTACATCATGGCGGACTCCGGCGCCCGAGGCTCCAAGGAGCAGGTCCGGCAGCTCGCCGGCATGCGCGGCCTGATGTCCAAGCCCTCGGGCGAGGTCATCGAGACGCCCATCACGGCCAACTTCCGCGAAGGCCTCTCGGTGCTCCAGTACTTCATCTCGACGCACGGCGCCCGCAAGGGTCTCGCCGACACGGCGCTCAAGACGGCCGACTCGGGTTACCTGACGCGCCGCCTCGTCGACGTGGCCCAGGACGTCATCGTCCTCCTCGAGGACTGCGGCACGTCCGACGGCATCACGGTGTCGGCCATCATGGAGGGCGGCGACACGCTCGAGCCGCTCCGCGACCGCATCGTCGGCCGCGTCTGTCAGGAGGACATCCTCGACCCGCTCTCCGAGGAGAAGATCATCGGGATCGGCGACGAGATCACCGAGGATCTCGCGTCCCGCGTCCAGGAGGCGGGCATCGAGCGCGTCAAGATCCGCTCGGTGCTGACCTGCGAGACCAAGCGCGGCGTCTGCCGCCTCTGCTACGGCCGCATGCTCGCCACGGGCAAGATGGTCGAGATCGGCGAGGCCGTCGGCGTCATCGCGGCGCAGTCGATCGGCGAACCGGGCACGCAGCTCACGATGCGGACGTTCCACTACGGCGGTACGGCCTCCCGCGTCACCGAGCAGTCCAAGCACACGGCCAAGAACCCGGGCACGGTCCGGTTCCTCTCGATCGCGACCGTCGAGCGCAAGGACGGCAACCTCGTCGTCGTCAACCGCAACGGCAAGATCACGATCGTCGACAACAAGGGCCGCGAGAAGGAGCGGTACTCCGTGGTCTACGGCTCGACCATCAAGGTCACCGAAGGCCAGGAGGTCGTTCCCGGCCAGGAGCTCGTCGAGTGGGATCCGTTCACTTCGGCGATCCTGACGGAGATCGGCGGCAACGTCGAGTTCCGCGACATCGTGGAGGGCGAGAACCTCCGCGAGGAGACGGACCGCGTCACCGGCCTCGCGCAGAACATCATCGTCGAGACGGTGGGCGCGGAGAAGCGCTCGCCGCAGGTCATCATCAAGGGTCGGTCGGGCGAGAGGAAGTACCTCCTTCCGATCGGCTCGCACCTGATGGTCTCCGACAAGCAGGAAGTCCATCCGGGCGACGTGCTGGCCAAGATCCCGCGCGAGACGACCAAGACGAAGGACATCACGGGCGGTCTGCCGCGCATCGTCGAGCTCTTCGAGGCCCGGCGCCCGAAGGACGCCGCCGTCATCACCGAGATCGACGGCGCCGTGTCTCACGGCCCGATCGCGAAGGGCATGCGGAAGGTCATCGTCACGGGCGACGACGGCGATGCGCGCGAGTACCTCATCCCGCGCTACACCCACGTCAACGTGCAGGAAGGCGAACGGGTCCGGGCGGGCGATCCGCTGATCGACGGCCCGATCAACCCGCACGACGTCCTGGCGATTCTCGGCGAGAAGGAGCTGCAGCGCTACCTCGTGGACAAGATCCAGGAGGTCTACCGCTCGCAGAACGTCGCCATCAACGACAAGCACATCGAGGTCATCGTCCGGCAGATGATGCGCAGCGTGAAGGTCGAAGACGTCGGCGACACCGATTTCCTGATCGACGAGCAGGTCGACCGGTTCCGGTTCGAGGACGAGAACGAGCGGGTGCTCACGGCGAGCGGACAGGCGGCGACGGCGCGGCCGATGCTCCTCGGAATCACGAAGGCCTCGCTCTCCACGGACTCGTTCATCTCGGCGGCGTCGTTCCAGGAGACGACCCGCGTCCTCACCGAGGCTTCGATCTCGGGCAAGGTGGACGTGCTTCGCGGCCTCAAGGAGAACGTCATCGTCGGCCGGCTCATCCCGGCGGGCACGGGCATGGAGTACTACCGGAACATCGTCCTGGAGCGGGAGGAGATTCCGCCCGCCGAGGAGCCGGCGCTCGAGGACTTCCTGGTCGATCCGGCCGAGGAGCTGGCGATGGCCGAGGCGGATGCCGAAGTCGACGCGAGCGACGAAGAGTAGGGTCGAGTTTCCCGAGAATGTTTGCGGAGGCCCGCTTCGGCGGGCCTCTTCTTTTTCGGGGCTGCAGTAGGATGCGCCAGGCTCGGAACAGCCCACATCCAAATCCACATCCATGACTCCCGAGGATTGGCGGCGCCTGAAGGGGATCCTGAACGAGGCGCTGCCGCTCGAGGCCGGCGCCCGCGACGCGTTCCTGGAGCAGGCTTGCGGCGGCGACGCGGAGCTTCTCGCCCAGTGCCGGGCCCTCATCGCCTCGGACGAGGCGCCCTGGCCGATGCTCGACGATTCGAAGCCGTCGCCGGCGCCGATGGCCTCGCTGGCGGGCGCCCTTCTGGAAACTCCGGGCGCCTCGGGCGGGGGAGCGGGTCGGCGCCTACGAGATCCTCGAGGAGATCGGGCATGGCGGGATGGGGACCGTCTACCTCGGCCGGCGCGCGGACGAAGCGTTCCGAAAGAAGGTGGCCATCAAGCTCGTGCGGGCCGGCATGGACCTGGACTCGGTGCTGCGGAGGTTCCGGACCGAGAGGCAGATCCTGGCGAACCTGGAGCATCCCCACATCGCCCGCCTGCTCGACGGCGGCGCCACGACGGACGGCCGCCCGTACTTCGTCATGGAGTACATCGAGGGCCGGGCTCTCCCGGATTGGTGCGCCGAGAAGGGTCTCGGCGTCCGGGAGCGCCTTCGGCTCTTCCTCGACGTCTGCGGAGCCGTGGAGTACGCCCACCAGAACCTGGTGGTGCACCGGGACATCAAGCCGGCCAACATCCTCGTGACGACCGACGGCACCGCGAAGCTGCTCGACTTCGGCATCGCCAAGCTCATCGTTCCGGAGCTCTTCGGAGCCTCGGTCGAGGAGACGGGGACCCTCTTTCGGCTGTTGACGCCGGACTACGCGAGCCCCGAGCAGGTGCGCGGCGAGCCGGTGACTCCCGCGAGCGACGTTTATGCCCTGGGCGTGGTGCTCTATGAGCTGCTCACGGGCCGCCGACCTTACGAGGCGGGAGCCTCGGCCGCGGAGATGGTCCGGGTCGTGTGCGAGACGGAGGTGCCGAAGCCCTCGGAAAACACGACGCGCCCGCTCGCAAAGGAGCTGTCCGGGGATCTCGACACGATCGTGCTGAAGGCTCTGCGCAAGGAGCCCGCGCGCCGCTACGCCGACGCCGGGGCAATGGCGGACGACATCCGGCGGTTTCTGGAAGATCAGCCCGTGCTCGCCCGTCCCGACACGGTGGGGTACCGTGCGCGGCGGTTCGCGCGCCGGCACTGGGGCGGTCTGACCGCCGCGGCGATCGCCTCGATGTCGCTCGTGGCCGGAGCCGTGGCGATTCGCCGCGAGGCGGCGCCGGTTCCGAACGCCGCGCTCGCGGCCTCCGCCGCTTCGACGGCGCTCGCCGTGCTGCCGTTTCGGCCGCTCGCCTCGCAGCAGCACGACGCGATCCTGGAGCAGGGCATCGCCGACACGCTGATCGCCAAGCTCAGCGGAGTGCCCGGCATCGCGGTGCGGCCGGTGAGCGCGGTGCTCCCGTATGCGGACGACCACACGGACCCTGTTCGCGCCGGCCGGAAACTGCGCGCCGATGCGGTTCTGGAGGGGGGCGTCCAGCGCGTCGGCGACCGCATCCGCGTGAACGTCCGACTGGTGAGGGTCTCCGACGGTCGGCCCATCTGGGGCGAGACGTTCGACACGCTGTACACCAGCGTCTTCGACGTGCAGGACGCGATCGCGCAGCGCGTCGCGGAGGCGCTCGTTCCCTCCCTCAGCCCGGCGGCGCGTGCCCGGCTGAGCGGCCGCGGGACGGAGAACCTGACCGCCTATCGGGCGTATCTGCGAGGCCGATACTTCTGGAACCGGCGCACGGAGGCCGACTTCCGCAAGGCGATCGAAGCGTTTTCGCAGGCCATCGAGGCGGATCCCGAGTACGGCCTGGCGTACGCCGGGCTGGCCGACTGCCACAGCCTGCTCGGCGTCTGGGGCGCCGCGTCGCCGAGGGAAACGTTCGGCCTCGCGGAGGAGGCCGCCCGGCGTGCCGTCGCTCGGGAAGACGCCCCGGCCGAAGCGCACGCGTCTCTCGCCCTCGTGCGATGGGTCTACGACTGGGACCCGAGCGGCGCCGAGGAGGAATTCCGCCGCGCGATCGCGCTCAACGCCGGGTATGCAACGGCCCACCAGTGGCTCGCGTATCTGCTGGCCTCGCAGGGGCGCTTCGACGAAGCGGTGGCCGAGATCGAGCGCGCCCAGGAGCTGGACCCGCTCTCCGTGAGCATCATGAGCGACATCGGGGACATCCATCTCTGGGCCGGCCGCTACGATCAGGCGATCGCCCACGTGCGTGAGGCGCTCGAGCTCGAGCCGAACTATGCCGTCGCCCACAACGTTCTGGGAATGGCGCTGCTGAAGCAGCAGCGCACGGCGGAGGCGCATCGGCGAGCTCGAGCTCGCGGCCCGCCTCGAGGATCTTCCCCGGATGCTGTCGACGCTCGGCTACGCGTACGCGGTGACGGGGCGCCGCGACGACGCCCTCCGCATCCGGCAGCGTCTGGAGGCTCTCGCGACGGACGCGCTACGTCTCGCCATTCGCGCTGGCGGTCGTGGACACCGGACTCGGGCGGGCGGACTCGGCATTTGCGCAGCTCGAGCGGGCCTTTGCCGAGCACTCGGACACGATGGCGATCCTGCGCGCGTATCCGCTCTTCGAGAGCCTTCGGGGCGATCCGCGCTTCGCCGATCTGGTACGGCGCGTGGAGGCAAGGAATGCGGGTTCGCTGGCAGCTGTCCGCTATCAGCTGTCCGCTCATACGGTTAGATCCCACCCGAAAAGACTCGCCAGTGACCACCTCTGTGACATACTCCGATCCTCGGGGCTTCGAGGCGGTGAGGGTCGGATACCGGGTCAGGGCTGACGGCTGAGAGAGAAGGGCTGAAAGCCCGCTCTGCCAGCAACTTCCGCTTGACAGGTCCCCCATACCCGCGTACGATTCGCGGGTTTTTCCTCAGGACTCGGACGAGTCGGTGGGCCTGTCTCGTCCGACCCTAAGTAAAGCGGTTTACGGTCGATCTCGGGTCCTTCCACGGCTCCGGGGGACTCGGGGAGATCAGGAGAGTCGATGCCGACAATTTCTCAACTCGTACGCAAAGGCCGCGAGCGGCTCGCGGTGAAGACCGCTTCGCCCGCGCTCCAGCGTTCGCCGCAGCGCCGCGGCGTGTGCACGCGCGTCTACACGACGACGCCGAAGAAGCCGAACTCGGCGCTGCGCAAGGTCGCGCGCGTCCGCCTGACGAACGGCATCGAGGTCACGACCTACATCCCGGGCGTCGGCCACAACCTGCAGGAGCACTCGATCGTCATGATCCGCGGCGGCCGCGTGAAGGATCTGCCGGGCGTCCGCTACCACGTCATCCGCGGAACGCTCGACGCGGTCGGAGTCGCCAACCGCAAGCAGGGCCGGTCCAAGTACGGCGCGAAGCGCCCCAAGGCCTAACGAGACAAGAAGGATAACGATGCCGAGACGCCGAGTCGTTGCCAAGCGCGAGATCCTGCCGGATCCGCTGTACAACTCCCAGCTCGTCACGAAGTTCATCAACTCCGTGATGTCGCAGGGCAAGAAGTCGACCGCCGAGGGGATCCTCTACGGCGCGCTGAACCGCGTCGCCGAGAAGACCCAGGACGATCCGATGAAGGCCTTCAAGAAGGCGATCGAGAACGTCAAGCCGGCGCTCGAGGTCAAGTCGCGCCGCGTCGGCGGCTCGACCTACCAGGTCCCCGTCGAGGTGCGGCCCAACCGCCGGACCTCGCTCGCGATCCGCTGGATCATCGAGTACGCGAGCGCCCGCGGCGAGAAGACGATGCGGGAGAAGCTCGCGGCCGAGTTCCTCGACGCGTCCAACCTCCGCGGCGGCGCCGTGAAGAAGAAGGACGACACGCACAAGATGGCCGAGGCCAACAAGGCCTTTGCCCACTATCGCTGGTAACGCAAACCGACGACCCGAGACCGAAGACCTTACTTATGCCGCGCACGCACCCTCTCAACGACACCCGCAACATCGGGATCATGGCGCACATCGACGCCGGTAAGACGACGACCACCGAGCGGATCCTTTTCTACACGGGCGTCAACTACAAGCTGGGCGAGGTCCACGAGGGCACCGCGACGATGGACTGGATGGTCCAGGAGCAGGAGCGCGGCATCACGATCACGTCCGCCGCGACGACGTGCTTCTGGAAAGCGCCGGACGGAACCCTCGTCCGCATCAACATCATCGACACGCCCGGCCACGTCGACTTCACGGCCGAGGTCGAGCGCTCGCTCCGCGTGCTCGACGGCGCCGTCGCCGTGTTCGACGCCGTCGCCGGCGTCGAGCCCCAGTCCGAGACCGTGTGGCGCCAGGCCAACCGCTACGGCGTCCCCCGCATCGCCTTCGTCAACAAGATGGACCGCGTCGGAGCGAACTTCCCGCGCTGCGTCGAGATGATGAAGACGAAGCTGAACGCCAAGCCCGCGCCGATCCAGATCCCCTGGGGCACCGAGGCGAACCATCGCGGGATCATCGATCTCGTCGCCATGAAGGCGATCGAGTTCCACGACGACGCCCAGGGCTCCACGTTCGACGTCCTCGACATCCCGGCGGACATGAAGGACGAAGCCGACAAGTACCGCGAGATGCTGATCGAGGCGGTCGCCGAGACCGACGACGCGCTGCTCGAGAAGTACCTCCACGGCGGCAAGGTCGAATCCGAAGAGATCAAGGCGGCCCTCCGGCGCGCCACGATCGCCGGCCACGTCCAGCCCGTCATCTGCGGCTCGGCCTTCAAGAACAAGGGCGTCCAGCAGCTGCTCGACGCCGTCGTCGACTACCTTCCGTCGCCGCTCGACGTGCCTGCGATCAAGGGCCACGACGACGTCGGCGCCGAGCTCGAGCGGCCGGCCTCCGACGACGCGCCGTTCTCGGCCCTCATCTTCAAGATCATGACCGACCCGTTCGTCGGGCAGCTGGCGTTCTTCCGCGTCTACTCGGGGCACCTCGACGCGGGCTCGGGCGTCTTCAACTCGACCAAGGACGGCCGCGAGCGCATCGGGCGCCTCCTGAAGATGCACGCCAACAAGCGCGAGGAGATCAAGGAAGTCTACGCCGGCGACATCGCCGCGGCCGTGGGCCTGAAGAACGTCCAGACCGGCGACACGATCTGCGACGAGAACAACCCGGTCATTCTCGAGGCGATGAACTTCCCCGAGCCCGTCATCGCCGTGGCGATCGAGCCCAAGACCAAGGCCGACCAGGAAAAGATGGGCATGGCCCTCGCCAAGCTGATGCAGGAAGACCCGACCTTCAAGGTCCACACGGACAAGGAGACGGGCCAGACCATCATCCGCGGGATGGGCGAGCTCCACCTCGAGATCATCACGGACCGCATGGTCCGCGAGTTCAACGTCGGCGCGAACATCGGCAAGCCCCAGGTCGCCTACCGCGAGGCGATCACGAAGGAAGCCCAGGGCCACGGCCGATTCATCCGCCAGTCCGGCGGCCGCGGCCAGTACGGCGAGGCCAAGATCCGGATCAAGCCGGCCGAGGAAGGCCACGATTTCGTCTTCGACAACGAGATCAAGGGCGGCGCGATCCCCAAGGAGTTCATCAAGCCGATCGAGCAGGGGATCAAGGAAGCCCTGGAGACCGGCATCCTCGCCGGCTACCCGACGACCGGCGTCCACGTCGAGCTGTACGACGGCTCGTACCACGACGTCGACTCTTCGGAAATGGCCTTCAAGATCGCGGGCTCCATGGCCTATCAGGACGCCGCCAAGAAGGCCCAGCCGATCATCAAGGAACCGATCATGGACGTCGAGGTCGTGGTCCCCGAGGACTACATGGGCGACGTCATCGGCGACCTCTCGTCGCGGCGCGGCCACATCAAGCACATGGAGCCGCGGGCCGGCGTCCAGGTCATCACGGCCCGCGTGCCGCTGTCGGAGATGTTCGGCTACTCGACGAACCTCCGCTCGATGACGCAGGGCCGCGGCAACTACACGATGCAGTTCGCCGCGTACGACGAGGTTCCCAAGAGCGTCAGCGAAGAGATCATCGCCAAAGTGGGAAGCAAGTAACCGCAACCGTTGAGGGCGAAGGAAGATGGCTAAAGAGAAGTTCGATCGCAGCAAGCCGCACGTGAACATCGGGACGATTGGTCACGTGGATCACGGGAAGACGACGTTGACGGCGGCGATCACGCTGATTTTGTCGAAGAAGGGTCTGGCGACGGCGAAGGCGTACGACCAGATCGACAACGCGCCGGAGGAGAAGGCGCGCGGGATCACGATCAACACGGCGCACGTGGAGTATTCGACGGACAAGCGTCACTACGCGCACGTGGACTGTCCGGGGCACGCGGACTACGTGAAGAACATGATCACGGGCGCGGCGCAGATGGACGGGGCGATTCTGGTGGTGTCGGCGGCGGACGGCCCGATGCCGCAGACGCGGGAGCACATTCTGCTGGCGCGCCAGGTCGGGGTGCCGTACGTGGTGGTGTTTCTGAACAAGACGGACATGGTGGACGACCCGGAGCTTCTGGAGCTGGTGGAGCTGGAGGTGCGGGAGCTGTTGACCTCGTACGGGTTCCCCGGGGACAAGACGCCGATCGTGAAGGGATCGGCGTTGAAGGCGGGGGAGTCTGCGGACCCGGCCTCGGCGGATGCCAAGTGCATTCTGGAGCTGATGGACGCGGTGGACGCGTACATTCCGGTGCCGGAGCGGGCGATCGACAAGGACTTTCTGATGCCGATCGAGGACGTGTTCTCGATCTCGGGTCGCGGGACGGTGGTGACGGGCCGCGTGGAGCGGGGGATCGTGAAGGTCGGCGAGGAAGTGGAGATCGTGGGGATCCGTCCGACGCAGAAGAAGGTCGTGACGGGTGTGGAGATGTTCCGCAAGCTTCTGGATCAGGGGCAGGCGGGGGACAACGTGGGACTTCTGCTGCGCGGGACGGAGCGGAAGGACGTGGAGCGCGGGCAGGTGTGCGCGAAGCCGGGCTCGATCACGCCGCACCTGAAGTTCACGGCGCAGGCGTACATCCTGACGAAGGAAGAGGGCGGGCGGCACACGCCGTTTTTCAACGGGTATCGGCCGCAGTTTTTCTTTCGGACCACGGACGTGACGGGGACGGCGCAGCTGCCCCAGGGCGTGGAGATGGTGATGCCGGGCGACAACGTGAACCTGGAGATCAACCTGATCACCCCGATCGCCATGGAAAAGGGCCTCCGCTTCGCCATCCGCGAGGGCGGCCGCACCGTCGGAGCCGGAACCATCGTCGAGATCCTGGAGTAGTGGCTTCTCTTATCGCGTGAGCGTAGCGAGCAGCATGCATGCCTAAGAACGACAAGATCCGGATCCGCCTCAAGGCTTTCGACTACCGGATCCTCGACCAGTCGGCGAGCGAGATCGTCGACACGGCGCGGCGGACCGGGGCGAAGGTCGCGGGGCCGATTCCTCTGCCCACGGCGGTCTCGCGCTACACGGTGAACCGCTCGCCGCACGTCGACAAGAAGTCGCGCGAGCAGTTCGAGATGCGCACGCACAAGCGCCTCCTCGACATCCTCGAGCCGACCTCGCAGACGGTGGACGCGCTGATGAAGCTCGAGCTGCCGGTCGGCGTGGACGTCGAGATCAAGGCGTTCGGAAAGTAAGCCATGGCCGTACACGGAATCATCGGTAAGAAGGTGGGGATGACCCAGATCTTCACGGCGGACGGGACGGTCGTGCCCGTCACGGTCGTGCAGGCCGGGCCCTGCCTCGTCGTGCAGAAGAAGACGGCCGACAAGGACGGCTACGACGCCCTCCAGATCGGCCTCGTGGGCGCCCGGCCGGACCGCCGGGCGAACTCCGCGGCGAAGGGCCACTTCGAGAAGGCCGGCGTCGCCCCGATGCGGACGCTCATGGAGGTCCGGGCCGACAAGGGCGACGAGCTCAAGCCCGGCGACAAGATTCTCTGCGACACGTTCACCGAGCAGGATCACGTCGACGTCATCGGCACCTCCAAGGGCAAGGGCTTCATGGGCGTCGTCGCCCGCCACGGTTTCCGCGGCGGCGCGGCGACGCACGGCTCGATGTTCCACCGCGCGCCCGGCTCGATCGGCCCTTCGGCGTTCCCGTCGCGCGTGTACCCCGGGACGCGGTCGTCGGGACGGCTGGGCGGCCGCCAGTCGACGAGCAAGAACCTCATCGTCGTCCGCGTCGACGCCGAGAAGAACCTGCTCTACATCTCCGGCGCCGTTCCCGGCGCCCGCAACGCGATCGTGAAGATCGTGCGCTCGAGCTTCGCGCAGGAAGAGGGCGTAGAAGGATCCGCATGGCCAAGATCCCGGTCTGGAACTGGAAGAAGGAGCAGGTCGGCGAGGTCGCTCTGCCCGCCGAGGTCTTCGCGTACCCGTACCGCCGCCACCTGGTGTGGGAGGTCGTCAAGGCGTACCTCGCGGGTCTCCGCGCGGGCACGCACAAGACCAAGGTCCGCTCCGAGGTCGCGGGCTCGGGCAAGAAGCCCTTCAAGCAGAAGGGGACCGGCCGCGCGCGGCAGGGCGGCGGTCGTCCGCCGATCCACCGCCACGGCGGCACCGTGCACGGTCCCGTGCCGCGCTCGTACGCGCAGGGGGTCTCCGTCGGCGAGAAGAAGAACGCCCTCAAGGCGGTCCTCTCGCGACGCGCCGCGGAGTCGCGGATCGTCGTCCTCGACAAGATGGATGTGGCGAGCACCAAGACCAGGGACCTCGTCACGGCCGTCGGCGCGCTCGGAATCGAGGGCAAGGCCCTCTTCGTGGACGCCCGGGGCAACGAGAACTTCGAGCGCGCGTCCCGCAACGTCCGGACGTGGAAGATCGTCGACCCTCTGGCCGTCAACGCCTACGACGTGCTGGCGCACGGCACGCTCGTGCTCTCGAAGCAGGCGTTCTCGCGCGTCGTCAAGAACCTGGGAGGCAAGTGATGGATGCGCAGAGGGTGATCCGGCGGCCGCTCATCACCGAGAAGGCCACGAAGCTGAAGGACGCCTCCAACACGGTCTGCTTCGAGGTCGATCGGGACGCCAACAAGATCGAGGTCCGCCGCGCCGTCGAGAAGCTCTTCGGCGTCAAGGTCCTCGACGTGCGGGTGGCCAATCGCGAGGGTAAGTGGAAGCGCATGGGCCGGTTCGTCGGCCAGCGCAAGGCCTGGAAGAAGGCCTGGGTCCGGCTCGCGCCGGATCAAAAGATCGAGTTCTTCGAGGGCGTGTGATGCCAGTCAAGAAATTCAAACCGACCTCCCCCGGCGTTCGGTTCCAGACCAAGCTCGACTTTTCGGAGCTCTCTCCGGTGCGTCCGGAGAAGCGCCTCACGGTCGGGCTCCGCGCGACCGGCGGCCGCAACAACCAGGGCCGCACGACGTCCCGGTTCATGGGCGGCGGCCACAAGCGGCTCTACCGCATCATCGACTTCCGGCGGGACAAGCAGGACATTCCGGCGAAGGTCGCCACGATCGAGTACGACCCGAACCGCACGGCCCGGATCGCGCTGCTGCACTACGCCGACGGCGAGAAGCGCTACATCCTGGCGCCGAACGGCCTCGTCGTCGGCGCGACGGTCGTCTCGGGTCCCGGGGCGGACATCCTGCCGGGCAACGCGCTGCCGCTGAAGTCGATCCCGCTCGGCACCACGATCCACAACCTCGAGCTGACCCGCGGCAAGGGCGGCCAGATCGTGCGCTCGGCCGGCGCTTCGGCGCAGCTGATGGCCCGCGAAGGCGCCTACGCCCAGGTGCGCCTGCCCTCGGGCGAGGTCCGCGAGGTCCACGTCGAGTGCTACGCGACGATCGGCCAGGTCGGCAACCTCGAGCACGAGAACGTCTCGATCGGAAAGGCCGGCCGCAACCGCTGGCTGGGCTGGCGGCCGCACAACCGCGGCGTGGCCATGAACCCCGTCGACCACCCGATGGGCGGCGGCGAGGGCAAGACTTCGGGCGGACGTCACCCGACCTCGCCGTGGGGCTGGAAGACGAAGGGTATGAAGACCCGCAACAACAAGCGCACCGACGGATTCATCGTCCGCCGGCGCAAGTCGAAGGTCTAAGCGATGGCACGTTCGGTCAAGAAGGGTCCCTTCGTCGACGACCACCTTCTCAAGAAGGTGGCCGCTCTGAACGCGACGCGCGAGAAGAAGGTCATCAAGACCTGGTCGCGGCGCTCGACCGTCGTGCCCGACATGGTCGGCCACACGATCGCCGTGCACAACGGGCGGAAGTTCATTCCGGTCTACGTGGCCGAGAACATGGTCGGGCACAAGCTCGGCGAGTTCTCGCCGACGCGCATCTTCAAGGGCCACGGCGGCAAGAAGGCGGCGGAAACCGGAGCGGCGGTCGCCGGCAAGCCGGTCTCGGCTCCGGGCGCGGCCCCGGCCGCGGCGGCGCCGAAGGGTTAAGAGATGAAGGCGACAGCAAGACTCCGGTACATGAAGGGCTCCGCGCAGAAGGTCCGACTCGTGGCGGACCTGATTCGCGGCAAGAAGGTCAACGACGCCGTGGCCATCCTGCGCCACGCGAAGAAGGTGGCCGCGCGCGACATGCTCAAGACGCTGCGCTCGGCGGTCGCCAACGCGGAGCAGAAGGAAGCCCAGCTCGACGTGGACCAGCTGGTGGTCCGCAAGATCACCGTCGACAAGGGGCCGCAGGAGAAACGCGTGCGGCCGGCGCCGATGGGCCGGGCGTACCGCGTCCTGCATCGCAAGAGCCATCTGACGATCGAACTCTCGGACGAGGCGTAAGGAGCAGAATGGGCCAGAAAGTTCATCCCTACGGCTTCCGGCTCGGCTTCAACCGGACCTGGCACTCGCGCTGGTTCTCGGAGAAGGACTACATGAAGTTCCTTCACGAGGACCTGAAGCTGCGCAAGGAGCTGAAGAGGCGGCTGTCGCACGCCGGCGTCTCGGAGATCGACATCGAGCGGTTCGCGGGCAAGCTCAAGGTCAACATCCAGACGTCGCGTCCCGGCATCATCATCGGCAAGCGCGGCGCCGAGGTGGACCGGCTCCGCGACGAGCTCCAGAAGCGGACGGGCATCGAAGTCCACATCAACATCATCGAGATCCAGCGGCCCGAGACGGACGCCCAGCTCGTGGCCGAGTCGATCGCGCTGCAGCTCGAGCGCCGGGTGGCGTTCCGCCGGGCGATGAAGAAGGGGATCGAGTCGGCCTTCCGCTTCGGCGCCCAGGGGATCAAGATCCGCTGCGCCGGACGGCTGAACGGCGCCGAGATCGCCCGTTCGGAGTGGTACCAGGAAGGCCGCCTTCCGCTCCACACGCTCAAGGCCGACATCGACTACGGCTTCGCCGAGGCGAACACGACCTTCGGAAAGATCGGCGTCAAGGTCTGGATCTACCGCGGCGAGCAGCACAAGGCCAAGAATCGCCGCAAGAGCGCGGCGTAAGCGAGTTTTGCCATGTTGATGCCCTCCAAGGTCAAGTATCGGAAACAGCAGCGCGGCCGGCGCCGGGGCAAGGCCTGGCGCGGCGGCGAGCTCGCGTTCGGCGACATGGGTCTCCAGGTCCTGGAGCCCGGCTGGATCACGGCCCGGCAGATCGAGGCCGGCCGCATCGCCATGACCCGGGCCGTCAAGCGCGGCGGCAAGATCTGGATCCGGATCTTCCCGGACAAGCCGTACACGAAGAAGCCCGCCGAAACCCGCATGGGCAAGGGCAAGGGCGCGCCGGAGGGCTGGGTCGCCGTCGTCAAGCCCGGCCGCATGCTCTACGAGATGGAAGGCGTCGACTTCGCCACGGGCAAAGAGGCCCTCAAGCTCGCGGCCGACAAGCTGGGACTCAAGACGCGTCTGGTGACCCGCGCGGGGGAGACGGAGATTCGATGAAGAAGAAGGAGCGGGAGACGCTCGCCCAGCAGGGCCATGGCGATCTCCTCGGAAAAGAGAAAGAGTTGAAGGAAGCGGCGTGGAAGCTGCGGCTGCAGAAGTCCACGGGGCAGCTCGAGAACCCGAGCCGCCTGCGGACCGTGCGGCGCGACATCGCGCGCGTCAAGACGTACCAGCGAATGCTGGAGCGGAAGGCGGAGGGCTCGAAGTGACCGAGACGGAAGTGAAGGGCCCCGAGGACCGCAAGAGCCGAGCGACGCGCATCGGCCGCGTGGTCTCCGACAAGGGACACAAGACGATCGTGGTCGAGGTGGAGCGCCGCGTGCAGCATGCCGAGTACACCCGGACGATCAAGCGCACGAGCCGCTTCCACGCTCACGACGAGGGGAACACGGCGAAGGTCGGCGACCGCGTCCGCATCGAGGAGACCCGGCCGCTCTCCAAGCTCAAGCGCTGGCGGCTGCGGGAAGTCCTCGTCAAGGCGCGGGCGTAGGAGATCGCCATGATTCAGATGGGCACCATCCTCGAGGTGGCGGACAATTCGGGGGCGCGCAAGATCGCCTGCATCCGCATGCGGGGCGGCTCGGCCGGCCAGTACGCGGGTCTCGGCGACATCATCACGGCGTCCGTCAAGGAGGCCGCCCCGGATTCGCCGTTCGTCGAGAAGCACGGCAAGCGCGTCGTGCGCGCGGTCATCGTCCGCACGCGCCGCAACCACCGCCGCAAGGACGGCTCTTACATCCGGTTCGACGACAACGCCGCGGTCCTGATCTCCCACGAGGGGGAGCCGATCGGGACGCGCGTCTTCGGGCCGGTCGCGCGCGAGCTGCGCGAGAAGAAGTTCATGAAGATCATCTCCCTCGCCCCGGAAGTGCTGTGATGAGCAAGCAAGCCACGAAAGCCACGAAGACGAAGAAGCCCCGCCTCAGGAAGAACGACACGGTCGTCGTGATCGCCGGCCGCGACCGCGGGCGGCAGGGGCGCATCGTGCGCGTCCTGCCGGCGGAGGGCCGGGTCATCGTCGAGCGGGTCAACATGATCAAGCGTCACACGCGGCCCAATCCGCAGAAGAACATCGCCGGCGGCATCTCGGAGAAGGAAGCCTCGATCCACATCTCGAACGTGATGCTCGTCGATCCGGATCGCAACGTCGGAACCAGGATCGGCCGCCGCCGCGACGCGGACGGCAATCCCGAGCGCATCGCCAAGAAGAGCGGCGCGGTGCTCGCGTAAGCACGAAGGACTCAGAACATGGCAGCGAGACTGAAGGAACGGTACGCCAAGGAGGTCGCCCCCGCGCTCCGCAAGGAGTTCGGGATCGACAACGTCATGGCCGTGCCGCGGCTCGAGAAGATCGTCCTCAACATGGGGCTCGGGGAGGCCGTCGCCAACCCGAAGATGCTGGACGGCGCGGCCGAGGAGCTCTCGGCCATCGCCGGGCAGCGCGCCAACGTGACGAAGGCGAAGAAGTCGATCGCCACGTACAAGCTCCGGACCGGAATGCCGATCGGCGCGCGGGT
The DNA here is from genome assembly GCA_963804915.1 of uncultured Acidobacteriota bacterium. Taxonomy (GTDB): domain Bacteria; phylum Acidobacteriota; class Thermoanaerobaculia; order UBA5066; family Gp7-AA6; genus DAHUXD01. The sequence continues at coordinate 190,168 of CAWDSI010000005.1, forward strand.
CACCCTGCGCGGCGACCGCATGTGGGAGTTCCTGGACCGGCTCATCAACATCGCCCTGCCGCGCGTGCGCGACTTCCGCGGCGTCTCCGGCAAGGCGTTCGACGGGCGGGGCAACTACACGCTCGGCGTGCGCGACCACTTCATCTTTCCGGAGATCGACTACTCCAAGACGGACAAGTCGAAGGGCCTGAACGTGACGATCGTGACGACGGCGGGACGGGACGACCGGGCGAAGGCGCTGCTCGCCGAGCTCGGCATGCCGTTCGCGAAGTAAGCGCAGGAAGAAAACATGGCCACACGTGCAATGCGAATCAAGGCGGCGAAGAAGCCGAAGTTCATCGACCCGGACCGTGCGCCGGTGCCGCGTGTGCGGCCGCCCGCGGGCGGTTTACCGCAAGTTCGGTCTCTGCCGAATCTGTTTCCGTCAGAACGCCAACCAGGGTTACATCCCGGGCGTCCTGAAGGCTTCCTGGTGACAGAGAGAAAAACGATGAAAACGAGCGATCCCCTGAGCGATCTGTTGACCCGGATCTGCGCAACGGCCTCACGGCCGGCCACGACAAGGTGGACGTGCCCGCCTCCCGCGTCAAGGAGGCGGTCCTGAAGGTCCTCGAGGAGGAAGGCTTCATCGCCTCCTACCGCCGCGTGGAAGAGAAGGGGCGGCCCGTCCTCCGCGTGGGCCTGAAGTACGACCACGAGGGCGAGCCCGTCGTGATCGGCCTCGAGCGCGTCTCCCGCCCCGGGCGCCGGGTCTATGCCCGGGCCGACGAGATCCCGAAGGTCCTCGGAGGCCTCGGCGTGTCGATCGTCTCGACGTCCAAGGGCATCGTGACCGACCGGGCGGCCCGGCAGTCGCGCCTGGGCGGCGAAGTTCTCTGCAACGTTTGGTAAGAGGAGCACGAGCGTGTCGCGCATAGGGAAAATGCCGGTCGTGATCCCCAAGGGGGTCGACGTCAAGTCGGACAAGAGCCACGTCCGCGTCAAGGGGCCGAAGGGCGAGCTTTCGAGCGCGATCCCCTCGGGCCTGACGGTCACCGTGGCCGACGGAGAGATCAAGATCGCCCGCGCCTCGGACGAGCCGAAGGCCCGCGCCGTGCACGGGCTCCTGCGGAGCCTCGTGGCCAACAACGTCGAGGGCGTGACCAAGGGCTTCACGCGAGAGCTCGAGATCTCGGGCGTCGGCTACAAAGCCGAGGTCAAGGGCAAGTCCGTGGTCTTCTCGCTGGGCTATTCGCATCCGGTGGACTTTCCGATCCCCGAAGGGATCGCGATCGCGATCGACGCGAAGGCCGGGAAGCTGACCGTCACGGGCGCCGACAAGCAGCGGGTCGGCCAGACGGCGGCGGAGATTCGCAAGCTCCGCGTGCCGGACCCCTACAAGGCCAAGGGCATCAAGTACGCCGACGAAGTCATCAAGCGCAAGGTCGGCAAGGCCGGCGGGAAGTAATCATGAACCGATCACATGCACGGACGGAGGCCCGGGCGCGAGTGCGCATCCGGGTGCGCCAGAAGGTCCGGGGCGCGGCCGAGCGGCCGCGGCTGGCCGTCTTCAAGAGCGGCCGGCACATCTATGCCCAGGTCATCGACGACGGCAAGGGCAAGACGGTGGCCCACGCGTCCTCGCTCGACGCCGGCCTCAAGAAGGAACGCCGAAGGGCGCCTCGCAGGATGCCGCCGGCAAGGTCGGCGCTCTCGTGGCCGAGCGGGCCAAGAAGGCGGGCGTGACCAAGGTCGTCTTCGACCGGGGCGGCTACCGGTATCACGGCCGCGTCAAGGCGCTGGCCGAGGGCGCGCGCACGGGCGGGCTGGAGTTCTAGGGCATGGCAATCGTCGGGACGGTGACTAGGAGAGACGAACGATGAGCAGCAACCGAGGCCCGCGCGCGCCGCGCGAGCGGGAAAAGGAGCGCGACGCGCAGGGCCGTGAACTGATCGACCGGGTCGTTCACATCAACCGCGTCACGAAGGTCGTCAAGGGCGGCAAGAACTTCTCCTTCTCGGCGCTCGTGGTCGTCGGCGACGGCCAGGGACGGGTCGGCTACGGCGCGGGCAAGGCGAAGGAAGTCCCGATGGCCATCAAGAAGGGCATCGAGATGGCGAAGAAGAACATGCAGAAGGTCTCGCTGAAGGGGACGACGATCCCGCACACGATCATCGGCGCCTACGGGGCGGGCCGCGTTCTGCTGAAGCCCGCCGCGGCGGGCACGGGCGTCATCGCGGGCGGACCGGTGCGGGCGGTGCTCGAGTCGGTCGGAATCCAGGACATCCTGACGAAGTCGCTCCGCACGACCAACCCCCACAACGTCATCAAGGCGACTTTCGAAGGCCTGATGCGCCTGAAGAACGAGGACGAGATCCGAAGCGACGGGGCCGCGTGTCGGCGGCCGCCGTCGCGCCGGCGGCGCCCGTCGAAGCCGAGGAGAAGGCGTAATGACCGAGACGGGCAAGGGCGCCGAGAAGGCGAAGGGCCGCAAGGCCTCCGGCCGCCTGACCATCACGCAGGTGAAGAGCGGCATCTGCACGCCGAAGGACCAGAAGGCGACGCTCGTGAGCCTCGGGTTCCGGCGGCGCGGGGACACGGTCGTGCGCGAGGATTCGCCGGCCATGCGCGGAATGATCCGCAAGGTCCGCCACCTCGTGCTTGTGCAAGCCGAAGCGAGCGAAGCCAAAGCCGTAACGACGAAGGGCTGATCCATGGTCGAAAAGAAGAAAACCACCAAGCCTCCGGCGGCGAAGAAGCCGGCGTCCCGCAAAGCGGCGGCAGGCGCCCAGCGAAGGCGGCCGCGCGCTCCCGAAAAGAAGGCCGCGGCGCCGGCTCCGAAAGCGGCGCAGACCTGAGAAGCTGAAGAAGGCCGCGGTCGCGCGTCCCGCGGACACGCGTCCGGCGGCGACGGGCGTCCACGACCTCGCTCCGGCGGTGGGCGCGACCCACTACCGCAAGCGGGTCGGCCGCGGCCCGGGCTCGGGCCACGGCAAGACCGCGGGCCGCGGCAACAAGGGCCAGAGGTCGCGCACCGGCTATCGCCACCAGCGCGGCTTCGAGGGCGGCCAGATGCCGCTCCACCGGCGGCTGCCCAAGCGCGGCTTCACCAACATCTTCCGCGTCGAGTACGACATCGTCAATCTCGCCGACCTCGATCGCTTCGAGGCCGGCGCGGCCGTCACCCCGGAGACGCTCGTGGCGTCGCGCCTCGCGCGCAAGAACCGCCCGGTCAAGATCCTGGGCGACGGCAAGATTCAGAAGGCGCTGACCGTGTCGGCGCACAAGTTCTCGGCCTCGGCCAAGGCCAGGATCGAGGCGGCGGGCGGCCGCTGCGAGGTGCTGTCCCGTTGAGCGCCCTCCAGAGCTTCGCGAACATTTTCAGCGTGCCGGACCTGCGCAAGCGGGTCCTGTTCACGTTCCTCGTGCTGGCCGTCTATCGCCTGGGCGCGCACATCCCGACGCCGGGCGTCGATCCGCAGGCGATCAACGCCTTCTTCAAGGCGTCGGCCGGATCGCATCTTCGGCTTCCTCGACATCTTCTCGGGCGGCGCGCTGCGGCGCCTCTCGGTCTTCGCGCTCGGGATCATGCCGTACATCTCGAGCTCGATCATCCTGCAGCTGTTGACGGTCGTCTGGCCCTACCTCGAGAAGCTCTCCAAGGAAGGGCGAGATGGGCCGGAAGAAGATCACCCAGTACACCCGCTACGGCACGGTGCTGCTCTCGTTCATCCAGGCGACCGGCATCGCCCTGTGGCTCGAGAAGCAGACGGCTCCGGGCGGCGCGCCGCTGGTGCCGCATCCGGGCTGGGGCTTCCGCCTCATGACCGTGCTCACGCTGACGACCGGGACGATCTTCATCATGTGGCTCGGCGAGCAGATCACCGAGCGCGGGATCGGCAACGGCATCTCGCTCATCATCTTCGCGGGCATCGTCGTCGGCCTGCCGCGGGCCATCTTCGGCCTCTTCCAGCAGCTCCGCACCCAGACGATCTCGATCCTCACGCTCGTCGTGCGTGCTGGTCTTCATGTTCGGCATCGTGGCGCTCGATCGTCTTCGTCGAGCGGGCGCAGCGGCGCATCCCGGTCCAGTACGCCAAGCGCGTCGTCGGCCGGCGGGTCTACGGCGGGCCAGAACACGTACCTGCCGCTGCGGGTCAACACCGGCGGCGTCATCCCGATCATCTTCGCGATCTCGATCCTCCAGCTTCCGGCGTACCTCGCCCAGATCTCCGGGGCCGACTGGATGAAGCGCGTGGCCGAGTCCCTCTCGATGGGGCACCCGCTGTACTTCCTGCTCTACGCGGCGGGCATCCTCTTCTTCTGCTACTTCTACACGTCGATCGTCTTCAATCCCGACCGACACGGCCGACAACATGCGGAAGTACGGCGGGTTCATCCCCGGCATCCGGCCCGGCAAGAAGACGGCCGACTACATCGACACCGTGCTCTCGCGCATCACGATCGTGGGCGCCGCTGTACCTGACGTTCGTCGCCCTGCTGCCGGACATCCTGAACAACGGCTTCAAGGTCCAGGGCATCCCGGGCATCGGGCCGGCGCTCGACAGCGTGCTGCCGCGGTTCCTGACGCAGGGCTTCGGCTTCAACTTCTACTTCGGCGGCACGTCGCTTCTGATCGTCGTCGGCGTCGCCATGGACACGGTCCAGCAGATCGAGTCGAAGCTGGTCGAGCACCACTACACCGGCTTCCTGAAGAAGAGCCGGATCCGCGGGCGGCGAGGCTGATGCGGATCGTATTCCTCGGGCCTCCGGGCAGCGGCAAGGGAACCCAGGCGAGCTCGCTGGCGAAGCGGCTGGGCGTTCCGGCCATCTCGACCGGCGAGATCCTGCGGGAGGCCGTCCGGAAGAAGACCGCTCTCGGCCAGCAAGGCCCAGGCCGTCATGGAACGGGGGAGCTCGTCTCCGACGACCTGATCGTGGCCATGATCCGGGAGCGCCTGGCCGAGGCCGACGCCCGCCGGGGGTTCATCCTCGACGGCTTCCCGCGGACCCTCGCCCAGGCCAGGGCCCTCGAGACGCATGCTGTCCGGAAATGGAGACGCCCTCTCCGCGGTTCTCAACTTTTCCGTCCCCGAGGCCGAGCTGACCGAGCGGATGCTCGGACGGGCCCGGGCCGAAGGGCGGGCGGACGACCGCCCCGAGACCATCCGCGAGCGGCTGCGGGTCTACCGGGAGAAGACCGAGCCCCTGGTCGGCTTCTACCGCGACCGCGACCTTCTCGCCGAGATCGACGGGGTGGGGTCCGTGTCGGAGGTGGCCGGACGGGTCGACGAGGCGGTCTCGTCGTCCCGGCGGGCGGTTCGGCGTCGGCTTCAGGGAGAACCGCGTGATCACGATCCGCAGCGCGCAAGAGCTCGTCAAGCTCGAGGAGGCCTCGCGCATCGTCCTCGAGACGCTCGACGTCGTCGAGAAGGCCGTGGCCCCGGGGGTCACGACCGAGGAGCTGGACCGGATCGCCGAGAGCGAGATCCGCAGCGCGGGCGCGCGGCCGGCGTTCGTGGGCTACCGGGGTTATCCGAAGACTCTGTGCACGTCGATCAACGACGAGGTCGTCCACGGCATCCCGGGGCGCCGGGCCCTGCAGGAAGGCGACATCGTCGGCATCGACTGCGGTGCGGTCGCCAAGGGCTACTACGGCGATGCGGCCCGAACGGTGCCGGTCGGCAGGATCGACGCCGAGAAGACGAAGCTCCTCGAGGTCACCCAGCAGGCCCTGCACGCCGGGATCGCCGCGGCGCAGCCCGGGCGGCCGGGTCTCGGACATCGGCGCGGCGGTCGAAGCCGTCGCTCTCGTCCACGGCTACGGCGTGGTCCGCGACTTCGTCGGCCACGGCGTCGGCACGGCGCTCCACGAGGAGCCGCAGATCCCGAACTACGGCCCGGGCGGGCGGGGGAGCCTGCTGAAGGCGGGCATGGTCCTCGCGATCGAGCCGATGTTCAACCTCGGCCGGGCGGAGGTCTCGGTGGACGCGGACGGCTGGACGGTGCGGACGCGCGACGAGTCGACGTCGGCGCACTTCGAGTTCACGGTGGCTCTCGAGCCGCAGGGCGCCGTGATCCTGGGAACGGGCAGCGCTGTCCGCGCTGCCGGGCCGCGGCCGTGTCGGCGTAAACGATGTCGAAAGAAGAGGCGATCGAGGTCATGGCGACGGTGGTCGAGCCGTTGCCCAACGCGATGTTCAAGGTGGAGCTGGAAAACAAGCATCAGGTCCTGGCGCACATCTCGGGAAAGATGCGGAAGAACTTCATCCGCATCCTGCCCGGCGACAAGGTGCTCGTGGAGCTGTCGCCGTACGATCTGACGCGGGGCCGGATCATTTACCGGTACAAGTAGGGAGTCGCCGTGAAAGTCCGAGCGTCGGTCAAGAAAATTTGCGCCAAGTGCAAGATCGTGCACCGCAAGGGTGTCGTGCGGGTCATCTGCGAGACGCCCAAGCACAAGCAGAGGCAGGGGTAAGACATGGCACGCATTGCGGGAGTCGATCTGCCGCTCAACAAGCGGGTCGAGATCGGCCTGACGTACATCTACGGGATCGGGCGGCCCAAGGCCGAACTTCATCCTGGAGAAGGCCGACGTGCCGGCCCGACACGCGCGTCAAGGACCTGTCCGAGGAAGAGGTCGTCCGGATCCGCAAGGTCATCACGGACGACGTGAAGGTCGAGGGCGACCTGCGCAAGGACATCTCGGTCGACATCAAGCGGCTGATGGACATCGGCTGCTACCGGGGCCTCCGCCACCGGCGGAACCTGCCGGTGCGCGGCCAGCGCACGCACACGAACGCCCGCACGCGGAAGGGCCCGCGCAAGCAGACGATCGCCGGCAAGAAGAAGGCGACGAAGAAGTAAGGCGACGAGGAAGTAAGAGGACGACATGGCTGAACCGACTCCGGCAAGCGCCGACCCCGAAAAGGGCGTCAAGCCCGCCAAGGGCAAGCGGGCACGCACGGCGAAGAAGGAAAAGAAGAACGATCCCGCACGGCGATGGCGACGGTCAGGCGTCCTTCAACAACACGATCGTGTCGATCGCGGACGCCGGAGGGCAACGTCCTCGCGTGGTCGTCGGCCGGCCGCATCGGGTTCAAGGGCTCGCGCAAGGGCACGCCGTTCGCGGCCCAGCTCGCGGCGGCGAACTGCGCCGAGCACGCCAAGGAGCACGGCGTGCGCTCGGTGGACGTGCGCGTCACGGGCCCGGGCGCCGGCCGCGAGTCGGCGATCCGCGCGCTCCAGGCCAACGGCATCGACATCAAGTCGATCAAGGACACGACGCCGATCCCGCACAACGGCTGCCGGCCGCGCAAGCGGCGGAGGGTCTAGGATCGGGCATTCGGCTTGCCGGCATCGGCCGCACGAGCTCGCACCGCGCGCCCGTCTGTAAACCGACGCTCACGATCCCGGCCGGGAGGAAGGACGTAAAACACATGATGGGATCGAGGAGGTAAAGGGTTTGGCTCGTTATACCGAATCGGTCTGCCGGCTCTGCCGGCGCGAAGGCATGAAGCTGTTCCTCAAGGGGGACCGCTGTTTCAAGGACAAGTGCGCCATCGAGCGGCGCAACTACCCGCCCGGCCAGCACGGCCGGCGGCGCTCGAAGCTGCTGGGCTACGGCATCCAGCTCCGCGAAAAGCAGAAGGTCAAGCGGATCTACGGTCTGCTCGAGAGCCAGTTCCGCCTGGCGTTCGCCCGGGCCGAGCGCCGCAAGGGCATCACGGGCGCGAACCTGCTCGAGGAGCTCGAGCGGCGGCTGGACAACGTCGTGTACTCGCCCTGGGCTTCGCGGCGTCCCGCGCGCAGGCGCGGCAGCTGGTGCGCCACGGCCACGTCACGGTCGACGGCCGAAGAAGGTCTCGATCCCGTCCTACCGCGTCAACAAGGGCGAGGTGGTCGCGATCAAGGAGAAGAGCCGGTCGAACGAGCAGATCAAGGCCTCCGTCGAGACGGCGCGCGCGCGCGGCGTCCCGGCCTGGCTCGATCTGACGCCGGAGACCTTCTCCGGAAAGGTCGTCGAGCTGCCGAAGCGCGAGGACATCAAACTTCCGATCCAGGAGCAGCTGATCGTCGAGCTGTACTCCAAGTAGTTCGCTACAGAGGAGAACAGACCATGACGCTTTGGAAAGGTTTTCAGAAGCCCAAGCGGCTCGAGATCGACACCGAGACGCTGACGTCGACGTACGGAAAGTTCTACGCCCAGCCGTTCGAGCGGGGCTTCGGCACGACCGATCGGCAACGCCCTGCGCCGCGTGCTGCTCTCCTCGATCGAAGGCGCGGCCATCACCGCGGTCAAGATCGAGGGCGTGCTGCACGAGTTCTCGTCGCTGCCGGGGGTCGTCGAGGACGTCACCGACATCATCCTCAACCTCAAGCAGATCCCCATCAAGATGCACACCACCGAGGAGAAGATCCTGACGATCGACGTCGAGCGGAAGGGCAAGGTCACGGCCGCCGACCTCCAGGGCGACTCGAACGATCGAGATCCTGGATCCGGACGCGCCGATCGCCACCCTCTCGGAGAACGGTCAGCTGCGCGCCGAGCTGCGCGTCTCGACCGGGCGCGGCTACGTCTCGGCCGACAAGAACTTCGACGACGACATGGGCATCGGCTACATCCCGATCGACTCCGTGCACTCGCCCGTCCGGCGCGTCAACTACCACGTCGAGGCGGCCCGCATCGGGCAGGCCACCGACTACGACCGGCTGGTCCTCGAAGTCTGGACCAACGGCACGATCTCGCCGACGGACGCGGTGGGCCTCGCCGCCACGCTCCTCCGCGACCACCTCACGATCTTCGTCAACGCCGAGCACGAGACGGCCCTCGAAGGGGCCGGGGAAGGCGAGCTGCCGGAGAACCTGGCGGAGTACCTCAACAAGTCCGTCGACGAGCTCGAGCTCTCGGTCCGCAGCGCCAACTGCCTCAAGAACGCGGGCATCCGGACGATCCGGGACCTCGTTCAGCGCACCGAGAAGGACATGCTCGAGACCAAGAACTTCGGCCGCAAGTCTCTCAACGAGATCAAGGACATCCTCCGGCCCATGGGCCTGTCCCTCGGGATGGAGCTCGAGCCGGTCGAAGCCAAGAGCGAGTAAGCCATGCAGCACAACCGGGCGGGGCGCAAGCTCCGCCGCACGACATCCCACCGGCTGGCGATGTTCTCGAACCAGCTCGCGTCGCTCATGACGCACGAGCGGATCGAGACGACGCTGACCAAGGCCAAGGAGCTCCGGCCCCTCGCGGAGCGTCTCGTCACCCGGGCCAAGAACGACGGCGTGGCGGCCCGCCGCCACGTCGCCCGCTGGATCCCCGACCGGACCACGGTCAAGAAGCTCTTCGAGACGATCGCCCCCCGCTTCGTGGACCGGCCGGGCGGATACACGCGGATCCTCCGGCTGGGCGCCCGCAAGGGCGACGCCGCGGAGGCCGCCATCCTCGAGTTCGTCGACTACAAGTTCGAGGCCAAGGAGCGGGGCCCCAAGAAGGAGTCCCTGGCCGACCGCGCTCGCCGGGCGTCGGGCGGTCGTGTCGAGACCGTCCGCAAGGCCAAGCCCGAGGGCGAGGGCGGCGACGAGGGCCAGAAGCCTTCGCGCAAGGCCGCCGCTCCCAAGGGCGCCGAGAGGGTCAAGCCGGCCGCGAAGCCCGCGCCCAAGAAGGGTCCCTCGCGCACCGGTCCGTCCAAGCGCGGCGCGTAGGAGCTCTCCGAACGTGTTCCCAGAACGGGCGCTGCTTTCGGGCGGCGCCCTTTTTCTTTCTCCATGACTCTCCGGCGTGCGCGTCGCGCGGCGATCATCTGGGGCCTCTTCCTCCTGGCATTGACCTCCTGGCCCTCGCCTCCCGAGATCCCTTCCGCGTGGGCCTTCCCGGACATGGACAAGGTCGTCCACAGCCTGCTCTACGGCGTCGAGGGCTTTCTCCTCTACTTCGCCATCGCCTGGCCCGCGGGGCCGTCGCGGCGGCCTTTTCTGCGAGCGCTCGCCGTCGCGGGAGCGCTCGCGGTCTGGGGCACGCTCGACGAGATCCACCAGGCGTTCATCCCCGGCAGGGCGATGGAGGGGATGGACGCGGTCGTCGACACGGCCGGCGGCTTCCTCGGCGCGCTCGTCGCCTCGCGGGCCGCTACTTTTCTCCGACCTTCACGTACCGATCCGCGGACAGATTCTCGAGGACCTGCACCGTCCCCGACGGCCAGTGGATCGTGAGTTTCTTCACGCCGGCCTCCTCGCCGAGGCCGAAGAGCACGCGAGGGTCCGAGCTCGAGAGATAGCTCGAACCGGCCTGAACGGTCCGGACGAGCTTCCGTCCGGACGGGAGCTCCGCGGTCAACCGGGCGCCGATGCCCTGTCGGTTGGACTTGCGGCCCTGCAGCTCGACGCCCAGCCAGCGGCCGTGCGCGTCCGTCGTTGCGCAGGAGCTGGAGCGGCCCCCCGGAGTTGGAGACCGCGATGTCGGGGTCGCCGTCGTTGTCGTAGTCCGCGGCCGCCGAGCCGCGGCCGACGAGCGCGACGTCGAAGGCCGACCCGCAGGGCTTCGCCTGAAACTTCCCGGTGCCGTCGTTCCACATGAGGAGAGGCTTCTGCGCGTAGGCGCCGCCCTGCCGCTTGGGCTCCTCGAAGACGTGGCCGTTCGCGATGAAGGCGTCGAGATCGCCGTCGTCCTCGACGTCGAGGAGGTTGAGGCCGAAGCCGACGAGGCTCCAGTGTCGCAGGCCGAAGCCGGACGCGATCGAAACGTCCTCGAAGACTCCGTCGCCCAGGTTGCGGTAGTGCTCGTTGGTCTCGTTCTCGTAGTTGGCGACCACGAGGTCCAGCAGACCGTCGCCGTCGAGGTCGCCCGCGTCCACGCCCATGCCGCCCTGCGGATTGCCTCGCGGATCGAAGCCCGCTCCCGAGACGATCGAGACGTCCTCGAACCGTCCGCCCAGGTTGCGGAAGAGGAAGTTGACGACCAGGTCGTTGGCGACGTAGAGGTCGGGCTTTCCGTCCGGCTCGAGATCCAGGAAGACGGCGCCGAGGCCCTTGCCCGACGGCGCGGTCGAGGCCGACGTCGCGCGTGACGTCCTCGAACGTGCCGTCGCGCGCGGTTGCGGAAGAGGACGTTGACGGTTCCGGGTAGACGATCGGAGTGCAGTACGCCCGCTTCCCGGTGAGTCGGTCGCCGCAGAAGAGATCCTTTTCCCGCGAGTCGTCCACGTACCGGGCGACGAAGAGGTCGAGCCAGCCGTCGCCGTCGACGTCGCCCCAGGCGGCGGCCGTGCTCCAGGCCGATGCCGCACACGCCGGCCTTCGCCGTGACGTCCGTGAAGGTGCCGTGGCCCTCGTTGCGGTAGAGGATGTTCCTCCCCAGTTGGTGACGTAGAGGTCCACGTCGCCGTCGTTGTCGTAGTCGGCCGCGAAGGCGCCCATCCCGTAGGCCGTGTCCTTCAGGCCGGCCTTCGCCGTGACGTCCTCGAAGGTCCCGTCGCCGCGGTTGCGGAAGAGGCGGTCCTGCGCGGCGGCGGCGCTGCCGCCGGGCGGAAACGGTCCGGACTGAACGACGTAGAGGTCCATCCACCCGTCGCCGTCGTAATCGAGCCAGGCGACGCCGGAGCCCATCGACTCCGGCAGATGGTGCTCGCAGTGGCGCCCCGCTCGTGGGTGAAGGCCAGGCGGGCGGCGGGCGCCACGTCGGTGAAGCGCACGACGCAGTCGCCTCCGGCGGCTTCCGCCAGGGCGAGGAGCATCGCGGAGATCACGAGGGCTTCCCGGGACTTTTCGAGAGCCAGCAACGTCCGGATGCGCACGTCCTCGGGCGCGAGCATCCGGGCGCGCTCGAGCACGCGCACGGCCTCGGCATGCCGCTTGAGACGGGAGAGCGCTGTGGCCTTGCCCAGGAGGCTGGCCGGGCTTTCCGGCAGCGCTGTGAAACGCGCGAGAGCGCCGCTCGCGTTTCCGCGGTTGAGCTCCGCCCAGGCCAGCCCCAGCTCCGCCGTTCGGGCGTTCTGCTGCTCGGACAGGCGGAGTGCCTGCTCGTAGAGCTGGCGGTAAGCGGCCAGCTCCTGTTGCCCTTCCTCGCGACGGCCGGTCTTGATCAGCAGGGTTCCGAGAGCGTAACGCGGAGATCCGAGCTTGGGATCCAGTGAGGCCGCGCGGCGATACGCCTGCTCGGCCTCGGGGTTCTGCCCGACGGCCTCATAAGCGCGGCCCAGCTCGAGCTGCGTCGCGGCGTCTCCAGGCGTCAGGCGCGCCGCCTCCGCGAGGGAGACCAGCGCGCCCGGACCGTCTCCCAGCGAGAGCGCGAGGCGGCCCGCGTCGCGTCGCAGCGAGGCGTCGCCGGGGGCCACGGCGATCGCATCCGCGAAGGCGCGCGCGGCGGCCGTCGTGTCGCCCGCGGACCAGAGGGCGTTGGCCCAGAGGGCGAGCGTCCCGGGTTCGGAGGCGCCCATCTCGCGGGCGCGGCCGAGCTCGCGAGCCGCGTCCGGAAATCGTTCCTGCTCGACCAGCGCCCGGCCGTAGCGGATCCGGAGGTTCCGGTCCTCGCCGGACTTCGCGATGGCCTCCTCCATGACGCGGTTTCCGTCGGCGGACTTGCCCGACACCCAAAGGACCTCTGCCAGGGCCGCCCGGTCCTCGGAATCACCCGGTTCCAGCGCGATCAGCTGTGTATAGACCTCGACGGTCCGATCGTCGCCGGTCTCCGCGTAGGCCTCCGCCAGAGCGCGCAGGGGCGCCACCTGTCCGGGCTTCAGGGCGACCGTCTTTTCCAGCTCCCGGGCGGCCTCCATGTTCCGTCCCGCGGCCTTGAGGGTCAGCGCGTAGATGTAGCGCGCCTCGGGGGTCTCCGGCGCGAAGGCGGCGGCCAGACGACCCGCGTCCACGGCCTCGCGCGTCTTTCCCTGGGAGAGCAGGGCCAGCGCCAGGTCTCCCTGGGCCCGGGCGTTCCCGGGAGACGCGGCCACGATCGTCCGGAGCGCCTCCTCGGCCTTCTTGTAGCTCTTCTTTTCGAGCAGGGCCTCGGCCTCCAGGAGGGCCGGGTCTTCGCCCTGGGGGAGGGCGGGTAATGGATGGGAGCAAAGGCTGGCCAGAACCAGGATGGCGGCGAGCCGTCGCACGCGCGGATTCTAGCGCCCGGGAGGCGCGGCCGGGTCTACTTCGTGAACGTCCGTTCGGGCGAGTTCGTGAACGCCCGTCCGGGCTACTTCTTGAAGAAGCCGCCGCCGCCCTGTCCGGCCGCGGCCTTCGGGCCGCCGCCCTCGGAGCCCACGAGGCGCTGGTTCAGCTCCTTGATGCGATCGTTGAGCTGGGCGATCTTCTGCTGGAACTCCCGGCCGACGCGCTCGTTGTCCGCCTTCAGCCTGTTGTTCTCGCCTTCGACGTCCGTCAGGACCTGGTCGCGGCCCTCGATGACCTTCCGCTGGTCCCGGAGCTCCATCATGTACTTGTTGAGCTCTTCGTCCTTCTCGGAGAGGCGCAGCTTCCACTTCTCTTCCTGCTCCTCGTAGAGCCGTTTGATCTCGATGAGCTGGGTGATCTGCGAAAAGTCGTTGTCGGACGCCATGAGGCCTCCTCGCTGGTTCTCTTCGATCTGGGGGAAGAGCTTGCGGAGCTTGAGGGACAGGTCCTCCGGGTCGGTCGAGAGCTCCATCGCCTTCGGATACGTGATGCGCTTGTTGACGAGCAGTGCGATGAGGCACTGGTTCATCGACTGCATCTTGTAGTAGTTGACGGAGTTCTCGATCTCCTCGTGGATCTCCTTGACCTCGCCGCTGAGGATGTGCTTTTCGATCTTCGGCGAGTTGATCATCACCTCGACGACGGCGCAGCGGCCCGAGCCGTCGGAGGTCTCGATCAGGTTCATCGACACGATGGCCCGCAGCACGATCGAGAGCTGCGAGCGGACCTGGGCCTGTTGCTCCTGCGGGCAGGAGTCGATGATCCGGTCGATGGACTGGGCGGCGCTGTTCGTGTGCAGGGTCGAGAAGACGAGATGTCCGGTCTCGGCGGCCGTGATGGCCGTCTGCATCGTGCCCCAGTCGCGCATCTCGCCGACCATGATCACGTCGGGGTCCTGCCGGAACATGTTCTTGAGGGCCTCGTTGAAGCTCGGGGAGTCGGTCGAGACCTCGCGCTGCGAGACCGCGGCCTTGCCGTCGGCGAAGAGGAACTCGATCGGGTCCTCGATCGTGACGATGTGGACCGGCCGCTTCTCGATGATCGACCGCATGACGCCGGCGAGGGTGGTCGACTTGCCGGAGCCCGTCGGGCCCGTGATCAGCACCAGCCCCTTGGGGAGGTGGACGAAGCTCTCGAGGACCTCGGGGAGGTTGAGCTCGGCGATCGAGGGCAGCTTGAACGGGATCCGCCGGAAGACCGCCGCGTAGGAGCCGCGCTGGATGAAGATGTTGCAGCGGAACCGGGCGACGCCCGTCAGGCCATAGCCCACGTCGACGGACTGGTTCTTCTCGAGCCGCTCCCGCTGCGCCGGCGTGAGGATCTCGAGGAGCATCTCTTCGAGGTCCTTGGGCTGCAAAGCATCAGCGTTCAAGGGGATGAGCCGCCCCTTGATCCTCAAGAGGGGCGGCCTCATCGGCTTCAAGTGGAGGTCCGAGGCCTCCTTCTTGGCCATGAACTTGAGCAGTTCCGAGAGCGTCAATGTAGCGCGATTATAGCGCCGAGGTCCGGTTTTGGACCTGTCCGGTCAGCCAGTTACGGGCCTCTCTTCGATTTTTCACCTGTCCTGAAGCGATCTCGACCGCGAGCTCCGAAAGAAGTCTCCCGATCTGAGGACCGGCGGGGATCCCGAGCCACTCCATGACGTCCCCGCCCCCGACCGCGACCCGCCGGCGCGTCCGCCCGGCCAGACGCCGCAGCCGCGCGACGGTCCGCGAACGCCGCTCCGACCGCCTCCCGGAGCGCTCGAGCAGGTGGAGGGCCTCCCGGGCGAGAGGTCCTGCTTCGAGGATCCAGCGCCAGGCGTCTCTCGAGAGCTTCCGCTCCGGCCATGGCCGGGGAGGCCGCCGGACCAGCTCGGCGAGCCGGGCGGCGTCTTCGGCATCGCGACGGGGCAGCCGTCTTCCCAGGAGCCACGTCCGGGCGTCCCCGGCTTCGGGGTGGAGCGAGAGCGCCAGCGCGGCGAGCCGAATCCGGCGCCGCTCCGATGCGGGCAGGCGCACGGTGGCCGGATCGTCGAGCGCGCCCAGGGAGGCGGCGAGTTTCGCGGCCGCGCCTGGCGCGAGGGGAACGCCCAGCGTCCCCCCGAGGATCCCGGCGGCCGCCGCCCACCGCAACGGCTCCGCGGCCCGTGGGCTTTCCAGGATCCGGGAGAGCTCCGCGCCGATGCGCTCCGCCGCCACGCCGGCGAGCCGCGGAGCCGCCGCACGCGCGGCGTCGAGAGTCTGCCGGTCGGGCACGAGGCCCAGGGTCGCGTAGAGGCGCGCCGCGCGAAGCGCGCGAAGCGGGTCGTCGAGCAGGTTCGAAGCGCGGACCGGGCGGAGGCGACGGCGGCCGAGGTCGGCGATTCCGCCGAACGGATCCCGGAGGCTCCCGTCGGCGAGCGAAACCGCGAGCGCGTTGACGGTGAAATCGCGGCGTTCGAGATCCTTCTCGATCGATCCGCCCTCGATTTCCGCGATGTCGAGCGGACGGCGACCGGCGACGCGAAACACCCGAGGACCGGGCCGGTCGCGCGACAGAAACACCGCCCGACCCACCCCTGCGGACTCGAGCGCGCGCGCGACAGCCTCCGCGCTCCCGGACACCGCCACGTCGATCTCCGAGTCGGCGATCCGCAGCCCCGCATCGCGCACCGCGCCGCCGACGAGCCAGGCTTCGAGGCCGAGCTCGCGGATCACTCGCGCCAACGACCGGACTTCTCCTCGCCGCCGCAGGCGGAGGAGCATCCGGGAGAGGTCGCGCGACGGGTTTCGACGCATCGGGCTGGTACAATTTTGAGGATGCCATCCTCGTCTTCCGTTGTCACTCCCGAGGTCGTGCGCCAGGTCGCCGCCCTCGCCCGGCTCCGCCTCCCCGAGAGCGAACTTTCTCGCTGGACGGAGCAGCTCTCGCGCATCGTCGGCTACATCGAGCAGCTCAAGCAGATCCCCGAGGAGGCCTTCGCGACCCCCCGGAGCGCCCCGGCGACACCCGCTCGGGCCGACGTTTCGCGGGACGGTCGGGGCGCCGAGGCCCTGGAGGCCAATGCCCCGCGGCGGATGCACGACTACGGGGTGGTGCCGCGCGTCGTCGGATCGGGGAGCTGAGGGCGGCATGCCTGGAGTCATCGAGACGGCGGCGGAGGTTTCCTCCCGCCGCCGGAGCGCCGTGGACGTGACGCGCGAGTCCCTGGACGCGATCGCGGCCGGGCGACGGGAGCGTGCGGGCCTTTCTCGAGGTCACGGGCGAGGAAGCGCTGAGCGAGGCCCGGGACGTCGACCGCCGGGTCGCCGCCGGCGAAGAGCTGCCCCTGGCCGGAGTGCCGCTCGCGATGAAGGACAACATCTGGATCTCCGGCCGGCGAGCGACCTGCGCGTCGCGCATCCTGGAGGGCTTCCGTCCGCCGGGGGACTCCACGGTCTCGGCCCGGCTGCGGCGCGCCGGGGCGGTTTTCATCGGCCGATCCAACATGGACGAGTTCGCCATGGGCTCGTCGACCGAGAACAGCTCCTCGCACGTGACCCGGAACCCCTGGGATCCCTCCCGGATCCCCGGCGGCTCCTCGGGGGGAAGCGCCGCGGCGGTGGCGGCCCGCTTCGTCCCGGCCGGCTTCGGCTCGGACACGGGAGGCTCGATCCGGCAGCCGGCGGCCTGTTGCGGCGTCGTCGGCCTCAAGCCGACGTACGGGCGCGTGTCCCGCTACGGGCTCATCGCGTTCGCCTCCTCCCTCGATCAGATCGGCCCGCTCACGCGGAGCGTCGCCGACGCCGCCCGGCTCTACCGGGTCGTCGCCGGTCTCGATCCGCTCGACTCGACGACGTCCGACACGGCCGTCGGGGCCCCGGAGGAGGCGCTCGGCCGCGGCGCGGCCGGCCTCCGGGTCGGCTTCCTCGCCGAGGCCGAGGACTCCGGCCTCGATCCCGAGGTCGCGGAGGACCTCGAGAAGGCCCGCCGGATCTTCCGCGAAGCGGGCGCCAGCGTCGTGTCCGTCTCGGTGCCCCGCGCCACCGCCGCCATCGCGATCTACTACGTGATCGCGAGCGCGGAAGCCTCCTCGAACCTCGCCCGTTTCGACGGCGTGCGCTACGGCCCGCGCGTGTCGGAGAAGGACCTCGCGTCGCTCTATCTGGAAACCCGAACCGCGGGCTTCGGCCCCGAAGTCAAGCGGCGCATCCTGCTCGGGACCTTCGCCCTGGCCTCCGGTTACTACGAGGCGTATTACGGCCTCGCCTCCCGAGCGCGACAGCTTCTGTGCGAGGACTTCGACCGCGCCTTCGCCTCCGCCGACGTGATCGTCTGCCCCTCGATCCCGTCCCCGGCCTTCCGGATCGGCGAAAAGACGGACGACCCCCTCACGATGTACCTCTCCGACATCTTCACGGTCCCGGCGTCGCTCGCCGGGCTTCCGGCGATCTCCGTGCCCTCGGGCCTGACCCGCGGCGGCCTCCCGCTCGGTATCCAGGTGCTCGCTCCCCGCTTCGGAGAGGAGGCGATGTTTGCCGCCGCGCGCGCCTTCGAGGCGGGCGCCGGCTTTCCGGATGCGCTTCCTGCCGCCACGACCTGAGGTTTTCGCGCTTGTGGCCGCCGTGCTTCTGGGCGGGGCCGTCTTTGCGTCTCCCGCTCTGGCCCGCGATCGGACCGTGATCGTCTCGCCCGAGATCCAGGTCACGGTCCGCGAGGGGAACGAGATCATCCTGTCGGCCCGGCCGCTTCCGGGAGAGGGGCTGGACGCCTTCGTCCAGCGCCTGACGGAGGACCCGAAGGCCAAGAACGAGATCGTGCGCGCCAACGAGGGGCTGCGACGACTGCGGCCGGACAAGGCCGTGAACGTGCCGTACGTCCTCCTCTCGCAGAGCTTCCGCAAGATCGCGATCGAGGCGCTCTATCCCGAGGACCGGGCGACTCTCGCCGGCTGGGAGCATCGGGTGACGGCCCTTCCGGGCAAGCCCGAAACCCTCTGGCGCATCGCGGAGTGGTTCACGGGCGACGGGCGCAACTACCGGCAGCTCCGCGAGACGAAGTCCGCCGCGGCCATCGCGTCCCTCGAGACGCAGGAGGGCCAGATCGTCCTCATCCCCGCGGCGCTTCTGACCCCGGCGTTCCGCGAGGCGGTGGCCGCCGCCGCGCCGCCCGCGGAGGCGGCACCGCCGGCGCTCGAGTTCGCGACAGACGCGCAGGGCCGGCATGCGGTCTACCGGCTGCGCAAGGGCGAAGCGCTGTACTCGGCGGTCGTCGTGCGTTTCACCGGCCGCGTCCATGCCGAGGACGTGAACGCGAAGGCCGCGGAGATCGCGGCGCGCAGCGGCGTGCCCGACGTGCACGCCATCCCGGTGGGCTTTCCCATCAAGATCCCGATCGCCGACCTCGCGCCCGAGTTCCGGCCTCCCGACGATCCGGAGCGCATCGAGGAGCAGAACGCGCGGCTGGAAGCCTCGCAGTTCGCCAATACGGTCAAGACCGCGAACCTCTCGGGCGTGACGCTCGTCCTCGACGCCGGCCACGGCGGGCGGGACACCGGCGCGATCGTGCAGGGGATGGAGGAGGCGGCCTACGTCTACGACATCGCCTGCCGCGTCGAGCGGATCGTCCGTGCGCGAACCAAGGCCCGCGTCGTTCCGACGGTCGGCCGGAGCTCGCCCTGCCCGGCGGCGCGGGCGGACGCGGTCGGGGAATCTCGCAGCGCCCGGGTCCTGACGACGCCGCCGTACCCGATCGAGGACGCCGCGGTCGGCGTCAACTTCCGGTGGTACCTCGCGAACTCGGTCTACCGCAACGTCGGCAAGAACGGCGGCCACGAGGACCGCACGGTCTTCGTCTCGCTGCATGCCGACTCCCTCCACCCGGCGGTGCGGGGCACGATGATCTACGTCCCCGGCGAAAAGTTCCTGAACGGTTCCTTTGCGAAGAGCGGCGAGCCCTATGTTTCCCGACGCGAGGTGCGGGAAGCGCCGCGCGTGTCCTTCTCGCGGCGCGAGAAGATCGAGGCCGAGGGCGTCTCGCGGGATCTCGCGGAGAGACTGGTGGCGTCCTTCCGGCAGGCCGATCTGCCGCTCCACCCCTTCCAGCCCATCCGGCGCAACGTCATCCGGGGCGGGCGCGAGTGGGTGCCGGCGATCCTGCGCTACAACCGCATCCCGGCGCGCGTCCTGATCGAGGTCTGCAATCTCAACAACCCCGAGGATCGAAAGCTCCTCCGCACCCGGGCCTATCGCGAGAAGGTGGCGGACGCCATCGCCGACGCGCTCGTGGCGTTCTATGGCGGCGCGCTCTCGGCCCCCGCGCGGACGGATGCGGTCAGCGGAACGCGCTGAGCCGCCTCCTCCGCCGCGCTCCGCGTCGTATATTCTTCGGCCGGGAGGACGCATGCGTCTGCGCCGACTCCGACTCCGACTTGCAGTTTCGATCTGCGCCGCCCTCGCTTTGACTTTCGCCGCGCGGACGCCTCTGGCCGCCCAGGACTGGAAGGGCCGCGGCCGCGTCGACGGGGTCGTCAAGAACGACAAGGGCGAGCCCGTGGCCGGCGCCACGGTCAAGCTCCGCTGGGGGAAGAGCAGCCACGGCGGACCCGATGCGACGACGGACGCGAAGGGGAAGTGGGCGTTCTTCGGCATCGCGGGAGGTCCCTGGAACATCGACTTCGAGGCGGCGGGCTACAAGCCGAAACAGATTCAGGTTCCCCTCCTGGAAGGCGGCCGCAACGAAACGGTCTCGGTTCAGCTCGAGCCGGCCCCTCAGGCGGCGCCGGCGGCCGCGGCCGCGCCGCCCCAGCTCGAGGTGGGCGGCAAGAAGATCTCTCCGGAGACGGCCAGCGCGATCGAGGCGGGCAACGCGGCGCTCGCGGCGAAGAACTTTGCGGCCGCCCGCGAAAACTACGTCAAGGCGGCGGCGGAGCTTCCGGACAACGGGCCCCTCCTCCAGCGCATCGCCGTCGCCTACCTCGGCGAAGGCAACAAGGACGAGGCCCTGCGCTACGCGCGTCTCGCGTCCGAGAAATCGCCCCAGGACTCGGGGCCCTGGCAGATGATCGCCGAGATCGAGATCGAGAAGGGCAACGCCGCCGCGGGTCTCGACGCCCTGTCGAAGATCCCGCCCGAGAAGATCGTCGACAACAGCCTCTACATGAACGCGGGGATCCACCTCTACAACAAGAAGAGCCTTCCCGAAGCCGAAGCCGCGTTCGACAAGGCCATCGCCGTGAAGCCCGACGCCTCGGCGTACTACTACCGGGGGCTGACGCGCTACCAGGAGAAAAAGACTTCGGACGCGAAGGCCGACTTCCAGAAGGCGCTGGAGCTCGACCCGAACGGTCCGGACGCGAAGGACATCAAGGATCTGCTGAAGACGATCCCGTAACGATCCGCGGGAGGGCCCATCAGGCATCCGCTCGTCTCCGCCGTGGCGGCCATCGCCATCGCCACCGCCTGGCCGGGCGGCGCGCGCGCGACGGGGGAGGAGCCTCAATCCGTCCGCGAGAACGTCGACGTCATGCTCGTCGAGGTTCCGGTGCGGGTGCTCGATCGGTCCGGCGAGCCCGTCCGCGGGCTGACCGCGGCGGACTTCACGCTGCTCGACCAGGGCCGGCCCCAGACCCTCACCGCGGTCGACGCGATCGAGCTCGGCGGCGAGGCCGGCGCCCTGGAGCCGCGCTCCGTTCCGCCGGCCGCGCGCCGCCGTTACCTGCTCCTCTTCGATTTCTCGTTCGCGAGACCCAAGGCGGTCGTCGCGGCGCGTCGGGCCGCCCGGGAGTTCGTCCTCGACGGCATGCGCGACAGCGACCTCGCCGCGGTCGCCACGTACTCGCTCCAGACCGGCGTCCGGGTCGTGGTCACGTTCTCCTCCGATCGTGCGGCGCTCGCGGCGGCGATCGAGACGCTCGGGCTCGAGCCGGCCGACCGGTCGGATCCGCTCCAGATGGCGTACCACCCACGGGGCACGCCGGCCCCCGCCGCCCGCGAGTCTTCCGACCGGAAGGAAGGCGAGAGCAACGCGGAGCGCCGGCAGGAGGGCCTCACCGAAATCCTCAGCACGATGGCGTCCTTGGACCGCGCGCGCACCGACGAGTATGAGCGGGGACGCGTCCGTGCGTTGATCCAGGGCTTCCGCGATCTCGGCCGTGCCCTCGAGGTCGTCGAAGGCCGCAAGGAGATCGTGTTCCTTTCGGAGGGCTTCCCGAGCCGCCTCCTCGTCGGCGGGCCGGAGACGTCGGAGGAACAGGAGTGGATGATCCAGGGCGACGTCTGGAAGGTCGATGCCGACCGCCGCTTCGGCAACACCGCGCTGCGGTCGGACCTCTCGGACATGGGCGAGTTCCTCCAGCGAAACCACTGCGTGATCCACACGGTCGACATCGCCGGGTTCGCGACCGAGATCGACGGCGCCGAGCCCGGCGAGCCGGGCGGCGCGGTTCCCCGGATGACCCAGAACGCCCTCTTCGATCTCTCGAAAGCGACGGGCGGCGAGACCTTCCGGTCGACGACCGACATCGATGGAGAGCTCCGGCGGCTCGCCCGCCGGACGAGCCTCGTGTACGTCCTGGCGTACCGGCCCGACCGTCGCGACGGGGAGGGCAAGTACCACGCGCTCAAGGTCAAGGTCGGCCGCTCCGGCGTGAAGGTGGTGTCGCGTCCCGGATACTTCGAGAGACGCGACTTCCGGCAGCGCACGCCGCTCGAGCGAAGCCTCTCCGCGGCGGACATCATCGCCAACGAGACCCCGTTCTCCGACATCGCGCCCCGTGTCCTGGCGACGCCCTTCGCGGGGCCCGCCCCCGGAGGAGAGGCGCGGCTCTCGGTCGTCATCGAGATTCCGGGAGGGGAGTTTCTGCAGGGCGAGAAGGGAGACCGGACGACCCTGGAGATCTACGCCTATGCCTTCGACGGTGCGCAACGCGTCGCAGACTTCCTGGCCGAGCCTCTGGGCCTCGACGTCGCGCGCGCGAGCCCGCGGCTGGCCACGGGAGGCATTCGCTATTTCGGCGAGCTGCGCCTGCCGCCCGGCGACTATCGCCTGCGCACTCTCGTGCGCAACGCGAACACGGGCCGGACCGGTCTGACGGTCACGTCCCTGCGTGTGCCGTCGTTCGGGGCGGACGAGCACTACCTTCTCGACCCGGTGTTTCTCGAGGCCGGTGCCGCGGACTGGTTCGCCGTCCGGGGAACGACGCGGCGCGAGGCGGAGAAAGACGCGCCGGCCCCGCTGCTCGCATCCCTCGCCGGTCTGGGAGGGGAGAACGTGGTGCCGGCCGCGGCGCCGCACGTTGCGCCGGGGAGCACGACGAAGGTCTGCCTCGTCTCGTATCACTTCGGCGGCGCGGTCGAGAAGCCGGACGCGTTCCGGATCGGCAGCGAGCTGGTCGACGCCGACGGGCGGACGCTGTCTCAGGCGACGATCTCGCTGCTCGCCCGAACACCCACGGAGCCCGACGGCAAGCGGGTCTTCCTTCTGGCATTCACGGCGCCCCCCGACATCGCTCCGGGGCGCTACGGCCTGCGCGTTTTCATGGAGGACACGTCGACCTCGAAGCGCGGGCAGTCCTCGGCGGTCTTCGTCGTTCCCTGAGCGCTGCGAGTTGACCAGCGCCCTCCTCGTCCTCGTCGTCGTCGCGTCCCTGCTCGGCGGCTTCCCCGGCCAGGACCGGGAGGCGCGAATCGCCGCCCTGCAGCAGCGCTCCGCGAGCGTCGTTCCGGGAACGCCCGAGGCCCGCGCCGTCGCGGAGGAAATGGGTCGGATCGGCAGCGAGCTGCTCGGGGAAGGAGCGCCGGGCCCCGCGCTCGAGCTCCTCGGCGAGGCCTACGGACTGGACGAAGGCAACGGCCGCGTTCTCGCGGAGCTGACGCTGGCCTGCCTGCGCGCCGAGGACCTGGACGCGGCCCGGTTCTACCTGGAGCGCGCCGGCGGCGGCGCCGAGGGAGCTCCTCCCGAGGTCTATCGGGAGCTCGGCGAGGAGTACGTGCGGCTCCAGCGGCTCGAGGAGGCCGCCCTGGCCTGGGGAGAGGCGGCGAGGCTTTCCGGCCAGGACCCCGCCACGCTCGCGCGCCTCACCCGGGTCCGCGACGAGCTCGCCGTCAGCCGCGGCCAGCGGACGCATACGTCCGAGCACTTCGAGATCTTCGCGGACCCCGCGGTTTCCGACGAGGCCGTGAGGCGCGCCGCGGAGGGGCTCGAGGCTTCTCACGCGTCGATCGCGAGCACGCTGCGCTCGTCGCTGCGGCGTCCCCAGGTCGTCGTCCTCTACTCGGGGAGGGACTACTTCTCGCTCGTGTCCGTTCCCGACTGGGCGGCGGGCGTCTTCGACGGCAAGATCCGCGTGTCGGTCGATGCCGAGGCCGGGGACGGCACCGCCTCGGCGGCGGTTCTCGCCCACGAGCTCGCGCATGCGTTTCTCCGGTACGCGGCGGCCGATCGCGCTCCGGGCTGGCTCCACGAGGGCTACGCGCAGTGGAGCTCGGGGCGTCGCATTCCCCGCCGGGAGCTCTCCGGCGCGCTCTCCGGGAGCGAATCGCCGACCGCCGCGGCCCTCGAGGCCAGCCTCCGCGGGCCGCTGGATCGCAGAGCGGCGCGAGCGCTCTACGCGCAGACGCTCTCTCTCGTCGAGCATCTCGTCGAGACGCGGGGCGAAGGAGCGCTCGCCTGCATCGTCGCGAGGCTCAGCGAGGGGGCGACGATCGACGTGGCGCTGCGGGACGAGACGGGATGGAGCGAGGAGGAGTTTTTCGAGAGCTGGCGGAGGTGGGCGAAGGGAAAGAGCTGAAGTCGAAGTCGAAGGCGAGTCCGAGCGTTCGACATTGACCTTCGACCTTCGACGCCTACGGCGTCGCCACCTCTTCGGCCAGAAACCCCACCCACACAGGATCCACCGCGATCGGCACGTACGCCGGATCCGCGCGGAGGGCCTCGCGATCGAGGCGGCCTTCGGCCTGGAGCGGACGCAGCGCGGCGACCGTCGCCGAGGCGTCTCCGGCGCGGGCATAGATCTGCGCTTCGAGCTCGGCCCGGCGCCAGCCCTCGGGCAGGAGGGCTCGAGCCTCGCGGATCGTGCGGACCGCCGCGTCCCCCTCGCCGGCATTGGCCTGAACGACGGCCAGGGTCGCGAGCGTCTCGGGATCGGGGCCCGCCTCGTGGAGATAGCGCTCGAGCAGCCGGCGGGCGTCCGCGGTTCGTCCCTCGGCGAGAGCCATCCCGGCGAGCTCTTTGGCCGCTCCCGGAGCGGGAGGGTTCTCGGCGAGGGCGCGCTCGAAATCGCTCCGAGCGGCGAAAGGATCTCCGCCGGCTCTCGCGGCGAGGCCCATCTGGTAGTCCACCTGCGCCCGCGTCGCCCCGGCCTCGAGCGCCTTCGTCCATGCGGCGCGAGCCGCCGGCCAGTCCCCGACCCGCTGCGCCTCGATGGCCGCCTGCTCGAACGGCCGCCACGGCTGGGCGGGAGGATCGGAGAGAGCGAAAGGCTCGACGAACGTGCGGCGGATGGCGAGGGCCGCGTCCACCGCGAAGAGCGTCGCCGGCACCGCGGCGGCGAGCCAGAGAAGCCAACGCCGCTCGGGGGGCAGCCGCCGGCCGGAAGACCAGGACGATCGCGCCCAGGGCGAGCACTCCCGCGAGACGGGGCCAGGCGCGGGACAGCGCTTCGCTCGCGCGGTCTCGGCGGCGCACGGGTTCGCGCCCGAGCTGACGACCGATCTCCGCGGCGAGCGAGAGGCCCGGATCGGAGAGCAGGACGTCCTCGACCGCCCAGCCCCGCGGTCCTGCGGCGCACGAACCAGCGCGTCTTGAGGACGCGGTCTCCGTACCGAAGGCCCAGATCGACGGCCGTCGGCCCCGCGGCGTCCGCGCCCGGCGGGAGGGATGCCCAGGCGACTTCGGCGGTGGTCCCGGGCGGAGGCGCGAGCGCGCGAGCGAAGTGCTCCCGGACCGTGGCCGCGAGGAGGTTCTTCTGGCGCTCGGTCAGCGCTCCCCAGACGGCGTCGAAAGGATGTGGCGCAGGATGGCGTCCGCGTCGATCGATGCGAAGAAGATCTTGGGCGGCCCATGGAGGGCGGCGAAGGCGGCCCGGCGGGCGAAGTCGGCCGCCTCTTCGGCCTCGAGAGCCGCGGGAGGCGGAGGAGGACTGGAAGGAACGGCCGAGGGGCTCGGAGCCGCCTCCTGGGCGACCGAGAGAGCCGCGAGGGCAAGGAGGACGCCGAGCGCGATGCGGCGGCGAGCGCCGAAAACCGGAGCGCGCGACCCGTGCGTCGCGCGCTCATCCCGCCGCCGGGCTCAGAAGCCGGTGGCGGTCTCGCTCGTGTGCGGCTTGGAAGCGATCTTCATGGTCATCGGCACGCTGCCGATGCGAAGCTCGTCTCCGTCCCGCAGGGCGATCGGCTGGCGAGAGCCGGATCCCGTTGACGAAGGTGCCGTTCTTCGAGCCCAGGTCCTCGAGCGTCGCGAGCCCCATGTCGATCAGGACCCGGGCATGCCGCCGGGAGACGCTCTTCGCGTCGATCCAGACGAGCGAGTCGTTGCCGCGCCCCAGGATGTTCTCGCCCGTCTGCCGAGGGCGACCTCGCGCTGCCCCCAGAGCAGCCGGAACACCTGATCGCCGTGGGCCGAGCGGTCTCCGTCGCTGGCGCGACCGTCAAGGCGTTGCCGGAGAACGCGTAGCCGTAGCCGTAGACCGTCCGGATGAACTCGGGCGCCCGCGCGTCGTCGCCGATCGCCTGCCGGATCTCGGCGATGAGCGTCGGGAGGTTGACGTCCGAGACGATCGTGTCGGGCCAGAGGCGCTGGTGCAGCTCCGCCTTCGGTATCGCGCGGGGCCGCCCCTCGAGGAGGACCTGAAGGAGCTTGAAGGCTTTGGGCGAGATCGCGACGTTGCGTCCGTCGCGCGTCAGGGCCCGGCAGTCGCTGTCGAGGACGAAGCTTCCAAATCGGAAGGTCATAGCGCCTCCATGAGGACACTATCGACTTCCGCTGACTCTGGGATCGGGCTTGGGACGAAACCGGCGAATCACAGGACGAAGTCTTGCCCCGGACCCGCGAATTCATGCTCAGGCCGGCAGCGGCTCCAGCCGTTCGACGCGGGGCGAGAGCGACTCGGCTCCGCGCTCCGTGCACACGACGTCGTCCTCGATGCGCACGCCGAAGCGGCCGGGCAGGTAGATGCCGGGCTCGGATGTGAACGTCATGCCGGGCTCGAGGACCGTCCTGTCGTGCCCGACCATGTAGGGGGGCTCGTGCACGTCGATGCCGAGCCCGTGGCCGAGACGGTGCGTGAAGTACTCGCCGTAGCCCGCCTTCTCGATGACGCGGCGCGCGGCGGCGTCGACTTCGGAACAGGGCACGCCCGGGGCGGCGCGGTCGATCGCCGCGCCCTGCGCGTCGAGGACGATCGACCAGACCTTCCGGTACTCGTCGGTCGGCCGGCCGAACCACGTCGAGCGCGTGATGTCGTAGTAGTAGCCGTCGGGCTTGTCCCAGGCGTCGATCAGGACGGCCTGATCCTTCGCCAGGGGCGTGGGGCCGGACGCGCCGTGGGGCAGCGCCGAAGAGGGGCCGAACTGGACGACGTTCTCGCCTCCGAAGGCGGCGGAGATGTCGGACTCGAGGGCGCCCGGCCGGAGCGATTCGAAGGCCTTGCGGAATCGAGGCAGGGCGACGGCGATGGCCTGGCGCATCATCTCGATCTCGTCGGGCGTCTTGACCATGCGCAGCGCGGAGAAGAGGCGCCGCGGCCGAGACCGGCGTCCATCCCGAGCGCGCGCGGAGGAGGCGCTCGACGTCGTCGTACGCCGTCGAGGGCTCGACGGCGAGCCGGCCTGCGCCCGGCGGGAAGATCGCCGCGGCCTTGGCCCACGGGTCCTCGGTCTCTTCCCACGTGACCACCTTCGTCGACGGCCGACATGCCTCGCAGGCGCGCTCGGCTTCGAAGGCCGGGCAGACGACGACGGGGTCGGCGTCCGGGAAGAGAAACAGGGCCGTCAGACGTTCGCTGCGGTGGAAGTCGATGCCGGTCAGGTAGTAGAGGTTCGAGGAAGGCGTGGCGTAGAGTCCGTCGGCCGACACCGACCGCAGACGCTCGCGGACGGTCTCGAGGCGTCGGAGATAGATTTCGCGGGGAGTCGGCATGGGGCGGATGCTAGCAGAGTCGAAGACGGGAACGCGGACGGTCGCGGCGGGTCTCGCCGCCGTCGTTGCCGTCGCGCTGCTCGCCATCCTCGGGATCCCGTCCTGCCGCAAGGACGACGGCCTCGTCTTCCGCGGCGCCCCCGTGGTGATCATTTCCGTGGACACGCTGCGCGCCGATCATCTGCCGGCGTACGGCTATCGCGGGGTCGAGACGCCGAATTTCGACGCGCTTCGAAAAGACTGCGGTGCTGTTCGAGAACGCCTACTCGCACGTCCCGCTCACGCTGCCCTCGCACACGTCCCTCTTCACCGGACTTCTCCCGCCCCAGCACGGCGTGCGCGACAACCTCGGGCTACGCGCTTTCGACGGGCCCCGCAACGCTCGCCGGCTATCTGAAGTCCCGGGGCTACGCGACCGGGGCCGCCGTGTCGTCGATCGTGCTCTCGCACGTGACCGGAGTCGGGCGCGGGTTCGATTTCTACGAGGACACGGTCGAGCCGGACCGGATCAGCCAGACGCTGTCGCGAGTCCAGCGGCATGGAAACGAAACCGCGGCGCTCCTCAGCGACTGGATCGGTCCGCACGCCGACCAGCCGTTTCTGGCGTTCCTGCATCTCTTCGAGCCGCACACGCCCTACGAGCCGCCGGAGCCCTTCGCGAGCCGCTACAAGCTGCCGTACGACGGCGAGATCGCGCGCGCCGACGAGATCGTCGGCGGGTTTCTGAAGCTATCTGAAGGACCAGGACGTCTACGACCGCGCGCTCATCGTCTTCCTGTCGGATCACGGCGAGGGCCTGAACGACCACGGCGAGGACGAGCACGGCGTCCTGCTCTATCGGGAGGCGATCCACGTTCCGCTGATGGTCAAGTTTCCGAGGTCGCGGCGCGGCGGGCGAGTCCGTGTCCGCTCCGGTCGCGCTGACGGACGTGTTTCCGACGGTGGCCGAGGTCACGGGCGCCCCGGTCCCGGCGGGGCTGGCCGGGCACTCGCTCACGGCGGCCCTCCCGGGAAGCGCGGCCGCTCCGGCCGACGAGCGCCGCGTCTACAGCGAGACGCTCTATCCGCGGCTCCACCTGGGCTGGAGCGACCTCGCGTCGCTGACCGACCGCCGGAACCAGTACATCGAGTCGCCGCGGCCCGAGCTCTACGACATCGTCGCCGATCCGGGCGAGAAGAACGACCTCTCGGCCGGCCTTCCGCCGGCGTTCCGCTCGATGCGCGCCGAGCTGGCTCGTCTGCCGCGGCCGCTGCAGGCGCCGGGCAGCTCGGATCCGGAGCAGGTCCAGAAGCTCGCGGCGCTCGGCTACATCAGCGCCTCCACCGGCGGATCTCACGAAGAAGGATCTTCCCGCGCCGCGCGACCGCATCGGCGCCGTCGAGCAGCTCAAGGCCGGCTTCAGCGCGCTGCATGGGACGGCGCTATCCCGAGGCGGCCCGCATCCTCGCCGCTCTGCTCGAGCAGGAGCCCGGCATGACGGACGTGTGGCAGATGTACTCCGAGGCGCTGCATGAAGCTGGGCCGCGACGAAGAGGCGCTCGCGGCTCTGCAGACGGCGGCCAGGCTCTCTCCCGGCAGCCCGCAGATCATGATGGCGCTCTCCGAGTACTTCATGGAGATCGGCAACTTCGCCGAGGCGCGCCGCCACGCGGAGGCGATCGGCGACGCCGGCACGGCGAGCCCGCACGAGAACCTGGCGCGGATCGCCCTCGCCGAAGGAGACCTGGCCGCCGCCGAGAAGGAAGCGCGCGCCGCCCTCGAGCGCTATCCGGCGCGGCGCGTCCCGCGTCAGATCCTCGGAAAGGTCCTCCACGACCGCGGCGACTATCCGGGAGCGCTCGCCGAGCTGGATCTCGCGGCGCGGCCGCGAGCCGCCGAAAGCATCGTCCCGCTGCAGAATCTGCAGTTTCTCCGGGGCGATTGCCTGGCCCGCCTGGGCCGATTCCGAGAGGCCGAGGCCGCGTTCCTGGAGGAGATCCGCGGTGTTCCCGGGCAACGCCGCGCCGCGCGCCGCGATCGCCATGCTCTACGCGAGCCAGGGGCGCGAGGCCGAGGCGCGCCAGGCGCTCACCGACCTGGTGCAGCAGCTGCGGACGCCCGAGGCCTACTTCGCCGCGAGCCGGACGTACGAGGTGCTCGGCGATCCCGCGAGCGCCGGCCAGATTCGGGCCGAGGCGAAGCGCCTGTTTCCGAGCGCCAAGGACCGGAGCGTGCGGGCCACCGGCTGAAGCCCGGCCGAGGTCAGCCGCGGAGGTCGCGCCCCTTCATCTCGGGCGGCGCCCCGATTCCCTGCAGCCCGAGGACCGTCGGCGCCACGTCGGCCAGAGTGCCCCCGGAGGCGAGCGCCCGGCCCTTCGCGCACACGATCAGAGGCACGGGGTTCGTCGTATGGGCCGTGAACGGCTCTCCGGTTCCGGGGTCGATCATCTGCTCGGCGTTGCCGTGGTCGGAGGTCATCACGAGGACCGCGCCCGCGTCGCGGCAGGCGGCTTCGAGAATCCCGAAGCAGCGGTCGAGGGTCTCGACCGCGGCGATCGTCTCGGCGAGCTTGCCCGTGTGGCCGACCATGTCGGCGTTCGCGAAATTGACGACGCAGGCGCCGAACCGCCGGGAGGCCAGGGCGCGCACGGCCTCCTCGGTGATCTCGGCCGCGCTCATCTGCGGGTGGAGATCGTAGGTCGCACCCTTCCAGGACGGCACGAGCACGCGGTCCTCCCCGGGAAACGCCGTCTCGACTCCGCCGTTGAAGAAGTACGTCACGTGCGCGTACTTCTCGGTCTCGGCCAGCCGCAGGTTCTCGATGCCGGCCTCGGCCCAGACGTCGGCGAGGATGTGCGAGAGATCCTGGGGAGGAAAGGCCGCGGGGAGACCGAATTCCTTCTTGTATTCGGTGAAGCCCACGAAGCTGCAGCCGCGGGGGCCGGGGCCGCGGGAAGTCGGAAAAGGCGTCTTCCGTCAGCGCGCGCGTGAGCTGACGCGCCCGGTCGGCCCGGAAGTTGAAGAAGACGACCGCGTCGCCCTCGCGGATCGGTCCCACCGGCTCGCCGTTCTCCTGGAGAACCGTGGGCTGGACGAACTCGTCCGTCTCGCCGCGGTCGTACGCCGCCTCGAGGGCGGCCTGGGCGTTCTCGGCCTGCAGGCCCGAGGAGAAGACCAGCGCCTGATAGGCGCGCGCCACGCGGTCCCATCGCTTGTCGCGATCCATGGCGTAGTAGCGGCCGGACACCGTCGCGATCTTTCCGCCCGAGCCGGCGAGGGCCGTCTCGAGCCGGCGCAGGTAGTCGCGGGCCGACTTCGGCGGCGTGTCGCGGCCGTCGAGGAATGCGTGGATGCGCACGCGGGAAACGCCGTGCTTCGCGGCGAGCTCGAGCAGGCCCGCGAGGTGTCGCTCGTGCGAGTGCACGCCGCCGTCGGACAGGAGGCCCATCAGGTGCAGCGTCGCGCCCTTGCGCTTCGCGGCGGTCACGGCCGAAAGCAGCGCGGGGTTCTCGAAGAACGAGCCGTCGCGCAGCGCGAGGTCGATGCGGAGCAGATCCTGCGGCACCATCCGCCCGGCCCCGAGCGTGAGGTGCCCGACCTCGGAGTTGCCCATCACGCCGGCGGGCAGCCCGACGGCCTCACCGGAGGCCTCGAGCAGCGTCCAGGGCTACTCGGCCAGCCAGCGGTCGAAGATGGGCGTGCGCGCGAGCGCGATGGCGTTGCCGGGGGAGGGCGCGGCGTGCCCCCAGCCGTCGCAGATCAGGAGAAAGACCGGCGCCTTCTTCAAGCGCGAGGCACGGCTCTCGCGCGTCCCGGTCCGGCCTGGGGCGCGGCGCGGCGGTGCGGGCGCGGAAGCCGGCGCTCGAGGTCCGACAGCACGTGCATCAGAGCGATGTACGCCTCGTAGGGAGAGTCGTACGGCGAGAAATACTCGTGGACCTCGGCGTCGCCCGAGGACTTGGTGGCCATGTAGTAGAAGTGGTCGGACGTCGTGAGGCGGCGGAAGTCCGTCTGGAGCTCGGGCGCTCCCGACGCCCGGACGCGTCCCTCGAGCGCGAAGAGCCGCTTGAGGGCGTCCCGCTGGAGGTCGTTGCCCTGCCAGGCGGAGAGATCGCGGGCTTCGTCGGCCCACGAGATCGTCCGGGGCGCCGAAAGCAGGTCGCGGTGGGGCCGTGTCTCGATCGCCCGCGAGGGCGTCAGGAATTCCGCGCCGCGCTTCGCGGCGTGCCGATCCACCCAGGCCTCGAAGAACTCGAAGATCCCGGTCTCCTTCCGCTGGTGCTCGCCGAAGGTCTCGAAGTCCATGAAGAGCGACAGGACTTCGCCCTCGGAGCGCGATATCCAGCGGTCGTACTTTTCGGCCGTCAGCGGCCACTCGTCCCACGAGCGGTTGGAGAAACGGTACGCGATGTCGTCGGACAGCCGGTAGTCGCGCAGGAGCAGCGGCAGGCCCTTGCGGCGTCGAAGCGCGGTAGACGTGGCGCGGGGAGCGCGGGCCGGTCAGCGGTTCGACGCCGTCGGCGAGCACCCCCCGGAAGCCCCGCTCTTCGAGAAACGCGGCGAGCGCGTCGGAGTAGATGAGCTCGGTGTTGCGGAAGACCGAAGGCGTCCGGCCGAAGACGTCCGCCACGGCGCGCCGATGGAGGTCGACCTGCTCGGCGAACTCCTCCCGGGAGGCGAGCCATGCGAGGGAGTGGTGCGACGTCTCGGCGAGGAACTCGACGCGCTCCTCCGAGATCGCCGCCAGCCGGCGGAATGCATCGAGCGCGTCCGGCGCCCAGAGCGCGAGCTGCTCCAGCAGGCAGCCCGAGATCGAGAAGGAGACGGCGAAGCGAGGGTGGCGCTCGAGGAGCCGGGCGAGCATCGCGGTCGCCGGCAGGTACGAGCGTTCGCACACTCGCCGGAGGACGTCCCGGTTCGCGGCCTCGTCGAAGTAGCGATGCTCGCGGCCGACGTCGAAGTAGTTGTAGCGGCGGAGGCGCCACGGCTGATGGACCTGGAAGTAGAGGCAGACCGGGATCATGGCGCAGGCCATTCTCCCACCAATTCGCGATACACCGTCAGGCACCGCCACGCCGATTCCCGCCACGAGAGCCGCCGCACGTCCGCGCGGCCGCGCGACGAGAGCGCGTCGCGCAGCGGCGGAAAGAGCAGGACCGACAGGATCTTCGAGGCGAGGTCCTCGACGTCGCCGAAGTCGGACGCGGAGCACGTTCCGGACCACCTCGGACGACGCCCGCGGACCGCGACACGATGACCGGCGTCCCGTGCTGCAGGGCCTCGAGGGCCGTCAGGCCGAACGGCTCCGACACGGACGGCATGACGTAGACGTCGGCGCGCGCATAGAGCCGATCGAGATCGTCCGGCGGCAGGAACCCGGTGAACAGGAACCGCTCCTCGAGCCCGCGCGCGGCGACCCGCTGCATCATGGCCCGCATGCGGTCGCCGGAGCCCGCCACGGCGAACTTGACCCGGGGCATCTCGGCCGCCACGCGCTCGGCGGCGTCGACGAAGTAGTCGGGCCCCTTCTGCCACGTGATCCGGCCGGCAAAGAGCACCAGGGGATCCTCCTCGCCGATCGTGAAGCGAGCCTCCGGCTCGCGAGGGTCGATGGCGTTGTGCACGACGCGAAGCCGCTCGCGCGGCACGCCGTACCGGGTCGCGAGCACGTCGGCCGTGTAGCCGGACACCGCGACGACCCGGTCGGCGGCGGCGGCGCCGGCGCGCTCGATGGCGGTCACGAAGCCGTTCTCGCCCCCTCCCGAGCGGTCGAATTCGGTGGCGTGGACGTGGAGCACCAGAGGCTTCCCGCTGGCCCGCTTCGCCGCGCATGCCCGCCATGAACGTCATCCAGTCGTGGGCGTGGATCACGTCGAAGCTCTCGCGGGCGGCGATGCGGGCGGCCTCCTCGGCGTATCGGAGGACTTCGGCGTGGAGGTCCGGACCGTAGATCACGGGCCTTTCGGGCTCGTCGGGCGCCGTGAGCGTCTCGATCGATCTCCTCGATCTCCTCGGCGTAGGCCTCTTCCGTCAGGTACGGCCGGAGCAGCGTGCGGACGCGGCGAAGCTTCAGCCGGACTTTCCTCTTGGTCCGCTCGCGCCGCGGCTGCCGCCGCCGCTTCGGCGGCGGAGGAGCGGGACCGCCCGCCTGGAGGATCCGGAGGGCCGGGGTCGACGACTCTGCGGGCCTCGGGAGCACGAGCACGATCTCCGTGGACAGCTCGAGAAGCCCCTGCACGAGACCTTCGCAGGCGACGCCCAGGCCCCCCGAGACGTAGGGCGGGAACTCCCAGCCGAACATGAGGACCTTCATGGAGCAGCGTTGAAGGTGTCAAGCGTTGAAGCGTTGAAAGTCGAGTGTTCCTCTTCAACCTCCAACCTTCAACTTTCAACCTCTCTTCATTCCCCTCCGCTCAGGTGCGTATACACCACCCTCGCGATCTCCGCCGACGCTCCACGCCTGCGCGAAGCAGCCGCGAGGCGCGTGGGGCGGATCGCCGTCGAACATCTCCGAGATGAATCCCAGCCCCGCGTCGCGGACGTGCGCCCGAAGCGGCGCGAGCATGCGCGCGCATCGTCTTGCGCGACTCTTCCGTGTTGCCGAACACGCGGAAGTGGGCGTCGGCGAAGGCGCCCATGAGCCAGGGGTAGACGGTGCCCTGGTGCGCGGCCGCGAGGCGCGAGCGCTCGTCGCCTTCGCAGCGGCCCCGGTAGCGCGAGTCTTCCGGAGCGAGCGTGCGGAGGCCGAACGGAGTGAGCAGGCTCCGGCGCACGGCCCAGTACACGGACCGGGCGCGATGCGGCGGGAGCAGGTCCTCGGTGAGCGAGACGGCCAGGATCTGGTTCGGGCGCAGGCTCGCGTCGGGGAAGTCGCCGACGACGTCGTAGAGGTAGCCCTTTTCGGCGCACCAGAAGGTCTCGTTGAAGCGGCGGCCGACGTGCCACGCCTCGGATTCGAGCTCGCGCGCGTGGCCCGTCTCGCCCGCGAGGCGCTCGACGCGGGCCGCGCTCTTGAGCGCCGCGTGCCAGAGGGCGTTGACTTCCACCGCGCCGTCCGGCGCGCGGGGTCACGGGCTGGCCGTCGACGACGGCGTCCATCCACGTCAGCGGACGGCCGGGCGCGTCTCCCGACGAGCAGCCCGTCCGGGCCCACGCCGATCGAGAGGCGCGTTCCCCGACGGTAGGCCTGGATGATCGAGCGCACCGCGCCGAGCAGGGGCGAGGGTCGGCCGGGGTTGCGCCGCACGCCGCTGAACCACTCCACCGCCAGGATGAACCAGAGCGACGTGTCGATGGAGTCGTACTCGGGCTCGCCGTCCTCGCCCGAGAAATGGCCCGGGATCAGCCCGTCGCGCCGCTGGGCGGCGAAGGTGTTGAGGACCTGCGCCAGGCTTCCGACGCGGCCGTGCGCGAGCGCGAGACCGGGCGCCGCGACCATCGCCTGCCGCCCCCAGTCCGACAGCCACGGGAAGCCCGCCAGGATGGTCGTGCGCCGACGGTCCGCCGCCACGAAGACTTCCGCGCGGCTCGCCATCTCGTCGAAGACGGGATCCGACGTCGACGCGAACTCCCGCCGACGTCGCTCGCTCGGTGTCGAAGAGATGGTCGGCATCGCCCGCGACCTCCTCGAGAGAGAAGACGGCGAACGCCTGCGCGTCCGGGCGCAGCGTCCACTCCCACTCGAACGGGCTCCAGAGGTCTTCGTCGGAGTCGTAGCCGCGCGCGGCCTCCTCGGCGTAGCGGAAGTGCCGGTACCAGGTCGGCTCCAGGCGCGTCGTCCCGAAGACGCCGCGGAGGAAGAGGCGCGGCAGGTAGGGCAGCGGCTTCACCCAGCACGTTTCGCCGCGGACCTCGGTCGTCGTGTCCCAGTCGCTCGATTCCTTCTGGAGCCGATGCGCTCCCCGGAAGGCCAGCAACGGGCGGACGCGGAGGTGGGCCTCGGCGGTCCCCCGGTTCGTCCACCGGACGACCGTCATGGACCGTTCGCGGACGACGCAGAGCGAACGTTCGATCGCGAGCTCGCCGGACTCGTAGAGCCACGTCGGGAAGGGCTCGAGGCGAAATCGCGACAACGCCTCCGCAGCCGTCGCCCGACTGCGCGTCCCGATAGACCTGCGTCGAGAGACTCGTGGTCTTCCCGCGGACGGTCACGAACTCTTCGCAGCCCGAGACCATCATCCAGCGCCGGCGCGGCGGAGGAATGGCCGGCACGTACCAGCCGTGGTAGCGGCGGGTCCTCGGCCCCGAGGCGGTGCCGCACGCGAATCCTCCCAGCCCGTCCGCTTCGAGCCATTCGAGGACGAGGCCGCGGCCTCGAAGCTCCTCGGCGGACCATTCCAGCGGCTTGCGGGCGCTACGAGCGGCAGCGATGGACTCGTCGATGTTCACGGCAGGTCGGGGAGGCCCTTTCGGGGGGATTCTCTATCACACCGCTGCGCGGCGAAACTTCGCGCGGTCGAGCCGTCGCTCCGGGGGAGCCGCGCCGGCTTCGCGGGCTCTTCATGCGAGCGCGTAATAAGATCGGCCGGAGGAGGTTCGATTGACGACTGCTCAGAAGTCTCTCGACGAACTCTCGATCGACACCATCCGGACTCTGTCGATCGACATGGTCCAGAAGGCGAACTCGGGTCATCCGGGGCTTCCCCTCGGCGCGGCGCCGATGGCGTACGTCCTCTGGCAGCGGCACCTGCGCCACAACCCGCGCTCGACCCGCACTGGCCCGACCGGGACCGCTTCGTCCTCTCGGCGGGCCACGGCTGCGCGCTGCTCTACAGCCTGCTGCACCTGACGGGCTACGACCTGACGCTCGACGACCTGAAGGCGTTCCGCCAGTGGGGCAGCCGGACGCCCGGCCACCCCGAGTTCCACCTGACGCCGGGCGTCGAGGCCACGACCGGCCCTCTCGGCCAGGGCACGGCCAACGCCGTCGGGATGGCGATGGCCGAGCGCTGGCTCGCCCACCGCTTCAACCGTCCGGGTCACACGATCGTCGATCACCGGACGTTCTGCCTGGTGGGCGACGGCGATCTCATGGAGGGGATCTCCTCCGAGGCGGGCTCGCTCGCCGGACACCTGAAGCTCGGAAAGCTCGTCTACCTCTACGACGACAACCACGTCACGCTCGACGGGCCCGCGAAGCAGAGCTTCACCGAGGACGTCCTGGCCCGTTACGCGGCCTACGGCTGGCAGACCCTGCGCGTCGAGAACGGCAACACCGACATCGACGGCATCGACCGCGCGATCCAGACGGCCATCGGCCAGCAGGAGCGCCCCACGATCATCGCCGTGCGGACGACGATCGGCTACGGGTCGCCGCACAAGGCCGGCACGAGCGCGGCGCACGGCAGCCCGCTCGGGCCCGAGGAAGTCGCGCTCACCAAGAAGGACCTGGGCTGGGAATGGACGGATCCCTTCCATGTGCCCGACGAGGCGCTGAAGCAGCTTCCGGAGCGCGGTCGAGAGGGGCGTGAAGGCCGAGGCCGAGTGGGAGCGCCGCTTCGAGGCCTTCGCGAAGGCCTATCCCGATCTCGCCGAGCAATGGCGCGCCGAGAAGAAGGGCGCGCTGCCCGCGGGCTGGGACACGGATCTTCCGAAATGGAAGGTGGGCGAGTCTCTGGCGACGCGCGTCGCCTCGGGCAAGTCCATCAACGCGATCGCGAAGAAGGTGCCCTGGCTCCTGGGCGGGGACGCGGACCTCTCGGAGTCGACCAAGACGAAGATCGAGGGCGATGCCGACTTCGACGGCCAGACCGGCGAAGGCAACAACATCCACTACGGCGTGCGCGAGCACGCCATGGCCGCCATCGCCAACGGGATGGCGTACCACGGCGGCGTCCGTCCGTTCGTGGCCACCTTCTTCTGCTTCTCGGACTACATGCGGCCGTCGGTGCGCCTCGCGGCGCTCAACCACCTCTCGACGATCTTCGTCTGGACGCACGACTCGATCGGCCTCGGCGAAGACGGCCCGACACACCAGGCCGTCGAGCAGCTGATGTCGCTGCGCGCCATGCCGTACTTCTCGATCATCCGTCCCGGCGACGCGAACGAGACGGCCGAGGCCTGGCGCGCCACCATGGAGCACCGCGAGGGAGCGGTGGGGCTCGTGCTCTGCCGCCAGAACATTCCGGTCCTCGACCGCTCCGGCGCGAAGGGCGACGTCTCGCGGGGCGCGTACATTCTCGCCGAGGCCTCGGGAGGCAAGCCGAAGATCATCCTGATCGGCGACCGGCTCGGAGCTGCAGCTCGCGGTCGGCGGTCGGCAGAAGCTCGAGGCCGAGGGCGTCCCGACGCGCGTCGTCTCGATGCCGTGCTGGGAGTTCTTCGAGAACCAGCCCCGCGAGTATCGCGACGAGGTGCTGCCGCCGAGCGTTCGGGCGCGGCTCTCGATCGAAGCCGGCGTGACGCTGGGCTGGCAGAAATGGGTGGGAGACAAGGGCGGGTCCATCGGTGTCGACCGCTACGGCGCGTCGGCGCCCGGGGAAGTGGTCATGCGGGAGTACGGCTTCACGGTCGACCACGTCGTGGAGTTCGCCCGCGGATTGCTCCGAAAAGAAGGAGGAGACTCATGAGCGCGAATCCGCTGAAGCGGCTGGGAGAGCTGGGCCAGAGCGTCTGGTACGACTACATCCGCCGCGACCTGTACACGAGCCCGAAGCTCCGGCAGCTCATCGACGAGGACGGGCTGAAGGGGATGACGTCGAACCCGACGATCTTCCAGAACGCCATCGCCAAGAGCGATCTCTACGACGAGGACATCCGGAGCACCGCCGGGAAGGACCCGGCCGCGATCTTCGAGCAGCTCGCGGTGACCGACGTCCGGGCTGCGGCCGACCAGTTCCGTCCCGTCTTCGACGCCGCCGACGGCAGCGACGGCTTCGTGTCGATCGAGGTGGGCCCCCACGAAGCCCGCGACACGCAGGACACCATCGCCGAGGCGCGCCGCCTCTGGAAGGCGTGCGGGCGGGCCAACGTCATGGTCAAGATCCCGGGCACCGCCGAGGGCGTTCCGGCGATCCGCCAGTGCCTTTCCGAAGGCATCAACATCAACGTCACGCTGCTCTTCGGCGTCCCGCGCTACCGCGAGGTCATGGAGGCGTACCTCTCGGCCCTGGAAGAGCGCGTGAAGAAGGGCGAGCCCATCGACCGCATCCGCTCGGTCGCGAGCTTCTTCGTGTCCCGCGTGGACACGAACGTGGACACGAAGCTCGACGCGCTCATCGCGAAGGGCAATTCCGCGGCGAAGCCGCTCCGGGCGAAGATCGGCGTCGCCAACGCCCGCGTGGCCTACGAGGCGTTCGAAGAGGTGTTCGGGGGCTCGCGGTTCGCGGCGCTCAAGGCGAAGGGCGCCCGCGTCCAGAAGCCGCTCTGGGCCTCCACGTCCACCAAGGACAAGACACTGCCCGACATCTACTACGTCGAGGCGCTCATCGCGCCCGATTCCGTCGACACGGTTCCGCCCGAGACGTTCGAGGCCTATCGGGATCACGGGAACCCGAAGGTCCGCATCCACGACGATCTCGACGCCGCGCACGCGGCCTTCGCGGCGCTGCCGGGGCTCGGGATCGATTTCGACACGGTCACCCGGGAGCTCGAGGACGAAGGCGTCAAGAAGTTCTCGGACTCCTACGACAGCCTCCTTCAGGCGATCGCGGCCAAGGAGAAGTCGATGAGGGTCGCCTGAGCGAATCCGGATCGACCGACTCGGTCCTCGTCACGGTTCCCCGGCGGACGGAAGAAGAGATCCGTCCGCCGTGCACGGTCGTCATCTTCGGGGCCTCCGGCGACCTGACGCACCGGCTGCTCGCGCCGGCGATCGCGCATCTCAACCGGGACGGGGCGGTCTCGCCGGACTTCGCGATCATCGGGATCGGGCGAACCGAGTATTCCGACGACGACTTCCGCCGGCGCCTCGAAGACGGCGCGAAGGAGTTCACGCCTCCGACCCAGGGACGGCCGGGCGACATGCCGGAGATCGTCAAGTACCTTCCGGGCGCCTTCGAGGATCGGGAGACGTATCGGAAGCTGAAGGCGGCGCTCGAGGCGATCGAAAACCAGCGGGGCGGTCCGCGCAACCGCATCTTCTACTTCGCGACGCCGCCCGACGCCGACGAGACGATCGTCCAGGCCATCCTGGACGAAGGGCTGGCCCGCGTCGACAACGGCTGGGTGCGGGCCGTGGTCGAGAAGCCGTTCGGCCACGACCTCGAATCCGGGAGGCACCTGAACGAGGTGCTGCTCCGGGTCTTCAAAGAGAAGCAGATCTATCGGATCGACCATTACCTCGGCAAGGAGACGGTCCAGAACATCTTCGTCCTGCGTTTCGCGAACGGCATCTTCGAGCCGCTCTGGAACCACCGCTACATCGATCACATCCAGATCTCGGTGGCCGAGTCCGTGGGCGTGGGCCACCGCGCCGGCTTCTACGAGAGCGCGGGCGTGCTGCGGGACATGTTCCAGAACCACCTCACGCAGCTGCTGACGCTGACGGCCATGGAGCCGCCCGCGCAGTACGAGGCCGACGCGATCCGCGCCGAGAAGGTCAAGGTGCTCGAGTCGATCCGGCCGTTTCCCGACCGGGAGCTCGACGACTGGGCCGTGCGCGGCCAGTACGGTCCCGGCGTCGTCAACGGCAAGCGCGTCAAGGGCTACCGGGAGGAAGAAGGCGTCGATCCGCAGTCGAACACCGCGACCTACGCGGCGCTGAAGATCGCGATCGACAACTGGCGCTGGGCGGGCGTGCCGTTCTACCTGCGTTCGGGCAAGCGGCTCGCGAAGCGCGTCACCGAGGTCGCGATCGAGTTCAAGGGCGTGCCGCACCGCTTCTTTCACAGGGCCTCGGGCGAGCTGCTGCCCAACGTCCTCCGCCTCCACATCCAGCCGGATGAAGGGGTCTCGCTGAAATTCGGCGTGAAGGTCCCGGGCTCCGTGCTCCAGATCCAGTCGGTCTACATGGACTTCCCGTACGCGAAGCTCGGCGCGCCGATCTCCGGCGGTTACGAGCGGCTCCTCCTCGACGTCACGCACGGCGACCAGACGCTGTTCATCCGGGGCGACGAAGTCGAGCATGCCTGGGAGGTGCTGACGCCGCTGCTCGAGGCCTGGGAGCGCGTCCCGCCGACCGATTTCCCCAACTACGCCGCCGGGACGTTCGGCCCGGAAGCCGCGGACAAGTTCACCGAAAAGGACCTGAGGCGCTGGCGCACCCTGTAGGTCCTGCTTGACCGAGTTTCGCGACTTCCCGTTTCCCCTGAACGTCCTTCTCACCGTCCTCGAGCGCGAGGAGGGGAGGGCGAACGTCGTCGCGATGCACTACGGCCTCTTCGAAGCGCCGGGAGAGTCGATCGCGGCGGCCCAGGAACGCTCCACGGCGCTGCTGCTGTCCCGCCTGCCGCCGCCGCCCGCGCGGCTGCTCGAAGTCGGCATCGGCCTCGGAACGACCCTCGCGCGTCTGGCGGCGATGGGCTATGCCGCCGAAGGACTCACGCCGGATCCCGGACAGGCCGCGGCGGCGCGGGACCGTTGCGGCGAGAGCATCGGAGTCCACGTCGCACCGCTCGAAATGTTCGAGACGGAGAGCCGCTACGACGCGGTCTTCTTCCAGGAATCCTCGCAGTACATCGAGAGCGGCGCGCTCTTTCGCAAAGTCCGCGCGCTCGCCGCGCCCGGCGCCCGCGTCGTCGTCCTCGACGAGTTCGCTCTCGTGCCGGTCGAGAGGCCGGACGCCCTGCATCGCCTGGACCAGTTCCTCGAGGCCGCGCGCCTCGAGGGCTTCCGGCTCGCGGAAGACGTCGACGTGTCCCGCCAGGCGATGCCCACGATCGACTGGTTTCTCGAGCGCATTCCGAGGCACCGCAGAGCGATCGAGGAGGGCCTCGGCGTGACCGGGGAGCAGCTGGACAGCCTGCTCGCGAGCGGCCGGGACTACCGGGCGCTTTACGAGAGCGGCGCTTACGGGTACCGGCTGCTGAGGTTCTAGGCTTCCTTCGCCTCGCCGCCCTTGCCCTTGGACTGCGCGATCACCTTTTCCTGGATCGCGTGCGGGACTTCGGCGTAGTGCGAGAACTCGAGGTGGAAGGAGCCCCGGCCCTGCGTGATCGAGCGGAGCTGCGCGCCGTAGGTCAGGAGTTCCGACATCGGAACCTGCGCCTTGATGACGGTGTCGTCGTCCGGGGCGTCCATGCCTTCGACTTTGCCGCGCCGGGACGAGAGGTCGCCCATCAGGTCCCCGACGTACTCGTTCGGCGCGGTGATTTCGACGTTCATGACGGGCTCGAGCAGCGTCGGCTTCGCCGCCGCCATGGCTTCCTTGTACGCGAGCGCGCCCGCGAGCTTGAACGCGAGCTCCGAGGAGTCGACGTCGTGGTACTGCCCGTCGTAGAGGATGACCCGGAAGTCGACCATCGGATAGCCGGCGAGGAACCCCTTCTTCCGGACCTCCTGGATGCCCTTCTCGACGGCCGGAATGAAGTTGCGTGGAATCGCGCCGCCGTAGATGTCGTCGACGAATTCGAAGTCTTTCCCGCGGGGAAGAGGCTCGACCTTGATCCGGCAGTCGGCGAACTGGCCGTGGCCGCCGGTCTGCTTCTTGTGGCGGCCGTGCGCCTCGGCCTTGCGCGTGATGGTCTCGCGGTAGGGGACCTTCGGAGGATGGAGGATCACCTCGACGCCGTACCGCTTCTTCAGGCGCGCCACGGCGATCTCGACGTGGAGCTGCGAAGCGCCAGCGAGGTGGAACTCCTTGGTCTCTTCGTCACGCGTGAAGTTCAGCGAGGGATCTTCCTCGATGAGCTTGTGGAGCGCGGTGGAGATCTTGTC
Organism: uncultured Acidobacteriota bacterium; assembly: GCA_963804915.1. Taxonomy (GTDB): domain Bacteria; phylum Acidobacteriota; class Thermoanaerobaculia; order UBA5066; family Gp7-AA6; genus DAHUXD01. The sequence continues at coordinate 232,175 of CAWDSI010000005.1, forward strand.
CTCGTCTCCCTTGGCCTTGGGCTCGATGGCGTACGCGATCGAGGCCTCCGGCACCGAGAGCTTCGGCAGGACGACCGGGTTGTCCTTGGTCGTCAGCGTGTCGCCGGTCAGCGTCTCCTTGAGCTTCGCGACGGCCACGATGTCGCCGGCATGGCCTTCGGGGATGTTGACGTGCTCCTTGCCCTGGGGGAGGAACAGGCCCGAGAAGCGCTCGTGCACGCCCTTGGTCGAGTTCCAGTAGTTCCCGTCGGACTGGAAGTGCCCCGCCAGGACGCGCAGATACGAGATGCGTCCGGCGAACGGATCGGACACCGTCTTGATGACCTGGGCGACGGCGTGGTCCTTTTCGTTGCAGAAGACCATGACGGGCTTGCCGTCCTTGCCGACGCCTTCCGCCTTGCGGCCCTCGGGGCTGGGGAGCAGCGCCACGCAGGCGTCCAGGATGCGCATCGCCCCCACCGTGTGGGACGAGGAGGCGCAGAGGACGGGGAAGATCTTGCGTTCGATGATCTCCCGCTTCAAGCCCGGGAGGATGTCCTGCGGCTCGAGCGTTCCCTGGGCGAAGAACTTCTCCATCAGATCGTCCTCGCCCTCCGCCACGGCCTCGACGAGGGCCTCGTGCTCGGCCTTGGCGCGCTCGGTGAGATCGGCCGGGATGGCGACGTCGCTGCGCTTGCCGTCGTCGTTGACGTGGGCTTCCATCCGGACGAGGTCGACCGTGCCGTGGAAAGTCTTTTCTTCGCCGTACGGGATCTGCAGCGGGACCACGCCGCGCCCGAACTTCTTGCGGAGCGCCTCGACGACGCGGTCGAAGGAGGCCCGCTCCCGATCCATCCGGTTGATCACGAACATGACCGGCCGGCCGAACTCGGTCGCGAACTTCCAGACGCGCTCGGTCTGCACCTCGACGCCCGAGACGGCGTCGAGAACGATGATCGCGGAGTCGGCGGCGTACACGGCCGCCCGCGCTTCGGGGGCGAAGATTCCGTAGCCGGGGGCGTCGAGGAAGTTGATCCGGGTGTCGCGGTGCATGGCGTGGGCGACCGACAGGTTGATCGAGATCTTGCGGTCGATCTCCTCGCCGTCGAAGTCGGTCGGGCAGGTGCCGTCCTCGATCTTCCCGGCACGGGTCGTCGCGCCGGCGGCGTACAGGAGAGAAGCGACCAGCGTCGTCTTGCCCACCGTGTTGTGGCCGACGACGGCGACGTTGCGCAGCTGGGGAGCGGAAAGTGGCTTCATGACGCCGGATTATATTGAAGGGCCCCCGCAGGCCCGGCTGAAAACGACCCACAAAAAGACGGCCAGCGCGGCGAAAACGACCGCGGCCAGCAGAAGGGCGGCGGACACCGCCTTTCCGCTCGTCAGGCGCTCTTCGGGGTCCGGCGGCGGAGAAGTCACGAGCTTTCTTTTCCTGGAAGCCCGGTCCGTGCGGCGCCCGGCCCGTGCTTCCAGTGCGGCGTTCTCCCGCCGCACGGCGCGTGTTCCGGCGACAATGGAGACTCCATGACCGCCCTCTCCTGCGTCGCACTCGGCATCGCGTTCCTCGTGGCGGTGGCGCTGCTCGTCCTGGCCGGAGTGCTGATCGGATGGGTCATCCCGGCTCTCATCGAGCGGGCGCGGGAGGAAAAACGCGCTCGACCGCCGAATAGAGGTTGAATCCGCCGTCGCGCAGGAAGCCCGCAAGCGCGACGCGCGATTCGCGGGCGAGATCGATGGCGAGCGAGGAGGGCGCCGACACGGCCGCGAGGATCGGGATGCCCGCGGCCACGGCCTTCTGGACGATTTCGAAGGACGCCCGTCCCGAAACCAGCAGGATCGCCTCGGACAGCGGCACGCGGCCTTCCCGGAAGAGGTGCCCGATCACCTTGTCGACGGCGTTGTGCCGCCCGACGTCCTCGCGCGAGGCGAGCAGCGTTCCGTCGAGCGTGAAAATCCCGGCTCCGTGAAGGCCGCCGGTCTCCGCAAACGATGCCTGCGCCCGCCGCAGCCTGTCGGGCAGCGCCGTCAGGACGTCCGCCGAGACGCGGGCGTCGGAGGCCACCGCCGGGAAGTTTCCGCGGATGGATTCGATCGACCCCTTGCCGCAGAGCCCGCACGAAGAGCTCGTCAGCAGGAGCCGGCGCGCCCGATCGAGCGTGTCCCCGGCGGGCACGGTGGCACGAACGATCACGACGTTGCCTTCTTCTTCGGGTGAGCGCACCTCGCGGCAGTGCTCGAGCCGCACGATCTCTTCGGGCCGGTGGACGATGCCCTCGGCGAGAAGCCAGCCCGCCGCGAGGTCGAAGTCGTGTCCGGGCGTGCGCATCGTCACAGCCAGCGTTTGCCCCCCGACCCGGATCTCGAGCGGCTCCTCGACCGTGACGCGGTCCCCGCGTTCGACTCCGGCCGGGGCTCCGGCCTCGTACCGCACGATGCGCTCGCCGCGAACCGGGTCCATTCCGGGGAGAATATGCTCGGAAACGCCGTGAGGCCGGCATGAAGCGTCCTCCGGCGGATCCAGTTCGACGCGACGGGGGAGGGCCAACCTGCTAGAATTTCCGCGGTCCGGCGTCCACTTGCAAAACCGCGGGTCGTCCGCCGGGCGGGGAGGGACTCGTTCCGAGAGCCTATGGCGGATAAGGTCGGGGCGCGCGTGGGCAGGCTCGGGCGCTACGAAGTCCTGAACGAGCTGGGCAAGGGGGCGATGGGTGTCGTCTACCTCGCCAAGGATCCGGTCATCGGCCGGCTCGTGGCCATCAAGACGATCAAGAACTCCCAGAGCGGGGAGGACGACTCGGAATCCCGCGAGTTCCGCGAGCGCTTCACGCGCGAAGCGCAGACCGCCGGCATCCTCTCGCACCCGAACATCGTCACGATCCACGACATCGGCGAGGACGCCGACAGCCACGCGTCGTTCATCGCGATGGAGTACATCGAGGGGCGCAACCTCAAGTCCCTCCTGACCGACAAGTCCAAGTTCCCCTGGGACGAAATCGCGGACATGGTCGCTCAGATCGCCGAGGCTCTCGACTACGCGCACCGCAAGGGCATCATCCACCGCGACATCAAGCCCGCCAACATCATCCTCACGACCGACTCGAAGGTGAAGATCACCGACTTCGGGATCGCCAAGGTCGCCTCATCGAACCTGACGACGACCGGGCAGTTTCTCGGGACGCCGAACTACATGTCTCCCGAGCAGGTCTCGGGCGCGCCGGTGGACGGCCGGAGCGACATCTTTTCGCTCGGCGTCGTTCTCTACGAGATGCTGACCAATCGCAAGCCCTTCCAGGGCGACAACCTCACGGCGATCTCCTACAAGATCGTCCACGAGGACTTCACGCCTCCGGCCGAGCTGTCGTCGGACATCCCGCCGGAGTTCAACCCCATCGTCGCTCGAGCGATGGCCAAGGATCCCTGGAACCGGTATCAGCGCGGCAAGGACCTGGCGCTCGCGCTCTATCAGCTCAAGGCCCACATGGAGGAGCAGAAGGCTCTCCAGGACCTCGGCACCATGGTGTCTGCGGCGGAGAATCTCCCGACCCTCAAGCTCGCAAATCTCCAGGAGCTCGCGGCGCAGGGAGCGCCGCAGGAGCGCGACACCGCGGTGACGCCGATGGCCGGCTCTCCCGCCGTCACACCGCCGGCGATGCCGCCACCGCCACCGCCGCCACTGGCTTCCGCCACGCCGACGCCGAATCCCTCGGGCGCCTCGTGGCCCGCGGACCCGCTCGGCCACGATCCCGAGCTGACCGCGGCCATCACGAACATACCGGCCGAGGCCGAGGCCGAATCCCTCTCGAAGGTTCGTTCGCAAACGAGGAGCAGCTGCCGCCGCTGCCGCCCCAGCTCACGCCTCCGCCTCAGCCGGCCTCCGGCGGTATTGCCGGAGCGCAGGAATGGAAGAAGATCGCCAAGGCCGAGGTCAATCCGAAGTGGTTCTGGCGCGTCGTCGTCGGCGTCGGTGCGCTCGTTCTCGTCATCATCGGTTTCTTCGCCCTCTTCGCGCGCTCGGCCTCCAAGCCCTCGCGTCACGCCGGATGCCGCCCTCGAGCAGGGAGTCCGCGAGACCAAGCAGGCGCTCGAGGAAGGGCAAGAAGCTCTTCGGCGAGGGCAAGTACGTCGAGAGCCTCGCGAAATTCCGCCAGGTCCTCGCGCGCAGCCCCAACAACCAGGAGGCCCGGAAGTACGCGCAGATGGCGGAGAACGCCGTCAAGAGCCAGCAGGACGAGCAGGCCCGGCAGGAGCAGATCGCCGACGATCGCCGCGGCCGCGCGAACCGCGCTGGACGAGGGCCGGACCGACGAAGCCAAGGCGAAGGCGGAGGAGGCGCTGGCACTCGATCCGGCCAACGCTCAGGCTCAGGGCGTTCTGACGGAAGCCGACGGCAAGATCGCCGAGACCAGGGTCGCCGCGGAGGCCGCGGCGCGCAAGAAGGCCGTGCGCCCCACGCAGGTCGCCAAGAAGAAAGACGCCGCTCCGACTCCGGCCGCCTCCACGCGCGTCGCCGCCGCCGCGCCGGCCCAGGGCCCCGCCGCCGCTCCCGTTCCCGGCAACGCCAGCGTGCGTCTGGTCTTCGATTCGCCGATCAACGAGGGACACGTGATGGTCGCGGTCAACGACCAGATCCTTCTTCGCCGGCCGTTCTCTTTCAAGAAGAGCGAAAGCCACAGCGTTCTCGGCAGCTTCACCGTGCCCTCGGGCCCGGCGACCATCAAGGCGTGGCTTTCCGGCCCCGATCTCCCGGCGGCCGCCTTCGCCACGACGAACGGGCAGATCTCCGGCGGTGAGGCGCGGACCCTCCGTCTCGAGTTCAGCGGCGGAAAGCTCGCCGTCCAACTGCAGTAGCGCGCCGCGCGCCCTTTGCGAAAACGCCCGGAATCGCGTATAAAGCCCAACTCCCCGGGGCGTAGCGCAGCCTGGTAGCGCACTCGGTTCGGGACCGAGTGGTCGGAGGTTCAAATCCTCTCGCCCCGACCAATCCTC
>CAWDSI010000006.1:0-340663 GCA_963804915.1 uncultured Acidobacteriota bacterium
GAATATCAGCTCATCCACCAGGGGACGCGGCTCGTCCCGTGCGACTTCCTGACGTTCGTCGACGCCCTGAACCCGCTGGGCCGCCATCACGACATCCTCGTCGCGAACGTCCTCGCGCAGGCCGAGGCCCTGGCGTTCGGCAAGACGGCGGAGGAGGTCCGCGCCGAGGGCACGCCCGACTGGCTCGTGCCCCACCGCGTGTTCGAGGGCAACCGCCCTTCGAACATGATCCTCGCCCAACGGCTGACGCCCGCGGCGCTGGGAGCGCTCGTGGCCCTCTACGAGCACAACGTCTTCACGCAGGGGACGATCTGGTCGATCGACTCCTTCGACCAGTGGGGCGTGGAGCTCGGCAAGGTCCTCGCGCAGCGCATCATCCCCGAGCTCGAGAGCCCGACCGAGCCGAAGCTCTCGCACGACAGCTCGACGTCGGGCCTGATCATTCGCTACCGACGCCGGAAGGGGACGGTGGCGTGAACGTCGAGATCCTCGCCGACGCGGACGCGGCCGCCCGCCGGGCGGCCGAGGTCATCGCGTACGACGCGCGCGAGGCCGTCGCCGCGCGAAACTGTTTCGTCATGGCGGTCTCGGGAGGAAAGTCGCCGTGGGTCATGCTGCGCGCCCTCGCGAACGAGGACGTGCCCTGGAAGAAGGTCCACGTCTTCCAGGTGGACGAGCGCGTGGCGCCCGCGGGGGATCCGGACCGGAACCTCACGCACCTGACCGAGAGCCTGCTCTCGCACGCTCCGCTTCCTCCGTCGCAGATCCATGCGATGCCGGTCGAGGCCGCCGACCTCGAGGCCGCGGCCCGCGCATACGCGGAGACGCTCGAGTCGCTGGCCGGCTCTCCGCCCGTTCTCGATCTCGCCCACCTCGGTCTCGGGCCGGACGGCCACACCGCCTCGCTCGTGCCGGGCGACCCCGTTCTCGACGTCACCGACCGGGACGTCGCGCTCACGGGCGTCTACCAGGGGCGGCGCCGGATGACGCTGACTTACCCGGTCCTGAACCGATCGCGCCGGATCCTGTGGCTGGTGACCGGGAAGGACAAGGTCCCGATGCTCGCGCGCCTGCGCGCCGGCGACGCCACGATCCCGGCCGGCCGCGTCCGCCGCGACGCGGCGCTCGTCGTGGCAGATCGGGACGCCGCCGGGTCCTCGTAGCTTGGCGCTTCTCGACTCGTCGGCCGTTCGCCTCGCCGCCGGCGATCTCGAAGCGGTTTTCCTTCCTCGTTACGGCATGCTCGGAGCCTCGCTGCGCCGCCGTGACGTCGAGCTCCTGGGTCGCGTCGAGAATCTCGAGGCGGCCGCGGAAAGCGGCTCGACCGCCGGGATCCCGCTCCTGCATCCCTGGGCGAACCGGCTCGCGGGCCTCGAATACCGCGCCGCCGGCAGAGACGTGCGGCTGGACGGCGCATCGCCGATTCTCCATTTCGACTCGAACGGCCTGCCGATCCACGGCGTGCCGTGGTCGAAGCTCTCGTGGGAAGTCACCGCGTCGCGCGCCGACACGATCGAGGCCCGGCTCGCGTGGACGCGGCCGGAGCTCCTCGCGGTCTTTCCCTTTCCGCACGCTCTCGAGCTGCGCGCGACGCTCACACCGGAATCGCTCTCGCTCGAGACGACCCTCGTCGCCGGACCGCTCGTCGCCGGACCCGGCGCGGCGGTGCCCGTCGCCTTCGGCTTCCACCCGTACTTCGCACTTCCCGGGTCGCGCCCGCAGTGGCGGCTTCGACTGCCTCCGATGCGTCGCCTCGAGCTCGATGCGAACGGCATCCCGACCGGCCGCGAGGAGGCCGCCCCCGCGATGGACGCTCCCCTCGCCGACGGGAGCTGGGACGACGGCTTCGCACTCGAGGGAGAAACCGCGACGCTCGGCATCTCCGGCGGCGGCCTCGCGATCTCGGTCGATTTCCTCGAAGGCTTCCGTTACGCGCAGGTCTACGCGCCGCCCGGGAAGCCCTTCGTCGCCCTCGAGCCCATGACGGCTCCGACGTCCGCGCTCACGACCGGCCGCGGTCTGCGGACCGTTGCGCCCGGCGACCGTTACCGGACCGCCTTTCGCATCCGCGTCGAGGCCGCGTGACTCCTCGTCTCTAGCCGGTCGCCTCTAGCCGGCCGCCTCGAAGAGAAAGTTGTTGCAGTAGCCCGGCGCCTCCCAGAAGCGTCCGGGCCCTCGCTTCTGGTGGACGGAGGGATCGAACTCTCCGATCGGTCGGAGCCCTCGCGGAGAAAAGAAGGCGCCGCGATAACCGAGGCCCTTGAGGAACGCGAAGACCTCGTGCGGCGAACGTCCCGACAGGTGTCTCATCTCGCTCTCGAAGAGCAGCGCCGGGCGCGAGGAGGAGAGCGTCCGTTCGGCTCCCCGGAACACCGCGAGCTCGTGGCCTTCGACGTCGACCTTCACGAGACGAATGGGGCCCGCGTCCTCGAGCTGACGATCGAGCGTGTCGACGTCGACCTCACGCGCGTTTCCTCCCACCGCAGTCTCGAGCGATGCTCCGGGCGAGTTTTCCCAACCCGGAACGTGGAGCAACTTCCGCCCGGCGGAGTCGGACAGCGCGACTTCGCGCACCGAGACGTTTTCCCATCCCAGGCATGTCCGCGCGGCGTCGAGATAGCGCGCGAGCCCGGGCTGCGGCTCGAACGCGATCACCGAACCGCCGGGCCCCACGGCGCGGCGCATCCAGTAGAGGTACGCGCCCTTGTTCGCGCCGACGTCCACGGCAGCGTCGCCCGGAGCGAGGCGCTCGAGGAGAGCGCGGATCTCGCCGCGCTCCCCCCGGAAGCGGGCCTTCCACGCCCGATAGAGAAAGCGCGCCTTCACGCGACCGCGGATCGTACCAAGCGTTCCTCGGCGACCGTGATAGAAAGCCGCCCCGACGGACCTGAAGGGAGAAGACAACGATGAAGAAGATCATCTTTCTGGCGCTCGTGGCTGCAGTGGGCGTCGCCATGGTGACGACGGGTTGCCGCCGGCGTGAGCAAACCGAAGCGCAGAAAGCGGCCGCCGACGCCGCCCGCGAGGCCGGCCGCGCGGCCGCGGAGGCCGGCCAGGCGGCGGGTGAAGCGGCGCGAGGCCGCAGGCGAGGTCGCGAGCGAGGCCGCCCAGGAGGCGGCGCGTGAGGCGCAGGAAGCCGGCCGAGCCGCGGCGATGCGGCCCGGGAGGCGGGTCAGGCCGTCGGCGAGGCCGCCAAGGAGGCCGCCGACAAGTCCGCGGAGGCCGCGAAGAAAGGCCGCCGAGGACGCCGAGAAGGCGATCACGCCGAACCCGTAAGGCCGGCCCTCCTCCTGCGCTACATTAGCGCGCCCATGCCGCGGACCAAGATCGTCTGCACGATCGGCCCTTCCTCCCGGTCTCCCGAGACCCTCGCGCGTCTCGCCGAGGCCGGGATGGACGTCGCGCGCCTGAACTTCTCGCACGGGACCCACGGCGAGCACGCGGCGGTCATCGCCGCGGTCCGGGAGATCGCCGAACGGCTCGGCCGTCCGATCGCGATCCTCCAGGACCTCGCCGGCGTGAAGATCCGGATCGGCGAGATCGCGGGGGGCGCGGTCCGCCTCGAGCCCGGCGCGGCCTTCACTCTGACGACCCGGCCCGTCGCGGGCGACGCGCGCGAGGTTTCGCTCGACTATCCCGAGCTCGGGGAATGCGTGCATCCGGGGGACGCGCTGCTCCTCTCGGACGGGGAGGTGGAGCTCCGCGTCGAGACGGCGTCCGGCAGCGACATCGGCTGCCGCGTCGTCGTCGGAGGAGTGCTCTCCTCGCACAAGGGGATCCACCTCCCGAACCGTTCCATCGCCGCGGAGGGCCTCACGGCGAAGGACCGCGACGACCTCGCGTTCGGGATCGACCGGGGCGTGGACTACGTCGCGCTGTCCTTCGTGCGAAGCGCTTCGGACGTCCTCATCGCGAGGCGGTTTCTGGACGAGCGCCACGCCGCGATCCCCTTGATCGCGAAGATCGAGAAGCACGAGGCTCTGGCGTCGATCGACGCCATCCTCGCCGCCGCCGACGGTCTGATGGTCGCGCGCGGCGACCTCGGCGTCGAGACTCCCCTCGAGCACGTGCCTCTCCTCCAGAAGATGCTGATCGAGCGCTCCAACCGCGCCGGAAAGCCCGTCATCACCGCGACGCAGATGCTCCTCTCGATGGTCGAGAACCCGCGGCCGACCCGAGCCGAGGTCGGCGACGTCGCCAACGCGATCCTGGACGGCACCGACGCTGTGATGCTCTCCGAGGAGACCGCGGCCGGACGCTACCCGGTCGAAGCCGTGGCCACGATGCGCCGCATCGCGGAGGACGCGGAGACCGCGTTCCCGTTCGAAGCCTGGATGCGCCGATTCGAGGACAAGAGTCTCCAGAGCCTGCCCGAGGCCGTCGCCGGCGCCGCGTGCGAGCTCGCCGAGCACATCGGCGCGTCCATCATCGTCGCCTGGACCGAGTCGGGCGCCACGGCGCGCCTCGTCGCGAAACACCGGCCCCGCCGCAAGATCCTCGCGCTCTCGACCCGGCCGGAGACGGCCCGACGCCTGGCCCTGGTGTGGGGCGTCATTCCGCTCGTCGCCGAAAAACTCGCGAACACGGACGCGATGCTCGAGCGTGGGCCCCGGATCGCGGCGGAATGCGGCCTCCTGGCTCCGGGCGGGACCGCGGTCATCACCGCCGGCATCCCGATGGGTATCGCGGGAAGCACGAATCTCATCAAGGCGGCGACGGCCCCCGCATGACCCACGCCCACACGCGGACCCCGATCCACGCGCGCCGGGGCCGAAACATCTTCCTCGGCATTCTCTTTTTCGTCCTCGGCGTGATCGGGATCCTGATCCCGGTGATGCCGCAGATCGTCTTCTTCTTTCTGTCCGCCCTCTTCTTCTCGATGGTGTCGCCGCGCCTGCGCCGCGCACTCCGCCGCTTCCGCAAGCGCCACCCCTCGGTCGACCGCGCCTACGCGAAGTGGAGGGAGAAGGGCCGTCGGAAGCGCCAGGAGATCATCCGCAAGGCGCGGAAGTTCCGGCACGACATCGAGGAACGCTTCGACGGAGGCGTCGGCTAGGGTCTTCTGCTAGTCCATCTGCCGGCGAAGCACCGTCGGGATGTCGAAGTCGTCCCGCGACGACGCGTTCGGGCCGAACCCGCCGGAATCGTCGCCCCGCAAGAAACGGCGGACGCAGGGGCTTGGATCCCACGGTCAGCGGCTTGGGCTGCTCTTCCTGATCGATGTCCGCGAGGTCGCGCTCGAGGCGGTCGAATCCGGTCGCGATGACCGTGACCTTGACGATGCCGGCCATCTTCTCGTCGTGCACGCAGCCGAAGAGGATCTCGGCCTCGGGGTCGGCGGCCTGCTGGATGATCTGCGCGGCCTCCGTCACCTCGAAGAGCGTCAGGTCGTGGCCGCCGGTGATGTTGATGAGGACGCCGCGCGCGCCCTCGATGGACGCGTCTTCGAGCAGCGGCGAGGAGATGGCGGCCTGCGCCGCGTGGATCGCGCGGTTCTCGCCGTCGGCGACGGCCGTGCCCATCAACGCGCGGCCCATGTCCGACATGATCTTGCGGACGTCGGCGAAATCGAGGTTGATCTCGCCCGGGCAGTTGATGAGATCCGAGATGCCCTGGATGGCCTGGCGGAGCACGTCGTCGGCGATCTTGAAGGATTCCTGCAGCGGCGTGTTGCGCTCGACGAATGCGAGCAGGCGCTGGTTCGGGATGGTGATCAGCGTGTCGACGTGATCCCGGAGCTCGCGCGAGGCCCGCTCGGCCTGGCGCATGCGCTTCTTGCCTTCGAACTCGAACGGCTTCGTCACGACGGCCACCGCGAGCGCCCCGGCCTCGGCCGCGAGCTTGGCGATGATCGGACCCGCGCCCGAGCCCGTTCCGCCGCCCAGACCCATCGCCAGGAAGACCATGTCGGCGCCGGCCACCGCCTGGGCGAGCCGGTCCTGGTCCTCGAGCGCGGCGTTGCGGCCGACGTCGGGATCCGCCCCGGCGCCGAGGCCCTTGGTCAGGCGCCCGCCGATCTGCAGCTTGTTCGGCGCGGCGCACTTGCGCAGGGCCTGCAGGTCGGTGTTGCAGGCGAAGTACTCCACGCCCTTCACGCCCGCGGAGATCATCCGGTTGACGGCGTTCGAGCCGCCGCCACCGACGCCGATGACCCGGATGGTCGCGGGAGAAGCGTCGCCCTTGTCGAGCTCGATCGCCAGCGCCCCCTGCGGCTCCTCGTCCAGGAACTCGATCATCGGACTCTCCCTCCGTCGCGGTTTTTTCGTGGCCATCAGAAAAAATCCCTTAGAAAACGAGACACGGAGTTTGCGGCTTGAAAGAACGCCTGGGCGCGCCGCCGGGCGGGCTTGTAGCGGTGACCATATAAGAGAAGACCCGTCGCCGTCGCCCATTCCGGCCGGGAGACGACGTCGACCAGTCCGCCGACGCCCGACGGGATGCCGCGGCGCACCGGGCCGTCGAAGATGCCCTCGGCGATCTCGACGACGCCCTCGAGCTCGGAGCCGCCGCCGGTCAGCACGATGCCCGAGCGGACCTCCTTGTCGAGGCCGAGCCGCTTGATGTCTTCGTGGACGAGGCCGAGCAGCTCTTCGGCGCGCGGCTGCAGGATGTCGGACAAAGTCGAGCGCGGACAAAGCTTTGGGGCTCTTCCTCCGACCATCGGGACCTCGACCATCTCGTCCTCGGCCACCGCGCTGCGCAGGGCGCAGCCGTGTTTCTTCTTGAGACGCTCGGCGTCCGTGATCGGAGCGCGCAGCACGACGGCGAGATCGTTCGTGAAATGGTCGCCGCCGATCGGGATGACGGCGGTGTGGGCGATCGTCCCCTTCTGGTAGACGGCGACCTCGGTCGTGCCGCCCCCGATGTCGATGAGGCAGATGCCGAGCTCTTTCTCGTCCGGCGTCAGGACCGCCTCGGCCGCGGCGAACTGCTCGAGCACGAGCTGGACGACCTCGATGCCGGCCTTGTTCATGCAGGTCACGAGGTTCTGGGTCACGGCCACGGGCGCCGTGACGACGTGGACGTCGACCTCGAGACGGCTGCCGATCATTCCGACGGGGTCCGCGACGCCGTCCTGGCCGTCGACCGCGAAATCCCGGGGCACGACGTGCACGACCTCGTGGTCCTGGGGGATCTGGACTCCCCGGGCGGCGTCGATGACCCGGCCGACGTCCTCCTTGGAGATCTCCCGGTCCTTGCCGGCGACGGCGACCACCCCACGGCTGTTGAAGGATCGGACGTGGGAGCCGGAAATCCCTACCCATGAACGAGATATCTGGACCCCGGCCATGATCTCGGCCTCTTCGGCGGCCCGCTTGATGGCCTCGATCGTGGCGTCGACATTGATGATGTTGCCCTTGCGGGTGCCGCGGTTGGCGGCCGCGCCCTTGCCGATGACGTCGAGGGAACCGCCGGCGTTGGGCTCGCCGATCAGGACACAGATCTTGGAAGTTCCGATGTCGCAGCCGACCAGAAAAGATTCAGGTTTGGACATCAATTTCCCGGGAGGCCGGAGACGGAAGGACGCTTATGGCCAGTCATCAGAGACGATTCCCTGCGCCATAGGCGCCGACGAGGATGACGCGATCGGCGAAGCGAAGATCGATGGCCCGTGCCTCCCACCCGCGACTCTCAATGAAACTGCGCGCCTCGAGCAACGCGCGAACCTTCTCCGGTGCATCCACCCGAAGAACGCGAACCGGTCTTCGAAAGATCGCGTCCATCATACCGAATCCGCCGTCCGGGAGCGAGGCGATTTCCGAAAGCGCCGCGAAGTACTCGGGACGCGCCGCGCGCAGATCGTCGAGGAGACCGACCGCTTCGGGAAGCGCGCGCCGTTCCCCGCTCAGGATGACGTACGCGGTGCGGTCGCGCCGCGGATCGTAGGCGGCGATCAGGCGGCCGTCCGTTCCCACCCACCAGAAATTCTCGCCCTCGCGGTAGAGGGCGACGGCGCGGCGCTCGGTCACGCGCACCGCGAGACCGTCCGGGAATCTCTTCGCGAGCGTGACGCGCTCGATCCAGGGATGCGCGCCGAGCCGGGACGCCAGAGGCTGAAGGTCGAGCGAGAGGAGGTTCCGGCCTTTCCACGGGGCGAGGGCGACGAGAATCTCCTCGGTGCGGGCGCGCGTGTTGTCCGAGACCTCGTAGCGCGAGAGCGCGAAGCGCGAGCTCGACGCGAACCTCGACGAGCCCGAACGCCGCGGCGAGCCCGAGAGCGCCGAAAAGGGCGAGCCGAAGCGCGGCGGGGCGCCGCCGCTTTCGCGGCACCACCTGCGGCCGGCGGAGGAACGGGGCTTCTTTATCGGGCCGCGCCACGCTTGAGGTACTCCTCGCCAAAACGAACGACGTCGCCCGCGCCCAGAGTCACGAGCAGATCGCCGGGGATGAGCGTCCGCTCCAGGCAGCCGACAACCTCTTTCTTGTCAGATACATACGTGATCGAGCCCTCCCCTTTCAGGCGCTTCGCGGCATCGGCGACGAGGGCCCCGGTCACGCCCGGGATCGGCTTTTCGCGCGAAGGATAGACGTCCATCACGACGGAGGCGTCGGCGGCCGCCAGCGCGCGGCCGAACTCCTCGGAGAAGTCCCGGGTCCGGCTGAAGAGATGCGGCTGGAAGAGCGCGACGAGACGGCGGTCGGGATAGACCTGGCGCGCGGCCTGGAGCGTGGCCGAGATCTCCGTCGGATGGTGCGCATAGTCGTCGACGACGAGAACTCCCGAGCGCTCGCCTTTCTTCTCGAAGCGACGGACGACTCCGGTGAAGGCTTCGAGCGCCCGGGCGATCGTCTCGAAGGGGATCGAGAGCTCGCGCCCGACCGCGATCGCGGCGAGCGCGTTTGCGACGTTGTGCCGCCCGGGGAGCTTCAGGCGGGCGGAGCCGAGCCTTCCCTGCCCGGCGTCGAAGACCTCGAAGGTCGTGCCTCCCGCTTCGAGGCGCGTCTCGCGCGCCTGGAGCATCGCATCGTGCGACTGGCCGTACGTCACCACGCGGCGCTTGATCCTCGGCAGGAGGCTCCGCGCGCCGGGGTCGTCGACGCAGACGACGACCGAGCCGTAGAAGGGCACACGGTTCGCAAACGACGCGAAGGCGTCGAGGATGTCGGGCAGGTCGCGGTAGGTGTCCAGGTGGTCGGCCTCGACGTTCGTGATGACCGCCACGACGGGGGTGAGCTCGAGAAACGACCGGTCGTACTCGTCGGCCTCGGCCACCAGGTACTCGCCCTGCCCGAGCCGGGCGTTCGTCCCGAGGATGTGGACCTGTCCTCCGACGACGATCGTCGGGTCGAACCCGGCCTCGGTCAGGACCATGCCCGTCAGAGAGGTCGTGGTCGTCTTTCCGTGGGTGCCGGCGACGGCGATCCCCTGCTTGAGACGCATGATCTCGCCGAGCATCTCCGCCCGCCGGATCACGGGGATGCCTCGGGCGCGGGCGGCCGCGACCTCCTCGCTCGACTCCGCGACGGCCGAGGAGATCACGAGCAGGTCGGCGTTTTCGACGTGCTTCGGGTCGTGCCCGGCCGCGATTTTCGCCCCGAGCCGCTCCAGCCGGGCCGTGTTCTCCGAGCGCGCGAGGTCGCAGCCCGAGATCTCGAGGGGCGTGGCCTGCAGCAGGATCTCGGCGATACCGCTCATCCCGACCCCGCCCGCCCCCACGAAATGGAGGCGGCGGAGCCGCAGGAACCTCACCGCTGCTCCTCGAGCGCGAAGACGAGCTTGGCGAGCTCCTTCGTGGCGTCGGGCTTGCCGAGGGCCTTCGCCTTCACACCCATCTGGACGAGCTTTTCGCGGTCTTTGAGCTTCTCCGTGATCGCGCCGGCCAGGTTCTCGGCCGTCAGGTTGTGCTCCTCCATGAGGGCGGCCGCGCCCCTCTGATAGAGCGCTTTCGCGTTGTAGATCTGATGGTTCCCCCCGCCGACGAAGGGGACGAGGATCGACGGCCGGCCTGCGGCGGCGAGCTCCGCGACGGTGAGCGCCCCGGCGCGGCAGACCACGAGGTCGGCCCAGGCCATCTCCTCCCACAGCTTCGGCAGAAACGGCACGAGCTTCCAGTTCGCCGGCACCCGGGTATACCTCTGCCGGGTCGCGACGAGGTCCTGATCCCCGGTCTGGTGGATGACTTCGATCCCGGTCTTCTCGAGGAGAACGCCCGCGCGCGCCATTCCTCGGTTCATCACACGCGAGCCCTGACTGCCGCCGAAGACGAGGACGCGGCGCGTCGTCGCGGCCGGGTCGAGCGGCGGAATCGCGAAGAATTCCGAACGCACGGGCGTCCCGGTCACCACGCCGGGCTTCTTGAAATAGCTGTTGGCCTCGGGCATCCCGACGGCCGTTTTCGTCGCGAACTTGTTGAGGAACTTGTTGGCGACGCCGGGGATCGCGTTGGACTCGTGGATGAGCGTCGGGATGCCGAGCGATCGCGCGGCGGTCAGCACGGGCACGGTCACGTAACCTCCGACGCCGATCACGACGCGCGCCCGGTACTTCTTGAGCAGCGCGCGGGCCTCGAGGAACCCCTTCGGGACCTTGGCGAGAGCGCCGATCTGGCGGCCCATCGTCTTTCCGACGAAGCCCGCCGAATCCACGAGCTCGAGCGGGAAGCCCGCCTGCGGAACGAGCTTGCTCTCGAGACCGTGCGCGGTCCCGACGAACGCGACGAGCGAGCCGTGCTTCTGGGCCCGGATCTCGTGGGCCAGGGCGATCCCCGGCACGATGTGACCGCCCGTGCCGCCGGCCGCGATGACGAAAGCGCCGAGCTCGCTCATCCGGTTTCCGGGACCTCGTGCTGGGAGATGTTGAGGATGAGGCCGCCGGCGATCCAGCAGGCCACCAGGGACGAGCCGCCGTAGGACACGAAGGGAAGCGGAATCCCCTTGGTCGGCACGAGGGCGAGAACGACCGAGAGATTGATCGCCGCCTGGACGACGATCATCGCCGTCGCGCCCGCCGCGAGAAAGCCGGCGAAGGCGTCGGGAGCGCGGCGGGCGGCGCGCAGGCCCCGCCACGCGACGATCCCGAAGCACGCGACGAGCCCCGCGGCTCCGACGAAACCGAGCTCCTCGCCCACGATCGCGAAGATGAAGTCGGTGTGCGGGAACGGGAGGAAGAAGAGCTTCTGCCGGCTTCCGCCGAGACCGTTGCCGAACCAGCCTCCCGCGCCCACGGCGATGAGCGACTGGATCGCCTGGAAGCCCTTGCCGAGCGGATCCGCCTCGGGGTTGAGAAACGCCAGGATCCGGGCTCGCCGGTAGTCGGCCGAGAGCATCAGGGCCGCGAGGGCGGGGATCAACGCCAGAAATCCATAGAGAAAGAGGCGCGCCCGCGCGCCCGCGATCCAGAGCAGCACGGCGCAGAGCATCACGTAGCAGGCGGCGGTGCCCAGGTCCGGCTGCAGCACGACGACGCCGGCGGCCGCGAACGAAAAGACGAGCGCCGGCAGGAGGGCCTTCTCCGTGCTGCCCGCCGTCTCGCTCTTCCGCGAGAGCTGGTACGCGAGCACGAGCACGAGGGCGACCTTCAGAAGCTCCGAGGGCTGCAGCATCATCACGCCGAGAGGGATCCAGCGGCGCGCGCCGTTGATCGGAGGACGGAAGAGCGCGAAGGTCGCGGCGAGCAGCGTGACGGCGTAGACGCCGTAGACGACCCAGGGCCGGGCGAGCTTCCGATAGTCCGTCCGGTACACGAAGAAAGCCGCGATGCCGCCGAGGACCAGCGCCGCGATCTGCTTGAGCAGGAATCGGTACGGATTCCCCGACGTCTCCCCCGCCGACACGGCGGAGGCGCTGTAGATCATGACGCAGCCGAAGAGCGAGAGCGCCACGAGCGCTCCGAAGAGGACCTTGTCCGAAGCGAGCTTACGCGCCATGAGGAACACCTTCCGTCGCCGGGGGACCGGACTTGTCGGACTTGTCGCTCGCGCGGCGAGCGAGCTCCGCGAAGTGACGTCCGCGCTCCTCGAAGTTGCGGTACTGGTCGAACGACGCGCAGGCCGGCGAAAGCAAAACCGTGTCGCCCGGACGCGCCAGGACCGCCGCCCGCGCGACGGCGGCCGGCATCGCGCCGCAGCTCTCGATCGAAGTCACCCCGCCGCTCCGAAGCGCCGCCTCGATGAGGCCCGCGGCCTCCCCGATCGTGAGAACGACGCGGGCCCGCCGGGCGACGAGGGGAGCGAGCGCCGCGAAGTCGCCGTGCTTGTCGCGGCCGCCGAGGATCAGGACCACGGTTCCATCCGCGAAGCCTTCGAGCGATTTGGCGGTCGCATCGACGTTGGTCCCCTTGGAATCGTCGATCCAGCGAACTCCGTTGGCCTCGGCGACCAGCTCCGTGCGATGCGGCAAGCCGGTGAACCGTGTGAGCGCGTCGAGGATCGCGGCCGCGGGCGTTCCGAGCGCCTCGGCCGCGGCCACGGCCGCGAGCGCGTTCTCGAGGTTGTGGGCTCCCGGCAGGGCCAGCCGGTCGGCGGAAACGACTTCGTGCAGTGTTCCGCCGATGTCCGAGACGAGGGCCCCCGCCTCGACCCAGACGGCAGACTCGTGCGGCCCGCGCGCGGGTCGTCCCCGCCGCGAGAACAGGACGCGCCTCGCCGGCGCCGCGAGCCCCCGCGCAAAGGCGTCGTCGGCGTTGAGGACGGCGGCGTCTTCGCCGGTCTGGCGCGCGAAGAGCCGGGCCTTGGCCTCGGCATAGTCCGAGAAGCTCGCGTAGCGGTCGAGATGGTCGGGCGTGACGTTGGTCAGCACGGCGACGTGCGCGCGGAAGCGGTCGATCGCCTCGAGCTGGAACGAGGAGACTTCGCAGACGAAGTCGCGGCCTCCGGTGCCGAGAAAGCCCGAGAGCGGCTCGCCGATGTTTCCGGCGAGCGCGACGGGGCGACCCGTACCCGCCCGCCTCAGCATCTCGGCGATCCAGGTCGTCGTCGTCGATTTTCCGTTGGTGCCCGTGACCGCGACCCAGCGGTTCGCGCCCGGCGCTTCCGCTTCGGCGATCCGGTATGCGATCTCGATCTCGGCGAGGACCGGGATTCCCCGCGACCGCGCGGCGGAGACCACCGGGGAGTCCAGAGGCACACCCGGCGAAATCGCGAGCCAGTCGGCTCCCGCCAGCAGATCGGACGGCGAGCCGCCGAAATGGAAGCGCGCGCCGCGGGCGGTCATCTCGGCGATCCCTGCGGGGTTCCCGAGCTCTTCGGCCGTGCGCGCGTCTCCGACCGAGACTTCGACGCCGCGCGCGAGCAGCGCGCCGGCGAGCGCCTGGCCGCTCCGGGCAAAACCGAGCACGGCGATGCGCCGCGGAAGGATCGCGGAAGACGCGGTCGAAGGAGTCGCACGGCTCATCGGCAGCGCGCTCATCGCAGCTTCAGAGTCGAGAGGCCCACGACCGCGAAGAGGATCGCGAGAATCCAGAACCGGATGATGACGCGCGACTCCGCCCACCCGAGGAGCTCGAAGTGGTGGTGGAGCGGGGCCATCTTGAAGATGCGCTTGCCGGTGAGCTTGAAGGAGCCCACCTGGAGGATCACCGAGAGCGCCTCCAGGACGAACAGGCCTCCCACGATCGCGAGCAGGACCTCCTGCTTCGTCATGACGGCGACCGAGGCGATCGCCGCCCCGAGCGAGAGCGCGCCGACGTCGCCCATGATCATCTCGGCGGGATGACAGTTGAACCAGAGGAAGCCCAGCGAGGCGCCCACGAGCGCCCCGCAGAAGACGGCGAGCTCTCCCGACTGCGCGATGTACGGAATCTGGAGGTATCGCGCCGTCACGGCGTTGCCCGTGACGTACGCGAGGATGCCGTACGTCCCCGCCGCGATGCCCACCGCTCCGATCGCCAGCCCGTCCAGGCCGTCGGTCAGGTTCACGGCGTTCGACGATCCCACCACCACCACAGCCACGAATGGAATATAGAAGACTGCCGAGGTCGACGAGGAGCTTCTTCAAGAACGGGAACGTCACGACCGTGGAGAACGTGGCGTGACCGGCCCAGTGCTCGATCGCCCAGGCCACGGCGAAGGCCATGAGGAACTGGGGCACCAGCTTGCCGCGCCCCGTCAGGCCCAGGCTCCGTCGCCGGGTGACTTTCACGAAGTCGTCGGCAAACCCGACGGCGCCGACGCCCGCGAGCGTTCCGAGGGCGATCCACACGAACCGATTGGGGACGTCCATCCAGAGCAAGGTCGCGAGAATCACCGAGAAGAGGATGAGCAGGCCTCCCATCGTGGGCGTGCCGGCCTTGGCGAGGTGCGTCTTGGGGCCCTCGGCCCGGATCGACTGGGCGACCTGGAACTTCTTGAGCATCCGGATCGTCGCCGGCCCCAGCGCCAGCGAGAGGATCAGGGCCGTCACGGCCGCCATCGCCGTGCGAAACGTGATGTAGCGGAAGACGTTGAAGGCCGGAACCCGCTCGGCAAGGGGATAGAGCAGCCAGTACAGCACGTCAGCCTCTCGACGCCTGATCGTCGCCGTCGCCGGCCTTCGTGTCGCTGGCCAGCGCCTCGACCGCCCGGTCGAGGCCGATTCCCCTCGACGCCTTGAACAGCACGACGTCGCCCGCGGCCAGGCGGCCGCCGAGCAGCTCCGCGGCTTCCTCGGCCGAGCCGGCATGGATCACCGCGGCTTCGGGCAGCCCCGCCGCGACGGCGCCCTGCGCGATCCAGCGCGCTCTCTCTCCGACGGCGACGAGCAGGTCCGCGCGGCCGGCGGCCTCCCGGCCGGCCTCGCGGTGGAGCGGCTCCTCTTGCGGACCGAGCTCCAGCATGTCGCCCAGGACCGCGATGCGCCGGGCCGCCGGCACGGCCGCCAGCGTCTCGAGCGCCGCGCGCATCGAGGCCGGGTTGGCGTTGTAGCTGTCGTCGTAGATGCGCGCGCCCGAGACGTGGGGGCGCCACTCCCCGCGGTGCGCCGCCGGCCGGAGCTCGCCCGCCGCCTCGGCGCAGTCCGAGGGAGAAAGGCCCACGACGAAGGCGATCGCCGCCGCCGCGAGAAAGTTCGTCACCTGATGCGGCCCGGGCAGAGGCAGGCGGATCTCCGCCTCGCCGGAGGGCGTCTTCAACCGGAAGCGAGTCCCGGCCGCCTCCGCGACGACGTCCCGCGCCGTCACCTGGGCGGCCGGGGCCGACCCGAAGCGGAGGACTCGCGCGTGTCCGGCCCGGCGAGCGGCGATGGCCTCGACCCGCGGATCGTCGGCGTTCGCGACGAGCGTCCCGTCCGGAAGGAGGCCCTCGAGGATCTCGGCCTTCGCGTCGGCGATCGCGTCGACCGAAGGAAAGAACTCCAGGTGCGCCGGCGCGACGAGGAGCAGCGCGGCGACGTCCGGCTGAAACGTGCGCGAGAGACGCGACAGATCGCCGGGCGCGGACAGCCCCATCTCGCCGACCATCCATTCCGGCCGCCGCGGCAGGTTCACGATCGACATCGCGAATCCGATCTGACTGTTCTGGTTGCCCGGCGTCTTCTCGACGGAGAGACGCCGCGCCAGGATCGCGGCCGTGAAGTCTTTCGTCGTCGTCTTCCCGGCCGAGCCCGTGATCGCCGCGAGCCGGAACCCCATCTGGCGCTTCATGACCGCCGCGAGCTGCTGGAGCGCCCGCACCGGGTCGGGCGCGAGGACCGCGGGGAAGCCGGCCGGCAGGTCCGCGGGCCGCCGCTCGCCGAGGAGCGCGCCCGCGCCGCGCGCCGCCGCCTCCCGGGCGAACGCATGGCCGTCCACGCGCTCGCCCCGGATCGCGACGAAGAGATCGCCCGGCCGGACGTGCCGCGAGTCCACGGCGACGCCGGTGAGCACGGTCTGCTCCGCGCCCTCGGCCCGCGAGTTCGCCGCGGCCGCGAGCTCGCCCAGCGTGAACTTCACGGCTTCCCCCGGGCCTGGCTGGCGGCGGCGCCTGCGAGCTCCGCCGCGACTTTCCGGTCGTCGAAGGGCAGCTCCTGCCTCCCGATCGACTGCGTGGTCTCGTGCCCCTTGCCGGCGATCACGACGACCGATCCCGGGTTCGCGAGCTCGACGGCGGCGCGGATCGCATCCCGCCGCTCCACGATCTTGAGGTACTTGGTCGCTCCGGAGCGCGCCAGGCCTTCCTCGACCTCGCGCAGGATCGCCTCCGGATCCTCGGAGCGGGGATTGTCGGAGGTCGCGATCGCGATGTCGGCCCGGCGTCCCGCGATCTCGCCCATCGGCGCTCGCTTGCCGCGGTCGCGGTCGCCGCCGCAGCCGAAGACGAGGATGATCCGCTTGTCCGTCAGCTCCCGCACCGACGAGAGCAGCCGCTCGAGAGCGTCGGGCGTGTGCGCGTAGTCGACGAGGATCGGGTAGGCCTGCCCGGCCTCGACGCGCTCCAGCCGGCCCGGCACGTTGGCGACGCCCGCGATCGCGGCGGCGACGTCGGACTCCGGAACGCCGAGGCCGATGCCGGCCGCGGCCGCGCCGAGAAGGTTGCCGACCTGGAAGCGGCCGAGCAGCGGCGAGGCCACGGCGAAACGCCCGCCCGAGTGGACGACGTCGAAGCGCGTGCCGCCCAGATCGCAGCGGATCTCCTCCGCCCGAAAGTCCGCGTTCTCCGCGCCGGACGGCGAGAAGCTCGCGAAGGGCGGCGGAATCTCCGCGAGCAGGCGCCGGCCGTAGAGGTCGTCGACGTTGACGACCGCGACGCCCCCGGGCTTGCGCATCGAAAAGAGAAGCCTCTTCGCCTCGTAGTACTCCTCCATCGTGCCGTGGAAGTCGAGGTGGTCGCGCGTCAGGTTCGTGAAGACCGCGGCGTCGAAGCGACAGCCCGTCACGCGGTCGAGAACGAGCGCGTGAGACGAGACCTCGATCGCGGCCGCCGGGACGCCGTCGGCGACGAGCTCCGCGAGGAGCTCCTGGATGAGCGTCGCCTCGGGAGTCGTGCGGCCCGCCGGAATCGTGCGGCGGGGCGTGCGGTACACGGTCGTCGCGAGGAGACCGGTCTCCCCGTAGCGGCGCGCGAGGATCGCCTCGACCAGGGTGGTCGTGGACGTCTTGCCGTTGGTGCCGGTGACGGCCGCGAGCACGAGCTTCTCGGCGGGATGGCCGTGGAGCTCGGCCGCGAGAAGCGCGAGGGCGCGGCGCGCGGAGTCCACCTGGATCCACGGAGCCGCCACGCCCGCCGGCGCGGGGCGGTCGGAGACCACGCCGACGGCTCCGCGCGCGAGAGCCTCGGGCACGTACTCGAGGCCGTCGGTCTTGACGCCGCGGAGCGCCACGAAGAGATCGCCGGGCCGGATCTGGCGGGAGTCGCTCGAGGACGCGCCGGAGATCCGGCTCTGCCCGTGCTCCGGGCGTTACCTCAGCACCCGGAAGGACGGCGACGAGATCCATGAGCTTCACGGAGCCGGCGGAGGCGGCGGCGCTTCCTCCGCGCGACGCCCGGCCGCCCGGGCCGGCGCATCCGCGCTGTCGGCGAGAAACAGAGTCTGCACGGCGCCCGCCCGAAGGGGCGAGCCCGCAGGAGGGTCCTGAGCGACGACGAATCCGCTTCCCTGCAGCCGGGCGAGGACGCCGGCGTTCGCGAAAACGGCGACGGCCTCGCGCGCCGAGAAGCCGAGCACGCTCGGCGTCGTATCCGGGTCGGCGGCCAGCGTCGGACCGGACAGCCGGGCCGCCGCGGGCTCGATGCCCGCGCGATACCGCGGACCGCCGGAAGGCGCGGGCGCCGGCGCCGCGTCGGCCAGCACGGATTCGGGAACGCGCTGGTCCTGGGGAGCGACGCGGAGGATTCCCAGCGCCTGTGCCATGACGCGCGAGAAGAGCGGGGCCGCGACGTCGGCCGCGTAGTACTTCCCCTGCGGCTCTTCGATGACGACGACCGCGACGCAGCGGGGATTGTCCGCGGGAGCGAAGCCGGTGAAGTTGGGGACGTGCCGCCCGGCCTGGTATCCGCCGAAGCCCGCCTTCTGCGCGGTGCCGGTCTTGCCGGCGACGGCAAATCCCGGGATGGCGGCCTTCGCGCCGGTGCCGTGCTCGACGACGCCCACGAGGATCTTCGAAATCGCCCGGGCCGTCTGCGGCGAGAGGACCCGCACGCGCTCGGCGACCGGCACGGCCCGCACGCGCCCTCCGGGCTCCACGACGCGGGTCACGAGATGCGGCTCCACGAGATAGCCCCCGTTGGCCACGACCGCCGTGATGCGCGCGAGCTGCAGCGCGTTGAGAGACACCTCCTGGCCCATCGAGATCGACGCCGTCGAGAGGCCGGACCACCTGCGGCAGCGGCCGGAAGATGCCCGAGTTCTCTCCCGGCAGATCCACGCCGGTCGGACGCCCGACTCCGAGCCTCTCGGCGCCGTCGTGCAACCGTCCCGCGCCGAGGCGCATCCCCACGCGGATGATGCCGATGTTGGAGGAGTGCTCGAAGATGCCGGCGAGCGTCAGCGCGCCGTAGCGATGGTGGTCCGCCTCCTGGATGGTCGTGTTCGCGACGCGGATGGTGCCGTCGCCCGTGTCGATGATCTCGTCCAGGCGGATGAGCCCATGGTCGAGGGCCAGAGCTCCCGTCACGATCTTGAACGTCGAGCCCGGCTCGTATGCGTCGGCGATGGCGCGGTTCCGGCGGGAGTCTGCGGGATACCGGTTGAACTCGTTCGGGTCGAAGTCCGGCGCCGAAGCCATCGCGAGGATCTCGCCGTTCGAGGGATCCATGACGACGATGCTGCCGGACTTCGCGCGGTGGACGCGGAGCGCTTCGGCGAGCTCGTGCTCGGCGGCGAACTGCACGCCCGAGTCGAGCGAGAGCACGAGCGCCGCCCCCTCCTGCGCGGGCCGGCCCGCCTCGTCGTCTTCGCCGTAGCGGCTGCGCCGGGCGTCGGTCAGGGCGACGAGCTCGCCGGGCTTGCCCCGGACGGTCCCGTCGTAGAAGTGCTCGAGGCCCGCGAGGCCCGCGTCGTCGGTGCCCACGAAGCCGAGGACGGCCGAAGCGAGATGGCCCTTGGGGTAGAAGCGCTTCGGCTCGGTCACGAAGTGGATGCCGGGCAGCTTGAGGCCCTTCACCGACTCGGCCGCGTCGACGTCGAGCTGGCGACGCAGCCAGACGAAGCCGCGCTCGCTCGAGAGTTTCTCCAGGATCTCCGGGGCCGGCATCCCGAGCACCGGAGCGAGCACGTCGGCGGCGCGGCGGGAGTCGCGCACGTCGTCGGGGATCGCGTAGATCGAAGCCGTCTCGATCGAGACCGCCAGCTCGCGGCCCTCGCGGTCCAGGATCGAGCCGCGCTGGCCGGGGATCTCGACCCGCCGCTCCTGCTGGCGCTGCGCCTTCGCCCGGTACCGCGAGCCCTGCGCGATCTGGATCTGGACGAGGCGCGCCACGACCACGGCGCCCCAGAGCGCCAGGAACAGTGCGAAAAAGCGAGTGCGGCCGCGGCGGACGCCGTTCTTGATCACTTCGCGCCCGGTTCCTTTCCGCCGACCACCGGAGCCGGGTCTTTCCCGGCCACGATCTGGACCTGGCCCGGATGCGGCGGGCGGAGGCCCTCGCGCTGCGCGACCCGGCCACGCGCTCGGGCGAGGAGGCCTGGCCGAGGTCGGCCCGCAGCCGCCGGCTTCTCCTCGTTCAGCTCGGCGAGCGTGCGCTGCCGCGCTTCCCGCATGTAGCCGACGCGGACGGTCTCGATGTGGAGGGCCGCGTACGCCAGAAACGCGCAGGCGACCGGCAGTCCGACGAGCAGAAAGGTCGCGAGCTCCCGCCCGCGGCGGCGGTCGCGCTCGCGCGTCAGATGCAGGTTCTCGACCCGCTTCGTCTGGGAGTAGACGGTGCTCATGCGTTCAGACGGCGCCTTCCGTCGTTTGGGACAGCTCGGGGAAAGACTCGGCGAACGGCTCGGCGAGCTTCTCGGCGACCCGAAGGCGCGCGCTGCGGGAGCGCGGATTGCGCCGCAGCTCCGCTTCGCCCGGACGGATGGGCCGGCGCGTCAGAAGCCTCAGGGCCGCCCGCGCGCCGCAGATGCACGTCGGCAGCTTCGGCGGGCAGGGGCAGACGCCCGAATCGCGCCGGAAGGCGTCCTTCACGATGCGATCCTCGAGCGAGTGGTACGAGATGACGGCGAGCCGGCCGCCGGGCTTAGGCCGGGCGACGGCCGCGGCGAGAAACCGGCCGAGCGCGACGAGCTCCTGGTTGACCTCGATCCGCAGCGCCTGGAAGACGCGCGTGGCCGGATCGATCTTCTCCCGACTCCCCTTCTCTCCCGCCACGATGCGGGCGAGCTGGCGAGTCGTCTGGATGGGGCCCCGCGTCCGCTCCGCTACGATTCCGCGCGCGATCTTTGCCGCCATTCGCTCCTCCCCATAATCACGGAAGATCCGTGTGAGTTCATCGACCGAAGCCGTCGCCACGATCTCGGCCGCGGTGCGGCCGCCTGGTCCCATGCGCATGTCGAGAGGTCCGTCCCGCCGGAAGGAGAAGCCGCGCTCGCCCCGGTCGAGCTGCATCGACGAGACGCCGAGATCCGCGAGAATGCCGGCCGCCGGGAGCCGCCGGCAAGCAGCGCGTCGAGGTCCGCGAAGTCGCCCGGGACGAGCTCGACGCGCTCCGCGAAACGCGCGAGCCGTTCGCCCGCGAGCGCGAGAGCGTCGGGATCGCGGTCGATCCCGAGGAGGCGGATCCCGGTTCCGCGTTCGAGGAGGAGCTCGGCGTGGCCGCCGGCGCCGACCGTCGCGTCGACGAAGAACCCCCCGCGCTCGGGCTCGAGCATCGCGGCGACCTCGTCGAGAAGAACCGGTGTGTGCGGCCGCGCTTCAATGGTCTCGTCTCCTCGTCAGAGCAGGAGCTTCGACAGCTCGTCGTAGTCCTCGGGGCCGAACTCCTCCGTCGACAGGCGCTTCGCGAGCGCGCCGCGGTCGGAGACCACGAGGTGATCGATGTTGCCGGTGACGACGACGTCGGCCGCGAGCTTCGCGGCGTCGCGCAGGATCTGCGGGATGAGCACCCGCCCCTGCCCGTCGATCGACGGCGTCCTGGCCGAAGTAGTTGACGCGCTCGAGAAACTTGTTCTTCGCGCGGTGAATGGCCGGAAGCTCCGCGAGCTTCTCTTCGAGCTGGCGCCAGATCGGGAGCGGATAGAGGAGGAAGTTGCGGCCGTGGATCGAGGTAACGAAGAGATCGCGTCCGAACGCCTCTTCGATCTGCTGCCGAAAGAGGTTCGGCACTTTGAGCCGCCCCTTCTCGTCGAGACGGGCCGGCGCGCTTCCCCGAAAGCGATCCATCCTTCCTTTGGTGTCCCGTGCGATGTCCGGGACCACTTTCTCCCACTTTTAGCCAGATTCGGCCACTGGCGCGGATGTTAGGAGCGCCGAGGTTTATTAGTCAAGGAAAGTTGTTTGCCTTAAAAAATTCGGAGCGCTAAACAGGCGTAAGGGAGGAGTGAGGCGCGGAAGCGAGTTCGCACAACAGGTTGTGCATCGGCGGAGAGAGTGTCGAGCGACTAGTGTCGAGCGTCGAAATTGGGGATAGAAGGCGTTCGGCGAATCGTCCTCAAAACCCTCCACTCTCAGCCTTCGACTCTCGGCTCCCCTCGTGCCAGTGCTGCGTCAGCTCGAGCCAGATCGCCAGGCCCCGGTACTCCCCGTATCGCGCGTAGCGGCGCGCGATGGCGCGATCCACGGTCTTCGCGGGCCCGGGATAGAGCTGGCGGTAGCTGCTTGCGAACCCACGAGTCGAGGGCGAGATAGTCGTGCCGGCCGAGGATGCGGAGCAGGCCTTCCGCGGCGTAGGGACCGAAGCCGTGCTCGGCGAGGATCGCGTCGCGCACGTCGGCCGCCGACGCCTCGGGCCGCTCCCAGCCCGAGAGGTCGAGCCGGCCCGAGTCGACGCGCTTCGCGAAGCGCGAGAGCGCCACGGCGCGATACCCGCAGCGCACACGGCTCTTCAGGCGCGCGGGCGGGATGCGCGCGATCGCCGCCGGCGTCGGGAAGGCGCCCGACTCGCCGCCCGCGAGGTCGATCAGCCGCACGACCATCCCCCGCGTCGCGGCCCAGGAGCAGTTGGTCGTGAAGAGCATCTTGACGGCGTCCTCGAAGAGGCCCGGGGCGCGCAGCATGCGCCCTCCCCCGCGCGCGAGACCGCGGGCCAGGGCCGGCTCGCCCGCGAAGATCCCGGAGCACGCCGCGAGGTCGAGGTCGAGCGAGAAGACGCGTCGAGCCGCGCGAAGCAGCTCGGCCCGGGGAACGCCGCGGCCCGACGCGGTGGCTTCCAGGGCGCCATCGCGCTCCCGAAAGGTCACCGCGCCCGAGGGCAGCCGCGTGGCCAGCGTGCGGGCCTCCTCGTCGTAGGAGAACGGAGGCAGGTCGTACCAGCCGTGCGAGCGCACGACCGCGTCGAAGGAGAAGTTGGGAGGAAGGGGGAGGCGCAAGCGAATGAAGCGACCCGCTGTCAGCGAGTGACCACTAACTCGATCTCTTCTCGTTCGCCTTCTGATCCAGCTTCGCGAGCTCGGGATCGTAGATCTTGACGAACGCCTCGCGGCGCAGCTTGTCCATGTACTCGGTGAAACGCTTCTCGTAGAGCTCGTCCGAGATGCGCTTGCTTCAGATCGTCCTTGACCTCGCCGAAGGGCCGATAGCCCGCGGCCGTGCGCTCAGTCACGTGCAGCAGTGAGATCGACCCGCTCATGATCACCGGCGCGGGGTATTCGTCCTTGCTCGAGAAGATCGCCACGTCGAGAGCCTCGACCAGCTCGCCTTTCGCGACGGTGCCGAGCTCGCCGCCCCGGTCCTTCGTCTTCCCCTCGGACTCGTCCTTCGCGAGGTCCGCGAAGGACGCTCCCCCCTTGATCTTGGCGCGGATCTCTTCGGCTTTCGCAGCGGCCGCAGCCTGCGACTCGGCGTCACCCGGGCGTGAACTTGAGCACGATCTCGGAGACCTTGGCCGATTCGGCGACGTCGTAGAGGCCTTCCTTCCGCCGTTCGTACTCGATCCGGAGCCCGTCGTCGGAGAGGTCGATGCGCGAGGCGACGTCCCTGCCGATGACCTTCTGCAGCGTGATCGTCTCGCGCATCTGACGGCGCAGGTCGTCCCGCGTCATCCCCGAGTCGGCGAGCGCGGCGTCGAACTCGGCGTCGGAGGTCAGGTTGTACTGGGCCTTCACGCGCGCGACGGCCGCCTCGACCTCTTCGTCGGTCGCCGCCACCGCCATCTCCTTGGCGCGCTCGTCGAGGAGCCGCTCGCGGATCATGTCCTCGAGAACCGACCCGCGCAGGGTCTCCGCGTCCGGCGCGCGCGGCGCCCGCATGGCGACCGCAAGCCGCTTGTCGTACTCGGACTGCGTGATCAGCCTGTCGTTGACGCGGGCGACGATCCGCTCCACGAGCTCGGCGCCGGACAGAATCGAGGCCGCGAGACCCAGAAAAAGGGCGAAAAGGGGCCGTTTCATGCGGTTCTTCATAACACAGGACCCCGGCGGGAATTTCATCAGGCGGCCACTCGGGCGAAGAGAGGCAGCAGCTCGATCAGGACCGGAAGGACCGCCTCGCCCTCGGGCGCCGGGAACGCGAGCACGCGGGCGGGAGAGAGGCTCGCGCCCTTGCGCTCGCGGACGAATTCCAGCAGCCGATCGGCGTCGACGGGCGCGCCCTCGGCGAAGCGGACGTGGATGCGGCCGGCCTGGCGCGTGATCGAGGTGACCCCGAGCCGCTCGGCGCGCGATCGCAGGCGCGCGTACTCGATCAGGCGGCCGACGGCGGCCGGAGGCTCGCCGAACCGGTCGGCAATCTCGCGGCGGGTCTCTTCGAGGGCCGCGTCGTCCTGCGCGCGGGCGACCTTCTTGTAGATCATCATCCGCCAGCTCTCGTCCGCGACGTACTCCGGCGGAATCGCGAGGTCCACGCCGAGCGAGAGCGTGACCGCCCGCTCCGGGATCGGCTCTTCCCCGCGCATCTCGCGGATCGCTTCCTCGAGCAGCGACAGGTACGTCTCGAACCCGACCGCGGCGATGTGCCCGGACTGCTCGCCGCCGAGGATGTTCCCCGAGCCTCGGATCTCGAGGTCCTTCGCGGCGATGCGGAAACCCGCGCCGAGGTCGCAGAACTCCTGGATGGAGGCGAGCCGCCGCCGCGCGATTTCCGAGAGGCGCGGTGTTCTTCTCGATCAGCAGGTACGCGTAGGCCGGCTTGTCGCTCCGCCCGACGCGTCCGCGGAGCTGGTAGAGCTGGGCGAGCCCGAAGGTGTCGGCGCGGTCGATGAGGATCGTGTTCGCCGAGGGAATGTCGAGGCCGTTCTCGACGATCGCGGTCGCGAGGAGGACGTCGGCGTCGCGCGTGAAGAAGCGGAGCATCGCCTTCTCGAGCTCGGCCTCGGGCATCTGGCCGTGGGCGACGGTGATCCGCACGGTGGGCAGGAGCTCCTCGAGCGTCTGCTTCACGCGGCCGATGGATTCGATCCGGTTGTGGACGTAGAAGACCTGGCCGCCGCGCTCGAGCTCGGCTTCGATGGCCTCGCGAATGACCTCGGGCCGCGACGGCACGACCTGCGTCTCGATCGCCAGCCGGTCCCGCGGCGGCGTCTCGATGATCGAGAGATCGCGCAGCCCCGAGAGCGACAGGTGCAGCGAGCGCGGGATCGGCGTGGCCGACATGGCGAGCACGTCGATCGAGGCTTTCCACTCCTTGAGCCGCTCCTTCTGCGCCACGCCGAAGCGCTGCTCCTCGTCGACGATGAGCAGGCCCAGGTCCCGGAAGGCGAGGTCCTTGCCGAGCATGCGATGCGTGGCGATCAGGATGTCGACGGTGCCCTCGGCCACCTTCGCCACGATCGCCTTCTGCTCCTGCCTCGAGCGGAAGCGGGACAGGAGCTCGATCTCGACGGGGAACGCGGAGAAACGGCGCTTGAAGGTCCGGAAGTGCTGGTCGGCGAGGATCGTGGTCGGCGCGAGCACGGCGACCTGCTTGCCGTCGAGGACGGCCTTCATCGCCGCGCGCATGGCGACCTCGGTCTTGCCGTACCCGACGTCTCCGCAGAGCAGGCGGTCCATCGGCTTCGACGACTGCATGTCGCGTTTGACGTCGGCGATGGCCTGGGCCTGGTCGGGCGTCTCGACGTACTCGAAGGCGTCCTCGAACTCCTTCTGCCAGGGCGAGTCCTTCGAGAACGCAAACCCGTCGGCCATGCTCCGCCGGGCGTAGAGCTTCAGGAGCTGCTCGGTCATGTCGCGCATGGCCTTGCGGACGGACGCCTTCCGCCGTCCCCAGCCCGCTCCGCCGAGCCTGTCGAGCACGGGCTCGACGCCTTCGACGCCCGAATACTTCTGGACGAGGTCGAGTCGCTCGACCGGCAGAAGCAGCATCTTCTGGTCGGCGTACTCGATCTCCATGAACTCGCGCTCCTCGCCCTCGACCGGAACGCGCTTCAGGCCGCGGAACAGCCCGATCCCGTAGTCGGTGTGGACGACGGCGTCGCCGAGCTTGAGGTCCCGCAGATCCGAGAGGAACGCCTCGGAGGGCTTCCGGCGCGCGGCCGCGGACGGCCGCTCCTCGCCGAAGATCTCCTCTTCGGCGTAGAGCGGAGAGCCGCGGTTCGCGGAGGCGAAAGCCCGCCGAGATCTCCGCGGGAACCGAGATCACGGCGCCCGGCCGCCGCTCCGAGGACACGTGGAACTCGTACTCGATCGCGAGCCGCCGCAGCTTCTCGGCGCCTCCCGTCGGCCGCGTGGCGACGAAGACCTCCTCGCCGGAATCGATCGCCCGCGAGAGCTCCGCGGCCGCCTCGGCCGCCCGGCCTCCGTGCCCGGCGATGGCCTCCGCGGGCAGACGGATCGCATGGGCGCGCTCCCGTTCGGCGTCCGCAGTCCGCGTCGACGCCGAGCCGGTCGAAGCGGAGCCCGACACCCGAGAGCCGCTCGTGGATCGTGTCCTCTCCGTGCACGAGCTCTTCCGGCAGAAACGCGTCGCGATCCGGATCCCGATCCGTCGCGACGCGCTCGGCGAACGCCGCGACTTCGTCTTTCACGGCCGACGGCTCGATGACGACGATCAGGGCGGGCGCCGCATGTTCGAGCCAGCCCGCCGGCATCGCCGACACCGCCGGCGCGAACACGGACCGTTCCGCTTCCGAGGGCGGGCGGCCGATCCGCTCCGTCAGCAGCCGCCGCGCTTCCTCGGACTCCTCGGAGGCCGCGAACGGGGCGAGGGCGACTTCCTCGATCCTCTCCTGGGAGCGCTGCGTGTCGGGGTCGAAGAGGCGGAGCGACTCGACGCGATCGCCATCCAGCTCCACGCGGACGGCGAGGTCGCGGTCCGGCGGAAAGACGTCGAAGAGCCCGCCGCGCACGGCGAGATCGCCGGTCTCGACGACGAGGTCCCCGCGCCGGTAGCCCAGGCGCGTCAGCCGCTCGGTGAGACGCGCGAGAGACACCTCGTCGCCGCGCCGGATCCGGACGAAGAGCTCCGAGAAGCGCGAGGGATCCGGAAGCCGCGTGAAGAGGGAGCGCGCCGGGAGCACGGCGGCGATCGGGACGCCCTTTGAAGGACCGCCCTTCGAGTCGGACAGCGCCGTCAGGAGCGAGAACTCGTCGCGCCGCGCCTTCAGCGAGGCCGGGATCCGCTGGTAGGGGGTCAGCGTCGGCGCCGGAGCGTGGAAGACACGGGTCAGGCCGGCGGCCTGGAGGTCCTCGACCCAGCGCTCGGCGTCCTTCTCGCTCGCGACCACGATCGCGAGGGATCGCGAGAGCTCCCGGGCGAGGGCGGCGAGGAGGAGGGCCGGCAACGCGCCGACGCCGCCCGAGATGACGACATTTGCGCGGTCCTCTCCCCTCCGGACCCGCTCGAGGAGGTCCGTGTACGAAGGAAGACCGAGAACGAGATCCGAGAGCAACAACTCGAAAAACCGGGCTCAGTAAGAGGGATTCGACCCTAGGCGCGCGCCAGCGGCGACTTCTCGCGCAGCCGCGCGACGGCCGAGACCGCGGTCTCGGCGGCGAAGTCGACTTCCTCCTCCGTCGTCCAGCGGCCCGACGCCGAAACGGAGCGAGGCGTGGGCGAGCTCCGCCGGAACGCCGATGGCCGTCAGCACGTGCGAGGGCTCCAGCGAGGCCGACGTGCAGGCCGAGCCCGACGACACCGCGACGTCCTTCATGCTGACGAGGAGGGCCTCGCCCTCGACGCCCGCGAAGGAGAGATTCAGGTTGATCGGGCAGTCGGCGCTCGGCGCGCTCGCCCGGGCGCGAGCGCGCCGTCCGGGCCGATCTCGGGCAGCGGAGCGCCGTTCAACGCGACGTCCGTGGTTCTCGAGACGATCCCGTCGTGGAGGCGCTTTCGCAGCCGTCGCATGCGCGGCGCCTCCTCGGGCATCTCGGCGACCGCGAGCTCGGCGGCCTTGCCGAGGCCCACGATCCCCGGGACGTTGAGCGTGCCCGACCGCATGCCGTGCTCGTGGCCGCCGCCGAAGACGATCGGCTCGAGACGCACCCGCGGGTGCCGCGACGCGGGCGTAGAGCGCCCCGACGCCCTTGGGGCCGTAGATCTTGTGCGCCGAGATCGAGGCGAGGTCGACGTTCATGGTCTCGACGTCGAAGGGAATCTTTCCGAAGCCCTGCACGGCGTCGGTGTGGAAGAAGATGCCCCTCTCGCGGCAGATGGCGCCGATCTCGGCGATCCGCTGGATCGTGCCGATCTCGTTGTTCGCCAGCATCAGCGTCACGAGGACCGTCTTGTCGGTGAGCGCCGCGCGCACCAGCTCGGGAGGGACCTCGCCCGTCTTCTCGGGGGCGAGGTAGGTCACCTCGAAACCCTCGCGCTCGAGCTGCCGGCAGGAGTCGAGCACCGCCGAGTGCTCGGTCGGCGCCGTGATCACGTGGCAGCCCTTCTGCTTCTGGCCGAAGAGCCGCGCGACGCCCAGGATCGCCAGGTTGTCCGACTCCGTCGCCCCGGAGGTGAAGACGATCTCCCTCGGCGAGGCGTTCATGGCGCGGGCGACCTGCTCGCGGGCGGCGTCCACCGCCGCCTCGGCCTCCCAGCCGAACACGTGGCCGCGCGAGGCCGGGTTGCCGAAGACCTTCGTGAAATAGGGCGTCATGGCCTCCAGGACGCGAGGGTCCACGGGCGTGGTGGCGTGGTAGTCGAGGTAGACGGGCAGCTGCATGGGGCGCCTATTCTAATGTCGTCGGACCGCCTTGAATCGAGGCCCGCGGCGGCATAACCTCCGTCGCCTCGACATCGAGGAGGTCCGCGATGGGCGATTCCCGGCCGCCGGTTCTGTCGGACGATCTTCTGAAGCGCTTCCACGAGCGGGCGCCCGCGTATGACCGCGAGAACCGCTTCTTCGCCGAGGACTTCGAAGACCTCCGCAAGTCCGGGTATCTGAAGATGGCCGTCCCGCGCGAGTTCGGGGGGCTCGGCCTGACGTTCTCCGAGTGCATGCGCGAGACACGCCGGCTGGCCTACTGGGCGCCGGCCACCGCCCTCGGCACGAACATGCACACGTACTGGGTCGGCGTCGCGAACACGCTGCACGGCTCGGGGGACAAGTCCTGCGACTGGCTGCTCGAGGCCGCCGGACGGGGCGAGGTCTTCGCCGCCGGCCACGCCGAGCCCGGCAACGACCTCCCCGTCCTGCTCTCCAACACGAAAGCCGAGCGCGTCGACGGCGGGTATCGGTTCACCGGACGCAAGGCCTTCGGCAGCCTCTCGCCGGTCTGGACGCTTCTCGGCCTCCACGGCATCGACACGAGCGATCCGAAGTCTCCGAAGATCGTGCACGCGTTTCTCGCGCGGGACGCGAAGGGCTACCGGATCGAGCCCACCTGGGACGTGCTCGGCATGCGGGCCACCAAGAGCGACGACACGATCCTCGACGGCGCCTTCGTCCCCGATGCGCAGATCGGCCGCATCGTTCCGCCGGGCGCCGCGGGCCTGGATCTCTTCGTGCTGTCGATCTTCGCCTGGGCCCTCGTCGGTTTCGCCAACGTCTATTACGGGCTGGGCAGGCGCGTCTTCGATCTGAGCGTGGATGCCCTCGGCAAGCGCAGCGCCCTCGGAGTCCCCGGCGGGATGTCGCATCACCCCGAGACCCAGCACGGCGTGGCCGAGATGGCGATGGAGCTCGAGGCCCTCGAGCCGCTCATCGAGAAGACCGCCGCCGACTGGACCGACGGCGTCGACCACGGCGCCCAGTGGCCGAGGAAGATCGTGACGACGAAGCACCGGACCACCGACGGCGTCTGGAAGCTGGTCGACACCGCCATGGAGCTCTCGGGCGGCTTCGGCATGTTCAAGAAGAACGAGCTCGAGCGGCTCTTCCGGGACGCCCGCGCCGGCCGCTTCCATCCCGCGAATCCGGCGCTGACGCACGAGCTCGTCGCGAAGACGGTCTTCGGCATCAGCCCGGACGCCCAGCCGCGCTGGGGCTAGACGAGCCCGCCAGTCAGACAGGCGGAGACGCTGCTTCGGAGATAATGCCGGGGAAGCGATGTCGAGCCTTCCTCGTTCCCCCGCAGTCGTTTCGGGTTCTCCTCGCCGCCGCCGAAGGTGCGCCTCGTCCACGCCTTCGACCGGCCGTACGAGAACGTCGTCGCGACCGCGCGCACCTGCTACTCGGCGAAGGGCATCGTCACCGAGGACCAGGCCTCGGCGAAGCCCGACCGGCGCGACGCGATCGCGAAGTCGATCTACGAGGCCGGCCACCACACGACGTTCCAGCACGCGCACTTCCAGTTCTCGCTCGAGAACGTCTCGCGGCAGTTCCTCTGGACGTTTCTGCACTCGCATCCCTTCTACAACTCCGAGCAGGTCTCCCAGCGCTACGTCGAGATGAAGAAGGGCAACTACGCCGTGCCCCCGATGGGCGCGCCCGAGCGCGAGATCTACGAGCGCACCGCGCGCCGCCAGCAGGAGGCCTACACGCGGCTGAGCGAGCTGCTCACGCCGCATCGCCGCCGAGCGATATTTCGGCCTCTTTCCGGGCCGGACGCGGGGCGACGGGCGAGAGCGTTTCGCGGGCGCGATCAAGAAGCGGGCCCAGGAGATCGCCCGCTACGTCCTGCCGGTCGCGACCTTCTCGTACCTGTACCACACGGTCTCCGGCGTCACGCTCTTCCGGTACTGGCGGCTCTGCGAAACGATGGACGCGCCCGCCGAGCAGCGCGAGGTCGTCGGCCAGATGGTCGCCGAGGTCCTCCGCCACGATCCGCTCTACGCGACGGTCCTGCAGGACCCGCTCCCGCTGGAGGAGACGCCGGAGTACGCGGCATTTCAGGCGCTGCCCGCGAGCGCACGGATCCGCCCGCGAGTTCCGGCGCGAGTTCGACGAAGAGCTCGGAGGCCGCGTCTCGCGCCTGGTGGACTGGAAGGCCAACAACGAGGAGATCCTGGCCTCCTCCGTGCGCGAGATCCTGGGCGTCCCGCGCGCGTCGCTCTCGGACGACGAGGCCATCCGCATGGTCCTCGACCCGTCGAAGAATCGCATCCTCGGCGAGACGCTGACGCTGACGACGCACGACAAGCTCTCGCGCGCGCTCTTCCACCCGCGTTACACGTTCCGCAAGAAGCTCTCGCACACGGCCGACAGCCAGGACCAGCGCCACCGCATGACGCCGGCCTCGCGGCCGACGCTGCCCGCGTACCTGTCGGAGGAGCCGGACTACGTCGTCCCGATGCTCGTCGGGGACGCGCCCGAAGCGGCGGACCTCTACCGGGAGACGATGGAGGAGACCTGGCAGGCGATCGGCGAGCTGCGCTCCCGCGGCGTCGCCGACGAGTTCGCGGCGTATCTGCTGCCCAACGCCGTCGCGATCCGCTTCACGGAGTCGGCGGACCTCCTCAACCTCCACCACAAGTGCGCCATGCGCCTCTGCTACAACGCGCAGGA
The DNA here is from genome assembly GCA_963804915.1 of uncultured Acidobacteriota bacterium. GTDB lineage: Bacteria > Acidobacteriota > Thermoanaerobaculia > UBA5066 > Gp7-AA6 > DAHUXD01. The sequence continues at coordinate 30,792 of CAWDSI010000006.1, forward strand.
GGAGATCTGGCGCGCTTCGCTCGACGAGGCGCTGCAGATCCGCGAGGTCAACCCGCGCATCGGCCCGTGGCTGCTCCCGCCCTGCACGCTCCGGCATCTCGCCGAAGTCCGCCCCGTCTGTCCGGAGGGCGAGCGCTTCTGCGGCGTCGTCGTCTGGAAACAGGACCAGAGCGAATACACTCGAGTGCTGTAACCAAGGCGATCCCCGGTTCTCGGACAACTGACGGAGGGTGGGCATGTGCTCCAGGGCGAGGACAGGCTCCGGAATGCAGGTCGTGGTGTTTCTGGCGTTGCTCGCTCCGGGAGCGGCCGGCGCGCAGACGGCGGTGCCGCGGTGGCGGCAGTCGTATCAGCCCTCGGGCGTCGGGACCACCGACGCGACCATCATCGCGGCGCGCGAGCTCGTGGACGGAACGCGGCTCGCCGTGTCGGACCAGCTCGTGGCCTTTCACTTCGACGCGAACGGCAACCCGCTCGCATCCGTCCAGCTCCCGAAGCCGCGGGACGCCGAAAAGAACGGGAAGCTCGGGCCCCGGCCGGCGGCGGCTCCCGGAGCCAAAGATCGCCCGGAGGGCAACTACGATCTGGGCGCTTTTGCCGCGATCGACCCCTTCGGCGGCGTGGTTCTCTCGCGCCCGTCCCGGCTCCTCTACTACCAGAGCTCCAACATCGAGACGATGAAGTACGACGGTTTGACCGGACGGCCCCTGTGGGCCCAACCGGCGATCGACGAACGTCGCGGGACTGAACGGCGACGAATTTCCGAGCGGAGTGCTTCTCGACGACGACGGCGACGTGTACGTCACGGGGCTCTCGGAGTCCAGCTTTTACACGCACCTGACCTTCAAGTACCGCGGCGACACGGGAGAAGCCCTGTGGGGACCGACGATGATCGCGGGAGTCTCGGCTCCAGGCGCCGCGACAATCGACCCGACGTACGACTCGATTCTCCTGGCCCTCGCGAAGCCGTCCTCCGGATCGGAAAGCCGGTATCGCATCGCCGCGTACCGTCTGTCGACGGCCAGCGGCGCGATCCTCAACGGTCCCTCGGTCGTGGACGGAGAGGGTTCCGAGTATCCGAGCGCCTGCGTCGCGGGATTCGGAGGAACCTTCCTCGTCGCGGGCGAGTCGGACGATCTGTTCACGGTGCGCCGCTACGACTACTCGGGCGGCGTGCTCTGGACCTCCCAGTTCGATCCGCTGCCCGGCAACGGTGAGTCGGAGGCGACTTCGCTCGCTGTCGACGCGGAGGGCGACGTCCTCGTCACCGGCATGGCTGGTCCGCGCTACGCCACGTACAAACTGTCGGGCCAATCCGGAGGAGTCCTCTGGGGGCCGGCGCTCGCCGACTCGGGAAGCAGTCCGCAGGCCCCCGCGCTCGACGTCTTCGGCAACGGCGACGCGCTCGTGGCCACGATCCGTGTGACCGGCTTGAATTCCTACTTCCAGCTCACGCGCTATCGCCGTGCCGACGGGCACCCCGTGTTCGGACCGACGCCGGTCGGCGAGGGGTCGGTGACGACCTATCTCACCCGCCGGCCGTTCTTCATCGCTTCCAACGGACGCGATCTTCGCGGTCGGCCTCCTTCCAGGACGGCCCGCCGTTCACGCGCGCCTTCGAGGTCGACGGGCTGACCGCCGCGATGGTGTGGGGGCCGGAACCCCTCACGCTGCCCTTCCAGGGCCTCGGCTACCTCGTCGGACCTCGGCGGCGGACCCGACGGATCGGTCGCCGTCACCGGCTACGACTCCTCGAACCTCGCGACGCTGACGTTCAAGTACGACCGGGCGACGGGGAACACGATCTGGGGACCGGTCTCCTACACCGGCGCCGTGTCCGCATTCCCTTACCAGACCCTCGCCGACGGAGCCGGCAACGTGTTCGTCGTCGGCTCCACGGACGAGCTTCCGGGCGGTGCCTTCGTCATCAAGTACGCGTCGGCGAACGGCGCCGTCGTCTGGGGCCCGACGATCCTCCAGGACGTCAATCCGCTGCGCATGGTGATCGACGACGCGGGCAACGCGATCGTGACCGGGTGGTGGTACAGCCTTTCGGGGACTTACGTGGCGCGGACCGCCCGCATCTCCGGCAGCGACGGCGCGATCGACTGGGACGTCACCTACGACACCGGGCAGCTGGGGGACATCGCCCGCGCGCTCGCCGTGGACGGGGACGGCAACGCGATCCTCGTCGGCGACACGACCGACAGCAACTACATCTACTCCTGGTTCGTCGTGAAGTACGCGGCCGCCGACGGATCCGTGATGTGGGGTCCCTGGAGCGGTCCTCCGGGCCATCCTCTGGCCGTCGCCGTGGATGGAGGGGGCGACGTCTTCGTGACCGGCGACGGGGCGTTTCCGTCCTCGAAAATGGCGACATTCAAGCTCGACGGCGCGAACGGCTCCGTGGCCTGGGGTCCCGCGCTCGTCCAGGGCTCGGGGAACTATTTCGACCAGGGCGAAGCGCTCGCCGTGGACGAAACCGGCGATGTGTTCGTGGCAGGCAGTGTCTACAACCTCGGGACGTCGTACGACATCGCCACCGTGAAGTACCGCGGGTCCGACGGCGCCGTCCTCTGGGGCCCGGTTCTCTTCGACGGCGATGCCCACGAAAGCGACTACGTTTACACGCTCGGGGCGGGCATCGACACGTCCGGGAACGTCGTGGTCGGCGGAACCTCGGATCGCGGCGCGTCCGGGGACGCGGTCCTCCTGAAATATGAGGCCGATACGGGAACCACCCTGTGGGGTCCGGTCTACGCGGGCGGGCCCGGGTACGACCAGCTGTACGGCTTCAGCGCCTTCGGGAACTCCGTGGCCATCGGACTGCTGAACTACCGCGAGATCCTCTCGATGGGCTACGACGAGTCCTTCGGCATGACGTCGCTCGAGAGCGACCTGCCGCCTGCGTCATGCGGCCGTTTCTTCACGACGGCGTTCGGAGCTGCGAACGGGGTCCTGCCCTACGTGTGGAGCATCTCCTCCGGCGCGCTCCCGCAGGGCGTGACCCTTTCTCCCACCGGCATCCTGTCGGGGACGCCGTCAGCCGAGGGGAGCTTCTCGTTCACCGTCCACGCCCAGGACGGGGCGTCGGCGTTCGTCGACCGGCCGATGACGCTGTACGTCGGGCCGGGGGTTGATCCCTTCGGGGGGATCTACGTGTCCGCCATCGAGAATTGCGAATACACGCTCCAAGCGTCGAGCATCGGAGACACGTATCTCTGGCTGCCCGGAGGCGAAACAACGCCCGAGATCACGGTCTCTCCCGGCGAAACGACGACCTACGGCCTCGTCATGACCGTCGGGAGCTGCAGCTATCGCTACAGCCGGACCGTGCGGGCCATCGCTCTTCAGGACTCCGGCTGCCTCGCGCCGCTCGTCGAAACGGTCTCGCCGGGCAGCGGCCCGGCGACGGGCGGCACGCCGCTGACGCTGACCGGGCTCAACTTCCAGCCCGGCGCCGAGGTCTGGATCGGCGGCGCAGAGGCTTCGGGCGTCACATCGCCCGACCCGACGCAGATCACGGCGACCAGCCCGGCGCTCGCGCCGGGTAGCTTTCTACGCCGCGGTCGTGGCGAATCCCGACACGGGCAGCGCGGCGCTCTCGGGACGCCTGGTTCGCCGATTACCTCGACGTGGACGCCGGGAATCCCTTCCACGACGACGTCGTCAGGCTCGTGCGCAACGGCGTGACGGCGGGCTGCGGCGGAGGCCAGTACTGCCCCGCGTCGCATCGTCACGCGCGGCGCAGATGGCGGTGTTCCTGCTGCGCAGCCAAGTACGGCGCGTCCTTCGTCCCGCCGCCGGCCGTCGGCGTGTTCGACGGACGTTCCGCCGCGAGCATCCGTTCGCGCCGTGGATCGAAAAGCTCCACGACCTCGGCGTCACGAGCGGCTGCGGCGGAAACAACTACTGCCCGGCCTCGCCTGTCACCCGCGCGCAGATGGCCGTCTTTCTCCTGAAGACACTCAACGGCGCCAGCTGGCCGCCGCCGGGACCGTTCGGCTGGTTCGAAGACGTGCCGATGTCGGACCCGTTCGCGGCCTGGATCGACACGCTCTACTGGTATGGGATCTCGGGCGGCTGCAACGCGGATCCGTTGCTCTACTGTCCGGGGTCGAGCGTGAATCGCGGTCAGATGTCCGCGTTGCTCGTGAAGACGTTCAACCTTCCGTGACTTCCCGGCGCGCGCGGTTGACGGAACCGCGCGCGCCGCGTACTCTGCCGTCCCGAGGATGAAAACTCCGCGGAAGAATCGCCCGCACGGCTCGATCGTGGCCGTCGGCGGCGGCGAAGAAAAGTTCGACAAGCCCGACATCCTGCAGCGCTTCGTGGCGGAAGCCGGAGGCGCGGAGGCGCGCATCGCGATTCTGCCGACGGCCTCGATGATCCCGGCCGAGCGGGCGATTTTTTACCAGGGCGTGTTCACCCAGATCGGGGCCGGGGAGGCGTTCCCGCTGCCGATCGCGACCCGGGACGATGCGTCCCTTCCCGCGAACCTCGCGGCCATCGAAAGGGCCACCGGCATCTTCATGACGGGCGGCGACCAGTCGCGGCTGGTCGCGATCCTCGCCGGCAGCCCCGCGCTCGCGGCCATCCACGAGAACCTCGTCGGCGGCGGCGCGCTGGCCGGGACCTCCGCCGGCGCTTCGGCCTTCTCGGCCACGATGATCACGGGCGGCGAGGGCGGCCTCCAGCTCCGGCGGGACGGCGTCGACCTGGCGCCGGGACTCGGGGTGATTACGCGCCTGATCATCGACCAGCACTTCTCGCAGAGGAAGCGGCTCGGGCGGCTGCTGACCGCCGTCGCTCTCGAGCCCTCGAAGCTCGGTGTCGGGATCGACGAGGACACGGCCATCGTCTACTACGGCTCGGGCGAGATCGAGGTCATCGGCTCCGGCCAGGTCTTCGTGGTCGACGGCAGCCGGGCCGTGGCGCAGGGCCTTTCCGAGTCCGACCCCTCCGCCGCTTTCAGCCTCTCGGGCGCCCTCCTCCACGTGCTGACGGCGGGCGACCGGTTCGACGTCGAGAAGCGCAAGCCGCTGACGGCGAATTGAGGGGCGGCCACCCCCGCCCCTACGACCGGGACTTCCGCTTCCTGTAGGCTTTGGCCGACAACCGTGGCCGAAGGGATTCGTCTCCTCGAAACGCTCGTCCTGAACGGACCAAACTTCTGGTCCTATCGGCCCTGCGTGTGGATGCGGATCGACCTCGGGCCCTTCCGCGAGCGCCCCTCGAGCGACATCAAAGGCTTCGGCGACGAGCTCCAGAAGCTGCTGCCGGGCCTGCAGGAGCATCACTGCTCGGAGGGAGCGGCCGGCGGCTTTCTGAAGCGCGTCGCCGAGGGGACGTGGCTGGGCCACGTCGCCGAGCACGTGGCGATCGAGATCCAGCAGGAAGTCGGCATCTCGGTGTCCTTCGGCCGCACCCGCGAGACGAAGACTCCGGGCGTCTACAACCTCGTCTACGAGATGGAGGAGGAGCGTGTCGGCGTCCGCGCCGGCAAGCTCGCGCTCGACGTCGTCGAGCATTGCGCCGGCCTGGACATCGAACTCGACCTCGACGCTTCCATCGAGAAGCTCAAGCGCACGCGCGAGCGCTGGGCGCTCGGTCCCTCCACGCGCTCGATCGTGAATGTCGCGGCCTCGCGCGGCATCCCCTACCTGCGCCTCAACGATCGCTCCCTCGTGATGCTCGGCAACGGCGTCCACCAGAAGCGCATCCAGGCCACGATCGCCTCGACGACCGGGCAGCTCGGCGTCGAGATCGCGGGCGACAAGAGCCTGACGAAGGCGCTCCTCGGCGACAACGGCGTGCCGGTGCCGAGGGGCTCGGTCGCCGGCGACGAAGACGAAGCGGTCGAGATCGCCGAGGATCTCGGCTGGCCGGTCGTCGTCAAGCCGCTCGACGCCTCCCACGGTCGCGGCGTCCTGACGAACATCCGCAGCGAGTCCGAGCTCCGCCTCGCCTACAACGACGCTCTGAAGTTCCGCGACGACGTCATCGTGGAGCAGTTCCTGGAAGGCCACGACTTCCGCTTTCTCGTCATCGCCGGCCGCTTCATCTGCGCGGCGCAGCGCGTGCCGGCCTTCGTCGTCGGGGACGGCAAGCGCACCATCGAGGAGCTCGTCGATGAGGTCAATCGCGATCCGCGCCGCGGGATCGGCCACGAGAAGATCCTGACGAAGATCGAGATCGACGACCTGTCGCTCGCGCTGCTCTCGCGGCGCGACCTGACGCCGAAGTCGGTGCCCGAGGCCGGCGAGACCGTCTACCTGAAGGCCACGGCGAACCTCTCGACCGGAGGCATCTCGCGCGACGTCACCGACTCGGTCCACCCCTCCAACATCCACCTCATGGAGCGGATCGCCCGCATCGTGGGGCTCGACATCGCCGGCATCGACGTCATCTCGCCCTCGGTCGAGCACCCGATCGCCGAGGTCGGCGGCGGCATCGTCGAGGTCAACGCGGCGCCCGGGTTCCGCATGCACACGGACCCGACGGAGGGCACGCCGCGGGACGCGGCCGGCGCGGTCATCGACATGCTCTATCCGCCGGGAACGACCGCGCGCATCCCGATCGTCTCGATCACGGGCACGAACGGCAAGACCACGACCACGCGCCTGCTCGCTCACATCGCCCGCTACGCCGGCCACCACGTGGGCCTCACGACGACCGAGGGCGTCTACATCAGCAGCGAGCAGATCATGAAGGGCGACTGCACCGGCCCGGCCTCGGCGCAGGCCGTGCTCCGCGATCCGACGGTGACCTTCGCGGCGCTCGAGACGGCGCGCGGGGGGCTGCTCCGCTTCGGCCTGGGTTACGACTGGGCCAACGTCGGCGTCGTCACGAACATCGCGGCGGACCACCTGGGTCTGCGCGACATCGAGACGCTCGAGGATCTGGCACGCCTGAAGTCGCTCGTCGTCGAGCGCGTGTTCCCCGACGGGACGGCCGTCCTGAACGCCGAGGATCCCATGTCGCCCTGGATCGCGAACCGCGTCAAGGCGCGCCTCGCGTACTTCTCGCTCGATCCGCAGAACGAGACTTTCAAGTCTCACGTCGCCGCCGGCGGGCTCGGCGCCGTGATGGACCGGCACGACACGCTCTGCCTCTATCGCTCGACGTTCCGGATCCCGCTGGTGCACGCGCGGCAGATCCCGATCACGTTCGACGGCAAGGCCCGCTTCAACATCTCGAATGCCCTCGCCGCCGCGCTCGCGGCCTTCGCGGCCGGCATCGAGATGGACGACATCCGCGGAGGGCTGACGACGTTCCATCCCTCGCCCTTCCAGGCGCCGGGACGCGGCAATCTCTACGAGTTCCGCGACTTCCGCGTGATGATCGACTACTGCCACAACGCCCACGGCATGGCGCAGGTCGCGCCCTTCCTCGCGGCGATGAAGCGCGGACGACTCGTCGTGGTCCTCAACGCGCCGGGCGACCGCCGCGAGGAGGACTTCGATGCGATCACGAAAGAAGCCGCGCCGCACTTCGACCGGGTGATCCTGCGCGACGACGAGGACCTCCGCGGCCGGAAGCCCGGCGACGTCGTCGGCCGTCTCCGCGAAGGCCTCATTCGCCACGGCATGTCGCCGGACGCGATCGAGGAAGCGAAGAACGAGCCCGACGCCGTTCGCCGGGCGCTCTCGAGCGCGCGGCGGGACGACCTCGTGGTCGTGTTCGCCGATCGCATCTCGAAGGTCGCGGCGCAGGTGGACTTCGAGAGACAGAAGGAGTCCCGACCTCCGGCCGATGACTGATCCGCCGACGATCCCGTCCAAACCGTCCGGCTCGGGCAAGCAGATGTGGCGGGCGCCGGGGCTCGCCGAAGGCGACGTCCTCGCCGGGCGCTTCCGCATCGTCCGCTTCATCGCCCGCGGCGGGATGGGCGAGGTGTACGAGGCCGAGGACCAGGTCCTGCGCGAGCGGGTGGCCCTGAAGACGATCCGCCCCGACGTCGCGAACGATCCCCGGGCGATGGAGCGCTTCCTTCGCGAGGTCCATCTCGCGCGGAGCGTCACGCATCCCAACGTCGCGCGCACCTTCGACGTCTTCCACCACGAGTCCCTGGCCTTCCTGACGATGGAGCTCCTCACCGGCCAGACGCTCGCGGAACGGCTCTCGAAAGAAGGACGGCTGCGGCCCGAGGATGCTCTGCCGCTCATCGAGCAGATGGCCGCGGCGCTGACCGCGGCCCACGAGGCGGGCGTCGTGCACCGCGACTTCAAGAGCGCCAACGTCATGCTCGAGCCCGACGAGCGTCGGCCCGGAGGGGTCCGCGCCGTCGTCACGGACTTCGGCCTGGCGCGCCGGGACCGGCCGCGGGGCGGCGCGGCGGCATCCGCGGCTCCCCTGACGGAGACCGAGGCCGTGATCGGGACACCCGACTACATGGCGCCGGAGCAGATCGAGGGCCGCGCCATCACTCCCGCGACCGACATCTATGCGCTCGGCGTCGTCATCTACGAGATGGTCACCGGTGAGCAGCCGTTCGAGGGCGACACGCCGCTGTCGGTGGCTCTCAAGAAACTCAAGGAAGCCGCGCCTTCTCCCCGCCGGCACGTCCCGGATCTGCCTCCGGTCTGGGAAAAGACGATCCTGCGCTGCCTCGAACGCGTACCGGCGGAGCGCTTCTCCTCCACGGGGGAAGTCGTCCGGGCTCTCCGCGGCGAGGCCATTTCGGCGGGACCCGCGACGGTCCGGCGCCGCCGGCGGCGACTCGCCGCGGGCGTGGTCACGGTGGCGATCGCGCTCGGCGCGGCCTGGCTGGCGACCCGCTTCGTGCGCGTCGGCCCCCGACCCGCCGCGGCCCCGTCCGTTCCGCAGCGCCGCGCCATCGCCGTCCTCGGCTTCAAGAATCTCGCCGGAAAGCCCGAGGAAGCCTGGGTCTCGACGGCGCTCGCGGAGATGCTGACGACCGAGCTCGCGGCCGGCGAGAAGCTCCGGGCGATCCCGAGCGAAGACGTCGCGCGGATGAAGAGCGATTTCGGCCTCGGCGACGCCGACACGCTCGGAAAAGAGACGCTCGCGCGCGTCCGCCGCAACACGGGAGCGGATCTCGTCCTGCTCGGCTCGTACCTCGCGACCGGCGATGCCGGCGGCCCGATCCGCCTCGACCTGCGACTGCAGGACACCGCCGCCGGCGAGACGATCGCGGTGGTCTCCGAAAAGGGGACGGTGGCGGATTTCGACGCGCTCGCCACCCGCGCGGGCGCGCAGTTGCGCGACAAGTTGAAGCTGCCCGCGGTCTCGGCGGCGGACGCGGCCGCCGTCAAGGCGTCCCTGCCCTCGAGCCCGGAGGCCGCGAAGCTCTATGCGGAAGGCCTCGCCCGGCTCCGCGTCTTCGACGAAGTGTCCGCCAAGGACCTCCTCGAGCGCGCGGTCGCCGCCGAGCCGAACCACGCCCTCGCGCACTCGGCGCTCGCGGCGGCGTGGTCGGGTCTGGGCTACGACGCGAACGCGATTGCGGAAGCGAAGAAGGCGTACGACCTCTCTTCCGACCTCTCCCGGGAGACGCGCCTTCAGGTCGAGGGTCGCTATCGCGCCATGAACAACGAGTGGGCCAAGGCCGTCGAGATCTACCGCTCGCTCTTCACCTTCTACCCCGACAACCTGGACTACGGCCTGCAGCTCGCGCGCGCCCAGACGCGCTCGGGCAAACCGACGGATGCGCTGGCGACGATCTCGGCGCTGGAGAAAGCCTTCCCCAACGACGGGGCCCGCATCGCGCTGGCGGAAGCCGAGACGGCCCGGACCATCTCGGAGTTCACCCGGTCCGAGAAGGCCGCGATCCGCGCCGCCACGCTCGCCGAGGCGGACGGGGCGCGCCTGCTCGCCGGCTCGGCGCGGCTCAATCAGGGGATCGCCCGCCGCAACCTGGGCGACCCGAAGGGCGCGCTGACCATCTACGAGCAGGCCCGCAAGCTCTACGCCGAAGGCAACGATCCGGCCGGACTCGCCTCGACGATCAACGGCATGGGCAACTGCAAGTACGACCTCGGCGATCTCGCAGGCGCCCGCCAGTCCTACGAGGAGGTCCTCCGGATCTATCGCGAGGTCGGCAACAAGCGCGGCGAGGCGGGCGCGCTCGGCAACGTCGCGAACGTCATCGGCGATCAGGGCGATCTCGCCGGCGGCGTCCGCATGGCCGAGCAGGCCCTCGCCCTCTTCCAGGAGATCGGCGACCGCGCCGGCGAGGCCGAGCAGCTCAACAACATCGGCGCGGCCATGGTGATGATGGGCGATATCCAGGGCGCGCGCGCGCTGTTCGAGCGCGCGGTGCCGATCCACGAGGAGCTCGGCGACACCGGCGGGCTGGCCATCGCGCTCACCAACGTCGGCGAGCTCGAAATGCAGGACTCGAACGCGGCGTCGGCCGAGAAAAGCTTCGCGCGCGCACTCCAGATCTTCCGCGACTCCGGGCAGAAATCGAAGGCCGTCTATCCGCTGGTCGGCCTCGCCGGCGTCAAGTTCGAGACCGGCGACCTCGCCGGGGCGAAGGCCATGCTGACAGAAGGTCTCCAGATCAGCCGCGAAGTCGACGACAAGCACGAGGCCGCGTTCGCTCTGACGGGTCAGGGCATTCGTCGCGCTCGCGGAAGATCGCACCCTCCGACTCCCGGAACCTCTACGACGAGGCCCGGAAGATCCGGGCGACGATCGGGGAGACGGCCGCCGCCGAGCAGAGCCGCGTCGATCTCGCGCGCGTCGCTCTCGCCGAGGGCGACTTCGGGCAGGTGCAGGCGCTCGCCGGGGCGGCGGCCCAGGATCTCGGAGAAACAGAAGATGCCGGACGATCAGGCCTCCGCTCTCGCCGTGCTCGGACGCGCGCTTCGTCGCCGCGGGACGCCGCGCGGATGCCGAGAAGGCGCTCGCGAAAGCGCGCCCGCTCGCCGCGAAGAGCCAGAACGACGGCGTGCGCCGGGACGTGCTTCTCGCCTCGGCCGCTCTGCGCGGGGCGCAGGGCGACGCCTCCGGAGCGGCGAAGGCGCTCCAGGAAGGCGCCGAGCGCGCGCGGCAGAAGGGTCTCGTCGCGTGGCCGCTCGAAGCGGGCCTGCTCCAGGGAGAAATCCTGGCCGCGAGCGGCGCGAAGGAGCAGGCGCGCGCGATTCTCGCCGAGGTCGAGAAGGAGGCCGCCCGTCGGGGTTTCCGCCGGATCGCGCGGAAAGCCGCGGAGGCCCGCGGCGCATGAAGGAGATCCTCTCCTGGTGCCGCGAGCGCCAGAGCGCCATGACGGCATTTCTCTCCGAGCTCGTCGCGATCGAGTCGCCGTCCACGGATCCGGCGGGTGTCGCGGTCCTGGCCCGCCGCATCGACGCGGAGCTCTCGGCTCTGGGGCTCTCGGGCGAGCTCGTGCCGGTCGAGGGCGCGGGCCCGATCCTGCGAGCGCGATCCGGACGGGGTGGTCCCCTCCTCCTCGGGCACCTCGACACCGTCTGGGACCTCGGCACGCTGGCGAAGCGTCCGATTCGCATCGAGGGCGACCACTTCTACGGCCCAGGCGCCTACGACATGAAGGGCGGGATCGTGGTGATGGTCTTCGCGCTCAAGGCTCTGGCCGCGCGCGGCGAGATCCCCCCGGTGACCGTCTTTCTCACGCCGCTCGAAGAGGTCGGCTGCGAAGCCTACCGCTCGATCATGGAAGCCGACATGCGCCTTTCGAGCGCGGTCTTCGACTTCGAGCCCGCGTGGCCCGGAGGCGCGGTGAAGACGCAGCGGAAGGGCTCCGCCTCTCTCACCCTTCGGGCGCGCGGCGCAGCGGCCCACGCCGGCGCGGACTTCGCGCGCGGGGCAAACGCGATTCTCGAGCTCTCGAAGCGGCTGCTCGATGCCGCCGCGCTGACGGACCTCGCGCGCGGGATCACGGTCAACGTCGGAACCGTTCGCGGCGGCACGCGCCCCAACGTGGTTCCCGATTTCGCGGAAGCCGAGATCGACGTGCGCTTCCGGTCGCTCGCGGACGGCCAGTCCGCTCGAGCCGCGCTCGAATCTTTGCGCCCGGACGATCCGCGAGTGACGCTCGAGATCGACGGCGCCGGTTTCTATCCGCCTCTCGAGCGCGGGCCGCACGTCGAGGCGGCGTACCGGGCGGCGCGCGACGTCGCGAGCGCGCTGGGGCTGCCGCCCCTCGAGGAGGTCGCGACGGGAGGCGCCTCCGAGGCTTCGTTCGCCGCGGCGATGGGGATTCCGACGCTCGACGGCCTCGGCGCGGACGGCGACGGAGCCCACGCGGTCTCGGAGCACGTCGTCCTCTCTTCTCTTCCCGACCGCGCCGCCCTCGCGGCGGGCCTGCTGCTCGCTCCGTTGCGCGTCTGAGTCGGCGCCCGAGGCCGGCTGCCCGTTTGCCTGTCCGGTTGGCCGGCTGACTTCACGGCCAGTTCGCGCGACAATTGGTCAGACGTGTCGACAATCGACGGAGGACAAACGATGCGATTCATTTCGCGGGTCTTTGCCGCGTCCGCCCTGCTCGGCACGGCGGCGACCGCAACTACCTTCGCGGCAGTCATTTATGTGAACGCTGCCGCCGCTGGCTCGAACAACGGATCGAGCTGGGCCAACGCCTACACGAGTCTCCAGACCGCGCTCGGCGCCGCCAACGCGAGCGACGAGATCTGGGTCGCGGCGGCGACCTACAAACCCACGGCGACGACGGACCGGACCATCAGCTTCGCCATGAAAAACGCCGTCGGCGTCTACGGCGGCTTCGTCGGCACGGAAACGCTCCGGTCGCAGCGCAACCCCGCGCTCCACGTCACGACTCTTTCGGGCGACATCGGCACGGGCGGCTCGTCCAACGACAACACCTACCACGTGGTCACCGCCGGCGCGACGGTCACGGGGTCCGGCGTCCTCGACGGCTTCACGATCTCGGGCGGCCAGGCCGACGGCGCCAATCCGAACGAGCGCGGCGCCGGAATGTGGATCAACGGCGGCTCGCCGACGCTCGCCCAGAACACGTTCACCGCCAACTTTGCCCTGGCGCAGGGCGGCGGACTGCGCGTGACGAGCGGCGCGCCGACGATTCTCAGCTCGAAGTTCATTTCCAACACCGTGGCGTTCAACGTCGACACGCTCAACAACGGCGGCGGAGGCATCTTCGCCGGCGGGGGCAGCAGTGTCGTCGCGCAGAGCTGCGTGTTCCGGTCCAACTCCATCTCCGGCACGACGACCGGAGGCGGCGGCGTCCAGAGCTCGGGCGCGACGTTGACGCTCATCAACAGCGTCGTGGCGCAGAACAGTCCCAACGGCCTCCAGGTCGCCTCGGCCGACGGCAGCCAGATCGTCAACAGCACTTTCGCCAGCAACAGCGCCTACGGCGCGGCCTTCTTCTCGAGCAACTCCAACAGCGTGGCGAACTCCGTCTTCTGGTGGAACTCGACCGGACAGCTCTGCCTCGGAGCGCCCTGCACGGGCTCGGCGACCGTCACCTACAGCGACGTTCAGGGCGGCGCCGGCGGCACGGGCAACATCGACGCCGACCCGAACTTCCTCTCCGCGCCCTCGGACCTGCGCCTCGGCCTGCTCTCCCCCGCGGTCGACGCGGGCAACAATTCGGCGGTGCCCGGCGGCGTCACGGTCGACATCGCGGGCCTGCCCCGCTTCTTCGACGATCCGGACGTGCCCGACACCGGCGCCGGCCTCACGCCGCCCTACGTCGACATGGGCGCGTACGAGAGGATTCCGATCACCGTCACGGATCCCACGAACGTGGCCGTCTGCGCCGGGGCGCAGGCGTCTTACACCGTGACCGCGACCGGCCAGCCCACGCTCACGTACCAGTGGCGCAAGAACCAGGGGAATCTCTCCAACGGCGGAGCGATCTCCGGCGTGACGACGACCACGCTCACCATCAATCCGACCGTCGTCGGCGACGCCGGCACATACGACGTCGTCGTGACCGACGGCTTCGGCCAGGCGCTCGACTCCGACGACGCGACGCTGACCGTCAACGCCCGGCCGACGGCCGCGGCCAGCGGCGGCGTGACGCTCTGCTCGGGCGACTCGGTCCAGCTCGACGGCACGGGCGGCGTCGGCTGCTCGTGGCTGCCCATCGCGGGCCTCGACGACGCGTCGAGCTGCACGCCGACGGCCTCGCCCGCCTCGACCACGACCTACAACCTCACCGTCACCGCGGCGAACGGTTGCCCCTCGGTGAACAGCGCGTCCACGACCGTGACCGTCAACATCACGCCTTCGCTCCCGGTCATCACGTCGCCCATCTCGGTTCCCGTCGGCGCCTCCGGCGCGTCGGCCAGCGTCCCGAACCACATCGGCGCTTCCTGGACCTGGACCCTCTCGGGCGGCGTCATCACCGCCGGCCAGGGCTCGCGGCAGATCGTCTTCGACGCCGCCCCTCCGGGCACGACGATGCTCTGCACCGTCATCGAGGGCGCGGGCGGGTGCTTCTCGCCGGAGGCCTCGAAAAACATCCAGGTCGACTTCCTCGACATCACGCCGACGAATCCCTTCCACGACTACGTCGTCAAGGTCGCGCGCAACGGCGTGACGGCCGGATGCGGCGGCGGCAACTACTGCGGGCAGAATCCCATCACGCGCGCGCAGATGGCGGTCTTTCTCCTGAAGAGCAAGTACGGCGCGACCCACATTCCGCCGCCCTGCTCGGGCTCGGTCTTCGGAGATGTTCCCTGCACCGGCGGGCCCTTCGACAAGTGGATCGAGGAGCTCGCGGGCCTCGGCGTCACCACCGGCTGCGGCGGCGGAAACTACTGCCCGAACAACCCCGTCACGCGGGCGCAGATGGCCGTCTTTCTTCTGAAGACTGTCGAAGACTCGTCGTACTTGCCTCCTCCGGCGACCGGCACGATCTTCGCGGACGTGCCGCTCTCCAACCCGGTCGCGCCCTGGATCGAAGAGCTCTACGCCCGCGCCATCACCGGCGGCTGCTTCGTGAACCCGTTGCGCTACTGCCCGGGCAATCCGAACAATCGCCAGCAGATGGCGGTGTTCCTCCAAAAGACGTTCAACCTGCAGTAACTCGGCCGCTCGCGGCCGCCATTCGAGTTACCGCCGAGTGCAGACGCCGTCTTGCGGACGGCGTTTCGCTCGACGTTGCCTACTGCCGGGGCTTCGCTCCGGACTCGGCTCGCTCTTTAAAGACCCGACTCTCACGGTTCCCGCGCTCCGATAATTCGGTCATAATCCGCCGATTCTGTTGCCAAGGAGATACAACCCCATGCGTTTCCGGATGGCCTCCGCCTGCCTGCTCCCGGTGGTCCTCACATTCTCAGCCGCTCTCCAGGCCGAATCGTTCTCGCGGAAGGTGGACCCGTGGGTCCTCCAGAAATCCTCGGCCGGGACGGCCGAGTTCCTGGTGATGCTCCGGACGCAGGGCGACCTGCGCGGCGCCCGTGCGCTGTCCTCGAAGGCGGAGCGGGGCGCGTTCGTCATGGACGCGCTGCGCTCGGTCGCGGAGCAGTCGCAGAAGCCGCTGCTGGATCTTCTCTCGAGCCGCGAGGTCCCGCACCGGTCCTACTGGGTCGCCAACATGATCTGGGTCCGCGGCGACCGCAGCCTCGTCGAGGAGCTCGCGGCCCGCGACGACGTGTTCCACATCTACGCCAATCCGAGCGTCCGCTTCGACGGACCGGTGGCCTCGAGCCCGGCGGGCCCGGTGCCGTCTTCCCCCGACGCGATCGAATGGGGCGTGGCCAAGGTCCACGCGCCGGAGGCCTGGGCGCTCGGATTCACGGGCGAGGGCATCGTCGTCGGCGGCCAGGACACCGGTTACGAATGGGACCATCCCGCGATCAAGAACAAGTACCGGGGCTGGCTGGGCCTCGGATCCAACCACAACTACAACTGGCACGATTCGATCCACTCCGGCGGCGGCTCCTGCGGCCCGGACTCCCCCGAGCCGTGCGACGACCACTCCCACGGCACGCACACGATGGGCACGATGGTCGGCGACGACGGCGGCTCCAACCAGATCGGCGTCGCCCCGGGAGCGAAGTGGATCGGCTGCCGCAACATGGACGTGGGGGTCGGCACGCCCGAGACCTACTCGGAGTGCTTCCAGTGGTTCATCGCCCCGACGAACCTGCAGAACCAGAATCCCGACCCCTCCAAGGCGCCGCACGTCATCAACAACTCGTGGGGCTGCCCGCCCGAGGAGGGCTGCACGGACCCGACGATCCTCCAGGCCGTCGTCGAGAACACACGAGCGGCGGGGATCGAGGTCGTCGTCTCCGCCGGAAACGCCGGCTCCTCGTGCGAGACCGTGGCGGATCCGCCGGCGATCTACGCGGCGTCCTTCTCGATCGGCGCGACCGACAGCAGCGACAACATCGCGGGCTTCTCGAGCCGCGGGCCGGTGACGATCGACGGCAGCGGCCGCATGAAGCCGGACGTGTCCGCTCCGGGCGTCGACGTCCGCTCGAGCGTGCCCGGCGGGGGTTACGCGAACTTCAGCGGCACGAGCATGGCGGGACCCCACGCGGTCGGGATCACGGCCCTCCTGCTCTCGGCCTACCCCGAGCTCATCGGCGATCCCGATGCGATCGAGCCCGCTGCTGACCTCGTCCGCGGTTCCGCGCACGAGCGGCGAGACCTGCGGCGGCGTTCCCGGCAGCGAGATTCCCAACAACACCTATGGCTGGGGACGCGCCGACGCTCTCGCGGCAATCATGATCGCGAGCTCGGACCTCGAGATCACCCAGACCGACGCTCCGGACCCGACGCTCGTGGGCGTTCCCGTGACCTACACGCTGACGGTCACCAACCACGGCCCGGGCACGGCCTTCGGCGTCGTGGCCTCGGAGGGCCTGTCGCTGTCCGCCTCGGTCGACTCGGCGACGCCGAGCCAGGGCAGCTGCACGCTCCTCGCGCACGGGACGAGCTGCGCCCTGGGATCGATCGCCAACGGCGCTTCGGCGACGGTCGCCGTCGTCGGCACGCCGTCGGCGGAAGGCACGCTGACGAGCAACGCCACCGTCGTCTCGTCCGGGCTGGACACGAATGCGGCCAACAACAGCGCGCCCGTCCAGACGACCGTCCAGGCCTGTCCCTTCGCGGCGCCGACGATCGGGACGGCCCTCTCGGTCCCGGCCGAGACGCCCGGCCTGACCGCGTCGACGAGCTCGGGCGCCGGGCACGGCCTCGAGTGGACGCTCACCGGCGGAACCATCACCGGCGGCCAGGGCACACCCACGCTGACCTTCGAGTCGGGAGCCCCGGGAACCACGATGCTGCTCGAGCTCCTCGACACGCTCGGCACGTGCGAGGTCGAGGCCGAGCCTGTCACGATCGCCGTCAACTTCGCAGACGTCCCTTTCGACGACATCTTCCGAGAGTTCATCGACGCCGCCCTCCGCAACGGAATCACCGACGGTTGCGGCGGAGGCAACTACTGCCCGGGCAGCCCCGTGACGCGCGCGCAAATGGCCGTCTTCCTTCTGAAGGCCAAGTTCGGCGCCGACCACGAACCTCCCGCGGCGACGGGCACGGTCTTCGCCGACGTTCCGCAGAACGCCTTCCTGGCAGCCTGGATCGAGGAGCTGGCGTCCCTCGAGATCACCGGCGGCTGTGGCGGCGGAAACTACTGCCCCGACGCGACCGTGACACGGGCGCAGATGGCGATCTTCCTGCTGAAGACTCTGCTCGGTTCGGCGCACACGCCGCCGGCGGCCACGGGCGTCTTCGGCGACGTGCCCGTGGGCTCGTTCGCCGATGCCTGGATCGAGGATCTCTACGCCCGCGGCGTCACGGGAGGCTGCAGCGCGAGCCCGCTGCTCTACTGCCCCAACGGCCCGAACACGCGCGGGCAGATGGCGGTGTTCCTGGTGAAGACGTTTAGTCTGGATTAGCCGAATCGAGGGAGGCGCCATGCGCAGGGCCACCGCGTTTTCGCTCGCCGGGTTCCTGCTCTTCGCGACGCCCGGACGGGCGGAGCAGAAGATGGGCGCCTGCGCCATCGGCGACGCGGCGCCCCCGCATCCCGCGCTGACGAACACGCCCTGTATCGGCGGGTTCGCGGGCCCGTACCCGTGCCTCAACGTGGACCTCCGCGCGCACGTGACGCTGCAGACGATGCAGTGCGAATCCGGCAACAGCCTCTGGGGCTGGACGGATCCGCTCGACGGCAAGGAGTACGCCCTGATGGGATGCAACAACGGCATCTCCTTCGTGGACGTCACCGATCCCGACGCGCCGGTCTACCTCGGGCGGCTGCCGACCTTCGAGCATCCGCACGCGGGCGAAGCGCCCGAGCACGAAGGCAACTCGCTCTGGCGCGACGTCCGCGTCTACGCGAACCACGCCTTCGTCGTGAGCGAGCAGCCCGAGCACCACATGCAGGTCTTCGACCTCACGCGGCTGCGCTCCGTGGCCTCTCCTCCGGAGGAGTTCGTCGAAGACGCCGTCTACGAAGGCATTTCGACGACGCACACGATCGCGATCGACGAGGAGGCCGGCTTCGCGTTCCTGGCGGGCACGAATACGTGCAACGGCGGCCTCCACATGGTCAACATCCAGGACCCGCTCGCGCCGGAATTCGCCGGCTGCGTGTCCCAGGACGGCTACACGCACGAGACGCAGTGCACGATGTACAACGGTCCGGACGCGGACTACGCCGGCCACGAGATCTGCTTCAGCTCGAACGTCGACTCGGTGACGATCGTCGACGTCACCGACAAGTCGGATCCGGTGCAGATCTCGCGCAACACGTACGAGGGCTCGGGCTACACGCACCAGGGCTGGCTCACCGAGGATCAGCGCTACTTCCTGGTCAACGACGAGCTCGACGAGTGCAACCTGGGCCACAACAGCTGGACGTACATCTGGGACATGGCCGACCTCGACGCGCCGGTGCTCATGGGGCATTACGTCAGCCCGACCACGGCCATCGACCACAATCACTACGTTCGCGGCGACTACCTCTACGCCTCCCATTACCGGGCCGGGCTGCGGATTCTCGACACGACCGGCGTCTCGGCCGGGGTCCTCGCCGAGGCGGGGTTCTTCGATTTCTATCCCGAGGACAACCTGCCCAACTTCAACGCCAACTGGAACAACTACCCGTTCTTTCCGAGCGGCAACGTGATCCTCTCGGGCATCGAGCAGGGCCTCTTCGTCGTCACCCCGAATCTCGACCCCCATCCGACTTCCATCGTCGTCTCCGACGTCTCCGTCAACGAAGGCGACAGCGGCGAATCCATCGCCTCGTTCGAGGTCCGCCTCACTCGCGCGGTCCCCGACACGGTGACGGTCAGCTACCTGACGGGCCTGGGCAACGCCACGCCCGGCGTCGACTACGAGGCGGCGACGGGCGTCGTGACGTTCGACCCGGACGAGACGACGCAGACCGTGGACGTGACCATCTACGGCGACACGTCGAGCGAGGCCGACGAGACGTTCCGCCTGAACCTGACGGCTCCCTCCAACGCCCGGATCGCCGATTTCGCCGGCACGGGCCGGATCCTCAACGACGACGGGGTGCCGACGATCTCCATCTCGGACGCGTCCGTCGTCGAAGGGGACGGCCCCGGAGCCACGGCGTCGTTCACCGTCTCGATTTCGCAGGCGAGCGGCCAGACCGTGACCGCCATGCTCTCGACGGCGGACGGAACCGCGGGGCCCGGCGACTACGCGTCCACCAACGTCGCCGTGGAGCTGCTGCCGGGGGCCACGAGCACCATCGTCGCCATCCCGGTCACCGGCGACGAGCTCGACGAAGTCGACGAGACGTTTTTCGTGGAGCTCACGCTTCCCAGCCACGCCACGCTCGCCGACGCCGAAGCGACCGGCACCATCCAGGACGACGACACGCTCCTCGTGTCGGCGATCGATCCCTCCTCGGGCCCCGCGAGCGGCACCTCGGTCACGGTCGCCGGGGAGAGCTTCGAGACCGGAGCGACGCTCACCGTCGGCGGCACGTCCGCGACGGGAGTCGGCGTGCCGAACTCCGGCCAGATCACCGCCACGACCCCGGCGCTCGAGCCCGGCACGCCCAACGACGTCGTGGTGTCGATCGCGGGACTCACGCCGGTCACGCTCTCGGGCGGATTCTTCGCGGACTTTCTGGACGTCGACGGCGCGCATCCGTTCCACGACTTCGTCGTCGACGCGGCGAGGGCCGGTGTCACCGCCGGCTGCGGCGGCGGCGACTACTGCCCCGCAACGTCCGTGACGCGAGCCCAGATGGCGGTGTTTCTCCTCAAAGCGAAGTACGGGTCGGCGCACGAGCCGCCCGCCGAGACCGGGACCGTTTTCGCCGACGTCCCGCAGGGATCGTTCGCCGCGGATTGGATCGAGGAGCTCGCTTCCCTCGGTATCACGGGAGGCTGCGGCGGCGGCAACTACTGTCCGAACGACCCCGTGACGCGGGCGCAGATGGCGGTGTTCCTGCTGAAGACGTTGCTCGGATCCGGCTACACGCCGCCGGCGGCCACGGGCGTTTTCGGCGACGTGCCCGCCGCCGATCTCTTCGCTCCGTGGATCGAGGACCTCTACACGCGGAACATCACCGGCGGCTGCAGCGGCAGCCCGCTGCTCTATTGCCCGGGCGCGCCGAACACCCGAGGGCAGATGGCAGTGTTTCTCATAAAGACCTTCGGGCTTTAACCACCATTCGAGTTACCGCCGGCTCCGGCCAGCCACCTGACCCCGCGGACAGGTTTCTCTTGACCCAAAGGTCAGGCCGCGCGATACTCTCATCTTCAACTCAATTTAAAGATTCGACCAGGTGGACCCGAGGGGGGCTTCGCCGTTGCCGTCCGTCCCGACCCACAGCCGCCGCGCCGCGACGCTGACCCTCTGCCTTTTCGCGGGACTCTTCGCGGCCGTCTTCGCTCCCGCCACGACCTTCAAGCAGGCGGGCTTTTCGGAGTCGGTCGTCTTCTCCGGACTCACCAACCCCGCGGTCGTGCGTTTTCTCCCCGACGGACGCGTCCTCGTGGCCGAGAAGAGCGGCCTGCTGAAGATTTTCCCCAACCTGACGACCAACACGTACACGGTCGTCGGCGACCTCCGGGTCGGCGTGCACAACTTCTGGGACCGCGGCCTGCTGGGGCTCGCCGTGCCGCCGGGCTTCGATCCCGCCTCGCCCGACGAGTGGCGCCGCTACGTTTATGTCCTCTACGCGCACAACGCCGCGATCGGCGGCGTGGCGCCCCGGTGGCCCACCTCGGCAGACGGGTTCTCGGACACCTGCCCGGGCCCGCCGAGCGGGCCGGGCGCCACGACGGACGGCTGCCTGGTGAGCGGCCGGCTCTCGCGGCTGCCGGCGGTCGGAAACAACTGGACGGAACCGGGCGAGGAAGAGGTGTTGCTCGAGGACTGGTGTCAGCAGTACCCGAGCCACTCGACCGGCGCCCTCGATTTCGGCCTGGACGAGAAGCTCTACGTTTCGGGCGGCGACGGCGCGAGCTTCAACGCCGCCGACTGGGGCCAGTTCGGCGGCACGGTCCCGGACCCGGGCAGCCCCGGCACGTTCTACACGCCGGCCAACCCCTGCGCCGACCCGCCCTTCGCGCTCGGCACGCCGCAGACGAAACCCACCGCTCGTGGCGGCGCGCTCCGCAGCCAGTCGTCGCGCCGCCCGCCCGGCGAGGCCCGCCTGCTCAACGGCGCGATCCTGCGCGTCGACCCGGCGACGGGCGATCCCCTTCCCGACAACCCGCTGTTCTCGAGCACCGACCCCAACGAGCAGCGCATGATCGCGTACGGGCTGCGCAACCCGTTCCGCATGATCGTGCGTCCCGGGACGAACGAGGTGATCGTCGCGGACGTCGGCTGGAACACCTGGGAGGAGCTCAACCGCATTCCGGATCTCTCGGTCGCGCGCAACTTCGGCTGGCCCTGCTTCGAGGGCAACGGCGCGCCAGTACACGGGGCTCAACATCTGTCCGGCCCAGGCCCAGACGACCGCTCCGTTTCTGACGTACAACCACAGCCTCTCGCTCGTCGCGGGGGACGGCTGCTCGACCGGGAGCTCCTCCATCGCCGGCATGGCGTTCTACCAGGGCGGCAGCAACTATCCGGCGAGCTACGAGAACGCCCTCTTTTTCTCGGACTACTCGCGCAAGTGCATGTGGGTCATGTTGGCCGACGGCAGCGGCAACCCGAACCCGGCTTCGACCGCCGCCTTCGCCAACACCGTGTCCTCCGGCCCCGTGGACCTGCAGATCGGGCCGGACGGCAACCTCTACTACGTCGATTTCAACGGCGGCCGGATCATGCGGATCAAGTACGGATTGAACGCCGTCGCGAGCGCCAGCCCCCTGTCGGGAGACGCGCCGCTGCTCGTCGCCTTCAACGGCTCCGCGACCACGCCGGCCCAGGCCGGAGACACGCTGACGTACGCGTGGGATCTCGACGGCGATGGCGAATACGACGACTCGTCGGCGGTCTCGCCCTCCTACACGTACACGACTCCGGGCAACTTCACGGTGCGGCTGCAGGTCACGGACCAGCGCGGCGCCGCCGATGTCTCCGACCCGATCGCCATCTCGGCCGGCAACACGGCGCCGACCGCCGTCATCGATACCCCGCTCTCCTCGCTGACCTGGAAGGTGAACGACACGATCACGTTCGGCGGGCACGGCGACGACGCCCAGGAGGAAGGCGGAACGGTTCCGGATGCGAACCTCGAGTGGGTGGTGCGCATCCAGCACTGCCCTTCGGACTGTCACGCGCACACGTACCAGACCTTCTCCGGCGTCGCCGGCGGCAGTTTTCCGGCTCCCGACCACGAGTACCCGGCGCACCTCGACATCGAGCTCACGGCCACCGACTCGCAGGGCCTGTCGCACACGACGACCGTGAGCATCCACCCTCAGACCGTCTCGCTCCAGTTCCAGACGGCGCCGCCGGGCCTTCAGCTCTCCGTCGGCACCTTCACGGGCACGGCGCCCTTCACGCAGACCGTGATCCGCGGCTCCGACACCGCGATGGATGCCCTCGCGCCGCAGGGCACGTTCCCGAGCGTCTGGGATTTCGCGTCCTGGTCCGACGGAGGCGCCGAGCAGCACAACGTCGTCGCCTCGGCCTCCGCCTCATACACCGCGACGTACACGACCCACGCCGATCTCTCGATCTCCGCGTCGGCTTCGCCCGAGCCGGTGGGGGCCGCGGCGGACCTGACCACCACGCTGAGCGTCGCGAACGCCGGGCCCTCGCAGGCGACGTCGGTCTCGGTGACACACAACCTTCCCGCGGGCGTGGCCTTCGTGTCCGCCACGGGGCCGGGATGGGCCTGCTCGGGAACCGGTCCCGTCACCTGCACCATGGCTTCCCTGGGTGTCGCGTCCTCCGCGCCGATCTCGATCGTCGTGACCGCGCCCCCGGACGCGGGAACGCTCGTCGCGAGCTCGTCCGTCTCTTCGGCCACCGCCGACGCGACGACGGCCAACAACTCCGCGTCGACCACGTCCCACGTTTTCGCCCGCGCGGATCTCGCCGTGACGCAGAGCGGAGCTCCCGCGGCGATCTGCACGGGCCAGCCGATCACGTACACGCTTCAAGTTTCGAACGCCGGTCCCTCGACGGCGACCGACGTGTCGGTCACCGACACGCTCCCGGCCGGCGCGTCGTTCGTCTCCGCGTCCGGCACGGGCTGGTCGTGCAGCGGGACCACGACGGTGACCTGCACACGTCCGTCGCTCGCCTCCGGAGCGGCGCCGGCGATCACCGTCGCGATCACCGCTCCGTCGTCGGCGGGCACCGCCACGAACACGGCCTCCGTGAGCTCCGCCACGAACGATCCGGCCTCGGCGAACAACTCGTCTTCCGCGTCGACGACGGTGAATGCCGTCCCCTCTCCTCCCACGGCGGGCAATGGCGGGGCGGTCTGCGCGGGCGACACGCTCCAGCTCACGGCCTCGGCCGTCGCGGGAGCCACGTACGCGTGGACGGGGCCCAACGGCTTTACGTCCGCTCTCCAGAATCCCACGGTCCCGAGCGCCACGCCCGCCGCTTCCGGTGTCTACAGCGTGACCGTGACCGTCAACGCCTGCACGTCCGCCGCGGCGACGACCACGGCGACCGTGCGCACGCTTCCGACGGCGACGGTCTCGGGCGGCGGGGCGGTCTGTCCCGGAGGCTCGGCGACGATCCAGGCCGCGCTGACGGGCACCGGGCCGTGGACGGTCGTCTGGTCCGATGGCGTCACGCAGTCGAACGTCCTGGCCTCGCCGGCCACCCGTAACGTGAGCCCGGCGGCGACGACCACGTACACCCTGACGTCCGTGAACGACGCGCATTGCGCCGGCACGGACACGGGAAGCGCCACGGTCACGGTACGGCCACGGCCGACCGCGCTGGCCGGCGGCACGGCGGAGATCTGTGCCGGCGCCTCGACGCCGCTCTCGGGCTCCGGCGGCGTCTCCTGCGCATGGGCCCCCGCGACGGGCCTCTCGACGCCTCGAGCTGCACGCCGACGGCCTCCCCCGCCGCGACCACGACCTACATCCTCACCGTGACGGACGCGAACGGCTGCGTCTCGAACAACGCGCCGGCGGTCACGATGCACGGTGAACCCGAAGCCGACCGCCACCGTCTCGGGCACGGCCGCGATCTGCGCCGGGACCTCGACTCCGATCCAGGCCGTGCCTCACCGGCACGGGGCCGTGGAACGCGTCGTCTGGTCGGACGGCGTCACGCAGTCGAACGTCGCCGCTTCCCCCGCGACGCGCAGCGTGAGCCCCGCGGCAACGACGACCTACACGATCGCGTCCGTCAGCGACACGAACTGCGCCGGGACGGCCTCCGGCAGCGCCGTCGTCACCGTCAGCCCGAGGCCCACGGCCGTCGCGTCGGGAACCGCCGAGATCTGCGAAGGAGGCTCGACGCCGCTGTCGGGCTCGGGCGGCGTCTCGTGCCTGTGGGCGCCCGCCGCCGGCCTCTCGAACGCCGCGAGCTGCGCGCCGACCGCCTCGCCGGCCGCGACGACGACCTACGTTCTGACCGTCACGGATGCGACCGGGTGCGTGTCCAACAACGCGGCGGCCGTCACCGTGACGATGAACCCGATTCCCGCTCCGCCGACGGCCGGCAACGGCGGCGCCGTCTGCGTCGGTGAGACCCTCCAGCTGACCGCTTCGACCGTCGCCGGCGCGACCTATGCCTGGACCGGCCCGAACGGCTTCACGTCCACGCTCCAGAATCCGACGATTCCGAACGCCACGCCGGCGGCGACCGGGCTCTACAGCGTGGCCGTGACGGTCGCGGGCTGCGCGTCGTCCACGGCCACGACGAGCGCTCTCGTTCGATCCCTGCCCACCGCGTTCGTGACGGGCGCCGCGACGATCTGCGGCGGCGATGCGACGCAGATCTCCGCGGCGCTCACCGGGACCGGTCCCTGGAACCTGACCTGGTCCGACGGGCTCGTGCAGTCTGCCGGGACCTCTCCCGCGACTCGCAGCGTCAGCCCCGATGTGACGACGACTTACACCGTGACGGCGATTGCGGACGCGCACTGCGCCGGGATGGGATCCGGCGGCGCGGAAGTCATCGTCGGGACGCCCGTCCCCGCCCCGGGAATCTCGGCGCCGCTCACGGCCGCGGTGGACGCGACCGGGCTCGCCGCGAGCGTCGCGAACCACGAGGGCTCGACCTATGCCTGGACGCTGTCCGCCGGAACCATCACGGCGGGCCAGGGCTCGAGCGCGATCACGTTCGACGCCGCGCCTCCCGGCACGACGATGACGCTCTCGGTCGTCGAGACCAACACCTCCTGCAGCTCGCCGGCAGGGACGTACGCCGTGCAGATCGATTTTCTGGACGTGCCGCCGCTCCACCTCTTCCACGACTACGTCAACACGATCGCGCGCGACGGAATCACGGCCGGCTGCGGCGACGGCAACTTCTGCGTCGGCGCCTCGAACACGCGCGAGCAGATGGCCGTCTTCCTGCTCAAGAGCAGGTTCGGCGCGACCCACGTCCCGCCGCCCGCGGTGGGCCTCTTCTCGGACGTCCCCGTCGAGAGCCCGTTCGCGCCGTGGGTGGAGGAGGTCGCCGCGCTCCAGATCAGCTGTCGGCTGCGGCGGCGGAAAGTACTGCCCGAGCCAGCCCGTCACGCGCGGCCAGATGGCCGTCTTCCTCCTCAAGACGCTGCTCGGCTTCGACTACGTTCCGCCCCCGGCGACAGGGTCCCTGTTCGGGGACCTCCCGCAGGGGTCGTTCGCCTCCGCCTGGATCGAAGACCTCTACAGCAGGGGTGTCACGGGCGGCTGCCAGGCCTCCCCCCTCCTCTACTGCCCGTCGACAGCCGTGACGCGCGGGCAGATGGCCGTGTTCCTGGTACGGACCTTCGGGCTCGAGTAGCCCCCGTTTTCGGCAGCGCCGAGGGCCGTTCCGGAGCCCTGTACGGCCTATCTGTCCTAGTTGTCCTTGCGGGCAGGGTTTTTGCTTGCTTGTCGGGCGAGCGTCGGCGATACTGTTCGACTCCCGTTCTTATTGGAGACTTTCCGGCCGGCAAGGGAGCTTGGTGCCAGGGACCCCTCAATTCCTCCGACGTTCCAGCCTGTACGCGGTGTCGCTCCTTTTCGCGGCCGCGGCCGCCGCGCAGACCTCCTATAAACAGGAGTCCTTCCACGAGAATGTCGTCTTCAGCGGGCTCGTCGAGCCGGTCGCTGTCCGCTTCCTCCCGGACGGGCGGATCCTGGTGTCGGAGAAGAGCGGCCTGATCAAGGTCTTCGACAGCTTCGACGACCCGACAGCGGCAGTCGTCGCGGACCTGCGGACGCAGGTTTTCAACCACGGCGACCGCGGCATGCTCGGCCTCACGGTCCCGCCGGGCTTCGACCCCGCCTCGCCGGACGAGTGGCGCCGCTACGTCTACGTCCTCTATTCCCGCGACGCCCTGCCGGGAGGAGCGGTGCCGAAGTGGGGCGTCGTCGGCGGAACGTCCGATACCTGTCCCGCCCCTCCCAAGGGACCGGGGGCCGGCACGGACGGCTGCGTCGTCACGGGCCAGCTCTCGCGCCTTCTGACGACCGAGTACCCGTGGTCCGAGCAAATGCTGCTCGAAGGCTGGTGCCAGCAGTTCCCCAGCCACGCGCCCGGCTCGCTCGCCTTCGGCGCCGACGGGAAGCTCTACGTGAGCGGCGGTGAAGGGGCGAGCTTCGGCAGCGGGGACTGGGGACAGTTCGGCGGTACCGTTTCGATACCGGGACAGCCCGGGACGTACTACACGCCCGCGAATCCCTGCGGAGATCCCCCGTCTCCCGTCGGCACCCCGCTCAGCAAGCCCACGGCCGAGGGCGGCTCGCTGCGCAGCCAGAGCCCGAGGCGGGCGCCTGGCGAGCCGCGTCTTCTCAACGGCGCCATCCTTCGCGTGGACCCCGTGACCGGCGAGGCCGTGCCGGGCAATCCCCTCTTCTCCTCGTCCGACGCCAACGAGCGTCGGATCATCGGCTTCGGCTTCCGCAATCCCTTCCGCTTCACGATCAAGCCCGGAACGAACGACGTCTGGATCGGCGACGTCGGCTCGGGGGTTTGGGAGGAGATCGATCGCATTCCCGATCTGACGAGCGCGCGCAACTTCGGCTGGCCCTGCTTCGAGGCCTCCAATGCTCACCCGCAGTTCGGCAACCTCAACATCTGCCCGACGTTGGCCGAGACGACTCCGCCGGTCTTCGCCTACCATCACAATATTCCCCTCGTCACGGGCGACGGCTGCGACCCGGGAAGCTCTTCCATCTCCGGCATGGCGTTCTACACGGGCGGCAGCAATTACCCCGCGAGCTACAACAACGCGCTCTTCTTCGCGGACTACTCGCGCCAGTGCATGTGGGTCATGTTCCCGGGCGCGGACGGCAATCCGGACCCCGCGACTCGGGCGCCGTTCGCCGCCTCGGCGCAGTTCCCCGTGGACTTGCAGATCGGCCCGGACGGGAACCTCTATTACGTCGATATCGCGGGTGGCCGCATCATCCGCGTCGAGTACGGGCCCGCCGCCGTGGCCAGCGGCACTCCGCTGTTCGGGCTCACGCCGCTCACGGTCGACTTCTCGAGCGCCGGTTCGGCACCGGCCCAGACAGGCGACACGATCACGTACGCCTGGGATCTCGACGGCGACGGACAGTTCGACGACTCCACTCTGACGAACCCTTCCCGGACGTACACGAACCCGGGAACCTACAACGTGCGCCTCAAAGTCACCGACAACAACAACGTGTTCAACGTGTCCGACGTGGTCAAGGTGACGGCTGGCAACGAGCCTCCCACGGCCACCATCAACTCGCCAAACGCGACTTTCACATGGCGCCCCGACCAGAGCATCAACTTCACGGGGGGCGCGTCCGATCCGCAGGACGGAAACCTTCCCGGATCGGCGCTCTCCTGGGCGGTGCTGATCCACCACTGTCCCGCGGGCTGCCACACCCACCCCTACCAGAGTTTCGAAGGCGTCGACCACGGCACCGTCGACGCGCCCGACCACGAGTACCCGTGCTTCCTCGAGCTCCGGCTGACCGCGACCGATTCGGGCGGCCTCGAGAACACAGTCAGTGTGCAGCTCCAGCCGAAGACGGTGAATCTCACGTTCCAGAGCGTCCCGTCGGGCCTGGAACTCTCCGTGGGAACCTTCACCGGAACGACGCCGTTCACGCGCCCGGTGATCCAGGACTCCAACCTGGGCATCGAGGCGCCATCCCCGCAGGGACTGAACGTTTTCACGTCGTGGTCCGACGGAGGGGCTCAGGAGCACAACATCGTCGCCAACAACGACCAGACGTACACGGCGTCGTTCCTGACGCTGACGCCGACTCCGACCCCGACTCCGACCCCGACTGCGACTCCGACTGTGACTCCGACCCCCGCGCCTGGGACTCCGACGCCGACGGTGACGTTCACGCCGACGCGCACCCCAACAAACACTCGCACGCCGACCAACACTCGCACGCCGACCAACACCCGCACGCCCACCCGCACGGCCAGCAACACGCGCACGCCGAGCTTCACGCCGACGATCACCTTCACGCCGTCGGCCACCTTCACGCCGTCGTCGACGCGCACGCCGAGCAACACCCGCACGCCGACGCGGACCCGGACTTCGACGCGCACCCCGACGGCCACGCAAACGGCGACGCTGACGCCGACCCCATTGGAGACGCCGACGCCGACACCGACGCTCACGCCGACTCCCGGAGTCAACACGCCGCCGACGGTCTCTCTGACCTCGCCGGTGGGCGGCTCGCTCTACACGTCGCCGGCCTCGATCGCCCTGGCCGCGTCCGCGTCCGATTCGGACGGCACGATCAGCCGCGTCGATTTCTATGACGGCGCGACGTTCCTGGGCTCGGCGACGACGCCGCCGTACACACTGTCCTGGACGGACGTTCCGGAGGGCGCACACAGCCTGACCGCCGTGGCCGTCGACAATCAGCTCGGCTCGACGACGTCCACGACGATCCCCGTGAGCGCCCAGGCGTTCGCCGGCTGGTCGCACCAGGACATCGGCGCCGTCGGCGCGGCCGGCGACGCGAGCTACGCGGCCGGGACCTTTACGGTTCTGGCCTCCGGGGTGGACATCGCCGCCGCAGCCGACGAGTTCCACTTCGTGTACCTGCCGGTGACGGGCAACGCCACGATCGTGGCGCGCGTCGCGAGCCAGGGCACCAACTCACTGGCCAAAGCCGGGGTCATGTTCCGGGAGAGCCTCGATGCGAATTCCCGCTCACGCTTCGATGGTTCTGACCCGCGGTCTCGGGGTGATGCTCCAGAGACGGATGGCCGCCGGAGCGATCCCCGTGTACACGCAGGGTCCCGTGGTCGCTGCGCCCTACTGGATCAAGCTCGTGCGCTCGGGATCGACGTTCACCGGCTACGCCTCGCCCGACGGCGCCGCCTGGACGTTCGTCGGATCCGCGACGTTCACGATGCCGTCCTCGCTCTTCGTCGGCCTGGCATTGACCAGTCGCAAGGACGGCACCCTCAATACTTCGACTTTCGACGGCGCCTTCGTTCTGACGGACTCCGCGAACGCATCGCCGATGCTGACCGTGTCCTCGCCCGGGCCCGGCGCCGTGTACCCCTCGCCGGGGGCGGTCTCGCTCGCCGCCTCCGCCACGGATGCCGACGGAACGGTCAGCCGCGTCGACTTCTATCAGAACGGCGCCCTGATCGGCTCGGACGCGACCTCGCCCTACGGCGTCGACGTCTCGGGGCTGGCGGATGGACCCTATGTCTTCACGGCGGTCGCCACCGACAACCTCAACGCGACCGCGATCAGTCCGCCGATCGGGGTGACGGTCTCGGCCTCCGCACCGCCGCCGCCGTGGCTCGACGCCGACATCGGCCCCGTCGGCGCGCTCGGCAGCGCGTCGTTTGCAAGCCCGACGTTTACGCTCCGCGGGTCGGGCTCGGGCATCGCCGGCGCAGCCGACGAGTTTCACTACACGTATCAGCCCTTCTCGGGCAACGCGACGATCGTCGCGCGCGTCGCGGGAATCCAGAACACCAACGCCGCGGCGCGGGCGGGGATCATGATCCGCGAGAGCCTCGCGGCCAATTCCCGCCACGTGTCCGTGCTGCTGACGCCGCAGAACGGGCTGGCATTCCACCGCCGCACGGCGACCGGGGCCGTCCCGAGCGTGACGGCGGGTCCGGTCGTACCGGCACCCTACTGGCTCAAACTCGTGCGGACCGGCTCGACGTTCGCCGCCTCCGCGTCGCCGGACGGCGTCACGTGGACACCGATCGGGTCGGCGACCGTGTCGTTGCCGTCCAACACGTTGATCGGCCTCGCAGTCACCAGCCGCGTCAACGGCACGGTAAACACTTCCACGTTCGACGGGGTCGCCGTCACCACGCCGTAACGCGGTGGGTGCGCGGGATCACCCCCCGCGCCGGCACGGACACGCCAGAATCTCCGGATGAAGCGGTTCCTCTCGTTCGCTGGCCGCCGCCGGACTGCTCGTCGGCGGTCGCGGGCGCGACGGCGCCCTCGCCTTTGTTCGCCCAGCCCTGCGAGCGCTGGGTCGCCCCGCGCTCCGGCGGGCGACGACACGCATCCCGGCACGCTCGCCGCGCCCTGGGCCACGCTCGACCACGCCTCCGCGAGCGTGCCCGACGACACGTGCACCGTGTACTTCCAGGACGGCGTGTACACGGGAACGCACAGCCTCTACGAGCGCTTCGAAACGCCGACGACGTTCCAGGCCGCGAACCGCTACCGCGCCGTGCTCCAGTACGCCGGCACGGCCGTCAAGCTCTTCGGAGCGAAGAACGTGATCCTGCAGGGCTTCGAGCTCCGCCACACGGGACCGGGCGCGGGCGGCCTCGTCATGCAGGTCCAGCAGGGCGACGGGTTCTGGGCCGAGAACATCACGATCCGCGACAACGTCTTCCACGACTCCTGGAACAACGATCTCCTCAAGATCAACAACGGGGCCCGGTTCGTGGTGGTCGAGAACAACGTCTTCTACAACCAGTCCGGCTCCGACGAGCACATCGACATCAACAGCGTCACCGACGTCCTCGTCCAGGACAACGTCTTCTTCAACGACTTCGCCGGCAGCGGCCGTGTCAACGGCAACGACACGAGCTCCTTCATCGTCATGAAGGACTCGAACGCCGGCGACGACGGGCAGATCGGCGACGAGCGGATCACCGTGCGCCGAAACGTCTTCCTGAACTGGGAAGGCTCGAGCGGCTCCAACTTCGCCCTCGTCGGCGAGGACGGCATGGCCTACTTCGAGGGCCGCTCCATCCTCGTCGAGAACAACCTGATGCTCGGCAACTCCGGCAACGACATGCGCGCCGCGTTCGGCGTCAAGGGCGGCAAGGACATCGCCTTCCGCTCGAATACGGTCGTCGGCAACCTTCCCTCGCTGGCCTTCGCCTGCCGCGTCAACCGCGAGGGCTCCAATCCCGTGAACGAGAACGTGTCGTTCCGCGGCAACATCTGGAGCGACCCGACGGGCACGATGGGCGCCGAAGCGGCGGGAGGGACGAACGAGTTCTCCGACGGCGCGCCGGCCGAGGCGACCGGCCTGGTCCTCGACCGCAACCTCTACTGGAACGGAGGCGCCGCGATCCCGCCGGGCGATCTCGTCAGCCCGCTCGTGGACGACGCGCATGCCGTCGTCGCGGACCCGCTGCTTCCGGGTCAGGCGGCGATCGTCCTGCCGCGCTGGAACGGCACGGCGTTCGAGAGCGGCAACGGGACCATCCGGGAGGAGTTCGAACGGCTCGTCGCGCTTTACGGCGCGATCAGTGGAGGCAGCCCGGCGATTGGCCAGGCGGACCCGGCGCACGCGCCGGAGGACGACGTCCTCGGGCGGCGGCGCGACGCCTCGCCGGACCTCGGCGCATTCGAGGCCGGCGCTTCTTCGGCGCTCGCGATCGCGCCGACGTCCGGGCCTTCGGCCGGCGGCACCGGAGTCGCGATCACGGGCGCGGGTTTTCAGAGCGGCGCCTCCGTCGAGATCGGCGCCGCGGCGGCGACAGGGGCCTCCGTCTCGACCGCGTCTTTTCTGACGGCCTCGACGCCCGCCCTGCTCCCGGGCACTCTGAACGACGTCGTCGTCACGAACCCCGACACGAGCTCGACGACCCTGACGAACGGATGGTTCTCGGATTTCCTCGACGTGCCCCAGCCGGACCCGTTCCATCCGTTCATCGAGACGCTCTTCCGCGCCGGCATCACGGCCGGCTGCCACGGCGGCAGCTTCTGCCGCGACCTCGCGATCCCGCGCAAGCAGATGGCGGTGCTCCTGCTGCGGAGCAAGCTCGGCGCCGGCCACCTCCCGCCGCCGGCCACCGGCGCGGTGTTCCTCGACGTGCCGGCGAGCCATCCGTACGCGGCCTGGATCGAGGAGCTCGCCGGCCTCGAGATCACAGGAGGCTGCGGCAACGGAAACTACTGCCCGGAAAGCCCCGTGACCCGCCGCCAGATGGCCGCCTTCCTGCTCAAGACCAAGTACGACAGCAGCTACGTGCCGCCGCCGGCGGCGGGGATCTTCGGGGACGTGCCGGCGGGAGATTCGTTCGCGCCCTGGGTGGAGAAGCTCTACGCCGAAGGCGTCACCGGCGGATGCCAGGCCTCGCCGCTGCTCTACTGCCCGTTCAATCGCCAATACCCGCGGGCAGATGGCCGTGTTCCTGGTCAAGGCCTTCGGGTTCTAGCCGTCATCCTGAGCGAAGCGAGCCGGCCACCAGAGGCAGCCCACGGCAGTAGGCAACGCCGACCGGAGGTCGGCGGTAACGATCCCAGACTCGACTCGCTGCTCGGCTCGTAAGCCTGCCGATTTCGGGATCCCTCGCTATCGCTCGGGATGACGGCCAAAGGGCTTGACACGGACTGTCCGCCGGCATAATAGTTAACCATATGGTTAACTATTCGGGTGGCGCCGCGCTCGACGCGACGTTCCAGGCGCTGGCCGACCCGACGCGGCGGGCGATCCTCGCGAAGCTCGCCTCGGCGCCCGACACTCCCGTCGGCGAGCTCGCGCAGCCATTTCGCATGTCGCTGCCGGCCGTCTCGAAGCACCTGCGCGTCCTCGAGAGCGCCGGCCTGCTCGCCCGCCGCCGCGAGGGCCGCGTGCACCACTGTCGCTTCGTACCCGGGCCCATGCGCACCGCCGCCGACTGGATCGCCCACTACCAGGCGTTCTGGGAGGACCGGCTCGACTCCCTGAAACGTTTTCTCGAACAACCCCAGAAGGAGGAGAAACCATGGCCGAATCTCGACAGCAAACCGCCGCCGCCGCCCCCGCGCGCCGAGCAAGCCGTCCGCGTCACGCGCACGATCCGGGCGTCGCGCCACCGGGTCTACCGGGCGTGGACGGACCCGGAGCTCCTGATGCGCTGGTTCGTCGAGCCGGACGGCGACATGCGCGTGGTCGAGATGGATCTGCGCGCCGGCGGCCGCTATCGGCTCGAGGGCAAGATCGGCGACAAGCCCTGGGCGGTCTGGGGCACCTACCGCGAGGTCACCCCTCCTTCGAAGCTCGTCTTCACGTGGAGCTGGGAGAACGACCCGGCGCTGGGCGAACCCCTCGCCAGCGGCACCGTGGTCCAGGTCGAGTTCCACGAGCGCGGGTCGGAGACCGAGGTCGTCGTCACGCACGAAGGCTTCGCGACGGAGAAGGCGCGCGCCGAGCACAACGCGGGCTGGATCGGCTGCATGGATCGGCTCGCCGCCATCGCGGAGAAATCCGAGAAGGAGGGACGATGATGCGCGCCGCGGAGTCGAAGAGATGGATCGCGGCCCTGGGAATTCTGGCGTCCACCGCGCTCTCGTCGGCTTCCCTGCCGCCGCCTCCGAATGCCGGCCTGGGACAAGCTGAAAACGCTGGTCGGCGACTGGAAGGGCGCCTACGTCGGCGCCGACCAGGGCGCGGACGGCATGGGCGAGGTCCGGATCTCCTACCGCCTCGTGTCCAACGGAACGACGCTCATGGAGACCATGGACAGCGGCCACGACACGAGCATGATCACGATGTACCACGTGGACGGAAACCGCATCCTGGCCACGCATTACTGCGCGGCCGGCAATCAGCCGAGGATGGCGGCGGCCGGTCTCTCCCCCGACGGGAAGACGCTGACCTTCCGATTCGTCGACGCCTCCAACGTCGGGCCCGACAGCGAGGTCATGCAGGGGCTCGTCGTGACCTTCGACGGCCCCGACCGATTCGAGCAGGCCTGGACCTCGCGGACGGGCGCAAAGGGCAAGGACCAGGTCGGCACGTTCACTTACTCGCGGGTGCGGTGAAGTCGGCAGCGCGGTAGACCTCTTTGCCGTCGAGCAGCGTGAGCAGGACCTTCGCGTCGTGAATCTGTGCGGGCGGAATCTCGAAGAGGTTGCGGTCGAGAACGATGAGGTCGGCGGCCTTGCCGACCTCGATCGAGCCCGTGTCCTTCTCCGAGAAGTCGAGATACGCGGCGCGGATCGTGTAACCGGCGATGGCATCGGGCAGCGAGATTTTCTCCTCCGGGATCCACGCCGGCCGCGTCATTCCCGGCTCGCAGCGCGTCACGGCGACTTCGATCCCGTCGAGGGGGTTGAGCGACGACACGCTCCAGTCGCTTCCGAAGGCGTACTCCCCGCCCGAGGCGATGACGCTCTCGATCGGGTACAGCCAGCGGGAGCGCTCGGGCCCGAGCTTGGGCTCCGTCAGCTCCGTGATCCACCGGTCGCCGTTGGCCCACAGCGGCTGGAAGTTCGCGATGACCCCGAGCTTGCGGAAGCGAGGGATGTCGGCCGGGTCGAAGAGCTCGATGTGCGCGATGTGGTGCCGGGAGTCGCGCGGCCCGTTCGCGCGGCGCGCCGCTTCGAACGCGTCGAACGTATCCCGGATCGCGCGGTCGCCGATCGCGTGGACGTGGATCTGGAAACCCTCCTTGTCGAGAGCCGTGGCGAGCGCCTGGAACGCCGCGGGTGTCAGGTTGGGCTTCCCGCGGTCGTTCGGGAATCCGACGTAAGGCTCGAGCACCGAGGCCGTGCGCGTCTCGAGAACGCCGTCGGCGAAGATCTTCACGGCGTTCGTCCGCACGCGGCCTTTCGCGTACTTCTTTCGAAGCGCCACGAGCCGCGGAACCTCGGAGGTCCCCTTGTCCGTGTTCACGTACAACGACGCGAGCACCCGGGCCGTCAGCTTTCCCTGTGCGTCGAGGGCGGCATACGACTCGAGGTCCTCCTCGGAGGCGCTCGCCTCGACCAGGGACGTCAGCCCGAAGCTGTTCGCCTTCCGCAGGGCTTCCGCCAGGCCGTCGACGTGCTCCTTCGCGCTTCGCTTCGGAAGAGATTTCGCCACGAGGTCGGCGGCGTCTTCGCGCAGCGTTCCGCTCGGCTGCCCGGTCTTCGGATCGCGTTCGATGCGCCCGTACGGCGGATCGGGGGTCGCCTTCGTCACGCCGGCGAGGGCGAGAGCCTTCGAGTTCACCCACACCGAGTGCCCGTCGGACGCCGAGAGGTAGACCGGCCGGTCGGACACGATCGTGTCGAGCAGCGCCTTCGAGGGGTTGCCGTCGGGAAAGAGCGTGAGCTCCCAGCCGCCGCCTCGGATCCACTTCGCCTGCGGGTGCTCCGCCGCGTACGACTTCACTTTCGCGAGGATCGCCTCCTGCGTCTTGAGGCCGTTCAGGTCGCACTCGAGCGCCTCGACGCCGCCGGAGACAGGATGCACGTGGGAATCGTGGAACGCCGGCAGGACCATCTTTCCCGCGAGGTCCACGACCTTCGTCGAGGACGCGATCCAGGGAGATGCCGAGGCGTTCGCGCCGACGAACACGATGCGGCCCTTCGAGACCGCGACCGCCTCCGCCCAGCTGCGTGCTCCGTCCACCGTGTAGACCGCGGCGTTGCGCAAGACGAGATCCGCCGGGACGGAAGAAGGCGCCGGCGGCGGCGCGGCGCCGAGACCGAGCGCCAGGAGCCCGAGGACGGAGACCGAGGATACCGATCCGGCGTTTCGTCACGTCACTTCTCCTTGCGAATGCGCGCCACGACCTCGTCCGTCAGCGCGTTCGGGATCGGGATCGAGAGGTTGTACTGGGCGATCTTCCAGTTTTCGCCGACGCGCAGGAGGACGCCCGACCCCCGGCAGGGGCCCATGTTCGGCGTGTCGAGGACCTCGTCGAACCACGCGACGGTCCGATCCGGCGCGAAGGAGATCCAGCGCGAGACGGTCCGGAAGCTCCAGGCCTTGCCCTTCGCGAAATGGGGATGGGCCCATTTCCGAAACTCGTCACGGGTCCACCGTTCGGTGCCGTCGGTGCCCAGGAAGACGGCATCCGGCGTGAAATAGGAGAAGTACTTCTCTTCATCGGCCGCCGCCGCGGCCTCGTGCCACCCGTCGAGCACGGCGCCGACGGCTCCGGTCGCGAAAACGCCGTCCACGGATTGGGCGCCGAGGACCGCGCCCAGGATCCAGGCCGCGACTCCGAGCCACACACATCGCTTCATGGGAATCACCTCGAGCGCCGGGATCATACCGATCTTCTGAGGGGCGATCTTCGAGGCCCGTCGGGCGCGCGGCGAGACGCCGTCAGCGCTGTGCGGAGACCGGCGTCCCGAGTCCTCCGCGGCACCGCGCCATCGCGGCGGCCGCCTGGGCCGCGGTCTCCGCGCGCATCCCGGGCAGCTTGCCCGCGGCCGCCAGCTTTCTGAACATGCCGTCCGACCGTGCATAAGAGGCGCAGGCCGCTTCGAAGGAGCGGTCCCCCGGAAGGGCCGCGTTCGCCATCGCTTCCTCCGCCTGGCCCGCGTTGAGGTAGAGGTTCGCGAGCGCCCCCGCCGCCCAGGCGTTGCCGGGATCGGCCGCGACGATCGGCTCGTAGAGCGACCGCGCCCTCTCGAAGTCGCGCCGCGCGCCGGCGTAATCTCCGCCGTGGCCGCGTTGCACCCCGATGTTGTGGACCGTCATGGCCACTCCGAGCCGTCCGTCCACGCTCTGCGCGTCGGCGGCCGCCATGGACTCGAAGAAAGGCAGCGCGCTCCGGAACTCCTCGAGGGCCGTTCGATAGTCCTTCTGCTTTTCGAAAAACCCGCCTCGCGCGGTGTGGAGGTAGGCGAGGTCCCTCTGGAGCTGGACGCTCGTCGGCTCGTCCGCTCGGAGGGATTCCGCGAGCGCGAGCGCTTCGTCGTAAGCCTTCCGCGCCGCGGCCGGGTCGCGGGTCTCGAGATTCTCTCCGACCAGGTAGAGGTTCTGATCCAGGCTTCGCCGCGCGCCGCGATCGACGGGGTCCGTGGCGAGCCTCGCCCGGAGGATCGCGGACTGTTTCTCGAGCGCCTGGTAGGCCTCCGCATCGCGTCCGGCCCCCGCGAGGGAGAAGGCGTAGTACTGCCAGGCCTGCGCGAGCTCCAGCTCGCGTTGCCGATCGCCCGGCCGCCGCTCGGCGAGCTCCCGGGCCAGCGGGATCCCCTTCTCGGCCATGGCGACGGCCGCCGCGGGGTCGCCGGCCACCAACCGGATGCCGCTTCCCGTCACGTAGGCCCTCGCGAGCGTGGCCTTCTCGAGCTCGTCCGCCGTGCCCTCGGCGACGAGAGGCTCGAGCAGGGCGATTCCCTTCTCGTAGCTCCGGAGCGCGCCCGGAACGTCACCGAGGTTGGGCATGTAGGCGTTCCCCTGGACGTCGCCCACGCGAAGGTACGCCTCCGCGAGCTCGCGCCGCAGCGACCGATCGCTCTCCGCCTGCCGGGAGAGATCGTCGAGATACTGGAGCGCCCGCTGGACCACGAGCGCGCGCGCCGGCGTCGAGCCGGGCAGATCGCGAATCGCGTCGTGAAACTCGAAGAGGAAGGAGCTCGCGAGCTTGCGCAGCCCGTCGTACCGTTCCCGGGCGACCGCTTCGGCGGCCCGCGCTCTGCGGGCCTCGCGCAGGGTCGCAACGACGCCGCCCGCGAGGGCGATCGCCGCCACGGCCGCGGCGGCCAGAACGAGGCGATGGCGGCGCGCGAACTTGCCCGCGCGATACGCGAAAGTGCCCCGCCGGGCTTCGACCGGGCGCCCGACCATCTGCCGCCGGATGTCGTCGGCGAACTCGGCCACCGTCGCGTACCGGCGCTCGGGCTCCTTGCGCATGGCCTTGAGCACGATGGCGTCGAGATCGCCGCGGAGCTCTCGGGAGTTCGCGACGAGACTCGGCCTTTCGGGGTCCCGCTCGCACACGACGCGAAGCAGCTCGGCGTGATCGACGCCGGTCACGCGATACGGCTTTCGGCCCGCGAGGAGCTCGTAGAGCACGACGCCGAGCGCGTAGACGTCGCTCGCGGTCGTGATCCGCTTTCCGCGGATCTGCTCCGGGCTGGCGTAGTCCGGCGTCATCATCCGGAACAGCGTGGCCGTCTCGGCCGGCGCGTCCGGAGCGCCCTCGGGCAGGAGCATTTTCGCGATCCCGAAATCCAGCAGCTTCGGCTCTCCGTCGGGCGCCACCAGGATGTTGCTCGGCTTGATGTCCCGATGCACCACCAGGTTCTGGTGGGCGTAGATGATGGCCCCGCAGACCTCGAGAAAGAGGCGCAGCCGTTCCGGCACGGGCAGCGCGCGGCGGTCGCAGTATTCGATGAGCGGCTCGCCTTCCACGTACTCGAGCACGAAGTAAGGCGCGCCGTCCGGCGTGGCCCCGCCGTCGAGGAGCCGGGCGATGTTGGGATGCTCGAGCGACGCGACGATCTGCCGCTCGCTGCGGAATCGCTGGAGCACGAACTCGCTCGCCATGCCGGGCCGGATGAGCTTGATGGCGACCGTCTTCTCGAACTGGTCGTCGGCGCGGCGGGCGAGATACACCATGCCCATGCCGCCCTGCCCGAGCTCGGAGAGGAGCTCGTAGGCGCCGACGCGATCGCCGACGCCCGGCGAGGGCCAGTGGCCTCCGGCGGCGGGAACGGCGCGGCCCTCCGCCGCCTGATCCACGAACGTCCATCCGTCCGCGGCCGCGGCGAGGCCCTCGATCTCGAGGCGCATCTCCTCGTCGCCGCCGCAGCGCGCGGCGATGAACGCGGCACGCTCCTCCTCCGGAAGGTCGAGCGCCTCGTCGAGGATCTCCTTGATCCATTTCCAGCCCTCGGGCGTCCGGCGAGTCGTCATGCTTCGGGGCGGCGTCCCTTCCGCCTCAGGCTCCGATTTCGCGGCGCAGCCACGCCTTCGCGGTCC
Organism: uncultured Acidobacteriota bacterium; assembly: GCA_963804915.1. Classification (GTDB taxonomy): domain Bacteria; phylum Acidobacteriota; class Thermoanaerobaculia; order UBA5066; family Gp7-AA6; genus DAHUXD01. Next base: position 70,349 of record CAWDSI010000006.1, read on the forward strand.
GCCACTCCCGCTTGACCGTCCTCGGCGAGATGCCGGCGACCTCGGCCGTCTCCTCGACCGTCAGTCCCCCGAAGAAGCGCAGCTCCACGATCTTCGCCTGCTGCGGATCGATCTTCTCGAGCTCTTCGAGGGCGCGATCGAGCGCGAGCAGCTCCGGGGCGCTGTCGGCGCCGCCATCGACTTCGGCCGTCGCCACCTTCCACGCGCTGGCGTCGCGCTTCGCGGCCTGACGCTTGCGCGCGTGATCCACGAGGATCCGCCGCATCATCTGGGCGGCGATTCCGAAGAAGTGCGCGCGGTTCTGCCACGCCACGTCCTTCTGGTGGGTCAGGCGGAGATACGCCTCGTGCACGAGGGCCGTCGGCTGCAGGGTGTGGTCCTTCCTCTCCTGGCGAAGGTAGGACGCCGCGATCTTGCGGAGCTCTCCGTAGACCAGCGGCATCAGGCGGTCGAGGGCGTTCTGGTCGCCTTCGCTCGCGTCCCGGAGCAGGGCGGTGAGGTCCGGTTCGATTGGCTGCGGCATGGAGCCTCGATGCCTGGTTGGGCGAATTAGACCACACGGACGGAAGGACTTCGGCCCGTTTCCGGGTCGGATGGCCCCGGTTTCCGGGCTCCCGCGCGTGTACGGGTGAAGGCCGGCACGAACTCCTGACGGGAACCCGGCCGGCCCGCCAGCGTTTCTCGAAGCAGAAGGAGGTTGCCATGCTCCAGCCGAAGAAGAGCCCCGGCCGACCCAACCCGGTTCTCGCGGCCATGCTCCTCCTCCTCGGCGCGTTCGCCGCCGGGGCGGATACGTTCACCGTGACGAACACCGCCGACAGCGGAGCGGGCTCGCTGCGCCAGGCGATCCTGGACGCCAACGCCCACGCCGGCACCGACACCATCGAGTTCGACATTCCCGGCGCCGGCGTCCACACGATCGAGGTGCCGACCGCTCTGCCCACGATCACCTCTCCGGTGGTCATCGACGGCGCGACCCAGCCCGGCTACGCCGGAGCTCCGCTGATCGAGCTTCACGGCGCGACCGGCAACGGCATCTGGATCACCGCTGGCTCCAGCACGCTCCGCGGCCTCGTCTTCAACGGCTTCGGGCAGGCGATCGGCCTCCAGTCCGGAGGAGGCAACGTCATCGAGGGCTGCTACATCGGGCCCGACGCGACCGGAACGCAGGCGCCCTTTCCCTCCCAGCACGGCATCCGCATACTGGACTCGGACAACAACGTCATCGGCGGGGCTTCGCCCGCCTCCCGCAACCTGTTCTCCGGCGGGGCGACGGCCATCTCGATCGAGATCTCCGACGGCGCCGTGATCCAGGGCAACCTGATCGGCACCGACGTCACGGGAACGCTTCCCCTGGGGAACGGCACGGGAATCAGCCTCGCGCAGGCCGACAACGTCACGATCGGCGGAAGCACGGCCGGGGCGCGCAACGTGATCGCCGCCAGCGGCGGTTCGGGCATCGGGATCAGCTACGGCTCCGGACACGTCATCCGGGGCAATTACATCGGCACGGACGTCACCGGAACCAAAGCGTTCGGCAACGCCATGGGCATCAACGACACCGCGGGGGCGAACATCGCCATCGGCGGCACGGGCCCGGGAGACGGCAACCTGGTCTCGGGCAACAATGGCATCGGCATCTACGTCTACAACTACGCCTCCGACACGACGATCCTCGGAAACCGGATCGGAACGGACGTGACCGGAACGCTGCCGCTCGGAAACATCACCGGCATCGCGACCTCGAACGACAGCGCCGGCTTCCGGATCGGCGGAACGGGACCGGGGGAAGCCAACATCATCGCTTTCAACAAGGGATACCTGGCGTACACCCTTCCCGTCGGCGCCCTGATCTACAACTCCAGCAAACAGATTCCGATCCGAGGCAATTCGTTCCACGACAACGAGCAGCTCGGGATCGCGTTCAATGGCGTGCTTCCGACCTTCAACGATCCGGGCGACGTCGACACCGGGTCCAATGATCAGCAGAACTTCCCGATCGTGCGTTCGGTCGAATACGGGAACTCGACGACCCGGGTCCTCGGCAAGTTCAACAGCGCGGCGTCGACGACGTACATGCTCGACTTCTACGCGAACCCTCCCTGCCTGAGGTTCCCGCGCGAGTTCCTCGAGGGAGAGACCTACCTCGGCGCGACAGAGGTGACGACGGACGGCGAGCGGCCACGTCGAGCTCGACGTCACGCTGCCGGTCGCGGTGGAGAACGGGGCACGCATCTCCGTCACGGCGACGGACCCCGACGGGAACACCTCCGAGTTCTCGCAGCGGATCATCTTCTCGATGACGCCGTCGTCGGGCCCCGCGGCCGGCGGCCGGCCTCTGCAGATCTTCGGCACGGACTTCGCCGAGCCCGTCGAGCTGACCATCGGCGGCATCGAGGCGGACTACACGTTCGTGAGCGACCACCTGCTCTACTCGCATTCGCCGCTGCTCGCGGCCGGCACGGTCAACGACGTCGTCGTGACGACGCCGGACGGGACGACGGGAACCCTCGTGAAGGGATGGGTCTCCGATTTTCTCGACGTGCCGGAGAATCACCAGTTCCACACCTTCATCACCTCGCTGATCTCGAACGCCATCACGGTCGGCATCGGCGGCGGCCTCTACGGCGTCGACCAGCCGACGCTGCGCCAGCAGATGGCGGCCCTGGTTCTGAAGGCCCGCCACGGGCTCTGCTACGTCCCGCCGCCCTGCACGGGACAGTTCGACGACGTCCCCTGCCCCTCGACCTTCGCCGCCTGGATCGAGGCGTTCGCCGACGAAGGCATCACGGGAGGTTGCGGCGGCAACAACTTCTGCCCGGCCAATCCCGTCCGCAGAGACCAGATGGCCGTCTTCCTCCTGAAGGCGGAGCACGGTCCCGGCTACGTCCCGCCCGACTGCGCCGGCCTCTACTCGGATGTGCCGTGTCCCTCGTTCTTCGCCAACTGGATCGAGCAGCTCGGGACGGAAGCGATCACCGGAGGGTGCGGGGGCGGCCACTACTGCCCGACCAGCTCCATCACCCGCGGCCAGATGGCGGTGTTCCTGGTGAAGACGTTCAAATCCTGCCGGTTAAGGGTCGGTCTACCGAGACGCGGCCGTCGGCGCGCAGCCGGCGGCCGCCTTTTTTGCCGCCTCGAAGAACTCGCGCCGGTCGGGCGGCAACGCCCCTCGGGCCACGATCGGCTCGAAGATGTCGAGGGCCTTCCGGTAGAGCGTGCACGCGGAGCTCGGGTCCGCCGCCCGCTCTCCCAGCCGCACGTAAAGCATCGCGAGCAGACCGGCGGCCCATGAACCCGAGGGAGAGGCCGCGACCACCCTCTCGTACAGGGGTCTCGCCGCGCGGTACTCCGCGAGAGCTTCATCGACGCGCCCGAGCTCCCTCAGGGCATCGCCGGCGTTGTGACGGGTCATGGCCACCCCGAGGACCGCGTCCGTGCTCTTCGGATCGGCCGCCGCCATCGCCTCGAACGTCTCCTGCGCCCGGCGAAAGTCGACGAGCGCTCCCGCCGCATCCCTCTGCGCGAGCTCGAGGTTGCCGGCCGACATCCGGGACCACGCGAGGTCGCGCTGGAACGTCACGCTCGCGGGTTCCTCCGCGGCCAGCGCGGCCTGGACTCGTTCCGCCTCCCGGTACTTTGCGATCGCTCCCGCCGGATCGCCGGCGTTCGTCGCCGCGTCGCCCGAGAGGAAGAGGTTCTGGCCGAGGCTTCGGCGCACGGAGCGATCTCCCGGATCGGCCCGGACACGCTCCTGGAGGATCCTGGCCTGCGCCGCGAGCGCCCGGGCCGCCTCATCCGGCTTTCCGGCGGCCATCGCGAAGTACGCGACGAACTGCCAGGCCTGGGAAAGCTCCATCTGGAGCGACGGATTGCCCGGCGTACCGGCGGCGACGGCCTGGCGCAGGGCGAGGCCCTTCTTCGCCCAGGCGAGCGCGTCCGCCGGCTTTCCCTGGTTGAGCCGGAGGCCGCTGCCGGCGAGATAGCACTTCGCCAGCGTCGCGCGCTCGGCGTCGGTCGCCTCGGGCGAAGCGATCCCGGGCTCGAGAAGGGCGATCGCCTTCTGGGTGCTCGTGAAAGCCCCCTGCATGTCGCCGAGATTGGCCATGAACGGATTCCCCTGGACGTCGCCGACCTTCTGGTACGCGTCGGCGAGCTCTCGACGGAGCACGCGATCGCCGGTCGATTCTTTCGAGAGGGAATCGAGGTACTCGAGCGCCCGCTGGACCACCAGAGCGCGCGCCGGCGTCGATCCCGGGAAGATCGCGAATCGCGTCGTGGAACTCGAAGAGAAACGAGTTGGCGAGCTTCCGCACGTCGTTGAAGCGCCGCTCGGCGCGCGCTTCGGCCTCCCGGGCGCGCCGCGCCTCGCGCGACGTCGCCCAGAGGCCGCCGGCGAGGGCCAGGAGGATCACCGCCGCGGCGGCGACGCCGAAGCGGTAGCGCCGCACGAACTTGCCCGCGCGATACCCGCTCGTGCCGCGCCGCGCGAGGACGGGCCGTCCCTGGAGGTACCGCGCGATGTCCTCCGACAGGGCCTCCGCCGAAAGGTATCGGAGCTGCGGCTCCTTGCGCATCGCCTTCATGACGATGGCGTCGACGTCTCCCGAGACGTCTCGCGCCGTGGCGACCGTGCTGGGTTTGTCCGGGTCCTCGTCGCAGACGAGACGGAGCAGCTCCGCCGGCTCGGGATTCTGAACGTGGTAGGGCCGGCGCCCGGACACCAGCTCGTAGAGAACGACACCGAGGGCATAGACGTCGCTGGCCGTCGTCACGGGCTGACCGCGCACCTGCTCCGGGCTGGCGTAGTCGGGCGTCAGCATCCGGTAGAGCGTCGAGGTTTCCGGACCGGTCCGCGCCGTCCCACCGGGGTCCAGCATCTTCGCGATGCCGAAATCGAGAAGCTTCGCCTGCCCGTCCGGCGTGACCAGGATGTTGCCGGGCTTCAGGTCCCGGTGGACGACGAGGTTCTGATGGGCGTACTGGACGGCCGCGCAGACGTCCTGGAAGAGACGCAGCCGTTCGCGCGTCGTCAGCCCTCGCGTCTCGCAGTACGAGAGGAGCGGCTCGCCCTCGACGTACTCCATGACGAAGTACGGCTCGCCGGCCGCGGTCGTGCCGCCGTCGAGGAGCCTCGCGATGTGCGGATGGTCCAGCGACGCCGAGATCTGGCGCTCGCTTCGGAAACGTCCGAGCGCGACTTCGTCCGCCAGGCCGCCCGAGACGAGCTTGATCGCGACCCGCCGCTGAAACTCGTCGTCGGCGCGCCGCGCGAGATACACGACGCCCATGCCCCCCCGGCCGATCTCCGAGAGCAGCTCGTAAGACCCGATCCTCTCGCCTTGCCGGGAGCGTGGCGGAGCATCGAGGAAGGGCACCGGCACGGGTGTGTCGAGAATGTTGTCGCCGTCCTCGGCCGCGGCCGCCAGGGACTCGACGTCCCGCCGGAGGTCCTGGTCCGCGCCGCAGGCTTCCGCGATGAACGCGGGCCGCACCCCGGTCGGAACCTCGAGGGCCTCGTCGAGGATCCGCTTGGCCTCTCGCCACCGGCCGGGGTCGCTTCGGCTCGACACGGCGTCTACCTCTCAGGCTCTGAGGCTTCTAGGCCTCGAGCCCGATCTCTCGCCGCAGCCAGGCCCGGGCGGTCCGCCATTCGCGCTTGACCGTGGCCGTCGAAATGCCGGCGGCCTCCGCGGTCTCATCGACCGTCAGACCGCCGAAGAAACGGAGCTCCACGATCCGGGCCTGCTGGGGATCGAGCTCCTCGAGGCTCGTCAGCGCCGAGTCCAGGGCGATGAGCTCGGGCGCGCGGTCGTCCGCTCCGGCATCCACAAGCGTGAGCCGCAGGGCCGCGCCGTCGCGCTTGGCCGCCCCCCGTCGACGCGCGTGGTCCACGAGGATGCGCCGCATGATCCGGGCCGCGATGCCGTAGAAGTGAGCGCGGTTGGACCACACCACGGACCGCTGTCCCTGCAGCCGGAGGTAGGCCTCGTGAACGAGCGCGGTGGGCTGGAGGGTGTGGTCCGGCCTCTCCGAGCGCAGGTAGGAGGCGGCCAGCCGTTTGAGCTCGCCGTAGACAGCGGGCAGGAGCCGCTCCAGGGCTTCACGGTCTCCGCCGCTCCAATCCCTCAGCAGGGCGGTGATGTCCCGCTCGGGCAGCCCTTCCATGCGAACCCCTTTTGTCGGGAATCTACACCCGCCGGGCCGGGCGTGATCCCGTTTCGGCCGGATCTGCGCGTGAGGGACAGGTCCGAGGCTGCCGGCGGTGGGATGTCGGGGCCTAAGGCACGGGCCGGCCAAGGAGGAGGGTCATGACCTCGAGAACTCTGGAGCTTCCGCGCACCCTGTCCGGCGCGACCCCTGCAGCCGCGTCGGCCGGGCTGGCCGTCCGGCTGGCGGCCACGGCGATCGACCTGGTGGTGGTCGGAACCGTGGTCGTGATCGGCGCCCTGGCGGCACACATGGTCATCGCCGTGCTGCCGGCCCAGGTGGCCGAGGTGGAGTCCTGGGGGATCCTGGCCCTCGGGGTGATCGTCCTGACGGGGTACTTCGTCTATTTCTGGGGAGTCGAGGGCGCGACCCCCGGGAAGAAGCTGATGGGGCTCAGGGTGACCCGGCCAGGCACCCGCGAACCGATCGGGCCGGGCCGGGCCCTGCTCCGGCTCGTCGGGATCACCGCCGGGAACATCCTGTTCGTGGATCTCATCGTCGCGTTCCTCCACCGGGACCGTCGGGCCCTGCACGATATGATCGCGGACTCAATCGTCGTGGAGGGTTCCTGATGCGCTACCTCATGCGTTCGACCTTCCTCGGTTTTGGACTCGCGCTGTCGCTCGGTGCCGCAAGCGGAGCGACCTTCACGGTCACCAACACGAACGACTCCGGCGCCGGGTCGCTGCGCCAGGCCATCCTCGACTCCAACGCGGCCGCCGGCGCGGACACGATCGACTTCAACATCGCGGGCAGCGGGCCCTTCCAGATCCTGCCGGTCAGCGTCCTGCCGCCGCTGGCCGGCGGGACCACTCTCGACGCGACAACCCAGCCCGGCTACGCCGGCACGCCTCTGATCGTCATCTCCACCTTCACCGGCGCGGGGCTCCGGATGACGGGAACGGGCGGGAACACGATCCGTGGCGTCTGCGTCAACGACTTCTCCTCCGGCATCCAGATCGAGTCGAATGACAACGTCTTGGAAGCCTGCTTCCTCGGCACGGATCCCACGGGCGCGATCGCGGTGCCGAACGGAGTGGGCGTCGTTCTCACGTCCGGCGTGACCGGCAACGTGATCGGCGGCTCCGCCGCGGGCGCCCGGAATCTCATCAGCGGCAACACCGCCGGCATCCAGTCGACGGGCGGCGGGGCGACCGTCATCCAGGGCAACCTCATCGGAACGTCGATCACGGGCAACGCGCCGATTTCCAACGGCCGCGGCATCAGCCTGACGGGTACCACCGACTTTCTGATCGGGGGACCGGATCCCGGCCAGGGCAACGTCATCGCCGCAAGCACCGGCGAAGGCATCTTCATCGTCAACGGTAGCGGCTGCACGATCCAGGGAAACCGGATCGGCACGAACGCGGCCGGGACGGAGGCGCTGCCGAACCAGTACGGTATCTACGCCAACTTTCATCCGGGTCTTCTCATCGGCGGGGACTTCAACGCCGGCGAGGGCAACCTGATCTCCGCAAACACCGAAGATGGGATCTTCATCAACAACAGCTCCGGTTCGATCGTGAAAGGCAACACGATCGGCACGGACCCCGCGGCCACGCAACCGCTCGGAAACGGCAACGCGGGCATCCAGCTGTATGTGGAGGCGACCGACGCGCTCGTCGGCGGAGTCGCCGCCGGCGAGGCGAACGCGATCGCGTGGAACCACACCGGCGTGCTGAACTACGGCCTCCACAACGCGATCCGCGCCAATCCGATCTTCTTCAATCAGGGGCCGGGGATCGACAACGACGGGGACGGCGTCACCAAGAACGACGCTGGCGACGGCGACACGGGCCCGAACGATCTCCAGAACTTCCCGCTGATCTCGTCGGTGGACTACGGCGCGACGAACCTCACGGTGCACGGAATCCTCAAGACGACCCCGAATACGACGTTTGACATCGACGTCTTCGAGAGCCCCTCATGCACGCCGCGCCCGCGGCAGCTGCTGCAGAGCGCGTACTATCTCGGCTCGACGCAGATCACCACCGACGGCGCGGGCAATGCCCCGTTCGACATCGTGATGAACGACGCGAACGCCCCCCAGCACCCGCCGATCTCGCTGACGGCGACGAATCCCTCGGGCAACACCTCCGAGTTCTCGCAGAAGGTCCTCTACGCGTCCAGCCCACGCTCGGGACCGCCGGCGGGAGGCGTGATCGTGAACCTCACGGGGACCCACTTCGTTGCGGGCGCGACGGTCACCTTCAACGGTGTCGCGGGCTCGAGTCCGTCCGTGACGGACGAGACCACGATGACCGTCACGGCCCCGCTTCTGCCCGCCGCGACCGTCAACGACATCCAGGTCACGAACACCGACGGCACATCCGGCCTCCTCGAGAAAGCCTGGATCGTGGACTTCCTGGACGAGCCAGCGAACGAGCAGTTCTACAACTTCGTGACCACTCTCGTCTCGAACGCGATCACGGTCGGCGTCGGCAGCAGCCTGTACGGCACGAACGATCCGACCCTCCGCCAGCAGATGGCCGTGTTCCTCCTCAAGGGCCGTCACGGCATCTGCTACGTGCCGCCTCCGTGCACCGGGACCTTCTCCGACGTTCCCTGCCCGTCCGAGTTCGCGAACTGGATCGAGCGCTCGCGGCCGAAGGAATCACCGGCGGATGCGGCAACGGCATCTACTGCCCGCAGAACCCCGTGCGACGCGACCAGATGGCCGTTTTCCTGCTGAAGGCCAAGCACGGCCCGAGCTACACGCCGCCTCCGTGCAGCGGGGACTTTCCCGATGTTCCCTGCCCGTCCCAGTTCGCGAACTGGATCGAACAGCTCGCCGCCGAGGGAATCACCGGCGGATGCGGCAACGGCAATTACTGTCCCCTCAACCCCAATACCCGCGGACAGATGGCCGTGTTCCTCGTGAAGACCTTCGACCTCGAATAGCGCGGACCTTAATCTCTGCCCGCCGGAGGGGGGCGAACCGGACTTCCCTCCAGACCGAGCCCTCCCCCGGCGGGCCTTTTTCCCTTTCCGGGCTGATCCCGTCGGCTCTCGTCCTGCGCGTGTTGTTCGGAGGGAAACACCATGCGCCAATTCCTCGCCTCGCTGGGGGGGTACCTGCTCCTGTCGGCAGCCTTGTCGGCCGCGCCCTGCACGCCCTCCTCGACCGTCCTCTGCCTGAACGATTCCCGCTTCGAGGTCGAGGTCTCTTGGCGAGACTCCCGGGGCCGCACCGGCGTCGGCCAGGCCAAGACCATCACCGCCGACACCGGCTATTTCTGGTTCTTCTCGGAGACCAACATCGAGCTCGTCATCAAGGTCCTCGACGCCCGCTCGATCAACGAGAAATACTGGGTCTTCTTCGGGGCGCTCTCCAGCGTCGAGTTCGACCTGACGGTGACGGACACCGTGACCGGCGCCGTGAAGACGTACCACAACCCCCTCGGCCAGTTCGCAAGCGTCGGGGACACCGGTGCGTTCGATCCCGGAGTCACGGCACCGAGCCGCGAGATCGTCACCTCCGAGGGCGCTCCCGCGCCACCCGCCTCGATCGAGGTCCATCCAGAAGTTCATCGATGCGGCGTCTGCCTCGGCTCCCGCGGCCGCCGTCTTCACGCCGTGCTCCGAGCGGCCGTACGGCTTCAACCTCAACGACTGCCGATTTCACGTCTCTGTGGACTGGAAGGACTCACGCGGCCGGGACGGAACCGGCCAGCCCGTCCAGCTCACCAACGACACGGGCTACTTCTGGTTCTTCTCGCCGGACAACGTCGAGCTGATGGTCAAGGTCCTCGATGCGCGGTCGGTCAACGGCAACTTCTGGGTGTTCTTCGGCGCGCTATCGAGCGTGGAGTTCACGCTGCGCGTACTCGACACATCGAGCGGGAGCCTCGAAGACTTACCGAAATCCCCTGTCGCAACTTCGCCTCCGTCGGCGACACGGCGGCGTTCCGCGGAGGGCGGAGCGTGCATCCCGTCCGGACCGCGACCGCTTCGCGCGGTCGTCCGGCACCTGTTGTTCGCCGCCACGGGGGAATCGCTTTCGGCGACCGCGGCCGACGATCACGTGTCTTCCCGGCTCGACGATGTCTCCGGAGGCTCGCTCGCCGAGGACGAGACCGTGACGATGACGCCGGTCCGGCTCGATCGGGCAGTTCCCCTTCGCCGGCGGACTCGTGCTGGCGTCGATACCCGAGCCGGACGGAGTTTCGTGCTCTGGAGGGCGGCGACGCCTGATCGATTCACACCCCGTCTCCCCTCGCTCGGACGCTCCGAACGAGACTCGCCCGGGGGCCCTGGTCAATCCGGATCGGGCGAAGTGACTTCTCCACTTCAGGCCCTGAGCCGGTACGGCTCGCGGGACCTCACGAGCCTCGAAGATCTTCCCCGGCCTCGGAAGCGCTACGTGCGAGTTCGCCCAGGTCAAGCACGCGTCATCCTCCGCTCGCAGTTCACGCGGTTATTCAAAGAGGGGCCTACGGACAGACATCCGTCGCACGCATCTCGAGGGATCCTGCTGCTCTGCATCGAGATCTGAGCAACTGCCAGTTGAAGGCCCTCGAGCGCTGCGTTGCTCGAAACGACCCCTATGAAGCGGTGCTCATGATCTACATTGCCCGGCAGCTCCAGCAATTCGGGGTCGAGGACCCCATCCTGACTACCCTCGTCGAGGGAGGCGTCATCGAGTCCTGCCTGCGGTTCGAGCTCGACATCGAAAGCAAGTTCACGGGAGCGTCCTACGGTTTGGAGGAGCGTCTGAAGTTTCGTGCCGGGCACGTGCCGCTTCGAATGCAGGCCTACGGAAACGCCTACGCGCCCTCGACTGCCTGGGACGGCGGGTGCACACTTCTGCCCGAGATCGCAGAGGTCCAACCCCCTCGCGGCGGGTGTTCGGTGGCGTGCACGCCGTCGAACGGCCGGACGGAGGTCTTTGCGTTGACGTTTGACGGGCTCGCCGACTTCGATCCGTCGAATACGAAGGTCCTCATGTTCTACGATCCAGGAACCCCGCCGGTGACGGCCCTCCTGACCTGTCCGCCGGACCCGCCATCCTCTTTGCCGATTCCCCAGTTCAAAGACCTCTTCCTGGCCTTTCACGCCGACGAACGAGTCGAGAACACCTTCGGGGCGACGGGCTACTACGCGAAGAATTGGTCCTTGCTGCGTTCAGGCCCGGGGCCGAGCCAAAACGGCGAGTTCTTTGCCAAGAAGAGCTACGAGCGGTCGTTCGGAGACGATGCAACGGCGACCGAGGAGACCTGGTTGTTCCTCAAGCACACGCCCAACGCACCGATGCCCGATTGCCCCTGATCAGCCACCAAGCTCCGCACGTCGGCGCATGCCGCGCAGCAGCGCCCGACGGATGAGGCCGGAGAACGGGCCGACGAAGGTCCAGTAGAGGCGGAACTTCCGCCGGGCTGCGGGGCCGAAGTAGTGGATGCGGGTCTCGGTCGACAGGACGCTTGTCTCGCCGTCCGCCGACTCGACCCGCAGATTCCAGGCGCCCTTGACGCAGCCGTCTTCGGCGAAGGCGACGAACGCGTCGCGGTCGGCGAGCGGCCGCAGGCCTCCGTCCGGCCGCCAGAACTGGCCGGCGATGCCGAAGACGATCTCGCGCTCCGGGATCTCGTCCAGCTTCGTGAAGCCGAAGCGGACCGAGCCTTTCGGGGAACGTCCCGGTGCTCTTGCGGAACGCGCGGCCGCCGTAGCCGCGCAGGAACAGAAGGATCTTCGTGATCGGCGAGGAGCCGAGATCCTGTTCGAGCAGCGCCTGCCAGACGCGCTCGGGAGTCGCGCGCGATCCGGATCTCGTGGCGGGAGAGGCGCTCGCCCTCCGGGAAAACTCTGTCGAGCGCCGTCGGTGTCAGGAGGCCACGAGCGCCTGCGGCGGAGCGCTCCGGAGCGGGGCGATGCGCTGCGCCTCTTCGTGCTCCTTCATGTACGCCTGCGCCTTCATCATGCGCTGCGTGCGCATGAGCACGCGCGTGAGGTACGGGATCTGCGCCGGCTTGACCTGCCGCATCCACTCGATCCAGCTCTTCTCGCCGGAGGTGTTGAGGATCGAGCGGCGCCAGGTCTCGGCGTAGAGCTCGAAGAAGCGCTGCGCGCCGAGGCGCGGCTCCCACAGGACGTGGTGCATGTCGTACTTGAACCAGGGCTGGCCTTCGAGGATCGGCGCGAGCTTCTGGAAGAGCTCGGTGCCGGGAAGGGGCGTCAGGATCGTGTAGCCCGCGCGCTGGAAGCCCTGGGTCGCGACGAAGTCCCAGAGCTCCGCGGAACTGCGCCTCGTCCCAGTCGGGATCCACGAGGAAGTTGCCGGTCACGCCGTAGCCCAGCGAGCGCGCGATCCGCGCCGCCTCGATCGACGCCCCGACGCCCGTGTCCTTGGTGACGCTCGCGAGGCCCGCGTCGGATGCGGCCTCGAGGCCGAAGAAGATGTCGAAGTCCTTCGCGATCGGCCGCCACTCCTCGAGGAGATCGGCGCTGCCGGCAGACGAGGTCCGTGCGCGTCTGGACGAGGATCCAGCGCTTCCGCACGCCCCGGCCTTCAGAGCGCGGCGCGAGCTCGAGGCTGCGCTCGGGATGGTTCCAGAAGAGGTCGTCGGCGATGAAGAGGGAGTCGCCCGACCGCTCGAAGTCGTCGACGACGGCGCCGACGGAGCGCTCGCGGAACGACCGGCCGTAGAGCTGCCAGACCGAGCAGAAGCTGCAGCGGAACGGGCAGCCGCGCGCGGTCTCGATCAGCCAGACGGGCTTGAAGAGCAGGCAGTGGTAGCGGTTGCGGTCGCGCTCGACGAGGTCGCGGGCGGGCAGCGGGATCTCGTCGAGCCCGGTCCGCTCCTCGAGCGGCGCGCGTCGAGATCCAGCCATCCCGGCGTCTTGAGCCGGAGCGCGGGCACCTCGGACAGCGGCCGGCCCGCGGCCAGCGCGTCGGCCACGGCGGGCACGACTTCTTCGCCGTCGTCGACACAGATGGCGTCGATCTCGGGCGCTTCGAGCGGCCCCGGGAAGGCCGCGGCCGCGTGCCCGCCGACGAGGATGAACGCATCGGGGACGACGCGGCGGATCTCCCGCGCCGTCTCGATGACCCGGTCGTACTCGAGCGCGTGCATGCAGGAGATGCCGACCAGGCGCGGCCGCGTCCGCCGCGATCCAGGCGCGCACGCTGTGGCCGAAGCGCAGGTCCACGATCGTCGGCTCATGGCCGCGCGCGCGAAGCGCCGACGGCGACGTACTCGAGGCCCAGCGGCTCGACGCGAAAGAAAGGCCCGAGCCCGAATCGTTCGTTGCCGGGGTCCGGGCGGATCAGGAGGACGTTCATGGCAGGAGGCTTGGATTGTAAACTCTTCACACGCATGGGAGAAACCGCGCCGATCGCCCCGCCGGCGCCGCCGCGCGGGCGCAAGAAGTGGGTCAGCCACGGTCTCTCGAACCGCATCGTCTACGGCGGCCTGCACTACGGCGCCCGCTGGCTGCCCGATGTCGGTGCTGAACGCCATCAACCTCGTCGGAAACGGCCTCGCCGTCACCTTCCTGAGCCGGACGAAGGCCGGGATGCGCGACAACTTCCGCATGGCCCTCGGCGTTTCGGAGCCGGAAGCGGAGACGCTCGCCCGCCGTCAGTTCTTCGAGTACGGCCGCCACACGATCGACGTCTGGAGGCTGCGAAGCGAGGCGTTCGTGCCGCGCGATCACGACGTTCGTCGAGGACGCCCGGATTCTCGAGCGTGTCCGCCGCGGGGGCCGAGGCTTCCTGCTCGTCACCGGACACGTCGGCAACTGGGAGATGGGCGCCGTCACGCTCCGCGCGCCACGATCTCGTCCCGGCGGTCGTGGGCCAGCCGGAGCTCGACCCGAACGTGCAGGAGATGCGGCAGCAGCTGCGCGAGCGGCTCGGCGTCGAGTCCATCGACATCGGCTCCTCGATGTCGACGGCGTTCCGGGTCCGGACGGCCGTCGAGAACGGCCGCGCCGTCGCGCTGCTCGTCGACCGGGCCTATCCGGAGGACGAGGTCATCGTGCCGTTCTTCGGCCGGCCGACGCCGTTCCTGCGCTCACCGGCGCTGCTGGCGCGATTCTGCGGCTGCGAGATCCTGCCGGGCTTCTTCCTGCGACACCCCGACGGCAGCTACTTCAACGTCTGGGGCGAGCCGCTCTCGGCCGATCCGCGCGCTCTCCCCCGACGAGGACGCCGCGCCGGGTCATGACGCGCGTCGCCGCGGACCTCGAGCGCGTGATCCGCTCGCACCCGACGCAGTGGTTCAACTTCTACCGGTTCTGGGACGTGTCTCGCGATCCGGGCGGGCCGCCGGGCGTTCCCACTTGCCGTAGACGAAGTTTCCGCAGCAGCGCGCGCAGATCGGGAGCGGCTCCTTCGCGAGCTTGGCGCGGAACCGCGCCGCCTTCTCCCCCGTCCAGATGTCGCGGAACGCCTGCGTGCGGACGTTGCCCGATGAAGTAGTCCGGAAAGTCGCCGCAGAAGCAGACCTCGCCGTCGGGCTCGACCTGCGCGAAGTACCACGCGACCGGGCACATCTCGTGGCCGAAGGTCTCGTTGAAGTTGGAGAAGTACTCCGGGACGCGAGCGGCCGGAACGTCCGGAACGAACGACGTCCACGGACGCCCGAGGCTCGAGTCGACGAAACGGCGGCGGCGCAGAGCCCTTCAGGAGCCGGACGAGCTCGGTCATCTGCGCTTCCCGGGTCCCGACCGCGGATGCCGAGTCGAACTCGAACCCCTTCCAGGACGTCGCCGTCGACGCCGAGGTCTTCCCGCATCACCCGCTCGTACTCGGCGCCCACGCTTTCCGGGATGAACCAGCGCAGGCCCACGTTGATCGTGTCGAGCGGCAGGTGGCGCAGCGCCTCGACGGCGGCGCCGATGGCCTCCAGGTTCAGCTCCGTCACCGGCAGGATCGCGATCACCATCGGCAGCGTGCGCGACCAAGCTTCTTCCGCCAGTGCGCGATGGCGCGGATCCCCGCTGCGGCCTTCGCGAAGCTGTCGGAACGTCCCCGGATCCGGTCGTGGACGTCCGGCGGCCCGTCGATCGAGACGGCGATCGAGTCGATGCCGATCTCGACGAGCTCCCGGGCGAGGGCTTCGAGCCGTCCCCCGTTGGTGATCACGGTGCACGTCAGGCCCGCGGCGCTTGATCTCGGCGATCAGCGGGCACGATGTCCGGATAGAGGAACGGCTCTCCGCCGAAGAGACTGACGATCGGGTTCCACGGCGCGATCTCGTCGAGCAGCCGGACGTAGTCCGAGAGGGCGAGCTGGCGCTTGGCGCCGATCAGCTCCAGGATCCGGGCGCGCTCGAGGGCGCCGTCGGTCGGGGCCGCCGCCCGACTGCGACCGGAAGATGCCGGTGTCGCCCCACTGCCCGCACATCTTGCAGCGCAGGTTGCAGAGGTTCGTGACGCGCAGCTGCACGAAGGTCGGCATCGGCAGGTTCGACGCGGATCGGGGGCGGCGAGGTGCGCCATCACCTCGCGCCGCCCCTCCGCCATGCGGCCGAGGTGCCGCCGCGCGAAACCCGAAAGCGCCAGACCGCGGCGATAGCTCATGGACGGACCGTTACCGGCTGTAGAGGTCGATCACGCGCGCGAGGCGCCCGCCGGCAGACGGCGCAGAACGGGACTTCGTCGCGGGTGAACATGATGCAGTCGTCCTGCGGCCGGTAGTAGCCCTTGGCCTCGTACAGCGCGCCCTCGAACGCGCCGACCTTCCCGGCGTACTGGTCGGTCCCGAGCAGCTTCGTCTCGAAGACCTGCTCTTCCTGGAAGAGCTTGTCCATCTCCTCCTCCGGAGCCGTTCGCCGCGCGGATCTCGCGCCGCTTCGCTCTGGAACTCCCGCGAGGCCTTCTCGAACTCCTCCTTCTTCCAGGGCGTCGGGATGGGCGTCCCCGGCGTCACGAGGTCCTTCCACTTGAGATTCGCCGGATCCAGCAGCGCCGTGACGTTCGTCTTCCCACGGCTCGGTGCGCGCGGCGGGCGCCGACTCGAAGGACACGGGCGAGGTGTAGTACTCGTCGGCGAGGGCGGCGAAGTGGTGGCCGAACTCGTGGACGAAGACGTACGGCGCCCAGAGGCTGTCCGCCGCCACGGTGCCGTACTGGCCGAAGATGCCGCCGCCTCCGTAGGTCCGGGAGTTCGTCAGGATCTCGACGAACTCGTAGGGAGCGAACGAGGCCACGTCGCGGAACGAGCGGTTGTCGAAGGTCAGGATGTAGCGCTCGCTGCCGAACGCGTCGTACGAGGCGCCGATCCGCGTGCGGCGATGGATGCCCATCGAGGGACGCGAGATCCCCGACTCCTCGGACGGAGGGCAGATGGCCCAGACGTTGAAATCTCCGCGGCGGCTCTTGAACGGCTCGACGGCGAAGAGAAGATCCGCCAGGCGACGCGCGTCCTTCTCGAACTTCCCGCGCTCCGCGGCCGTGTAGCCGTCGCCCAGGATCAGGAAGTCGACCTTCTGCGCCGGCTCTCCGTTCTTCTGGATCTGGATCAGCGGACCGGGCGAGGCCGGAGCGGCCGTGTCGATGAAGACGTCCTTGGGATCGACGAGCAGCGACCAGATCTCGCGGAAGGCGTTCTCCGCGCCCCGCTTCTTCAGGGAGATCTGCACCGGAGCCTCGGGCGCCGGGAACCGCAGCGACTCGGAGAACGTGCGGCGCATCTCCTTCGCCTCGCCGGTCGTTTCCCATTCGCCGAAGACGGACGCGAACCCGCGGGAGTAGACGACGCGGTTCGACGCGCGGTCGATGACCTCGAAGAGGTACTTGCCGAGGTTCGTGTCGTCGATCGGCTGCTTGGGGTTTCCCGGCCAGGGAAGCGGCTCGAGCACGATGCGATCGAAGCTGAACAATTCGGCGTCGGCGTTGCCGGTGTGGAAGTAGTCCACCCGCATCGTCCGGGGTTGGGGCGCCGTCGGGCGGTCATGCGGGCCGTGGCCGGAACCTGAAGGAGAAGGGCGAGAAGAACGGCGGAGACATGCATCCTCATAAAGCTGGCATATCCTACGCTCCTCGCCGATGAGCCGGGGGAACGCACTCTTTTCGAAGGGAAGCGCATGATCCACGAGAGCATTCTGGGAACCATCGGGAACACGCCCGTCGTTCGCATCAACCGCCTCGCGCCGCAGGGCGTCACGATCTACGTCAAGTGCGAGGCCTTCAACCCGCTGTCCTCGGTCAAGGATCGCCTCGCGATCGCCATCATCGAGGACGCCGAGCGCAGCGGCGCTCTCAAGCCCGGCCAGACGGTCATCGAGGCCACGTCCGGCAACACCGGGCATCGCGCTGGCCATGGTCTGCGCCGCGAAGGGCTATCCCTTCGTCGCCGTGATGTCGGACAGCTTCTCGATCGAGCGGCGCAAGCTGATGCGGATCCTGGGCGCGAAGGTGCGTGCTCACGCCCGCCGCCGAGCGCGGCTCCGGGATGGTCAGGAAGACCGAGGAGATCGCGAAGAAGAACGGCTGGTTTCTGGCGCGCCAGTTCGAGAACCCGGCCAATCCCGAGTATCACCGCAACACGACCGGGCCGGAGATCCTCCGCGACTTCGCCGGCAAGCGCCTCGACTACTGGGTCACCGGCTACGGCACCGGCGGCACGCTCACGGGCGCCGGCCAGATGCTCAAGGTGGCGCGGCCCGCGATCAAGATCGTCGTCGCCGAGCCCGAGGGCGCGGCGCTGCTCTCGGGCCAGGAGTGGAAGCCGCACAAGATCCAGGGCTGGACGCCGGACTTCGTGCCGGCCGTCCTCGACCGCGAGGTCTACGACGAGGTCGTGACCGTCGGCGACATCGAGGCTCGCGACGCGGCGCGCGACCTCGCCACGAAGGAAGGCATCTTCTGCGGCATCTCCTCGGGCGGCACGTTCGCCGCGGCGAAGAAGGTGGCGGCGAAGGCGCCGAAGGGCTCGGTGATGCTCGCGATGCTGCCCGACACGGGCGAGCGCTACCTGTCGACGATCCTCTTCGAGGGGATCAACGAAGGAACGGACGAGGTGCCCGGCGCCTAGTTGATGCGGCGGACGTCGCTGAGCGTCCCGGGATCGCCGTCGTACTGCGTGACCTGGACGTGGCCGTCCGGATCGATCGAAAGCGCCGCCTTGGTGTAGATGGTGCCGTCGCTCGAGCCGAAGGAAGTCCAATCCCAGGTGAAGACCGCGAACGGGTAGTTGAGCGACGCTCCCCCGTCTTCGTCGGATTCGTTGTACTTGATCGGGCGCGTCGTCACGACGAGGTAGCGCCACCCGTCGTCGATCTTCTCGGCCATGACGAGATCGATCGGGTAGACCAGCGCTCCGAGCTTGATCTGGCCCTGCCCGCTCCCCCGGATCGCGTTGGCGAGAGCATTCTGGCCGCCGTCCTCGAGAACCTTCTTCAACGGGATGATTTCCTTGAGGCTCCGCGGGCTGGACACCACGACGTCGAACGCCATGCTCCGCGTCCCCGACGGCGTGCCGATCGACGCGGTCGCCGAGTACTCGCCGGTCACCTTCTTTTCCACCTGACGCGCGTGACTCGGAACCGCCAGCACGAACAGAGAGGCGAGCGCGATTGCGGACTTCATGATCCTCAACATATCAGCACCTCAGAGTGAGAAGCCGACCACCGAAGGCAGACCCCCGGCAGTAGGCAACGCGAATGCTCAAAGTCCAAACGTTCTGACCAGAAACGTCGCCATCTGCCCCCGGGTGTTCGAAGAGCCCGGGCAGTAGAGGAGCGGCGTCGTCGAGCAGCCGCCCGTGATGCCGTCGGCGTAGAGCTGCTCGATCCAGTCGGTGAAGGGGCCCGGACAGGTCACGTCCTCGAAGACGCCGGCGCAGGCGGGCGGCACGAATCCGCTGCCGTTATGGGTCTTCAGAAGGAAGACGGCCATCTGGTCGCGGCGCACCGGGTTGTCCGGACAGTAGTTGTCGCCGCCACAGCCGGCCGTGATGCCCTCGGCCGAAAGCTGCTCGACCCAGTCGGTAAATGGGCCCGGACAGGTCACGTCCGCGAAGATCCCCGCGCAGGCCGGAGGGACGTAGATCGAACCGTGCTCGGCCTTGAGGAGGAAGACCGCCATCTGTGCCCGCGTCACCGGGCTCGTGACGCAGAACGCGCCGGCGCCGCACCCCGCCGTGATGCCCGCGCGAAAGACCTTCTCGACGTCGTCGTGGAAGATGTTGGCCTGCGGCACGTCGGTGAAGTCGGCGAGGAACCCGGCCGAGATCGTTCCGGAGAGAGAGCTCGGATTGGTCACCGTCACGTCGTTCAAGGTGCCCGGCGAGAGAACCGGCGTCGAGGCGTTGATCTGCGTTCCGCTCAGGACCGCGACACCCGTCGCCGCGACCCCGCCGATCTTGACCGTCGCTCCGTTCTGGAAGTTCAGTCCCTCGATCGAGACCGCCGTCGGGACGTCCGCGGGGCCCGAGGACGCGGCGATCGACGAGACCGACGGGCCCGGAACCGCGAGACACGCCGAGAACTCCGACGTGTTCCCCGCCGGGTCCGTCGCTGTCGCCGTGATCCACGGGCCCAGCGCGGCCGACGTGAGAACCGCGACGAAGGCCACGTTGCCGCCGGAATCGGTCATCTGGTCCGCGGCTCCCAGGAAGCGCTGACCGGGCCCGTTGCCCGAAGCGTCGCAGAGAATCGTCGAGAAGAACTCGATCCGATAGCTCGAGGACGCGATGCTGTTCAGAGAGCCCTGGACCTGCGTGCTCGCGGTGTCCAGGAGAGCGGACGAGAGGACCGGGAAGTTCTGCAGCAGGTTCGCCCCGGGATCCGGATCGCCGAGATCGTTCGGCGTGACGCCGGCGGGGCCGAGATCGATGCCGAGGTTCCCGTTGAACGAGATGGTGTTGCCGAGCACGGAGTTCCCCGTCCCGGACTCGACCGAAACGCCGCGCGCGACGTTGAACGCGATCACGTTCTTCGTACCGGCGACCGTGCCACCGATCACGTTCGCGTTCGCGCCCGTCTGAATCGCCACGCCGTCGCCGCCGTTGGGAAACGCCGCCGACGCCGAAGCGTTCGAGCCGATGAAGTTGCCCTGCACGACGTTGCCGGTCGTCTGGGCATCGACGATGAGAACGCCGGAGTTGGAGTTGCCCGAGATGACGTTCCGGTCCGGGCCCGGCCCGCCGATGGTGTTGTCCGCGGCGCCGTCGTTGATCTGCACTCCGTCCGCGTTGGGGATCGCCGCCGTGATGGCGGCATTGAGGCCGATCGTGTTCCCCTTCACCACGTTGCCCGAAGCGCCCGTGCGCAGGCGCACGCCGTTCGTCCCGTTGCCCGAGACGACGTTGCCCGGCCCGATCGTGTTGCCGTCGGCGTCGGATGCGATGATCCCGTTGAGGGCATTGCCCACGGCCGCCGTGCCGCCCGCATTCAGGCCCACGAAATTCGCCGCAACGGTGTTGCCCGTCGAGCCGCTGATCAGGAGGATGCCGCTCGCCAGGTTGCCCGACACGACGTTGCCGGGGCCCACCGTGTTGTCGTTGACGCCGCTCAGGTTCACGCCCTGACCCGTGTTCGCCAGAGCCGCCGTGCCCGCCGCGTTCAGGCCGACCCAGCAGCCCGTCACGAGCGTGCCGTTGGCCGAGCCGCTGATCACGATGCCGTCGCCTCCGTTCCCGGACACGAGCGTGTCGCCCGCGAGTCCGGACCCGACGGTGTTGCCCGTCCCGGAGTCGATGCCGACCCCGGCGACCGAGTTCGGGACCGCGACGGTCCCTGCCGCGTTCGTGCCCATCCGGTTGCCGGCGACCGTGTTCCCGTCCGAGGCCACGCCCGTGATCCGCACGCCGTACGTCGAATTGCCCGACAACAGATTCGAACGCTGCGCGAGGCTCGTGCGTCCCACCAGGTTGTTCGTCGAGCTCGAGATCCGCACGCCGTCGCCTCCGTTCGGCAGTGCGGCGCTGCCGGCGAAGTTGGTTCCGATGTAGTTGCCCTGGATCGTGTTTCCGCCGCCCGTCTCGAGCAGGATCCCGTGACCGTTGGTCGCCGGAAACGCCGCAACGAAACGGTTGATCACCAGGCCCGTCACCGTCGACCCGCCCGCCGAGATCCGCAGCCCGTTCGAGCCGAGACCCGCATTCGATCCGTCGATCTCGATGATCGGCGTTCCGCCGTAGCCCGGCTGCGTCGTCCCGTCGATGATCACCGGATCCGTGATCGTCGGCAGCGCCGAGCCCGGCTGGATCGTCCTCTGCCCCGCCCCGATCCCGAAACGGATCGTGTCCGTCCCCGCCGCCGCGTTCGCCGCGAAGATCGCCTCGCGCAGCGAACAGTGCGCGGCATTGCACACTCCGTCGTCGAAGTCGTTCGTCGAATTGACGGTGAACGTCGCAGCCTGGCCGGCGGCGGCAACGAGCGAACAGACGACGCCCGCGAGTACCCGGAAAAGGCGCATTCGGCGCGAGTTTAGCCCAGGGACTGTGCGGCGGGTGTAGTCTCTGATCAATCCGGTCCTCGACAGGAGGCTGCCGATGAACATCCGAGACCGCCCTGGTCGGGGTCGCTCCTTCTTCTCGCGTCCGGCGCATCACTGGAGGCGCGCGTCCAGAGGCCGCGAGCCCTTGTTCCGGCGCTCGGACGCGCCAGGTGCCTCCGCAGGAGCCGGACTCGAGCGTCCTTCGGGAAGTGTCCGCCATCGACGTCATCTCCGGCCGCGCGCGACGCCTGCGGCGACGAAGCTGCAGCCTCCCGCTTTTCGACGGGAACCGCTACGCTCGAGCTGGTCCGGTCCGAGCCGACGCGTACACCGCGACGGGTCGGTGATCTGGTCCGGGCGTGTCGGCCGGCCAGCCAGCGAGCACCGTCCTCTTCTCGACGCGCGGCAACAATCCTGGCCGCCAACATCGCGACGCAGCCGACGAGCGAGGGACCGGCGCGAGTTACTTCGAGATTCGCTTCGTGGGACCCGACCACGTGCTGCGCCGGATCGACCCGTCGAAGCTTCGGTCGGAGGGAAATCCGACTCCCCTCGGGAGCCTGTGACCGCGCGCGGACGACCCGGCGACCTGCACGAGCGATCCGCGGCGACGAGATCGACGTCCTCGTGCTGTTCACGCCGAAGGCGAGCAAGAGCGGCGGGCGGCGCCGACGCGATGCGCGAATCGATCCGCGTGTACATGGAGAGAGAACCAACCTCGCCAACACGCAGAGTCTCGTTCCGACCCGGCTTCCGACTCGTGGGCACCGAGGAAATGCCGTACGAGGAGTCGGGGCATCCCGCCAACGACCTGAGCAGCCTTCAAGGGCGGGGCGGCGAGCTCGCCGACGCGCACGGCATGCGAGGACGCACTCGGCGCGGATATCGTGGTCCTCATCGTCGACTACACGCAGGAGCAGATCGACGCCACGAGCTGCGGAAACTCGTACGTGATGGAGACGGTCTCGAATGCTTTCGAAAGCTCCGCCTTCGCCGTCGTACCTCGGCGCTGCGCCGACCGGACCAACAGCTTCACGCACGAGGTCGGCCATCTGATGGGAGCGCGCCACGACTGGGCCGACGACGCGTCGGCGGCCTCGCCGCAAGAGCCGTTCCCGTTCAGCCATGGCTTCGTCCACCTTCTCGAAGGACCACGGCGGACCCGGGTTTCGGACGCTCATGGCGAAAGACGACGAATGCCAGCTCGCGCACCGGCCTGCGACCGGGTCGTCTACTGGTCGAACCCGGATCTCGAGCTTCCTCAAACCGGCATCCGGCTGGGAGTGACCGCCGGCGACGAGCCGTCGAACAACGCCGAGACTCTGAAAAAGACGTCATCCGGTGGTCGCGAACTTCCGATGCCGCAAGAACTGGCGGCGCCGCCTTACGAGGCCTCGCTCCCTCGCCCCTCGTACCGGGCCGGAACTCCGGCTCCACACAGGTAGACCGGAAACTCGCTCGCGCCGTCGAGACCGAGAAGCTTCTCGATGTAGGTGTCCTGGATCGCCGCGGTCGTGAACGGCCCGAGACCCCGCGAGGTCGCGAGCAGGCAGAACGTCTGGGCGAGGTGGCCCGCGTCGAGGAAGAGCGTCCGGTACGTCACCTCGTCCTGGTACTTCCAGAGGCTGCGCCCGACGACGGCGGTCATGACGCAGAGAAACGCGGCGCCGCCGACCCACGCCTGGCCGGACGCGGCGCGCACGGCCTGCGCCCGGAAGCGTCCGCGGCGCAGCCGGCGCAGGTCGCCGGCGCCGACGTCGAAATGGTAGAGGCCGGGAGCGAGGCCTTCCACGTTCCAGGCCAGGACGTAACACTCGATCGGATGCAGCGAGCCCGCCGAGGGGCTCGTTTTGGTCAGGAGCGTGCCGAAGAGGCCGCCGTCGTGGCTCCCCGTCCGTCCGAAGGTTCCGCCGACGACGGCCGAAAGGTCGGCGAGCGAAACCGGCCGGCGGCCGAACTCCCGGACGGTGCGGCGCGAGACGAGCGTGCGATTCGAGGTCGGCTACGCCGGCGCGAGGGCGCCGGAAGAGCCACGCGCGGGCCGTCGCGGTAACGCTTGACGAGTGCCGGACGGCGCGCCGGGAGGCGCTCACGAACGAGGTCCTCGGTAGCCCGGCCCAGCGGGGCGTACCGAAGATCCTTCGACGCCGAGTGGTGCAGGGCCGACGCGACGTTCTCCTTCCACGCTCGCGATCCGCGATCGCTTCCGGCGCGCCTCGGCTTCCGGGATCAGGAAGCCGAGGCGGCGAAGGAGGCGGACTGGCCACGGACCTCGGCGGCCGATGCGCGCGCCGACGGTTCGCGCCGCGGGCGGTCGAAGGACGCCAGGACTTCGACCGCGACGCCGTCGCCCGAGAGCGTGACGCCGCTCTCGAGATTCCGAACCACCGGCCCGTCCGCGTTCCACCAGACCAGCGAGATCCGGGTGGCGGAGCGATTCTCGGCAAGACGCTACCGGCTCGGCCGTCTCTCGCCTCGACCGTCTCGCCGGCTTGGCGGCCTTGATCAGGGCCTTTTGCACATCGAGCGGGAGTTTCTTCCGTGATCACCGACGACCTTGGCGCCTCCGTCGCAGCCGACTCCCCGACTGAGCGTCATCTTGACCGCGTGATCCTGGGCATCGTGCAGGTCTTCGTGTCCGGGTTCCAGTTGAAACCCAGTCTTGTCGCACTCCGCCTTGGTGGTGGGCATGGCCATGGTCCTCCTCCTTCTCTACGACATTCCCCGGCCCAGATAGAGCCGGGACGAGGTGTAGCTGATCGAATAGGCCTGCGTGGCGCCGTCCGGACTGCAGGCGGCCGCCAGCAGAGACTCACCCGCGATTCCCTCGCGCAACGGAACCTGCTGTTCCCGCAGCACCGCCCCGGTCGACGCATCCAGAGTCAGGAGGCGCCGGTCGGTGGTCACCGCGAAGATCCGATCGCCGAGAGCATTCCAGCGCGCATACACGAAGGTCGCGCCGGAAGCCAGCGTATGGAGTGCCCGGCCCGCATCACGCCGAGCGAGCCCGTAGAGCTTGAGCGCGCTGTGACCGGGTTCCTCGACACAAAGAAACCGGGTCTGGTCCGGACTGGCGACCGGACCGCTGCACCCGGTGACTCCGAGAGACTCCACGCCGGTTCCGTCGAGCTTGATGCGTCCGACCTCGCGCCGCTCGCCTTCGGCCCGGACGTAGAGCAACGCGTCGGATCCCAAAAAGGAGGGATCGAAGTAGCCCGCCGTCGTGGAGCTCGTGACGGCGAGGCTCTTGCCTCCCTTCGTGGGAACCACGATCAGTTGCGGAAGCCCGGAAGGGACGCGGCTCGTGGCCACGACCCAGCGGCCGTCAGCCGAGAACTTGCCGGGATCCCCGTCCGAAATGCGGATGGCCTCGCTTCCGTCGAGCGGTCGGGTCCAGACGCCGACGGTGTCCGCCGAGGCGCCGTCCAGAAAGAGGAGGGTCCTTCCGTCCGGGGAAATGTCGGCCACCATCGTCGTCCCGAGCCACGAGAAGTCGGTCGGCACGCCCTCGCCGATCCTCAGGAGGAGATCCGTCTCCTCCGCGCTCGCGACGAAGAGGCACCCGTCGTCGGAGACGTCCTGCAGGAAAAAGAAGTCCGGAAAGGAATGGATCATGCGAGTACGGCCCTTGCGATCCACGCCCCAGAGGGCGGTCGTGTAGACGTCCGCGCGGCTCGCGGTGTACCAGACCTCGCCGGTGCGGGCGCTCCACTTCAACCCGACGCAGCGCTCGAACACGGGCGTCAGAGCCCGGCCGCGCGTTCCGTCCACCGAGGCGATCCGGACCTCCCCGGCATCGTCGGTGCGGGAGGGGTGATGAATGAATGCGACCTCGGTTTCGTCGGGAGAAATGGAAACGTACGTGATCGCACCGGTCGTGCGAAAGAGCGGCCGAAGAAGCTTGCCCGCGGCATCCCGCACCTGGAGGACGCGCTCCGAGCCCTCTTCCTGGACCACGGCCACGAAGCGCCCTTTCTTCGCCCAGTCGGCCCAGCCCGAGTTCTCCAAAAACGGCCGCGCCTTGCCGCCCAGGGCCGGCCACCACGCCAGCGTTCCGAAGAAGTTCAGAGACGGCCGCGATCGGCCGAGCTGCACGAGCACTTCGGAGCCATCCTCGGAGAAGGCCATCGGAACCTGGGTCTCGGCGTCGAGGCTCCGATCCGCGCCCTTGGCCTCGGGCAGCGTCAGGTACGTCCGCGAGGACTGACCGACCCACGAGGCCGTATAGAGGATGGAATTGGACTTCTGCATGAAGAGCGCGCGCGTCACGACGCCGCTGCGGAAGGTGAGGCGGCGGAACTCGGGACCGCTCTGGGCCGGTCGCGGGCGTCCGAGGATCGCCCAGAGCCCGGCGCCCAGGACAAGCGCGGCGAGAATGGCGGCCGCGAGCCCGAACTTCCGACGCGCCACCGGCTCTTCCACGGCCGCGCTTCCCGACACCTCGGAGAGATGCTCCCGGATGCCTCGAATCTCCCGCGCGAGATCGCCCGTGGACTCGTACCGATCCCCGGCCGCTTTGGCATGGCAGCGCTCGACGACCCAGCGCAGCGGCGGAGGAATTCCGGGCCGCAGCCGCGCGATCGGTTCGGGGTCGTCGTGGAGCACGGCCGAGAGCGTGTCGATGCGCGTGTTCTCCTTGAATGCACGCCGGCCCGTGGCCATCTCGTAAAGAACGGATCCGAACGAGAACTGGTCCGACCGGAAATCGACGGGCTCGCCTCTCGC
Source organism: uncultured Acidobacteriota bacterium (assembly GCA_963804915.1). Taxonomy (GTDB): domain Bacteria; phylum Acidobacteriota; class Thermoanaerobaculia; order UBA5066; family Gp7-AA6; genus DAHUXD01. The sequence continues at coordinate 96,668 of CAWDSI010000006.1, forward strand.
CTGCTCCGGCGACATGTAGCCGGCCGTGCCGACGATGTCTCCGGTGAGCGTGGGAGGCGACGTTTCCGTGGTGGCCTGTGTGCGCTCTCCCGCGTCGCGCTGAAAGGCGCGGGCGAGGCCGAAGTCCACGACCTTGACGAGCCCTTCCCGCGTGATCATGACGTTGGCGGGCTTCAGGTCGCGGTGCACGATTCCCGCGTCGTGGGCCGCGGCGAGCCCGTCGGCGATCTGGCCCGCGAGATCGAGGAGCTTGCGCGCCGGCAAGGGGTCCCTCCGCGATCAGCTCGCCGAGGGACTTGCCTTCCACGAGCTCCATCGCCACCCAGGACACGGACTCCGATACGCCGACGTCGTAGACGGTGACGATGTTGGGATTGTTCAGCGAGGACGCGGCTTTGGCTTCGCGCTGGAATCGCGCCAGGTGCGCGGCGTCGGAAGCGAGCTCCGCCGCGAGCACCTTGATCGCCACCCGCCGATCCAGCCGGGAATCGCGCGCCGCGTAGACTTCCCCCATTCCGCCTGCGCCGATCGGCGACAGGATTTCGTAGGGGCCGAGCCGGGTACCCGCTGCGAGAGCCACGTTGCTACTTTGGAATACTATCCCCGCGCGCGCGGAGCCCCGTTTCGAACGACCGCGGGTCAGTCGCGGTCCGACACGAGGCCCACTCCTCGCCTCGCCGGTCTCGCGGGCTCCTCCATCGCTGTCCACTTCTCCTGACGCGCCCGCATCGCCTGTGAGAACCCAGTTCCCCATCGAGCGGCGCCGTTACGGCCGTTCGGAGAAACCCGGCGCCGAGACTTCGCCGGCGCGAGCTAGGGCAGATGGAACGCGCGGACGACGAAGACGGCCATCTGGCCGCGGCTCACGGGATCGTCCGGGCAGTAGAGCAGCGGGCTCTTGCTGCAGCCGTTCGTCACGCCCGCGGCGTAGAGATCCTCGATCCAGTCGACCGCGAAGCCGCCCGGGCACGGCACGTCCTCGAAGACTCCGCTGCAGGGAGGCGGCGTGTAGGCGCTTCCCCGCGCGGCCTTCAGCACGAACACGGCCATCTGCGCGCGCGTCGCCATCTCCGTCGGGCAGTACAGGGGCGGGGCGTCGTTGCATCCGGCGGTGATCTCGATGGCGCCGAGCTCCTCGACCCAGTCCGCGAACAGGCTCGGGCACGCGACGTCGTTATACGCACCCGTGCACGCCGGCGGGATGGCGGCGCCGCGCGCCGCCTTGAGGAGAAACACCGCGAGCTGCGCGCGAGTCGTGGGCTGCTTGCTCCCGAAGAGCCCGCCGCCGATGCCGACGGCGACGTGATGGCGGACGAGGGTCTCGACATAGGGATGAAACTGGTCCGCGGCGGGGACGTCGAGGTAGTCGGCGAACCAGCCTTCGGGCAGCACGCTCGACGTTCCGTCCGTGTTCGCGACGAGCACATCGTTGAGCGTCCCGGGAAAGAGCGGCGGCGAGCTCGTCGTGATGTCCGTCGGGCTGTTGCCGAGAACCGCGGTGGACTGACCGCCGATGTCGACGCTGACCCCGTCTGCGAAACCGCGGCCGGTGACCGTGAGGGCCGTGCCGCCGAGCGCGTCTCCGGACGAGGGGGAAACGGTGAGCGCCCGGACCGGCATCGAGAAGCGGAAGACGACGCCCTGGCCGAATCCGCCGGTTCCGCCCTTGTCCGTCGTCCCGTAGATGTTTCCGTCGGAGGCTTCGACGACCGAGCTTTCGGGCGTGCCTCCTTCGGGCAAGTCGAAATCGTGGAGCTTGAGGAAGTTGCCGTACCGGTCGAGCTGGAAGAGCGTTCCGACCCCGTGCGCTCCCCCTTCGTAGGTCGTCCCGAAGAAAAGGCCGCTGCTGCCGAGAGCGAGGCTCGAGGGGTACTGCCCGTCGGGCCCCGAAAAACCGTGGAGCACCCGCACGCGGCCTTCGGTATCGATGGCGAAGGCGGTTCCGGCGCCTCCCGGACCGCTGCGCGCCATTGACGCCATACATCAGCCCCCACGGGGCGGTGACCAGTGCGCTCGAAGGAGATTCGCCCTCGGCTCCTCCCGAGGAGAACGTGTGTGCGACCGTCACCTCTCCGGAGGGCGTCAACCGGTAGACGGTCCCTCGACTCGCCGGCGCCGTTCGCAGCGCCGTAGTAGTTGCCGTCGGGGCCTTCGGCGAGGCTCCAGGCGATTCCGTAGGCCTCGTCGAACGTGAACGCGTGCAGGAAGTCGAAGTCGATTCCGTCGGGGCTTCGGATCGCCGTCCCGTTGCCGGCGCTGGTCGCGCAGTAGAGATTCCCGTCGGATCCGTACGTGAGAGCGTCATACACGCTGCCGCCCTCCGCTTCGACGAGGCTATGCGTCTGCGCGTAGTCGCCGGCCGCGTCGATCTTGTAGATCGTTCCCAGGTTCTCGTCTCCGCCGGCGAGCGTGGCGCCGAACAACTCGCCTCCGGGCCCCGCAGCCAGTCCGCCGAGCGGGCCAAAGCCATCGACTCCATCGAACTCGAACAGGTGAACGTAGTCGAGCGCGCCGGCGAGCGTGAAGCGGAAGACCGTGCCGTATCCATGGCCGCCGGACATCGTCGTGCCGTAGATGAGCCCGTCGGTGTGCTGGTGCAATCCGCTGATGGGGACCGCGCCGTCGCTCGAACCGAAGGAATGGATGATCGAAAGAGGCCCTCCGACCGGAAAGGAGTACAGAGCTCCCGTGCCGTAGGCGCCTCCATAGGTCGCCGATCCGACGAGAGTCCCGTCGGCGAGCAGGAGCGGCACGGCATGCTGGGTACGAGGGGCCGGGGAAGTCGAAGTTCACGAGCACGGTGAACGTCGAATCCGTGTCGAGCCGGAAGAGAGTTCCGGATCCCTCGGCTCCCTCGAACGCGAGCCACTCCGTAGAGCGTGCCGGAATTGCTTCGAGCGACCTCGCGAAGGGTAGCTGCCCTGGCTCGGTACGAAGCTGTAAAGGACGGCGTAATCGCCGTCGAGCGTCAGCGAGAAAACGGTGCCGGTCCGGAAATAGCTGCCAGCGCCGCCGTACTCTGTCGTGCCGAAGAGAGTGCCAGCCCCGTCCCAGATCAGCGTCGACGTCGGCTGTCGCGCCGTCGATCGAGGCCTGCGAAGGAGTGGATCAGCGTGACGGTTCCGTCCGTTTCGAGACGATAAATGGCGCCGTTGTTGCTCTCGCCGCCGTATTGGGTCGTTCCGTAAGCGACGCCCCCGGCGACGGGAGTCAATCCCCCGCCGGGGAACGCCCCTTCCGGCCCTTCGAAGTCATGAAGCTTTTCGAAGGCGCCGGCCGAGCTGATGGAGAAGATCGTGCCCCGGCCGAAGGCAGCCTCCTGCGGTCGCCGCGCCCAGGAACGTGCCACCCGAGCTCGCGAGAGGCGCCGTCGGACCGGAACCGTCCGCCCCCGAGAAGGAGTGCAGCACGGTGACGTGCCGGAGCCATCGATGCGAAACACGGTGCCCATTCCCGAGTCGCCGCCCGACTCGGTGGTGCCGTAGAACGCGCCGTCGCTTTCCAGCAGGCCGGCGAGCGGCCGCGCTCCGTCGGCGCCGGAAAAGGAGTGCAGCTCCACGTACGTGTACCCGGGCCCCGGGATCGGGGACAGCATGTAGACCGAGCCCTGCCCGAGCGCCCCGCCCGCAGCCGCGGTGCCGTAGAGGTTGCCGTCGCTTCCGAGGATCAGCGGGCTCGAGGGCGAGCCGGTACGTCGGGGGAAATTCGTGCAGGATCTCGTAGGTCTGGGCGCGTCCCCGGCTCCGGATCGACAGCGCGGCGAGCGCAAAGACCGATCTTGCAGCGAAGCCGCGGAGTCTCGGGCAGAAAATGTTCAAGGCGTACCTCGTTTTCGCGAGTCTATCGCGCGCCCGAGAATCCGGATTCACGGGCGGTCCCGGCGAGCGCCTTTTCCTTTCCGGGAGGGTGGTCCGCCCACCCGATGTCGAGGCTCGCTGGAAGCCGCGAGAGCTGCGTGAGCGTGGCCTGGAGCTCCTTCTTCTCGCCGGCGCGGAAGGGATTGACGTACTCCCAGACGGTCTCGCCGGCGGGGGTGACCTCGATCGCCCGTCCGCTATTCGACTCGACGATCAGAGTGTCGCCGTTGCCGAGGCGCTCGGCCTGGCCGTTGGACTCGGAAAAGATCCGCTGCCCCTCTTTGTCGCCATACCGCCAGGCGATCACCTGCGTGAAGGGGTCGAGCTCGAGCACGCGCGAGAACCCGAGGCGCATCCCGGCGAAGTTGTCGAAGAGGAGCATCCGGCCGTTCTCGAGGATGCGCGGCGAGTGCTGCGCGCGCCACGGGCCGAGGAGCGCCCACACGATCTTCTCCGCCTGGGGGTCGAGAACGGCGACGACGTCGAGGCTCCGAAACGAGACGAGCAGATTGCCGGCGCGGAAAGCCTGGGAACGGTCGGCGAGGCGCCCATCGAGAATGACGACGGAGTTGGCGTGCAGGATGTCGCCCTCGCTCGCCATGTGTGCGAGGACGGCGGCGTAGTCGGAGCGCTCGAAGGCGGTGAGGAGCGAGATCCGCCGGAGCTCTTTCCCGTCGGGCGTCAGCACCGTCACGAAATCCACGTCGACGGGATCGCGGGGATTGACGGAAGGCACGACCTTCACTTCGCGCGTCAGGACGTAGATCGTGCCGTCGGCCGCCACGGCGAGGTCGTGATGCGCGCCGTTGAGGCTCGCCCACTTCAGGCGCGAGCTCCGATCGACCCGGACCAGTCCGATGTACTCCCAGATGGCGAGAAGATCTCCCTCCGGCAAGAGCTCCGCGCGGCGCCAGTACTCGGCGTAGTGGGCGGTCGCGCGGCCGAGTTTCAGATCCGGCCAGATCTTTCGGGACTCGATCGACCAGCGGTGATGCGCGAGGCCCTTCATGTCGAGAAGAAGCGCCTGGGTCTTGTGCGCGGACAACGCGAGATTCCAGCCCGGGAATGCCCGCGCCTCGTCGTACACGAGCACGCCGCTCTTTCCCGAGGCGGGGTTGTAGCCCTGCAGGTACGGAAGCTGGGTCAGCGCGCCGACGGCCTCGCGCTGCGCGAGCGCCGACTGATCCGTGGGAGTCCTGGCATAACGATGCGGGACGGACTCCGGCTTCAGGGCGCGGTACGCGTCCCGCAGCGGGTAGTACGGAAACCAGCGCCGCTCGCGCCCCACGAACCCGTAGAGAAACGCCCCCGCGAGGGCGGCAAGCACGGCGAGCCCGACGAGGACTTTCTTCACCGCGGCCCCGTTGCGGGACTTTCCGCTATCGCCGCTATCGCGAGACCGCGCGCGACGGCGCCGCCGACTGCTCTCTCGAATCGGATTCCATCGCCGTCAATCCCTTCTCGAGCCACGCGAACTCGCCGTCGAGCAGATGCCGGGCGGTCCGGTACTTCGCGACGTCGTCGTTGGAGCCGATGCCGCGGAAATGCTCGGCGATGCGGCGGCGCATGCCGCGGCAGAAGATGTCGGCGAGCTCGGCCGCCTTCGGCGCTTCGGCGGCTCCGGAGCGGCGAAGGGCGTCGGCGCGGGACAGCGCGGCGGCCATGGCGAACAGATCCGCGCCGATGTCGACGGCGCGGAAGAGGAGCGCCTGCCGCTTCTCGAGCTTGGGGCCGAGCTTGAGCATCTGGTGGAACAGCGTCCGCGCGAGCTTGCGCGTCGTGCGCTCGGCGAACCGGACGTGACCGGCGAGAGGCCCGAACTCGGAGAAGCGCGGCCAGCCGCTCCAGCCGAGCCAGCGGCTCGGGTACCACCAGCCGTAGAAGCCCGCCATCTTCGGAAGGGCCGAGAGCTTCGCGGACATGGACGCCTTCGGGTCGGCGAACGGGCCGGCGATCTTGAGGTGCGTGTCCACCGCTTCGCGCGCGATGAAGAGCCGCATGATCTCCGAGGAGCCCTCGAAGATGAGGTTGATCCGGAAGTCGCGGAGGATCCGCTCGACCGGGATCGGCGCCTCGCCGCGGGCGCGCAGAGAGTCCGCGGTCTCGTAGCCCCGGCCGCCGCGGATCTGGAGCGTGCGGTCGACGATCTTCCAGCCTTCCTCGGAGTTCCACATCTTGGCGACCGCCGCCTCGAGGCGGATGTCGCGGTCGCCCATGTCGGCCATGGACGAGGCGAGATCCGTGATCGCGTCCATCGCGAACGTCGTCGCCGCCATCTCGGCCAGCAATTGCGCGATCGCGTCGTGGCGCCCGATGGGCAGCCCCCACTGGATCCGCTCGTTCGACCAGGTGCGGCAGATCTCGAGGCAGCGCTTGCCGAGCACCGCGGAAGAGGCCGGCAGCGTCAGCCGGCCGGTGTTGAGCGTGATGAGCGCGAGCTTCAGGCCCTTGCCCTCGCCCCAGAGGAGGTTCTCCTTCGGGACGCGGACCTTCGTGAAGCGGATGACGCCGTTCTCGATGGCCCTCAGCCCCATGAAGTGGCAACGGATGACGACCTCGACGCCCGGCGAGGACCTCTCGACGATGAACGCCGAGATCTTCTTCGTGTCCGGGTGCCGCGCCATGACGACGTAGAGCTCGGCGATCGTGCCGTTCGTGCACCAGAGCTTCTCGCCGTCGAGGATGTAGTCGCCTTCCGGCGTGCGCGTCGCGATCGTCGACAGGTTGGCCGGATCCGATCCGACCTGCGCCTCGGTCAGGGCGAACGCCGACACGGCGCCGGCCGCGAGCCGGGGAAGGTACTTCTTCTTCTGCTCCTTCGTCCCGAAGAGCTTGAGCGGCTGCGGGACGCCGATCGACTGGTGCGCGGAGAGGAGCGTCACGAGGTTGCCGTCGCGCGAGGTGATCAGCTTCATCGCTTCGCCGTACTCGCGCTGCGTGAAGCCCAGGCCGCCGTACTCCTTCGGGATCTTCATCCCGAAGGCGCCGAGCTCGGCGAGGCCCTTGATGACCGACGGCGGAATCTTGCCTTCCCGGTCGATCGCGTCGGGATCGACCTCCTCGACGAGGAACCGCTCGAGGCGGTCCATGTAGTCGCGGAACTCCGGGCGCTCGGGCGGGGCGGCCGGGAACGGATGGACGAGGTCGAGTCGGAAGTTGCCGAGGAAGATCTGCCTCAGAAACGAGGGCGCCTGCCACTCGCTCTCGCGGGCCTCTTCGGCCACGCGGCGTGCTTCGTCGGCGCTGACGGGCTTCGGGGATGCTTCGGCCATGGGTTGTATGACTTTACAACAAACGTGCCAGCCTTCCCGGCCCGTCTATAGTGTCCGGCCGGGTGAGCAACAAGTATCTGTCCTACGACGAGGACCGCGCTCCGAAGGTGCGCGAGATGTTCTCCCGGCTGGCCCGGAGATACGACCTCGTCAACGACGTCATGAGCTTCGGGATGCATCGCATCTGGAAGCGGCAGACCGTCCGCCTGGCGCTCGCGGGAGCCCCGCGGAACGCCCGCGTGCTCGACCTCTGCTGCGGCAGCGGGGATCTCTGCTTCCTCGCGGAGGAGCAGGGCGCCGAAGCGGTCTTCGGCGCGGATTTCACGCTTCCGATGCTCGCGGTGGCGAAGCGGCGCCGCGCCGACGCGCGTCCGACGGCGCAGCAAACCCGGCCGCGCAGACGGCCGGCGGGGACCGCAGTTCATCCAGGCCGATGCGCTTCGCCTGCCCTTCCCCGACGGATCGTTCGACGTGCTGACGATCGGATACGGCCTGCGCAACGTCGCCGACATTCCGGCGGCGCTCCTGGAGATGCGGCGGGTGCTCGCGCCCGGAGGCCGCGCGGTCGTCCTGGATTTCGGCAAGCCGGATCGCGCGCTTCCCGCCGCGCTGTACCGGGCCTACCTCGGCACAGTGATGCCCGCGGTGGGATGGATCTTCCATCGCGATCCGCAGACGTATGCGTACATCCCCGCCTCGCTCGAGAGGTATCCCGGCGCAGCGCGGCGTCGAGGCCCTGATGCGGGCCGCAGGCTTCGGCGAAGTCCGCTACGAGGAGCGGCTGCTCGGAACGATGGGGATCAACATCGGCCAGACCTGACCCTCGACCCTCAACCCTCGACTCGTATAGACTCCCCCGCCCTATGGCGCACCAGTACATCTACACAATGGTCAACCTGCGGAAGGTCGTGCCTCCGCAGCGCGAGATTCTCAAGGGCATCTACCTGTCCTTCCTCCCGGGAGCCAAGATCGGCGTCCTCGGCCTCAACGGCGCGGGCAAGTCCACGCTGCTGAAGATCATGGCCGGCGTCGAGAAGGACTTCGCCGGCGAGGCCTTTCCGGCCGACGGCACGCGCGTCGGATTCCTGCCGCAGGATCCGCGGCTCGATACCTCGAAGAACGTCCTCGGCAACGTCGAGGAGGGTGTCGCGAAGACGCGGGCCCTGCTCAAGCGGTTCGAGGAGCTCAACGAGAAGCTGGCCGAGGAGCTCTCGGAGGCCGAGAGCGAGAAGGTCATGGCCGAGTACCAGCGCGTCCAGGACGCGATCGAGGCCGTGAACGCGTGGGAGCTCGACCGGCAACTCGAGATCGCGATGGACGCCCTGCGCCTGCCGCCCCCCGACACGGACGTGACGAAGATCTCCGGGGGCGAGAAGCGCCGCGTGGCTCTCTGCAAGATCCTGCTCGAGAAGCCGGACCTGCTGCTCCTCGACGAGCCGACGAATCATCTCGACGCCGAGTCCGTCGCGTGGCTCGAGCGGCATCTGGCCGAATACCCCGGCACGGTCGTCGCCGTCACGCACGACCGCTACTTCCTCGACAACGTCGCGGGCTGGATCCTGGAGCTCGATCGCGGCGCCGGCATCCCGTGGAAGGGCAACTACTCGAGCTGGCTCGAGCAGAAGGAAAACCGACTCGAGCTCGAAGAGAAGGCCGAGACGGCCAAGCGCCGCACACTCCAGCGCGAGCTCGAATGGATCAAGATGTCTCCCCGCGCGCGGCATGCGAAGAGCCGCGCCCGCATCGACCGCTACGAAGCGCTGCTCACCGACTCGGGTCCCGAGACCCGCGGCGAGACGCAGGAGCTCTTCATCCCCGCGGGTCCCCGCCTGGGAGACGTCGTCGTGCGCGCCGAAGGCGTGCGCAAGGCCTTCGGCGACCGGCTCCTGATGGAAGATTTGAACTTCGACCTGCCGCGCGGCGGAATCGTCGGCATCATCGGCGCGAACGGCGCCGGCAAGACGACGCTCTTCAAGATGATCGTCGGCAAGGAGAAGCCCGACGCGGGCAAGCTCGTGGTCGGCGACACGGTCGTGCCCTCCTACGTCGACCAGGACCGCGACCGCGCCGATCCGAGCAAGTCCGTTTTCGACGAGATCTCGGGCGGCCTCGAGAAGCTCATCCTCGGCAAGCGCGAGATCCCCGCGCGGGCCTACGTCTCGATGTTCAACTTCAAGGGCCCGGACCAGCAGAAGCGCATCGGCGATCTCTCGGGCGGCGAGGTCAACCGTCTTCACCTCGCGCGGACGCTCAAGAAGGCCGGCAACGTGCTGCTCCTCGACGAGCCGACGAACGACCTCGACGTCGACACGCTCCGCGCGCTCGAGGAGGCCCTGGTCAACTTCGGCGGCTGCGCGGTCGTCATCAGCCACGACCGGTGGTTCCTCGACCGCATCGCGACCCACATCCTCGCCTTCGAGGGCGAGAGCCAGGCCGTCTGGTTCGAGGGGAACTACCAGGAGTACGAGGCCGACCGGAAGCGCCGCCTCGGCATGGACGCGGACCAGCCGCACCGGATCAAATACAAGACGGCTGGCCGTCGGCTAGCCGTCATCCTGAGCGAAGCCGAAGGACCCGTCAGACTCGAAAAGCACGGGATCCCTCGTCGCTGCGCTCCTCGGGATGACGCGCGATGACGGCTGACGCGCGAGGACCTAGCGGTCTCCGCGCGTCACCAGCGCCGCGACGACGCCCACGACCGCCAGAACGACGAGCACCTTGCCGACGCGGGAGCGGCGGCGCGGGCGGGGACGCCCCACCCAGTCTTCGGCGAGCGCGGTGCCCTTCTCGGTGAGGGCCTCGAGCAGATCGGCGCCGTGCTTGCGCGCCTCCGAATAGAAATCCGATCCGCGCTCCGAGAGCTCGTCCTTCAGATCCTCGAGCTCGGGCTTGCTCTTCTGGAAGCCCTTCGCGAGGCTCTCCTTCGCTTCGGCGTAGAAGCGATCGGTGTCGAACCGCCCCCCGCGGCGGAGGCTTTCGATCGCGATCGGCAAAGCGACCTTGGTCATCAGCGGCACGACGATCGGGCCGAGCGCCTCGGCGGTCGCGCGGGACAGACTTTTACGGGCCATGAGATCTCCTCCTTGGGAGTCGACAGTTTAGGGATGACAGTCTACAGTCCTGGCCGCTTGCTCAGCGCGGCGCTCCTCGTCCTTGCTCTGCAAACTCCGGGCCCCCAGGCGCCCGGGCCCTTACGCCGTCGTCCTGGGGGTCGCGCAGGATGGGGGCGTGCCCCACGCCGGGTGCCGCCAGCCGCTCTGCGTCGAGGCCCGCACCGACCCGGCCAAGCGGCGGCGCGTCGCGTCCCTCGGCCTCGTCGACCCGGCCGCGGGCCGCCGATTTCTCGTCGACGCCACACCGGACTTCGCCGACCAGATCGAGAGCCTCGGCGGCCGTCCGGACGGCATCCTGCTCACGCATGCGCACATCGGCCACTACCTGGGCCTCGCCCAGCTCGGCCGCGAAGTCCTCGGCGCGCGAAACGTCCCCGTCTACTGCACGCCCTCCATGGCGAAGTTCCTGCGCGAGAACAAGCCCTGGAGCCGGCTCGTGGCGCTCGAGAACATCGCGATCCGCGAGGTCGCGCCGGGAAGCGAAGTCGTCCTGACCGACAGCCTGCGCGCGACGCCGATCCGCGTTCCGCATCGCGACGAGGACTCCGACACGGTGGCCTGGCTCATTCGCGGCCCGTCGCGCGCGATCCTCTGGCTGCCCGACATCGACAAGTGGGAGAAGTGGGACCGGAGCCTCCCGGCGCTTCTCGAAGATCCCACCCTGGTGGCGTTCGTCGACGGCACGTTTCAGTCCGCCGACGAGATTCCCGGCCGCTCGATCGCGGAGATCCCGCACCCGCTCGTTTCCGAAACGGCGGCCCTCGTGGCCGGGATGCCGCAGGCCAGGGGCCGCGTCTATCTGGTCCACCTGAACCACACCAACCGGCTGCTCTGGGACGAGAACGCGAAGGCCGCTCTCGCCGAGCGCGGGGTCGGTGTCGCAAAGGAGGGACAGCGGATTCCGCTGGCGGGGTCCGCGGCGCCCGCGACGCCCGTCACGCCGCCGGCTCGGGAGTAAGATCGATCTCCCATGTCCGCCCCGGTTCCCGATCCGCCTCCCGTTCTCCCCTGGCGCGGCACGACGGCGCACCATCGCAGCGGATGGCCCGAAGGCTACTGGCGCAAGGTCGTCTGGAGAGGGCTGCGCCTCCGCTGCCCGGTGTGCGGCCAGGGCCGGCTGTTTCGGACGTACTTCACGATGCACGAGAGCTGCTCCTGTTGCGGCGTGCGGTTCGCGCGCGAGCACGGGCAGTGGGTCGGATCGCTCGACATCAACACGTTCGTCGTCGCCTTCGGTCTCATGATCGCGTCGGCGTTCTCGCCGCTCTGGCCGCTGCCCATCATGCTGGGCGTGTGGGGCGGCGCGGCCATCGTCGTCCCCCTGATCACTTTTCGTTTCAGCCGGGGTCTCTGGACGGCCATCGTCCACCTGACGGGAGGGGTGTACTGACGCGGGAATGACTGCCGTTTCCCGCACGTTGCCTCGCCCCGTGTCTGGAACGACGGACCCCCGAAAAGGAAAACCCTCCACGATGACCCCGGAAGGACACACGCGCGCGCCGGCCTCGGACCGCCGCGACCAGGCCGACCGCCGCACCGAGCATCGCATCGACCGACGCGCTTACGATCGCTACAGCACCGTGGGCGCGCACCGGGCGGATCGCCGCCAGGGCGAGCGCCGCCGTCCCTCGCACTGACGCACGATTCGGGCGCGCCGGGCACTCCGGGCGTTCCGGGCGGGCACGGTATCCTACGCGCCGCATGACGATGACGCGCCGCACCTGGGTGGCCGCTGCCGGCGCCGCCGCGGCGACGACGGCGACCCGGGCCCACCCCGCGGCCGCCGAGCCGGCGCCCGGGGGCCCTCCCCCTCTTCCCCTGGCTCTCGCCCCGGACGTCTTTCGCGACCGGCAGGCGCGCCTCGCGGCTTCCGCGAAGTCACGGGGCCTCGACGCGCTCTTCCTGACCCCTTCGACCAACCTGGCCTGGTCGGCGAATCTCGCGATCGGACGCAGCGAGCGGCTGACGGCGCTGATTCTCGCCGTCGACGGCCGGGCGGTTCTCGTCACCCCGAACTTCGAGGCCGAGAACCATCGCCGCGACGTCGTCGTGAACGAGGTCGTGACCTGGAACGAGGACGACGATCCGATGGTCCTGGCCTCGCGCGCGCTCGGACGGGCGAAAGCGATCGGGATCGAGGGCTCGACCGCGTATCACACGGCGACGCAGCTCGCCTCCGCGGCCGGCTCCTCCGTGCGCATGCAGGACGCGACCGCGGTCTTCGATGCGCTGCGGATGGTGAAGAGTCCCGAGGAACGCGCGTTCATCCGCGACGCGGCCGGCCGGACGATCCTCGCCATCGAAGGCTGCCACCGCAGGCTCTCGCGCGGCATGACCGAGAGCGAGTTGTCCGCGATCCTCGAGCAGGAGTTTCGAAAGCTCGGCGTTCAGGGCGGCGGCCTCGTCCAGTTCGGGCCCTCCGCGGCCCTGCCGCACGGAGCGCCCGGGGATCGGGCTCTCGAACGGGGCGACGTCGTGCTGATCGACGCCGGCTGCAAGGTCCGCGGCTACACCTCCGACGTCACGCGCACGGTCTGCTTCGGTCCGCCGAAGGACGAGGTGCGCAAGGTCTACGACGCCGTCGACCGCGCGCAGCGCGCCGGGATCGATGCTCTGCGGGCGGGGGCCTCGGGCGAAGACGTCGACAAGGCGGCCCGCCGCGTCATCGACGAGGCCGGCTACGGCGCGTCCTTCACGCACCGGCTCGGACATGGCCTCGGGATGGACGGCCACGAACCGCCGTATCTCGTGCGCGGAAACACCGTGCCGCTGGTCGCCGGCAACACCGTCACCGTCGAGCCGGGGATCTACCTTCCCGGCAAGTTCGGCGTCCGCATCGAGGATGACTTTGCCGTCAGCGGGTCCGGGGCTCCCGAGAGTCTTTCGACGCGGCCCGGAGCGCTCAAGGTTCTGCCCGTATAAGGTGGAGAGACGATGCTCGAACTCGCTCTGACCGGCTTTCTCCTGCTTCAAACGGCTTCGGGCTCGCCCAACGTCCTGCCGCCGACCGGCTCGACGGGAGGCGCGACGGGAAGCACCGAGGAGGCCCCGCCCACGCCGACGCCGCGCGCGACGCCCCGGGGACGGCGCGGCGGCTCTCCGACGCCCACTCCCCAGCCCACGCCGACGCCGACGCCGCGGCCCTCGAACGACCTTCTGGTGGTCGTGAACAAGTCCGACAACTCGATCTCGGTCCTGGACGGCTCGACCGGGAAGCTCAAGTGGACCGCGCCGGTCGAGTCGGGTCCGCACGAGGCGGAGGTCCTCTTCGACGGAAAGACGGTCGCGGTCAGCGACTACGGCCGCGCCGACGCTCCGGGCCACATGGTCTCGCTCATCGAGCTCGCGACCGGAAAGGTCGTCGGCCGCGTCGACATCGGCTCCGGAGCCCGACCGCACGGCCTCGCCGCGCTCAAGGACGGCCGGCTGCTCGTGACGGCCGAGGGCAAGAAAGAGCTCGTCGTGGTCGATCCCAAGGGGGCCAAAGTCCTCTCGCGGCTGCCTACGGGACACCCCTTGTCGCACATGGTCGTCGCGTCTCCCGACGGCAAGCGCGCCTACGTCTCCTCGCTCAAGGACGGAGTCGTGACCGTCATCGACCTGCCGGGAGGCGTCGTCGGCGACGTCCCGACCGGTAAGGGCGCCGAGGGTATCGACGTCACGCCGGATGGGCGCGAGGTCTGGGTCGTCAACCGCCAGGCCGACACCATCTCCGTCATCGACACCAAGACGCTCAAGGTCGCGGCGACGATCAAGGCCGGGAAGTTCCCCATCCGCGTGCGCATCACTCCGGATGGCAAGCGCGCCGTCGTCGCGTTCACCGAGTCCGGGGACGTCGGCGTCTACGACGTCGCGACACGGACCGAGGTCAAGCGCATCCCTCTCGGCCGGGACGCGGTCGCCGCCTCGGGCTCGCGCGTCTTTCAGGGGAAGTTCGGCGCGAGCCCGGCGCCCGTGGGCATCTTCATCACGCCCGACGGCAAGCGGGCCTTCGTCGCGGCCACCCACGCGGACGTCGTCGTCGTTCTCGACCTCGAGGGTCTGCGCGTGGTGGACGGATGGGCCGCGGGGAAAGAGCCCGACGGCCTGTCCGGCCGCTTCGACAAGAAGTAGACGGCGCGGGTCAGGGCCGCCGGGACGGCTTCGACGGCGAGCTCGATCGTCTCGACCTGGCCCGTCCGCTGGAATTGCAGCCAGCCCTTGTAGCGCCCCGGCTTCGGCAGGCGCACGAGAAACGGAATTCGGCCTTCGCGGCCAACCCCGGGCTCTCGGTCGTCGGGATGGGCGTGCGCGAAAGTCTCGGCGTCCTGATGGACGAGAATCAGGTGAGCCATCGCTCCGAGCCACGGCTCGAGATCGCGCACCGGTCGCCCGTCGGCATCGGTGAGCATCGCGGTCACCGTGAGCGTGCGTCCGACCGGCATTCCCTCGTCCGGCCATGCGAAGGTCGCCCGCGTCGTAGACCGGGTGGTTGTTTTCGGCGCGGGCGCCGGCTCGCCGTCGACCTGAACGGTCGCCGACAGAACCTGCGACCCGGCGTCCTTCGGTGCGACGTCGGCGAAGATCCGGTAGCGCCCGGGCTGCGGAAACCGCCAGCGCAGCCGGAAGGTTCCGGGGTCCGTGAGCTCCGGGTGCTCATGGGCGAACAACGTCAGATCGTCCCGCACGATGAAGAGATGCATGAGCCTCTCGTGCTGCAGATCGAAGTCCGTGACTTCGCGATCCTCGAAGGACGACGTCATGCGCACGGCGAGCGTCAGCTCGACGGGCTCGCCCGCGACCGGGCGCCACGGTTTCGTCGTGACGTCGAGGGCATACGGCCGGACCCGTTGGGACGGACTTCTCGGGCTGGAGGCCGCGTCCTGGACCTGCAGCGGAAACTCGAACGTGACCGGGGTCGCGGGGCGCGGGTCGCCGACCCTCGGGAGCTGGGGCGACAGGATCGTCAGGCAGAGCCGATAGTCGCCGCCGTGCGGAAAGACCGGATGCACTCCGAAGACGCCGGGGATGCCTTCGCTGTGCGCGATCTCGTCGAACTTCGGCATCGCCGGCATGCTGGGCATGTCGGCCTCGGCGCGAATCCGCGCCCGGCGCAGGGGTTGCGCCGATCCGTCCGGGCCGGGCGTCTCGACGTCGAGGACGCGAAACTCGATCTCCATCTCCTGCTCGGCATAGAGCCCGTTCGGCGGCAGCATCAGGGCCACCTCGTAGGATCCCTGCCGCTGCCGCGTCGGATCGGCGGGCGCCGGCTCGGCCGAGAAAAGCTGGATCAACGGGACGAGATGCAACACCGGGCTACAGTAACCCGATGCAGCGGCTCGAGTCCGTCGACGCGATGCGGGGAGCGACGATCGCCGGAATGATCGTCGTGAACAACCCCGGGACCTGGTCGGCCGTCTACCCGCAGCTTCGCCACGCCGAGTGGCACGGCTGGACGTACACCGACACGATCTTCCCGTTCTTCCTCTTTCTCGTCGGCGTGTCGATGGCGCTCTCTTTCGGGGAGCGCCGGGCGGCCGGCGCGTCACGCGGCGCGCTCGCGCGCAAGACCGTCCTGAGGGCCGCCATCCTGATCGCGCTGGGCCTCTGTTTGAATCTGGTCGGGTTTCTCGCCTTCCACCGCGAGCACTACCGCATCCCGGGCGTTCTCCAGCGCATCGGCCTGTGCGTGCTCGCCGCGGGCCTCATCTATCTCGCGACGGGCGTGCGCGGAGCGGCCTGGGGAGCGGTCGGGTTGCTGCTCGTCTACGCAATCCTCGTCGCCGCGGGGCCGCTCGATCCGCAAGGCAGTCTGCCGGCGAGGCTCGACCGCGCCGTGTTCGGGACGCACACGTGGAACGGAACATTCGACCCGGAGGGACTGCTCTCGACACTCCCGGCGATCGCGTCGACGCTTCTCGGAACCCTCGCGGGCGAGCGCCTGCGCGCGCCGGTCTCGCTGGGACGCAAGGTCGTCGAGCTTTCCGCGGCCGGAATCGCGGCGACCGTGATCGGCCTGGGCGCGGCCCGAATGATCCCGATCAACAAGAACCTCTGGACGCCGTCCTACGCGGTCCTGATGGCGGGCCTCGCCGCGCTGGCGCTCGCGCTCTGTGTGGCCCTCGTGGACGTCGCGGGCGGCGGCGCGCGGAAGATTGCCGCACCCTTCGTCTGGCTGGGCCGGAACGCGATCGCCGCGTTCACGCTCTCGTCGCTCGTCTCGGTCGCGCTCATCGCCATCCGCGTCCCGGGGGCGGATGGAGGCGGGAAACCGCGATCGCTCTGGACGGCGATCTACCGAGGAGTTTTCGACCGCTTCGCCGACCCGAGGCTCGGCTCTCTCCTGTTCGCGCTCGCCTATCTCGCGGTCTGGTTCGCGATCTTCGGCGTCCTCTACCGCCGGAAGATCTTCGTCAAGATCTGAGCCTCAGGGGTTCGCGCCCGTCGAGACCCGCAGCGAGCCCTCCGTGCCGACCGTCGCTAGAACGCCCCACACGGGCCCCGTGGCCGTGAGGTTCCGGACGCGCACCTGTCCGTCCTCGATCGTCTCGACGCCGAAGTGCTTGGCGACATCGACCAGCGTGAAGGCCGCGAAGGCTTGGTCGCCCGGAATCGGAAAGGCGGCGGTGCCGAGAAGGTCTCCGGCCGCGCCCCGCAGCTCCACCTCGACGGAGGTCGGCTCGGCCGAGAGGGACTGCAGGATCAGGTTCGTGTAGAAGCCGCCGCCCCGGGCCACGCCGGGAAAGACCAGAACCGGGGTGCTCCTGATCGAGGACTTCCGCACGACCGGCAGCTCGGCGAACTGACACGCGTTCGCCGAGCTCACCGAGCGCGCGTGGACGACCGGAAGCGGAGCGTCGTTCCGGGTCTGGATGCGCACCAGCTGCGGACCCGGATACGTCGCTCCGATGAAGTCGCTCGCCTGCACACGGATCGTTCCCGCGCCCGGCACGGCGTACGTCTGAGTCGTGCAGTTGGGAGGACACGGCACGCCGAGGGGAAGGCCCCCGATCGAAAGTTCCACGTCGATCGGCTCGGTCGCGACGTTGGCGATCTCGAACTCGGTATTCCACTGCCCCACGAACCCGGCCCCGGCGACGATCAGGATGTCGTCCTCGGCGAGGACAGGGTGGGTCGTGAAAACGGCCAGCACGAAGAGAAGAAAGCGCGATTCGTTTCATCGGACACCTCCGGGAAGGGTTGCCATATCAAGAGACATGCCGGGCGTCGGAGCCAGGAGCTCCAGCCGCCCGTCGGCAGATACGTTTGCGAGCGTAGCCCAGAAAAGGCCGCTCGGGGACAGCCACCCGATCCGGATCGAGCCTGTGAACCCGGCGAGTGCGGCCATCATCCCCAGGCCGGCTCGCCGAAGCATCACGGCGCTTCGCGAACCACGACGCGCGGCGTCCGCCTCGGGTTGCAGCGCGCGGGACCGCCGACGCACTGCGACGGCGGCTCGAGCTCGGAGCCCGGAGGCATGAGGCGGGTGAGCACGTTGCTTTCGTAGGTTTCCACGACGCCCCAGAAGAGGCCCGAGCGGGGAATGCGCTTCACGCGAATCCGTCCGTCGAAGTCCCCGAAGATGTCGAGGTCGGAAAGGAGCTGATCGAGCACGAGGACGCCGGCCAGCGGGACTGCGACTTCGGTCGATGCCACGACGTCGCCCCCGGAGTTGAGCACATCGATCTCGAGCTCGAGCGGACCACCGTCCTCGGTCTCGATGGCCGCCAGGACGAGGGTCGTCTGGAAACCGGTCTGGCGGCGGGCCGGAAAGGTCAGGAAGGGCTGAGGCCCGTTGCTTCCCCGGGCGAGCGGGGGCTGGAGCGTCGCAATCGTCCAGTAGCTGATGAGCGGGACCTCGATGCGCGTCTCGGGGCGATCTTCGTCGACGACCCAGGCCCGCGTCTCCGGCACGTCGCTGATCTCCGGCTCGATCCCGGTCACATAAAAGAAGCGCTGGCCTTCGGCGCTCGGCACCTCGCTCGCCGTCGCCTCGACCTCTCCGCGCCGCGGCACGACGAGCTCGATGCTCGTCGGCACGATGCAAGGCGCCGGACACGGCCCCGTATAAGGCCAGCCGAGCCTCGCCTTGACCGCATCGTTGCCGGAGTTCGAGAGCTCGAACTCGGTATCCAGCGTGCCCTCGTGTCGGGCGCCGAGGGCGAAGAGATGATTGTCCGAAAGCTTGCCGACCCGGCGATTCGTCGCGTCGACGTACCAGATCGACATCGGTCCGAAAAAGAACTGGCCGTAGTCGATCACGAGGCTCTCGGGCTTCGAGGTTCCCGGAAGCGGGAACTCGTGGAAATCGCCGTCGATCGACATCCAGCCGAGCTTTCCGGCGTTGCGCTCGGTGAACCAGACGGCCTGCTCGACGTTGTCGAAGACGAGGTCCGTGGGACTGCTGTTGGGCGTCGGGATCGCGCGCTCCGTCACCTGGCCGGTGATCGCGATGCTCCCGATCATGTTTCCCCGGGCTTCGGTGAAGTACATGAGCTCCTGGCTGCCGTCGAACCCCCGGACGATCGCGATCGGGCCGCTGTCCGGAGTCGGGATGTCGAACTCCGTGATCGCGCCGCTCGCGTCGATGCGTCCGATCTTGTTGGCCAGGTTCTCGGTAAACCACATTTCCGAACCGCCCGGCCCCGGCGCGATCCCGAGAGGGCCGGACGCGAACGTCGGGATTGCGAACTCCACCATGGAGCCCGGCGAGCCCGCCTGAAACCGTCCGATCCGGTTTCCGTCGTACTCGGTGAACCAGACGAGGTTGGGGCTCGTGATGCCCCGCGGGTTGCTCGCGGGAGTCGGGACGTCGTACTCCGTGAGAGCGCCGTTCGCGTCGAAGATGCCGATCCGGTTCGTGCCGACCTCGGTGAACACGAGTCGTCCGTTGCCGTCCTCGCGCGAGATCGCGAGGGGCCGGCTCCCCGAGGTCGGAACATTCCTCCGGGTCAATGAGCCGTCGTCGTTGATTCGCGCGAGCGAGTCCGAGTTCGGCTGCGGAAACCAGATCTCGTCATTGACCGTGCACATCTGGACTGCGCCGCTCGCGTCGGGAGCGGAGTACAGATGCACGACGGCGTTCGCATCCGTCGCGAACGCGAGCGAGCGGACCCCCAGCCCCAGGACGGCGACCGTAAGCGCCCGCATGAGCGCCCCCTTTCGATTTCTATGCGGATGCTATCAGTGCATGTCCATCGAGCCGGTCCGAGGACGCCGTCAGCCGAGCTGGATCACCGAAAAGAACGCCCCCTGCGGGTCCTGGATCGCCGCGAAGCGGCCGACGTTCGGGACGTCCATCGGCCCGAAGCAGACTTTCCCACCCAGCGATTCGGCCTTTTTCGCGGTCGCGTCGCAGTTGGCCACCTGGAAATAGATCCCCCAGTGCGCCGGCACCTCCGCGGGCTGGCCGTTCAGGGGTCGGATGCCTCCGATCCCGACGGATCCGCGGTGGATCTCGTGGTACGCCGGGTCGCTCGTCTTCACGTTCCACCCGAAGAGACCCGAGTAGAACGTCCCGGCCTTCGCCGCGTCCCGGGTCGAGAGCTCGCACCAGCACATCGTGCCGGGCTCTTCCACGCGCTGCACGCCCGTGTGCGTCATCGCCTGCCAGATCGAGATGATCGCGCCCTCGGGATCCTGGATGACGGCCATGCGTCCGTAGTCCATGACGTCGAAGGGCTCGGCGATGATCTTTCCCCCGAGACTCCTGGCCTTCTTCGCCGTTTCATCGGCGTTCTCGACGGCCACGTAGCACATCCAGTTCGGCGGCACGCCCTGCTCGGCCTGCTCTTTCATCAGCTGGTACAGCGCCGCGACGTCCTTGCCCCCGATCTGCAGGAGCGTGTAGACGAAGCCCTCGCCCATGGGGTTGTCCTTGATGCTCCACTCGAACAAGCCCGTGTAGAACTTCTTGGCGGACTGCGGGTCGCTGGTCGCCAGCTCCGCCCACGAAAACGATCCGGGCTCGTGCTTCGTCACTTCGGTCATGAGTCCTCCTCTGTTCGCGCACACTGCGCGCCTCGGTTCTTATTCGGAGGTGGGACTCAAAGGTTTCGCAGATCGACGAAATGGCGCAGGGGTCGCCGGAAGGGCTTCCGGCTGGGCTAGGATCCAGGACGTCGGCAAAAGGAGGTTCGCGTGAAGAGCGTGAAGAGACTGTTGCGAGCGATCTTGCTCCTGTGGCTGGCCGCGTGCGGAGCGGTCCTGGCCCAGGCTCCCCCGTGCCCCTGCCCGGAGCCGCCGCCTGCTCCGGACCCCTGCTGGTTCGGAAAAGTGAACTTCTCGTTCCTGTCCACCTCGGGCAACACGGACACGACGTCGATCGGCGGCGCCGCCGAGCTGAACTACAACCCGAAGCCCTGGCTGTTCACCTTGAAGGGCGGTTACCTCTACTCGCAAACCGACGGCGTCGTGACGGCCGAGTCGTCTTTCGCTTCGCTCCGGGCCAACCGGGACATCACCACTCGGTTCTACGTGTTTGCCGGAGGCGGTTACCTGCGCAACACGTTCTCGGGCATCGACGCCCTCTGGAGCGTCGACGGCGGCGCGGGCTTCAAGCTCCTCGATGGGCCGTCGCAGTTTCTCAAGGCGGAAGGCGGCGCGGGCTGGACGAACGAGAAGGACATCATCCCGGTCATCATCAACGGAGAGCCGATCAACATCATCACATCACGGGACTACGCTAACGCGCGCGCCGCCCTCTACTACAAGTGGCAGTTCACCAAGAGCGCGGCTTTCACGAACGACTTCACCTACCTCCTGGACCTCGACAACACGAAGAACTACTTCATCACCAACAGGGCCGCGATCACGGCCGACATCTCGAAGATCTTCGCGCTGCAGGCGTCGTGGACGCTCCTGTGGCGCAATCAGCCGGTGCCCACGTTCGGCCACACCGACACGGCGACGGCCGTCGGCATCGTGGCGAGCTTCTAGCGGCGGAGCGCCTCAGAGCTTCCGGTAGATCTCGGCGCCCTCGCGGCGGAACTCCTCGGATTTCCGTTCGAGGCCCGCCTCGAGGGCCTTCCCTTCCGCGATCCCCTCGGCGGCCGCGAACTCGCGGACTTCCTGAGTGATCTTCATCGAGCAGAAGTGCGGGCCGCACATCGAGCAGAAATGCGCGAGCTTGGCGCCCTCGGCCGGCAGGGTGGCGTCGTGGAAGGAGCGAGCGGTCTCGGGATCGAGGGCGAGGTGGAACTGATCCTCCCAGCGAAATTCGAACCGCGCCTTCGAGAGGGCGTCGTCCCAGTCGCGCGCTCCGGGGTGGCCCTTGGCGAGGTCCGCCGCGTGAGCCGCGATCTTGTAGGCGATGACGCCGTCGCGGACGTCCTTCTTGTCGGGCAGACCGAGGTGCTCCTTGGGCGTGACGTAACAGAGCATCGCGGTGCCCATCCACCCGATCATCGCCGCCCCGATCGCCGAGGTGATGTGGTCGTATCCCGGCGCAATGTCCGTCGTGAGCGGACCGAGCGTGTAGAACGGGGCCTCGTGGCAGACGCGGAGCTGCCGCTCCATGTTCTCCGCGATGAGGTGCATGGGCACGTGGCCGGGGCCCTCGATCATGACCTGGCAGTCGTGCGCCCAGGCCGTTTTCGTGAGCTCGCCGAGCGTGTCGAGCTCCGCGAACTGGGCCTCGTCGTTGGCGTCGGCGGTCGATCCGGGCCGCAGGCCGTCGCCCAGCGAAAACGAGACGTCGTACTGCGCGAGGATCTCGCAGATCTCCTCGAAGCGGTCGTAGAGGAACGACTCGCGGTGGTGCGCGAGGCACCACTTCGCCATGATCGAGCCGCCCCGCGAAACGATGCCGGTCACGCGCTTCGCCGTCAGCGGCACGTAAGCGAGTCGCACGCCGGCGTGGATGGTGAAGTAGTCGACGCCCTGCTCGGCCTGCTCGATGAGCGTGTCGCGGAAGATCTCCCAGGTCAGCTCCTCGGCCTTGCCGTCGACTTTTTCGAGCGCCTGGTAGATGGGAACGGTGCCGATGGGAACCGGGGAGTTCCGCAGGATCCACTCCCGCGTCTCGTGGATGTTCCGGCCCGTCGACAGATCCATGACCGTGTCCGCGCCCCAGCGGGTCGACCAGGTCATCTTCTCGACTTCCTCCTCGATCGTGGACGTGACCGCGGAGTTGCCGATGTTGGCGTTGATCTTGACGAGGAACCGGCGTCCGATGGCCATCGGCTCGGACTCGGGGTGGTTGATGTTGGCGGGAAGGATCGCCCGGCCGCGCGCGATCTCGTCGCGCACGAGCTCCGGCGCGACGCCCTCGCGGATCGCGACGAACTCCATCTCGCGGGTGATCTCGCCCTTCTTCGCGTAGTGCATCTGGGTCACGGGGCCCCGCCCGCGCAGGACCTGCCGCGGCCGGGCGAGGTTGAGGGCGAGGGGCGCTGCGTTGGTCCGCCGCGGGCGTCCCCGCCTCGTACGCTCCGCGCTCCAGGATCCAGGGACGGCGGAGCTCCGGCAGGCCCGCTTCGAGATCGATGGGGACGGCCGGATCCGTGTAGGGCCCGGACGTGTCGTAGACGCGGAACGGAGGATTGATTTCGGTCTCGCCCCGCAGGCCGCGCGTGGGCGAGAGGCCGATCTCTCGGAACGGGACGCGCATCCCGCCCGGACCGGGAACGTAGACCTTGTGCGATCCGGGAAGGGGCGAACGGTCCAGCGACGATGTGGACGGGAGCGTCTCGCGACGCAGGCTCATGTGTCCTCCCTACGGCGGCATTACCCGCATCAGGTTCGCGGGGTCTCCGACGCCATGTGACGCCGGACTCTCAGCCGTCCGCCGATGGCGGAGTGGGCTCCCCCGTTTTCCGCCTGCAGTCTACTCCCTGCCGCCGCAGCCCGAAGGCGCACCGCCGAGCCGAAGGCGAAGGCGACCAAGGGGCAGGACATGGTCTGTCCGCCGATTGCGATAAAAAGGGAGCGACCCATGCCCCGGAGAACCGAACAACCCTATCTGCCCTTCGAAGACGCCGCGCCCGCGGCGCGCTCGGCGACGCCCGACCCGAGACGTCCCGCGGCTGATCGACTCGCTCGCGCGCGTCTGCGCCGAGCAGCCGCTCGAGGAAAAGGTCTTCGTCGCGCCGTCGCTCCCGATCGGACATACCTCGTCGAGCGGCTCGCCCGCGAGGGCCAGCCCTGGATCAACCTGCGCGTCGAGACCGTCCGCACGCTCGCGCTCCGCATCGTCGGGCCGGAGCTCGCCCGCGAGGGCTTGCGCCTGCTCTCGCGCGCGCAGGCGCTGGCGCTCGTCGAGCAGGCCTGCGCGCGAGGCTCTCGAGCCGAACTCGTACTTCGGCGCGCTGCGCGACCGGCCCGGGCTTCCACCGCGCTCTCCAGCGCACCTTCGAGGAGCTCCGGGCGGCGGGCATCGGCGCCGCGCGCTCCCGCCGCGGCTTTCGCCGATCCGCCGCAAGGCTCCGGGAGCTCCGCGGCATCCTCGCCCGCTACGACGCGGCGCTCGCCGCGGGGCGCTCCGTCGACTCGCGCGAGGTGCTGCGCCGCGCGGCCGCGCGCGACGGCGCCCGAGCCCGGCGGCGCCCGGTACCTGTCGCCCGACGACGCGGACCTGCCGGCTGCGAGCGGCGGCTCCTCGAGCGGCTCGCCGGCGACCGGCTACGAGAGGCTGCCCGTCGACGCGCCCGAAAGCTGGATCGGCGCGCGCACGGCGCCGCGCTCTTCCGCGCGACCGGCGAGGAGAACGAGATCCGCGAGGTGCTTCCGCCGCGTTCTCGAGAGCCGAATCCCGTTCGACGAGGTCGAGATCCTCCACACCGACGCGACCATCTATCCCGCGCTCGTCTGGGAGCTCGCCCGCGAGCACGGCATCCCGTGCACCTTCTCCGGCGGCGTCGCCGCGACGTTCACCCGGCCCGGGCCAGGCCGCGCTCGCGTTCCTCGACTGGATCGCCGACGGCTTCGAAGCCGAGCGCCTGCGCGAGAGCCTCGCCTCCGGCGCCCTGACCTTCGCCCGCCGCCGGCCGAGGGCCCGGACGGCGCCGAGCACGCCAGGCCGTCGCCCGCGCTCCGCGCGACGCGCAGATCGGCTGGGGCCGGCAGCGGCACGTCTCGGCCCTCGACCGGCTCGATCGCGGAGCTCGAAGCCCCGGAGCGGCCACGCGACGCGACGAGCCACGCGCGAGGAGCTCGCCGAGCGCGCCGAGCGGCGCGCGCGCGCCGGCTCGACGAGCGCGAGCCGCGCGCGCCTTCGCCCTCCGCGTTCTCGAGCTCGCGCCAGCGCGCCGACGCCGAGGATGCGACCTGCGCGCCCTCGCGCCGGTGCCGCAGGACGTTCGTGACGCGAGTTCGCGCGCGTGGCGCGACCTCGACGGCGCCGGCGCCGTACCGCCCTCGAGAAACTCCTCGCGAGAGCTCGAGATGCTGCCCGCGACGATGCTGCCTCGCTGGCCGACGCCGGCGACGCGCCTCCGCGACGCCGTCCGCGCAACTCTCGGTCGAGGCGGACCGCGCGCGACCCGGGCCGGATCCACGTCGCGGACTTCCGCGCGGGAGGGATTCCGGCCGCGCCGCACACCTTCCTGCTCGGCCTGGACGAGGCGCGCCATCCCGGCGCGCGACCTCGAGGACCCGGTCCTGCTCGACGACGGAGCGCCGGCAATCAACGCGCCCTCGCGCCGCTGCTCGCGATCGATCGGGAGCGCCCCCGCGACATCGCCGCCGCGCTCCAGGCACTGCGTCGCCCGCCTGTCCGGCGCCCTGACGGCGAGCTATTCGAGCTGGAACCTCCGCAGCCTCGTCCAGCAGAGCGAGCAGCCCCCGTCGCCGTTCTTCCTCGACCTCTACCGCGCGTCGACGCGGCGACCGGACGCCGACTACTCGCGCGCTGCTCGCTGCGCTTCCCGACGCCGCGGGCTTCGTGCCGGAAGCGGCCGCGGCGCTCGACGAGACCGAGTGGTGGCTCTCGCGGTTCGCGGCGGCCGCGACCGCCGGCGCCGCCGGGACGCCGCGGCGCCGCTCGTGCGGTCCGCGTACCCGCAGCTCGAGGACGGCCGCGAAGCGTCGCCGCGCGCGCCTCCGACGATTTCACGGTCTGGGACGGACGGCTGCGCGCACCGGGACGCCGGAGCTCGATCCGCGCCGTGCCGGCGAGCCGACAGTCGGCCTCGCGCCTCCAGGCCCTCGCGCAGTGCCCGTTCTCCTACTTCCTCCGCAATGTCCTGCGCGCTCGAGCCTCCCGGACGACCTCGAGCGCGACCCGACGCGCTGGCTCGAGCCGAAGGACGAAGGCTCGCTTCTCCACGAGGTCTTCCGACTCTTCTTCGAGACGATCTACGAGCGCCGGCGAGAAGCCCGAGACGCCGACGCCACGCGGCGGCGATCCTCGAGGACGATCGCCGGCCTCAGATCGAGCTCTGGCGGGAGACGGTCCCGCCCGCGAGCGAGCTCGCCTTCGGCCAGCGGCGCGAGGAGATCCTCTTCGCCTGCCGCACGTTCCTCGCGAGCGGAGGCGAGCACTGCCGCGAGGTGACGCCCCGATGGTTCGAGGTCGCCGTTCGGGATGCGCGGATGCCGCCGCGGCGAGCTCGCGAGCGCGGAGCCCGTCGAGATTCGACGGTGGCCGGCGGCGATCGCCTCCTGCTGCGCGGCTCGATCGACCGCGTGGACGAGGCCCCCGACGGCACGTTCCACGTCTGGGACTACAAGACCGGCGGCACCTGGCGGCATCAAGGAGAAGCGCGGGCATCCACGGCGGCCGCCAGATCCAGCCCGCGCTCTACGCGATGGCGCTCGAGGTCCTCCTCGGCCGCGGCGGGATCGCCGGCTCGGTGTCCCGCTCGGGCTACTTCTTCCCGGGCCGCAAGGGCGAGGGACAGCGGATGCCGATGGCGCTCGACCCCGCCGAAACGCGCGACATCCTCATGCGTCTCCTCGATCTGCTCCGCGCGGGGACGTTCCCGCACGCCACCGACAAGGACGGACTGCCGCTTCTGCGACTACGAGACCGTCTGCGGCGGCGCCCGTCGACGCCGCGCGGCGCGCTCGAAGGGCAAGCTCGCGAAGTCCGGACCCTGCCCGTGCTGCGGGCGTTCCGGGAGATCCATGGCGAAGGCTGAGCCGCGGCCCGCGCCGTTGCCCGACGCGCGAGGCGCGCCGCGCGATCCGCGAGGACCTGGCGCGTCTCGCTTCTCGTCGAGGCGGCCGCCGGCACCGGCAAGACGACGAGCCTCGTCGAGCGGATGATCGAGCTCGTCCGCAACGGGGACGGCGACCGTCGACCGGATCTCGGCGGTCACGTTCACGATCAAGGCGGCGGCCGAGCTGTCGGAACGGTTCCAGACGAGCCTCGAGGAGCGGCGCGAGACGGCCACCGGGAGACGAGAACGGCGAGGCTCGAAGACGCGCTCGCGCGCCTCGACTCCGCCTTCGTCGGGAACGATCCACGCCTTCTGCGCGCGCCTCCTGCGCGAGCGGCCGGTCGAGGCCGGCGTCGACCCGGGCTTCGCCGAGATGGACGAGCCGGAGAACGCCGCGGCCCGGCTGGAGGCCTGGGAGCGCTATCACCGAGCGGCTCTTCACCGACGAGAGCCCGATCCTGCCGCGCCTCGCCGCGCTCAACGTCCGACTCGAGGAGCTGCGCCAGACCTACGAGACGCTCTCCGACAACGAGGACGTCGCGCCGGCGATCGGGCCCGAGCAGCCGGCGCCGGACTTCGCGAAGGCGAGCGCGCCGCCGTCCAGGCGTTCCTGGAACGCGCGCCGGCCGGACCTGCCGGCCGAGATGCCGTCCGGAGGCTGGAGCGAGTACCAGGAATGCGTGCGGCGCGCCGCGCGCCTCTGGCGCTGCGGGACACCTCCGACGCGCCGGCCTTCGTCGCAGTCCTCGATGCGCTCGTCCGCGGTCAAGAAACCGACGGAGGCCGGGCGCCTGCGCGTTCGAATACGAAACGCTCGTGCCGCGACGTCCTCGAGCCGGGACTGACGCGCTGGCGGCGCTATCTCCACCCGATCCTGATGCGCTGCCGTGCGCGCCCGCGTCGGACGGAGTTCGCCGCGTGGCGCCGCCGCAACGGCCGGCTGAACTTCCAGGACCTGCTCCTGATCGCCCGCGACCTGCTCCGCGACCATCCCCGACGTCCGGCAAGCGCCTTCCAGGAACGCTTCCTGCCCATCCTCGTCGACGAGTTCCAGGACACCGACCCGATCCAGGCCGAGATCCTCTTCTACCTGACGGGCGAGGACACCGACGGAGACGGACTGGCGAAAGCTCTCGCCGAAGCCCGGCAGCCTCTTCGTCGTCGGCGATCCCAAGCAGTCGATCTATCGCTTCCGCCGCGCCGACATCGAGACCTACGGCGCCGTCCGCGACCGCCTCGAGAAGAGCGGCCGCTGCTGAAGCTGACGGCCAACTTCCGTTCGACGGGGCGTCTCTGCGGCTGGGTCAACGGCGTCTTCGCGCAGCATTCTTCCCGGAGACCGCGACGGCCCGGCAGGCCGCCTGGGTGCCGCTCTCCGCGCAGCGTGAAGAGGCGAGCGCCGGGCGTCTTCCGCCTTCTGACGCGGACGCCGGGCCCGTCCCGGGCCGCCGTCGTCGATCAGGACGCCCGCCGGATCGCGAACGCCATTGGCGCCGCCGTGCGCGAAGGGCGAGCGACGCCCGGACGACTTCCTCGTGCTGTTTCGCACGCGCAAGTTCATGTCCGACTACGCGCGCGCGCTCGAGGCACGCGGGATCCCCTACGAGCTTTCGGGAGGCGGAGCCTTCAAAGACTCCGAGGAGCTGAAGACGCTCTTGCCGTTGCTCGCCGCGATCTCCGATCCCGACGATCCCGGTGGCGTTCACGGCCGTCCTCCGCGGTCCGCTCTTCGGCGTCGACGACGAGGCTCTGTACGGGCACTTCCGCGCGCGGCGGACGCTTCTCGTTCCGCGCCGCGCCGCCCGAGGGCGCCGATCCGCGCATCGCGCTGGCCTGCGAGCTCCTGCGCGAAGGCGAGGCGCTGGCCGCGGACGCTGCCTCCGGGCGCCGCGATCGCGCGGATCTGCGCGCGGCTCGGCTGGACCGCGCTACGCGGGCGCCGGGAGCTCGGCGACAGCCGCGCCGGCAACCTCCTGAAGGCCATCGCCGCCGCCCGCACGTTCTCCGCCGACGGCCTCGACTTCGGCCAGCGTCGTCGCGGAGCTCGAGCGCCTGACCAGCGCCGGCTACATCGAGGAGATGAGCGCCCGACCCGGGCGGGCCGGAGCGGTCCGCCTGATGACCGTCCACGGCGCCAAGGGTCTCGAGGCCCCGGTCGTCTTCCTCGCCGACCCGCGGCCGGAACGTGACAAACCGGTCCGACTTCTCGATCGACCGCGAAGGCCGAGAGCCCGCGAGGACACTGGCGCGATGATCCGCGAGACCGAAGGCTTCGGCCTGGTGGAAATCGCGGAGCCGGCCGGCTGGGAAGAGATGCAGGCGCGCGAAGAGCGAGTTCGACGAGGCCGAGATGTCCCGGCTGCTCTACGTCGCGGCGACGCGGGCGCGCGACATGCTCGTCGTGAGCGTCTGGAAGCAGGGCAAGAGCGAGAACGCCCAGGGCCCATGGAGCGCGCTGGCGCCGCTTCTGACGGAGGAGTTCCCGGAGGCCGCCGCTCCGGCGTCGGAGGCGGCCGCCCCGCTGCTCGAGAGCATTGCGGACGAGCTCGCCGCGTTCCGCGCCGAGGCGATCCAACGGCGTGCGTCCGCCGCGCGCGCCGACCTACGCCGTCGAGACCGTGACGAACGTGGCGCACGCCGCGGGAGAGAAGCCGGCATGGGAGTCGACCGGCCGCGGCCTCTCGTGGGGCCGGGTCCTGCACGCGGCGCTGGAGGCCGCGATGCGCGACCCGGCGCTCGACCTCCGCCTGCACGCCGCCAATCTCCTCGCCGCGGAGGAGCGCTCGGCCGGCGAGGTCGACGAGGTGGTCCGCGCCGTCGAAGCCGTTCGGACGTCGCCGCTGTGGACGCGTGCCCTCGCCGCGAAGCGGACGCTCGTGGAAGTTCCATTCGCCCTCCCGGTCGATCGGAAGGAGGCCGGGCTCGGAGACGGTCCTCAACCCACCGTTCTCCAGGGCGTCATCGATCTCGTGTTCGAAGAGGAGGACGGCTGGATCCTCGTCGACTACAAGTCCGACACCGTCACTCCGGCGAATCGCGCGGCGCTCGAGGCGTTCTATGCTCCGCAGATCGCGCACTACCGCCGCTACTGGGAACGTCTGACGGGCCGGCCCACGCGGGCGGGGCTGCTGTTCGTCGCGACCGGCGAGCTCGCCATGCTTCCCGACCCCTCCATGTCGCCTTCACACGCATCGTGAGAAGCTTCCCGGGTTGAATCCGACCGCCTACGAGCTCGTCGTCATCGGATCCGGTCCGGCCGGACAGAAGGCCGCGATCGCCGCCGCGAAGCTCGGGAAGAAGGTCGCCGTCATCGACCGCAAGGAGATGGTCGGCGGCGTCTGCCTGCACACGGGCACGATCCCGTCCAAGACGCTCCGCGAAGCGATCATGTATCTCTCGGGATTCCTCGAGAAGACGTTCTACGGCAAGGACTACACGGTCAACCGCGAGATCACGGTCGCGGATCTCGCCTTCCGCGTCCAGAAGGTCATGGCCAAGGAGATGGAGGTCGTGCGCGCCCAGCTCGCGCGCAACCACGTGACCACCGTGCACGGCCGCGCGCACTTCACCGATCCGCACACGGTGGAGGTCGAGACGACGGAGGAGCCGGTGATTCTGAGAGGCGAGCACGTGCTGATCGCCTGCGGCACGCGCCCCGCCCACAACCCGACGGTGCCTCTCGACGGCGAGCGGATCATCGACTCGGACCAGCTCCTCGCCGGGCAAGAACCTCCCCCGCGACCTCATCGTCGTGGGCGCCGGCGTCATCGGCCTCGAGTACGCCTCGATGGTGACCGCGCTCAACATCAAGGTCACGGTCATCGAAGCCCAGCCGACGATCCTGGACTTCGTCGATACCGAGATGATCGAGGCCCTGATGTTTTTCATGCGTCAGCGCGGCGCGACCTTCCGCCTCGGCGAGAAGGTCGTCTCGGTCGGTTACGACGAGAAGAAACGCGTCGTCGCGAACCTCGAGAGCGGCAAGGTGATCCACGGCGACGCGCTCCTCTACAGCGTGGGCCGGCAGACCAACGCGGACCTCCTGAACCTGGCGGCCGCAGGCCTGTCCGCCGACGAGCGGGGCCGCATCGCCGTCAACGAGCACTTCCAGACGTCCGTGCCCCACATCTACGCGGCCGGCGACGTCATCGGCTTCCCGGCTCTGGCCTCGACGTCGATGGAGCAGGGACGCCTCGCGAGCTGCCACATGTTCGGGGCCTACTGCGAGAGCCGCAAGGAGTCGATCCCGTACGGGATCTACACGATCCCGGAGATCTCCATGGTCGGCAGAACCGAGCAGGAGCTGACGAAGGCCAAAGTCCCCTACGAGATCGGCCTCGCGCGATTCGAGGAGACGGCCAAGGGACAGATGCTCGGCGTGGAGGCGGGGCTCCTCAAGCTGCTCTTCGATCCGAAGACGCGCAAGCTTCTCGGCGTCCACATCTTCGGCGAGCGCGCCACCGAGATCGTGCACATCGGCCAGGCCGTGCTGGCCTTCGGCGGCACGATCGAGTACTTCCGCGACTCCGTCTTCAACTACCCGACGATGGCCGAGGCGTATAAGGTGGCCGGCCTCGACGGTTAAACCGACTCTGAAGCTCGACCGCCTGGAGTCGAGGCCGGCCATCCCGAGCGCGCAGCGCGAGGGATCCCGAGACGCCGCCGAGGCACGGCCCGAGCGGATCCCGAGCACTCGCGAGCGCCGCGGCCTAGAAGCTCCGGTTCAGGTACAGGTACGCCGCGCTGTTGGTGCTGTTCGAGCGCCCGTAACCCAGGAAGAACGGCCCGATCAAAGTGTCGGCGATGATGTAGATGCTGCCCGCCGTCTTCAGGCTCCCGAACGTCATCGCTGCGTGGGCCAGGTAGGCGTTGCCGGCCTCGGCGGAAACCCCGATCGAGAGGTTTTTCACGACCGCGCCGCCGGTCGAGGACAACCGGTAATAGAGCAGCGCCGCGGCGAGCACGTACTTGTCTCCACGGATTTCCCCGAGAGGCCGTCCCGAGAGACGGAAGAGTCCCCCGAGCTGAAACGTGTCGTAGAACGGAATCTCCCCCCCGAGGCCGGAGCCCCCCTCCGCTTTCAAGAGTCCGGTCCAGCGACCGATCGTCTGCACGCCGACGGTGCCCATGGTGAAGCGGTCGTAGGAATCGGAGCCCCCGAGGCTGGTGCGATTGCCCAGGTAGTCGATGGCCCCGAGGTATCCGGCGTGCGGAAGGTTGACGTTGTCGATCTGATCGACCACCATCCGCGCGTTCAGCCCGCCCTCGTCCCAGTCGAGCTCGGGGAACAGGGGATCGCCGACCTGGCGCCGGGCCTTGCCGAAGGCTCGCAGGTAACCGACACGCAGCTCGCCCCAGGTCCCGAAGTCGTATCCGAGATCCATCCCGATCACGCCCCGGGAGACCTGGTACGTCGCGAGGGCATCGCCGTCGTCGTTGTAGACGCGGGAGAGATCCTGCCGCCAGCCGCCGTACGGCGAGACGAAAAAGTTGCCGCGATAGGTGACCGGCTGGAAGAACCGCGTCTCGACCTCTATGGGGCTGCCGACCTTCACCAGGGTCTTCCACTGGCCCCCGAGGCCGTTGAGCTCCGTCGCGTCGACGAGGGCGACGACGTTGAATTGCGTGCCGAGCGTAAAGTCCGTCCCGAGGAAGAGCCCGAGCTTCAGGTACGTCGGTCCCCAGGACTTCGGCGTCGGCGTGATGTGAAGGATGTTGCGGTCGCCGTCCTGGACGATCTCGTAGCTGACGATCTCGAAGATGCCCATGGCATAGATGCGCTTGAGGTCGGAGCCGAGGGTCTTCGTGTCGAGAACCTGGTTGGCCTTCGTCTCGACGAGGTAGGAGATCCGCCGCGGATCGACGTTCGGAACCGGATCGATCTCGATGGCGTTGATGAAAGGAAGCGGCGGCAGCGTGGCGTCGTGGCCGAGCTTCCAGGCCCGGTACACGCTCTCGGGCTCGGCGTAGGCCTGAAGTTTGGCCTTCTCGGCCATGGTCGCCTGGTACCCGAGCGGAATCATCTTCGTGCCGGCGGTGAAGTCCGCGGAGGTGTATCCGTCCAGGTCCGGCGTGATGACGATGTCCGCGAGCGCCGCGGAGGCCATCGTGTTCTGCTGCAGCGGCAGGTCGATCAGGCGGCCGATCATGGCGCCGATGTTCGTGGGCTTGGCCGCCGTCTCGGCGCCCGAGGAGCCGACATTGACGGCGATCACGATGTCGGCTCCCATGGCCCGCACCGTCTGCACGGGCAGGTTCTGGGACTCGCCGCCGTCGATCAGGAGGTGGCCGTCGATCTCGACGGGCGTGAAGATCGCCGGGATCGCCATGCTCGCGCGAATGCTCCGCGCCAGGCTGCCCTTCGACATCACGTAGGGCGTCGCCGGTCTGGATGTCCGTGGCCACCGCGCGGAACGGAACGCGCAGCTCGTCGAAGTTGGCGACCGAGCAGGGCAACATCGTGGTGTCCAGGACGTATCCGAGCTTGCTGCCGGCAATGAGCCCGGGCGGCAGGACGACGCCGCCCTTCTTGAAGTTCAGCCCGAACTCGATCGGGATCAGGTGCTCGAAGTCGTCCTCTTTCTGCCGGAAGGACTGCTGCGCCCTCTCGGGCGCATCCTGGAAGAGCGTCTCCCACTTGATCCCCTTGATGACCTCTTCCATCTCCTCGGGCGTGAAGCCGCAGGAGTACATGCCGCCGGCGATCGAGCCCATGCTCGTGCCCGCGATGTAGTCGATCGGGATGTGCATTTCCTCGAGCGCCTTGATCACGCCGATGTGCGCGATTCCCCGAGCGCCGCCGCCTCCGAGCGCGAGGCCGATCTTCGGCCGGGGCGGAGGATTCTGGGCGGCCACCGGAGAGGCGGCGAGGAGGGCCGCAAGCAAGCCGAGGGCCGGGGAACCAAAACGTCTTGTGCGCATGCCGGGAGAAGCCTAGCAGCAAAGGCCGGACGGGATATATCGTCAACAGAACCGCCGCGCTCTCCGTCGCGGCGCTTAACGTACGTCGAGAGGAGCGAGTCATGGGCATCATCGGGTGGATCATCTTCGGCCTCATCGTCGGCGCACTTGCCAAGTTCGTCATGCCGGGAAAGGACCCGGGCGGCTGGATCATCACGACGCTCCTCGGCATCGTCGGCGCGCTCGTGGGCGGATTCCTGGGACGAATGCTCGGGCTGTACAAGGAAGGCGAGCCGGCCGGATTCGTCGGCGCATTTCTCGGGGCCGTCCTCCTGCTCTTCATCTACCGAAAGACGCGAAAGACCTAGACCTCGATCGACTTTTTCGGCTCGCCCGGCTTCTGGCAGGCCGGGCACCAGTACGTGGAGCGCAGGTCCGCTCCCTGCCGGCGCATCCGGATCTCCGTCCCGCAGCGGCGGCACGGCCGGCCGCGTCTCCCGTAGACCCAGGTCCGCTCGCGCGTCGAGGGACGGCCGCGTCGTTCTCGCAGACCCGCGCAGGTTCGCCGACATGAGACGCCGCGCCGTGTCGAGCAGCCGGTCCACGGCGCGCTCGGAGAGACTTCCGGCGGGCGCGAACGGGTCCGCGCCGCAGAGAAACAGGGTCTCGGACTTGTAGACGTTCCCGATCCCGGCGACGGCCGACTGACGCAGCAGGGCCTCGCCGATCTCGACTCCTCCGAGCGCCAGGATCCGGCGGCGTGCTTCGGCCCGGTCGAAGTCGTCCGCGAGGACGTCCGGACCCAGCGCCCCGAGCTTCGGATCGCGCGCGGACGCGCCGGCTCGAAGCAGCCGCACGACGGGAGCG
Organism: uncultured Acidobacteriota bacterium; assembly: GCA_963804915.1. Lineage (GTDB taxonomy): Bacteria > Acidobacteriota > Thermoanaerobaculia > UBA5066 > Gp7-AA6 > DAHUXD01. The sequence goes on from CAWDSI010000006.1 coordinate 130,756, forward strand.
TCGAAGCAGACGGCCACGAAGTCCGCGGTCGTGAGCACGATCCGAGCCTGGCGGCGGGGCCTCTGCCAGCGCTCGCCGGGCCGGTAGATGTGCCACGAGCCCGACATGCGCATGTGCGTGTGCAGGACGCGACCGTCGTCGAAGAGAACGAGGAGATTCTTGCCGCGCGCCTCGACTTTCGTGATGGACACGCCCTCCAGATCGGCCGATGCGATCTGAGGGAGCGGCGATTCGACCGCGGAGACGGTCCGGCCCGCGAGCGCGAGGTCGAGCGTGCGCGCGGCGCGGTGGATCGTGTCGCCTTCGGGCATCGGATGAGCTATCCGCTGTCCGCTGTCGCATCCGCTGTCTGCGGATGTGGAGAAAGACGCTTCAGGTAGCCGCGGGAAGCGTGAAGGAATCCGGCCTCGACGAGGTGCGGGGCGAGTGGCGTTTCGCGGGGATCCCGACCGTCGACCTTGCCGACGAGGACGGCGCGCCGGCGTCCGGTCTCGACGAGTCGCGCGAGGGCCCGGGCGAGCTCGCGGGCCGCGGCGGCGCGCGCCGGCTCGTCCGCCGGAAGGAACGTGAGGAGATTCGTTTCCGTGCGCCCGATCCAGGCGAGCAGCTCGCCGGACCGGAGAACCACCTGGGCACCGGCGGCGCGCTGCGGCCGGGCGGCACCATCCGAAGCGGACGACGAGGGCCAGGCCAGCGCCGCGCCGTAGGGATTCGAGGGATCCGTCGCGGCGAGCACGAGAGTCCGCGCGGCTTCGGGCTCCGGAGCCTCGCGCTCTCCGCGGAGGCGATCGTCGGCTCCCGCCAGCGCGAACTGCGTGGCGCCGAGGCCGGCCACGAAGTAGCCCCGCCGCACCTGGCCCGCCTCTTCCATCGCCTTGAGCACCGGGTAGACCGTCGAGAAACCGCCGACGATGCCCTCCGCGGCCACGGCCTCGCGCGTCAGCACGCCGTGTCTCTCGAGGAGCACGCGCGCCAGCGCCGCCCGGCGCTCGGTGTCCGAAGGAGGCTTGCGCGGCGCCGGCACGAGGAACCAACGGCCCTCGCTTCCGGGCGGGCCCAGCCGGCGGGAGCGAAAAGATCGGCCCCGGGCGCGGCGTCCGCCCTTCGGCGCGGTGCCTGCGAGCAGCGAGCGCAGCGGCGCGAGCGTGTCGTTCGAGATCTCGCCGGACCAGACCAGATCCCAGAGGACAGCGACGAGGTCCCCCGCGAACGCGCCGGTCTCGGAGGCCAGATCCGGGAAGAAGAGGGCGCCGCGCTTTGCGAGAAGGGCGCGCACTTCGGCGGCCAGAGGTCCCTCCGAAGCGGCCGTCAACGGGCGCGGCGGCGGCGCGAGGAGAGAGGCGCGGTCCGTCAGGTAGAGCGCCACCCGCCCGTCCGACGGGCCGAGAGGCTCGAGGCCGCGCCAGACGATTTCGCCCGACGCCAGCAGGGAGTCCAGGTCCGCGGGCCGGTAGCGTTCGACCCGCGCCGGAAGGATCTCCGACTCGAGGACGGACGCGGGAATCGGGTAGCCCTGGAGCTGCTCGACGGCGGAGAGAAGCGCTTCGAGGCCGGCGCGCGGCTCCGCGACGCCCTGCCACGCCGTGAGAAAGCGGGCGAACGCCGCAGGCTCGACGGGCTCGACCTCGCGCCGCAGCTTCGCGAGCGAACGGCGCTTGATGGCGCGCAGCGTTCCGACGTCGGACCACTCGCGGGACCGACCGCCCGGGAGGAAGTCTCCCTCGACGACGCGCCCCCGCTCGGCGAGTCGGTCGAGAGCGAGGCGCACGACTCCGACCGGCAGGCCCCAGCGGGCCGCCGCGTCTTCGAGCCGGAACGGTCCGTGCGTCCGGGCGTAGCGCGACACCAGATCCGTGACGGGCTCGCCGCTCTGCGGAGACTCGAGAAACGCCGCGGGCAGGCCGGGAGGCGGCACGATGCCGACCGCGTCCCGCAGCCGTCCCGCGTCCTCCGCCGCGGCGAAGCGCGCCTCGCCGGCCATCCGCACCGGGATGACGCGCCGCTCTCGCACGAGCGCCTCGAGCCAGCGCGGCGCCTCGTCCGGAGTCTCGCTCCGCTGTCGGATCTCCTCCTCGCTGAGGTCCCCGAGCGAGAGCAGCAGATCGTGCAGGCCGTCGGCGTGGCGCACGCGCCGTCCTTCGAGGCGCTGGAGCGAACGCTCGAGACTCTCGATCGCCTCGGGATCGAAGAGCTCGCGCAGCTCCGCTTCGCCGAGCAGCTCCCGGAGCTGCGCCTGGTCGACCGAGAGGGCCTGGGCACGACGCTCGGCGAGCGGGGCGTCGGCGTCGTAGATGAAGTTGGCCACGTAGGAGAACAGGAGCGATGCGGCGAAGGGCGACGGCGTGCGGGTATCGCGCGTGACGACGCGGATCGACCGCGACGCGATCTTCGTCAGGATGTCCTTGAGGCCGGGCAGGTCGAAGACGTCGCGGAGGGCCTCCCGGTAGGTCTCGAGGATGATCGGGAAGGATCCGTAGCGCGCCGCCACCGCCAGCAGGTCCGCGGCGCGCTTTCGCTGCTGCCAGAGCGGGCTGCGCCGGCCGGGGTGGCGCCGCGGCAGCAGGAGCGCCCGCGCCGCGTTCTCGCGGAACCGCGCGGCGAAGAGCGAGCTCTCGCCGAGGCTGCGCACGACGAGGTCCTCGACCTCCTCCGCCGGCGGCAGGAAGAGCGACACCTCCGGAGGCGCATCGGACTCGGGGATGCGGAACACCATGCCGTCGTCCGACCAGAGGGCCTCGACGTCGCCGGCGTGCGATTCCCGCAGCGCCGCGAGCACCGCCGTCGCCCACGGAGCGTGCACGCGGGCGCCCCAGGGCGAGAGCACGCAGACTCTCCAGTCTCCGATGTCGTCCTGGTAGCGCTCGACGACGATCGTCCGGTCGCTCGGCACCTCGCCCGTCGCTTCTCTCTGCTCGTCGAGATACGCGATCAGGTTCGTCGCGGCGCGGGCATCGAGGCCGTGCTCCTCGCGCAGGCGTTTCGCCGCGGCGTCCGGTTTCGCCGCGGACAGCTCCCGCGCCAGCGCGCCGATCGCCTGGCCGAACTCGGTCGGCCGCCCCGGGCGATCGCCGTGCCAGAAGGGCATCTTTCCGGGCAATCCCGGGGCCGGCGAGACCATGACCCGATCGTGCGTGATCTCTTCGATCCTCCAGGAGGAGGCTCCGAGCACGAAGACGTCGCCCGGCTGCGACTCGAAGACCATTTCCTCGTCCAGCTCGCCGACGCGGGTGCTCTTCCGCGCGTCGGAGTCGCCGACCAGGAACACGCCGTACAGCCCGCGGTCCGGGATCGTCCCCGCGTTCACGACCGCGACGTGGCGCGCTCCCTCCCGCGCCCGGACTTCGCCGCCGACCCGGTCCCACGTGATGCGCGGCCGGAGCTCCGCGAACTCGTCCGAGGGATAGCGGCCCGAGAGCATGTCGAGCACGCCCTCGAAGGAGGAGCGCGGGAGATCGGCGAAGGGCGCGGCCCCGCGCACCAGGCGGTACAGGTCGTTGACATGGATCGGCGCGGACACCGTGATCGCCACGATCTGCTGCGCGAGGACGTCGAGCGGGTTGCGCGGGTAGGCCGTCTCCTCGACCTTTCCTTCCTGCATCCGCGCCGTCGCGGCCGCGGCCGCGAGGAGGTCTCCCCGATACTTCGGAAAGAGGATCCCGCGCGAGGGCTCGCCGACCGTGTGTCCCGCGCGGCCGATCCGCTGCATGCCCGACGCGATCGACGGCGGGGCCTCGATCTGGACGACGAGGTCCACGGCGCCCATGTCGATCCCGAGCTCGAGAGACGACGTCGCCACGATCGCCGGCAGTTCCCCGCGCTTGAGCCGATCCTCGATCTCCAGGCGCTTCTCCCGAGCGACCGAGCCGTGGTGGGCGAGGGCGATCTCCTCGCCGGCGGTTTCGTTCAGCGAGCCGGCGAGCCGCTCCGCGAGCCGCCGGCTGTTGGTGAAGATCATCGTCGAACGGTGGGCGCGCACCAGCTCGACCAGGCGCGGGTAGATCGACGGCCAGATCGAGCCGGCGCCGCCGGTCGGATCCCGCGGCCGCCGGCCCGGAACGAATCTCGTCGCGCGTCTCGGGTCGAGCTTCGGTTCCGCCGAGCCGCGCCATGTCCTCGACGGGCACCTCGACGAAGAGCTCGAGGGCCTTGCGGCTGCCGGCGTCCACGATCTCGACGGGCCGGGGCTTCCACGCGAGCTTGCGTCCCCGGGCCCCGCCGCCGGCCTCTCCGCCGCCGAGCAGGCGCGCGATCTCCTCGAGCGGTCTCTGCGTGGCGGACAGGCCGATGCGCTGGAGTCCGCGGCCCTCGGGACGGAGCGCTTCGAGCCTCTCGAGCGAAAGGAAGAGATGCGCGCCGCGCTTGGACCCGGCGATGGCGTGGATCTCGTCGACGATCACGGTCTCGACCGACGCGAGCCCCTCGCGCGCCTGAGACGTCAGCAGCAGGTAGAGCGACTCGGGCGTCGTGATGAGAACGTCCGGAGGTGTCCGCGAAATGCGGGCGCGCTCGGAGGCCGGCGTGTCGCCGGACCGGATGGCGATGGACGGGAGGCGATACGCCTCGCCGCGCCGCTCGGCGATCGCCGCAATTCCGGCGACGGGGGCCCGGAGGTTGCGCTCGACGTCCACGGCCAGCGCCTTCAAGGGCGATACGTAGAGCACGCGGCAGCGTCCGCGGGCCGGAGGCTCGGGCGTGAACATCAGGCGGTCGATCGCCGCGAGAAACGCCGCGAGCGTCTTGCCCGAGCCCGTCGGCGCGAGCAGCAGCGTCGAACGGCCGTCGAGGATCGGAGGCCAGCCGCGGGCCTGGGCCGCGGTCGGCGCGGCGAAGGCGCCGCGGAACCACTCCTGCACGGCGGGCCGGAATCCGAGGAGCGGGTCCTTCTTCACCGCCGCATTCTAGAGGCGGTACCATGCCCCCGTGGGACCGGTCGGCGAGATCGAAAAGCAGTTCCTCGAGGACGCGGGCTTGCAGCTGCGCAAGTACAAGGGCCTCGCCGAAAAGGCGCTGGCGCAGGTGTCGGACGCCGACCTGTTCCGATCGGTGGATCCGGACTCGAACAGCATCGCGATCGTGATGAAGCACGTGGCCGGCAACATGCGGTCGCGATGGACGGATTTCCTGACGACCGACGGGGAGAAGGCCGACCGGAACCGCGACTCCGAGTTCGAGATCGAAGCGGAGGACTCCCGGCTCTCTCTTCTCGATCGGTGGGAGGACGGCTGGCGCCGGCTGTTCGACGCCGTCGGCGGCCTCGGTCCGGAAGACCTGCTCCGCACGGTGACGATCCGCGGCGAGGCGCACACGGTGCTCCAGGCCATTCAGCGGCAGTTGACCCACTACGCCTACCACGTCGGCCAGATCGTGTTTCTCGCGCGGCACTTTGCCGGAGACGGCTGGACCTCGCTGTCGATTCCGAAGGGCCGGTCCCGGGACTTCGACGTCGCGCGCAACGGCCGGCCCTATCGCACGGCTTCGGAGGAATCCCGATGAAACGTGGGATCGCCATCGCGTTCGGTCTCCTGCTCGCCTCGGCGCTCCTCGCCGAGCAGCCGCTCTCGCACGCCGGCTGCGCGGCGCCCGGCGACCCGGTGGAGCCGGCGCTGCTCGAGCGTCCGATCGTCCTCAGGAAGGACGTCGGCGCCGTACACCAGAAGGTCACGACGTCTTCGAGCGAGGCTCAGGCCTTCTACGACCAGGGGCTGACGTTCCTGCACCACTACGTCTTCATCGAGGCCGCGCGGTCGTTCCACCAGGCGTTGCGCTCCGACCCCGAGTGCGCCATGTGCTGGATGGGCCTGGCCCGCGCCGAACAGGGCCTCGAGCGCCGGGACGCGACCGCCGCCGCAATCGAGAAGGCGCAGGCGCTCGCGGCGCTGAAGGGAAGCCTCCAAGAAGGAACAGACGTTCATCGCCCTGCGCGCCCAGCAGATCGAGGCGCAGGCCGCGCCGTCGTCCGAGGAGAAGGAGAAGCACGCGGCCTACAAGGCCGCGCTCGACAAGGCGCTCGCCTCCTATCCGGACGACGCCGAGCTCTGGATCATCCGAGGCAACGCCGAGGAGCCGGGCCCGTGGGGCCGGGGCCAGTTCGGCGGGTCGGCCTCGATCGCGTTCTACGAGACGGCGCTCGTCCGATCGCCCGGGCACCTCGGCGCGGACCACTACCTCGTTCATTCCTTCGAGAACATCGCCCACCACGCCGAGGCCGCGGAGCACGGGAAGATCTACGCCGCGACGAGCCCGGGCGTGGCGCACGCCCAGCACATGTACGGCCACGTGCTGCCTCGCCTCGGACGCTGGGAAGAGGCGCTCGCCCAGTTCGAGAAGGCCGACGCGATCGAGGAGGCCTACGCGAAGGCCGAGAACATCAGGCCCGGCGACGACTGGCATCACCTCCACAACCTGCAGCTCCTCGGGTACACGTACCTGCGCCTGCAGCGCGTCGACGACGCGGAGAAGACGTTCCGGCGCGCCTTCGATACTCCCGCGCGACTGCCGTATCGCGGCACCCCTCAGGCGAGCCTGGCCGAGTTCTACCTCCTGCGCGGGCAGCCTCGGGACGCGCTGGCGGTGGCGCGCGCGCTCCAGGTCGACACGCGCACGCCCGCGACCCGCGTCGTGGCGACGGCGGTCGAAGGCGAGGCCCTGCTCGCCCTCGGAGAGATGGCCGAGGCCCAGGACGCGGCCCGCCGCGCGAAGGTGCGTCTCGACGCCGCCCGCGGCCAGCTCGGCGCCGAGGCGCGCTATCTCGACCTCTTCGTCGCGCCCTACATCCAGCAGCTCGAGACCGAGATCGCCCTGCACGGAAAGGACCCGGCGGACGCCGAGGCCTCGATCCGCAAGGTCGCGAACGACCTCTCGCAGAATCCCCGCTTCGACGCCTGGGGCGAGGGCCTCTTCCGCCTCGACCGCATGGCTTCGGACGCGCGGCGCGCGGGGCGGACGACGCTCGCGACGGACGTCGAGGCCAAGATGAAGGTGATCGACCCCGATTACGTTCCGGGCGCGCTCACCGTGTCGCGCCAGGCGGCGCGCTAAAAGGCAGCCCCAGCGCTTCCCGGCAGGCCGCCCGTTAAGCGCGGCCCAGCCGCTCCTCGGCGATGCGCCGCGCCGCGGCGTCGGTCGTGATTCCGGACGCCTCCGCGAGATCGTAGACGCGGCCGAGCGTCTCTCCGATTCGCAGCACCTCGCGTCGCGCCGTCTCCTCGGGCCATCCCAGCGACTCCTGGCCGGTGATGCCGATCGCGCCCCCCGCGTTGATCACGAAGTCCGGCGCATAGAGGATGCCCCGGTCGCGGAGACGCGCGGCGTCCGCCGCCTCTCCGAGCTGGTTGTTGGCCGCGCCGGCCACCGCACGGCACTGCAGGCGCGGGATCGTCGCGGCGTCGAGCACGCCGCCGAGCGCGCAGGGCGCGAGCACGTCGCAGGATGATTCGAGAACGCGGCCGGGATCCACGAACTCCACGCCTCGATCGTCGCGCCAGCGCCGCACGGAGGCCGCGTCGACGTCGCTGAATGCGACGGCGGCGCCGGCCGCGAGGAGTCTCTCGATCAGCTCGCCGCCCACGCTTCCGGCTCCCTGAACGACGATCCGCCGGTCGGAGAGCGAGCTCGCGCCGCCGAAGAGCCGCGCGCACGTCGTCTTCAGGCCGGCCTCGACGCCGAGCGCGGTCCAGGTCGAAGAATTGCCCGCTCCGCCGTGCGCGGGCGTCCGGCTGAACACGTACGGCGCGCCGGTCTCGGAGATCACGTCCATGTCGCGCGGCGAGGTGCCGACGTCGGCGCCCGTCCAGAAACGTCCCGCGAGCTCCTGGATGAAGGAGCCGTACCGCCGGAGCAGTCCGTCGCGTCGCTCCGCGGAGAGACCCGCGGGCACGGCGAGCACGGCTTTTCCTCCCCCGCGCGGGAACCCCGCCGCCGCCCACTTGTAGGTCATGCCCTCGGAGAGCCGCCGGGCATCGCGACGCGCCGCCTCGAGGTCGGGGTACGTCTTCATCCGCGTCCCGCCGGAGGCCGGCCCGAGGCGCGAAGAATGGAGGGCGATCAGGATCGTGGCGCCGGTCTCCGGGTCCGGACGCTCGTAGAGCGCCTCCCCGTTCCAGGCATCGTGTTCGGTTCTCACTTCAGAGCCATCGTCGCACACGCGACTTATAACCGAGGTAATTCCCTCCGAACAGCCTCGCGAGGTAGGCCTCCTCTTTCGGAATCACGAGGACGTTCACGAGGGCCATCGCGACCGGAACGGTGAGGAGCGGCCAGAGCGCGTTCCAGAATACGGCGAACCCCGCGCTCAGGATCGACATACCGAGGTACATCGGATTGCGCGTGAAACGGTACGGCCCTTTCATCGCGAGCGCCGTCGTCGGCGCCATGGGGTTGGGGCTCGTCCGCGCTCCCCGGAACGTCGCGACCGCCCAGATCCCGAGCCCGGCTCCGGCGGCGAAGAGCAGCGCTCCCGCCACCCGCATCTCCCGCACGTGCCCCGGCCAGATGGCCGCGGGCCAGCGACGGTGGAGGAGGAAACCGGCCGCGAGGAGGAGAGCGTAGATGGCCGGCGGCGGAAACCGGACTCCCGAGGCCGGTGCCTTCATGGAGCTCGCTCCGCCGGCCCGGCCGACGCCGCCACGTGCCGGGTCGCGACTTCGAGCGCTTCGTCGATCGTCGCGACGAAGGTCTGCCTTCCGTACTCGTCCAGCTTCCCCGCTCTCTCGAGCGCCTCGAGGGGCTGAGCGCGAATCCCGGAGATCAGGAAGCGGATCCCCTGGTGCGAGAAGGAGCGGAAGAGGTCGTCGAGCACGCGAATCCCGGAGGCGTCGATCACGGGGACGTTGCGCATGCGGAGAATGAAGACCTTCGGCTTCTTCGCCACGAGGTGGAGAACGTCCTTGATCTTGTCCGCGGCGCCGAAGAAGAACGGGCCGTTGACCTCGTAGACCTCGACGCCCGCCGGAATCGCGCGCCGCGCCACGCCCTCGGCGTCCCCGCGCATCGTGCCGTCGGGAACGTCGTTCCACTCCTCCGTCACCATCCCGACGTTCGTCACGTCGGCCATGCGCTTGATGAAGAGGAACGCCGCGAGCACGACCCCGACCTGCACCGCCACCGTCAGGTCGATCAGGACGGTCAGCAGAAACGTCGTCAACAGGACGGCCACGTCGCTCTTGGGCGTCCGGAAGAGCTGCGCGAAGGCGCGCCATTCGCTCATGTGATACGCCACGACCACGAGGATCGCCGCCAGGGTGGCGAGCGGAATGTACCGCGCCCACTTGCCCAGAAAGAGAAATGCCGCGGCGACGACCGCGGCGTGCGTCATTCCCGCGACCGGAGTGCGGCCGCCGGCCTTGACGTTGGTGGCCGTGCGGGCGATTGCGCCGGTGGCGGGCATGCCGCCGAAAAGGCCCGACGCGATGTTCGCGACTCCCTGGGCGACGAGCTCGACGTTGGATTTGTGGCGGCTGCCGATCATGCCGTCGGCCACGACGGCCGAGAGCAGCGACTCGATCCCCGCGAGGAGGGCCACGGTGACCGCCGGCGAGAAGAGCTCGCGGATGCGCTCGAGCGTCACCGCCGGCAGCCGGGGCGTCGGGATGGAAGCCCGGATCTCGCCGAAGCGGGTGCCGATCGTCTCGACGGGCAGGCCCAGGACCGCCACGAGCACCGAGCCGAGGAGGATGGCCACGATCGGCGCGGGCACCCTGCGGGACACCTTCGGCCAGCCCAGCAGGATCGCGAGCGATCCCGCCGCCACGGCGACGGCTGCCGGAGAAGTCGTCGGCAGGCTCGCGGCATACGCGCTCCACTTCTCGAAGAACGGCGTCGGGACCGAGGTCATCCGGAGGCCGAGGAGGTCCCGGATCTGCGAGGAGAAGATGATGACCGCGATTCCGCTCGTGAAGCCCGTGACGACGGGGTACGGGATGAACTTGATCGCCGCGCCGAAGCGCGCGAGGCCCAGGATCATGAGGAGAATGCCGGCGAGAATCGTGCAGATCGTGAGGCCATCGACCCCGTGGCGGGCGACGATTCCGGACACGATCACCACGAACGCTCCCGTGGGGCCCCCGATCTGGACGCGGCTCCCTCCCAGAAACGAGATGAGGAAGCCGGCGATCGCGGCGGTCACGAGGCCTCTCTCCGGAGGCACCCCCGAGGCGATCGCGAAGGCGATCGCGAGCGGGATGGCGACGATCCCGACGACCACGCCGGCCTGGAGATCGGCGAGGAACTGTCGCCGCGAGTAACCGGAGAGCGTGGTGAATGTCTTCGGCAGCCACGCCCCGGTCACGAATCGGATTCTACCCGGGGCGTCGATCCAGCACGCGGATGAGAGGGACTCCGTCCTGCGAGCGGGCGACGCCGGCGAGCGCATAACGCTCATCGAGCGCACGCGCGATCTCGCGCGCGTAGTCGACGCCGAACCGGGCGGCCGCCCACCCGGGCGGAGCCTGGTCGACGACCATCACGAATCTCGGCCCGGCGCTTCGGATCCGCTCCGCCACCTCCGCTTCCGCGCGAGCGTCGAGATGTCCGGGCAGGATCTGCTCCTGGCGCAGAGGATTCGGAAGTCCGGTCGCGAAGTTGAAGAACCCGCACTCGGGCAGGCACGCGAGCCCGTCGCCCGGCCGCGCCCGCTCGGCGAGAAAACCGAGAGCCAGCTCCGTCGCACGGCCCCACGGCTCGGGCAGCCGCACCGCGCCGGCCGCGGTCTCGACGGCCGCCACGGGGACCGCCCGACGGATGCGCTCGAGGCGGACGAGGCCGGCCGCGGCGAGGGCGAGCAGAGCCGCGGCCGCGGCCCTCCGGAACACGACGGGCCGCGCGAGTCTCGGAGCCAGGACGTCGAGCACGAGGACGGCCGATGCGGCCGCGAGAGCGGGCAGCGCGAGAATCGCGTACGGCGTCGTCACGAAACCGTAGGCGACGTTGCCCGCGACGCGGGCGGACGCCAGACCCGCGAACCCGAAGAGCAGGAACCGCGCGCGTCCGCGCTCGTCGAGCGGCGAGCGCAGGAGCCACGCCGCGGCGAGCGCCGCGGCCAGCGGCGCGGGAGACAGGAGGGAGGGCAGGCGATCCTCGATGCGGCCGCCGACCGGGGTGGCGCAGAGTGCGACCGCCGCCGCGAGGAGGACCCACCACACCGTCTCGGCGAGTCCCGGCTTGTTCTCGGCGTCTTCGGCCGTTCGCGAGACCAGCCACGCGGCGCCCAGGACGAACAGGCCCAGGAACAGGGCCGTCGCCAGACGCGAGAGAGCCCCGGCGGGATCGTCGAGGCCGGAGATCAACCGATAGACGTGACGCCATTCCGGCGGCGGCGAGAAAAGAACGAGCGGCCCTTCCGAAGCCAGCGACCGGAGCGGGATACCCCGAAACGCGAACGCATAGCCCGCGGCGGCCAGCGCGCCGGCCACGAGCACGGCGAGCAGAACCCTTCGGCGCTCGGCCGGCGGCGCTGCGCTGCGCAGCGCGACGAGGACGAGCACGGCGGCCGCGGCGGCGCCGATCTCCGCCTTGGCGAGAAGCGAGAACGCGAGGGCGAGCGCGCCGACGACGGCGTCGGCACGCTCCACGCGACCGGCCAATGCCGCGAGGCTCCCCAGCGCGCCCGCCGTCGCGAAGAGCGCCGCGAAGGCGTACGGAAAGAGAAACGCGCCGCCGTTCGGAGCCCCGACACAGATCGCCGCCGCGATCGTTACGGCCACGCCGGCCGAGAGCGGCGAGCCGGCGCGACGCGTCAGACGGGAGAGGACCCAGAGCAGAACGACGGCCGCGAGAGCGCCCATCAGCTCGAGCACCGCAAAGCGGCGGCCGAAGATCTTCAGGGCGGCGCCGTTGATCCAGGGAGCGGCCGGTCCGTAGTAGTAGGAGACGTCGCGGTAGAGCCGTTCGCCTTCCGCCAGGCGAGCCGGGACCTGGAGCTCGCGCGAGCCATCCACGAAAGGACGGATCCAGCGATTCCAGCTCAAGAGCGCCGAAGCGACGCCGGCGAGCGCCGGCACGGCGATCCATTCCCAGCGCCAGCGGGGACGGGGGCCCCGCGGCTCCGTCACTCGATCGACCGGATGTCGGTGAGGATGTTGTTGTTGAGCGTGATGCGCACGTGCGAGCCCTCGGGAAAGCGGAACCACTGCGTCCGCGTGACATCGAGGGTGTACCGCGCCGTCGCCTCCCCTTCTTTCGTCTCGAAGACCATTTTGTAGTCGCCGGTGCCCGCGTAGCTGCGGCTCGTTCCGCTCGAGCCCGGCGCGGATTGCTGGCGCTCGACGACGATGCAGTCGAGGGTGCGGACGCCGAGGCCCGGATCCTTCTTCGCGGCCGAGGAGCAGGCCGCCAGGAGCAGGCTCGCCACCAGAAGCGCGAGAAGGGCGAAGGAGTCCGCCGTCAGGATTCTCTGTCGCATGTCAGCGAGAACGCCCCCCTTTCCCATTCGATTCCGACCCGAAGGCTATGCTAAAGCGCGAATGCGCTGAAGCGCGTCCCAACGATGCTGCGACGAGCCATGACCGAACCCCGCCTCGAGCTCACTCCCGACGGCCGTCTTCTGGTCCGGGCGCCCGCCCCCGCCAGGGAGCGCTGGAGCTGGGCCCTGTACGACTTCGCCAACACGATTTTCTCGATGAACGTCGTGACCCTGTACTTCGCCGTCTGGCTCGTGACGGAGCGCGGGGCGACCAACACCGCGTACTCGGTGGCCACCAGCCTCTCCTCGGTGGCGGTGCTTCTCCTCGCGCCCTGGATCGGCGCCGTCTCCGACGCGTCGCGGCGCCGCAAACCCTGGGTCGTCGGCTTTACGCTGGCCTGCGCCGGCGCGACCCTCGCGCTCGCGCCGCTCGCGCACGCCGGCGTCTCCCCGCGTCGGGGCCTTCTTCTTCTCCTCGGAGCGTTCGCCGTCGCGAACACGGCCTACCAGCTCGCCCTGCCGCCGTACAACGCCATGCTCGCGGAGCTCGTTCCGGAGAACGACCGGGGGAAGCTCTCGGGTGTCGGAACCGCCCTCGGCTATGCGGGGTCGATCATCGGCATCCTCCTCGTCGCGCCGTTCGTGACGGGAAAGCTCGGGATCCCGGCCGGCGGCCGGCAGGCCGCGTTCACGCCGACGGCGCTCCTCTTTCTCCTTTTCTCCCTGCCCTTCTTTCTGTTCTGCCGCGACCCGCTCGCGCTCCCGCGCTCGCAGAGACCGCGCGTGCGCTGGAGCGGCGATCGCCGGCGAGCTCGTCTCGGCGTTCCGGAACGCGCGGCGTTACCGCGGCCTGACCCGGTTCGTGGTGGCGACCTACTTCTACCAGGACGCCCTCGGCACCGCGATCTCGTTCATGGCGCTCTATGCCGTCTCCGTCCTGGGCCTTCCCCCCGGCGGTGAGATCCGCCTGTTCGTGACGCTCACCGTGCCCGCCATCGCGGGTGCCTATGTCGCCGGATGGGGCTGCGACCGGTGGGGGCCGAGGCGGACGCTGCAGGTCGTGCTCGCCGGCTGGATGGTCGGTCTCGCCGCGATCGCGCTCGCACCCACCCTCGCCGGATTCTGGGTCGGCGGTTTCATCGTCGGCTTCTCCTTCGGCGGGATCTGGGCCGCCGAGCGGCCTCTGCTGCTGACGCTCGTCCCGGCCGCGGAGGCCGGCCGCTTCTTCGGCCTGCTCGCGCTCTCCGCGCGCGCCGCGGCGATCGTGGGGCCGCTGATCTGGGCCGCCATCGTGGACGGCCTGTCCGCGCCGCTCGGGAGGAACACCGCCTACCGGCTCGCCGTCGCTTCGCTCGCCGGGCTGATGGCCGTGGCCTTCTGGCTTCTTCGGGGCGTTCCCGATGCCGTTGCCCCAGGCGACCCCGCGTCCCATAGAATCCCGTCCCGAACATGACTTCACCCCGCGCACGCGTCTCCCTCATCGGCCTCGGCCCGATCGGCATCGAGGTGGGCAAGGCTCTGGCCGGACGGGAAGGCATCGAGCTCTCCGGCGCGGCCGATCCCGCCCCCGACAAGGCCGGCCGGCCGCTGGCATCGATGCTCGACGGCGCCTTCCCCGGCGTCGTGGTCACGCCCTCGGCGGCGGCGCTCTACGGACAGACCTCGAGCTCGCGCAGCCGATCGGACGTGGCCGTCCTCTGCACCGGCTCGCGCCTGCATTCGATGCTGCCGCAGATCGAAGAGGCCATCGGAGCCGGCCTCCACATCGTCTCGACTTGCGAAGAGCTCGCCTACCCGGAGCTCCGCCACACTCCCATGGCGCGGCAGATCGACCGGATGGCGAAGGCGAAGGGCGTCGCCGTCCTCGGCACCGGCGTCAATCCGGGCCTCGTCATGGACCGGCTCGTGCTCGCCGTCGCGGCCGCCTGCGTGCGCGTCGACTCGGTGCGCGTCACGCGCGTCGTGGACGCCGCCAAGCGGCGCGGGCCTCTGCGCGCGAAGGTCGGCGCCGGGCTGACGCGCGAGGAGTTCCTCGCCGGAGTTTCCGCGAAGAAGCTCGGCCACGTCGGCCTCTCCGAGTCCGCCGCGATCATCGCGCTGGGCCTCGGCCTGCCGATCGATGAGATCACCGAGACGATCAAGCCCGTCATCGCCCAGAAGGACTTCGATGGGATCCCGGCCGGAGGGGTCCTGGGGCTGCACCAGGTGGCTCTGGTGCAGGCGGGCGACGAAGCGAAGGTCGTGCTCGATCTCAAGATGGCGGTCGGCGCGCCCGATCCCGCCGATCGGATCGACATCGAGGGCGATCCGCCCCTGCACCTCGTGGCCGCCGGAGGCTTCCACGGCGACCGCTCGACGATCGGGACGGTCGTCAACGCGATCCCCTTCATCGTCTCGGCGGCGCCGGGGCTTCACAACGTCGTGACGCTGCCGCTCTTCGGTCTCCGGCCCCTGTTCTAGTTTTCTCTCCGGACCGCGGCCCCTTCGGAGCCCGGACCCGATACCCTCGCCGGATGTACTCCCTGGATCAGACGCAGCGGATCGCGGCGCCGCTTCCGGAGGTGTTCGCGTTCTTCTCGAACCCGGCGAACCTCGTCCGGATTACGCCTCCCTGGCTCGCCTTCCGCATGCACGGCGCGGCGCCGGACACGCTCGCCGAAGGCAGCCGGCTCGAGTATCGAATTCGCTGGTCGGCCTTCTCCATCCGCTGGGTCACGCGGATCACGAAGTGGCGCGCGCCCTCCGAGTTCGTGGACGTCCAGGAGAAGGGGCCCTACGCGTCGTGGATCCACACGCACCGCTTCGTCGAGAGCGACGGCGTCGTGGTCATGGACGATCACGTCGACTACGCGCTCCCCTTCGGTCCGCTCGGCCGACTCGTCCACCGGCTCCGCGTGCGGCGCCAGCTCGAAGAGATCTTCGACTATCGCCGGCGCGCCATCGACGAGATCTTCCCGGCTGGTCGAGTCCGGGATCCTTCGCTTCGCTCAGGATGACGGCGGGGTATTGAGCTCAGGATGACGGCGGTGTCGTGAGAACGCTCATTCACTGGTTCCGCCGCGACCTCCGCGTCCGGGACAACACGGCGCTCTCGAGCGCCGCGCGCGATGCCGATCGCGTCGTGCCGGTGTTCGTGCTCGACGACCACTACGCGAACGATCCGAACGTCGGCCCCGCGCGCTTTCGCTTCCTCCGCGAAAGTCTGGAGGTCCTGGCCGAGGAGCTGGCCGCCGTTGGCGGCCGTCTGGTGCTCCGGCCCGGGCCCGCGGCGCGAGCCCTGCCCGAGCTCCTGCGCGAGACCGGCGCCTCGGCCGTCTACGCGAACGCCGAGATCGGCCCCTACCCCGAGCGCCGCGACCGCGAAGCCGGCGACGCGATCGCGGCGGCCGGAGCGCGGCTGCGCCTGTTCCCGGACGCGCTCCTCGTCGAGCCCGACGCTCTCACCACCGCGGCCGGGGACCCGTACACGGTCTACACGCCCTTCTCCCGCAAGTGGCTGTCCGCCGAGAAGCGGGATCCCGAGCCGCCGCCCGCGGCGCTCGAGTCCTCGGAGCTTTCCGTTCGGAGCGTTCCCGTGGAACGCGTGAAAGCCTGGCGTTCCCTTCCTGCGGACGGGCATCCGTCTGGTTCCCCTCCGAAGGGCGGCGAGCGCGAGGCCCTCGCGCTGCTCGCCCGTTTCGTCGAGGGCGCTTCGGCACCGATCGCTCGCTACGCCGGCGACCGGAACCGCCCGGACCGCGCCGGCACCTCGCGCCTCTCGCCGCATCTCCACTTCGGGACGATCTCGCCGCGAACGATCCGGGCGGCGGCGGAGGCGGCATGGCGGGACTCGGGCCCCGAGGCGCGCGGCGGCGTCGAGAAGTTCGTGCTCGAGCTGGCCTGGCGCGAGTTCTACCACCACGTCCTTTTTCACTTCCCGCGCGTCGCAGAGGAAAGCTTCCGCCCCGAATACGACCTTCTGCCATGGCGGGCAAACCCCGCGGGCCTGGACGCGTGGAAGCGCGGCGCGACGGGCTACCCGCTGGTCGACGCCGCGATGCGCGAGCTCTCGACGACGCACTGGATGCACAACCGCGCGCGCATGGTGGCGGGATCCTTCCTGACGAAAGATCTCCACGTGCACTGGAAGCGAGGCGAGGAGTGGTTCGAGCACGAGCTCGCCGACGCCGACCTCGCCAGCAACAACGGCGGCTGGCAGTGGGTCGCGGGCTGCGGGACGGACGCGGCACCGTACTTCCGGATCTTCTCTCCCGTCCTGCAGTCGAAGAGACTCGACCCCGACGGCGCCTACATTCGACGCTTCGTCCCCGAGCTCGCCCGCGTGCCCGCGGAGAGAATCCATGAGCCCTGGACCATGACCGACGCCGAGCAGCGGGCTTCGGGCTGTCGGGTCGGCCCGGGCGGGGGCGCCGACTACCCCGCGCCGATCGTGGATCACGAGGTCGAGCGCCGTGCGGCGCTGGCCATGCTGGAAGAAGGGAAGGCCCGGAGAGCCCGGGAGAACTAGAATCCGTTCCCCCATGGCGCCCTTTCCCGGTCTCCTCGAGCCGCGCCCGGAAGGTCTCTACGCTCCGGCATTCGAGGCCTGGATCGATCCCGCGGTCCCCGTGGCCCGGGCCTTGCTCTCGCACGCGCACGCCGACCACGCGGTCGATGGCCACGGCGAGATCCTCGCGACGCCGGAGACCGCGGCCCTCTACCGGTTGCGCCACCCGGATTGGACGGGAGCGATCCGCGAGATCGCCTGCGGCGAGCCGATCGAAGCGGGCGGCGTCACGCTGCGCCTGGTTCCCGCGGGGCACGTCCTGGGTTCCGCCCAGGTGCATCTCGCCTCGGACGGCGACTCGCTGCTGTACACGGGAGACTTCAAGCGCCGCCGCTGCCGGACCGCGGCGCCCGCGGAGGCGCCGCATGCGCGGACGCTCCTGATCGAGACGACCTTCGGCCTTCCGGTCTTCCGGTTTCCCCCAACGGCGGAGCTCGAGCGCCGCCTCGAGGAGGCGTGTCGCGAAGCCATCGCCGACGGCGAGGTCCCTGTCGTGCTGGCGTACTCCCTCGGCAAGGCCCAGGAAGCGGCGGCCATCCTCACCGCGGCGGGGATCCCGACCGTCCTCCACGGCGCGGCCTGGAAGCTCCTGCCCGTTTTCCAGACCGCCGGCGTCCCGTTTCCGATCTCGCGGGCGTACGAGACGGGACCGCCCGTCCGCGGCGAGGCGCTCGTGACGCCTCCCTCGACCGCGCGGACTCCGATGGTCCGGGCGATCAAGAAGCGGCGCGTTCTCTACCTCTCGGGCTGGGCCGTGCGCGAGGCCGCGCGCGCCGAGCACGACGCCGACGTGCGCATCCCGATGTCCGACCACGCCGACTTCGACGCCCTCCGCGAGCACGTCCGCGAGGTCGGGCCCGAGACCATCGTGACGCTCCACGGCTTCGCCCACGATTTCGCCCGCATCCTCGCGGCGGACGGCCTCGACGCCCGTCCTCTCGCCGGTGGCGAGGAGCGCCCGGCGCGCGAGGAGGACGCGTGACCGCGTACCGCGATCCTCGCGGAAACCCTCGAGGCGGCGGCCGAGTCTCGCGGCAAGCTCGAGAAGATCGCCCGTCTCTCCGAAGCCCTCGTGCGCGTCGAGGACGCGGAGCTGCCCGCGGCCGCGCGGCTCCTCTCGGGCTCCCCCTTCGCCGAGCACGAGCAATCCGTGACGTCCGTGGGCTGGGCCTCGGTCGTCCGCGCGGCGACGGAGGTCACCGGATGGGACGAGGAGACCGTCCGCGCCTGCACGGTGGCCATCGGCGATCTCGGCGAAGCCGTCTCCCTGCTGCTCCCCGGAGACCGCGGCGAAGGCCCGTCCATCGCGGAGGTCGAGGCCTTCTTCCGCGGCCTGGCCGCGGCGAAGAAGCCGGCGCAGCGCCGCGACGCCCTCGCGGCGATCCTCCGACGCACGTCGGCCGTCGAGGCGAAGTACCTGTTGAAGACCCTGTCGGGCGGCCTGCGGGTCGGGGCGGACGTGACGACGGTCGAGGAGGCCATCGCCGCGGCGTTCGGCGCCGACCGCGAAGCCGCGGCGCGGGCCCGGCGGGACTCCGGCGACATCGGCGAGACCGCGGCGGCGGCCAGGGCCGGGCGACTCGGCGACATTCGATTCCGCCTCTTCCACCCCATCGGCTTCATGCTGGCCTCGCCGATCGAGACCGCGGAGGAGATCGAGGGAGAGCTTGCGGAGCTCGCGGTCGAGGACAAGTTCGACGGCATCCGCGCCCACGCCCACAAGGACGGAGGCCGCGTGGCTCTCTTTTCGCGAACGCTCGACGACGTCACGCCGCAGTTTCCCGATGTCGCCGCGGCGCTCGCGGCCGCGCCGGGCCGCTTTCTGCTCGACGGCGAGATCGTCGCGTGGGACGGCGAGCGGCCGGGCTCCTTCTTCCGGCTCCAGCGCCGCCTCGGGCGCAAGGCCCCGGACGCCGCGCTGCTCGCCGAGATCCCGGCGGCGTTCATCGCCTACGACTGCCTGGCGGAATCGGATGAGGCTCTCTTCGAGACTCCCTGGAGCGAGCGCCGCCGGCGACTCGAGAGCCTGGCCGCGGCGTCCGGGCTGCGGAGCTCGGAGGTGTACGCCGCCGGATCCGCGGCGGAGCTCGAATCCCTCTTCGCCGCGGCGCGGGCCCGAGGCAACGAGGGCCTCATGCTGAAACGCCGCGATTCGCTCTATCAGGCCGGCAAACGCGGCCGCGCCTGGCGGAAGTGGAAGAAACCTCTCGCCACGCTCGACGTCGTCGTGACGGCCGTCGAGCAGGGACACGGAAAGCGCGCCGGGATGCTCTCGGACTACACGTTCGCGGTGCGCGCCGTCGGCGAAAGCGAAAACGAGGAGGGCACCGAGCGCTTCGTCAACATCGGCAAGGCCTACTCCGGCCTTTCCGACGAGGAGATCCGCGCGATGGGAACCGTGTTTCGCCGGATCACCATCGGCAAGTACGGCCCGGTGCGCGCGGTCCGCCCGGAAGTCGTCCTCGAAGTCTCGTTCGATTCGATCCAGAAGAGCGCCCGCCACAAGTCCGGCTACGCGCTCCGCTTCCCGAGAATCGTCCGATTGCGCCCCGACAAGCCCGCCGCCGAAGCGTCCACCCTCGAGGACGTCACCCAGATCTACGAGAAGCTGATTTCAGCTTGACCGCGGTTTCTCTGGGAGAGGACGACTGAAGCGACTTCCCCTCTCATTTCCACGGTCCGCGAAGCGGACCGCTAGAGGTCCGAGCCAAAAAAAGGCGGCCCCGACTCAAAGGTCGGGGCCGGGAAGGAAGGTATCGCGTGCTGATCTACGCAACAGGGGTCCCGGAAGAATTATTTCTAAGGCTAAACTTCTGACAGGCAGGCATTTCTAGCCGCGGTCGATTTCGTACCCTTCTTCCCCCAGAGTCTCGTCCGGGGCGATCTCGATCCGGACCCCGAGGCTCGACTCGACCTCCTCGACGATGCGCGGGTCGTCCTCCGTCAGGAGCTTCGCGACGCCCGGGCGGACCCGGACGCGCACGCGCTCCCCGGCCGAGAACAGGACGGGTGGAGCGAGCAGGGCGCGCCGCAGATTCAGGGCCACCGTCATGTCGCTGCGAACTCGGCCTCCGCCGGCGCATTCCGGGCAGGCACGCGTCAGCACCCGCTCGAGATTGCCGCGGGAACGCTGACGCGTGGCCTCGATCAGGCCGAACTCCGAGATCGGCAGAAGGCGCGTGCGGGCCCGGTCCCGGGACATCTCCTGCGCGAAGCGGTCGAACAGCGCGCGGCGATGCTCGGGATCTTCCATGTCGATGAAGTCGACGACGAGGAGCCCGCCGAGGTCCCGCAGCCGGATCTGGCGCGCGACCTCCGGAGCCGCCTCGAGATTCGCCTCGAAGACGGTCTGCTCGAGGTTCTCCTTGCCGACGAACTTCCCCGTGTTCACGTCGATCGCCACGAGGGCCTCGGTCTGGTGGATCACGATCGAGCCGCCCGAGGGCAGCGGCACGCGGCTCCGGAGGGCGTTCTCGATCTCGGCTTCGACGCCGAAGCGCGTGAAGAGCGGCTCCGTCCCGGAATAGAGCTCGAGCCGGGACGCGAGCTTCGGCGAGACGACTTCGAGGAGCTCCCGCATCCTCTCGAAGGCCGCGGGATCGTCGACCCGGATGACGTCGCAGTCGTCGTCCACCAGATCGCGGGCGGACCGCAGGGCGAGGTCCGCCTCGCGATGGAGCAGCGTGGGCGGGCCCGCGCTCTCTCTTCGGCGCGCGATGCGCGCGGAAAGCCCCGTCAAATACGGCATGGTCCGCCTCGAGGTCCTCGGCCGACTTGCCGAGAGCCGCCGTGCGGGCGATGAACGCGCCCTCGCCGGGCAGCTTCTCGAGGAGTCCGCGGAGGCGTTCGCGCTCCACGTCGTCCACGATGCGGCGCGACACGCCCGCCTCCCGCGCCTCCGGCAGGTAGACGAGGGTGCGACCCGCGAGCGAGATCGCCGAGGTCACGCGCGGCCCCTTGGACCCGACGGCGTCTTTCGTGACCTGGACGACGATCTCCTGGCCCTCCCGGACGAGGTCGTCGATGCGCGGGCGATCCGCGCGCTCGGAAGTCTCGCCGTCCGCCGCACGGTCCCCGTCCTCTTCGCCGAAATCGAAGTCCCCGGCGGGAGGGACGACGTCCTCGACGTAGAGAAAGGCATCGCGGTCCAGGCCGATCGACACGAACGCGGCCTGCATCCCCGGCAGCACGCGGTGCACGCGCCCGAGATAGACGTTGCCGACCAGGCTCTGCCGGCCCCGCCGCTCGTGAAAGACCTCGACGACGCGGCCGTCCTCGGTGAGGGCGACCCGCGTCTCCGGTGGCGTCGCGTTGACGAGGAGCTCTTTCCTCACGCGTTGGCGAACCGACGGTACTCGACGCCCAGAATCAGGCCGATGGCCAGAAACGTCGTGGCGATCGAGGATCCGCCGTAGGAGACGAGGGGCAGCGGGATCCCGGTCGTCGGCGCGAGGCCGATCATCATCGACGCGTTGATGACCACGGAGAAGAACATCATCCCCGTCAGGGCGAGGATGAGAAACACTCCTCCCCGGTCCCGGGCCGTCTGGGCGAGCTTCATCGCTCGCAAGAACAGCGCGGCGAACAGTCCGAGCACCAGGATCACGCCGAGGAACCCCCACTCCTCGGCGATGACGGCCAGGATGAAATCGGTGTGCTGGACCGGGAGGAAGCGGAGCTGGCTCTGCGTGCCGCTGCGGAAGCCCTTGCCGGCGAACCCGCCCGAGCCCACCGCGATCTTCGATTGTCGGACCTGGTAGCCCGAGCCGAGAACGTCGCTGTCGGGATTCAGAAACGTCCCGATGCGCTGCTTCTGGTAGTCCTTCAGAAAGAACCAGCCCGCCCCCAGGACGACGGCCACGATCAGAAAAATGGCGACCCAGCCCCGCGCCGGCATCCCGCCGAAGAGGAGCCCCACGAAGAACAGGGGGACGAACGTGATCGCGAGACCCATGTCGGGCTGGAGGAACACCAGGAGCGTCGGAAGGCCCACGATCGCCGAGAGCTTCAAAAGCGTCGCGGCGTGAAGGTGGGCGTCGTCCTCCTTCTCGAAGAGATAGGCGACGAGCAGGGCCGTGGCGATCTTCGAGAGCTCGGCCGGCTGGAACTGGAACTGGCCGACCCGGATCCACGAGCGGACGTTCGCGATGGTCTCGCCGAAAAAGAGGAGATACACGAGCGGCAGGAGACACGCGCAATAGATCGCGAAGGAGAATTTCAGCAGCATCCGGTAGTCGAACAGGAGGGCCACGATCATGGCTCCGAGGCCGACGGCGATCCAGATCGCCTGGCGGCTGGCGAGGCCCTCGTAACGCGTGCCCGTCGTCGCCGAGTCGATGAACAGGATGCCCAGCGCCGAGAGGGCGAGGGCGCAGCCCAGCACGACGAGATCGAGCCGGCGCGTCCCGGGGATGACGCGGCCGATCATCGCGGCTCCCCGCGGCGGAGCAGCGGCCGGAGCGATCCCCGGAGTCGCGCCCGCGCCCGCGTCCGTCGACAAGGACGGCGGAGGCGGCACGGGCGCCGTAATTCCGTACTTGGCCTCGAAGAGCGCCTTCGCGAGCGGCGCCGCGGCGAGGTTGCCGTGGCCGCCGTGCTCGACGAACACGACGACGACCATCGTCGGATCCTTCACGGGGCCGAAGCCCGCGAACCACGCGTGATCCTGCAGCCGGGACCGGTCGGCACCCGCTTTGATCGTGGTCTCGCGGCCCACGACCTGGACCGTGCCGGTCTTGCCGCCCATCTCCACGCCCTGCACCCGCGAGCCGAAGGCCGTCCCGCCCGCCTCGTTCACGACCGCCCACATGCCGTCCTTGACGATCGCGAGCTTCTCGGGCGAGATCGCGAGCCCCTCGCGGAATTCCGTCTTGTAGCGGAGCTGCTCCCCCGTCCTCGGATCCTGCGAGGAGTAGAAGAGGTGCGGCGTCGGAAGCCGTCCGCCCTCGATCAGACCGGCGAGAGCGCGCGCCACCTGCAGCCCGGTCACGAGCAGCGGCCCCTGGCCGATCGAGACCGAGATCGTCTCGCCCGGGTACCAGCGGGAGCCGCGCTTGACGCGCGCCCACTCCTCGGACGGCACGAGGCCCGACTTTTCGAACGCGAGGTCCACGCCGGTGGGCTGTCCGAATCCGAAGGCGGTCGCGATCTCGCTGATCCGGTCGATCCCGAGTTGTCGGCCGAGGTTGTAGAAGTAGACGTCGCACGAGACCTGGATCGCCCGGCGCAGGTCGACCCAGCCGTGGCCCCCCTTCTTGTGGCACCGGAAGTCGCGGCCGTAGAACGCGGCGTGGCCCGTGCAGAACACGCGCGCGGAAGGATCGACCAGCCCCTGCGCGAGCGCGCCGTACGCCAGGAACACCTTGAAGACCGATCCGGGCGAGTACATGTTCTGGACGGCCCGGTTCTGGAGCGGCCGGTCCGGGTTCTCGATGAGTCCCGTCCACTCCGAAGACGTGACGCGGCGCGTGAACCAGTTGGGATCGTAGGACGGCGAGGAGACGAGCGCGAGGATCTCGCCCGTGCGCGGGTCCATCGCGACGACGGTGCCGACGCGGTCGCGGAAATACTCCTCCGCGACCTTCTGGAGCTTGAGGTCGATGGTCAGGAAGAGGTTCTGTCCCGGCGTGGCCTCGAGGCGGTTGGCTTCCGCAACCTCGCGGCCGTGAGAGTCGACGATGACGCGCCGCTCGCCGTTGGCGCCGGCGAGCAGCCTCTGGTACGCGCCCTCGATGCCCTTCTGCCCGATCCAGTCGCCGACCTGGTACACGCCCGAGGATCCCTTGATCTGCTCCGGCGTGGCCTCGGAGAGATACCCGAGGGCATGGGCGGCCGCGCCTCCGTGCTTGTAGAGGCGGCGCTGCGAAACCGTGATCGCGAACTCGGGATGGTCGATCGCGCGGGCCTCGACCATGGCGACTTCCTCGATGCCGAGGTTCTCGGCGATCGGGATCGGAACGAACTCGGGCTCGCGCTTGCCCCGCTCGACGCGGGAGGCGACCTGTTCGCGGTCCAGACCCAGCAGGTTCACGATGAAGTCGACGGAGCCCGCCAGGTCGCGGGCCTCGCGACGGTAGAGATGCAGCGTGTACGCCGGCTCGTTCTCGACGAGGACCGCGCCGTTGCGATCGAGGACGTAGCCGCGCGGGGCCGTGACCTTGACCGCGCGGATGCGATTGTTCTCGGAGAGCGAGAAGTAATAGTCGCCCCGCGCGATCTGGACGAACCAGTAGGCGATCGCCAGAAGCGACAGCACCGCGCCGACGGCCACGCGCGACACCTCGATCCGCCGCGCGAGCCTCTGGCGATCTTCGCGGATCCTCAGCATGGGCGATCTCGGGGCGGAGGAAACGTCACCGCAGCCTCCGCAGCCGCCTCCGCTTCCACCACTCGCGCCACTGGAAGTCCCACGCCGTCTCGAGAGCGGCTCCGGCGATCCCGGTGGCCACGGCGCGCCAGATGGCGTCGCTCGTGATCACGACGATCGGCGACTGCAGGAGCAGCGCTCCGAGCAGTGCGACGATGGCCTCGTTTACGAGCGAGGCCACGGCCAGCGCGGCTCCCACGGCGAGGGCGCCGCCGAAGACCATGCGCACCGCCACGATCGTCAGGGCGTAGCCCAGGATCGCCTTGGCGAACGCGTTCATCCCCAGCAGCTGCTGGGAGACCGCGTCCTCCGCGAAGCCCGCCGCCGCGCCGGTGAGCACCGCCCGCACGAAGTTGCCGCTGCGCGCGACGGTCGCCGTCGCGAGCAGGAACCAGTCCACCGGCAGCACGGCCCGGTAGCGCGACCCCCCGACGAAGAACTCGAGGACCGCGGCCGCCGCGAGGAGCAGCGCGATCCGGCTGACTTTCACCGCGTCGCACCCTTGCCGACCTCCGGGTTCTCCCGCGCCGCGGGCGAGGGCTCGAGCAGAAGCACGTCCGTGAGCCGCGCGAAGTCCGCGCTGGGCGTCACGCGGATCTGCAGGAACATCTTGCTGCCTCGCGAGACGGACGCGACGATCCCGATCGGGACGCCGCGAGGATAGATGCCGTCGATCCCGGCCGACTCGACGAGGTCACCCGCCGCGACCGACGACGTCGTCGCGATGTTGTTGAGCGTCATCGCGCCCCGGCCATCTCCGCGGACGACGCCGAGCTCCCCCGTGCGGGTGATGCGCGCGCCGGCCGCGGCCGAGGCGTCGAGGAGGAGCTGGGCCCGGGACACGCCGTGACCGACCGCGACGATGCGGCCGACGAGCCCGGCCGGCACGGCGAGCGGCGTGCCCGGCACCACGCCTTCGGCGAGGCCGGAGCCCACGAGCGCGCTGTAGACGCCGGCCCGCCGCTCGACGAGGAGCACCGGGACCGCGCCCTGGACCGCCGGCAGAGCCGCGCCTTCGTGCTCGAGACGCCTCGCCTCGGCGCTCTGCCGCGCCTCCGCGCGCAGGAGCAAGAGCTCGCGTTCGCGGGCCTCGAGCTCACGCCTCAGCCGCGCGTTCTCGGTCCGCGCGTAGAAGGTCTCCTCGATCGAGCGGACGCCGCCCGAGACTCCCTGGGAGATCGACCCGACCGCGGCCGCGAGCGGCGCCGAGGCCGTCAGGATCCAGGACTGGAGCACCGTGCCGCGGCCGCCCCGGGTGCGGGCCTGCGCCGAGAGGAGGAGGACGCACGCCACGAGCACCGTCGCGAGGACGACGCCTCCGCGGCGGGGATTGACCGCCGCGATCTCGACATGAGGGTTGGGGGGTCTCATGCGGGCTCGGGAGACGGGAGGCCGGCGGCGGGAGGCAGGCCGCAAACGGGCGAAACCGACGTGGACATGACTTACCTGCTTCCTGCCTCCTGCATCCGGCCTCTTCGCCGCGTCACGGAATGCTGATCTTCCGGAGCAGGTCCATGTCCGTGAGCATGGCGCCCGTTCCGAGCGCCACGGACGCGAGAGGGTCCTCCGCGTAGGAGATGGGCAGGCCGGTCTCCTCGGAGAGCCGACGGTCGAGATTTCGGAGCAGCGAGCCGCCGCCCGTGATGATGATGCCCTTGTCCATGATGTCGGCGGAGAGCTCCGGCGGCGTGCGCTCGAGAGCGACGCGCACGGTCTCGACGATGGCCGCCACGACCTCGGAGAGGGCCTCGCGCACCTCCTCGTCGGTGAGCGTCAGGGTCTTGGGCACGCCCTCCACGAGATCGCGGCCCTTGACCTCCATCGTCAGCGGCTCGTCGAGCGGGTGCGCCGAGCCGATCTCGATCTTGATCTGCTCGGCCGTGCGCTCGCCGATGAGCAGGTTGTACTTCCGCTTCAGGTACTGGATGAGGGCCTCGTCCATCTCGTTCGAGGCCGTGCGCACCGAGCGGCTGTAGACGATCCCGGCGAGCGAGATGACGGCGACGTCGGTCGTGCCGCCGCCGATGTCGACGATCATGTTCCCCGTCGGCTCGGTGATGGGCAGGCCCGCGCCGATCGCGGCGGCCACCGCCTGCTCGATGATGAACACCTCCGAAGCGCCGGCGCGCAGGGCCGAGTCCTGCACGGCGCGCTTCTCGACCTGCGTGATGCCCGAGGGCACGGAGATCACGATCCGCGGCCGGACGAAGAGGGATCGCCCGTGCGCCTTCTTGATGAAGTGGTCGAGCATCTTCTCGGTCACTTCGAAGTCGGCGATGACGCCGTCCTTCATCGGGCGGATGGCGACGATGTTGCCGGGCGTCCGGCCCAGCATCTCTTTGGCGTCCGCGCCGACGGCTTCGACGCGGTTGGTCTGGGTGTTCACGGCGACGATCGACGGCTCCCGGACGATGATCCCCTTGCCCCGGGCGAAGATCAGCGTGTTCGCCGTGCCGAGGTCGACGGCCAGGTCGTTGGAAAAGATCGAGAAAACCGATTTCCAGGACAAAAAGGACCTCCCTCGAATCAGGCTCTGTCCATCATAGCGACTCCACGAACACGCGGACCCGGCGGACCGTCTCGTTTCCGGAAGCGTCCACGGACTTGACGACGAGGGTCGCCGCGCCGTCGCGCTCGACGGTGATGGTCTTCTTGAACGAGCCGTCCGGCTCGACGTCGGCCGGCTCGGCGTTGACGGTCACGATCGCGCCCGGCTCGGTCTGCCCGTAGATGAGGAACAGGTTCCCCATCTGCTGGGGAGCGAACACGGTGAGCTCGGGCGGCGCCCCGTCTCCCGAGCCCGACTTCACGGGCTCCAGCATCATCTTGAAGCGCCGGACGAAGCTCCAGTCCGACGCCAGCGCCGTTCGCGTCGATCGCCGCCACGCGCCAGAAGTACGAGCCTTCCTTGGAGACCTTGACGCGGGCCTGCGTCTGCACGCGGTCGTCGAGGTCCACCTCGGTCGAGTCGGGGACGAACAGGCGCGAACGCGAAATCTGGAGGCGGTAGCGCACCGCCTCCGGCACTTTCGTCCACTTGAGGTCGACCTGGTCGCCGGTCTTCAGGTCGTAGATCCGATTGTCCGCGGGCACGACCGGCTGGGGCGAGTCGGGCAGCGCCACCTTCGGCGAGAAGGCCTTCGTCGCCGCGGACGCTTCGACCTTTTCGCGGCCTTCGAGGACCACCGTCTCCTTGCCGGTCGAAACCGTCGTCCGGCCGCGGTAGCTCGTGACCTCGGTCTTGTCGCCGGGCGCCACGTCGACCGACACGCGCGAGTCGCGATCGATCGCCGCCGTCGCGGTCTCGGTGTCGATCGTCGAAGGCGAATTGGACGTGTAGACGTTGACCGCGCCGGACACGATCTTGATCTGGCTTCCCGGCGCTTCGGAGGAGGCGGGGCGGCGGCACTCGAAGAGCGAGCCCGGACGGATCGTGTACAGGGTGCCGTCATAGAACATGATCTCTGCCGATCCGGTCTTGCCGGCTTTCACGAAGTCGCCGTCGAAGAGCGGCTGCCGCTGGCGCGCCGGCTCGAACGTCGAGCGCCCCGCCCGCTGGAGAGAGACGTCGCCCTCGACGAAGATGAAGGATGCGTCGCCCTGCTCGCTCTGCCCGGTGCCGCCCAGCGCCCGCCGCGAGTACGACTGGGACTCGACCGCCAGGCGGAAGGCCTCCTCGAAGCGAGTGGCCTGGAATGAGTCCTTCGCGTCCCGCAGGAAGTCGCGAGCCTGGGCCACGTTGGAGCCGGGGCGGACCGCCCCGACCGTGCGGGTGGCGCGGTCCAGAACGCTTTCGGCCTCGGCGATCTCGACGCGCGCCCGCTCCTGCGGGGACCGACGGCCCTTACTGTAAAGGAGGTAGCCAACGACCCCGGCCACGACGAGCAGGCCGAGAATCAACCCCCATTGCCGGATCTTCTGGATCGGTATGACGAACCAGTCCAGATCCGTTCCGGCCGGCTGACCGGCCTTCCTTTTCCGCATAAACTCCCGAAACTGCGAGACTTACGCTCAAGACTTATAGCACACTTGACAGTTCTCCGGCTGTGCGGAACGCCGACGGGGCCCTCCGGTAACCCTCGAGAAGAGCCCTGCTATAGTCGCCCGTTCGTTCGATTCCGGGAGAGAGGGGTTTTTCGATGCTCAAGACGATGCGCAACAGCTTCCACCACCTCGAAGTGGACGCTATTCGCGGTAATCGGCGTCTTCATCCTCGGTTTCGTGTTCTGGTCGGGATCGGGTACCAGCGGAGACCCGGCCGGCCAGGTCGTCGCGCGTGTGGGCGGCGAGCGGATCACCGCCATCGAGTTCGACCGCCAGTACAAGGCGCAGCTCGAGCGCTACAAGCAGATGTACCAGGGCAATTTCTCGCCCGAGCTCGAACGGGCCCTGGATCTGCCGCGCAACGTCCTCGACGCGATGATCGAGCGGAAGCTGCGGCTCGAAGCCGCGCGCCGTCTCGACCTGTCGGTCTCCGACGCCGAGCTCGCCGAGAAGATCGTGACGCTCCCCTTCTTCCAGGACAACGGCCGGTTCGTGGGCCGCGAGGCTTACGAGCGCTCGCTTCGCTCCAACGGCCTCAATCCCGAAGTCTTCGAGGACGAGATGCGGCAGGAAATGCTGCTGCAGAAGTACGGCGACCTGGTGAAGGCCTCGGTCGTCGTCCCGGAAGCGGAGATCCTGCGGGAGTACGCCGAGAAGAACGACCGGGCCACCATCGAGTACGTGCTCGTCCCGACGAGCCGGATCGAGAGCAGCGCCCAGCCTTCCGATGCGGACCTCCAGCAGTTCCAGGACAAGCACAAGGACCGCTATCGCACGCCGGTGCAGCGCCGGGTGAAGTACCTCCTGGTCGACAAGGCCAAGGTCCGGGCGAAGATCAAGCCCTCCGACGCCGATGTCGCCGCCGAGTACGAGAAGCGGAAGGACGAAATGACGGTGCCCGAGCAGGTGAACGCGGCGCACATCCTCGTGGCCGTGAAGCCGGCGGGCGATCCCAACGCCGACGCCGCCGCCAAGGCGAAGGCCGAGACGATCGCCTCGCGCGCGCGGGTCAAGGGAGCGGATTTCGCGAAGCTCGCCAGCGAGAATACCGACGACCCGAGCGGCAAGACATCCGGCGGACAGCTCCCCCTTCTCGCGCGGCCAGATGGTCCCGGAGTTCGAGGCCCAGGCCTTCGCCATGGAGCCCGGCGAGGTCCGGGGACCGATCAAGACGCAGTTCGGCTACCACATCATCAAGCTCAACTCGAAGATGCCGGCGCGGACGCGCCCGCTCGTCGAGGCCCGCCCGGCGCTCACGGCCGAGCTCTCGGAAAAGCACGCGACGGCGGAAGTCGAACGCCTGGCGCGCGAGCTCGCCGCGAAGCTCAAGAACATGTCGTCGGCCTCCGACGAGGACCTGCGGAAGCTCCAGACCGACATCATCAACTTCAACACGACCGAGTGGGCCGCCAAGGGGGACCCCATCCAGGGCATCGGCGCGAACGCCAAGTTCACCGAGGAAACCTGGAAGCTTCCGATCGGCAAGGTCTCCGCGACGCCGATCACGATCGCCCGCGGGGCCGCGTTCGTGAAGCCGTCGGAGGAGCGCCCCGAAGGCGTGCCGCCTTTCGCCGAGCTGAAGCCCCGCATCGAGCAGGACTGGAAGGCCGAACGCCGGGAGAAGGACGCGCTCGCGCAGCTCGAGCCCGCCGCGAAGGAGCTCGCCGCCGGAGCCACGCTCGCCTCACTCGCGCCGCGTTACGGGACGGAGGTCAAGACCACGACCGAGTTCGGCCCGGGCGGCCCCGTCCCCGAAGTCGGCGCCGCGCCGGAGCTCGTCGCCGCGGCCTTCCGGACGCCGCAGGGCCAGGCCGGCCCGGCGGTCCCCGTCCCGACGGGGTTCGTGCTCTTCCGCGTGCTCACCCGGACCGAGGGGAGCCGCGAGGCGCTCGCCTCGCAGAAGGAAGAGCTTCGCAACACGATCCGCTCCCGCGAGGCCGAGAGACTGACGCGCTCGTACCTCCAGCAGATGCGCGCCGATGCGAAGGTCGAAGTCAACGAGCCGCTGCTCTCGAGCTTCATGAGGGATACGGGGGCCCGTTCGTAGAGGCGGGCTTGCCCATGCCTCTCGAGACGATCGCCCCACCGGGAATCGCCGCATGATCGGCCGACTCACGGGCCGGCTCGCCTCGAAGGCGCCGGACCAGATCCTGCTGGACGTGTCCGGCGTCGGATATCTGATCCACATTCCCCTCTCCACGTTTTACGAGCTGCCCGAGCAGGAGGCCGCGGCCTCTCTGTGGATCCACACGCACGTCCGGGAGGACGCCCTCGCCCTCTACGGGTTTCTGACCGTTCGGGAGCGCTCGCTCTTTCTCCTCCTCCTGGGAGTCACCGGGATCGGACCCCGCGTCGCCCTGACCGTGCTCTCGGGCATCCCTCCCACGGAGCTCGTCGAGGCCCTCCGCCGCCAGGACGTCCGCCGCCTCGTCGCGGTCCCGGGCGTCGGCAAGAAGACGGCGGAGCGGATGGTCCTCGAGCTCGCGGACAAGGTCGCGAACCTTCCGGGCGAGGCTCCGAGCAAGACGCCGGCGGCGGTGGCGTCCGACGACGTTCTCTCGGCGCTCGTGAACCTCGGCTACCGCAAGGCCGAAGCCGAGCGCGCGGTCGACGCCGTCGCTCGTGGAGCCGCGCCCGAGGACTTCAGCGCGTTCCTGAAGGAAGCTCTCGGCAGGCTGACCTCGGGCTGAGCCGTCGCCTTCACTTGCGAGAAGGCCTGCGCCCTTTGGGCGCACCGGCTTGCGGCTCGCGCGGATGCGCGCTCGACCGCAAGCTTGGCCTTCTCGCTGCGCTTCGGCTCCCGCGGCGCGAACCTCCTCCCTCCCTCCGGTCGGGAGACTATTCGCGCCGCGAGCCAATCGAGCCGGAGTCTCATAGAACGAGACCTGCCCCTGCTCGCCCGAGGAGCGCCGCCGGCCCGGTGAGCGTGCGGCGGGCTGAAGATAGACTTCGAAGGACCGATGACCGAGGCACACGAGATCCTTGCCGGGACGGCCCTGGAAGAGGACACCGCCGTCGAACCGCGGCTGCGGCCGCAGTCGCTCGGCGAGTACATCGGCCAGACGAAGGTCCGCGAGAACCTCTCGGTCTTTCTGGCGGCGGCCAAGGGCCGCGGCGAGCCCCTCGACCACGTGCTTCTGACCGGACCCCCCGGACTCGGCAAGACGACGCTGGCCCACATCGTGGCCCGCGAGATGGGGGCCGGCCTCCGCCTGACGGCGGGCCCGATGATCGCCCGGGCGGGAGACCTCGCGGGGCTGTTGACCAATCTCCAGCCCAAAGACGTGCTCTTCGTCGACGAAATCCACCGCCTCTCTCCGGCGGTCGAGGAGATCCTCTATCCCGCGATGGAGGACTTCCGGCTCGACGTGATGATCGGCGAGGGACCGATGGCGCGGACGGTGAAGGTGGATCTACCTCCCTTCACGCTGGTCGGGGCGACGACGCGCCCGGGGCTCCTCTCGCAGCCGCTCCACGGCCGATTCGGCATCACGCTGCGTCTCGACTTCTACGACGTCGCCGCTCTTTCCCAGATCATCGACCGCTCGGCCGGCATCCTCTCGATCTCGATCACGCCGGATGCGTCGCGCGAGATCGGCTCGCGCGCGCGGGGCACGCCGCGCATCGCGAATCGCCTCCTGCGCCGGCTGCGCGACTTCGCCGAAGTCGCCGGGAAGAGCTTGATCGATCTCGAGACGGCGCGCGCGGCCCTGTCCCGTCTCGAGGTCGACGAGCACGGCTTCGACGAGCTCGACCGCCGGATTCTCTCCACGATCATCGAGAAGTTCGGGGGCGGACCCGTCGGCGTCGGCGCGATCGCGGCGTCGCTCGGCGAGGACCGCGGCACGCTCGAAGACCTTTACGAGCCCTACCTCCTCCAGGCCGGCTTCCTGCAGCGCACGCCCTCGCGGCCGCATCGCCTCGGCCGCGGCGTATCGGCATCTGGGAATCACGTCCCCGAAGAGGGATGGGGAATTGTTCTAGCTGTCAGCTGTCAGCTTTCAGCCGGACACGAAGTTCCGGCAGCTGACAGCCGATCGCTGATCGCTGATGGCTCATCCATGAAGCGCGGCCTTCTCATCTACAACCCGATCGCCGGCCAGCGGGACCGCCGCGCCCGGATGAGCGCCCTCATCGACCGCATGCGGGTGAAGGGCCTCGAGCTCGTGAACGTGCCGACGAGCGGGCCGGGCGACGCCACCGAGATCGTCCGCACGTTCTTGCCGAAGGGTCTCGACATCGTCGCGGTCTGCGGCGGCGACGGCACCGTGTCCGAGGCCGCGAACGGGCTTTCGGGGTCGGACGTGCCGCTCGCGATCCTCCCGGGAGGCACGTCGAACGTCATGGCGGTCGAGCTCGGGATCCCCCTCTCGCTCCCGCGGGCCGAAGAGCTCCTGCTCCGCGGCGTTCCGCGACGGATCAAGTTCGGCCACGCCGACAGCCGGCTCTTCCTGCTCTGGGCGGGCGTCGGGATCGACGCGCGGATCATGGGACAGATGAGCCACGCCCTCAAGCGCTACCTCGGCCGGGCGGGCATCTTCACGACGGCGCTCTCCGAGTTCCTCCAGTACGAGTTCCCGCGCCTCGAAGTCGAGATCGACGGCGTGAAGCACGAAGCCACGTTCGCCGTGGTTTGCCATGCGCGGCACTACGCGGGGCGCTGGATCATCGCGCCCAATGCGCGGCTGGAACGGGAAGACTTCGACGTCCTGCTCTTCGCGCACCGCGACCGGGCGCGCCTCTTCCGGCTGTTCCTCGAGATGCAGCGGCGGCGGGGAGCACACCTCGCCGATGGCCTCGCGCGCGTGATCCGCGGGCGCGAGATCGCGATCCGGGCGCTCGAGAGCTACCCGGTCGACATCCACGTCGACGGCGACTGCGTCCTCAAGACGCCGGTCGAGTGCCGGATCGGCAGCGAGACGCTCCGGGTGCTGGTGCCGCCGGACCGATAGAGGCCGAGACGGCACGCTCAGAGCGGCCTGAACGGACGGGATCCCTCGTCGCTTCGCTCCTCGGGATGACCGCTACGCGGTCACTTCTTTTTCCCGGACCGCACGGCTTTCTCGACGTCCGCGACCTCGCGCGGAGCGGCGCAGGACAGGCAGTCGGAACCGTCCTTCGTGACGAGGATCGTGTCCTCGATGCGGACGCCGATGTTCCACCACTTCGGATCCACGCCCTGCGAGTTCGCCGCGATGTAGATGCCGGGCTCGATCGTGAAGACCATGCCGGCCTCCAGAGGCCGCGACGCCTGGCCCGGCTCGGCGTACGGGGCCGGGTCGTGGACGTCGAAGCCCACCCAGTGCGACACGCCGTGGAGCGTGAAGCGCCGGTGCCCGAACGATTTCACGAGCTCCGCCGGATCGCCCTGCAGGAGGCCCAGCTTGACCAGACCCTCGGCGCACGTCATGGCCGCGGCCTTCTCGACCTCGCTGTGCATCACGCCCGGCTTCACGACGGCCATGGCCGCCTTCTGCGCGGCGAGAACGATGTCGTAGATCGCGCGCTGCTCCGGCGAGAACTTGCCGTTGACCGGGTACGTCCGCGTGATGTCCGTGGCGTACAGGCCGTACTCGGCGCCCGAGTCGTTCAGGAGCACTTCCCCATCCTTCATCTGCCGTGTGTTCTCACCGTAGTGGAGGATGCAGGAATTGGGGCCCGAGCCGGCGATCGACGGATAGGCCATGCGCCGCGAGCCGTTCGCCGCGCAGTAACCGTCGAGCGCCTGCTGCACCTCGAACTCGTACTTGCCGGGCGCGGCGGCCTGCATGGCGCGGATGTGGCCCTGCGCCGACATCTCGGCGACACGGCGGAGGTAACGGATGTCCTCCTCGTCCTTGATGAGCCGCATCTGGTGGAGGATCGCCCGCGCGTCGACGAGCGTCGCGGGGCCGCTGCGGCGCGATCCCAGGGGGTCGTAGCTTTCCCGGAACTTCTCGAGCCACTCGGCATCGTCGCCATCGAGGAGGTACAGCGCCTCGGCATCGGCGAGGTAGCCGCTGGAGCGATACGTGTTTCGGTCGAACTCCGACATCTTCGAGTCGAAGTCCTTGAGGTCGTACACGGCGTCCACTCCCCAGGCGGCCACGGCTTCGTTCGGCCCGACGCGGATGCCTTCCCAGGATTCCCGGCGGGGGTCGCGAGGCGGAACGAACGCGATGTACTTCTTGCCGTCCGCGGCGTCGGGCCGCAGGACGATCGTCACGTTCTGCTGTTCGATGCCCGTCAGGTAGAAGAAGTCGGAGTCCTGCCGGTAGAGGTATTCGACGTCCTGCGACATCGTCCGCATCGGCGCCGAGCGCAGGATCGCGATCGACTTCGGCGGCAGCTGCGCCATGAACTTATCGCGGCGGGCCTTGTACGCGGCCGGGTTCGGCGTCAACGGCGGGTAGTCGAGGGCCGCCAGAGAGCCGGCGGCGAGGAACAGGGCGAGCGCCAGGAGCCGAGTGCGAAGCTTCACGGAACCTCCTTCGTATGCGGTCAACGCTTGGAGATGAAGGACCAGGGCGACGGCGCGGCGGGCACGGATATGGCGGCGGCCGGAAGAGCCGAGTGCGGGCGGATGACGGCCGCGATGCGCGCCGCGTGCGTCTTGAGCAGGCGCCGCACGGGAATGCCCGACGCCGCCTCCTCGAGGATGTCGGCGCCGGACTCGTCGACCTTGGCGAGAAACGCCTCCCAGACCGCCTCGCCCACGGGCATGCCGCGGAAGACGACGTTGGGGATCCGGGAGAGCTCGCGCTGGAGGAGCCCGAGGCGGTCGCGGAGGAGCTCCTCTTCGGCGAGCGGCAGGTCCTCGTAGGGCGTGTGCGGCTTGGGGATGAACGCGTTCACCGAGGGCACGATCTCGGCGACCCGGCCGCGCCCGCGGCCCTCCTCGACGGCGATCCCGTGGAGCCGTTCGGTCAGCCGCACGATGTCGCGCACGTCCTCCTCGGTCTCCGACGGCAGCCCGACCTGCAGGTACAACTTCAGGCGCGTGAAGCCGCGCGCGAAGATGAGGCGCGCCTTCTCGTCGAGCATCGCGTCCGAGACCTTCTTGTTGATGTGCCGCCGGAGGCGCTCGTTGCCGGCCTCCGGAGCGATGGACAGGGCCCGCTCGCCCTGGCGGGCGAGGACCTCGAGGATCGGATCCTCGATCGCGTCGATCTTTATGGAGGAGAGCGCGATGTGGTACCCGAGCGCCGCGAGCCCCTCCAGGATCGGAATGATCTCGGGGTGGTCGCAGACCGCGGTCGCGATGAGCCCGGTCCGATCCGTCAGCGGCCGCGCTTCGCGGGCCACCTTGAGGATCGACGCCGCGGGGTACTGCTTGACGGGCGCCATCGCGTAGGCCGCCCAGCAGAAGCGGCACATCTCGGTGCACCCGCGCGAGATCTCGATGAGGAGCTTGTCGGCGAGCTCGGTCTGAGACGTGAGGATCGTCGTGTGCGGAACCTCGAAGTCGGGAGCGATGTCCTTGCGCGACATCGGCTGCTGTACGACGACCTTGCCGTTCTCGGCGGACTCGGCGCGCGCGCCCTGGACCGCCGGGACAAAGAGGCCGGGCACCTTTGCCGCCGCCGCGAGGAACGCGTCGCGGTCGAGGCCCGACATCAGGAGCTCCGCGATCCGAGGCACGAGGCGCTCGCCGTCGCCCAGCGCGAAGACGTCGACGAACGGAGTGAGCGCGGCCGGGTTCATCCGCGCGATGTCGCCGCCGACGAGCAGGAGCGGGTGCCGCTCGTCGCGGGCCTCGCGCCGCACCGGGATGCCGGCCTTCTGGAGCGTGCGCAGGATGTGGACGATGTCCATCTCCCACGAGAGCGACCACGCCAGGAGGCCGAAATCGGAAAGCGGCGTCCCGCTCTCGAACGTCACCGCGGGCTGCCCCTCCTCGTGGAAGAACCGCTCGCACACGACGTCGGGGATCCGGTTCAGGAGCCGGTACACCCACTGAAAGCCGAGGTTCGACATCCCGACCTCGTAGGAGTTCGGGAACCCGAGGGCCAGCCGGTAGGCGCCGAAGCGGTTCGGCTCCTCGGTAAAGCGCTCGCGGGACGCGCGCTCGCGGTCGATGGACGTGGCAGGCATGAGAAACAGCGAATTATAGGGGCTCCTCTGGGGCGCCGGGCCGGGCCCCCGCGCCGGGGAGCCGTCACGCCCGTAGCAAAAAGACCCAGTCGCCCACGTTCGTGCCCGTCGGCCCCGTCACGAAGAGGTCCCCCAGGGCCGCGAACAGCCGGCGCGTGTCGTGCCGGGCCAGTGCGGCGGCAGGCTCGATCCCGCAGGCGCAGGCGCGACGAACCGTCGAGCCGTCGGCGAAGGCTCCCGCCGCTCCCGAGGTGCCGTCGAGGCCGTCCGAGCCCGCGGCCAGAAGGGTGATCGGACGATCGTCGTGGATCTCCTTCGCGGCCCCCAGCGCGAGCTCGAGGCAGCGCTGCCACCGCGGCCATCCGGCGCGGCGTTCTTCAGCGAGACCGTCGTCTCTCCCCCGGCCAGGAGGACCGAGCCCGGGCGCAGCGTGGCCGCGCGGCGCGCCAGCCGCCGTCCCGCCCGCGCGGCCTCGCCCGAAAGGCGCCGCGGATCGAGGACCGGTTTCAGCCCGATGCGTCGCGCTTCGCGCGCCGCGGCCTCGAGCCCGGACCGATTGGAACCGACGACGCGCACGAGATCGCGTCGGCGGCCGCGAACGGTCGGACCGGAGCCGACGAGAGACGCGCGATCTCCGGGCACGTCGGAAAGGACCAACGTGACGAGCCTCGCCGCCGTAGACCTTCCCAGGCGGCCGCCCTTGATCGCCGAGAGCTTTGTCCGGAGACGATTGAGCGCGTCGATAGGAGCACCCGTTCGAGCGAGTTCCCGGATCAGACGTCGTTTCTGCGCAAGCGTCACGCCCTCGCGCGGCACCGCGAGAAGGGAGGACGCTCCGCCGGAGAGGAGACAGAGAATCGTGTCTTCGCGCCCGAAGCTTCGGAAAAACCGGAACGCTCGCCGCCCCGCTCGCAGGCTCGAAGCGTCGGGCTCCGGATGCGCGGCGAACGCGACGGCGCGCCGCGGAAGACCGCGCGCGGAATGTCCGCGGGGGAGCACGACGAACGCCGGCGCGCGGGAACCGAGATGGGCCCGCGCCGCGCGCGCCATCGCGGCGGCCGCCTTCCCGGCTGCGAAGAGGCCGACGCGGCCGCTCGACGCCAGGGCCCGCTTCACGGTCGCGGATGCGAGCGCGCGCGCCACGGCGGCCTCCGGATCCGCTCCCGCGAGTGCCGCGCGATGGAGCGCTTCGAGGAGACGGCGAGCGCGGATGTCCTTCACAGGCAAGCAGATTAAGGCCTCGCCGCTGTGTGAGAATAGGGGTGCCCCGGCGAAGGTTTTCGCAGGGGCGACGAAACCGATGAGCGCCAACCCCACCCCCCCCGGAACGCTTCCCCGACCCGAGGACCTCGCCCCGGGCGAGCACTACTGGTCCAAGGCCTCCAAGGACCTGCGGCACCGGCTCAACAAGGCGATGCCGCACGACCTCCTCAAGGAGCTCCACCACAAGAGCCCGGCGCGCCACTTCCTCGTCGCCGCCCGCCAGTTCGCGATGCTCATCGCCGCCTCGGCCGTGGCGTGGAACTTCCCGCAGCCGTGGATCTGGATCCCGGCCGCGCTCGTCTCCGGCTGGACCGTCTTCAACTTCACGGTGCTCCTCCACGACGCTCTCCACCATGCCGTCTTCAACGGGCCGCACCCGAAGGGCGACCGGATCCTCTCCCTGCTCTACGCGATTCCGTCGGGGATCTCCGCGTCGCAGTTCACGCGCTGGCACCTGACGCACCACGCCGAGCTCGGCGATGCCGATGCCGATCCGAAACGCCACTACCTCTCGCCCAAAATCAACAAGCCCTGGTTCAAGCTCCTCTACTTCACGCCCGCGCTCTTTCCGATCTACTTCCGCGCCGCCCGCAAGGAGACCGCGACCTACCCCGAGGAGATTCGTCGCAAGATCGCGCGGGAGCGCCTCGTGACGGTTCTCTTCCACCTGTCGGTGCTGGCAGCGGTCTGGGTGATCGGCGGCTTCGAGATCGCGGCGCGCGTCTACCTCGTGCCGGTCTTCCTCGTCTTCCCGATCGCGTTCGCGCTGAACCGTCTCGGCCAGCACTACGCGATCGACCCGCGCGATCCGGCGAAGTGGGGCTCGATCCTGAAGCCCAGCCGCTTCTGGGAGTTCTGGTACCTGTCGTCGGCCTACCACCTCGAGCATCACTACTTCCCGGGCGTGCCGTTCTACAAGCTGCGCCGGCTGCACTTCGCCCTGCGTCCGTTCTTCGATGAGATCGGCTGGAAGACCACCACCTACGGCCGGCTCTTCCGCGGCTGGATCTTCGAGAACAAGGCTCCGCACACCGACTGGCACCTCGCGGGCTGAGCCGGCCGGGACTCGCCGTGGACGACGCCCCCGACATCAACGAGCTCATTCGCGAGCTGAACGAGGACGGGCTCGTGTCGGACGCCGACCGGGTCGAGTCGACCGAAGCCGTCCGTCTCGACGCCTGGCTCCAGGAGCTCGTCCGGCGCGCGGGAAGCGACCTCCTGCTCGTGCCCGGCGCGCCGCCTTCGGTGCGCATCGACGGACAGATCAGTCCGCTCGCGAGCGGCCCGCTTTCCGGCGAGGAGATCGAGGAGGCGGTCGTGCCCGCGCTCCCCCGGCACGCCCGGACGCTCTATCGCGACACCGGGATCGCCGATGCCTCGCATCGGGTCCGAGGGCTGGGCCGGTTCCGGGTCAACCTCCACCGGGAGCGCGGCCGCGCCGCCGCGGCCGTCCGCGCGCTCCCCTCCCAGCCTCCGCGTCTCGCCTCGCTCGGCCTCCCCGCCGGCGTCGAGGCGTTGACGCGCATCCCGCGCGGCCTCGTGCTCATCGGCGGACCCACGGGCTCCGGAAAGACGACCACCCTCGCCGCGCTCGTCGAGGAGATCAACCGGCGCGACGCGCGCCACGTCGTCACGATCGAGGATCCCATCGAGTACGAGCACCCGCACCGGAACTGCCTCGTCGAGCAGGTCGAGATCGGCATCGACGCGCCCGACTTTCCGACGGCCCTGCGCGCCGCGATGCGCCAGGCGCCGGACGTGATCGTCGTCGGCGAGATGCGGGATCCGGAGACGATGCGCATCGCGCTCGCGGCCGCCGAGACCGGCCACCTCGTCTTCTCGACCGTGCACACCACCGACGCCGCCTCGACGGTCTCGCGCGTCGCCGACTCGTTTCCGCCGGAGCGGCAGAACACGATCCGCCAGGAGCTCTCCATGGCCCTCGCCGCGGTCCTCACGCAGACGCTCCTGCCGAGGAAGGGCGGAGGCCGCGTGGCCGCGGCCGAGCTCCTCTTCGTCAGCTACGGCGCCCGCCAGCACGTCCGCAAGAACGCGCTGCAGCACCTTCACCAGGAGATCGCGATCACCAAGAAGCAGGGCTCCGTGACGCTCGAAGAGTCGCTCGCGCGCCTGGTCCACGAGGGCGTCGTCGAAGTCGAGGAAGCGCGGGCGCGCGCGGCCCATCCGGAAGAGTTCGAGGGCTATCTGAGAGCGAGAAGTGAAACGTCGACGTCGAAATGTCGATAGTCGATCCTTCGGCCTTTCAACAATTTGACAATTCGACATTTCGACTCTCTTCAGACTTCCCGCCGGAACAGCACCTTCGTCAGGACCCCGCACACCACCGTGAACGTCGCGAGGAAGACCCAGTCGGCGTAGGCCGAAGAGGGATCGGCGCCGCGCAGCAGCAGGTTGCGGAGCGCCCGCACGCCGTACGTCAGCGGATCGATCGCCGCGAGCCTGGCGAGCCACGTCGGGTACGACTCGATCGGATAGAGCGCGCCCGAGGGGAAGAACAACAGCACGTTGATGATCCCGAACATGCCGCGGAGGAGGCTCGCGCTCTTGGCCCGCGCGAAGAGCAGGAACCAGAGCGCGGCGATCGAGAGGGAGGTCAGAAACACCGTGAAGAATGACGCGGCGAGATTCGCGCCGCTCGCGAGCGGCAGCGGCGTCACGATCACGACCGCCGCGAGCACGAGCCCGCCGGCAATCGATGCGACGACGGCGCCGGCGAGGATGTTTCCCGCGACGAGCGTGCCGGTCGAGACCGGCGTGACCAGGTACCCCTCGTGGTACCCGTACATCCGATCCTCGAGCACCTGCAGGGCTCCGGACACCATCGAGCCCATGAAGATCGCGAGGCACACGACCGCCGGCCCGAGATAGGTCAGGTAGTCGAGGTACGGGTAAGCCTCGAGGCGCACCGGCGGCGCCGACGGGGGCACGTTCTTCGGGGCCGCCACTTCCTGCCAGATCTGCCCGAGCGCGGACTGCAGCGCGTCGTTCGAGAACCGGTCCGTGTTGTCGCCGATGAACGACGGCGCGGGCCCTCGCGGCGAGAGGCCGAACGGCAACACCCAGACGCCGCGGTAGAGGCTGCGCCTCAGCCCGTCGAGGGCTTCCGAGCGATCCGCAAGAAACGTCGCCCTGACGAGACCGCGTCCGGTCTCGAGGGCCAGCACGCCACGCCCGCATTCCGCCGAGTAGGCATTGCCGGCCTCGTCCACGACGGCGAGCGGCAGCCTTTCGAGCGGACGGTTCATCGCGTTGCCGAGGATGACGAGGTAGACCAGAGGAAAGAGCATCGTCGAGACGACGAGCACGGGCTGCCGCCAGAGCGTGAGGAACGCGCGCTGCCCGATCGCGGCCATGCCGAGGTACGCGAGCCGGAGCCCGCGCGCCGGCGGCCGCTCTTTCCGCGCGTCGCTTCATGCCTCGCGCAGCGCCCGTCCGGTGTAGGAGAAGAACACGTCCTCGAGCGTGACGAGGGAGACGTTCAGATGAACGATGTGGTAGCCGCGGTCTTCGAGGAGGCGCGCGATCCGCCGGCCCACGCCCTCGCCCGGCTTCGCCGTGAAGTGGACCAGGTTTCCCGAGACGAACCGCGGTTGCGCCGCGCCGGCCTCCAGGATGGCCTCGCGGTCCGCGGCCGCGATCTCGCGATCGGTGCCGAGCTCGACGCGCTCGCCCGACTCGAGGCCGCGCTTCAGCGCCTGGGGCGTGTCCTCGCAGAGGACCTTGCCCTGGTCCATGATGGCGATGCGGTCGCAGAGGTAGTCGGCCTCTTCCATCGCGTGCGTCGTCAGGACGATCGCGAGCTCCGGGTCGCGCTCCCGCATGTCGTCGAACATGTCCCAGATCGAGCGCCGGCTCTGCGGGTCCAGCCCCGACGTCGGCTCGTCGAGAAAGAGGACGCGCGGCGAGTGGAGCACGCCGCGCGCGATCTCGAGGCGTCGGCGCATGCCGCCCGAGAGCTGGCCGGCCGGCTGCCGGCGCCGCTCCCAGAGTCCGACCTGGCGCAGCCGCCGTTCGATGCGTTCGGAGAGCCGACGGCCCGACAGGCCGTACATCTTGCCCTGCACCGAGAGGTTCTCGCGCACGGTCAGGTTCTCGTCGGTCGTCTCCGCCTGCGACACCGTCCCGATCAGGCGGCGGACGGCGCCCCTCTCGGAGACGACGTCCCGGCCCTCGATCCGCGCGGTCCCGGAGGTCGGGGGCATCAGCGTCGTGAGCATGCGGATGAGCGTGGTCTTTCCGGCGCCGTTCGGGCCCAGCAGCCCGAAGGTCTCGCCGGGGCGCACGTGAAAGGAGACCGCGTCGTCGGCGACCTGGTCGCCGAAGCGCTTGGTCAGCTGCTCGACCTCGATGGCGGGAGTTGCGGCGGTCGAGCTCACGCCCTCGGCGTCTCGCTGCCGGCCGAGACCACGAAGGTCTGGCCGGAGACGACGGTGGCGTTGACCGGCAGCAGCCGGACGGAGAAGGTCTGCAGGTCCCGGCTCTGGACGCCCCAGTTCCTGCGGTTCGCGAACTCGGAGCGCGGCTTGATCGAGACGATCTTCGCCTGGAAGCGGGCGTTGGGGCGCGCCTGTGGCCAGACCGTCACGGTCTTGCCGACGACGAAGGAGGAGAGCCGCTCCTCCGGCACTTCGACGCGCAGATACGGCGTGTCGATCTGGAGTGTGACGACGGCCTGGCCCGGGTTCGACCCACTCGCCCTCGCGGAGGTGCCGCGTGAGGACCGTGCCGCTCTTGGGAGAGACCAGCACGCCTTCCTTTTCGAAGACGTGGATCTTGTCGAGGCGGACCCGCAGCGCCTGCTCCTGCGCCTCGAGGTCGCCCTCCTCGGCCTCGCGCGCGCGAATCTCGGCCGCGATCGCGTCCCGCTGGTGCTGGAGCGTTTCGAGGCTCGCCGCGGGCGAGACGCCCTCCTTGACGAGCCGACCCATGCGTCTCTCGTCGGAGGCGACCGCGGCGAACTGCGCGCGCAGCTTCTCGATCTCCTGCAGCCGGGATCGATCGCGCGCGTGGACCTGGGAGATCTGTCGCTCGATGTCGGTGGCGTCCTCGGAGAGGCCGGGCTCCTCGATGCGGGCGACTTTGTCGCCTTTCGCGATGGGCTCGCCCTCTTCGGGCACGCGCGTCGTCAGCCGGCCGCGCCGGGAAAAAGAAAGCGCGAGGCTCTGCTCTTCTGCGATGGCGAGGAGGCGGACGGGTTGGCCCGCGTCATTCTCGTGACGAACGAGCTCCCCATACCCCCACGCCCCGGCCAGAGCAATACCCACCGCCAGGACGACCCAGAGGGCCTTTTTCACGGACCTTCAAGAATACTACTCCCCCGGAAGGGTCCTCTCCACCCGGTCCAGGACGTCCTCGGCGGGCCCCGCCAGCGCGAGGTCGACGCCGCGGGTCGCCGGAGTGGCGTCGGGGTTGATCTCGACGGTGAATGCTCCCCGGGCGGCGGCTTCGAGGAGGAGACCCGCCGCCGGATAGACGACCGCCGAGGTTCCCACCGTCAGGAAGACATCGCAGTTCACGGCCTGCGCCGCCGCACGCAGCGCCTCGGCGGGAATCGGCTCGCCGAACCAGACCACGCCGGGGCGAGCGAGGCCTCCGCAGTGGGGACAGCGCGGAGGCAGATCCGAAAAGGCGCCGTCGTGCTCCCATCCCTCCGGCGCCGACTCCGGGCAGCGGGCCCGGCACGCGAGCGAGAAGAGCGAGCCGTGGAAGCGCGTGACGTTCTGCGTCCCCGCGCGCTCGTGGAGACCGTCGACGTTCTGCGTGACGAGGCGAAACCCCGGATACCGCCGGCTCCAGGCCGCGAGCACCTCGTGAGCGCGGTTCGGGCGCGCCTTCGCGACGAGCTCCCGGCGCCAGGCGTACCACTCCCACACGAGGAGCGGATCGCGGTCGAAGGCCTCGGGCGTCGCAAGCTCCTCGGGTCGGTGCGACTTCCAGAGACCTCCCGGCCCACGAAACGTCGGGACGCCGCTCGCGGCGGAAACCCCCGCTCCGGTGACGACCGTGATCCGGGGGCTCCCCGCGAGACGGGCGGCGAGCGCGCGCACGCCGTCTTCCAGAGGATCAAAACCCATCGAGTCCGATGATAAGGTTCCGCACTCGCCGGCGCGGGGCGCCGATTCCAGCGGTTTTTGGAGGACACGTGGCGGACGCGGTTCCCATCACGGTCGCGCGGGGCGACGGCATCGGCCCCGAGAT
The DNA here is from genome assembly GCA_963804915.1 of uncultured Acidobacteriota bacterium. GTDB lineage: Bacteria > Acidobacteriota > Thermoanaerobaculia > UBA5066 > Gp7-AA6 > DAHUXD01. Next base: position 174,664 of record CAWDSI010000006.1, read on the forward strand.
CATGGATGCGACGCTCCTCATTCTCGAAAAGGCCGGCGCCCGTCTCCAGATCGAGGAGATCGAGATCGGCGAGAAGGTCTTCCTCTCGGGCAATTCGGCGGGCATCGCGCCGTCGGCCTGGGAATCCCTCAAGCGAACCCGGGTCTTCCTCAAGGCGCCGATCACCACGCCCCAGGGCGGAGGCTTCAAGAGCCTGAACGTCACGACCCGCAAGACGCTGGGCCTCTACGCCAACGTGCGTCCCTGCGTCTCGTATTACCCGTTCGTCCGGACCAAGCATCCCGTCATGGACATCGTCATCGTGCGCGAGAACGAGGAAGACCTCTACGCCGGCGTCGAGTACCGGATCTCCGCCAGCGTCTACGAGTGCCTGAAGCTGATCACGCGGCCCGGCTCCGAGAAGATCGTCCGCTACGCCTTCGAGTACGCCCGCCGGAACAAGCGGAAGAAGGTCACCTGCTTCACCAAAGACAACATCATGAAGATGACGGACGGACTCTTCCACAAGGTCTTCGACGAGATCGGGAAGGAGTACCCGGACCTGCAGCAGGAGCACTGGATCGTGGACATCGGCGCGGCCAAGCTGGCCGATTCGCCCGAGGTCTTCGACGTCATCGTCATGCCGAACCTCTACGGCGACGTGCTCTCGGACGTCGCGGCGCAGATCGCGGGCTCGGTGGGCCTCGCCGGCTCGGCGAACATCGGCCAGAACTACGCCATGTTCGAAGCCATCCACGGCTCCGCTCCGCGGCGCGCCGGCCAGAACCTGGCGAATCCCTCGGGCCTGCTCCTCGGCGCCGTGATGATGCTCGTGCACATCGGCCAGCCCGAGATCGCCGAGCGCGTCCACAACGCCTGGCTCGCCACGCTCGAGGACGGCGTGCATACGTACGACATCTACGACCCTGCGGTGAGCAAGGAGAAGGTCGGCACGAAGGAGTTCGCGCAGGCCGTCGTGTCGCGGCTCGGAAAACGGCCTCAGAAGCTCAAGCCCGTCGCGTACGCGGCCGCGCCGCCCGCCGCCGCCTCGGAGACGAAGGCGCCGGCGGAGACCCCGGGCCCCGCTCCCGTGCGCGAGCTCAAGGGTGCCGACGTCTTCGTCAACTGGGAGAGCCGGGACTCCGACGCCCTCGCGGCGAAGCTCGGGCCTCTCGCCGGACCCGAGTTCAAGCTGACGATGCTGACGAGCCGCGGCGTGAAGGTCTGGCCGAACGGCCTCGAAGAGACGTTCCGCGGCGATCAGTTCCGCTGCCGGCACATGGGCGCGAACGGCGGGCCGCTCCCGCACTCGGCCATCGCGGCCCTGCTCGGCCGCCTCAGCGGGGCCGGCATCTCTTTCGCGCAGGTCGTCAGCCTGTACGATTTCGACGGCGAGCGAGGCTACTCGCTCGGCCAGGGAGAGTGACGCCATGGGCACCGATGCGAAGCCTCTCGTCGGCATTCTGATGGGCTCGAAGTCCGACTGGGAGGTCATGAAGAACGTCTCCGAGACGCTCGCGAAGTTCGGCGTCCCGAGCGAGAGCCGCGTGCTCTCGGCCCACCGCACGCCCAAAGAGACTTCGGAGTACGTCACGGGAGCGGCCGCGCGCGGCCTCGAGGTCCTGGTCGCGGGCGCGGGCGGCGCAGCGCATCTCGCGGGCGTCGCGGCCGCGCACACGACGCTCCCCGTCCTCGGAGTGCCCATGGAGAGCGCGTCGCTCAAGGGCCTCGACTCGCTCCTCGCCACCGTGCAGATGCCGGGCGGAATCCCCGTGGCCACGTTCGCGATCGGCAAGCCCGGCGCCGTCAACGCGGGTCTGTTCGCAGTCGCGATCCTGGCGGGCAAGCGTCCCGAGCTCTTCCAGAAGCTGGCGGATTTCCGAGCGGAGCAGGCGAAGAAGATCCTGGAGGAGAAGCTGACGTAAGCGGTCAGTTCTCAGCTGCTGGCTGAAAGTTTCCGTCGGGCTCATCGGTCTTCTTCTCGGCGCCGCGGTCGCCTCCGGGCTGAGGCTCTACGCCACCGTCGCCGTGCTCGGGTTTCTCGGGCGCACCGGAGTCCTCGCGCTTCCCGGCGGACTGTCGGCCCTGACGCACCCCTGGGTGATCGTGGTCGCGGCGTCGCTCTATCTCGTCGAGTTTCTGGCCGACAAGATTCCGATCGTCGACTCGGTCTGGGATCTCGTGCACACCTTCATCCGGGTTCCCGCGGCCGCGCTTCTGGCGTGGGCGGCCTTCGCGGGCACCGACGTGCCCGAGCACTGGCGCGTCGTGGCGGCGCTCGTCTGCGGCGGAGTCGCCCTCTCCGCGCACGGGCTGAAGTCCTCGACCCGCGCCGTGATCAACACGAGCCCCGAGCCCGTCACGAACTGGCTCGCCTCCCTCGCCGAGGACGGCCTGACCGCCTTTCTGCTCTTCCTGGCCGTGAAGCATCCGGTCGCCGCGACGTGCGTGGCCGCGGGGGTCGTCCTGCTCGCCCTGCTCCTGGTCGCATGGATGGCCCGCACTTTGCGGCGCTTCCTGGCGAACCGGCGAGCCGCCCGTCCGGCGGCCGCCGGAGTCTGACCGCGGGTCGCCATAGAATGGGGCACCGCCGGCTGGCGGCGCTGGAGGCGATCCCCATGGAATTCGAAGAGTACTCGGATGAAGAACTGCTCGAAGGCGGTCGAGAAGCGGTCAAAAGAGAACAGTGGCCGCGCGCACTGCAGATCCTGGGAATCTACGTAGCGCGGTTCACCGCCCGGGGCGAGACGGTGCCGGCTTCGGGGCTCGCGAGCTACGCGCTCTGCCTCGGGCACAACAAGGAGCTGCGCCGGGGGCTCGAGCTCTGCAAGCGCGCCCAGCACGCCGATCCGCGCAATCCGCACATCTACTGGTGTCTCGCGCAGCTCCACCTGCTCGGCGGGTCTCGCAAGGACGCGATCGAGGCCGTGGACCGGGGGCTCCGCGCGGTCCCCGACAACTTCGTTCTCTTGCGCATGCGCAGGCGGCTCGGCGTCCGCCAGCCTCCGCCGATTCCGTTCCTGCACCGCCAGCACCGCCTCAACGTCCGTCTCGGACGTTTCATGCACCGGATGAAGGGTCATCCCGCCGTCGCGTGATCCCGCTCCCCAGCCACAGAATCGCGCCCGTCAGGATCGCCGCGTCGGCGAGGTTGAAGACGCCCGTCCGGAGAGGACCCGCCGAGAGCACGACGTAGTCCGTGACGCGTCCGTCCGGAAGACGGTCGAGGAAATTGGCGAGGCCGCCTCCGATCATGAGGACGGCCGCCGCCGTTCGCGCGGCGGTCACGGCGCGGGCGCGGAGAAGCCAGACGAGCGCGGCGACGAGAACCGTTCCGACGCCGACGAGGAAGATCCCGCGGCGCGCCCCCTCCGGGAGGGAGCTCCCGAGCCCCAGAAACGCTCCCGTATTCTCGGCGAGGCGCAGCTGGATCGCGCCTCCCAGAAACTCGATCGGCGCGCGCCCCTCGAGATATCGGACCGCCGCCGCCTTCGCGAGAAATGCGGCGGCGAGCGTGGCGGCGAGGCCGAGCGCGATGGCCGGGCGGCCGGGCGCGCGCGTCCGCCTCAGGGCTTCTTGGCCTGGACGTTGATCAGGTCGACCGGCAGCGCCCGGTAGTTCTCGATCTCGATCGCCTTCTTCTTCGCGTCCCAACTGATCTTGGCGGCGGGCACCATCTTGCCTTCGCCCTTGCCGTTCTGGTCGATGTGGAGCTCGATCACGGTCAGCTGATACTGCATCGAGCGCTGCGCGGTCTGCGCCTCACGGATGGCCACCCGCCGGTTGGTGGCCATCACGACGTGACGATTGCCGTCGGGCAGCACGTTGTTGCGGGCGTAGTAAAGGTCGTAGCCGATGGAATTCGGCGCGCGCATGTAGCCGACGACCGGGCGGATTTTCATGAGCGTGTCGATGAGCTTGTCCCGCCCGAACTCCTGAAGCGTCGTCAGCAGCATCTCGCGTTCCTCGTCGGTCGACCACCGGAAGATGTTGATGTCGATCACTCCGGCGGCCCCGCGCTCCATCTGCGCGGCGAAGCACGTGAATGTCTCGATGGGCTTGGGTCGGTCCTCGGCGCCCGTGGCGAGCGGATGCCACGACGGCGAAGACGGCGACGACGACAGCCAGGATCCCGAGATACCGCGGCGGGTTTCCGGATGCATGACGACCTCCTTCGTCCGGAAAGTCTATGCCGCCGCCTCCCGGCCGAGGCGACCGCCAGGCCAGCGAACGAGCTGAATGCGGCGATGGTCGAGAAGGCGGTCGGAAGGATGAAGAAGTACGATCGCAGCAGAGGACGGCCGTTGCGAGGAGGCCGAGGCCGAGCGTCGGCGACGAGGGGGCGGAGCCGCGGCCGGGCGTGTCCGGGCGGCCCGTCCGAGCAGCCACGCGGCGACGGCGAGGGTCAGCACGAGCACGCTCAGGCGTGTAGTTGAAGCCGTCCCAGAAGCTCCAGAGCGTCCGATCGGACGCCCATCGCGTCGAAGTGGAAGGCCTTCATGGCCCCCACCGCCGCGTCCTCGGCCGGGCCGCTCGAGGGCTGCGGAATCAGGACCGCGGCGGTGTGGCCGAGAAAGAAGAGAAACACGAAGACCGACGCGATCCGGAGCCAGAGCCTCGCTCTCATATCCATGCCCTCCGCGCGGCCGTCTTGACGCCGCTGTCCATAATTGTATACTTATATTAGCTATGGCTTATGAACAAGCTCTCCGGGCCCTGGCCGATCCGACGCGCCGGAGGCTGGTCGCGCGCCTCCGCCGCCGCCCGTACGCCGTCGGGGAGCTGGCGCGCGCACTCCGGGTCTCGCAGCCGGCGGTCTCGCAGCATCTGCGTGTGCTGCGCCGCGCCCGACTCGTGGCCAGCCGTCCGCAGGCCCAGCGCCGTCTCTATCGCCTGGATCCTGCCGGTCTCGCGGATCTCCGCGAGTACGCCGATCGCATGTGGACCGACGCCCTGGACGCTTATGCGAGATCATTCGAGGAGTGAGGACATGAACGCCGCAAAGGGACATCCCGAAGCCAGGCCGAAGCCAACGCCGAAGCCGCCGCCTTTCCGCCCATCCGGAAGTCCGTGACCGTCTCGGCTCCGCCCGAGAAGGCCTTCCACCGCTTCACCGCGGAGATGGCGTCCTGGTGGCCGCTCGCGTCCCACTCGGTCGGCCAGCGCGACTCCGAGAGCATCGTCATGGAAGGCCGCGAGGGCGGGCGCATCGTCGAGCGCATCCGCGGCGGGCGCGAGTGCGTCTGGGGCACGATCACCGCGTGGGAGCCGCCGCGCCGTGTCGCGTTCACCTGGCACCCCGGCGACGATCCGGCGCGCGCCCAGGACGTCGAGGTCCGCTTCACGGCGGAAGGAACGGCCGCGACTCGCGTCGAGCTCGAGCACTCCGGCTTCGAGCGTCTCGGAGCGCTCGCCCGGCGCGCCCACCGGGGCTACCCCCTCGGCTGGGCCTACGTGCTCGGCCTCTATGCCGGCAAGCGCGGCCCGTTCATGGCCTTCATCACCGTCATGACGGCGACGATGATGGGCGTGATGCGGGCGAAGGCGAAGCTGACCGGGGAGAAGTCGAACGCGGCGTGAGCTCGCGGCCGATGCGCAGGACCGTGTCGATCAGGAGGTCGAAGTCGACGACGGTCAGGATCCCGAATACCGCGGCGGGCTTCCGATGCATGACGACCTCCCTGCCCGGAAAGTCTATGCCGCCGCCTCCCGGCCGAGGGACCGTCAGGCCAAATTCGGACGCCGGAGGGAATCACGTCGGGGCTCCAGGCTGCGCCGCTTCGCCCCGTCGCGCCGTCGCTCTAGCCCAGCACGACCGCGATTCGGTGCTCGCGGCCGTCGTCGGCGAGCGGGATCTCCCGCCCGGCGACCGGAGCTCCGTCGAGCGAGATCTCCGTCACGCCGCGCATCGCGCCACGGGGGTTCTCGACCACGAGTCGGTAGCGGGACGAGTGGTAGCGAAAGTCGATCTCGAATCGCGGCCACGCGCGCGGAATGCAAGGGTCCAGGTGCAGCGACGTGCCGCGAAGGCGAAAGCCCAGGATCCACTCGACTCCGGCGCGGTACATCCAGCCGGCCGCCCCCGTGTACCAGCTCCAACCGCCCCGCCCGGCGTGAGGACGCTCCGAGTAGACATCGCCCGCCATCACGTACGGCTCGATCTTGTAGCGGTAGAGGCCCGACCGGGTGCTCGCATGATTGATGGGATTCAGGATCGCGAAGAGCTCGCCCGCTTTGTCGCCGTCGCCGAGAGCGGCGAAGGCGATCATCGCCCATACAGCGGCGTGAGAATACTGTCCCCCGTTTTCTCGAACGCCCGGCGAGTATCCCTTGATGTAGCCGGGCTCGAGGGCGGTGCGGTCGAACGGTGGGGTGAAGAGCAACACGAGACCGTCTCCCCGCCGGATCAGATGCTCGTCCACGGCCGCCATGGCCCTCCGGCCCCGATCGGGATCCGCGGCGCCCGAGATGACTCCCCAGGACTGCGCGATCGAATCGATCCGGCACTCGTCGTTGACCGCCGAGCCGAGCGGAGTCCCGTCGTCGAAGAAAGCGCGGCGATACCAGTCGCCGTCCCACCCGTGGCTTTCGAGCGCGAGCTTCAGGGCGTTCGCGTGCTCGCGCCAGGCGAGAGCGCGGCGGGTCTCCCCGCGCTCCTCGGCGATGCCCGCGAACTCGTAGAGGTTGGTGTGGAGGAACCAGCCGAGCCAGACACTCTCGCCCTGGCCGTCCGCACCGACGCGGTTCATGCCGTCGTTCCAGTCTCCCGAGCCCATGAGCGGCAGTCCATGACGCCCGACCGCGAGACTCCGATCGAGGGCCCGCGCGCAGTGCTCGAAGAGGGACGCGGTTTCGGCCGAGACCTCCGGCTGGAAGTAACGATCGACCTCGCCCGGCGCGAGCGGCGCCGCAGAAAGAAACCCCACCGGCTCGTCGAGCACGCCGCGGTCGCCGGTGATCTCGAGGTAGTGGTGCGTCGCGTAGGCGAGCCAGAGCCGGTCGTCGGAGATCCGGGTGCGCACTCCGCGCCCCGCGGGGTCGTGCCACCAGTGCTGGACGTCGCCCTCCTCGAACTGCCGGGAGGCGGCGCGCAACAGGTGCTCGCGCGTCAGCTCCCGCCGCGCCACCGTGAAAGCCATTCCGTCCTGCAGCTGGTCGCGGAAGCCCCAGGCGCCTCCGGCCTGGTAGAAGGCGGAGCGCGCCCGCACCCGGCAACCGAGCGCCTGATAGAGGAGCCACCGGTTGAGCATCAGGTCCATCGACCGGTCGGGGGTCCGCACCTGGAGCGCGGTGAGGGTGTCCTCCCACTCGCGGCGCACCGCCGCCAGCGCGACGTCGGGACTCTGCGACCGGTAGCGGAGGACGAGCCGCCGGGCCTCCTCGGCGTCGCGGCCCTGGCCGAGCAGAAAGACGGCCTCCTGGCGCTGTCCGGGGGCCAGTCGCCACCGGACCTGCAGCACGGCGCAGGGGTCGAGGCCGGCGCCCGTGCGCCCCGAGAGGATCGCTCCGCGCGAAAGACCCGACGGAGCCTCGAGTCCTCCGTTTCTCCCGAGGAACTCGGTCCGATCGGCGGTCCAGGCGGTTTGTCCGCCGCCGATGTCGGCGAACGCGACGCGCCCGGCGTGCTCTTCGTTCCACGCGTTGCGAGCGAAGAGAGCGCCCGATTCGGCGTCGATCTCCGTCACTACGAACGGAGCGCCCTTCGCCCTCTGGGAACCGAGCGCCCACTCCGCGTAGGCGGTGACGGTGAGCACTCGCGTGGTTGAAGACCGGTTCTCGACCGTCAAGCGCGACAGCTTGACCGGATCCTCCGCAGCCACGAGAACGGTGAGGTCCGTGGCGATCCCCTGAACCTCGTACTCGAAGCGGCTGTACCCCTGTCCGTGGCGCACGACGTAGAAACCCTCGCCACGGATCGGCAGGGGCGTCGGTGTCCAGATCTCCCCCGTTTCCTCGTCCCGGAGGTAGAGAACCTCTCCGGGCGGATCGCTCACCGGATCGTTCGACCACGGCGTGAGTTGGTTCTCCCGGGCGTTGATCGCCCAGGTGTAGCCCGATCCCGACTCCGACACGAGGCATCCGAGCGAAGGGTTGGCGAGGACGTTGATCCACGGGGCCGGGGTCCACTGCCGCTCGCCGAGCAGCGTCACGTACTCCCCCTCCGCTTCCGAGAAGCCGCCCATGCCGTTGAAAAACTCGAGAGGAATCCGCGGAGGAGGCAGGTTCGCTTCCGCCGGCCGCGCCGTGACCGGAAGCGCCGGCCGCGAGACGGGTGCCCGGTGAAGCTGCCGCAGGATCTGTTGTGCGAGCGTTCCCTGCCGCGAGAGCAGGACGACGCGCGCGGCCGCCGAAAGCGCGGTTCGCGCCTCGTCGGAGAGCTCCTTCCCGCGGAGGACGAAGACGCGCCCGGTCGAATGCTCCGAGGCGACACCCGGCGCTCGACTCCCGGCGCGAACGAGCGAGTCGAGGGCGTCGGAAAGCTCCGGGGAGTACGAGGCGGGCTGCTCGTTCACGATCACGAGGTCGACGCCGAGACCCTTCATGCGCCAGTACTCGTGGGCGCGCAGGAGCTGTCGCACGATCCCCTGGTCCTCGACCTGGTCGATCCGGACGAGCACGATGGGTATGTCGCCGGAGATCCCGTGACTCCAGAAGGCGGAAGGGCCTTTCCGGTTGCGAAGGAGCGTCTCGACCGGAGCGCGCATGGCCGCGTCGGAGTAGAGGATCCGCGACGCCACCTGCTGGAGGAGGTGCGCCTCGTCGGCGGTGATCCCGAGATGACGCAGTTGGACCTGCGCCTGCGTCCAGGCGAGGCTCGACACGCGGTCGAACGTCGAGGGATCCCGGTACTTGCTGGCGAGCGAAAGCGCCTCGTCCCGCGAGCCGGCGACGACCGTGGCCAGATGCACGCGCGCCGTCGCTCCGGAAGCGACGACCAGCCGGCGACGCAGACTGAAGACCGGGTCGAGAACGGTGCCGGCGGTGTTGGAGAGCGGCCGGCGCTCCTCGATCGAGATGGGGTTACGGATGCTGCGCCCGCGGCCGAGAAAGCGCGCTCGGTCGGTCTCGTACTGCACGGTGCCGACCATCTCCCCCTGCACCGTGAGGACCTGCGCCGCCCAGACGGGCTCTTCCCGATCGCGCGGCCGGCGCTCGGCGAGCAGCGCCTCGAGCGACGGGACGAACTCCGTCTGGACGAAGAGGTTCGAAAAGGCGGGATGCGCGGCGTCCGCGGCTTCGGACGCGAGCACGACCTCGGCGTAAGACGTCACCTCGATCTCTCGCGGGCGTGGTCCGCGGTTCGTCAACGACACCTGGCGAATCTCGGCGTCATCTTCCGTCGAGACGACGATCCGCAGACTCGTCGCGATCGGCCCGTCGGTGCGGTGGATCTCCACGCAGTCTTCGGCGTAGACGGCTTCGTAGGAATCGGGCTCGACGCCCGCCGGCTGATATCCCGCCGACCAGACCCGGCCCGATTGGGCGTCGGCGAGAAAGAAGTAAGTCCCCCACGGGTCGCGGGTCGTGTCTTCGCGCCAGCGGGTGACGTCGAGGCCGTTCCAGCGGCTGTAGCCCGAGCCGGCGGCGGTGACCATGACCGAATAGCGTCCGTTGGAGAGCAGGTGCGTGCGCGGCGCTGCATCGTGCGGCGAGCGAAACCGCCGCAGCGACCGCGGGGACCTCGTCCACCACCTGCAGGTGGGCCCGCGCGTCCTCGGACGGGGTGCGCGCCACGGCCACCGTCACGGGCGTGCGCTCCTGGAGAAGCAGCTCCGTCGCCTGGACGATCGGCTCGGCGCGGAACCGGCGACGCATCGGCGCCTCGAGCAGCACGTTGGCCAGGGCGACGATCGTCATCCCCTGGTGATGGGCCATGTACGCCTTCACGACTTCGAGCTCGACGCCCTCAGGAAGCCGGGACGTCGTGTAGTCGATCGATTCGTAGAAGCCGTATCGCCCGAGCGCGCCGACGGAGGCGAGCCGCTGGAAGTTGGCGCTCGCGGCCGCGGGATCGAACATGGCGGCCAGTGCCGTGGCGTACGGCGCCACGACGAGATCCTCGGCGAGCCCGCGCTTCAAGCCCAGACCGATGACGCCGAAGTTCGAGTACTGGTACGTAAACTGCACGTCGCGCGCGTTGTAGGCCGCCTCCGAGATTCCCCAGGGAACGCCGCGCTCCTCCCCGTACTGAATTTGCCGCCGCACCGCGAGGCGGTTCGTGTGCTCGAGGAGGCTCCCGGACGGCGCGTCGAGCACGAGGTCGGGCATCAGATACTCGAACATCGACCCGGACCAGGAGAGCAGCGCGGAGCCGCGGCCGACCGGGCTCAAGGGACGGCCGAGGTGAAACCAGTGCTCGACGGGCACGTCGCCGCGGGCGATGGCCACGAAGCTCGCCAGTCGGGCCTCGGAGGCCAGGAGATCGTAGTGGCCGGAATCCAGCGTCCCGTCCTGCGGGCGATAGCCGATTGCGAAGAGATCCTTGGACGTGTCGTAGAGAAACGTGAAGTCCATCTCCTCGGTCAGGCTCGCCGCCGCGCGGGCGGTCGCGGCGAGACGGCGCGCGAGAGGATCTCCGGGCTCGAGGCCATCGTCCAGCGCGGCGACGTCGCGCGTGTGGCTCGCCACACACCCCGAGAGCGCCTGCGCCCACTCCAGGGCGGGACCGGTCCCCGTGGAGCCGTCGTCCCCGCCCAGCGCGCGCACGATGTCGAGCAGCGTCTCGGCGCACGCGGACAGCGCTGCCAATCGCGACGTCCACTCGGCAAGCGTCGTCGGTGCCGGAGAGAGCAGTACGCTCGCCTCGCGCAACGCCTCCTCGAGCTGCCGGGAGGTGACGACGCGGTCGCCGCCGCCGGCGGCAAGCGCTGGCAGGGAGTCTCGCAGGAGCTCGAGCGTGTCGCCGACGCCGTCGAGAACGCGCCCGGTCAAAGCCGGTGCGGCGACCCGCTCGAGGCAGGCCTGCTTGAGTGTCAGCAGGTGGGCGGCCAGGTTTCCGCTGTCGACCGTAGACACGTAGCGCGGCTCGAGCGGCTTGAGGTCGTCCGTTCCGTACCAGTTGTAGAGGTGACCGCGGAAACGCTCGAGGCGGCCGATCGCGTCCAGGGCCGCCTCGCAGCGATCGAGCATTTCGACTGTCCCGATCCAGCCGAAATCGTTGGCCGCCACGGTCGAGAGCAGAGCGAGTCCGACGTTGGTCGGCGAAGTGCGCCGCGCGACTTCGGGCTGTGGGATTTCCTGGAAGTTGTCGGCCGGCAGACCGTGAGACTCCGAACCGGAAAACCGCTCGAAGTAGAGCCATGTCCGGCGGGCGATCGCGCGCAGCATGCTCGCCTCCTTCGGCGAGAGGCGTGCGGAGGCGTCCTCGCGGGGAGGCAGGCTGATCCAGCGCGCGACCAGAGGCGAGAGGAGCCAGGCGGCGACGAAGGGCGCCGCCCAGGCGCCGGCGCCCGAGCCCGACGCCGCGACAAGGGCGCCGGCCGCGGCGGCCAGCAGGATCCCGCCGCGCATCCGCCGATAGAAGCCGGCCACTTCGAGATCGAGCGTGCGGTGTGCCTGCGCGGCGGGGACCCATTCGAGGAGGTGGCGCCGCGAGACCGCCAACCGCCAGAGCGTGCGCACGATCGCGTCGGACCGCATCCACGCCGTATGGGCAAGGAAGACGATCCGCAGCGCCGCCTGCGAAAGCCCGATCGCGAGATCCCGCGCGACCCCGCGGAGGAAGCTCCGCTTGGCGATCCCCGTTCTCTTCGGAAAGAGATTCGAAAAGAAGGAAAGAATCGCCGGGAAGAACAGGGCGCCGAGCACGAGGACGGTCCACATCCCCGCACCGACCCCCGGCAGGCACCAGCTGGCCAGAAGCGTCGCGAAGGTCGCCGGGGCCGACAGGCTGCGCCGGAGATTGTCGATCATCTTCCAGCGCCCGATGGCGGGGATCGCGACGGCCGCGCGCGGGCCCGGCGAGGCCCGGCTTGGCGCGAGCACCCAGGGAAGCAGCTGCCAGTCACCCCGGACCCAACGGTGCTGGCGCGAGACCGCCACCTCGTAGTGGCCCGGAAAGCCTTCGAACACTTCGATGTCCGAAACGAACCCGGCCCGGGCGAAGAGCCCCTCGAAAAGATCGTGGGAGAGCTGGGTGTTATCCGGCACACGGTCGGCCAGCGCCTGTTCGAACGCATCCACGTCGTAGATCCCCTTGCCCGTGAAGATGCCCTCGCCGAAAAGGTCCTGGTACACGTCCGAGACCGCGAAGGCATAGAGGTCGATGCCTCGCGGACCCGAGAAGACGAACTGGAAGAGGGTGCCCCAGCCGATCTCCGGCAGCATCGGCGTGACCCGAGGCTGCAGGAGTCCGTGCCCTTCCACCACGCGCCGGCCCGCCGGATCGAAGCCGGGGAGGTTGAGCGGGTGAGCCATCGTTCCGACGAGCTTCCGCGCCGCTTCCCGCGGCAGCCGCGAGTCGGCATCGAGCGTGATCACGTAGCGAATGCCCGAGGGCGCCCGGGGCCCCTTCGCGTCGGGCGCGAGGAAGGACGTGTCCGTGGCCCCGCGCAGGAGGCGGTTGAGCTCCCGGAGCTTCCCGCGCTTTCGCTCCCAGCCCATCCACACTCCCTCGCTCGCGTTCCACATTCGGCGGCGATGGAGGAGCCAGAACCGGTCGCCGCCCCCGGCGGCGGGACCATGCCTCTGGTTGAGCTGGCCGATCGCGTCGCGCGCGAGCGCGACGAGCGGCGCGTCCTCGGGAAGGGTTTCGGCGGCCGCGTCGGAAAAGTCCGACAGGAGCGCGAACCGCAGCTCGGGATCCGTGTTGGCCAGGTAGTGCACTTCCAATCTCTGGACGACCTCTTCGATCTCCGATTCGTCGGTCAGAAGCATCGGAATCGCGACGAGCGTCCGCAGCTCGGCCGGGACGCCACGGGCGAGCTCGAGCTTCGGGAGCCGCCGGGGGCCCAGAAGCCGCGTGACGAAGCGGTGGACGAGCTCGACCGCGAGGTCGGACGCAGGCCAGAGGCCGAGGAGCGCGAGAAGGACGACCCATGACGTCCGAACGCCGCCGAGCGCGGTCAGGGCCACCGGCACCGCGAGAACCACCAGAGTGGTGAGAGCGATCGACCACAGATACAGCGGAGTGGCCGCGCGCACCCAGGCGCGGCGCACCCATTGCTGGCCGCGGACGCGGAAGTCGAGCTCGCGCTCGAGCTGATGGCGTCCCTGAGAGATCAGGTAGTAGCCGGGGTCGCCGAAGCGCAGTCCGGCCGCCCCGCGCGGGACGCGCGTATCCTCCCGGGATTTCGCCGCCAGAGCCACCGCGCGCCGCGCCACCTCGAGCTCGTCGTACGAGCTTCCCCGTGCGAGCTCTTCGATGGCATGGCGATATCGGTCACGCGTTGCGAAATCCATTTCCGCCACGCGGGAGCCGTCGCACAGAGTTTCGTGAACCAGGCTCACGCTCTCGAAGAAGTCGGCCCAGTCGGCGGAGGAGAGAAGGCGCATGCTCGTGATGACGTTGCGCACCGAGGCGTGGTTGGCGATCTGAGCCTGGTGCTCGACGTGGACGAGGTCCTCCGCCGTCGTCCCCTCGCCCGCGATCCGCCGGTCGAGCCACTCGAGGGCCGGCGTGACCGCGGGATCCTGCTCGCGCAGTCTCTGGCCGAGCGCGACCGCGAAGGCCTGGGAGAACGGAGTCTCCTCCAGCATCTGCAGAACCGCCGCCGGCTCGGGCTTGGGCGCGCCGTCCGTCCCGAGGAGCGCGTCGGCGATCGCGTCCGCCCGCTCCCGGGCGGCACCGCGCGCGGTGATGCGCTCGGCCAGGCGCCGGAGATTCTCGACGAGCACGACTCGCAGAGAGATGGCCAGCGCCCACAGCTCACCGATCGTCAGCGGCACCACGCGCTGATAGGCCAGGACGAAGCGGCGGAGCGTCGCCAGCTCGATCCGGCTGTCCGTGTGCGCGACGAACGACCAGGCCAGCCCGTACACGCGCGGATAGCCTTCGAGCGTCCCGGAGGCGAGCTTGGGGAGCTCCCGGTAGAACCCGGGCGGGAGGTCCTCGCGAATCTCGCGAATCTGCTCCTCGACGAGGTGAAAGTTGTTGAGGAGCCACTCCGCGGCGGGCGACACGCTGCGGCTCCTGCGGCCGGCCTCCGCGATCGTGCGGTGCGCCCGGAGCAGGACCCGGGCGTTCTCGCGCAGGCGCGGTAACAGCCGGCGTCCGCGCGTCCTCCCGGGGCGGACGACGTGCTCGCCCGCCAGCGCCGCGACGAACTGCTCCAGCTGCTCCACCGAGAGGAGCTCGGAGCGAATGGGGTCTCCGGACTCTCGCATCGGTGTCTTCTTTACCATCTGCAGCAAACTTGCAAAAAAACTTGCAAAAAAAGAGCCGAGTCGCGGTCGTGGCTCGGCGGGAAGACGTCGGGGAAAGTCAGGCCGTCGGGGGCGACTGGACCAGCAGAAGCGTGCCGATCGTCATCAACATGGCCTCAGGCCGCGGAGGCGGCCTGGACCGCTGCAAGCAGCGTCGCCAGGCCGAAGGAGCTCTCGTGCCGGATGGAGTTGATGAAGAAGGCCGGCGCCGACGCGACTCCGCTGCGCACGGCACCTTCCCGAATGTCCCGGATCCTCTCGGAGTGGATATGGGCGCGCATCTCGCGCCGGAACCGAAGGAGGTCCAGGCCGGCCTCGGCGGCGTGTTGGTGAAGGTGCATGTCCGCCGTCGGCACTTTGCCTTCGAACATGGAATCGTGCATTTCCCAGAACTTGCCCTGCGAGGACGCGCACTCGGCGGCCTCGGCCGCTTCCTCGGACTGCCGGAATTGCTCGGCCTGCGGGAAGCTTCGGTAGACGTAGCGCAGGCTCGCGCCCATCTTCTTCTGGATCGTCTTGACCGTGCGGTACGTCTGCGCGCATGCGGGTGAAGCGAAGTCGCCGTAAGCCACGAGCGTGATTCGCGCGAGCGGCGAACCGCGAGAGTGGTCTCTCGCCGACACCTTTCGCGCGAGTCTCCGGGTCTGTCGCTGACTTTTCACCGTGTGACCATCCAGGCCCGGCATGACGTTTCGACCTGGGATCTCCGACCATCGGAGCGGCCGAGCGCGCAGCGCCGGACCCTCATCATGTCGATCGCGGCTGCACCGGGTCCAATCGTTTGTTTCGCTCGAGTTCAGTCCCGCCAGCGCTGGAGCTCAACTCCGGTGGTCAGTCCCCGTGGACTCGATCCCATGCGTCGCGCGTGGCGCCCCTGGTTTCGGCCCAGGGGCGATAGGTGGCGGCCATGGCGTTCTCCCATCCCTTTTGCAGGTCGCCTTCGATCTCCTCGAACTTGCGGCCCTGATGCTCGGCCGAAGCGCCGCGTTCCCATCCGTAGCGATAGGCCGGCTCGTAGTCCGCGAAGCTCAGGCCTTCGCGGTAGTAGGGCCGGCTCTTGAAATTCTCACTCCAGTAGGCGCGCCTCGACCGTCGGATTCACCGCTTCGCCGACGCCGTGTCCTGCGGCTCCACCCGCAACCGCACCGATCGTCCCGCCGACGAGGGCCCCGACGGGCCCTCCGATGGCGGCACCGATGGCCACGCCTGCCGCCGCACCGCCCGCGGATCCGAGCCCGGTCCCGACCGGATGCGATCCCGGCTCTTTCGTCAGCGGGTCGCGGTTGGCGGGATTCGAATCCGTTGTCTTCGTCGTCTCCATCTGAGACCTCCAAACAATGCCGCCCTCAAACTGATGACCCACCCGATCCAGGAAGACTCTTCCTCTGCTCTATGGACGCTCGCCGCAGCAGAGATCGAGTCAGGCGGGCGACTCGCGGCCGACCTTGTCCGTCGGACGGGAGCGACCTTGCGCCGAACGCGTCCTGGGAACCGTGAAATGGAACGTGCTCCCCGCCCCCGGCCGGCTCGTGGCCCAGATCTTCCCGCCGTGAGCCTCGATGATCGTCCTGCAGATGTAGAGCCCGAGACCGCGAGCTTCCGAATCCGGGAGCGGGGAGGGAGGCCCGAACACGCGATCCAGGTCGCGTTCGCGAATTCCGGGCCCCTCGTCCTGGACAGTGACCTCAATATCGTGGCCCGACCTCGTCGCCTCGACGGTGATCCCGCCCTTGACCGCGCTGAACTTTATGGCGTTGGTCAGAAGATTCGAAAGCACTTGAAACATCCGGTCGCGATCCGCCGTCACCCGCAGCGGCGCGTTGGGAATGTCGAGACTCAGCGAGAGAGATTTGGTGCGGGCGAGGGGGCGGAAGATCTCTACGGCCTCCCGGAGGAGGGCTGCGGCGTCGAGGGGCCGGGACACGATCTCGAGTCCGTTGGAATTGAGCTTCACGGAATCGAGCAATCTCGTGATCAGTTGGTCCATCCGGCCTATGGTGAGCCGGACGTTCCGGGCGTTTTCGACAGCGGCCGCTCCCTCCCTCCGCACCAGGAGAAACTCCGCATTGACCGTCAGGGCATTGAGAAGACCCCTGAGGTCATGACCGAAGATCGCGATCATCCGGTCGCGTTTCTCCACGATCTTCTCAGCGACCTCATGCGCCGTGATCCGGTCAACGAGGAGAACGGACCGGTCGTCTGACCGACCGCCCTCGTCCCCGCTTCGACGACCAGCCGAGCGGCCTCGCCGGGGAGGTTGCCGCTTCTCGCCGGCCGCACCCGGGGCGGTGGAGGGACGAGGTGGAGCCGTCGGGAACGCCTGTGACATTGGTAGAGCGAGCGTATCTTGCAGGCTCGGCCGCGATCGATAGTTTGATTCGATGGATCCGAGAGGTTCGAGCGATCGGTCGACGCGCAACGGGGAAGTCGTCCCCGCCGTGGTGACTCCGAGAGCGATTTCAAGTACTCGACCAGGTCCTTCGTTTCCGCTTCGAGCGTTCCGGGTCGATTTTCGGGCCTTTTTCGTGGGCAAGGGCCCCTCGATGCGGGCTTGAAATAGAATTCGGTCTCAATTTCAAATCTCGATCATGTGGCCCGCGGCTCCGAGAGATCCCATCGTTGATCTCGAACGCTTTGAGACATCGGAGCGAATGAAAAGGAATCCGCTGTGGAGCTGAGGCACCTGCGCTACTTCGTGGCGGTCGCCGAAGAGCTCCATTTCGGCCGCGCGGCGAACCGCCTGCACACCTCCCAGTCGTCCTTGAGCCAGCAGGTTCGAAATCTCGAAACCGAGCTCAAAGTGGACCTCCTGCGCCGCGTCCGGCGGCACGTCGAGCTCACACCGGCGGGAAATCGGTTCCTTCGGGAGGCGCGCGGGATTCTGGCCGCCGCCGAGCGCGCCGCGGGGCTCGCGCGGGAGACGGAACGGGAAGAGTCCCAGAAAATCGTCATCGGCATTTCGCCCGAGACGGACTGGGTATTCCTGGGCAAGGCTCTCCGACTCTTTCGGGAGCACGCACCGAGTGTGGAAGTCCTCTTTCAGAACCTCACGCCGGAGGCCCAGATCAGCGCCCTTCAGGGTGGCCGGATCGACATCGGGTTCGTCGGGCTCCCGATCGAGGCGGCCGGAGTCGTCAGCGAAGTCACCGGACGCGAACGGCTCGTCGCCGCGATTCCCGAAAAGCATCCGATGGCTCGCAATGCGCGCCTCCGGCTGCGCGACCTGTCGGGGGAAGCCTACACGCTCTGGCCCAGGCACCTCTCGCCGGGCCGCTACGATCTGTTGCTATCGATCTTCCGACAGGCCGGATTCGGCCCGCCGATCGCCATGGAAGGGGATCTTCCTTCGACCCAGACCGTCCTGGGAATGGTCGCCGCGGGCTTGACCGTGGCGCTCGTCGATTCTGCGATCAAGCAAAGGGCGATGCCCGGAGTCCTCTTCCGCCCCATCAGCGATCGCGGAGTGTTCACGGAATCCGGCGTGATCTACCGGCGGGAGGACCCCTCGCCGCTGCTGGCCTCTTTCCTCCACGAGGTCAGGCTCACTCCGCGCCGAAAGACGGAGTCCGAGACAGGCGTCGCGAAACGGATCGCCCTCTTGCCGGAGCCTCGTCTCGCTCCCCTCAAGGCTCGAAGGGCTCGGTAACGGCTCCGAGCGACCGCACCCCGGCCATCGACAGGCAGAAGAAGGAAGGGCCGCGAGCGCCCCAAGTGTAGGACTCGCGGCTTTTGGATGAGTTCCCGGGGTCAGCCGGGTGAATGACCTCATTGTCAGCGGCCAATGATCCAGCCGTCCAATCGTTTCTTTCGCTCGAACTCATCCAAAGAAGAGCTCGAAGCTTCGCGAGCCTCGACGAAAAAAAGGCGCCGGGAGTCGCCTCCCGGCGCCAGCGAATCTCGGTCGCAGAGAAAGTGCTACGGAGCCGACGGCGTCGGAGCCGCCGCGTCCATGGTGCTCGTCGTCGTCGACGTCGTGGTCGTGGGAGTCCCGGAAGGCGCGGGAGCCTCTTGCGTCGTGGTCGTTTCCGTGGTCGTCGTCGCTTCCTTCTTCTGACAACCGGCGGAAGCCCCGAGGATTCCCGCCGCGAGCAGAGAGGCGATGGCGAAGAGCTTCTTCACCAGGTCAGCCCTTGTGCGGGTACGCCACGATCGTCGTGGCCTTGCTGCCGCCGTCCAACTTCGTGAACGTGACCTTGACGCGTTCGCCGACGGTCACGGCCTTCTTCATGACGGCCATGTCGGTCAGATCGAAGCTGTAGTCCTTGGCATCCGGCCCCGTCACCTTGATCGACTTGCCGGCCTCGTATTCCTTGACGGTCCCGATGACGACTTCCGTTTTCGTCTTCGAGCTCACGGCCGCGCCGCTCTCCGTCGTGGTGGATTCCGAATGCATTTTCGGAGCATCGGCCGCCGTCAGCGCGTTGGCCGTGGCTTCCGAAACGACTTCGACGGTTTCCTTCCCGTCCGTCCCCTTGTTGTACTTGACCGTGGCCATCTGGCCGACGACGATCGACGCCCTCGACTCTGGCGTTCTCGCCGAGGTCGAACGCATACGATTTGTCGCCAGGGCCGGACAGCTTGATCTTCTTGCCCGCTTCGTACTCCTTGACCGTCCCCGACACGGACTGCGTCTCGGACTTGAGGGTCGCTCCGGCGCCAGTCTGTTTGGTCATCGTCTCGACAGCCTGCTTCTCCGGAGCCTGGGCGATTGCCTGAGAGCCGGCCAAAAGACAAACACCGATGGCCGTTCCTATGATTCTCTTCATGATGCTCAACCTTTCATAGAGCGGACCGAGATTGGTCCGCAGGCTCGGTCGCCATCGGGGATCCGACAGCCGGAAGACCGAGCGACGAGAGAAGACACATGATCCTGCGTGCCCGAGGGATGGGTCCAATCGTTTGTTACGTCGAGACTGAGCCGTGGGAACGATCGTTGGGACGCTGGATGTTGGTCCGCGAGGCCCCGGGAGGCGGAGAGAGACTAACGGCCGCGCGCCGCCGGTCGGTTTTCCTCGCCGCCGGGTTCTCCGGTCATCCAGGACACGATCCGACCGGCGTGGCCCAACAGGCTGACCTTCCAGGGCGGGAGTGGCTCGAGGCCGCCCACCTCCGTGCAGTATTCGCACGTGACGGTCCCGTCCAGCGCCAACGCGGTCTTGTTGGACCGGCCGCAATTGCGGCAGTTCCAGCGTCGCAGATCCGGGTTCACAACGCACCGATTCGGCTGGCGAGCGACTTCAATCTCGACGCCATCAGGTTGCGCTGCCGGCCATCGGCCAGTCCCCAGTCACCGGCGCCGGAGGCTGTCGTCGTCGACTTCCCCACGGACTCGAGGTGGTTGGTCGTCCAGTGGCGAAGGATTCGGCCGTCCCGGATGGACGGCCCTCGGCCCGCCGCGTCCATCGCCCGGCCGGACGTTTCCGAATTCCACTGTCGGTGTTTGATTTCCATGAGAGGTACCCGCTTTCTGCCGAGACCGGCGGCGGGCACTCGATTGTGGTCGGGAGTCGGTCCGTCCGAGGGAGTCGGAAATCCAGCCTACACCCGACCCTGGTCCGGGCCCTCGGAGTCGCCGCCGCTCCCGAGGCGCTTGCCGCCGAAATCTCGACCGGACCACGCCAGTGCTCGCGATCCGCGGCGCTCCATCGTTGGGAGAGGTCAAGTCCAGCGAAAACAACGATTGGACACGGTTGGGCGGCGATAGGCCGCTGGTGCGGGTCGCGGGCGCAACGCCGATTGGCTCGAAACTCTGGCTCCGCTACTCGCTCAGGAGCGCCGCAGCGACCGCGTCGAGGACCGATCTCTCCTCGGAGGAGGTGCCGCTGCCGCCCAGCACTTTCGCGATGCCGCCGGAAGCCTCGGACACTTCCCGGCAGGCCTGGATCATCGTGGCGATGCGCTCCTGCCGCTCCTTCGGCGGGAACTCGGCCAGGCCCGACTTGATGACCTCGATCGCCGTGTCGAAGATGGACTGCGACGGCCGCGTCTGGAGCCACGCAAGAAGCTGGGCCTCGGCGGGTGAGCCCTTCTCGATTCCCCGGGAATGAGCGAAACGCAGGGTGGCTTCGCGCTCGGGCTCGGTGACCTTGCCCTCCGCCCAGGCCACCTGCACGAGCGGAGCGAGGAGAAACGCGGCCGCGGTGTCCCTGCTGATGCCGAGAGAAATCGTGCGGCTCAGCAGCTCCGGGTTCTGGACTTTCAGAATCTCGGCCAGGGCGCCGGCGATCTCCTGGAGCTTCGCGGTCTCCCGCATCTTCTCGAGCCGCTTCGCGTCTTCCTTGCGGAAGAATTCTTCCTCCAGCCCGCGCTCCCGGTCCTTGAAGGCGTCTTTCGTCATGGGTGCTCCTCGTGAGACGGCGATGATATCCGCGACTTCACTCCTTCAGGCCACGATGCGAGCGATGAGCCTGGGGTCGCGGTGATTCGGCTCATCGAGGCACCTCCGTCTTCGACGATGACGCGTCCAGCTTCTTGAGCGCCCAGGCGTACGCCCCCAGCCCCACGGCACGGCTCGTCCCGAGCCGCGAGAGACCCACGCCCGTGCGCTTCTCCGGCTCGTAGAGAACGGTTCGGTGTGAGCCTGGAACGCGGACCGCGACGGCGCGGCTGGACACGAACCGCTTCCGTTCGGCCGGGTCCTCCAGGTTGTACCCCGAAAGCTCGAGACGGGAGACGTTCCCACCCGACGGGCGCGCGAGCGTGCCGTTGAGCTCGGCGACGAGGGCCGGCAGAAACAACTCCGCCGCTCCGGCGAGGCCTCCGCCGATCACGACGAGGCCGTCGAGGAGCGTGACGGCGTTGGCAATGGCGTCGCCGGCCACTTCGCCGAGCCGCCGGAAGGCTTCCCGGGCCGCCGCTTCGTCTCCGGGTGTTTCCCGACGCGCGATCGCCGCGATCACGCTCGGCTCCGGCGCGGCGTCCGGCGCGATGCCGGCCTCGCGCGCGTAGACGCTTCGGACGGCGCGGATGCCGACCCCGTCCTCGGCCGGGAGATCGCGGTCGAGCTTGTTCCGGACGAGCCAGATCTCCCCGGCCGCGCCGTTGTCGCCGACGAAGAGCTCGCCGTCCCTCACGATGCCGGCGCCGAAGCCGGTGCCGAGCGTGACGCCGAGGAGGTTGCGGTAGCGCCGGGGGCTTCCCGACTCCGCGAGCTGCCGGTTGACGTCGGGAAGCAGCCCGTGGAGCGCCTCGCCGTAGGCGAAGAGATCGCCGTCGTTGTTGATGTAGACCGGCATGCCGAACCGGTCTTCGAGCATCGGGCCGAGCGCGACCCCGCCTCGAAACGCGGGCAGGTTGCCGAGATCGCCGATCACGCCGGCCGCGTAGTCCGCGGGACCCGGAAACGCGAAGGAGATGGCCGCCGCCCCGCCCGCCTCCTCCCACACGCGGGAAAAGCCTTCGACGATCTGCGCCAGGCACGCGTCGAGATCGTCGCCGCGGGAAGGCAGCTTCAAGCCTCGCGCGGCCTCGCGATTGCCCGCGATGGCCGAGAAACGGAAGCTCGTCCCTCCGGCGTCGAGTGTCAGGACGACGCGCCGGTCGTTCTCCCAGGGGCTGGCGGCGGTCATGCGGGAGCGCCCTCGCGCCGGCGTCCGAGAAACGCGAGCGCCGTCAGGTACGCAAAGCACGCCAGGGGAACCAGGAAGGCGAGCCGAACTCCCCCGCGGTCGGCCGCGAGGCCCATGAGCGCCGGCAGCGCCGCGCCGCCGAAGATCGCCATGCACATCAGCCCGGACAACGCCCCGCTGCGCTCGGGGCGGCGCTCGATCGTCAGAGCGAAAACGAGAGGCCAGATGTTCGCGAAGCCGAGGCCGCAGAGGACGATCCCGGCCAGAGCCGCGGATCGTGAGCCGGCGAAGAGAAGCCCGAGACCCGCCAGCCCCAGCAGCGCGCTCAGACGGAAGAAACGCCGCGCGTCGAGGTAGTTCAGGACCAGAGAGCCGAGGAGCCGCCCCGCGGAGAGCGCGATGAAGAAGAGGCCGGGCCCGAGCCGCGTGGCCGAGGAGGCGAGATCCATGCCGAAGCTCCGCGACAGGAACGTCGCGAGCCACGAGTTCAGCCCGACCTCGGCGCCCACATAGAGAAAGATGCCGAGCACCGCGAGCGCGACGGACGGCTCCTTCAGGAGGGCGAAGCTCGCCGACACGCTCGCCGGCCGATCCCCGCTCTCGGATTCCGGAACGGAAAGCACGAGCGCCAGCAGAAGGGTCACGAGCGTGACCGCGGCAAAGATGGGAAAGATCCGATACCAGGCCAGGCCCATCGCAACGACCAGCGTCGTCAGGTACGGCCCGGAGATCGAGCCGAGGCTCTTGAGGAACTGGGCGAACGTCAGGTTGCGGGCGTACCGCCCCGGCGCGCTGACGTCGCGCATCATCGGGTTGCCGGCGACCTGAAGGGCCGCCATGCCGCCGCCGATCAGAAAGATCGCTCCGAGGAGCCAGCCGTAGCGCGACACCGAAAGGCTCGCGACGATCTGCCCCGCCAGGACCACGCCCAGCGACAACAGGAGGAGGAATCGCTTTCCCCGCCGGTCCGCGAGCACTCCGGCCGGGACCGAGACGAGAGCAAACGCCACGAAGCCGAAGAAAGGCAGCAGGCCCGCCTCGGCCGCGGTCAGGCGGAACTCCGTCTTCGCGAAACCCACCAGCGTGCCGACGGCATCCACGAACCCCATGACGAAGAAGGCCAGGAAGATCGGCAGCGTGGGCAGCGTCGCGCCGCCGTCGCCTCCCGGAGCCGTCCGGGCGGCGACGTTCACCAGGTCCTCTTCAGAGGATGCGCCTCGGTGTTGAAGACGACCTTCTCGAGATCGACCGGCTCCTCGGAGAAGAGCAGGTAGAAGTACTTGAGCGTTTCGGCGAGGTAGTAGCTCGGCATCAGGTTGCCCTTCTCTTTGGTGACGACGCTCTTCAGCACCGTGTCGCCGACGTCCGTGCGGCAGTGCGCACGGAGACCCTCGAAAAACGTCCGGCCCATCTCCAGGTATCGCGCGTCATGGGTGTACCGGTGCAGGTAGAAGGCCGACTCGATGATCTCCGGCCTCAGCGGGTAGGCCGGCGACACGACGCGCATCTTTCTGTAGTCCAGAAGCTCGGGCTCGATGCCGTGAAGGTTCCACATCGCAAAGCAGGATTCCTGGAGGCGGCGCGCGTGGCCGAGGTCTCCCCCGAGCGCCAGCACGCCCGGAAGGAAGGCGTGGAGCGCGCCGAACTCGGATGCGGTGCGCTTGCCCGTCGTCATGTCCACCTGGCCGTACCAGAGCCCCGAGGGCGCCTCGTCGGCCAGGTGCGCGTTCAGAGCCCGCAGGCTCTCGGCCCACATCCGATCGCAGTCGGCGTCGCCGAAGAGTCGCCCGCATTTCAGCAGGTACTCGTAATAAGAGTCGATCCCTCCGCCGACGTGGCTCGCCGGGCTCAGCCACTGTCCCGTCTCCACGTCGATCTCCTCGCCGACCAGGCCGATCGGCGAGCGGCGCGCGTACAGGGCCGTCAAAGCCTTCTTGGCCTTGTCGTAGAACACGGGCTTCCCGGTGAGCTTCGAGAGCGTGCCGAACTCGAGGAGCAGCGTCCCGATCTCCGCCGGGTTCGACCTGGCTCCGGACGTCTTGCCGGTCTTCAGGTTGACGTACATGTACGGCATCCCGGTCGGCGAGGAAAACGCCGGCAGAAGGCGATTCCCGAGGTCCTCGGCCAGACTCAGGAAACGCGCATCGCCGGTCGCCTGATACGCCGAGAGCAGGCCGCCGAGGATGCGAATCGTGATCTCGAAATTCTTGACCGGGATGTCCCGATCGAAGGAGAGCTTCTCGAGGATGAGCTTCTGCGCCCGCGCCGCCTCGTCCTTGAGGCCCACGAGGAGCAGCGTGTCCAGCGCGTCGACGGGAGTCATCAAGAGGGAATCCGGGTGCCAGTCGTGGAAAGTCCGGGTGACGGGCTCGAGCTCGTCGTGTCCCCAGGCGTATTTCTCGTATCCCCGCCATGCGCGCAGGAGCTCCTCGCGCACCTGAGAGGTCAGAGCGGCGCGATCCAGAGCTCCGGGCGTGCGGGTCGGGCCGGGCGCCGCGGCGCCTCCGGCGAGGACGGCGGCGAGCACGGCGGCGGCGACAGCGGCCATCAGGACGGCACGATTCGAGATCTTCATCGGAATCCTTCGCCGACCCGGTGCGCGGGCGCGGCTGATTTCTGACGCATTCTCCCCTGTCGGTCCCGCGAGGTTGGGAACAAATTTGAGCCCGGCAACGAAAGACCGCCGCGAGCCCCGATCGCACCATTGCGGCGCGGCCCGTTCTCGCCGCTGTATTCTGTTTCCGTGATTCCGGCTTCCTACAAACCGAGGAAGAAGTTCATGGAGCTGGCGATCGCCGAGGCCAAACGCGCCGGCGACCGCGGCGACTATCCGATCGGCGCGGTCATTACACGCCTCACGAACGGGGGCGAGGTGGTCATTGCCAGCGCCGGGAACCGAGTCAAGACGTCGGGATCCAGCATCAAGCACGTCGAGCTGGAGACTCTCAAGTATGTCTCCAGCGGTTATGGCCGCTACCTGACCGACTTCGTTCTCTACTCCACCCACGAACCCTGCGCCATGTGCGCCGGCGCCTGCGTGTGGTCAAGAATCGGCGCGGTCGTCTACGGCGTGTCCCAGGAAGACATCGCCGCCTTCGGTCGGAAGCGGGGCACGGACGAATACAAGTGGCGGGCCTGTCTCATCCCCTGCCAGTTCGTGTTCGAGAAGGGCAATCACCCCATCCCCGTCACCGGCGGTTTTCTGAAACAGGAGTGCCAGAAGCTGTTCCGCTACGGCAGGCCTCGCGCCCGGAGCGCCCCGTCGAAGTCGAAGCGCTGAACGGCATTCCCGCATTCTGAGCCGATCCTCGGCTTTCCAACGCCACCGGCGACCGAAGAAACCGCGAAGGCGGCGGGCGCGATCGCTGTTGTGGAGGGGGTGCCTGATCTGAACGTGAGCGAGCCGCCGATCGTGGCCTCGGGGCGCCCGGCACTTCGGCGGTGGATCGTCGCCCTGATCCTTCTCCTCGCGGCGACGGGTCTGACTCCCGTCAGCCTCCGCGCCCAGGACGAACGCCGCCCCGCCCCGGTCATGGGCGCGGCGGGCGCGGATTGGCTGGAGCGGCCGGGACGCGACGAGGAACAGAAGCCCGACGAGATCGTTCGGACGATGGGTCTGAAGCCCGGCGACGTCGTCGCCGATCTCGGCGCCGGCACCGGCTACTTCACGCGGCGGCTGGCCAGGGCCGTCGCGCCCTCCGGCCGGGTGTACGCCGTCGACATCCAACCGGAGATGCTGAAGCACCTCAAAGAGAAGATCGAAAAGGCGGGCATCCGAAACGTGGTGCCGGTTCTCAGCCAGAGCGACGACCCGAGACTGCCTCGCGCCTCCCTCGACTGGATTCTCCTCGTCGACGTCTACCACGAGCTCCAGCAGCCCAAACCCATGCTCGCGAAGATGCGCGAGGCCCTGAAGCCCACGGGAAAGATCGCCCTCGTCGAGTACCGTCTCGAAGGGCTCACCGCCCTCCACGTCCGGGAAGAGCACCGCATGTCGAAAGAGCAGGTGCTCGCGGAGTGGGAGCCGGCCGGGTTTCGACTCGTGACGCTCCACGAGTTTCTGCCCGTGCAGCATTTCTTCGTGTTCGAGAAGACGCCGGATCGCTGACCGTCGGGCCATCCCGGGACGACACCCGAGCGGCGGGCCCGGGCGCCGCTGTGGTCGCGAGAACACCCGTCGGCGCATCGGATAAACTCCCTCGCCGTTGGCAGACACCTCGTCGATCGTCGGTCGCGCCATCTCCCATTACAGCGTCCTCGAGCCACTGGGCGGGGGCGGAATGGGCGTGGTCTACAAGGCGCGGGACACGCGCCTCGGACGGAATGTCGCGCTGAAGTTCCTTCCGGACGACATTTCCGGGGATCCTCAGGCGATTGAGCGGTTCCGCCGGGAAGCGCGCGCGGCATCGGCCCTCAATCACCCCAACATCTGCACGATCTACGACATCGGGGAGTTCGAAGGCCGGCCGTTCATCGCGATGGAACTGCTGGAGGGCCAGACCCTCAAGCACCGCATCGCGGTCAAGCCCATCGAGGTGTCGGAGCTCCTGGAGATCGGCATCCAGATCGCCAACGGCCTGGATGCCGCGCACTCGAAGGGAATCGTGCACCGCGACATCAAGCCCGCGAACATCTTCCTCGTGGACCGCGGGTCCGCGAAGATCCTGGATTTCGGCCTGGCCAAGCGCACCCTCGCGCACCGCGACGTCGCCGAATCGGTCAGCGCGACCTTCACGCCGACGCAATCCCACCTCGACAAGAACGACCTGACGAGCCCGGGCAGCTCCATGGGCACGACCCTCTACATGTCGCCGGAGCAGGCCCGGGGCGAGGAGCTGGATGCGCGCTCGGACCTGTTCTCGCTGGGCGTCGTGCTCTACGAAATGGCGACGGGGATCACGCCCTTCTCCGCCGCGACCTCGGCGCTCATCTTCGACGGCATTCTCCACTCCACGCCCGCGCCGGCGAAGGAGCTCAACCCGCGCCTGCCCCTCGCGCTGCAGAGCATTCTGGACAAGACGCTCGAGAAGGATCCCGACCTGCGATCCCAGACGGCCGCCGAGCTCCGCGCCGACCTGAAACGTCTCAAGCGCGACCTCGACTCCGGCCGGAAGGCGTCCGCCGAGAAGACCGCGTCGGGCTCCGAGGCCCCGGCGGCCGCGGCCCGCCACCGCTCGGTCGCCGTGATGTATTTCGAGAACCAGAGCGGCGCGAAGGAAGACGAGTACTTCCGCGACGGGATCACCGAGGACATCGTCACGGAGCTCTCGAAGATCAAGCTGCTCGAAATCTTTCCTCGCTCCGAGATGCTGGCGTTCCGCGACAAGCCGGTGACCGCGCAGCAGGTGGGCCAGCAGCTCGGCGCCGCCTACGTGCTCGAGGGCTCCATCCGCCGCGCGGGCAACCGCGTCCGCATCACCGCGCAGCTCGTGGAGGCTTCGACGCGGCACTCCGTGTGGGCCGAGCGTTACGACCGGCAGCTCGAAGACGTGTTCGCCATCCAGGAGGAGATCGCCCGGAGCATCGCCCAGGCCCTGCGGATCACGCTCACGCCGCAGGAAGAACAGACCATCGCGCGAAAGCCGACGGAAAACCCGCTGGCCTACGACTGCTACCTCCGAGGACGGAGCTACGCGCGCCGCGAGAACATGGACTACGCCCTGCAGATGTTCGAGCAGGCCATCCAGCT
Organism: uncultured Acidobacteriota bacterium; assembly: GCA_963804915.1. GTDB lineage: Bacteria > Acidobacteriota > Thermoanaerobaculia > UBA5066 > Gp7-AA6 > DAHUXD01. Next base: position 202,264 of record CAWDSI010000006.1, read on the forward strand.
CGACCCGAACTTCGCCCTGGCGCACGCCGGGATCGCATACATGTGCGGGATGATCTACCAGGTCCGCGAACAGAGCCCGAAATGGGTCGAGCGGGGACTGGAAGCCTGCGACCGGGCGACGGCGCTCGCGCCCGACCTGCCGGAAGTCCTGGTCGCGCGCGCCCGCATCTTCTACGCGCAGAAGAAGTACGACGAAAGCGCCATGGCGGCGCAGCGGGCCATCGAGCGCAAGCCCGATTGCGAGGGGTCCTGGAACATCATCGGCCGGGCGTATTTCGCCGCCGGCCGTTTCGAGGAGGCCGCGGCGCTCACGGAGCGGGCCATCGAGGCCAACGGCGACGACTACAACACGTACGTCCCCTACATGCAGGCCCTCGAACGATTGGAGCGTAAGAAGGAAGCGGAGCAGCGTCCGGAGCGCGCATGATCGAGGTCCTCCGCAAACAGCTCGAGGTCGTGCCGGAGGACGTGCGCGCTCGCATCCTGCTCGCCACGAACCTCGCCTCACTCCATGAAGACGAGGGCGAGATCATGCGGCACCTCCAGACCGCGGTGGCCCTTCGTCTCCGGCGATCCCGGCACCCTCTACAACGCCGCCTGCACCTACGGCGCTCTCGGGAAAAAAGCCGAGGCGCTCGAAACGGTCAAGAAGGCGTTTGCGGCCGGGTACAGCAACCGGGATTGGGCGGCCAAAGACACCGATCTCAACTGCCTGCACGACGATCCGGAGTTCCAGAAACTGGTCGCTCGCCCCGGATTCACGGCGCCGTAGGCGGCGGCCGCCGCGATTCGCGGTCAGCCCGTTCCCGGGCGGCTCAGACCGCCGTTCCGAAGAGCTTCCCGACGGCTGCGGTCACCGCCATGGCGAGGGCGCTCCAGAACGTGACGCGGATCGCGCCCTTGAGCACGCTCGCGCCGCCGGCGCGCGCGGCCACCCCGCCGAGCAGCGCGAGAAACGCGAGCGAGGTCCCCGCGACGACCGGAATCAGGACTTGCGGCGGCGACAGCGCCGTGACCGCGAGAGGCAGGATCGCTCCCGCGGCGAAGCTGGCCGCGGACGCCAGCGCCGCCTGAACCGGACGCGCTCGAAGCGCATCGGTGATGCCGAGCTCGTCGCGGGCGTGGGCGCCGAGCGCGTCGTGGGCCGTCAGCTGGTCCGCGACCTGCCTCGCCAGCGAGGGGTCGAGCCCCCGGGACATGTAGATGGACGCGAGCTCCTGGCGCTCCCCCTTCGGGTCGTCCTTGAGCTCCGCGCGCTCGCGCTCGATCTCGGCCTGCTCCGTGTCGGCCTGGGAATGGACGGAGACGTACTCGCCCGCCGCCATCGACATGGCGCCGGCCACCAGCCCGGCGACTCCCGCCACCAGAACGTTCGCGTGCGACGCCTCCGCGGCCGCGACGCCGAGCACCAGGCTCGACGTGGACACGATGCCGTCGTTGGCGCCCAGGACCGCGGCGCGAAGCCAGCCGATGCGTCCGGTGCGGTGTCGTTCCAGGTGTCGGTGAGGCATCGTCGCGTCCCTCCCGGGCGCCGCAGATGTTTACACAAGCGACGGGGACCCTCGTGGACATGTGCGGAGGGGTCCCCCAAATGGCCCCGGAATCGTTCTAGTATCCGATCGAACGGAGGTTGTATGCCTGACGACTCCGACAAGCGCCCGCGCAAGCTCACCCGCCGGGCGTTCATCTCGACCGCGGGCGCTTCGGCGGCCGCCGCGTCCATCGCCGCCGGAACACTTTCGCCGAATCCGACCGCCGCGACGGCTGCCGCCGCCGCCGAGGCGCCCGGGCATCGAGGGCGCGGTCCCGGTCACGCTGCGCATCAACGGCAAGGTGCAGCAGCTTCGCATCGACCCGCGCACGACCCTGCTCGATTGCATCCGCGAGACCGTCACCCTCACCGGAACGAAGAAGGGCTGCGATCACGGCCAGTGCGGAGCCTGCACCGTCCACGTGAACGGCCGCCGGGTGAACTCGTGCCTGAGCCTGGCGCTGATGCACGACGGGGAGGAGATCACGACGATCGAGGGCCTGGGCACGCCCGACGCGATGCATCCGATGCAGGCCGCCTTCGTGGCGCACGACGGGTACCAGTGCGGGTACTGCACGTCGGGCCAGATCATGTCGGCCGTCGCGCTGCTCAAGGAGCCGTGCGGGCCCGAGGACGCGGCGGTGAAGGAATTGATGAGCGGCAACATCTGCCGCTGCGGGGCCTATCCCAACATCGTGGCCGCCATCCAGCAGGTCCGCGGAAACGTGAACGGACTAGCCGCGAGGGCGAGGAGACGTCTCATGCATACCTTCGAGTTCACTCGCCCCAAGGATTCCGCCGGGGCCATCCGAGCGGCCTCGCAGACGAAGACCGCGCAGCAGGGCGCGCCTGCGGACGCTCGTTTCGTCGCCGGCGGCACGACCCTGATCGACCTGATGAAGCTGAACGTCGAGACGCCCTCGCAGCTCATCGACATCAACCGGCTGCCGCTCGCCACGATCGAGGACGACTCCCGATGGCGGGCTGAAGATCGGCGCGACGGTCCGAAACTCGGATCTCGCCCACCACCCGAGGGTGCAGAAGGATTACGCGGTGCTGTCCCAGGCCATCCTCTCGGGCGCGTCGGCGCAGCTCCGCAACATGGCGACGACCGCCGGCAACCTGCTCCAGCGGACGCGGTGCGTGTACTTCCGCGACACCGCCATGGCCTGCAACAAGCGCGAGCCGGGAACGGGCTGCCCGGCGATCACCGGCTTCAACCGCACGCTCGCGATCCTCGGGACGAGCGAGAGCTGCATCGCGACCAACCCGTCGGACATGAACGTGGCGCTCGCGGCGCTCGAGGCCACGGTGCACGTCCAGGGCCCGAAGGGCGCGCGCGCCGTCCCGATCGGCGAGTTCCACCTTCTGCCCGGCAGCACGCCGCAGCGGGAGACGGTCCTCGAACCGGGCGACCTGATCACACACGTCACGCTGCCGCCGCCGATCGCGGGGAGCAAACAGCTGTATCTCAAGCTGCGCGACCGGGCGTCGTACGAGTTCGCCCTGGCGTCGGCCGCCGTCGTCCTCACGATCGCCGGCGGGAAGGTGACGCGCGCCCGCGTCGCGCTGGGCGGCGTCGGCACCAGGCCGTGGCGATCCCCCGAGGCCGAGTCCGCGCTCGTCGGCCAGACGGCGGACGCGGCGAGCTTCCGCAAGGCGGCGGAGGCCGCTCTGCGCAACGCGAAGCCGCAGAGCGAGAACGCCTTCAAGGTCGAGCTCGCGAAGCGCTGCCTCACGCATGCGCTGCAGACGGCCGCGACGAGCTGATTCCGGAGGGAGAACGCATGGAACCGACCGCAGACACCCCGACGTCACCGATCGGCCGCAGCACCCCGCGCTGGGACGGCCCGTTGAAAGTCACCGGCAAGGCCCAGTACGCCTCCGACTTTCACTTTCCCGGAATGCTGTACGCCGTCCCGGTCGAAGCCACGATCGCCAACGGCCGCATCACGAAGCTCGACACCGCAGCGGCCGAGAAGATGCCCGGCGTGCGCGCCGTGCTGCATCGCGGAAACATCGGGAAAATCTTCCGCTCGACCCTCGGAGCCGGCTTCGAAGGCATCGTCGACGAGCGTCGCCCGCCGTTCGCGGACGATGACATTCGCTACTACGGCCAGTACATCGCGCTCGCGGTGGCGGACACGTTCGAGAGCGCCAAGGCCGCGGCCGACGCGGTGCGCGCCACTTACGACAAGCAAAAGCCCAACGTCTCCACCGATCTCGTGGCCGACGACGAGCCCGACGAGGTGCCCACCACCTTCGCCCCGACCAAGCGCCTGCAGAGCGAGCGCGGAAACGTCGAGAAGGCGTTCGCGGGCGCGCCGGTCAAGCTCGACCAGACCTACGTCGTGCCGGCCGAGACCCACAACCCGATCGAGCTGCAGGGAACGGTCGCGTCCTGGGATGGCTCGATGCTGACCATCTACGAGGAGTCGCAGGGCGTCTTCAACCTCCAGGAGCGTCCTCGCGCAGATGTTCGGACTGCCGAAGGAGAACGTCCGGGTCATTACGAAGTTCGTCGGGTCGGGGTTCGGAAGCAAGCTCTGGCCCTGGACGCACTGTGCCCTCGCCGTCGCGGCCGCGCGGCAGCTCGGAAAGCCGGTCAAGCTCGTCATCAGCCGCAGGATGATGTTCCAGTCGGTGGGTCATCGTCCCCGCGTCCAGCAGCGCGTGCGCCTCGGTGCGAGCTCGGACGGAAAGCTCGTCTCTCTCCAGCAGGATTACGTCAACGACCAGGCGATGCTCGACCACTACCACGAAGACTGCGGCGAGGCGACGCCCTTCATGTACAGCGTGCCCAACCTGCGAGTCGCGTTCGGCCGCGACCCGCCGCAACATCGGCCCGCCGACGGCCATGCGCGGTCCCGGCGCCGTGCCCGGGCTCTATGCCACCGAGTCGGCGATGAACGAGCTGGCCGCTCAGCTCAAGATCGATCCGGTCCGGCTCCGCGTTCTCAACGAACCGAAGATCGACGAGTCCGTGGGCCTTCCCTTCTCCTCCCGCCATCTGCTCGAGTGCTACCAGGTGGGCGGCGAGAAGTTCGGATGGTCGAAGCGCACGCCCGAGGTCGGCTCCATGAAGCGCGACGGCCTGACGCTCGGCTGGGGCACGGGCGGCGCGGCATGGATCGCCGCACGATTCCCCGCCGACGCCAGCGTCCAGCTCCGCGACGACGGCACCGTGCGCGTCGCCTGCGGCACGCAGGACATCGGCACCGGCACGTACACGATCCTCGCCCAGCTCGCCTCGCAGAAGACCGGTGTCCCGCTCGACAAGATCGAGGTCGTGCTCGGCGACACGTCGCTTCCGGTCGGCCCGATCTCGGGCGGCTCGCTGGTGACCGGCTCGGTGGTTCCGGCCGTCTTTGCGGCGGCGGACAGCGCGATCGCGTCGCTGCGGAGCGTCGCGATGACGACCCCCGGATCCGCGTTCGCGAAGTCCAAGCCCGACGAGCTGGCATTCGAAGGTGGCCGGCTCTTCGTGAAGGCAGACGGCCCCGCGAAGGGAGTGCCGTTTGCGAGCGTGCTCTCGGCGGCCCATCTCCGCCTGGTCACGGGCAACGGCAAGTCCGAGGGGACCTTCGGCAATCCCGAGCCGAAGTTCTCGACGCACTCTTTCGGATGTCACTTCGTCGAGGTCACCTGGCAGCCGGAGATCGCCCGGCTGCGCGTCAGCCGCGTCGTGACGGTCATCGACGCGGGCCGCATCGTCAATCCCCTGGCCGGCCGAAACCAGGTCGAGGGCTCCGTCGTGATGGGAATCGGCATGGCGCTGTTCGAGCACACGACGTACGACCCGCAGAGCGGCGCCCCGATCAACAGCAACCTGGCGGACTACGTCATGGCGGTCAACGCCGACGCGCCGCCGATCGACGTGCATTTCCTGGACTACCCCGACTACGAGATCAACGCCCTCGGCGCGCGCGGGATCGGCGAGATCGGCCTGGCCGGGTTCGCCGCCGCCGTCACGGACGCCGTGCACCACGCGACCGGCGTCCGCGTGCGGGAGCTGCCGGTGAAGATCGAGGATCTGCTGGGCTGACGCCGGTTTAAAAGAGTCCCGGACGGCCGCGGAAGAGACGCCGGGCGATCGCGGCGGCGAATACGGTCCCCACGGTTTTCACGAGCGTCGGATGCCGCGTGTAGAACCCCTTGGCCCTTTGAATCACGTCGGGGAGGCCATTCGCGAGCGCGCCAAACGGGCTGTCCAGATCACTCCGTGACTCGACCTCCGGCGTCAAAATCGGCGGCCGCGGACTGACGGACGGGTCGATATTGCCCGAATCGGGAGAGGTCCTTTCGTCCACCGACCCCCCCGGGTTTTCTTCTCGAATATCCATGGCTCCTCCTCGCGCAGTGCAGCGCAGCGCTTCCGACTGCAAGAGCAGTGCCGCTGGAATTCCTGCCTGGAACGATCGACGGATGCTTAGACCATTCCGGGCCGCGTGGAGGACAATCCGGTTGTGGGCGTCACGAGGGCGCCCCGTGGATGGATCAAGGAGGTCACCATGTATCTGATTCGAGAAGTCATGTATTGCAAGCCCGGTCAGGTGAAGCCGATGGTCCAGAAGTTCCAGACGCTCGCGAAGGTCGCGAAGAGCCAGGGGCTCTTCTCGATGCGCGTGCTGACCGACGCCTGCGCCGAGCGCTTCTGGACGGTCGTGATGGAGGTCGAGGCCGAGAGCATCGACAAGTTCGAGGAGACCACCCGGAAGGCCATGGAAAACAAGGAGCTCCAGGAGGCCATGAAGGGCTACCACGACCTGATCGACTACGGCCGCCGCGAGATCTACCGGATCGAGGAGCTGAGACCGAACGTCTCGCGTCACGACGGTTACGGACCGTAGAGCTCGAGACCGAACGTCCTAGGCCAGAAACGGCGCCATCTCGGCGCGCCTCGGCCAGCGCGCTCGCACGGGTTCAGATGAACCCCGGCTGGGCGTAGCTCGGATTCGGGTAGCTGTAGAAGCCCTGGCCGCTCGCGACCCCGAGGCGGCCCTTCTGGATGAAGCCCTCGTCGAGATAGCGGGCAGACTCGAGCGCCTGGGTGTTCGGGGTGGTTTCGCCGATGAGCTTCGCGACGTGGTACACGACGCCGAGACCCATGCGATCCATCATTCCGCACGGGCCCATGCTGGCTCTGCATGGTGATCATCCAGGTTCGGTCGATGCTCTCGTAGTCGCTCACGCCGCGCACCAGCAGGTCCAGCGCGGCGGTGCACCAGGGCACGAGCAGGCTGTTGATGATGTAGCCGCTCTGCTCCTTGCGAATGGGGATGGGCACCAGGCCGATTTCCGCGGCGAACTTCAGCAGGGTCTCGAACACGGACGGGTCGGTGCCGGGATGCCCCATGACCTCGCCGATGTTGGAGTCCCAGACGCCGATGGCAAAGTGCAAGGCCAGGAACTTCTGCGGCCGGTCGACGAAGCCGGCCAGGGCGCTCGGCGTCAGCGTGGATGTGTTGGTGGTGAACACGGTGCGTGCCGGGGCGTGCCGGGACGCGTCGCGCCAGAAGGATTCCTTGATCGCCATCGTCTCCGGCACGGACTCGCTGATCAGATCGGCATCGCGCACCGCCGCGGCCAGATCGGTCGTGTATGTGATGCGAGCGAACGTGTCGTCGACCTGCTCTCTGTGTGGCACCCCGCTTCTTCAAGAAATGCTCCGCGTACTCCCGATGAAACGCCTTGCCCTTCTCCAGGCCCGCGGGGATGGCGTCGTACACGGTCACCTGCTTGCCGTGAAAGGCCATCTGCCAGGCGACTTGCGAGCCCATGGTGCCGGCGCCCGCGGTGGTGATCCTGGTGTAGGTCATACGGTCTCCTCTCACGTTTCGCATGAGCGGAACCGCCCCGCTGCGTTGCCCTTCAGGCTAGTCCGTAGGCCTTGAGTTGCCGGGACGCGCTCGAGACGAAAGCCTTGACGATGGTCATTGTGGGGATCGCGAGCAGCAGTCCGGCAAGACCGAACAGGATGCCTCCTCCGAGCACTCCAATGACCACGACGAGAGGGTGAAGCTTGGCGGCGCCGCCGAGCACGAAGGGCTCGAAGACGACGTTCTTCAGGATCTCGGCGAGCAGGACGCCCAGGACCACCCAGATCGCGACGTTGTTGCCATCAATCCCCGGCAACAAGGGATGGATCTGGTCCGCCAGCAGCGTGTAGGAGAGGCCGCAGAGCGAGAGCGATCGCGGATCCCAGATACGGAATCACGTTCGTCGCGCCAGCCACCAATCCGAGAGGGATCGCCCAGCGCAGAGGGATGCCGACGACCGCGAAGACGAGCGTCAACGTGAGGCCGAGGAAGCAACACTCCAGGAAAAGGCCTCGCACGTAACCTCCCAGGGCTCGGTCGAGATCATCCAGCACCGCCAGGGTCGGCTCGTAGAGCCGATTTGGGACGAGGCTCAGAAAGCCACGCTTGATCTCTCCGGTATCCCGGAGCAGAAACAGAAAGACGACGGGCGCGACGATCCACGTCGACAGAATCGCGCCCAGAGCGGCGAGAGGCGTTTTTCGGGCTTCCGCCGCTCCCCCGGGGCCCGCTCCCCTCGCGCACTCGACCGAGCGGTCGCCTGAAGGCCGCGCCGCTCGAGGGTCTCGAGGTTCGCGCGGTCATAGTCCAGCAGCGGGTCGGCTTCGCCGGAGTGCGCCTCCAGGAATCGAGTGCGCTCCTCAGTCGTCAACGCGAGGAGACCGTTGATCCGATCGACCACGGGATCCAGATCGTCGTGCACGAACTGGTAGAGCCGATTGCCTCTCGGCGATAGCGTCGAGGCCCATGAGGGTTTCATAACGCTCGTTGAGCTTGTGGAGCGCACGCGTCTTGAAATCGAGTGTCCCGATTTCCGAGGACACGCCGGCGCGGATCCGGATCGTGAGGACGAGGGCCGCGGAAAAGAAGCCGAGGACGAGCAAACCGATCGCCAGGCCTCGCGTCACCCTGTAGCGCTCCAGCCGAGCCACCAGCGGATAGCAGACGTAGGCGAGGAGACTTCCGACCGCGATGGGAACGATGAGGCTCCGGAGCCCCCAGACCAGGTACGCCGCGACGAGCGCGGCGCCGACGGCTCCAAGCCACCGGCCGATCATTCCGGCCCGTTCGAGGGACTGTCGTCGGAGGCGGCGGTGTCCGGTTCCTGCGGGTTCAGGTACTGGGCCTCGATCAGCAGTTGGAGTCTCGTCGCCGTGATCTCGGCCAGCTTCCTCAGGATCTTGTTGGCGATCGCGGGCGACGTCCGGGAGAGGACATCCAGGTCGGGGCGCCCCAGAGCGACCAGAGTCACCGGGCCGTGAGCCCGAGCCGAGCTCCAGCGAACCACCTCACATCCCATGGCTGCGAGCTCCTCGAAGGATGCGGGCGGTTCCAGCATCGCGAGGGAAAGCTCATCGCCATTCCTCTTCCTCCTCGTGATCTCGACGAGTCCTGCCCGCAGGAGATAAAGAGCCAGGCCCGGCTTCCCCTGCTCGTAGATGGTCTCGCCATCGCGGTACGTTCTCTCGTGGGCGATCTGAGCGAGCCGCTTGAAATCCGCCGCTCCGAGCTCCTCGAACAGTTCCACCTGCTTCAGGAAGTCCACGAGGTCGCGGCCCCTCTTGCTCGCGGCCGTCGCGGGTGCGGGCCCGAAGACGGCGAGGGAAGCACCTGCGGCGGTATCCAGGGACTCGGCGTCCTTGGGCCGCGGCAGCAGGATCTCTCTGAGTCCCCGAAGGGTGAGCCCGCCTTTCATCGCCGATCCGTCACGCAGCTCTCGAGCGTGGTCACGGCAGGTTCCGGGCCAGCTCGGCACTCGTTTCGCGCATCGCCTGCCCCCTCGATCGCCGCAGTATATGAGGATGCTCCGCGCGTGGCGTCGCTCGCGGTCTGGTGCAGCCGGCAGTGGCGGCCTTCGCATCCGCGTCGCGACCGACTGCCGTCGCAGTGCAACGGTCGAAACCGTCGCACTCGAGTGACCGGGGTCACGTGGCGTCAGTGACTTGCGAGCTAAATTGAATCCAACCTTCCAACAAACGGAGAGTCATTGGACCGGTACCGGGCGCTTGCCTGCGGGGTTCTGTGTGCGCTCCTGGTGTCCGCCTCCGGCTTCGGAGCGGACTCGACCAGGAAGAGCACGGCTTCGACGATCACCGTCGGGTCCTCGGCGAAGAACGACGTCTCGCCGCCCTTGCGCGACATCCCCCCGAAAGTCGGCCTCAAGCCGAGGAATCTGAAGCGCGAGCCGCTCGGCCTTCCCAAATTCGCTCAGAGTCAGCTGGACACCGTGGTGCAGGAACGCCTGGCTCCGGAGGCGATGCCGTCACCGATTCTGAACTTCGACGGTATGGGGTTTCCCGGCGTCGCCTGCAACTGCGCGCCGCCCGACACCAACGGCGAGGTCGGAGCCACGCAGTACGTGCAGATGGTGAACGAGGGCATCCAGGTCTTCAACAAGACCACCGGAGCTTCCGTCCTGGGCCCGATCTCGATTGAAACTCTCTGGTCGGGGTTCGGCGGTGTGTGCGAGACGTCCGGGGGCGGCGACCCGGTCGTCCTCTACGACCAGCTCGCCAATCGCTGGGTCGTCTCGCAGTTCGCCGGAACGAGCGTCCCGAGGGACGAGTGCGTCGCCGTCTCGACGACGAGCGATGCCACGGGCTCGTGGTACCGCTACGGTTTTCACCTCAACAACACCAACTTCTACGACTACCCGCAAGCTCGGCGTCTGGCCGGATGCCTACTACCTCGCGATGAACGTCTTCAACAACGGCGGCACGGCGTTTCTCGGCCCGCAGCCCTTCGCTCTCGACCGCGCCGCGATGCTCGCCGGCCTTCCGGCCACCTTCATCACGCCGGGCCTGCAGTCGACTTCGCTGGGGTCCCTGATATGCGCCGACCTCGACGGCTCGAATCTGCCGCCCGCCGGCGCGCCGAATCCCTGGCTCAGCACCTCGGGATCGCCGTGGAAGGTCTATCGCTTTCACGTGGACTGGGCCACGCCGGCCAACAGCACTTTCACGCTCGGCGGCAGCCCGACTCCGGCCGGCTACACCACGCTGGGTGCCGCGGTGCCCCAGCTCGAGACCACAGACCTCCTCGACAACCTCGCCGACCGGCCCATGTTCCGCCTGGCCTACCGCCGATTTCCGGACGGCCACGAGGCCCTCGTGGGGAACCGCACAGTCAGCTCGGGTGGCGTCGCGGCCATTCGCTGGTGGGAGATCAACAACGCGACGAGCGGCTCACCCGGTTTCACGCAGCAAGGCACCTACCAGCCCGACGCGACCTGGCGGTGGATGGGCAGCGCCGCCATGAACAATGCGGGCGACCTCGCCATCGGATTCAGCGCCTCGAGCTCGACGCATCCATCCCGAGATCCGGTACGCGGGACGCCTGGCCGGAGATCCGGCGGGCACGCTGGGGCAGGGCGAATCGACGCTGTTCGCGGGCGCGGGCAGCCAGACCGGCACCTCCAGCCGCTGGGGCGACTACAGCGACCTGACCGTAGACCCGGTGGATGACTGCACCTTCTGGTACACGCAGGAGTATTACGCGACCACGAGCAACTTCAACTGGCGCACGCGCATCGGCAATTTCAAATTCGCGGGCTGCAGCAGCCCGCCGCCGCCCACCTCGACGCCGACCAACACGGCAACGCAAACACCGATACCGCCAACCCTGACTCCGACTTTCACGCCGACGAGCACACGGACGAACACGGCGACGAGTACTCCCACTTCGACCAGCACGCCGACAGCGACGCGGACCAATACGCCCACTCAGACGCCGGTGCCGCCGACGCTGACCCCGACCAACACGCCGACCAACACCGCGACGCAAACTCCGATACCGCCAACTCTGACTCCGACGTTCACGCCGACAGCGACGTGGACCAATACGCCGACTCAGACGCCGGTGCCGCCGACGCTGACCCCGACCAACACGCCGACCAACACCGCGACGCAAACACCGATACCGCCAACCCTGCACTCCGACCATCACGCCGACAGCGACGTGGACCAATACGCCGACTCAGACGCCGGTGCCGCCGACGCTGACCCCGACCAACACGCCGACCAACACCGCGACGCAAACTCCGATACCGCCAACCCTGACCCCGACTGCACGCCGACAGCGACGCGACCAATACGCCGACTCAGACGCCGGTACCGCCGACGCAGACACGCCGACCAACACGCCGACGCCACTGACTCCGACCAGCACGCCGACAGCGACGCGGACCAATACGCCGACTCAGACACCGGTGCCGCCGACGCTGACCCCGACCAACACGGCGACCCCTACGGCGACGAGTACGCCCACGCCTACGGCGACTCCGACCAATACGCCGACGAACACGCCCACGAACACCGCGACGCCTACGCCGACGAGCACGCACACGCCGACGCCCACAGCGACGAACACGCCGACTCAGACGCCGACGAGCACTCCGACGAACACTTCGACGAATACTCCGACGCCGACCTTCACGCAGACCCCGACGCCGACCCCGACGAGCACCGGGACGCCGGTACCCACGCCGACGCAGACGCCGAGCCTTCCGGCAGCCGCGCCGCTCACGGCGGACATGCACGGCACCGGCGCGACGTCGAACCTGAACGGCGTGCTCGAGGCGGGCGAAACGGTCGTGGTCGAGCCCGCCTGGCAGAACTCGACCAGCGTCACTTTGACCTTCACCGGCACCGCTTCCAACATCGCGGGCCCGCCGGGGCCCTCATACGGCATCCCGGACGCCGCCGCGAACTACGGTTCGGCCACTCCGGGCACGACGACGGACTGCGACACCGCGACGCCGTCGCACGACTGTTACCAGGTGAGCGTCTCCGGTGCGCGTCCCGTGCCGCACTGGGACGCGACCTTCGCCGAGGCGCTGAGTCTCGGCGGCTCGCCGAAGAGCTGGACGCTGCACATCGGCGAAAGCTTCGCGGACGTGCCCACCTCGCAGCAGTTCTACAGGTTCATCGAGAACGTCTTCCACAACGGAATCACGGCCGGCTGCGGCACCGGCATCTACTGCCCGGATAGCTCGGTGACGCGGGCGCAGATGGCCGTCTTCCTGCTGAAGTCCAAGCACGGCCCGGCCTTCGTTCCTCCGCCCTGCACGGGCCTCTTCCCCGACGTCCCGTGCCCGAGCCTCTTCGCCGACTGGATCGAGGACCTCGACCTCGAAGGCATCACCGGCGGATGCGGCGGCGGGAACTACTGCCCCGACAATGCGGTGACGCGGGCGCAGATGGCGGCCTTCCTGCTGAAGGCTCTCCACGGCCCCCTGTACGTGCCCCCCGGCTGCACCGGCCTCTTCACGGATGTGACCTGCCCGAGCCAGTTCGCCGACTGGATCGAGCAGCTGTACCTCGAAGGGATCACGGGCGGGTGCGGCACCGGGATCTACTGCCCCAGTTCGCCGAACACCCGCGGCCAGATGGCCGTCTTCCTCGTCAAGAGGTTCGGCCTGCTTCTCTACGCGCCGTAGAGCGCGCAGCTTTCCGGAGAAGGAAGCGAGGGACCTCCGGTCGCCCGGGATCGTCCCCCGCTTCCGAACCCGTCAGTTGATCGTGATGGCCTTCGTCTTCGTGTTGTTCGTCTCGATCGTTTCCACTATCGCGTTGCCGTCGTCCGCCACCGCCACGATGCTGTAGCTCCCCGTCGGCGTACCCGCGGGAATCGTCACCGACACCGCGACGGCGTTTGAGCCGTTCGGCGCCAGGGTCGGCACGTTTTGCGTTCCCAGGAACGTGTCGGAACCGCCCGAAGTTTCTCAGGTAGATCTTGGTGAGCGAGCCGCTGCCGGTCGAACCCCCTCCCGAGTTCAGGGTGGTCGGCTTGACGCTGATCGTCGGCCGGCCCGGATGGGCCGAGACCGGCGCGGCGATGGCCGAGACGGTGAGGTCCGGCCCGATCTTGATCGCAAAGTTGCGGGTGTTGTTGGTTTCGCTCGTCTCGAACAGGACGTCGGGCCCGTCCGCCTTGGCGATGATGTACCAGGTTCCCGTCGTCGTCCCGGCCGGGATGGTCACAGTCGCCGACCCGGGGCTGTTGCTGCCGGAGGCGATCGCGCCCGTGGATCGGGATCCGACGAGCGTGTCGCCGCCGAGCACGGTGTCCGACGAGAGGTAGAAGGATGTCGTGGAGTTCGTCACGTCGCTTCGGCCGGCGGCGTTGGCGGTCGTGTCCGTCGCGGTCACCGAGAGTCCCGCGCCCGACTTCGCCGGCGCCGCGAGCGCCGTCACGCTGAGGTCCGGGCCGATCTTGATCGCCAGCACGCGGGTGTTGTTGGCCTCGTTGCTCTCGGCAATGGCCAGAGGGCCGTCCGCCTTCGCGATGATGACGTAGTTGCCGCCCGCAACGGTCGGCAGCGTGTAGCTGGCCGTCAGCGTGCTCTGGATGGCTCCCGCCGTCAGAGCCGGAACGTCGCGGCTGCCGAAGAGGATGTCGCCGGCGTCCCAGACGGCGTCGGTGGAGAGGTAGTAGCTGGTCGTCGAGGGCGGTGCCGCGCTGACGCCGGTCGCGTTGCGCGTCGTCTCCGTGATCGAGATCGTGCGGTTCGCTCCCGAGACGGTCGGCGCCGACAGGGCGGTGACCGTGAGATCCGGGGCCAGGATCGTCAATGCCTTGGTCCGCACGTTGTTGTTCTCGTTGGATTCCGGAACCGATCCATCGGCGTCGGCGTTCGCGATCAGGAAGTAGCTGCCCGGCGCCGTTCCCGCCGGGATCACGACGCTCGTGGAGCCGGCGCTGGCGGTGCCCGGATTGAGGGACGGCACCGGCCGGGCTCCCAGGAGGGTATCGCCGCCGCAGCACGGCGTCGGTCGACAGCCAGAACTTCGTGTTGCTCGTGCCCGGGAACGCGGGGCCGCCGGTCAGGTTCTTGGTCGTATCGGTGACCGTGATCGTCAGGCCGGCCCCGGATGGATGCGGGGGCTCCGAGATTCGTGACGCTCAGGTCGGGCTTCTTGTTGAAAGCGGCGGTACAGGTCTTGTCGGCGTCCAGCGTGACGAGCGCCATCCGCGCAGTCCGCATCTCCCGACCAGCCGCCGAAGACGTAGGTCGCGCCCGGCGCGGGCAGGAGCGTCACGACGGTTCCGCCGTCGAAGCTCTTCACGCAGGTCGCTCCGCAGTTGATGCCCGCGGGCGTGCTCGTCACCGTGCTGGTGGCGGCGCCGGTTCCGGTCCGGGTGACCGTCAACGTGTGAGTCACGGAGAGACCGTGAAGCCGACGGTGACGTCGCGAAGCGCGGGCGTCTGGAGCGGATCCGAAGTCGCCAGACCGGCGCTGTACTGGAGGTAGCGGGACGTCGAGGACAGCGGTCCCCCGGAACCCGGCACCGCAGTGAACGCCGACCAGCTCCCGTCCGGAGCGGGAGTCGCGCCGCTGCGCACCGAGAGCGCGATGCTCGTCCCCGCCGGCAGGTCGCTCGTCGAGGAGATGGAGGACCACGAGCCGCCGGCGCCGGCGTCGAAGACGCGGGACGTGAAGCTGCCCGAGTCGGCATACGGCGTCATCCGGATCCAGTCGACGGAGACCGTCGGGCCGCCCGGGTCGACGTCGCTCGCGAGGGGACGCAGCGGCCCGGAGATCGAGACCGCGTGCGTTGCGACGAGGGTTCCGTCGAGATAGAAAAGCACGTTCGACGCGTTCCACTCGATCCGGAAGAGGTGGGGCGAGTTCAGCAGGTTGTTGCCAGTGAGGAGCGTGTTCTGGCCGTCGCTCGTGCGGGCATAGAGCGAGTTCGTCGTGTCCTTGGTGCTGAAGATCGCCCAGCTGCCGTCGAAGGCGAGCGCGTTCACGAAGCCGACGTGCTGGAAGTGCGCGGATCCGAAGGTTGCGACGAACTCCAGCGCCCGTCCCGGGCCGTAGGAGGCGTCGGTCGCCGCGTCGGCGCCATCGACCGTCAGCTGGCCGCCCGAGACGGCGACGGATCCTCCGCCTCCCCACAGTGCGCCGCTCCAGCCCGCCGGCAACGCGGTCCCCGAGAATTCCTCGTTCACGGCCGACGCGAGGATGACCTCACCGTCCCCGATCTGCGAGACGCGCGTGTTCGCGTCGAGCGTTCCCGCCGAGAAGTCGGCCACCGTCGTATCGGTGGCCGAACCGGTGGTCCCGCCGCCCGTCGCGTACTGCGCCTCGTACGCCCCGGGGAGCGCGGGGACGAACGCGTAGACCACGCCCTTGATCGTCTGGTTCGTGAAGGAGACCGGCGCCCCGTTTCGGGTCATGCCGGTCAGCCCGCCCGCCGCCGAGACGGTCGGCACCATCGCCTGCAGATTCGAGGCGCCGGCGCCGAGCGAGATCGTGAACGTGAGCTTGTTGCCGGCCCATGCGAGGCTCTGGAAGCTCGATCCGTTGCGCCCGTCGAGCCAGGTGAGCATCTGCCGCGACGAGACCACGGGCACGCCGTGCGCCTTCGCCGACGCGACGATCGCGTCCGACCCGCTGCTGCTCGCGCTGTCGGTGTGCATGTTGGCCGTGAACGCGCCGTAATAGCCCTCCGCGCCGGTCGCCTTGTCGAGCAGCGCGTCGATGTTTTTCGGAAACGTCTGGCCGGACTCGTCGGTCATCTGCGTCGTCGCCTGGTAGACGTCGATCATCGTTCCGTCGAGGTCCGCGAACCGCATCGGCATACCGGAGCCGGTGAACATTCCGGGTCGATCCGCGATCCAGGCGGGGGGCCAGTAGTAATAGTTGGTGTCGAGCCGGATGCCGTGCGCGAGCTCCGTCTTCGGGTGCGTCGACCAGTCGCTCCAGGGGATGCAGTGCGTGCGGTTCGTGGCGGGCGGCGAGACGCTGGTGTACTTCGCGGTGAACGCGGCGAGCTGGTCCGCGAAGTCGGTCTCGAGCGATGAGGCCGTGAAGTCGCCGCAGCCGGTCGTCACGTGGAGAGCCACCTCGAAACCGTCCGCCTCGTAGCCGACGGCCTGCGAGTCGGTCAGAGGGGCGTTCGGGTAGACGTAGGACGTGCTGCGGATGCAGTCCCAGTCGGCGACGGAGCAGCCGGCGGTGCTCGCGGCCTTGTAGGCGTCGAAGCGCCCCGCGGTACCGCCGCTCGCGTGGTCGTCGCCGGTCATGATCACGGCCGCCTTCTTGCCCTTCGGGAAGTACCAGAAGCGCGGCAGCGGCTTTCGCGGCAGATTGATCGTGCCGATCAGATTGGCGAGGAGCCTCTGCGCCTCGTCGGCCTGCGGGATGGCGACCTTGGTGAAATCGATCCAGTCGGGCTGGACGTCGCCCGGCTTGGCCCCGAAGAAGAGATTGTCGGAGCGGATCGGCCCGTCCTGGCCGTCGCGCGAGTCGCCGGCCCATGCCGGATTGCCCTGGCGCGTGTAGACGACCGACTTCGCCAGGTCGAACGCGAAGGCGGCCGCGTGGCCGCCGTTCGAGCCGACGGACCTCATCGTGACGGCGGGGTTCGCCGTCGCGGTGCTGGCGTCCGAGTACAGCGTCGCGACCGCGGTCGCGCCGGAGAGCGTGTACTTGTCGGCGGTGCCGTGGAACTGCATCGTCTGCGAGACGATCCCCGCGCCGGGCGCGGCGCTCGTGTCGACCTGGAAGTAGGCGTTCGCGAGGGTGCCGCCCGCGGCCGTGACCCCGAGCAGGCCGTACAGGTCAGCGTCCGGCCGCATGGCGATCAGGTTGCCGCCCGCGTTGACCCAGTTCGAGAACATCGTCGCCTGGGTCGCGGTGAGGGACTGTTCGCCGAGGATCACGACGTCGTAGCCCCCGAGGACGGTGGCGTCGACGGAGCCGATGTCCTTGACGTCGAACGCGTTCAGCCCCTCGGCGCGCAGGATCTCGGCGAAGTAGCGGCCGAACGTGTTGGTGCCGGCCACGACGAGGATCGGTCCGCCCGGGCCCTGGTCCGGAGGAGGCGGCGGGGGCCCGGCCGTCGTGAACGACCAGGTGTAGTCGCTCGCCAGCTGGTTGCCCGCGGAGTCCTTGATCCCGGCCGCGCCGGATTTCAGCGTCGCCGTGTAGGACGTGTTGAACGCGAGTGAAGAGGACGGATTGAGGGTCGCCTTGAGCGTCCCGGCATCCCAGGTGACGGCCGCCGAGACGGCTCCGCCCGGACCCTGCAGCGTGAACGTGGAGGACGTCACGGTCGAGGCGTCGAGCGGCTCGTTGAAGGTCGCCGTCGCGTTGGACGTGGCGGCGACGGCGGTCGCGCCGTTGAAGGGAGTGACCGAGACGACCGACGGAGGCGTCGGGTCCGTTCCGCCGGAGGTCGAGAAGACGATGTCGACCCAGTAGTTGGTCTTGTTGAAGGTCGCGGTGGGAAACCCGCCCCCGTACACGTAGACCCCGTTGGGTCCGTCGGTTCCGTCGGCAAGGGCGTGCAAGGGTGCGTTGTCGAATGCGGAGGCGAAGTAGTTGCTGTTGTACGCGTACTGGCCGACCGGCGCGAAGTACGACGCGATGTAGGTCGTGTTGGCGGAGACCGGGATCGACGAAGCGAAGGTGGCCTGCTGCCAACCCGTTGGAGACTCGCCGGTGAAGGTCACGGTGCCGAGCAGGGCTCCGCCGGCGGTCCAGAGGTGTCCGACGTGCGTCCCCGTGTTCGTCGGACCCTTGTAGAACCGGACGCCGGTGACGAAGCCCGCGGCGTCGGAACGGAACTTCACGCCGACCTCGGTGCCCTGGTGGTCGTTCGGATCGAGGTTTGCAGGCGTGAACGAGTCGTTCCAGATCGAGGAGGAGGCGCCGGACGCTTGGACCGTGACCGACACTCCCGCGGACGGCGTCTCGATGTTGCCGCTGTCGTCGACCGCGCGGCTCTGGATCACCGTGTTCCCGGCAGCGCCCGGCGTCCACGAATAGCTCCAGCTGGCGCGTCCGGTCGCGCGGTGCCAGGTCGCCCCGCCGTCCGTCGAGACCTCGACGCCGCCGACCAGGCCGCCGGAGTCCGAGGCCGTGCCGGTGACGAGGAAGGGCGAGCCGCTCGGGAGGGTGGCGCCGGCCGTGGGCGCGGTGACCTGCGATGACGCCGGCGTCGCGTCCGTGGACGCCGCCGCGGTGACGAGGCCGCCCTGGAGCGAGCCCGGCTGAATTCCCATGTCGGCGAAAAGGTTCACGGTCGCCTGCTGCATGCGCACGTCGGGCGCATCGCTGCCGCGGTCATGGTTGGAGTCGAGCCCCCAGCTCCACTGCACGGTGCCGGCGCCGAACACGAGCGCGCCGCTCGAGTGGCGGTAGAGGGTGAGGCTGTGGGTGGCGTTGCCCGGTCCGTACGTGGACCCCTGGTCGAGGATCCGTTGGGGAACGTCGACGTTCGTCGAAGAGAGCCGGAAGAGTCCCGGCGGACGCGAGCCGTTGTCGAGGTCCTCGTTCCACTCGTAGCCGACGGTCGCATCGGGAAGGTGGCCGTCTGCTCGGGGGTCAGGTTCGCCACGCTCGTGTTGCGCCACAGGCGCAGCTTCCCGTCCTCCGAGCCGACCGTCATCGGATAGCTGCAGCAGTTGACGGTGAAGATGTTTCCGGTCAGCGCGTTCTCGGGATTCGGGCTCGGATTGATCGGACGGTTGTCCCGCCACGTTCCCGTCCAGTCGGGATCGGGGTCGATCTTCGCGCCGGCGTGCGTCTCCTTGTAGCAGACGAGCGTGCGATTCGGCGTCGCGCTGGCGTCGATCGAGGGTTCCCATCGCGTCTTCCAGAACACCTCGTTGCCGGAGAAGAACGCGAGGTGCTTGCCCGCCGCGCGCGCGGCCTCGACGTTGGCGCGCTGCCCGCCGGACCAGTACTCGTCGTGACCGACGGAGAGGAAGACCTGGTGATCGAGGATCTCGTTCCCGATCCGGTCGCTGTCGACGCCCGTGAAGTAGCTGACGTTGTAGCCGTTGGCTTCGAGCCAGCGGACCATGGGGTATTCGGAGTTGAAGAGCCAGTCCTCGTCCGAGGTCCCGCGCGTCGTGAACGGACGGTTGTAGCTGACCTTGTAGGCGCGCCCGGGATTGGTTCCCGGCCCGCCGACGTACAGGCTGTTTCCGCCGTACTGGTTGTAGGCCTGCCACGTCGTGTCGGACGTCTGGAACAGGATCGGAGAGTGCCCCTCGTCGTCGCGGACGATGAACACCATGTGGCTCTCGCCCGACGCGTCCTCGCGCACGAGGTGAGCGATGTAGATCCCCGACACGGCGTCGGCCGGAACCGCCCACGACGCCGACACCGCCCAGTTGCCGCAGTCGTTCAGGCCTGTCGCGGAATCGGTCAGGCACGCAGGCTGGACCTGAGGCAGAGCGGCGGAGGGCTGAACCGTCGCGATCTTTCGAGCGCCCATGCCTCCGTAGTAGCCGAGGCGGTAGATGTCGATGCGGTAGTCGGTCGAGGTCGTGTCCACCTTGAATTGAACCGTGTTCCCGTGGTTGACGCTGATGTCGGTGGCGAAGCCCTGGATCGAAGGATCTCCGGACCCCGAGACGTCCCATTCGCTCGACGGGTTCCCGGGATTCGTGTTCTCGCAGAGGATCGGATTCGTGATGGGTGGGTTGCAGGGGGCGCCGAAGAGCGGCAGGGGGAGAAGCAGGGCGAGGATGAAACCGAGGTGCGGACGCACCCTCCCCCTTCGATACGCCGGAAAGCCAAAGCTCCTGTCCATGTTTTTCCTCTTGCGAGGCCGCTCTTGACCAATGCGGGGTTAACGGCGTCATCGCGGGCGGCAGTCGCGAGATCGCGGCAGACCCTGCTGCGCTTGCCAGGTGAGGAGAGAAATTAGGGGCGGGAGACTATGTGCCTGGCCTGGTGTGTGAGCCGGCAATCCTTGCACAGAAATGCCGGGAGTGACTTCGCGGTGTCAACTTTATTTTGCGGGGGCGGGGATCTACCGCCGGGCTTCCGGCCACTCGGGCTCGTGCCGTCCACCAACCCGACCACCGAAGGCAGACTCCCGGCCGTAGGGAACGCCGGGCGAAGCACGGCGTTAACGCAACCCCCGGGCACGCCGCGCCGGTAGTCCGGCACGCAATCCGTCCCCTCCCGTACTCCAAGGACACAACGCCCGGGGGTCCCCAGGCCGATCATTCAATAGGTTGCGGGGGGAGGATTTGAACCTCCGACCTTTGGGTTATGAGGCCTCGCCGGCCGTCTACACGGGGCGGAAAGACGCGTGAAATGGCGAATTCACGGGGGGCGGATTCGGCTGGAGTAGGCCTGAGTCGGATGCAAACCGCTCGACTTTCGCTCGACCTGAACCTCCAAAAGTCTCTGTGCGAGCCGGCCCGGGAAGCCCCGGGGCGCTGAGGGCGCCGAGCTCGGACTAGCCGATTGGGCGGTTACGAGCGATTAGTAGATAGTTGAGTTTTCCGCTGGTGGAGATGCTGGACGAGTAGACCCTACCGGAGGTTACTGCTGTGATTCTAAGACAAGCGAGGAGATCCAAGAGAAACACATCGCCACTTTTGGCGCTGTTCGCGATTGTCGTATTGGCGTCCTGCGCCCCGACCAGCCGACTCCGCCTCCTGGGGAAGGGTTCATCTCCTTCGACGAGTTCCTCGAGCGTACGAAGGAGGCGCAGATTGCTCCGACTACGCCAAGCGGGAAGGAGTACGAGTCCGGGATCAGGCCGCATTCGCCGAAATGCGAAACCACATCCTGACCATGTACGAGGGCGTCAAGCCGGTCCGCTCATTCGTTTTGGACGGCCGGTACTGTGACTGCATCACCGTCGACTCCCAACCATCCTTGCGCTTGCAAGGCCTCAAGCGAATCGAAACACCGCCGAGGGGGTCAAGCCATACCGCATACAATCCTGGCAAAGGACCCGGAGATGCAAAAGCGGCCCCCTCGCGCCTGACGGAGGGTCAGGTTGATGCCTTTGGCAACCGGGCCTCCTGCCCGGACGGCACCATTCCGATGGGTAGGCTCACGTTGGAGGTGCTGACCCGCTTCGAGACGTTGCGCTTCTTCTTCTCAAAGGACGGCAACGGAGGCGGCGAGCTGCCCCCTTCGGAAAGGCCAGACCGACCCGAAGAGGGATCGGTCGTTCACAAATATGCGCATGCCGCTCAGAACGTAACCAACTTTGGCGGTAATGCGTGGCTCGATCCTGCGGAATCCCCTCGTCGCCGACCCGGCTCGCACCTCGATCTCGCAGCAGTGGTATGCGGCGGGCAGCGGCACCACGACTCAGACTGTGGAGGGTGGATGGCAGGTCGCCGAGAAGCACTACAGCACCAAGAATGCAGCGCTATTCATCTACTGGACCGCCGACAATTACGACAAGACCGGCTGCTACAACATCGAGTGCAGCGGCTTCGCGGCAAATCAACAACCATTGGTATCTGGGGGGAACCTGGTCTCAGTACAGCAAGCCGGCGGAAACCCAGTGGGGCTTCGAGATGCAGTGGAAGTACTTCAGAGGGAACTGGTGGCTCTTCCTGAGGGGACCGGGGAACTATGAGGCGGTCGGGTACTACCCGGGGTCTCAGTACGGCCAGGGTCAGATGTCCAGATCGGCTGAGAGGATCGACTTCGGCGGGGAGGTTACCGGCCAGACGGCCTGGCCCCAGATGGGTAGCGGTCAGTTTGCCAATCAGGGCTGGCAGAAGGCGGCGTTTCAGAACACCATCTTTTACATCCCGCGCGATGAAGATGATGGGGCCGGCGTATGGGCCGACCTGAACAAGGCAGAGAACTCGCCCAGGTGCTACACCATTGATCTCGTGTCGTCATCCAATGGGGGGGACTGGGGCACCTATTTCTTCTTCGGGGGTCCCGGGCGGGACTGTCTGCGAATGAGCCGACATTACCGCCACCAAAGACAGCGTGGCTGATCGCCGTCGAGGCCGGGGCGTCGTCCTGGTGGAACCGACAGCAATCGCTCTACTCGTTGGCCGCAATCGAGGAAAGCGTGTTATGCGCGACGCCCCGGGGTCCGAGCGAAAAGCGGCCCCGGGGCCGCTAAAAGCTCGAAAGGGGATGAACTACAAGACGGCACCGCCTGCGCGCGGAGTCGGTAGCGAGCCGCCGGAAAACTGAGATGCCTGAATACCTGACTCCCGGCGTCTACATAGAGGAGATCGGGCGGGGTCCCCGCCCCATCGAGGGCGTCCCGACTAGCACGGCTGCGTTTGTCGGCGAGACCGAACGCGGCCACCTGTGCCCGAGGCTCGTGACGAGCTACAACGAGTACGAGCGCTGGTTCGGCAGTGTGTTCAAAGACGGGCGTTACATGCCGGACGCCGTCAGCGGTTTCTTCGAAAACGGCGGCAAGCGGCTCTATGTGTGCCGCATCGTCGGCGAGGCCGCGACGACAGCGTCGAAGAGTTTCGGTGACTTCAAAGTAAGTGCGGTCGGTCCTGGCGCCTGGGGTCGGAACGTCTGGACCCGGATCCAGCAAAGCTCCACGAAGGACAAGTATGGCGAGCCAATCGGCTTTCGCCTGAAGCTCGCCTACTGGGCGATCCTTCCGCAGGGCTTCGAGCCCTACGATCCCTTCGAGCCCAAGAACAAAGCGTTGCCGGCGCAGCCGCAGTGGTCCGAGGATTACGACGATCTTTCCGTTGACCCCGAGCTCGTCGGACTATTTCCGGAAGAAGCTCATCGACAGCTCGACAAACCTGTCGGTGTCCGCCCTCGCGGTGATCGAGCAAACGACAGCGGGAAGCCGGCCTCCTCCGTCCAGCACCGAGAACGGCGAGCTTCTAGACCAGGATGGCAGCGACGATCGAAACCCCCCTCGGTCCGGACGATTTCGATGGCGTCAAGGCCGGTGCACGCCTCGAGCTGCAAGGTTTGCGGGCTCTGGAGCTCGATCGATTCCGCGAGGTCGCACTTGTATATGCGCCGCGGCCTGCGGACAACTCGGTCGACATCGTCGGGAAGATCATCGAACATTGCGAGCGCCTGCGATTCCGCTTTGCGGTGATCGATTGCGACAAGGACGCGATTCCGTCGGATCTCGATCCACGCGTCACCAACAGGTGGGACACCCAGTGTGCCGGCTTCTACGCACCATGGATCAAGACCTCCGATTCTCAGAGTGGTGCGCCGAAGGCCGTGCCCCCTGGCGGTCACGTGCTCGGGGTCTACGCGCGAACGGACATCGAGCGGGGCGTCTTCAAGGCGCCGGCCAACGAGATCGTACGAGGCGCCCTGGATGTCTGTGCCGAAATCAACGACAACACGCAGGACGTCATGAACCCGCGCGGCGTCAACGCCATCCGCCAGATTTCCGGCCGCGGAATCCGCGTCTGGGGAGCGAGGACGCTTTCGTCCGACGGACTCTGGAAGTACGTGCCTGTCCGGCGGCTTTTCATCTTCCTCGAGCGCTCCATCTACCAGGGAACGCAGTGGGTCGTTTTCGAACCGAATGACGACCGCCTCTGGGCCCGGCGTCGTAGACACGATCCGCCTATTTCTCAGGGGGCAGTGGCGGCTGGGTGCACTCGCGGGCCGCACAGAGCAGGAGGCGTTCTTCATCACTTGTGACCGCACCACGATGTCGCAGGACGACATCCTGAACGGCCGGCTCATCTGCCACATCGGCGTCGCTCCGGTGCGGCCGCGGCGCGCCGAGTTCGCGATCTTCCGCATCTTCCAGAACGACCGCTGAAGCAGAGCCCGCGGCGCGCGAACCTGCCGCTGCCGCGCTCCCGGAGGCTCGTGCCGTACCTCGGCGGGCCGGCCCGGTACTCCGGGCCGCAATCCTCATGCAGAAACGCCGGGAGGCTCCTCCCGGCGTTGGAGTTTCATGGTTGCGGGGCGCCGAACCTCACGCCGCGTCGCGCGGCTACTCGGGTTCAAATCCCTCCCCTGACTTGCCTAGCCATCCCAAAAACAAAACGGCCGGGCAAGCGCCCGGCCGATCAAGCACTTGGTTGCGGGGGGAGGATTTGAACCTCCGACCTTTGGGTTATGAGAACGAGCCAATCACCTACTGAAAGCGAAAGGAACCGAAAACCAGCGACTTCCGAGTGCGATTGAGTCGGCTGGAGTCGGCCTCAGGCGGCTGGAAACCGCCCGACTTTCGCTCGACCGGAACCTCCGGGGACGATGGTGCGGCGTCTCTCGCGCGAACTTCCCGGCAGGGCCGCAGGCCCTGCCGGGCATCGGCTCATTTCGCAGACCGTCAGTTGGGCGGGCACCCTTGATTGTTGCACGGGCACCCCAAGCTGTTGAGTTTTTCCAGCGAGCTGGCCAGCGTCACCATGGTGCTGCGGTTGCCCGTTGCCAGCGCGGAGTTCACCATGCCGATGACCTGCGCGGTCGTGAGCGGGTAAAAGCCGGAGGCCGCGTTGAGAAGCGCCGCCACGGCCTGTTTCAGCAGGATCTGTGCGCCGCCGGCCGGGCCGGGCCCGCCCGGGTAGTACAGGGCATCGAGCAGACTGTCGTTGGGAACATTGTCGCCGTTGAGGTTCACGAAGGGGCCGAGCGCGAACACGTCCCCAAGAATATCGGTCGGATCATAAGGAGCCGGCCAGAAAGCGAGGTGATTCTTCCAGTACCCGAGAGTGCACCCCTGGGTGCCCGGCGTGGGGGTCGGTGTAGGCGGGGGCGTATTCGTAGGCAGTGGCGTCGGCGTAATTGATGGGGGCGGGGGCGTTTTCGTCCTCGTCGGAGTGGCAGTGTTGGCCAGTACCGACGAAGCCACCATGGCACTGGTCAGGCACATCGCAAGGCAGAGTCGCCAACTCGCATTTGCTGGCATCGGATCCTCCTTCAGCGAGTCACTCGTTCAGGTTCCCATGTTCTTGTTGCACTTCGGGCTCTTGGTACCTCTTCGGGGAAACGATAACGCTATGCGTTGCAACCGCGGCGCAGCGAAATTCATCTAATTTTTAGGTTGGCAAAAAACGTTCTGCGTGGTGCCCCGTGGCGCCGGTCTTTTCGGGCTTCACGAAGACTTCATGGTCTCGACCTCGCGTCCGACGCTTCGTGGTCCGCACTTGATGGCGGCGTGAATTTCGCAGGCCGCGCGGGTAGGTCGGTCTGCCGCCCATGGCGTCGGGATCTGGCCCCTGGCGATCAGGGGGTCACCGAAGCCGTTGTCCGCCAGGACGTACCGTCCTCATGACCACACCTCCCTGCGAGAGCTGACTAGCCAGAGCGCTCGCGGTGGACGGTGCTTTGGGCCGAGAAGCATCCTCGCGACGGGCGCGTGACATCGATGCGGTGTCTACCGACCTGCAACGTAGAAACCAACCCGGACTGAACTCGATGCGGCGCTCGCCGCGCCCATAACGAAAACGCCGGGAGTCTCCTCCCGGCGTCTAACTCAGCTTGGTTGCGGGGGGAGGATTGACCGCGGTCCTTCGGACCGCGTTTGCGCTCCGATCGCGGCCTGCCGGCCGCTCGTCGGAGCGCCGAACCTCTTCCCGGCGCTACGCGCCGCGCCGGGTTCAAATCCCTCCCCCTCACTCGCCTCGCCATCAAGAAACAAAACGGCCGGGCACGTGCCCGGCCGATTAAGAACTTGGTTGCGGGGGAAGGATTTGAACCTCCGACCTTTGGGTTATGAGCCCAACGAGCTACCAGGCTGCTCCACCCCGCGGCAGAGGGCGCACCTTATCGGAGGGCCGGGGAGAGGTCAAGGGCGCGCCAGGCCGGTCTGCTACCATGTTTCAAACCCTCGATTTCAGTCTCGCCGCCCCGGCACGTTGCCGCGGCGCAGTGCATGTCACGGAGGTCGCCATGAAGCTCCACCGCGGTGCTTGCCTGGTCGCCCTGCTCCTGGTCGCGTCGTCGGCTGATGCTCAATCGCACACACGCCTCTCGTCGAGCGGCGCGCACCCTCGGGGACATGATCCGCAGCGTGCCGAAGCCCGACGGAGGGATGCGCCGGAAGGTCATCCACCTCGACTCGACGAGCGACAACTTCATCTTTGCCGCGGCCGGCAGCGTCCAGGGAGCCGGAGGGACGTTCTTCCGCTCGGACGTGACGATCACCAACCACCGCAACGTGGCCCAGAGGATCGGCATCTCCTTCATGGCGCAGGGCGTCGACAACTCGAACGCCCCGATCCTCGAAGACACGATCCCGGCAAGCACGCCCAAGCGTCTACCGCGACTTCGTCGGAGTCTCCCTCGGCGAGACCGGCCTGGGCTCCGTCATCGTCTTCGGGGTGAAGGCGGACGGCTACCTCGATCCGGATGCCCTGCTCGACGGTTTTTCGCGCATCTGGACGCCTCAGCCGGGATCCGCAGGCTCGGTCTCGCAGGGCTTCCCCTCGGTCGCGTTCCAGGATTCGCTGGGCTCGCTCGCCGCCTACGCTCAGGGCCTGCGTCACGACACCTGCTTCCGGACCAACGCCGGAATCGTGAACCTCGACTCGGTCGCCCACACCTGGACCGTGGACGCGAACGGCACCAGCGGCAGGACGTCCTTCACGATCACGGTCCCACCCCTCTCCATGAAGCAGCAGGTCGTTCCGAACGGGGACTACAGCGACCTGATTCTCGGCTTCTCAACCAACGACACCGGCTTCTGGTGGAGCGCCTACGGGGCGGCCGTGGACAACGTTTCCGGCGACAGCTGGTCCTCCCACGCCTCGCAACCCGGTTTCTGAGAGGAAAAACGAGCGTGGGCACGTGGATTGCTCTCCAGATCGCGCCGGTCGCGACGTCCTGATGGGCAGGTGTCGTCGACCTGCAAATCTAACGGAGGTATCCATGCGCAGAGCTTTTGTAGGAGCCGCTTTGTCGGCTCTTCTTTTCACCGGCCTGGGGGCGGCCCAGACCAGCGATCAACCCGCGAGGACCGACACGACCTACGCCCGGCGGGACGACAGCGGGAAGTGGGGTCTCGCCGGCCTGCTCGGGCTTCTGGGACTGATGGGCTTGAAGCGGAAGGATGAAGTCGTTCGGACGACCACCAACATGCGGGAAGGCGCCACCACGACCCGCTGACCTCGTTTCTGCGGCCCGGGCCCCCGGAGACGGGGGCCCGGGCTTTTTTCGATATCCTTCGCTTCGATGAGACGGGCTCGGCTCGCGCTCCTGCCGCTCGCGGTCCTGTTGCTCGGCCTGGAGTCGGTCAAGCTCCCGCCGGTCCCCACGGTCGCGAGCGTCGATCTTCCCCGTTACATGGGCCGCTGGTACATCATCGCCAGCATCCCGACGTCCTTCGAGAAAGGCGCGCACAACTCGGTCGAGTCCTACGAGCTCAACGCCGACGGCACGATCTCGACCCTGTTCACCTGCCGCAAGGACAGCTTCGAGGGCGAGATCAAGACGATGAAGCCGAAAGCGGTCGTCCGCGATGCGGCGAATGCCAACTGGGGACTGCAGTTCGTCTGGCCGCTCCGGGTCGAACATTTGATCGCATATCTCTCCCCCGACTACTCGCAGACGATCATCGCGCGCACCAAGCGCGACTACGTGTGGATCATGGCGCGCACGCCGGCGATCTCCGACGGGGACTTCGAAACTCTGGCGGCGAAAGTCGCGGAGCTCGGGTACGACCGCTCGAAGCTCCAGCGCGTGCCGCAACGCTGGTAAGAGGAAGCGCAGCGCGGTCATGGCCTTGATCCCCGGTCTGGGAGCTCGCGGCGGGACGACACCTCCCGAACCTCGCGCCAGCACGCCCGTCCCGGTCTCGGGAACGATCGGCCGCTTTCGCCTCCTCGAGCGCATTGGCGCGGGCGCCTTCGGCGCGGTCTTCAAGGCGGTCGATCCGGAAAACGGCGACCGATTGGTCGCGGTGAAGACCTGTTCGCTCGGCGAGGACGGCCACGCCCGCTTCGTCCGCGAGGCGAGGCTCGCCGGGGGCCTGAAACATCCGAACATCACGCCCGTCTTCGAGTCCGGGATGCACGAAGGCACGCCCTTCATGGTCCAGGAGCTCCTGGGCGGCCGCGACCTGACGGCGTTGCTCCTGGAGCGGCAGCCTTACACGCTCGAGGAAAAGCTCCGCATCCTCGTCGGCGTCGCCGAGGGACTGGACTACGCGCACCAGCGCGGCGTGATCCATCGGGACATCAAGCCTTCGAACGTGCGCGTGCTCGACGACGGCACCGCCCGGATCATGGACTACGGGATCGCCAAGACGATCAGCTCGCAGACCGGCATGACCCGCGCCGGGATGTCGGTCGGCACGATCGGCTACATGTCTCCGGAGCAGGTGCTCGGCGAGCCGATCGGCCCGCACACGGACATCTTCCTGCTCGGCGCGCTCGCTTACGAGATGCTGAGCTTCCAGCCGGCCTTCCGCCATCCGAATCTCTTCCGACTCATGGAGATGATCCTCGAAGAGGATCCTCATCCGCTCATCGACATCGCGCCGACGGTCCCGATGGAGCTCGCGGCCGCGGTCGCGAAGGCGATGCGGAAGCGGCCGGACGACCGATTCGCGTCGGCGGCGGAGTTCCGCGACGCGATCATGCGAACCGCGTCGGCCTGACGGCTCCGGAAAGCCTGCGCTAGGGCTGCGGCGCGGCGGCCGGCGCTCCGGGGACGGGCGTGGCCTTCGGCTTCGTGAGGCTGCCCGGCGGGTAGAGCAGGACGACCTCGTCGGGCTGCACGAGGTGGAGCTCCTCGCGCGCGACTTTCTCGGCGGGGAACTCGTGCCGGTTCGCCGCGTCGATCGACGCCTTCAACGCCTCGTTCTCGGCGCGACGTTCCGTGATCTGGCGGTCGAGGAGCTGGACCTCGGAGCGGGCGCGCCGCAGCTCGAGCACGCGCCGGTCCGAGAGCAGAAGGACGCCCATCAGGACGGTCGAGATGCCGAGCGAGATGAGGAATGCGGTCAGCGGTCTGGGGCCGCGGCCGATGTGCTGGGCGTTCTTCATTTCGGAAAGGCGCCTCTTCCGGCGTAGCGGCCAGCCCCCTCGAGCTCCTCTTCGATCGCGAGCAGACGGTTGTACTTGGCGAGACGCTCGCCGCGGCAGAGCGAGCCCGTCTTGATCAGGCCGGCGTTGACGGCGACGGCGAGGTCCGCGATGGTGTCGTCCACGGTCTCGCCCGAACGGTGCGAGGAGATCGTGCGGTATCCCGACGTCTGCGCGAGGCGCACGGCCTCGAGGGTTTCCGTGAGCGTGCCGAT
This sequence comes from uncultured Acidobacteriota bacterium, assembly GCA_963804915.1. GTDB lineage: Bacteria > Acidobacteriota > Thermoanaerobaculia > UBA5066 > Gp7-AA6 > DAHUXD01. Next base: position 231,766 of record CAWDSI010000006.1, read on the forward strand.
CTGGTTGACCTTGACGAGCAGGGCGTTGCCCACGCCCTTCCGCGATGCCGCGGCCCAGGATCTCCGGGTTCGTCACGAACACGTCGTCGCCGACGAGAAGGATCTTCTCGCCGAGCTCGCGCGTCAATGCCTGCCAGCCCTTCCAGTCCTGCTCGGCGAGGCCGTCCTCGATCGAGACGATGGGATAGGCCGCCACGAGATCGGCCCAGAAGCGGATCATCCCGTCCGTGGTCAGCGTCTTCTTTTCGCCCTCGAGGCGATATTTTCCGCCCTCGTAGAACTCCGAGGCCGCCGGATCGAGCGCGATGACGACGTCCTTGCCCGCCCGGTACCCGGCCGCTTCGACCGCCGCGAGCAGCAGATCCAATGCCTCCTTCGAGGACGAGAGATCCGGCGCGAATCCGCCTTCGTCTCCGACGCCCGTCGAGAGGCCCTTCTTCTTGAGGATGCCCTTCAGCGAGTGGAAGATCTCGGCGCCCGCCCGCAGCGCCTCGGCGAACGTCGGGAAGCCGACGGGACAGACCATGAATTCCTGGGGATCGAGGCGATTGTCGGCGTGCGCTCCCCCGTTGATCACGTTCATCAGGGGCACCGGCAGCATCGTCGCGCCGGTCCCGCCGATGTAGCGATAGAGAGGAATGCCCGAGGCTTCCGCCGCGGCGCGCGCCACCGCCAGGGAGACGCCAAGAATCGCGTTCGCGCCGAGGCGGCCCTTGTTCGGAGTCCCGTCGAGCTCGATCATGACCCGATCGATCAGCGCCTGATCCCGGGCGTCGGCCCCTTCGAGCTCCTCGGCGATCTCCCCGTTGACGTGCGCGACGGCCTTGAGCACGCCCTTGCCGCCGTAGCGCTTCTTGTCCCCGTCGCGGAGCTCCAGGGCCTCGCGGGTTCCCGTCGAAGCGCCCGAGGGAACGCCGGCCCGGCCCGACGCTCCTCCCGAGAGCAGGACCTCGACCTCGAGCGTCGGGTTACCCCGGGAGTCGAGGATCTCGCGGGCGTGGATGCCTTCGATCGCGAAGCTCATGCGGTGCGTCCTCGTTTCGGTGTCGGGGCTTCCGTTTCCCGAATCAGAATACTCGATCCTCGCTGCGGTAAAGTGAGCGCGTTGCATCGAGGAAGCCGAAACGCCGCGACGTTCGCACGGGCTTCCGGAGCAGCCGCGGTGCTCTTCGTCGCGGCCTGCGCGGCGACCTCTCCCCCGGCCTCTCCCGCGGGGCTCGTGGTCCGCGCTCCGAAGCTCCCGCTGACCGAGACGATGCCCGCGCCCTCCTCTCCGAAAGATCCCGTCAAGCAAGGCGTCCTCGAGCGCATCAACTCCGACCGCGCCGGAGCGGGACTGCCGCCGGTGGCCTGGGACGAGGCCGCTTCGAAGGTGGCCGATGCGTTCTGCGCGGCCCAGGTGGCCGAAGGCACGCGCGGTCATTTCCTGACCGACGGCATCCCGCCCTATGCCCGGACCGCCTTCGCCGGCATCTCGGGGATGGGCGCGGAGAACTCGGTCTCCTGGATCACGACCGCGCCCGCCTTCGAAGAGACGGCGCTGGCGCTCGCTCTCGCCGGGCATTCGGACATGATGCGCGAGACGCCTCCCAACGACGGCCACCGCCGCGCCATCCTCGATCCCGAGGCGACGCACGTCGGAGTCGGCTGGTCCATGAAGGGAGGCAGCTTCCGGATGACGGAGGAGTTTCTGAGCCGCAAGCTCGCCACGCTGTCGCTGGCCAGCGAAGGCGGGACTCTCATCGTGCGCGGCCGGCCCGCATCGGGCTACTCGCTGCAATTCGTGACGATCGCCTGGGAGGCGGTGCCCGAGAAGCTGACGAAGGACGAAGCCCGTTCCCGGACCTTCTACATCTATCCCGATCCGCGTTTCGGGCTGGTCGCCGAAGGACGCGTGTCGATGCGCGTCGTCGGCGTGGACACCAACGACCTGATCCACGTCGGCGGAGGCGGAGAATTCTCGTTTCGCTGGGCGCCGCCGCAAGCGGGGCTCTGGACGATGTTGTTCTACGTTTCCGAGGCCCGGGAACGGCCCCGGCCCGGAGGGCTCGCCGTCTTCTTGATGGCCGACTCGCGGGGACGATGATCACGATCCTCGTCGTCGGCGCCGTGGACGAAGAGGCGGGTCCCGCCTTCGGCGCGGCCCACCCGTCGGTCGAGATCGTCACGGCGCGGGGGCCCGAGGAGGCCCTCGAGACGCTCGCACGGAACCGGCGCATCGACGCGGTTCTCATCCTCGCCTCTCCGGAGGCCCGTCAGACCGCGGCCCTGATCGCGGAGGAAGACCCCGGGGCGCCTCCGGTCTTCGCGGCGGTGGACGGGGTCTCGGGAACGCGGAGCGTCGAACCGGGATCGCCCCAGGCGATGCTCGAACGCGTCGTCCGCGCTCTTTCGGCTTGAAGAAAAGGGCGGCCGAACGGCCGCCCTTTAGACCCACGCCGGGCCGAAAGGCCCGCCGGCTCCTTCTTACGCCCCCAGCGACAGCCTTCCCGCCAGCGCGTAACCCACCAGAGCCAGAGCGAGGACGAGGGCCGCGAGGCCCAGGGTCGAAAGTGTCGGAACGGTCCCGCCCTGCGGAACCGCCGAACCCGTGAACGAGACGCCGGTCCCGATCGTGAGGTTTCCGCCCGGAGTCAGCGAACGCTGCGTCCACTCGACGGCGGCGCCGTTGTCCTGGCAGAGAGACGCATCGACCGTGTTGGAGAGGTTGCCGGCGGAGATCTCGTCCCAGACCGTGCTGTAGTCCTCGCCGGCCCAGCGGTCGGCCGGCGTCGGAGTCAGGAACAGGATCACGTACTGGAGCTGGGCGCAGCTCGCGTTGGCTCCGCGTCCTCCGGCCGCCGTGCCTTGCAGGACGGCAAAGCCGTCGTCGTTGTCCGCCAGGTAGAGATCCGAGCCGGTGAACGTGTCCCACGTCAGGGCCGCGTTCCCGACGTTCGAGAAGACGAGCGACATGTTGTACTGGGGCTGTCCTGTGATGTAAGTCAGCGTCTCGGTGAGCCGCAGCCCCGTCAGGCCGGCGTCCACCACGATCACGACGGTGAAGGGATCTCCGGCCGCCCCCGTTCCGGTGACTGGTGTCATGGAGACGGGCGTCCAGGGCGTATAGGTGTTCGACGCCGAGCCGCAGGGGTGATTGTCGAAGTCGGGACCGTAGACGATGCCCGAGAGCGAGGCGAAGACGCCGTTGTCGGCGGTTTCTCCGGGTAAGCAGTCGGGCGGATAGAACTGACCCGTGCCGGGGACGTTGCTGTTGTAGACCTGAGCCGATGTGTCGCTGCCGACCACGATGGTCAGAGGGCTCGACGCGATGGTCACGGTCGTGGGTCCTCCAACGACGACATGAGGAGGAATGCGCCGACTCTTGAGCGCGAGGGCCGGGGAGGCAAGCGCCACACACATGATGGCGAGCAGGACTCTCTTCATCCGTTTCCTCCGAAAACTTTCGGTCACGCTACGCGCGGCGCGCGGACCTGTCAAGAGGGACAGGTTGAAACGGCCGGCGTGAACGATTTCGTGCAGGGGGCGCATCGCTCTTCGCCGCGAGCGAAGATTTCAAGCGCCCGATTCCGGAGGCACCGCCAGAAAAGGAAAAGGGCGGCTAACGCCGCCCGATCGCGCGAACGCTTCTCAGCTCCGCGCCCTCCTCCACGAGCCCCTTACGGTGGCCCCACCGAGCCATAAGGTACGGCCGCAGCCGGCGGCTGTCAAGAAGAACAGGCGGCCAGGGACCACTGTTCAAGGGTACAGGTCGCCCGGGGCGCCCCCGGTCCCGCGGGGACCCGCCGGGACCGGGAGGCTCATGGTACCTTCGCCTCGATGGGTGGCTGTGGCACCGGTGGCGGCTGCGGGGTTGGAAACGCTTACAACCCCGGTCAGTACGTCGGAATCCGGATCAACGAGCACGAGGACGGCCGGAACGTCCTCTGCGACACCATGGGCGTCGAGGTGACTCGCGGCCAGCGGGTCATCGTCGAGGCCGACACCGGCATGGAGTACGCCGAGGTGACCAACCTCCGGCCCATGATCCTCAAGCAGTGCCAGTTGCGGGACTCCCGGCGGCTCGTGCGGGTCGCCTCCGACACCGATCTCTCCTCCTACAAGGCCAAAGTCGGACGCGAGTCGCGCTTCTTGTCGGACACGCAGGCCCTGGCGTCCGAGAAGCGTCTCGCTATCAAGGTGGTCCGCGCCGAGGAGACCTTCGACGGCCGAAAGGTCACGGTTTATTACACTTCCGAGACACGGATCGATTACCGGAGGCTTGTTTCGGACCTGGCCATGAAGCATCCGGTCCGTATCGAGATGCGGCAGATCGGCCCCCGGGACGAGACCAAGATGCGGGGCGGAATCGGCCCCTGCGGGCTGACCCTGTGCTGCTCGACCTTTCTCAAGTCTTTCCACCCGGTCACGATCAAGATGGCCAAGAACCAGAACCTGTCGCTCAATCCCGTCCAAAATCTCAGGGATGTGCGGCCGGCTCATGTGTTGCCTGGCCTACGAGGACGAGGGCCCCGCGGCACAGCCTCCGCGAAAGCAGAATAATCCCGCGGAACTGCCTGTTTAGTGCCTCAAAGCGTCCCACCTTTTACCGGGACCAAGTGAGACAGCCGTGGCCAACCGTAATACTGGCGGAGCCTTCCGAGGCGAAGAAGACACTCCCGCCAACCGAAAACTGATTCGGCCGAACCTCTCCGAGCTCGCAGACCGCTATCCGACGCGCTCATTCGCCCAGCGCAAGCAGGTCCCGCCGGAGCAGACGAACGCCGAGAGCTACTACTACCTCAAGCAGATGGGGGCCAAGACCCCCATGATCCTGGTCCTGACCGACGGAGAAAAGGTCCACGGTTGGATCGAGTGGTACGACAAGGCGTGCCTCAAGGTGAACCGCGAGGGCGCCCCGAACCTGCTGATCCCGAAGGCCTCGATCAAGTACATGTACAAGGCGTCCGAGGAGACCGGGGGCAGCGAGGCGGACGGGAACCGGTAGAGAGACGGTAGACGGAGGTCGACGACCTTCCCTACCGGGCTCCCCGACCGCTCAGGACCGCGGGCACCGTCTTCAGCAGGATCTTGAGGTCCAGCAGCGGGGACCAGGTGTCGATGTACTTGAGGTCCAGGGCCATCCAGCGGTCGAAGTCGACCTCGCTGCGGCCGGAAACCTGCCAGAGGCAAGTCAGGCCCGGCTTCATCGAGAGCCTCCGCCGCTGCCAGGGCTCGTAGCGAGCCACTTCCTCGGGGAGAGGCGGGCGGGGGCCGACCAGGCTCATGTCGCCCACGATCACGTTCCAGAGCTGCGGCAATTCGTCGATCGAAAGCCGCCTCAAAAGCCGTCCCACGGGCGCCATGCGGGGGTCCCGCGTGACCTTGAAGACCGGACCGGTCATCTCGTTCAGGTGGGAGATCTCGGACAACCTCTCTTCCGCTCCCGCCTGCATCGTGCGGAACTTCAGAAGCGTGAAGTGCCGGCCGTTGAGGCCGCAGCGGACCTGCCGGAAGAAAATCGGCGTGCCTGAGGTCAGGAGAATCGCGAGCGCCGCCACGATCTGAATCGGCAGGGTCACGAGGAAGAGCACCAGCGAGAGCGCCAGATCGATCGCCCGCTTTGCCACGAGCTCCATCGGGTTCGACGGGGTGGTGGTGAAGGACAGCAGAGGGATGCCATCGAGCTCCTCGAGGATCGGCCGCGCCAGGACGTGCGGAAAGATGTCGAGCGAGACGTGCGCGGGCACTCCGTGGCGTTCGGCCACGAGCAGGGCTTCCTCGTACTCGCCGAGCTTGCCCTTCTCGATGACGAAGATGACCTCGTCGATGACCTCCCGTCCGAGCACGGTCCCCATGTCGGTGATGTTTCCGAGGCAAGGCCAGCGGTCGAGCGAACGGATCTCGCTCCCGTTGTCGTCGTCGAGGTAGCCGATCACCCGAAAGCCCCAGTGCGGGTGGGCTTCCAGGAAGTCCGCGAACTGGGCGGCCTTGGGCCCGGTCCCCACGATCAACGCCGTCCGGAAATTGAAGCCGCGGGAGCGGACCCAGCGCGACGTCAACCGCAGCGCGACCTTCTCGGACGCGAGGAACAGGAAGTTCACGAAGCCGAACAGGACCAGGAACCAGCGGCTGACGAACTCGAGCCGCAGGCCGTAGATCAGAAGCACGAGGATCGATATCCCGCCGAAAGACACCTTGGCCGCCGCCCAGAGCTCCTCCCCGAGCGGCAGAGTCCGGTGGCTCCGGTAGAACCCGGCCGAGTAGAGCAGCAGGCCCCAGATCGGCAGGACGAAGGACAGGAGCGGGACGTACTGGTTCAGGGGATAGAGCGGCAGAGGGAAGACCGTCGGCATCAGGGTCGTCAGCACGCCATGCCGCAGGACCCAGGTCAACGGCAGGGACACCGCCGTCAGGGCGAGGTCCGTGACGAGCACGGCGAGAGCGACGGTACGCGCTTTTTGCTTCAGCATCGAACGTATCCAAGGCGGGAACCGAAACGGGGTGCCTCAGGGATGTTATGGGATGTCTGGCCGCCCTTCAAGAATGGCCTCGTACCGGCAAACGACATCCTCCCAACGATATCGCTCTCGCACACGCGAGCGCGCCCGTTCTTTCCATACGGAGTGGCCGGCCGGATCATCCAGGACTCGGGCCAGCAGGCCGGCCAGGCTCCCCGGCGCATGCGCGTCGAAGGGCAGGGCGGCGCCGCCGGCGACCTCCTCGTTCTCCGGAGTCGAGTTGTAGCAAACGACGCGCCCGTATCCCAGGGCTTCGACGAGCGCCGGATGCGTGCCGCCGACCTCCGTGGCCTGCACGTAGACGGCGGCGTGCGCGAGGAGCTCCCGGTAGCCCGCGCCGTAGATCGCCCCGGGAAAGCGGACACGTCCGTCGGCGCCGGCCCTCAGCCGCGCGATGTAATCCGCGGCGTACGGCGCATCCCCCACGACGACGAGCGGCGTCTCTCCCGGCACGTTCCGGTACTCGCGAACGACCTCCTCGGCGTTGTTCTCGGGCTCGAGGCGCGAGACGTAGAGCACGTACTTCTCGGATTCGAGGCCCAGCCGCTCGAGCGTGCTGCGCCCCTCGGGCGCGGGCAAATCGCCGCCATAGGGGATGAACGTCGAATCGCAGTCGTGGCGGCTCCGGTAGTACTCCTGGATGACGCGCGCGTCCGTCACGACGGCGTCGGGCAGCATGGTGGAGAGGGTTTCGGATACGCGGTACGCGAGCTGGCCCGCGGCGTTCCACTTGCGGCGATTTCTCTCGAGACCGTCCACGTTCAACACGACCCGCGTGCGTCCGGAGAGCCGCGGCAGGAAGGAGGACGCGGCGTTGATCGCGTTGCAGACGAGCACGGCGTCGTAGCGCTCGAACGCCGCGTCGATGCCCGAGACGACGCCGTGGACGACGGTGTCGAGGTACTTCGTGGGCGCCGTCGGCAGGACCCGGATCTTCGCGCCGCGCCAGGTCGTGAGCCCCGGCTCCGCATATCGCGTCCGCGTGTAGACGGTGACGTCGTGGCCGCGCGCGGCGAGGCCCGCCGAGAGCTCCTCGGCCAGGGTCTCGAAGCCGCCATAGCGCGCGGGAATGCCGCGCGTGCCGAGGATGGCTAGCCGCATTTGGGCCTCGCCGCCACCTTCGCCTGGATCTCCTTTCGTTTCGCCCACAAACGCTTTCGATTCGTCCAGAGCCATCCGAAGGCGGGCAACGAGCTGCGCTCCACGGTCAGGCATGCTCCCAGAACGACCAGGTCGCGGGCGAACGTCGGGACAAACGTCCGCACGAGCTCGGCGCCCGACTGATTGTTGACGCGCAAGAGGAACCGATTCTTCACCGAGTGGCGGTTCGCGAGCTCGGTCATCTGCCGGCGCCGCTCGGGGAGATTGCGCCGGCGGTGGTGCGCCACGGCCGTGGGAACGTAGAGGCTGCGCCAGCCGAGGTTGCGAAGGCGCCACGCGAGATCCGCGTCCTCGCGGTAGAGAAAGAAGTCCGCGTCGAAATAGCCCGTCGCGATCTTCGCGGTCTCGAGGGCCTCTCGCCGGTAGAAGCCCGCGGCGCCGGAGGGGCCGACGACCTCCTCTTCGGCGAGATAGCGCGAGGCCGCGGGCTCCCCCGCTCCCCGGTCGAAGTGCCGGCCCGAAGCCGTGAAGTAGATGCCGGTCGAGTCGAGCAGGCCGTTCGCCGCGAGCGCCTGGCCGTCGGCGCGCAGGAGCCGCCCCGAGGCCGACCCGACGTCGCGCGCGTCCGCCGCGTCGAGCCGGCGCGCGAGGATCGCGGCGAAGTCCGGTTGGAGACGGCAGTCGGGATTGAGGGCGAGCACGTAGCGGCCCGAAGTGGCTTCGATCCCGGCGTTCATCGCCGCCGCGAAGCCGACGTTCTCCGGAAGCGCCAGGACCCGAACCCCCAGGCCTCGCGCCACCTCCCGCGAATCGTCCGTCGACGCGTTGTCGACGAGAAGCGTCTCGCACGCCGCGCCCCGCTGTGCGAGCGCCGAGCCCAGCGAGACGGGAAGGTCCGCGGCGTCCTCTTTCGAGACGACGAGGATGGAGACGTCGGGAGTCATTCCGAAACGCGTCCGAAAGCCAGGCCGAGCACGCGGCGGTACGCGCGGGCCGCCTCGGGACGCGGACGCGGGACGTCCCGGCGGAGCGGCAAGAGGAGCAGGCGGAGCGCCATGCCGGCGGCGAGCAGCGCCCGGTAGCCCGCGCGCCCGCCCGCGCCGTAACGCGCGTCGCGATAACGCAGGGCGTTGCGATAGAAGATCGGCAGGAAGCGATCGTAGCCGAGCCGGGTGGCCGAATCTCCGCCGCGGTGGCGAAACCGCGCGTCGGGAAGGTAGAGGATCTTTCCCTCGCGGCCGAGCCTCTCGCAGAGGTCCACGTCTTCGTGCCAGGCCGGCACGAACCGTTCGTCGAAGCCTCCGATGCGCGCGAACACGTCGGCGCGCACGGCGAGCGCGGCCGCGGCCGCCTGCTCCACCGGAAACTCGCCTCCGCGGTCGGCGCGGGCGTACCGGTCGCGGCGCCGCCCCGGATTGTTGGGCCATACGTGATCGAGGAGCAGGAGCTCCCGGGCGTCCGCGGCGAGCGTCGGCAGCCGCCGGAGCTGGAACGTGGCCTGGTCCTCCGCTCCCGGCGGCGAGAGCCGCAGCGGGCCGGGCGCCGGAGCGGTTCCCTCGATGTCCGTGAGACGCGGCGCGACGGCGACGATGGCCGGATCCGCTTCGAACGCGCGCGCGATTCCGGAGAAGGGCTCGCCCTCGGCGCGCGTGTCGGGATTGAGAAAGAGAAGCACATCGCCCGAGACCCGGCGCGCGGCCTGGTTCGCCGCCGGCCCGAAGCCGCGGTTCTCGGCGTTGACCAGGATGTCCGCTTCGGGCCAGAGGGCTCGGATCGCTTCGGCCGAGAGGCCGCCTCCTCCGTTATCGACGATGGTGAGCGAGACGCGAACGCCCGAGGGCGGGACGCGACGGCGCGCCTCCGCGAGAGCCGCGACGGCCGCCGTGAGCTCGTCCTCGTCCCGCCACGAAACGAAGATGGCCGCGATTTCGCGGATCACGACGGACCGGGACCGTCCGGGAAGCGATCGAGGAGGCCCGTCTCCGCCCGCGCGCGGAAGGCCATCGCGGGCAGCCGCGGCCAGACGAGCAGCGGCAGCGCGACGCCGCGCCATCCCACCTGCCGGACATGGGCGAGGTCCGCCGCGAGCAGCGGCCCGAGATGGCGCACCAGAAGCGCAGGGGCGAAATTGCGAAACAGCGTGCGCCAGCGGTTGCGCGCGGTCCAGAACGCCCGCCTCCAGGGCGTGCGCCGGCCCGTCAGCGAGCCTTCGTGCGTCGCGACCGCGCGGGGATCGCAGACGAACCGCCAGCCTCCCCGGGCCAGGCGCAGGGAGAGGTCCACGTCCTCGTAATAGGCGAAGTACGAGCCATCGAACGCCTCGCCGTGCGGCGCCACGCTTTCCAGGGCCTCGCGCCGGTAGAGGGTTGCGGTCGCCGAGACGCCGGTGACCTCGAAGGGCTCGCGCGGGGCGGCCGAGGCGTCCCGCCCGGCGAGCGCCGGCACGGCCTCGCCGCGAGTGTTCCAGGCGAGGCCGGCGCCGTCGATGACACGCCCCTGGCCCGCGAGAATCAGGCCCTGGGCTGCGGCGAGCCGCTCGTCCGCCGCCAGGCGCGCCGCCAGCCGCGCCGCGTAGTCCGGAGCGAGCACCGCGTCGTTGTTGAGGAGCAGGACGAAGGGCGCCCGCGTCCGCGCGATGCCCTCGTTGGCCGCGCCGGCAAAGCCCAGGTTGCGCGAGAACCCGATCACCCGCGCCGAAGGGGCCTCGGACGCGATCCGGCGGCGCTCCGCCTCGCGGGAGGCGTTGTCGATGACCACGGCGGACAGGCGGACGTCCTTCTGGCGTTCCAGGGAGGCGAGGGCCCGAAACAGCGCGTCCCCGCCGTCGCGGTTGACCACGATGGCATCGACATCCGGCGACCTGGGAGGGGCCGCTCAAGCGGTTAAACGGTTAACGTTTGACTCGATCGGCGTGCGCGATATGAAATCGCGTTTTCATGCTACCACGCGAGTTTCTACGCGAGAACGCGGCACGCCTGCTGCGGGAGATGCCGGAGCGCTTCGGAGGCTCCGGCCTCGAGACCTATACGGATCTCGACGCCGAGCGCCGAGAAGCGGTGACCCGCCTCGAGGAGAAGCGCCGCCGCCGCAACGAGATCTCGTCGCTCCGCGGAAAGCCCGATCCCGCGACGCTCGCCGAGATGAAGACCCTGAAGGAAGAGATTCGCGCGCTCGAGGAACGCGTCGAGGAAGCGGACCGAAAGCTCGACGGCGGTCGAGAAGCAGGTTCCCAATGTCCCGCAGGACACGGTTCCGCGAGGCACCGACGAGTCCGCGAACCGCGTCGAGCGCACGTGGGGAGAGCCGCGCCGGTTCGACTTCGAGCCCCAGGCGCACTGGGACCTCGGCCCGGCGCTCGGCATCCTCGACTTCGAGCGCGCCGCCAAGATCGCGGGTGCGCGATTCACGGTCCTCTCGGGCGCCGCCGCGCGCCTGTCCCGGGCGCTCATCCAGTTCTTTCTCGACGTGCACGTCGAGGAGCACGGCTACCGGGAGGTGCTGCCGCCGTTTCCTCGTCAACGCCGATTCCCTCTTCGGCACGGGACAGCTTCCCAAGTTCGAGTCGGATCTCTTCCAGACACGGGAGGGCTACTACCTCGTCCCCACGGCCGAGGTCCCGGTGACCAATCTCCATCGCGACGAGATTCTGCGAGCCGAAGAGCTCCCGCGGCTCTACACGGCTTACACGCCGTGCTTCCGTTCCGAGGCCGGCGCGGCGGGCCGCGACACGCGCGGCATGATCCGCCAGCATCAGTTCGACAAGGTCGAGATCGTGATGTTTGCCCGGCCCGAGGACTCCGCCGCCGCCCACGAGACGCTGACGGGCCACGCCGAAGAGATGCTGCAACGTCTCGGGCTCCCCTACCGCGTCGTCACGCTCAGCACCGGAGATCTCGGCTTCGCGTCTTCCAAGACCTATGACCTCGAGGTCTGGCTTCCCGGGATGAAGGCCTGGAAAGAGATTTCGTCCTGCTCGAACTTCGAGTCCTTCCAGGCGCGCCGCGCGTCGATCCGCTTTCGGCGCGCGGAAGGGGACAAGCCCGATTTCGTGCACACGCTCAACGGCTCGGGCCTGCCCGTGGGCCGGACCATCGTGGCGATCCTCGAGAACTATCAGCGCGCCGACGGCTCCGTGGAGATTCCGGAGGCGCTGCGGCCCTACATGCGCGGCTAGACGGAGATTCGCCGGCCCTAGGGCCGCCCCGCGAGCCGACGTCTCCGTGCCGCAGAAGCACGTCTTCGAGGCCGTCCTTCGCGCGGCGCGTCGTCTGCCGGGGTATCCGAAGCTTCGCGTGCTGGATCTCTCCGCCGGCCGTGGAGAGATCGCGGCGGCCCTCGCCAAAGACGGCTGCGACGTGCGGGGCACGCACTTTCGCGCCGACGACTACAAAGGGCTTGCGCGCAATCGCGCGCGGCGCCGCCGCCCGGCATCGCGATCGACCCCGACGTCGATTTGACGCGCCCCCTGCCTTACGAGAGCGCCGCCTTCGATCTCGTGGTTCTCTGCGAGGTGGCCGAGCATCTGCCGACCTACATCCCGGTCATCGCGGAGATCGGACGCGTGCTCGCGCCCTCGGGACGCCTGGTCCTTTCGACGCCCAACGTCGCCCGGCTGCACTCGCGCTGGCACTTCTTCTGGACCGGCACGCACAAGCTCATCCGGCGCCGCGTGGGATGGGACCTCGCGCCCGACGACCTCTACGCGTACCACATCACTCCGGTGGACTTCCCGCTGCTCCACACGCTGCTGCGCCAGGCCGGGCTCTCGGTCGAGCGCCTCGACGTGACGCGCTTCAAGTGGAAGCACGCCTGGCTGTTCCTTCTCTATCCGTTCATCTGGCTGTCGACGCGCCTCGAGACGCGGCGGCATCGCTCCGGTCCCGGGCACGCCGCCGGCGAGGAGGATCTGTTCCGGTGGATGACACGGCCCGCCATGCTCGGCAGCGAGCAGCTGCTGCTGACAGCGCGAAAGGCGACCTAGGGCCGCGGAGGCACGAGGGCGCCGGCGGACACGATCATCTTCATGGCCTGCTCGGGCGTCATCTCCAGGTAGGTGATTTTTTCCTCCGGAACGACGAGCAGGAAGCCCGTCGTCGGGTTGACGGCGCTCGGGATGAAGAGGCTGCAGAGCCGCTTGCCCGTCTTCTCGCTCGCTTCTCCGCCGACGGTCGACGTGACGAAGCCGAGCCCCCAGGTTCCGGGGGAAGGAAACTCGACGATCGCCACGCGTCCGAAAGAGGCGACGCGGGACGGACCAATCAGGAGCTCGGCGATCTGGCGCAGCGTCGCGTAGATCTTGTTGATCAGGGGCACGCGACTCATGAGCCGGTCCCAGAGGCCGAAGAGCCGCTTGCCCACCAGCTTCGTCGCGATGAAGCCGAGGAGCAGGAGCACGACGTTGAGCAGAACGAACCCGAGACCGAGGACCGAGACGCCGCGGGCGCGCAGCTCGGTTCCCAGGATGTCGTCGAAGAAGCGGAAGAGCGTCCAGACGACCCACAGGGTGAGCGCCGTCGGCGCGAGGACGAGAATTCCGGCGACGTAGTAGCGGCGCAGCCGCGTTCCGATGGTCGCCGCCATGGGATTCATCCTAACCCGTACAATGGATTCCGATGCGCTGGCCTGAGTGTCGCCTCGTCCGAGGTCTCGCCATCCTCGCCGTGCCGGCCGCGATCGTGGTGTCGGGCTGGAGCACCGGCGGCCCTTCCGGAACGCGCGCCAACTCCGTCAGTGCGGCACCGGACGACGACCTCCGAGCGTACGCCGCGGCCACGATTCTCGAGTCCGCGACGAGCGCCCTCTTCCGCACCGACGACGGCGGCCGGAGCTGGCTGGGGCTCCTCGAGGCCGGCCCCGGCGACGCTTTCTCCGAGATCTTCGCGGATCCGCGCGACGGGCAGCGCGTCTTCTCCTCGGCCCAGAGAGGCAACGGCTCGACCGAGGTCTACCGCTCGAACGACCGCGGGGAGAACTGGGCCACCGTCCTGACGATCTCGACGCGTTGCGTTCCCTCGTTCGCCGCCGGCACCACCGCCGACGCCCTGTTCGTGAGCTGCGGAACGCGCTTCCTGCGCACCGACGACGCCGGCCTGTCGTGGGACGAGCCCGCGACGCCGTTCACGGAGAACGTGCGTCTCGCACAGGCCCCCGGCGGGCTCTTGTACGCCTACGGCGTCTCTCACCTCTTTCGCAGCGGAGACGGCGGCACGTCGTGGATCGCGTCGGGATCCGCGCCCGCCGCGTGTCCGGGACTTCTGGCGCTCGCCGCGGATCCGGCCAATGGACAGGTCCTGCTGGCGGGCACGGGCGTGATCGGGGCGGGAGGGTTCCAGTGCGGCGGCGTCTACCGGAGCGTGGACGGCGGTGCGACGTGGGGAGCCGCGAGCTTTTCGGGCGCGTACGTCACGGACGTCGCGTTCGGCCGCGGGGATTCGTCTCGCGCCTACGCGGCCGCCAGCTTCATCTCGGGGATCCTTCCGCCGGGCGGCGTGTACTCGAGCGGAGATGGCGGCCGATCGTTCTCCGATGCGAACCTGCCCGCCTCGGGCGCACTCGAGGTCGCGGTCTCGGCGACCGGCCGCATCGTTTACGCGGCGACGCCGCTGGGCGTCTACCAGGACGCGGGCCGAACGACGCGACTCGTTCCCGCGCGCTGAACGAACGGCTCGAACCCGCGCTCACTTCGGCTCTGAGTGGCGGAGAGGACGGGATTTGAACCCGTGGTAGAGGTTTACGCCGGACTTACCGGCGGTCCTACGCGACCGGCTGGTTAAGCCTACTGCCGTGGGCTTGCCTCTGGTGGACGGCTCGAACCCGTGCCTGAGAATTCCTAGTGGCGGAGAGGACGGGATTTGAACCCGTGGTAGAGGTTTAAGCCCCTACGGCGGTTTAGCAAACCGCTGGTTTAAGCCACTCACCCACCTCTCCGCGAGTGGTCAGGTAGCGGATGTTATTGCATCGGGCTTCGAGGGGGAACCATCGGTTCATGGCGGCGGGGGGAGCGGCTCCGGCTCCCCGGTGCCGGGCTCCGTCGCGACGGGAGTCGGGGTGGGCGTCGGTGCGGCGAAGGCGTCGTGGTGAAGGTCGGCCTCGGCGCCGGGGCGTCATCGTACTGAGCGGGCGTGTCCTTGAGAGGCATGGGCGGTATCGAGTCGCGCCGACACTCACCACTCCGAGGCGCCCTACGCACCGGATCGCGATGACGATCAGAACCGCCGCGAGCACCGCGCGTTTCATCTCGAGAGACTAAGCGAGGATCGCCCGATCCGGCGCGGTACCATGCGCGCCGGTGCGCAGGGCCGCCATTCTTGTTGGTGTCTTCGTTCTCGTCGGCGCCGGCTGGTGGGTGTACAGAAACGCCTCGATCGAACGGCTCCGCGGTGAGTTCCGGCCGTGGATGGCGCGGCTCGAGCGCTGGCGGGACGCGAACGAGGCGGTGCGCCGGGCGGTTCGGAGCCGCGAGACGACGGCGACGGACCCGGACGGCGTCGCCGCGCTGCGCGCATGGGCGTGGGCCGGCCTCGACCGACTGGGATACGTCGACTATCGGGTCGAGAAGCCGAGGCATGACGGCGAAACGACGATCGGGCCGGTGACGTTCACGATCGGCGGCTTCCGTGTCGACGGCGCGAGGGTCGAACGGGCCGCCTCGGCGGAGGTGACGGAGGCGGGTGGCCGCTATTCGATTCGCTTCGAGAAGCCTCTGTGGGAGCGCGTCGAGTCCGCGCCGCGCTTTCGCAACGCCACCTCCGAGGCCGGGCTCGGAGCTCACCGCCGCGATCCTCCCCTGGCCAAGACCAATCGCCTGATCAACGACATCTGGCCGGGTTCCGGCGTGGCCGTTCTCGACTACGACCAGGACGGATCCGAGGACCTCTTCGTCGGCGACGGCGTGCGGTCGATCCTCTATCGCGGTGACGGCCGGGGACGATTCACCGACGTCACCGAGCAGGCCGGCCTCGCGAAATCGGCGGCCGAGGGCATTCCGGCGACCGGGCTCGCCGCGGGGGACGTCGACGGCGACGGCCATCCGGACATCTTCATCACCAACGCATTCGGCCCGGCGCGCCTCTTCCGAAACCGCGGTGACGGAACGTTCGAGGAGACGACGGCGGCTTCGGGAATTGCGGTGCCCGAGAACGCCCGCTCGGCCGCCTTCGCCGACATCGACCGCGACGGCGATCTCGATCTGTTCGTCGCCGTCACCGGCGACTACTACAGCCAGATGCCCGACCCGGCGTTCGACGCGAAGGACGGCCGCCGCAACTTCCTGTACCTCAACGACGGCCACGGTCGGTTCACCGACGCGACCGTCGCGCGCGGTCTCGGAAAGGACACCCGCTGGACGCTCTCGGCGCTCTTCCAGGACTACGACCAGGACGGCCTGGAGGATCTTCTCGCGACGAACGACTTCGGCCTCAAGAACCTCTACCGTAACGAGGGCCCGCGCTTCGTGGACGTCGCGAAGAAAGCCGGCACCCAGGCGCGCGCCTACGGCATGTCCGGGGCATGGGCGGACTTCGACGGCGACGGCCGGCCCGACATCTACGCCACCGGCACCGATACGCAGTGGTATTTCCTCCACGAGTACCCATCGGTCCCCGTGACCTTCTGGGGACGCGTATTCCTCTCGGTGGCCGTGAAGTGGTGCGAGGACATGGCCTCGGGCAACACGCTTCTCTTGCAGCGTCCCGACCACACGTTCGAGGATGCGACGTCCCGCTCGGGAGCGAAGCATGCCGGCTGGAACTGGAGCTCGATCGCCGCCGACCTCGACAACGACTCCTGGCCGGACCTCTATGCGACGAACGGGATGTGGGGCGACGGCCGCGACCGCGACGTGGAGCTCGAGTTCTGGTGGCAGACGCTCGCCTACTGGGACGACTACGTCGCCGGAACGAAGACGTTCGATCGCAAGGGCGCCGGCGTCAACGGGATCGAGCGGGACCGCTACTTCCACAACCGCGGAGGCGCTGCGGCCGCTTCGGCGAACGCCCCGCTCTTCGAAGACCGCGCGTTCCTCGACGGGCTCGACCTCGAGACCAACGGACGTGCGGTCGTGGCCTTCGACGCCAACAACGACGGCGCTCTCGATATCTTCGTCCGCTCGGTCCAGGCGCCCGAGGCTCTCTTTCTCGGGTCGAGGCCCGGCGACGAGCACTTCATGCGCATCCACCTCGCGGGAACGCCCGGGGTCGACAATCGAGACGGCATCGGTGCACGCATCTCGGCAACGCTGCCGGGCGGCCGCACGATCGTGACGGAGAACGCCAACGCGAGCGGATATCTCTCGACGGGAAGTCCGGTGGTGCACCTCGGTCTGGGCCGCGAGCGATGGCTGGACAAGCTCGTCGTGACGTGGCCCTCGGGCAAGGTTCAGGACCTCGGTCGCATCGACCGGGTCGACGGCTCGTTCGTCGTGGATGAGGAGCGCGGCGTCCAGGTGTTCGACCCGCGCCCGCGGTAGACTGGAGGGCCGATGGAAAGTCGATCCGCAGACCCGCTCGATTACGACATCGTCGTGGTCGGGGGCGCGGTCGCCGGAGCGTCCACGGCGATCCTCCTCAAGCGCGGCCAGCCGAATCTCCGCATCCTCGTCGTCGACAAGACCGACAAGTTCGACTGGAAAGTCGGCGAATCCACGGTCGAAGTCTCGGCCTACTTTCTGACCCGCGTTCTCAAGCAGTATCGCCACCTCTCCCAGGACCAGCTTCCCAAGCAGGCCTTCCGTTTCTGGTTCCACAACGATGACGTGACGTGCCTGCAGGAGGCCTCGGAGACCGGCCCGACACAGCTCGCGCGGACGCCGTCCTTCCAGCTCGACCGCTCCAAGCTCGACGAGCACCTCCTGAAGGTCGCCGGCGAGGAAGGCAGCGAGGTCTGGCGCCCCGCGAAAGTCACGGGCTACACCCTCGGCGAAGGCGCGGGGCCGAACACGCTGACGATCGAGAAGAGCGACGGAACGGTCGCGACGGTCTCGTGCCGGTGGCTCGTCGACGCGACGGGGCGCCAGGCGATGCTCGCACGGAAGCGCGGCGGCGTCACGCCGATCGACACGCACCCGACGGCGGCGATCTGGGTCCGATATCGCGACGTTCCCGACATGGACGGTGTCGCGATCGCGGGGACGGATCCGGGGAATCCCTGGGCGCGCGCGGTCCTGACGGCGCGCCGGCTCGCGACGAATCACTTCACAGGCTGGGGCTACTGGATCTGGTTCATCCCCCTCAAAGACGGGGAGACGAGCGTCGGCCTCGTCTGGGACAAGCGGCTCTTGAACCCCGAGGGCCGCACGCCTCTGGAGAAGCTCACGCGATTCCTCGAGACGAACCCGCTCTCGCGCCAGCTCATTCAGGGAGCGACGCCGATCGAGGGCGACTGCCGCTACTTCGCGCACCTGCCCTATTTCGTCGACAAGTTCGTCGGTCCGGGCTGGGCGCAGGTCGGCGACGCCGGAGGATTTCTCGACCCGTTCTACTCGCCGGGGCTCGATCAGATGTCTTTTTCGGTCTGGACGCGCACGCGGCTCATGCTCAAGGAGCTCGGAGGCGCCCCGGCCGACGAAATGACGAAGGCGTACGCGGAGCACAACCGCTGCTACGACCGCTATTTCAAGTACTTCTACGAGTCGATCTACCGCGACAAGTACTACGTCATGGGCGACTACGACACCATGACGATCGCGTTCCTGCTCGACACCGCTCTCTACTATTTCGCCGCCGTGATGCCGATCTACCGCTGGTCGCACGAACGCCTCGGCGTTCCGCCGTTCTTCGAGGACGGCGCGGAGATCGGCTACTACCCGATCCGCTTCTACAACCGCCGGCTGGTCAAGATCGCGCAGCGCAAGAAGGCGCTCGGCATCTACGGCAACCACAACGCCGGCCGCCGCCCGAAATTCGTCGGCTTCTCGGTGCGCGGCGCGATGTGGGTCATGCTGTTCCACGGCCTCGTCCGCTGGGCCAAGGCCGAGCTCGCGAACGCCTGGACGTACGTCGTGAAGCCGCGGCCCATCGCGAAGCCCGAGCCCGCGGCTCCCGCGTCGGCGCCGCAGAGCGCGACCTCGGCCCGCTAGAGGGAAGACGGCGCCGGCCGCAGGGGCCGGTATATCGTCCGCGCATGCCGACGGCCCTCATCACGGGCGCCACGAGCGGAATCGGTCTCGAGCTCGCTTCTCTCGCCGCTCAGGACCGGCACGATCTCGTCCTCGTCGCGCGCCAGCGCGAGCGCCTCGAATCTATCGGACGCGGCCTCGCCGAAGAATACGGCGTGCGCGTCTCGGTCCTGCCGAAAGACCTGAGCGACCCGTCGGCGCCGGCCGAGATCGGGCGCGACCTCGCGGCCCGGGAGATCGCGGTGGACGTCCTCGTGAACAACGCCGGGTTCGGCGTCTTCGGTCTCTTCGCGGAGACCTCGATCGACCGGGAGCTCGAGATGATCCAGGTGAACGTCGCGGCGCTGACGCACCTGACCAAGCTCATCCTCACCGGCATGCTCGCGCGACGCCTCGGACGAATCCTCAACGTCGCATCCACGGCCGCATTCCAGCCCGGGCCGCTCATGGCCGTCTACTACGCGACGAAGGCGTACGTGCTGTCGTTCTCGGAGGCGCTCGCGAACGAGACGGCCGGCACCGGGGTGACGGTGACGACGTTGTGCCCGGGTCCGACGCCGACGGGCTTCGCCGAGCGCGCGGGATTCGGGACTTCTCCGTTGCTTCCCGGGCCCTTCGTGTGGAGCGCCGGCGACGTGGCGCGCGCGGGCTGGTCCGGAATGATGCGGGGCAAACGCGTCGTCATCCCCGGCCTGGCGAATCGGACGCTCGTTCAGGCCCAGCGCTTCACGCCGCGCCGCCTCGTGACCGCCGTTGCCCGGAAACTGCAGGAATCCCGCGCCCGCCGAGAGGCGGGGTCCGCACGGAACCGCTGAACGCTCGAAGGAGGTCGATCGCAATGCGCCGTCCACTCCGCTTCGGGATCGCCCCGCTCGTCCTCGCCGTGCTCGCCGTACTCACCACAGCCCCGCCGCTTTTCGCGGCCGACGCGAGCTCCCCGCTCGCGCAGCGCCCCGAAGTCGCGGCCGCTCTCGAGGTCTTCGACACCTGGGTCGACTGGACGGTCCGCAACCGCGAGCAGCCCGCAGCCTCGATCGGGATCGTTTACGACCAGGAGCTCGTCTTCGCCAAGGGCTACGGCTTCGCGGACGTCGCCAAAAAGGTCCCGGCCACGCCGGCGACCGCGTACCGCATCGCCTCGATCTCCAAGACGTTCACGGCGCACGCCATCCTCCAGCTGCGCGACGCCGGCAAGCTCCAGCTCGACGATCCGATCACGAAGTGGATCCCGGAGCTGAAGCTCGCGAAGATCGATCCCCAGAGCCCGGTCATCACGATCCGGCAGCTCCTCTCCCACACCGGCGGCATCCCGCGCGAGGTCGACGGGACCTACTGGAACGACATGAACTTTCCGACGCGCGAGGCGATGTTGCCCGTGTTGAATCGCATGGGCGTGGCGCTCCCTCCCGAGACCGAGTGGAAGTACTCGAACGTCGCCCTCGGCCTCGCCGGATACATCGTGGAAGCCGCCTCCGGCGAGCCCTACCCGGAATACGTCGCCCGCCACATCCTCGAGCCGCTCGGGATGAACGGCACCCGCGTGATCCCTCCCCGCGACATGCCGACGCTCGCCGTGGGCTACGGACGGCGCATGGCCGGAAAACCGCGCCGCCTCGAGCCCTTCTTCAGCGGGAACTACATGCTCGCCGCGTCGAACCTGGCTTCCACGGTCGAGGATCTCGCGAAGTACACCTCGCTTCAGTTCCGCCGGGGTCCGGCGGGAGGCGCACAGATCCTCAAGGGCACGACGCTCGCGGAGATGCAGCGCGTGCAGTGGCTTCAGCCCGACTGGAAGAGCGGCTGGGGCCTCGGCTGGGGGATCGCCCGGCGCGAAGACACGACGCGCATCGGCCACGGCGGCTCCGTCCCGGGCCACCGCACTCAGATCTCGTTCGCGCCGAAGGACAAGTTCGCGGTCATCGCGCTGACGAACTCCGAAGACGGCCGGCCTTCGCTCTACGTCAACCAGGCGTATGCGATCGTCGCGCCCGCCATCGCGAAGGCCGTGGCGGCAGCGACCAAGGTTCCGGCGGCGGACCCCGCGTGGAGCAAGTTCGAAGGTGTCTACGTCTGGGAGGACGAGGAGATCCACGTCGCGGTGCTCGACGGGAAGCTCAGCATGTTCGATCCCGCCGAAGACAACCCCTGGGAAACGCGTGTGACCCTCGAGCCCGTCTCCGGAAACACCTTTCGACAGGTCGGCGGCGACGCCACCGGGGAGACCGTCACCTTCATCACCGACGCCTCCGGCAAGGTCACACGCTACGAGGCGCCCGGGTACTACATGAGCCGCCGCCCCTGACGGCCGCGGCCCGGGACGTCCGAATTCACAGGGTCGGACGCCGTCTCTCGGCTACACTGGCGAGCCACCGCCGCGATCCCGAAAACTAAGGAGAAAAGGACATGAGGACTCTCGACACCGGCAGGGCCGTTTCGCTGGCCATGGCCGCCGTGCTCGCCGCTCGTCCGCGCTCGCGCAGTCGCCGATCCCGCCCAACCTGACGCAGCTGCGCCCGATCCAGTGCATTGCGTACGATCCGAAGCCCTCGGACTTCTACCAGGACGCCTACTTCGACTCCGATTTCTTCAACGCCGACTTCAAAGGGATCTGGGGCGACGACGGCCAGGCCGGCGCCCGCAAGGACCTGGCGACGTTCGCCGGCGCCCGGTTGAACCTGCTGCACCTCTACAACTGGAACGCGCAGCGGACGACTCACGCCGCTTTTCTCGACGCCGCGCAGCAACTCGGCATCAAGGTGATGATTCCGATCTCCAACTTCACGGCCCAGACCATCACGGGCACGACGACCTGCCCGACGTGCGCGAAGGGCTACAAGGCCGCCTTCGAGCTGGTCAGGGGGATCTTCAATCAGGTGTACGTCAACGGCAGCACGACTCCGCACCCCGCCGCGGCGATGTGGTCGATCTACAACGAATACGACCTCAACGGCTACGACCCGAAGGACGTCGCCTTCATCGCCCAGGCCATCCTGACTCTCGAAAAGCAGGCCGGCATTCCGGACGCCAATCGCCTGCCGATCACGACCCCTGTCTCCGACGCCACGTGGAACAGACAGGCGCGGTTCGACGCCAAGCTGCCGCAGGAGCACAAGGAGCTGAACGCGGCGCTCGAGCGCGCCGCGGCGCAGTGGCTCGTCACCAATCCCGGAAAGAACGTCAACACGGCAGATCCGCCGGACCTGCCCGGTGCGGTCCTGGCGATGATCGCCGTTTCGAACGCGCTTTCCGACGCTCAGACGGTATCGAGCTACAAGAACGGGTTCGACGTCGGACCGGTGTCGGTCTCGGTCGTCCCGGCGGACTTCTGGACGACGCGCTGGATCGCATCTTCGAATCCCTTCCGGGTCGGTTCGGCGCTCGCCGACTACCTCACCAATCCGGCTCAATTTCAGTCGGCGTGGCCCGGGACGACGGCGTTCAACAGCCTGCCGCCGCTCTTCTTCGCGCGAGATGGGCTATTCCCAGAAGGACGCCGGGTTCGACCAGGCCAGCAGGCCGAGGTGGTCCTCGGGCAGATCCAGGCGACCGCCAAGCTGGCCCGCAACGCCAGCACGCCTCAGGGCTATTTTCTCGGGAGCTGTTTTTTTCAGCACACGTTCGTCGACGCGTCGCACTTCGAGGCTTTCGTCACGACCGGCACGCCCGCTTCCCGGTCCGCGTCGCCGACCGCGCCCTGCCCCGCTTGCGGCAAGGGCTGGCGCGTCGACAAGCTCACGCCTCTTCCGGTCTGGAACAGCGTGACGAAGGGCTACGCTCCCGCCGGGTCTTCTCTCGGTCTCGATCTGCCGGATGACGCCCGGGAGCCGGAGTCGTCGCGCCTCCAGAGACACCGGCCGGAGCTCCGGATACCACTGCGACCAGATCGTCATGAGGCGAGACGCGTTCGACAGGAGAAGCGGGTCGACCGGAAGGCTGAGGCGCAGAGTCTCTCCGCGCGTCACGGCGAGCGGGAGCAGGCAGGCGAGCCAGGGATTGCCGGAGACGCTCAGCGCGCCGGCGTACCGTTCCGGGAACTCGAACCAGTAGGGCTCGGTTTCCCCCGGACGGTCCTCATACCGGACGTCCCCCACCAGACGCACGCGTCCCCGCCCGGACGGAGATTCCGTGACGTGAACGGAAACGAGTTCCATGAGTGGTCACAGAACTGTAGCAAAGCGTCGGGCCGGCAGGGATGCCGGAACGACGCCGGGTTCGACC
Source organism: uncultured Acidobacteriota bacterium (assembly GCA_963804915.1). Lineage (GTDB taxonomy): Bacteria > Acidobacteriota > Thermoanaerobaculia > UBA5066 > Gp7-AA6 > DAHUXD01. The sequence continues at coordinate 254,698 of CAWDSI010000006.1, forward strand.
CGCGGGGCCTCGCCTACGTCGGCGGAACGGGCGCCGGCTCGAACTCGTAGAGCGACGCGGCCACCCTCTTCAGTCCGCGGTCCCGGGCGATGAGGTCGAGATGCAGGGACGTCCAGTCCGAGAGCAGAAGAGTCTCGTTGCCCTGCCCGTCGTAGGTCTTGAGGTAGCCGCCGCAGGATTCGCAATGATCGATCCGCAGGCCACCTTCCCCTTCGACGGTCACGGCGGCCAGCTTCTGAGAGTCCTCTTCGCAGAACGGACATCCCGTGCGCTTGTATTGCCAGCGCGTGCCGCAGCACCCGCAGGAGAGGAGCCGCCGCCGCCCGGGGTCTGCTCCGACGAGCTGGGCCATGGCGGGCAGGGACCCGCACATCGGGCAGTAGCGGCGCAGCCAGCGTTCGTCGTCACGCCATCGGTCGAAGGCTTCCACGACGGGCGACAGGTACCGCTTCATCACGGTCCACCCGAGATATCGCAGCAGTCCCGGCGAAGAGGGTGTGAAGGAGTCGTCACCGAGGAGCCAGTCGACGATCCGGCGCCCGGCATGGCCTTCGCGGCGCAGGTCCGCGTCCAGAGCCGCGGCGTCCACCTCCAGGGGACCCTCCAGGTGCCGCGAGGCCAGTGTCGCGACGAGCGACGCGACCATCCCTCCCGCGGGCTCGAGCTCCGGCGCGGCGTTGGCGCTCCGCAGCAGCGGCACGCCCTCGCGAAAATCGGCGCTGTAATCGTCCCAGGCGGGAATGGCCGGGCTCGGGGATCCCAGCCCCGCCGCGGCGCCCTCGACCTGGTCGCAGAAGGACGCCACCCCCTGCAGGTAGGAATGGGCCTCCAGCCAGCGGTCTCGGGTCAACAGGCTCAATGGCCCTCGCTCGGCTCCGCCTTGGCCAGGACCGGGAGAAGCCGCGCCCCGAGGCCGAACAGGAAGATCGTCGCGGCGATCAGGCCGATCGAGACGCCCCACTCGAAGATCGACGGCGCATAGGTCTCGGGTGAGCCCCAGGGCATGCGCCCCTGGAACGTCATCGCGAACAGGACCACGTTGACGCGGTTGTAAACGACGCCGAGAACGGCGAGCAGGGCACCCGCGAAGAGAAGCTCACGCCGGTTTCGAGATGCCTTGCGGGCCAGCAGGATGAGCGGAAGGACGCCTCCGAGCAGGATCTCGGCGGTGAAGGCCGCGCCGAGCCTTCCCGTAATCGCTCCCAGGATCTGGTGGCGAAGCGCCAGGTCCCCCAGCCGGAACCCGAGATAGACGACGAGCGCCCAGAACGTGATCTGTCCCACCGAGGCGAGGGGCGTCATCTGGAGCTTGCGGTGCCACGCCTTCGCGATCCACATGTCGATCAGGATGATGAGGGCGCTTCCGGCCACGATCGAGGACAGGAAGAACGAGATGGGCATCACGAGCGACCACCACTGCCAGGCGAGCATGTTCGGCATCAGCAGGTACAGCGATCCGAGGGAGCTCTGGTGCATCGTGGACAGGGTGACCGCCGCGATGGCGAGCATGATCGGCTCGAACGTCTTCTCCCGATCGCGGAACAGCCAGGCCAGGGTCCCGAAGATCACGGCCGACACGGCCACGTAGACCAGGTTGCGCGACATCAGATAGACGAACAGCGTCACGGCGAACGCCACGTAGGCGCCGGACCACCGCTGCCAGAGCGCCAGCAGTCGGTGGAGGCCGAATCGCTCCAGGACGACCGGGAGGAACTCCAGACGCGAGGATCGTGACGTAGAGGCCGACGCACCACGAGACCTCGAACATGGCCGAGTGGTGCGGCGCGTTGAGGGCGAGCTGATAGAAGTGCCAGGGCAGACCCGAGATCGGCCACCAGGGTGACCGTGACGAACGAGTAGCTCAAGAGGCCCATCAGCACGGCTGTTCGGCCGAGGCCGTAGAGGTCTTTTCGCTGAAAGATGTAGATGGCTCCCGCCATCGCGAAGGCGCCCGCCGCCACGGCGATCCAGACGAGGTCGAAGGCGATCCACAGCCCCCAGGGATAGGTGTCGGAGAGGTTCGTGCTGCCGCCGAGACCGAGGGCGAACCGCGCCACCATCGACACGCCGCAGAAGGCCATGAGCGCCAGGAGGAGCCAGTTGAACGGGGTCAAGAGCTTCTGGCGGAGGGGCTCGAACTCGATGTGGTGGCCGTGTCCGTCGGCGCCCGCGACCGCGTGCGCGCGCTTCTTGAAGAAGGCGTAGACGGCGCCGAGCGCCGCGCCGATCGCCATGACGGCGGGAGGCACGGCCCCGAGGGCCGCCGCGGTGAACTTCGGAAACGGCTTCTCTCCGTAGGTCGGGAACCCGAGTTTCTCGAAAGGCACCGCCGAGAGGTACAGCACCGTCGTGCCGCCCACTTCCTTCTCGCCGTAGATGTGGTCGACGTACTTGTCCGGGCGGTCCTCGATGCGCTTGTGGGCGAGCGCGAGCATTTCGTCACGGGTTCCGTAGCGCAGGGCGTCCGCGGGGCACGCCTTGACGCAGGCCGGGGTCGCGATCGTCTCGAGGAACCGTTTGGTCTCGTCGGGAGGCGCCGGCTGCCCGTTGAACGCGATGGGCGCGGGCTGGCTGGTCCGATCGGCGCAGTGCGTGCACTTTTCGATCTTCGGGGCGAGCTGGTCCCATTCCGCGGTCGGCACGTCCCACGGACACGCGAGCATGCAGTACCGGCAGCCGATGCACTTGGAGGCGTCGTAGGACACCGGCCCATCGGGCTGGCGGTACAGCGCGGTCGTCGGACACGCCGAGACGCAGCCGGGCTCCAGGCAATGAAAGCACCGCCGCATCACGTAGGCGGCATCCAGGCCTCCCGGCTTTTCGGGATTCTCCATCTCGTGGAACGAGATCAGCGTGTAGGTCTTGGAGGACAGGGTCGCGGGGTTCGTGAACCCCATGTGCGCCTGCAGCTCGGTGTCCTCGCCCTCGCGGTCGTTCCACTGCTTGCAGGCCACCTGGCAGGCCCGGCAGCCGATGCAGTTGGCGATGTCGATGAGCGTCGTCCGGATCGGGACGGGAGCCGAGGCGGTCGGCGTCGTCATGACCGCCTCTCTTTCTTTGCGGCCGGCGCGCTCGCTTTGGCCTTGACCACGTTGACCAGGCAGGCCTTCGTTTCCTGCGTTCCCGCACCGGGATCCGAGGCATCGATCGTGAGGTGGTTGACGCTCGGCGCCCGTCGAGAGACCCTGTAGCCCCAGTTGTAGGGCATCCAGACGATCGTCACTTCCTGATCGCCGATCTTCAGTTCTTTCATGCGGGGCGTGACGAGCGCCTTGACCGTGAGCTCACCGCGGGCCGAAGAGACGTCGACCCAGTCCCCCGATTTGACCCCGAGCTTCCGAGCGAGCGCGATGGGCATCTCGAGGACCGGCTCCGGAACGAGCTCGTTGAGCCACGGGATGTTGCGCGTGGTCGAGCCGGCGCACCAGTGCTCGGCGACGGTCGAGGTCATCAGGACGTAGGGGAATTTGTCGGCCGTGCCGATGGGCTGATGCGACGCGACTCGCGGATACTTGAGCATCGGGTTGCTCTTGACCGCGGGTGCAGAATGTTTTCCACCGGGCTCTCGACGGGCTCGTACATCTCCGGCAGCGGGCCGTCCTTCGGCACGTAGGCCACGTCGCGCCAATACTGGGTGAACCTCGCGTCGGGATCCGAGTAGACGGCCGCGAAGAGGCGCCCGACGCCTTCCGCGCCCAGGTGAAAGGCCCGCTGGCCGTTCGGCGTGTCGGGGCCATCCGTCAGAACGGGGACGTCCGGCACGTCGTATCCCGCCCAGCGCTTCGCTTCCGCATCCCACCAGACGATGGGCTTGGAGCCCGGGTAGGGCTTGCCGTTCCGGTCGCACGAGGCGCGGTTGTAGAGGATGCGCATGTTGTTGGGCCAGGTCCAGCCGAAGCCCGGGTAGAGCCCCAGCCCGCCGGGATCGGTCGTCGAGTCGCGGCGCTTCGAGAGGTTTTCGCCGTTGGCGAAGACGCCCGCGTAGATCCAACAGCCGGACGACGTCGAGCCGTCGGCTCGGAGATCGCCGATCTTGCGCACGAGGTCGCCCTTCTTGAGGCCCGTTTCCGGGTTGTCGCGCAAGGCGTAGCCGTTGATCTCACGCAGGACGTCCTCGGCGGTGGTGTAGGTCCAGAAGGCCTTGTTGATGATCTCGTCCCTCGGCTCCTTCGAGTCGTGGACCAGATCGCGCACCGCGCGGAAGACGAGATCCACGATCAGGCCATCCGGCTTGGCCTGCCCGGGGGGCTTCACGGCGGCGTGCCGCCATTGCACCATGCCGCCGGAGTTCGAGATGGTTCCGTTCTTCTCCATGAAGAACGCCGCCGGCAACAGGATGACCTCGGTGTTGATGGACTTCGGGTCGACGCCCGGCCGCTTCCAGAACATCGCCGTCTCGGTCTCCCAGATCTCCTGGAGCACGAGCGTCTCGAGATTCGCCATCGCGGCAAACGTCAGGTTGAGGTTGGGCAGCGTGACCGCGGGATTCTGGCCGACGATCCAGAGCATCTTCAGCTTGCCGGCGAGGGCATCCTCGAACATCGGCATGGTGCCGTAGTCCTTGACGGCGTTGCGCTTTGGCAGCCATGCATAGGCGTAATCGTTCTCTTTGGTCGCCGCGTCTCCGTAGAATGCCTTGAGCGTGTTGACGAGGTAGCGGCTGTCGGCGATGCCGTTCTTGCTGACATAGTGGTAGATCGTCGGCTCGGCATTCGTCGGCGAGTTGAGGTAGCCCGGGTAGTAGTTGTAGAGCACCGCCATGTCGCACGCGCCCTGCACGTTCGGCTCGCCGCGCAGAGCGTTGACCCCGCCGCCGGGCTTTCCGATATTGCCGAGCAGAAGCTGCAGGATGGTGAACGACCGGATTCCCTGCACGCCGGTCGTGTGCTGCGTCATCCCGAGCGCGTAGAGGATGGCGCCGGGCCGGTTCCTGGCCATCGTCTCCGCAATTTCCTGGATCTGCGCCGCCGGGATGCCGGTGATCTGCTCGCCCGTCTCGAGCGTGTAGCGCGAGACGAAAGTCTTCAGGCGCGTGAAGACGCAGTGCGGGTCATCCAGACTCTTGGCGACGCGCGCCTTGCCCTTCCCATCGAGCTGGTATCCCCAGGTCTTGGTGTCGTACTTGTGGTGCTCTTCGTCGTACCCGCTGAAAACCCCGTCCTTGAAGTCGAAGGCTTCGTCGCCCAGGTAGAGGGCGTTGGTATGGGTCACGACGTAGTCCTCGTCGTACAGCTTGTTGACGAGGATGTGGTTGATCATCGTGTTCTGGAGCGCCGCGTCGGTGCCGGGCCGGATGCGCGCGTAGATGTCGGCGCCCGCGGAGGTCCGGGTGAATCGCGGGTCGACGTGAATGAGCTTCGCCCCGTTTTCCTGGGCCACCCGGATCCACTTGTACGCCATGGGGTGGTTTTCCGCGACGTTGCTGCCTTCCACCAGGATCGTCTTGCAGTTCTTGAGATCGATCCAGTGGTTGGTCATCGCCCCCCGCCCGAACGTGGCCCCCAGACCGGGGACCGTGGGGCTGTGTCAAAGTCGGGCCTGGTGCTCGACGTACGCCAGGCCGAGCAACCGGGCCGCCTTCTGGAAGAGGTAGCACTCCTCGTTCGTGTTCTGCGCGCCGCCCATGAAGCCGATCGCGTCGGTGCGATTGACCGGCACCTCCGCGAGGGGGCCCACATGAGGGACGAGCCGTGGGGCGCTCTGGAGCCGATCACCCGCGGCGCGATCCACGACGAGGTCAGGCGCATCCACCTTCTCGGTGGCGATCCACGTCTCGTCGCGTGTCTTGCGGATCTTCTGCGCGACGCGTTTGATCGCATCGTCCCAGGAGATGTCCTCCCAGTGGTCGCTGCCCGGCGCCCGGTACTTGGGGGTTTGGAGCCGCTTTGGCGAGGCGTGGGTCGCGAACATGGAGATGCCTTTGACGCACAGCGATCCGCGGTTCACGATGTGGTCGTAGTCCCCCTCCATCGAGATCAGCTTGCCCTCCCGGACGGCGGCGATCATTCCGCACCCGCACGAGCAGAAGTTGCAGGAGGTGGTGAACTCGTTGATGTTCGAGAGTTTCAGATTCTGCGTGGCGGCCCGCATCGCGGGAACGTCGATCAGGCCATCGAGAGCCAGTGCCGCGGTGCCGCAGAGGGTCAACCGCAAGAGGTCTCTCCGGTTGACCGCGCCCGGTGCGCCTGCACCGTTTCCCTTCACGGAAGCGCGCGCCTCACCCTCGACCCTGACGTCGTCCGAAGGCTCGTCCATGAGTTTCTCCCTGTCGACACCGACGTCGAGAACTCTCCGGCCCCGAATCCGATCGCAGTCCGCACGCGAATCAGAATCCCACCCGGGATGTACGCCCGAGAAACTCGAAGCACTCTAACGCGTTCGGGACCTCGTGTCACCGGGTGACACCTCCAGGAGACAGGCGCAGACTCGCGAATTCTTGCGTCCCCGTCGGCCGCGAGGCATTCTTCGAGCATGTCGTCCGCGATTCTGGCGATCCTGCTCGCGGTATCGCCCTCTCCCCCGCTCGCAATCACCAACGTGACGGTGGTCGACACGGCCGCCGGGCGCCTCCGGCCGGCGATGACGGTCGTCGTCGAGGGCGATCGCATCCGATCGGTCGGCGAAACGGCGCGGCTCTCTCCGCCGGACGGCGCGCGCACGGTCGACGGCACGGGCAAGTACCTCATCCCCGGCCTGTGGGACATGCACATCCACACGTTCTTCGGAGAATGGGTTCCCGGGGGCCGCGAAGTCACCCTGCCGCTCTTCATTGCGAACGGCGTCACGGGCGTCCGCGACATGGGCAGCGACCTCGACCCGATCCTGGAGGCGCGGCGCGACGTCGAATCGGGAAAGCTCCTCGGCCCGAGGATGATCGTCTCGGGACCGATGCTCGACGGGCCCAAAAGCCAGTTTCCCTCGTCGATCTCGCTCGCCACCGCGGACGACGGCCGTCGAGCGGTCGCGATGCTCGCCGGACGCGGCGTCGACTTCATCAAGATCCAGTCCTACGTCCCGCACGACGCCTACCTGGCCGTCGCCGAGGAGTGCCGGAAGCGGAAGATCGTTTTCGCGGGGCACGTTCCCGACAAGGTGAGGGCGGCGGAGGCGTGCGACTCGGGCCAGAAGAGCTGGGAGCACCTGATCGGCGTTTTCGAGGGAAGCTCGACGGCGGAGTCGCAATTCCTCTCGGAGAAAAAGAGCCCGGCGCGGTTCCTCGACACCTTCGACCCGAAGAAGGAGAGCGCGCTGCTCCGCCGTCTCGCGGAGAAGCCGACCTGGCAGTGCCCCACGCTCTACTGGGAGCGCGGCCAGTGGCTGGTCGACGTCGTCGACGTGTCGAAGGACCCCCACCGGCGGTACGCCCCGGTGTCCTGGCGCGAGAAATCCTGGCCCGAATTCGCGAAGGGCATCCTCAAGGACCTCGCCACGGATCCTCTTCCGGTGCGGGAACGATTCGTCCGTCACGAGCTCGAGATCGTCGGCCGCATGCGCCGCGAAAAGATCCCGTTTCTCGCGGGCACGGACACGCCGGCCGGCGTCGGCGTCCTGCCCGGCTTCAGCCTCCATCAGGAGCTCGAGCGATTCGTGGACGCGGGCTTCACGCCGATGGAGGCGCTGCAGACGGCGACCCTGAACCCGGCGATCTTCCTCGACCGGACAAAGGACTTCGGAACGGTCGAGACCGGCCGCGTCGCCGATCTCGTGCTGCTCGACGCGGACCCGACCGCCGACATCCGCAACACTCGCCGCATCGCCGCCGTGGTCGCGAACGGCCGACTCCTCTCGCGTGCCGACCTCGACCGGATCCTCGCCGGCGTGGAGGCGTACGCGGCCGGCCACTGACGCATCCTTTTCCCCGGAAAGCGTGTTCGAGAGAACGTCATGAATACGTCCTTCACCCTCTTCCCGACCGCCATCGGCCACTGCGGCATCGCCTGGGGCGAGCGCGGGATCGTCGGCCTCTGGCTTCCCGAGACCGACGAGCGCCGGGGGGACGCGGGGGGCGCCGTGCGCCCCCCGACTCGGACACGCGCCCGCCTGCTCCGCCGCCGGCCCGACGCTCTCGAGTCGGCTCCGCCGCCCGGCGTGCGCGCCGCGATCGAGAAGATCGTCGCGCTCCTCTCCGGCGAGCGATCGCGATCTCGCGGACGTCGAGCTCGACCTCGAGGGCGTCCCCGATTTCCAGCGTCGCGTGTACGACGTCGCGAGGACGATCCCGCCGGGCCGGACCCTCACCTACGGCGAGGTCGCATCGAAGCTCGGCGATCCGCGGCGGGCGCGGGAAGTGGGACAGGCGCTCGCCCGGAATCCGTTTCCGATCGTCGTGCCCTGCCATCGCGTGCTCGCGGCGCACGGACGGAGCGGCGGATTCTCCGCGCCGGGCGGCGTTTCGACGAAGCTGCGGCTTCTCGAGATCGAGGGCGCGCGCTCTCCCGCGATTCCGACTCTCTTCTGAACCGGTGCGGCCCGCGCCGCGGCACTAGAATGACGCATGCACGCGCCTGTCCGTCGCGCCGCGCGAGATCGGTCTGCTCAAGATCGTCGTCTTCCTGGCCGGGGCGGTGCTCATGGCCCTCGAAATCCTGGGCTCCCGCGTGCTCGCGCCGAACTTCGGGTCGTCCGTGTACGTCTGGGGCAGCCTGATCTCGACGTTCCTCGTGGCCCTCTCGGCCGGGTACGCCCTCGGCGGCCGGTTCGCGGACCGAAAGCCGACGATCGCCGCGCTTTCGCTCATCCTCGCGCTGGCGGCGGCGCTGATGCTCCCGTGCATCGTCTGGCCGCAACGCATCCTCGACGGCATCGCGACGTTCGAGTGGGACGTGCGCTGGTCGGCGCTCGCCGCGGCGGTCGTTCTTTTTCTCCCGGCGTCCCTGGCGATGGGAATGGTGACGCCCTTCGCCGTGCGGATCGGCATCCGGAAAATGGAAGCGGCCGGGACCGTCTCGGGCGGTTACTCCGCGCTGTCCACGGCGGGCTCGATCGCCGGCACGCTCGCCGCGACGTTTCTCCTCATTCCGGCGTTTCCGGTCGGGACGCTGCTGGTCGGACTCGCCGTCACGCTCCTGGCGTGCGCGGTGGTCCTGGCGCGAGACCGGCCGAGCGCGGTGATCGCCGTGCTCTCCGCAGCCGCCGTCGCGGCGGCCATCGCCGGGCGCTTTACGCCGGCCCCCGTCGGAGGCGAGAAGATCCTGTTCCGTAAGGACACGCCGTACCACCACCTCGTCGTGACCCAGCTCGACTCGTCCCGCTGGCTGCGTTTCGACACCCTGGTGCAGAGCGGCGTCGACATCTCTCGACCGAATCGTTCGATCACCGGCTACGACGAGGCCCTGCTCGCGACGCTCGCGTTTCGACCCGGCATCCACCGCGTCTGCGTGATCGGTCTGGGCGGGCGGAGCCTTTCCCCGAGCGTTCGCGCGCCTGCGGCCCGATGCCGAGATCGACACGGTCGAGATCGATCCGGTCGTCCGGGACGTGGCGCGAAAGTACTTCCTCTACCAGGAGTCCGACCGTTTGCGGACCATCATCGCGGACGGTCGCGTCTTCCTCCGGCGTCCCGGTCCCGGCCTACGATCTGATCATCCTCGATGCGTTCAACTCCACCGGCGTGCCCTTCCACCTGACGACGCGAGAGTTCTTCGAGATCGTGCGCAGTCGTCTGACTCCCAACGGCATCTTCGCCGCCAATTTCGTGGGGCAGCTCATGGGCGGCGAAGGGCGGCTCTTCTGGGCGACGTACAAGACGATCCGACGCCAGTTCGGGCAGGTCTGGGTCGCGAGCAACTACATCGCCGAGGGACGGCCGCCGATCGCCGGCAACATCCTGGTCTTCGCGACGATCTCGGGAGATGCGCTGGACCTCGAGACGCTGCGTCACGGCGCGTCCGAGCTCGCCAAGCGGTGGGACCTCCGCAACACCGACCACTACCTGGGCGCCCTCGTGCACTCGCCGGAAGCTCCGGAAGGGATTCCGGAGCTGACGGACGCCTACGCGCCGGTCGAGGCCCTGCAGAATTTCTGAGTCCGCGGCTCCTACGGATTCGTTTCGCGCCGCCGGTACTCTTCCAGACGCTTGCTGTCGGTGACGTCCCGGCAGACGGCGAGCGCCGCGAGCGTGCGGCCGAAGTCGTCGTAGAGCGGCACGACCACGGTGTCGACGATGCCCGCGGTCCGTCCTTGCGGACGAACCGCATCTCTCCGTTCCAGCGCCCCGTGCGCCGCATCTCCGCCAGCAGCTCGAGCGCGGTCTTCTTGGCGCCCGGCGGCCGGAGCACGTCCGGCGTCTTGCCGAGCATCTCCGCCGGGCTGTAGCCGAACATCCTCTCGGCGCCCGGATTCCAGTCGACGATGCGCGCCTCGAGATCCATCGTGATGACGGCGTCGGAGATGTGGTCGAAAGCCCGCGCGTGCCGGCGAATCGTGTCCTCCATCAGGCGCAGGCGCGTGACGTCGTGGAAGCTCCAGACACGTCCCACGGTCACGCCGCCGATCTTCTGCGGCGAGGAGTAGCGCTCGAACATCCGGCCGTCCTTGAACTCCAGCCAGTCGTAGCTCTTGGCCTCGGGCTCGTCGTAGAGGTCGCGGACCTTCTTCACGAATCGTTCGGGGTCGCGGAGCTGGTCGAGCACGAACCCGATCGCCCTCTCGTCGTCGCGAGACGAGGATGACGTCGTCCGGGATCCGCCACATCTCGACGAACTTCTTGTTGAAGCTGACGATCCGGCCATCGCGGTCGACGACGAGGATGCCGTCCGCCGTGGCCTCGAGCGTGGCCTTGAGCAGGGAGAGAGTCTCCTCGGTGCCCTGCTCGGCCGCGCGCCGCACGGTCACGTCGCGGAAGCTCCACACCCGGCCGACGGTCTTCCCGTCGACCTCCTGCGGCAGCGAGTCGCGCTCGATCAGGCGCCCGTCGGCGAGCTCCACGACGTCGTGGCTCGCGGTTCCGGGCTGCGCGTACACGGTCATGACCTTCTTCACGAACGCCGCGGGGTCCTTGAGCTGGCCGAGGACGAAGGCGAGGGCGCGGTTCTCGTCCCGGCTCTCGACGATCTCCGGCGGGATCTTCCACATGTCGATGAAGCGGCGGTTGAAGTGGACCATCTTCCCGGCGGCGTCGACGACGAGGATGCCGTCGGCGGTCGAGTCGATCGTGGCCTGGAGCAGCGCGACCGACCGCTCGAGCTCGGCGAGCGCGCGCTTGCGCTCCGTGATGTCGAAGGCGACGCCCACGACGCCGCGGATGCTGTCGTCGGCGTCGCAGAGAGGCTCGACGTGGGCCTGGAAGGTGCGCGTCTTCCATTCCACCTCGTAGGTCACGGACTCGCCCTCGAGCGCCCGCCGGTGCGCCGCGATGGGCGGGAACTCGGGGTCGGTGGTCTTGAAGTACGCGAAGAGGCTGACTCCCCGCACGTCGTCGGTCTCCCCCATCGCTTCTCGCCCCGCGCCCGTGCCTTCCGTGAAGCGCAGCTCCCGATCCGTCGTCCAGAGGATGGCGGGCAGCTGGGAGACGAGAATGCGGAGACGCTCTTCTTTCTCGTGCACGGCTTCGGCGGCGAGTCGTTGGGACTCGTTCTCCGGCGGAGGAGGTGGTGCCGTCTGGCTCATGTGCCTGGGAGGAGCGAGGCGATCATAGACCAGTCTCCCGCCCCGGAGAGAGGGGGCTGTGGTTCTACGGTGCGCCGGGCGCGGGCGCGCGCGGCCGCCCGATCGCCGACAGGAGGTCCGGTTGCGACGGCTCCCGTTCCAGCCAGGGGTACCTCTCGCCGCCGCGGTAGTCGATCCGACAGGTCCGGTACATCTCCGCGTTTTCGACCAGAAGCTCGATGGGCTCGCCGTTCTGGCGCGCGAGCCGCAGCGCATCGCGGAGAAGCTCGATCTTGTAGCGGCGGCCCCCGACCGCGACGAGCTTCATGCCCGGCCCGACGCCGGAGGCCGCCGCCGGCATTCCGGGGACGACGTCCACGATCGTCGCCGGGGCCATCCGTGCCGTCGCCATGCACGACGATCCCGAGCGAGTCCCAGAAGTCGTACGCTTCCGTCTCTTCCTCGCTCGCCGCGACCAGCGCGGGCTTCTCCTCGCGGTAGGCCAGTTTCCATCCCGCGTTCTCGATGCCGGAACGAGGCGCCTGCGGAGCGACCTCGTAGACGCGCTCGCGAAAGAAGGCCGCCCAATCGTGGGGGACGACGGCGTTCAGCCCCGCGTAGACGTCCTGCGCCGTGTAGGTCTTGACGGCCGGAGCTCCTCCGGGGCCTCCGTGAAAAGCGCGCACGAAGTCGTCGAGCGACTTGCGGCCCCCCGACTTCTGGCGGATCAGGACGTCCGCGTCGAGCCAGACGAGCGCTCCCTCGGAGTAGAAGTCGACTCCGCGGCGCCAGGACGCCCACTCGGGCCGGCCGTAGTAGAGGAGCTGCGCGGCGGTGGCGGTATCGACGAGCGGCCGCCATTGCCGGCCCGCCTGCCGGTCCATACGCGACACGAAGAGGGCGAGCGCCTCGCGCGAGAGCTCCGGCGAGCGGAGGCCGCTGCGTGCGCCGAGGACTTCGCCGTAATACTCGGTCAGGCCCTCGTAGACCCAGAGGAGCTCGCTGTCGACCGGAACCTGGTAGTCGTCCGAGACCCCGGATACCAACCCGACCGGAGTCCGGTACTTGCCGTTCCAGGAATGGACGTACTCGTGCGACAGCAGAGTCCCGAGAACGCGTCGGGCCGATTCGTCGAGGAGCGCCCGTTCCGCGGCCCGGTTGTCGCTGGACTCGTGGTGCTCGAGGCCCGTCGACGGCACCTGATCCGTGAGCGAGAGGAGAAGGTGGTAGCTGCGGTAGTGCCCCGGACCGAAGAGCGCCCGCGCCTCGGCGACGAGGCGCCGATAGCGGGCGATGTCCTCGGAGCCGATCTGGATCGAGCCGGGACTGTCGCCGGCGATGTCCAGGAAGTGCCCGACGCGGTCTCCGGGCGCGAGGTCGATGGTCCGGAAGTATTCGCCCGCGAGCACCGGTGAATCGATGAGCGTCACGAGTGAGGCCGGAGCGAAGGCGATCTCGCCGCGGTCTTGCGTGGCCAGGGCGGGCAGCGCCGTACCGAACTTCCAGCCCTGGGGAAGCGTCAGCGAGGCCCGGTACATCCGGTCGTTGGCTTCCGGCCCGCGCGGGTAGAGAAGCAGCGACCACCAGTTGATCCAGGCCAGCTTCGCCGTGGCGCTCGTGTAGGCCGACGCCGAAGCCAGATAGTCGAACGTCACATCGAGAGACGCCGCCCCTTCCGGGACCACGATCTCGAAGTTCCACATTTCGGTCGGCGACCGCTTCCACGGAACCGGCCGCCCCAGCGCCGCGATCTTCAACGCCGACGAGGTCCGTGATCGGGCCCTCCGCGCCGTGCTCGCCCGGGATCCACTTGGGGTACGCGAGCGTGAGAGGTCCGGGCGAAACCGGGATCGATTCGCGAACGTGAAAGATCCGCCGCGGCGCGTCGGTGGCGTCCACGACGAGGACGATCGGCGGCTCCTCCCCGAAGGCGGCCGCCGCGGCGAAGCTGAGCGCCAGAACGAGCGCCCCGCCCCTAGACACTAGACACTGGCTCTTTTCTCGCTCCAGCCCTCCGCGGCCTCCGGGGAGGGATAGGCGCGGACGAGGATCGGCGTCGTGATGACCGTCGTGAAGAGCGCCATCGTCACCAGCCAGAAAAACGCGGCCGGCGAGATCACGCCCATGTCGGCGCCGATGTTGATCACGACCAGGGCCATGAGCGCCCGGGTGTTCATCAGGAGACCGATCGACGCAGACTCCTTCCACGGCAATCCGGCCGCCCGGGCGGCCAGCGTCGTGGCGCCGAACTTCGACACGCACGAGACGACGATCACCGCGGCGAGCGCGAGCCAGAGTCGCCCGTCCGAGCCGAGCGACCCGATGTCGGTGCGCAGCCCCGAGAAGACGAAGAAGATGGGCAGGAACAGGACCGAGACGAGATCCCCGATCGAGTTGCGGATGCCTTCGGCCAGGTCCTTGTGGAAGGAGCCGGCGATCCCGCAGAGGAAGCCCCCGAAGATCGAGAAGACACCGAGGGCGTTCGTCGCCGTCGCCGAAACGAAGACGATCACGAGAACGGCGGCGAGCCACGCCGGAGTCAGTCCCCCGCCCGGCGTTCGCGGCACGCGCAGCCGCGACAGGCCCCAGCGGCCGGCCGCCCAGAACGACACGCCGAGGACCGTGACCCCGGCGAAGGAGATCGCGAGCGTGCCGAGATTGGCCCGGCCGTGGCTGACCATCGACACGACCGCGCCGAGGAGGATCCAGCCGAGGACGTCGTCGATCGCCGCCGCGGTGATCGAGGTCAGCCCCATGCGCGTGCGCGTCAGCCGCGTGTGCATCAGGATCCGGCCCATGATCGGGATCGCCGTAATCGAAACGGCCGTCGCGAAGAAGAGCCTGAAGGCGAGCTCGGGCGCCGCGACGGGCGCGATCCGGTACAACCATCCCGCCAGCGCGTAGCTCGACGCGAAGGGAATCACGATCCCGGCCACCGCGACGAAGCTCGACGCACGCGCGGCCTGGCCGAGTCGGTCGAAGGGAAACTCGAGTCCGATCAGGAGCATCAGGAGAATCAGGCCGACCTGGGCCATCGCCGAGAGGACGCCCGTCGTCTGCGGCGTCAGCATCGTGGAAATCGCTCCGGGATAGAGCCGGCCCAGCAGCGACGGCCCGAGGATCACGCCCGCGAGGATCTCGCCGACGACGGGAGGCTGGCCCATCTTGCCGAACAGCCATCCGAAGAACCGCGCGGCGCCGATGATGATCGCGAGGTCCGCGCAGAGGAGCAGCAGCATCTTCTCGAGGGCGAGGTACGAGTCCAACGGCAGCTCCTCGGCTCGATCCTACGGCTTTGGCGGTCCGGCGAGCCGGTCCTGGATCGCCTTGCTCAACGGGATGAGCGCCTTGCCCTGCTGGTCCGCCGCCCGGTCGTACGCATCGAAGAACGCCCGCGGGCCCTCCGAGAGGGCCTTGCGGAAGGCATCCACGCCGAAGGTCTGGACGATGCCGTCCGCGAGAAATGCGCCGGCGGGGCCGGCGACGGTCGAGACGAACTCCGGCTTCTTGATCTCGCCCGCCATCGCCATGCGTTGATCGAGCTCGGCCTCCGCCGAAGCGAGCTTGTCGGCGACGCGGTTGAGCTCGTCGATCGACGTCTTCATCGGGCCCTTCAGCCAGACGGAGAGCGGAAAGAAGTTCTCGTCCACGTTGTAGAGCGCCACCGGCCCCGCCTCGGCCACGACCCGCACGAGCGGCTCGAGCTGTCCGAGCGACGGGTCCGGCTTCTGCCACGCCGGGCTGCCCGCCCGGTACTCGGCCCACGCGCGCTGGTAGGCCTCGGCGGCCACCAGCCGCGAGAGGCTCTTGATCTGGTCGGACGGCGCCGACGCCTCGCTGTCCGCGAGCGCCCGCGAGAGATCGATCACGATGCCCCACTGCGTGCCGCCGGCTCCCGGCAACGCGATGTGATCCGCGCGGCTCGCGAGGCCGAACGTCAGGTAGATCGGCAGCGTCACCGAGATCGGGCGGTCGGGCGGAATGAGCGCCCGGGCGCGATCCGACGCCATGCGGGTCAGATCCGCTTCGCGCGCAGAAACCAGGGCGAGCAACTCCTGCCAGCGCGCGCGCTCGTCGCGGATCCGTCGGAAGTCGTATACGGACGGACGCGTCTGTTCGTCGAACGCGGCGGCGAGGTCCCGTTCGAAGGTCTCGGGCGGCCGGTTGGAGTCCGTGATCGCGAGCTCGACGGCCGGAAGCGTTTCGAGCTGTTTCGCCGCCGCCGACGAAAACGTCGCCTCCCCGAGAAGGGCCAGGATCTCGCGCGCCGCCCGCATGTCGATCGTGATGGCGATCCGCGCGCTCGCGACGGGCGGAGCGTCGTAGGGAGCCGCCGACGCGCTTCCCGCCCGCGGCGCAAACGGCGGCGGCTCGGGCGCGGTCGAAAGGGGCGCGCAGCCCGCGACGAAGACGACCGCGGGGGCGACGGCGAGCAGACGCCTCATCCGAGAATCGCCCCCAGGGCCCGATCGGTGTCCGAGAAGTCCGCGAGCATCGCGTCGGGCGACTCCGCCCCGAGCCGCTCGAGGCTCGTGATCCCGGTCGCGACCGCGACGGCGCGGACGCCCAGCGTGCGGCCGCAGGCCACGTCGTGGACCGAATCGCCGACGATCACGATGGACTTGCCCTCGAACCGGCGGCCGGTGTGCGCGAGGGCGCGGTCCACCGCGACTTTCGGAAGCTCGTAGCGGTCGGCGGAATCGCTGCCGAAGGCTCCGAACGGAAAGTAGCGGTTGAAGTCGGGGGGTTTGAGCTTCAGCCGCGCGCCGGGCTCGAGATTGCCGGTCAGCAGCCCGAGCGTCACGGTCGGTTCCGCCGCGAGACGCGCGAGCAACGCCGAGATGCCGGGCTTCGGAACGACCATCCCCGGGGCCAGCTCGCGCTCGAGCTCCTCGAGGTAGAGCCGCAGCGCCGAGGCGATCCCGGCGTCGAACCGCTCGCGGCCGATGTCGGCGAGCACGAGCTCCCGGACGATCTGGGGATCGGTCTTGCCCGAAAAGTCGTACTTTTCGCGATTCTGGTGCTCGGAGGTGGCCCGCCAGCCGAAGGCCGTCTCGAGGGCCGTCAGGATCGAATCGCGGGCCACCCGTCCCGGCGGACAGGAGCGTGCCGTCGATGTCGAAGAGGACGAGCCGGTGGCCGTTTGTCGAGTCGCGGCGGGGAGACGCCGCGCTAAACAGAGAGTCCGTCATTACCGGGGATCATATTCAAAGCGCGCCGCGTGCCAGGCCAGGATGTCGATCATGGACGTTCGCCAGTACCGCCAGTCATGCGTTCCCGGCTCGAGCACCACGGTGGTGGGCACCCCCCGCTCGTTCAGGAGCATTCCGTACTGCACGGCGACCCGCTCGAGCCCGTAGAAGTCCTCGGTGCCGCCGCGCATGTGCACGACGAAGGGCGGCTTCTCGAAGCAGAGTTTCCAGAGCACGATCCACGGGTCGTTCTCGTCGAGAGAATTGTTCCGCTCGTCCGTCCCGAAGACCCGTTTCAGGGTGTATCGCGTGATCCAGTTGTAGCGCTCGAGATCCTTCCAGCCGATCGGGATGAGCGCCCCGGAGAGGGACGACACCGTGCCGTAGAGGTCGGGGTGGCGCAAGGCCGTCTTGACGGAACCGTATCCCCCCATGGAGATGCCCGTGATTCCGCGCGCGGACTGCGCGGGGATCCCCCGGTGATGAGACTCGACCCACCTCGGCAGGTCTTCGACGAGGAACTGCTCGAAGCGGCGGACGCCGTCGTGAGAGTCCGAGAACCAGCTGCCCGGCGCGTCGGGGGCGACGATGAGGAACTCCGGCAGCCGTCCGTCGGCCATGCGCTGACGGGCCTCCTTCGCGACGCCGCGCTGCTCGAGAGTCCGGCCGTTGCCCCAGCCGTCGTGCAGGAAGTAGAGGACCGGGTAGCGCCGCTCGGGCGAAGTCGCGTAAGAGGGCGGCAGCACGACGAGGCATCGCACCGGGGACGGCATCGCCGACGTCTCCACGCGCTCCCAGAGAACGCCGGGCGTCGCCGCGCGCGCCAATGCCGGGACAAAGAGCGCGACGAGGTTTGCCGCGCAAAGGATCGACGCCCGTCCGGGATGCCGCCGGCCGCGCGCCGCCGGGCTCAGGGAGCAGCCGGCGGGGCGAAGAGAGAGTCGTCGCGCGCCGGCGCCACCGCGACGTTCTCGAACCGGATCTCGAAGGGCTGGCCGACCATCGGCTTGTCGAGCGACAGCATCAGCCCGCCCATCTTCCGCCAGTCCTTCCACTCCGCGGTCGTCGGCGGATCGGACGCGCCGCCGAGCACGTACTGCCATTGCAGCATGCGGCGGCCGTCGCGGGTGATCCAGATCCAGTAGTGATCCTTGGGGGTGAGCCCGACGTTTTCGAACGAGAGCTTGAGGACGTCGCACATCCCGCCGCCGGGACACGGCTTCTCGCCGTCGTAAGCCAGATGGACTCCGGGATCGAAGAGCTTCCATGGAGCGAGCAGCCAGTACGTGTCGTTGATGAAGCGGCCGTACGCGGCCTCGAGCTGCTTGTTCTTCTGCTCGCCTTCGGCCGCCACGCCGTTGACCCAGGCGCGTCCCTGCTTCGTGTTCACGTTGAAGAGGACGAGGTAGGGAGCGCCGGTCTTGTCGACGCCCTTCACGCGATAGTCGCCGGTGTAGCGATCCCAGACGTGAGCGAACCGGGCGACTTCCTTGCCTTCCTTGATGACGACGAAGTCGAACTGGAACTGCCGCGCCTTCTCCCACGCGGGCATTCCGCCCATCGAGGCGATCAGCTCCTTGCCGACGGCGTCGGCTTTCGCGTCGCGCGCGTCGCTCTCGGCCGCGCCTGTCGCCGCGGGCGCCGTCCCGAGCGCCAGTCCGAGCGCCGCCAGCAGCGCCGCAGGGACCGCCCGAGCTTTCATGGCGGGATGATATGCCCGACACCGATGCACATACACTAGGGCGCGTGGCGGAGCTCGAGCGGATGGCGCGGGACCTTCACACGGCCCTCGCCGGGGATGGATTCCGGAAGCGCCGCCGGATGGTCCTGCCCCTCCTCACGACCGATCCCGAGGGCTTCCCGCGCGTGGCCCTCCTGACGATGGGCGAGGTGCGCGCGAATTCGGCTTCGGAGCTCGCGGTCGCCGTCCGGGCCGACAGCCGCACGGCCTTCAACCTGGTGCGGCGCGGCACCGCGACCCTGCTCTTCATGAACCGGCGGACCACGGCTTCCGTCCAGGCGCGCGCCGGCCGGGGCCGCGCGAGTGGCGCCGACCCGGCGAGAGTCCTCTTCCCGCTCAAGGTCGAGCACGTCCGCGTCGATCACCCGGCGGCCGAAGAGGGCGAGGTCGCCCTCCTGACCGGGCCGACCTTCGGAGGCGCGGGAGCGGCAGGTCTTTTTTCCGACGAGCTCTTCGATGAGCTCGGAAAGGTGAGGCCCGAGTGAGGTTAGAAGAGTGAGGTTCGAGAATCGGACCGTCCTCGTCACGGGTGCGGGACGGGGCATCGGAAAATCCATCGCCATGCGCTTCGCCGAGGAAGGCGCGCGCGTCGCTCTGGTCGCCCGGACGCGGACCGAGGTCGAGGACACCGCCCTGCGGATCGCGTCCGGGGGCGGCCGCGCGCTCGCCATCACCGCCGACGTCTCGGTCCGCGGCTCCGCGGAGGAAAGCGTCGCGCTCACGGAGAGCGAGCTCGGGCCCGATCGACATCCTCGTGAACAACGCCGGCATCTTCATCTGGCGGCCGTTCCTCAAGCTGGCGCCGGAGGATTGGGACCGCGTCATCGCCACGAATCTCACGGGCGCGGCCGACTTCTGCCGGGCGGTGCTTCCGGGCATGGTCGAGCGCCGCCGCGGCCGGATCGTCAACGTCGCGTCGATCCACGGCATGCGCGGCGACGCCAACGTCGCGGCTCAGGCGGCGGCCAAGTTCGGCCTGATCGGCCTGACCCAGAGCCTCGCCCGCGAGTTCCGGCAGCACAACATCGCGATCAACGCCGTCAGCCCGGGCACCGTCGAGAACAAGAAGGACGAGGGCGACGCGCTGCACCAGGAGCCCCTCGCCGAGAAGCTCTGGCCCCGCGACGTCGCCCGGGCCGTCCTCTTCCTCGCCTCGGACGACGCCGCCGCGATCACCGGCACCGCCCTCGAGGTCTTCGGCGGGACGCACGTGACGATCGCGCCGTAGGCCCGTCCCGCGGCCTCAAACCATTCACGCCGGGCGACGTACTACTCTCTATCGTTTTCGTGCGAGGAGGACCCATGCGGAAGATCGGACTGTTTCTGGGCGGAATCGCGCTTTCGGTCGCGTCCGGAGCGGCGGCGGTACACGCCCAGAGCGCCGCGAGCGCCCCCAGGCAAAAAGCGCCGAGGCGCCCCCGCTAAAAAGCGCCGACGAGATCATCGCCGCCTACGTCAAAACCATCGGGGGCATGGAAAAGCTCGAGGCCATCAAGACCCTCAAGAAGAGCGGCCGCTACACGAGCGGCGGCGGCCTCGAGGCGAAGGTCGTCGAGGAGAGCAAGAGGCCGGACATGGTGCGGCAGGAGTTCGTCCTGCAGGGCATGATCGGCATCACCGCCTGGGACGGAAAGACCGGCTGGAAGATCGAGCCCTGGCAGGGCAAGAAAGACGTCGAGCCTCTCGGCGAAGAAGAGCAGAAGCAGGTGATCGAGGACGCGGACTTCGACGGTCCGCTGATCCACTACAAGGAAAAAGGCAACGCGGTGGAGCTCGTGGGCACCGAGCCGGTCGAAGGGACCGACGCCTACAAGCTGAAGGTGACGCTGAAGGCTGGCGACGTCCAGTACTTCTACATGGACACCGACTACTTCGTGCCCATCAAGATCGAGAAGACGCGCGTGATCCGCGGGGCGCCCCGCGAATCCGAGACGTCGATCGGGGACTACAAGGAGGTCGCCGGCGTGTATTTCCCCCACTCCTTCGAGTTCGGACCGAAAGGCAGCTCGAACCGCACCAAGGTCGTCTACGACAAGTACGAGGCGAACGTGCCGCTCGACGACAGTCGGTTCCGCCCGCCGGCAGCGACGGCTCCGGCCGGGCCGGCGAAGTGAGGAGCGCCATGAAAAGACGCACGACGCTCGCGACCGGCCTGCTCCTCGGCGCTCGCCCTCACCGCCTCGGGACAGTCTGCCTCTTCCGTCAAGATCGACTCCGAAACCATCTCGGGCCTCGGCGCGCGCAACATCGGCTCGGCCGCGATGAGCGGCCGCGTGGCCGCGCTCGACGCCGTGCGGGAGGGCGATCGCCTGACCGTGTTCGTCGGCGCGGCCTCCGGCGGCGTGTGGAAGTCCGTCAACGGCGGCACCACCTACAAGCCCGTCTTCGACAAACAGCCCGTGCAGTCGATCGGCGCCGTGACCATCGATCCCAAGAACCCCAAGACCGTCTGGGTCGGGACGGGCGAGAGCTGGACGCGCAACAGCGTCTCGATCGGCGACGGCATCTACAAGTCGATCGACGGCGGAGAGAACTGGACCAACGTGGGCCTGGGCGGGACCGAGCGGATCGTCAAGATCCTCGTCGACCCGACCTCCTCCGACACGGTCTACGCGTGCGCGCCGGGAAAGCTCTGGTCGGATTCCGACGAGCGCGGAGTCTTCAAGACGACCGACGGCGGCAAGACGTGGACGAAGATCCTCAAGGGCGGCAACCTCTCCACCGGCTGCTCGATGATCTCCATGGACCGCCAGAACCCGAAGACGCTCTATGCCGGCATGTGGGACTTCCGGCGCAAGGGCTGGACGTTCCGCTCCGGCGGCGACGGGCCGCAGGCGCCCAGCGGCAGCGGCTTCTTCAAGTCGACGGACGGCGGAGCCACCTGGTCCGACCTGAGCGCGACGTCGAAGGGCCTTCCCTCCAAGCCCTGGGGCCGCGTCGCGGTGACCGTCGCTCCGTCCAAGCCGAACGTGGTCTACGCCTTCATCGAAGCGGTCGTGCCCAAGAACGGCCTCTATCGCTCGGACGACGCCGGCGCGACCTGGCAGGCGATGGACCGCAGCCAGCAGATGGTCTGGCGCCCGTTCTACTTCGCCAGCCTGGTCGTCGACCCCAAGAACGAGAACAAGGTCTACAAGCCGGACCTCTCCCTCATCGCTTCGACCGACGGCGGCAAGAGCTTCACGGACATCGGCGGCGGCTGCCACGGCGACTTCCACGACGTCTGGATCGACCCGACGAACTCCGACCGCCTCATCGCGGGCGACGACGGCGGCGTCTGGTATTCCTACGACGGCGGGAACAAGTGGTGGAAGGCCGACAACCTGCCGATCTCGCAGTTCTACCACGTGAGCATCGACATGGACCGCCCGTACAACGTCTACGGCGGACTCCAGGACAACAGCTCCTGGGTCGGCATGACCGCGTACCCCGGCGGCATCTCGAACGCCCAGTGGGAAAACATGTACGGCGGCGACGGCTTCTGGATGTTCGCCGACACGGCCGACGAGACGTACCTCTACGCCGAGGCGCAGGGCGGCGAAATCGGGCGCGTGAACCGCAAGACCCACGAGAACCGCAGCCATCAAGCCGCTGCCGGGCTTCGGCGATCCCAAGCTGCGCTACAACTGGAACACGCCGATCCACATGAGCCCCACGCAGAAGGGCGTCGTCTATATCGGAGCGCAGTACCTCTTCCGGACGCGTGACAACGGCCAGACCTGGGATCGCATCTCGCCGGACCTCACCACGAACGATCCCCAGAAGCAGAAGCAGGAGCAGTCGGGCGGCGTCACGGTCGACAACTCCGCGGCCGAGATGCACTGCACCGTCTACGCGATCTCCGAATCTCCCAAAGACCCGAACGTCATCTGGGTCGGGACCGACGACGGCAACGTCCAGGTCACACGCGACGGCGGAAAGACCTGGACGAACGTCGTCGGCAACATCGCGGGCCTGCCGAAGAGCGCCTGGGTCTCCTTCGTCGAGGCCGGCCACTTCGACGCCGGCACGGCGTACGCCACCTTCGACCTCCACACCTTCGGCGACATGAAGCCCTACGTCTACAAGACGGCGGACTTCGGAAAGACCTGGACGGCCCTGGCTCCCACGGAAGGCTCCATGAAGGGGTATGCCCACGTCGTCCGCGAGGACCCCGTCGAGGCCCGGATTCTCTACGTCGGCACCGAGCTCGGCGTCTGGATCTCGCTCGACGGCGGACGCCAGTGGGCGCAGTACAAGGGCGGGGATCTTCCCAACGTCGCCGTGCGCGACCTCGTCATTCATCCGCGCGACGGGTCCCTCGTGCTCGGCACGCACGGCCGCGGCATCTGGATCGTGGACGACATGACGCCACTGCGTGCCCTGAGCGAAGAGATGCTCGCGCGCGACGCGGCGTTCGTTCCGGCCCAGCCGACCGTCCAGCGTCTCCTCGCCGGCGGAGGCTGGGGATGGGGCGACGCCATGTTCGAGGCCCCGAATCCGCCCGGCGCCGCTCAGATCACCTACTACCAGAAGAAACGCCACATCTTCGGAGACTTCAAGCTCGAGGTGCTCGGCGCGGACGGCCAGCTCCTCACGACGCTCCCGACCAGCAAGCGCCGCGGACTCTCGCGAGCCGCCTGGTCCATGCGTGTGAAGCCCCCGCGCGTGCCGCCCGCCGCCACGATCGCCTTCGGCGCATCGCAAGGCCCGCGTGTGCTGCCCGGGACCTACACCGTCAAGATGACGAAGGACAAGGCGGTCATCGAGACCAAGCTCGAGATCGTCGCCGATCCGCGCTCCAAGCACACGCCCGAGGATCGCAAGGCGCAGTTCGACCTCGCCATGAAGCTCTACGGAATGCTCGGCGACATGACCTTCGCCGTCGAGCGCATCAACGCCCTGCGCGCCGACCTCGACGCCCGCGCCGCGAAGCTACCCGCCGGCGACGCCCTCGCCGCACGCCTGCGCAAGGCCTCGGCCGACGCCGACGTCCTTCGCCAGAAAATCGTCGCCACCAAAGAAGGCGGGATGATCACCGGCGAGGAACGCCTCCGCGAGCACCTCACGGACCTCTATGGCAACGTCGTCTCCTACGAAGGCCGTCCGTCCGCGACCCAGGTCCAGCGCACCGACGCCCTCGGCCGCGAGCTCGCCGCCGTCGTCCAGGAGTTCGACGCCTGGACCGCGCAAGGAGCTGCCCGGGATCAACCAGGCGCTCGCGGCGAAGGGACAGCCGAAGATCGAGCTGCTGACGCGCGAGGAGTGGGAGAAGGAAGGAACCGAAGGCGGCGCCGGTGGGCGAGGAGGCCTCGAGGAGGCCGAGTCCGAAGCGGGGCTCTCGCTCGAGAGAGACTAGCCCGGTCCAGCCCTCAGGGCCGCGGGAGCGATTCCGGCGGCGGTGATCCGTTGGGGGCGTTCCGGCCGCCGGCCATCGAGGGCTTGGTGGGAGCCGTCGAGCGGCGGGGTGACGACGCCGTCGCCGCGGCGGGTGGCGGGGCGTTCGGATCCGGAGCGAGGCGCAGCGGCGACCACTTCTGGCCGGCGTCCACGCTCTTCAGAACGCCGAGGTGCGTCCCGGCATAGACCACCGACGGCGCCACCGGATCGAGGGACAGCGCGCTGACGTAGAGATCCGGGTTCTGCATCGTCCAGTGGGTGCCGGTGTCGATCGACTTGTAGATCCCGATCGCGGTCGCGGCGTAGAGGGTCTTCGGGTCCTTGGTGTCGATCGCGAGGGCGAGCACGTTCCAGCTCTTCAGGCTCTTGTGCAGCCCTTTCCACGTCACGCCGGAATCTTCGCTCCGGAAGAGGCCGGCGTGCGCGGTCGCGTAGACGGTCGTACTCTTCGTCGGGTCGATCGCGAGGGACCAGATGGTGCCCTTGCTCAGCTGACCGGCGGTGTGGATCCAGATCACTCCCCCGTCCGTGCTCCGGAAGATTCCCTCGCTGTTGGTGCCGGCGAGGAGGAGCTTGGGATCCTGAGGATCGACGGCGATGGCCGTCACGGCGACCCGCGTCGTCAGCGGCGTGAGCTCGGACCACGTCGCGGCCGAGTCGGTGCTCCGGAAAATGCGGCCCGCCTCCGTGCCGGCGTAGACCGCCTCGCCCTGCACCGAGACAACGCCGACGTAGCGCGAGGTGAGCCCGACATTCGCCGCCGCCCACACGCCGCCGCCGTCGGTGCTCCTGTAGACGCCCCCCGTGTCGGTCGTGGCGTAAAGCATGTGCGAAGCGGGATCCACCGCCAGGGCGAGGACGGAATGGCCTTCGAGGCCCCGGCTTCTCGCCTCCCAGCTCGCGCCCGAATCGGTCGAGCGATAGAGGCCTCTCGCCGTCGCCGCGTAGAGGGTGGAAGGCGTGGCCGGATCGAGCAGGAGAGCCGTGACCAGGCCGCCCTCGCCCTGGAGCACGAAGCCCGGGCCCGACTCCGGCTCCTGGGCGTGCAGGCGCGGCGAGGCTACGGCAATCACGGCGATCAACACGATCGCCGCGGCTCCCCACCACAGTCGCATGGATCGATTCCTCATCTCAGTGCGCCGGCGAGATGTAATGTCCGCGCTGCCCGCAGAACGCTCCGGGACTTTCGTACGTCGCGCACGGCGCCCGTGACGTGGTCCGTCACGGTCAACGTGTAGTCGAGGCCGGTCAGGCCGGCGTGGAAGAACCAGAAGTCCCCGTTGATCCCACGGCCGTCGACCATCTTCACGACAACTTCAGGAAACTGCGGATCTCCCGTGACGCCCGCGATTCCGAAGAAGCCCGATCGGTCGGTCAGAGCCGTGGCTTGACCGGTCACGACCGCACCGGTGCGCGGATGATGCGCCTCCAGCGTCACGGAGAAGCGGCCGCCGAGCATTTCGAGAGCGGAGGCGGTCTTGGCAAAGGCCGCCGCCGACTCACTCCGGAGTGGAGACGCCAACTCTTCGAACGCCCGGTCCGCGCCTCCGCACATGGGGGATTCGCGGTTGCTCGCGTAGACCTGCTGCTCCCCCGTCATGGTGTCGGTGACGGTCAGCCCGTAAGGCAGCGTCGTCAGACTGGTGTAGAAGACCGCCGCTCCGGGTTGCCCGAACGCTCCCTCGCCGAGCACCTTGACGATGATCTCGGGCAGATCCGGGTCGCCGGTGATGCTCGGAAGCCCGAAATAGCCGGCCCGGTCGCCCAGGGAGTGTGCCGCGCCCGGGTCGTATCGCGTGTCGTCCTTCCGCGCGGCCACGAGATCCACGGCGTATCGATTTCCGACGAGGCACAGCCGCGTGGAGCTCGGAACGCAGGGAAATGGAGGAGGCTCTCGGAGATCGACGTCGTACACGCCGCCGCCGGCCGTCCCGGCATGCAGACGACTTCCGTCCGGCGAGATCGCGAGCGTCGAGACGATCGCCGACGCCAGGCCAGCCGAGAACGGCTCCCAGCGGTGCGCTCCGTCGACCGTGCGGAAGACTCCCTGTTCGGTGGCGGCGTAAATGTGCCCGGGCCTCACCGGATCGGCAGCGAGAGCCGACACGGAATTGACCGTCAGGCCCGCGCTCGCGGGCCGCCAGCGCGTCCCGCCGTCCACGCTCGTGAAAACGCCCGCGCCCCCCGCGTACAGGACGTTCTCGCGGAACGGGTCCTGGGCGATCGAAAGCACGGGGCCCCCGATGTCCTCGCTCTTCGTGAAGTTCACGCCGTGATCGACGCTGACGAAGATCGAGCCGCCCTGCGGGTAGCTGTAGTAGCCGTAGTAGCCATATGAGTAGTCGTAGAACGAGCCCGCATAGACCTTCTCGGGCCGCCTCTGGTCGAAGAGGATGCTGTACACGGTCTGGGCGACGGCCGGCGCCGCGATCCAGGTGACGCCGCCGTCCTCGCTGCGCTTCAGGCCATCCCCGAGTGCGGCAAAGACTCGGCCGGGCGATTCCGGATCGATCGCCAGCGCAGATATACCGTACTGGCTGCCGACTCTCGACGAGCTCCAGGTCGCGCCGCCGTCCGCGGACCGGAAGACCGTGCCGACGACCCCCGCCAGGATCGTATCGGGGTCTGATGGATTGATGGCGATGGCGTCGACGGCCGGCGGACTTCCCGCTCCCGCCGGCGACCAGGAGATGCCCGCGTCGATCGAGTGAAACAACCCGGGCCCTCCCCCGCCGTTGCCTGACGCGCCGGCCCACAGGTTCGACGGGTTGCTGGGATCCAGTGCGAGGGCCCGGATCAAGGTCGACTGCAATCCGGCATTCGCGGGCGCCCACGATCTGCCGGAATCCTGGCTGCGGAACATCCGACGGTCGTTGCCGGCCAGGATCAAGCCCGAGGCCGCGTCGACCGCGAGGCCCAGGATGTAGGGTGTGGTTCCAAGTTCGCCGCCGAGCGGCGCCCACGTCACGCCGGAGTCTCCGCTCAAGAGCAGCCCGCGCTCCGAAGACGCCAGCAGGCGCGGAGGCGCGCCGGCAACGTCGGGCGGGATCTCGACGACGCGCATGAACGCCCCCGTGGCCACTGCCGCACGTCCAGGTTACCGCCGAGTCCGCGGTCCGGCAGAAGCGGTTGCCAGTGAGTCCGTACAACGTGCCCGTTCCCCCGGAGATTGAGCTTGGGGTCTGCTGGTTGACAACCCAGGAGACGCCGCCGTCCTGACTGCGGAAGAGTCCCTGGTACGTGACCACGTAGATGGCCCGCGTGTCGGACGCGATGGCCTGGATATAGAAATCGGCAAACTGCCTCGAGAGCACGTCCCAGCTGGATCCGGAGTCGACCGACTTCACGATCACTCCGTCGAACAGTCCGGCATACACGGTCGACGCTTCGACCGGATCGAGGGCGGCGATGGTCACATTCGACAGAACCTTCGTCCACGTCTCCCCGCCGTCCCGAGTCGCATGGAGCTCGCCGCGTCGCCAGGGCGTACACGGCGCTGGCTCCCGAACGCCCGATGACCTGGTTGATCCATTGGCCTTTCAGGCCGGAGGACTGCCAGGTCGATGCCCCATCGACCGAGCGGAAGACGCCGTTCAACGTCCCGGCGTAGGCCGTCCCGTCCGCGATCGCCGCGTCCGTCACCCACGCGATGCCCGTCGGCCCGCGCGACGTCCAGACGTGTTCGTCGGCGAAGGCCCCGGCCGCCAGGGCGGCCCAGAGGAAGAACGGCAGCGGCGGCGCGAAGACGCATCGGCCAAGGAAGGGTGACTCGCATGATGACTCCTCGCTGTTCGTTCACGCTGGCTCCGATCCTCCGGTTTCAGAATCGGAGGAACTCACCCGCCTCAGTTCCCGCTGGAGGGCGGCCGTTACGAGGATTTCTTCCGGAGCGGTCCGAGCCCCGGTTTCGATAACATGGGTCCGCATTGGGGAACGAAGCAGGCCGAGGTCCCTCCCCCCAGGCCGAGGGCGGCGCCGGCCGAACGGCAGCGGACGTCGAGGCATTTCGGGAACGCCTTCTCTATTTCGCCGCCCGCCGCGTCCGAAACTTCGCTGACGCCGAAGACGTGGCTCAGGAGACGATCCGCCGCGGGATCGAGGCCTTGCAGGCCGGGCGCATCGAGAAGCTCGAGTCGTTGCCGTCGTTTCTCTTCCAGACCGCCGTCCACGTCTGCCAGCGGCGGTATCGCTCGGCGGGCCGGGAGTCGAAGGCCCTCCGCCGCTTCGGCGCCACGTCCCCGGAAGCCCCGGACGACCCCCTGGGCTCCCTGATTTCGGAGGAGCGCCGCGACCAGGTCCGGCAGGCGCTCGAACGACTGGACCCTGAGGATCGCGAGGTCCTCTCCCTGACCTATGCGGACGCGCTCCGGGCCTCGGACATCGCCGGGCGCCTCGGGATCTCGGAGGGCAACGTGCGGGTCCGCCGGCATCGGGCGCTCGGCCGCCTGGCCGGACTTCTTGGTGTAACGCGAGGAACCGGTCGGGAACCCTAATGACGATGAGCGAGAAGGACTGTACGCGAGCGGACGGGGTCGAGCTGGCCCCCCTGTATCTGGCCGGCAAACTGACGGAGAGCGAGGCGGAACGGTTCGAGGCGCACTACCTGGGGTGTGCGTCATGCGCCGCGGCGCTCCGAGAGGCCGGAGAGATCCGGGCGGCCCTCGGAAAGCCGGTCCTCGTG
The DNA here is from genome assembly GCA_963804915.1 of uncultured Acidobacteriota bacterium. Taxonomy (GTDB): domain Bacteria; phylum Acidobacteriota; class Thermoanaerobaculia; order UBA5066; family Gp7-AA6; genus DAHUXD01. The sequence continues at coordinate 283,277 of CAWDSI010000006.1, forward strand.
CCGCGGGTCGAGGTATCCCGAGCCTCGTACCGCGAGGTCGCCACCCTTCTTGCCGCGGCCGCGACCGTCGCGATGCTCTTCTTCGGCCTCCGCCAGCTCACAGAGCGCCAGGCCACGGTTTCGGATTCCGTCGTCTATCGCAGCGCGAGCACGGATCGGGTCGCCCTGACCATCACGAACGAATCGAGCGGCCAGCTCGTGCTCGTCTGGACGTCACATCCGGACGCGCAGACCTACCGCCTCGAGATCGTGCGTTCCGACGGCGTCCCGGTGCTCGAGACCGAAACGCCGGGCCGCGAGATGGTCGTCGCGATCGACGATCTCCCGCCGCGTCCCGCGGACGTGCAGCTCCTCGCGCGGATCGAGGCGCTGGATGGGCTGCACCAGGTCGTCGCGCGGAGCGAGCGGACGCTCCTTCCCACTCAATAAGACCCGCCATCGCCGCTCGAGGGCGGCGCCACCGCGAGCCCTTCTCTACCCTCTACCGCCCCCGAGGGGCTGCCTGTGCCTTCGCCGCGGTGATCGCATGGCTGCTCGCGGTGCTCGGCTGCAGGACGTTCTTTCCGGCTCCCCTCCTGCGTGACGTAGTGCACGTCGACCTTCGGATAGGGCATGCCCCGAGGGAGCTGCTCGAGTTCGTACTGCCACACCTCGAGGAATTCTTCGTCCGTGGAGAGGGCCCGATGCTCCGGGCCCTGGTAGCGAGCCCAGAGCGATAGCGCGGCCGCCCGTCCCCGACGCCGTCCGCCTTCTTCGAGGCGGCCTTCAACGCGAGCTTGGCCTCCTGGGTCTCGACGCGAGACATTCCCGAGGGCTCGCTCGGATCGTCGCCGCTCCGAAGAGCCTTGCGCGAGGCGGTCCGGGGCGGACCCAGGAGAATGAAGACCATGCCGCGGTCGGTGAGACTCCCCCGTTCCGCGCCGTCGTGGGCGAGGTAGGTATCCGCGAAAGCGACGCGACGCTCGAATTCCTGGCGATAGCTCCGGCTTCCCGCGCCGGGCAGCGCCGCGCGCTCGGCCCAGAAGCGTTCGACGAACGCGACCCGCATGTTGGGATCCGTCAGGCCGGCCCATTCCCTCTTTTCCTGGTCCGTGAGGATCCAGCGCACCGGACCGTCCGCCCAGAACTTGTCGGCCGGATCGGCCACGGTCGCGTCCGCCGACGCCGCGAAAGACGCGTACGCTTCCGCCAGCGACGGGCCCCGTTCCGCGAGCTTTCTGCGCGCCGCATCGAACGCGGCCACGACTTCTATGGAGTGGACGGCGGAATCGATGCTGGCGTTCGGCTGCATCCTCAGGAACGTCGTGAAATCCGCGACCGCTTCATCCGCCTGGCCCAGGTTCGCCTCGCATACACCGCGATAGAACACGATCGGCCCTTCGAGCTTCTCGCGCATCGCTTCGTTGTCGGGTTTCGCCGCTTCTGTCTGCAGCGTGGCCATCGTGCGCAGCGCCGCGTCCCAGGAACGTGCGTTCACTTCGGATTTCATCTGCTGGAACAGATCGGAAAGCGATTGCGCTGCGGCGGAGGCGGAGGAAAGGCACAGCACTCCGAGCAACGACATCACGATCGCGAGTTTCGCCACCGGACGGTGCATCGACGACATCGCCTTCCTGACGCAGCTTACATCCACGGGTCCCTCCGGGTATCGCAGGAAATCCTTGTTTTTCGGCCCTGTAACGAACGGCGCCGACCGGGAACTGTGTGCCGGAGGGCATCCGTGCGCCGCGGGTCTATGATGCCGAGAAGCCAGTGACTAGCAGCCGCACGATCGTGTCTTCGTGCTGCCTCGCGGCCCTCGTCGCCCTTGCTCCCTCCACGCCGTCGGCGCGGGATGCGTCCACGGCCGGAGCCGGCATCGTCGTCGAACGCGTCGAGACCGGCGGGGCCGCCGCGCTCGCCGGCATCCGGAGCGGCGACGTTCTGCTGTCCTGGCAGCGTCCGGCTCCGTCGACGCCGGCGAAGGCTCCGCCGAGGCGAGCTGGAATCTCCGTTCGACCTCTCGCGCGTCGAGATCGAGCAGGGCCCTCGGGGCATGGTCCGTCTTTCCGCGCTCCGCGAGGGTCGAGACGTTCGCTTCGAGCTTCGACCGCGCGCCTGGGGACTGAAGACGCGGCCTCGCCTGCCGGCTCCCGGTCTCGCGGCCTACGTCGAGGGAGAGCGGGAGATTCGCGACGGCCGTCGGTCCCGAGGAATCGCGGTCTGGCGTAGCGAGGCGACGCGACTCTCGAACGGACGGCCCGCGGACGGCGCCTGGTTGGAATCGCGCATCGCCGAGGCCTTCGCCCGCGCCGGGAACTTCCGAGAGGCTGGCGAAGCCTGGGAGTCCGCGATCCGAAAGACGCCCGAAGGCGAGTGGTGGACGCGCGTGAGCCTGCGCGCTTCCTATGCGGACGCGCTTCTGCGCGGCGGCCAGCCCGCCCGCGCGGCGTCCGAATACCGCAAAGCTCTCGACGCCGCCGGCCGCGCCGCGCCGGATAGCCTGGCCTTCGCCTTCCTGCTCGACGGACTGGGAGAGGTCGAGGAGTCGGTCGAGAACCTGACCGAGGCGCGCGATCTGTATGCGCGCGCCCTCGTCATCCGGCAGCGGCTGGCGCCGGACAGCGTGGCCGTGGCCTCGAGCCTGAACGCTCTCGGACGGGTCGCGGCGGAAAGAGAGTCGGCCGAAGAGCTCTGCATCCGGTCGTTGTCGCTCTGGGAAAGCCTTGCGCCCGACAGCCTGGAAGCGGCGCGCGCCCTCAACGATCTGGGAGCGCTCTACTTTCAACGGGGCGATGTGGTGGCCGCGAAGCGCCTCCATGAACGCGCGCTGACGATCTGCCGGCGCAACGAGCCCGAGGGTCTCGATTTCGCGACGAGCCTCTATCGCCTGGGAAACGTCGCGTGGAGACGCGGGGACCTCGCCACCGCCGAAGACCTGCATCGCCGCGCGCTCGCGATTCGGCAGACCCTGGCCCCCGGGAGCGCCGCCGTCGAGTCGAGCTTGAACTCCCTCGGCAACGTGGCGGGCACGCGCAAGGACCTCGCGACCGCCGAGCGCTTCCATCGCGAGGCGCTCGCGATCGGCGAACAGCGCGCGCCGCAGACCGTCGACGCGATGATCCACAACCTCGGGGAGGACGCCCGTCTCCTCGGCAACTACGCGGCCGCCGAGGCTCTCTTCCGACGGGCACTCGCGATGTACGACCGGCTTCCCCCCGGCAGCGCCCGCGACGCGGCGGTCGCGAACACCCTGGTCAGTCTGGCGGCCGTCGCTCGCGACCGCGGCGATCTGGCCGAAGCGGAGGACCTCGTCCGACGCGCCCTCGCGATCCGTGAAACCCACGAGCCCGACAGTCTCCATCTCGCCGAGGATCGGGAGGTTCTCGCCGACATTCTTCTCGCGAGCGGCCGATACGCCGAAGCGAGGCAGGCCTACGACCAGATTCTGCGCGTCGCATCGCGCACGGTGCCGGGAAGCGAGCTCGAGGCGCGCGCGCTGCACGCCCTGGGGTCGCTCGATCGGAAAGAAGGCCGCGCGGACCAGGCCGCGGAGATGTTCCGCCGGGCCGTCGACGCGCTCGACTCCCAGAAGGGAAGGCTCGGCGGACCGATGGAGGCCCGGGAAGTGTTCTCGGCCGTCTATGCCGACTACTACCGGGATCTCATCGAGGCTCTCGTCGATCGCCAGCGAGCCGCGGAGGCCTTCGCGGTGCTGGAACGTTCCCATGCACGGCTTCTCCTCACCATGCTCGCGGAGCGCGACCTGGCGCTGCCCTCCGGCCTGCCCCCGGCGCTCGAGGAGGAGCGGGATCGCGAGGACGCCGAATACGACGACACGCTCCGCCAGCTCCGGGAGCTCGAACCGAACCAGCAGAAGAAGAGACAGGAACTGTGGGCGCGGCGCGCGATCCTCCGCGACCGGCGCGCGGAGACTCTCGAGAAGATCAAGAGAGCGTCGCCGCAGTGGGCGTCCCTCCGCTATCCGCAACCGCTGGATCTCGATGGCGCGCGCGCCGCTCTCGACCCGGGAACGCTTCTTCTCGCTTTCTCGGTCGGCAAGGAGCGCACACTTCTTTTCGCGGTGGAACCGACGGGGGCAAAGGGGGCCGGCCTGACGGTCTACTCTCTTTCGGGCAACGACCGGTCTCTCCGAGAGGCCGTCGCAGCGCAGCGCAATCTCCTCGACTTCCGCGCTCCTGCGGGAACGGACGCCGGACGCCAGCTCTCCACACGCTCTCGCGGGCTCTACGAAACGCTCCTGCAGCCGGCCGAGCCCTTGATCGCCGGTTACGAGCGTCTGCTGATCCTTCCCGACGGTCCGCTGCACACGCTGCCGTGGGCGGCTCTCGCCCTCGGCGCAAGAAAAGGGTTGCCGGGTTTCCTCGTCGAATGGAAGCCCATCCACACCTCGATTTCGGCAACCGTCTATGCCGAGCGGAGGAAGGGTCGTCCGCCGGGGCTCCGGGAGACGGCCGTCACGGTCGTGGCGTTCGGAGACCCGAAGTATCCGAAGCTCCCCGGGAAGAAAATCGCAGAGCAACACGACGGCGACGCCGAAACGGAAATCGACCTGCCCGCCGACGACGCCGCCCTCGCGGAGGACGAGGATGCGCCGTCGCCGTCGGCCGCGCGCGGAGGGTTCCGCTTCGAACCGCTGCCGGAAACCCGCCGCGAGGTCCGGGAGATCGCGGCGCTCTTCGCCCCGAAGTCCGCGGCCTACCTCGGCCTCGAAGCCACGGAAGAGCGAGCCAAGGCGATCGGCCGGGACGTGCCCCTGATCCACTACGCCTGCCATGCCGTCGTGAACGAGCGGTTCCCGCTCGACTCCGCTCTGGCGTTCACGATTCCGGACAAGCCCCGGGAAGGCCAGGACAACGGCCTGCTCCAGGCCTGGGAGATCTTCGAGAAGGTCCGCATCGACGCGGATCTCGTGACGCTCTCGGCCTGCGAGTCCGGGCTCGGCCGGGAGATGGGCGGCGAAGGGTTGATCGGGCTGACGCGCGCGTTCCAGTACGCCGGCGCGCGCTCGGTGCTGGCCTCCCTGTGGAAGGTCGAGGACAAGTCGACGGCGGAGCTGATGAAGCGTTTCTACGGGTACCTGAAAGGCCGGACGCGCGAAAGACGACGCGTTGCGCCTCGCGCAGATCGACTTGATCCGCTCCGCGGACTTCTCGCAACCCAGAGACTGGGCCGCGTTCCAGCTCAACGGGGACTGGAAGTGATGGCAGCCGCGCGAACCGGCGCATGCGGCACCTTCTCTGGCGGTTTGACGCCCCCGCCCGGCGGCAGACCCGAATCCGGCGCGAGGCGCAGGGGCAACCATGTCGCGCCCGCATCCACGCTCTTCAAGACACCCAGGTGCGTGCCGGCGTACAGGACCGCGGGAGCGCTCGGATCCAGGGAGAGAGCGGTGACGAAAAGGTCGGAGTTCAACATCGCCCACGAGCTCCCCGCGTCCAGAGACTTGGAGATGCCGATGGCCGTCGCGGCGTAGAGCGTCCTCGGAGTCTCCGGATCGATCGCGAGGGCGAGCACGTTCCCGCTTCTCAGGTTCTTGTGCAGCCCCTTCCACGTCGCTCCCGCATCGTCGCTGCGGAACAGCCCGTCGTGCGTCGCCGCGTACACCGTCGATGATTTCGTCGGATCGATCACCAGGCCCCAGACCGTCCCCCGGCTCAACGGGACCGCCGCGTGGACCCAGGTCGACCCGGCGTCCGAGCTCCGAAAGACGCCCTCGCTGTTGGTGCCGGCGTAGATGACCCCGTCGGTGGGATCGACCGCGATCGCCGTGACAGCGACGCGGGTGGTCGGCGGCGTCAGCTCCGTCCAAGTCTCGGCCGCATCCACGCTGCGGAAGATCCGGCCGGCTTCGGTTCCCGCGTAGACGGCGCGGCCCTGCACGGCGACGACGCCGACGTAGCGCGAGGCCAGACCCTGGTTCGCCGCGGTCCAGCGGTTTCCCCCGTCCGGGCTCTTGTACACGCCTCCCGTGTCCGTCGTCGCGTACAGCGTGCCGTGCGCCGCCGGGTCCACGGCCAGCGCCAGCACCGAGTGGTCCTCGAGTCCCCGATTGCGCGGCTCCCAGTGCGCTCCCGAGTCCGCCGACCGGTAGATCCCGCGCGCCGTGGACGCGAAGACCGTGGACGGCGACGACGGATCGAGCACGAGCACGGTGACCAGACCCCCTTCGCCCTGGAGCACGAAACCGGGACCGGAATCCTGGGCCTGCGAGACGGCGCGACAGAGCGACAGCGAGAGCGCTGTCACCATGACGGCGACCCGAAACCGGAGGGACGGCGGATGGCTACTCCGGGAAGGCATTGATGTCGGCGCCCCCGCAGAAGGGTACGTCGCTTTCATAGGTCCGGGTATTGCCGGTCTGCTCGTCGTGGACCGTCAGCGTGTAATCGAGGCCCGTCAGGCTGCCGCGGAAGACCCAGAAGGCGTCGTTGAATCCGCGGCCGTCGAGCATCTTGACGACCAGCTCGGGCAGACCGGGGTCCCCGGTGATGCCGGGAAGGCTGAAGAACCCGTAGCGATCTCCGGAGGCGAAGGGAACGCCGGCCGCCACTCTGCCCGAGCGTGTGCGGGCCTCGAGCGAAACCGTGAAGCGCCCGCCGAGAAGAGACAAACCTTGAGCGACCGCATGCGGGATCGTCGCCGCCTCGCGCTCGCTTCCCGCCGCGTGGATCGCGAGGAGATCGGCTCCGCCGCAGAACGGCCGAGAGGAGTCGCTGCGATATGCGGTCTCGATTCCTTCGACCGTGTCCGTGACCCTGAGGGCGAATGCTGCGCCCGTCATGCTGGAGTAGAGAATCGGAGATCCATCGACGCCGAATGCGCCGTTGGGAAGCATCTTCACAACGACCTCGGGGGCCGCCCCGTCTCCGGTGAACGCCGGGATGCCGAAATACCCGGCACGATCCCCCAGGGAATGGGCCTCGCCGTTCTCCGGTTCGCCGCCTCCTTTGGCCTGAGCGATCAGCTCCACCTGGAAACGATTGCCGAGCAGGCACAGGCGCGAGGGGCCCGGAACGCAAGGGAATCCCGCGACAGGCTCATCCTCGAGCGCCAGGTCGAACACGCCGAGGCCCGCGGTTCCCGCATGGAGGATTCGGCCGTCGGTCGAGATCGCGAGGGAGCGAACGTCCACCGTGGCCAGGCCTTCACCGAACGGCAACCAACTCCGTCCGAAATCGCGAGACCGATGAACGCCGCTCGCGGTGCCGGCATAGAGCGTCGCCGGCCGCGTCGGATCGGCAGCCAGCACCCGGAGCTCGCCCGTGGGGATGGACGATGGCGATCGCCACGTCACCCCACCGTCGACGCTGGTCACGACGCCGTTGAGGCGGGTTCCGGCGTAAATCCGTTCGCTGCCGAACGGGTCGACCGCGAACGACTGCACGGCGCTCCCGACGTCCGAGCTCTTTGCCCAGGTCTGGCCGGAATCGTTGCTCGTGAAGATGGCGCCGCCCGACGGGTAGTTCCAGTACCCGTACGAATAGTCGTAGTCGGACCCGGCGTGGATGCGAGTCGGACGCCGCGGATCCACGACGAGCGCATAGACGGCTTGCGCGAGGGACGTGCCCGGTCCAGGTGCTGCCGCCGTTATCTGAGTAACGGACTCCGTCGGAGCTTCCGAGCCACAGCCGCTGCGGAGTTGAGGGATCGGCCGCGAGGGCGAAAAGGTACGAGGGCAAGCTGCTGCGCGTCCACCCCTCGCCCGGAGCCTTCCGAAAGAGCACATACTCCCCGCCCGCGTACACCGACGAGGTGTTCGGGTCGACGACGATGTCGCGGAAGGCCACCTGAGAGGGAAGCGTTTCGAGCGACCACGAAAGGCCCTCATCCGTGCTGGTCATCAGACTCTGGAACGCGGTCCCGCTTGCCGCCCAGAGAGCGCCAGATCCCGCCGCCAGAGACTCGATCCAGGCGGCGCGAAGCCCGGCGGCGACGTGATCCCAGGACTCGCCGCGATCGTCGCTGCGCAGGGCGAGGTTTACGCTGCCCGCGAAGATCCGCCCGCTCGTTTCATCGACGGCCAGCGACGTCACGAACGGCGGGTACGGGTCGGTCGGGGAAACTGCTTGCCACGTGGTTCCGCCGTCGTCGCTCGTCTGCAAGCTCGAGTCGACCGCCCATAGAAGTCTCGGTGGAAGGGACCCTTCGGCCGGGACCAGCGCCAGCCGACCTCCGGTTGGCCCGGGACCCTGCGAACAGGACCAGGTCGCGCCATGATCCGAGCTCGAGCAGAAGCCCCGGTCGGTTGCCGCAAGGAGAACGCCGGGAGCCGACACGCCAGCGACGATCGAGTAAATCCAGGCGCCGAGAGGCGTGACCCGTTGCCAGTCCGCGCCGGCGGGCTTCGCATAAAAACTCGAGTCGCCGGCCTGGGCGTAGAGGGTTCCGTCCATCGAATCGAAGACCAATTGCTGAAATCCATAGCCGCGGATGTTCATGTCGATCCGTGTCCAGTGCTCTCCTCGATCCTCCGACGTCCAGAGGGCGTCATCGGCGTAGGAGCCGGCCCAGACAGTGTTCGGTTCGCGCGGATCCACGGCGAGGACGGACACGGGCGCGCCCGGGTCCGACGCTTTCCAATGCCCTCCTCCGTCGAGGCTCACCCAGAGAGATCCGGAGAATTCGACAGCGAACACGGACTCTCCGCCGGCGGCGACGACCACGCGGCCAATCCCACGTCCCTGCAATCCGGCTTCGCTCCCAGCGGCGCCCGTCCTCCGATCGGAAGACGCCGTTGAACGTCGCCGCGTACGCGACGCCTCCCCCCGCCGCGACGTCGTGGATCACGCCCAGATCCACGTCGAATCGGGCCGTCCACGTCGGCGATTCGGCGCGGACAGCGGGCGCGAGCAGCGCCGCGAGAATGAGAAATCGGCTGAAAACTTTCCGGCTCATGTCGTTCTCCTCTCGATCGCAGTGCTCACTCGGGCTGGGTGAAGAACTCAGCCGGGGGGATCGGGTCGAACGTCGTCGTTGCTCTTGACGAAAGACTTCTCGGTGCCGACGATCTCGAGTTGGTTTCCGACACCGGGGGTCCCGGAGTTGTCGGCGTACACGTTGGCCCGCGGGCCGCTGCCGGCCGACTTCTTCAGGTTCACGCGCAACGTGTTGTCGTCACCCGCCGAAACGCCGTCGACGAACGAGCGGGCTCCGAAGAGCATCAGGTCCGCGACCGCCGACTGCACCTGCAGGCCATGAAGATTCAGCTCGAGGCGGTTCGAGGAGCTCGGCGCCGCGGTCGGAAGGAACCGTTGGCCCGCGGTGGCGGCGACGCCGACGTCGAATCCTCGAACCGTGTCGTCGTGCGAGGACATCTCGAGCCGATTCGAAGTCGAGGCCTCCGACGGAAAGGCAGGAGACCCTGAACCCCCGAGCAGGTTCCAGCCGAGGGTGTCGGGGAAACCACTCTGCTCCTCATAGAGATTTCGCTGGGATTCGACGCTGATGCTGGCTCCCGTGACGGCATCCGGCCGGCTGACTCCGCCGTTCAGGATCAGCTGGCCGCCGATGAGATTGCGCTGGAGGACGAGCCCGATCTCGCCGTGCGCCGCAAAGTTGATGGCGAAGACTCCGGTCCCGCCACCAGGACAACGGACGATCGAACGCCTCATCTCCACGCGAACGACGGCGCCCTCGTGGGCCGGAGGATCCGCTCCGAAGTTCAAGTTGCGCGTCAGAGCCACCAGGCCCGCCCCGGTGGGCCCTGCGGGCACGATGCCCGGCGGATTCGGATTGATGATTTCGCATTCGGTGACCGCCGCAGAGATGAAGTCGCCCGCGGCCCTCGAATATGCGGCGACCAGGTTTCCGCCGGTCCGGCCCGCGACGTCTTCGATGACGAGGCCGCGCAGCGACGAGCCATCCCCGAGTGTCAGCACATCGCCGACGAGCGCGGCGGTGCTCCGGATGACCGTTCTGCCGGCCGGTTCGAATCCGGTCGGGAGTCCCGAACCATCGAAGTTCATTTCGCCCTCGCCGACGAGAGCGGCGTCGTCCGGTACGGTCAGCGCCTGGCCGACCACGTACTCTCCGGCGCGAACGAGGATCCGTTTTCCGGCATTGGCGGGCGTGAGTGCCGCCTGCAGCTCGGCGGCCGTCGTGACGATGATCGTTTCGGCCCGCAGGGCGGCCGCGGTTGCGGCCATCGTCAGCGCGAGCAGGGCGTTCCGGAGCTTCCGATGAGTCGTCGGGGTCATGGGTGTTACCTCCGAACCGGACGCTACGGTTTCGGAGCGCGCCGAGTCGTTGGGAGAACCCTTGAAAGATGCTGTCTTTGGACTGGTTGCGGGATAATCGCGATCCTGATCCCGGGAGCGTGATGCGAATTCAGTTCGGCGAGTGTGTGCTCGATTCCGCGACGCGGGAGTTGCTCGTCCGCGGCGAGCCGGTCCACGTGCAGCCCAAGGCCTTCCAGTTCCTGGAGCTTCTCCTGGAAAATCGCCCAAGGGCCGTCTCGAAGCTCGAGATCCACGAGAGGCTCTGGCCGGGAACCTTCGTTTCGGACGGCACGCTGACGAGCCTGCTGGTCGAAGTCCGCAATGTGATCGGCGACGACGCCAAGCAGCCTCGCTACGTGCGGACCGTCCATCGCTTCGGCTACGCGTTCTGCGGAAACGCCGAGGAAGCGCGCAAATCGGTCACGGCGGGCCTGGCCCGCAAGCGGGCCTGCTGGATCCTGCACGCCGGCAAACGGATCTCCCTCGATCCCGGCGAGACCGTGATCGGCAGAGACCCGGGGGCAGGCGTCTTCATCGACGACCCGAGCGTTTCCCGGCGCCACGCGAGGATCGTCGTGACGGAGGACGGCGCCACGCTCGAGGATCTCGGCAGCAAGAACGGGACTCACCTGGCGGACCGGAAAATCGAGGGTCAGGCGGCGCTGGACGACGGCGCAACGGATCCGCGTCGGAACCGTCGCGCTGACCTTTCGGATGTTTCTCCTGCCCGACTCGACACAGACGGCCATCGATCCGTAACGCCCCGCCTCGTTCGGGAACTTGACACCACTGTCGACCGGACCGATGATCTGAACAGCTCTTCACCAATGACACGTTCGCGGCTCGCCCTCTTGTGTCTGGCGGCCACTTTGGCGCTGCAAGGCCCGCCTCCGGCCAGGGCTGACAGCCGATCCGCTTTACGGCGCCCAGTCTGGGCGTTCAGAACGAGCCGTTCCTGCCGGCGAACCAATGGCAGGCCCAGCTTTCGTATCAATACGGCGACGCGAACGACTTCTACGTCGGAGATCAGCGCGACGACGCGGCGGCGCGCTTCGGCGTCCCGCCCCACCGAATCGTGAACCTCATCAACCTCGACGTCCTCTACGGACTGAGCAACCGATTGAGCCTGGATCTCACGGTGCCGTTCGCGGTCGGCTCGGCCGTTGTCGCGGCAGGACAACTCCGGGGTCGACATCGCCTCAGCTCTTCCAGTTCGACGCGTCGGGACTCGGCGACGTGTCGCTCCAGGCCGAGTACTGGCTCTCGAATCCCGCCATCCCTTCCCGCGTCACGGGATCCGTGGGCATGGGCATCAAGGCGCCGACCGGAGCGGACGACGTGCAGCACGACCTTCCCTAGATGGCGACCAAGCGGCCAGTCGATGAGTCCGCTCAACTGGGCACCGGAGGCTGGGAGCTTCTCCTGCGCGCGCAGGGCGCAGCGCAGATCGCATGGCCCTCTGTTCGCCTACGGATCCGGCTACTACGGCTTGAGCCTCAGCGAGCACACCGATGTCTTGAACGTCGATCGCGCTTCGCGGCGATCCCCGACACGTATTCGGGGCGTCTGGGAGCCGCCTACCTCCTTCGCCGTGCGACGCTCGATCGAGGGTCTCGTCGTCAGCCTGGGCGGCCGCATCAACGGCGTGACCGTCAAAGACCTGATCGGCGGAGGCGACCTCTACTGGCGCCGGCCCGGGCTACGTGATCTACGTCGAACCGGGCCTGACCTGGACCCTCGGCCCGAACATGGCCTCCGTGAGCGTTCCGGTCCGAGCGTACGCGAACAAACTGGACAGTCTCGCTCGATCGTTTCCAACGGCCGAGACGATCGGCGCATCCTTCGCGTCTTATCTCCTTCTCGCCAGCTTCGCCCGCCGGTTCTAGTCCAGCGGACGGGCGCCTTTCCCGCGGCGGTAGGATCAGCTCAATCTCATGCCTCTACAGTCGGGCACCCGTCTCGGCCCCTACGAGGTTCTGTCCCCGCTCGGCGCAGGCGGGATGGGAGAGGTGTACCGGGCGCGGGACAGCCGTCTGGGCCGGGATGTGGCGATCAAGGTGCTGCCGGGCGCGCTCGCCGAGCTCCCTGAACGCGTGGCGCGATTCGAGCGCGAGGCGCGCTCGGCGTCGGCGCTCAACCATCCCAACATCGTCACGATCTACGAGATCGGGTCCAGCGACTCCGTCCCCTACATCGCCATGGAGCTGGTCCACGGGGAGTCGTTGAGGTCCTCGCTTCTCGAGGGGCCGATGCCGGTCCGCCGGCTCCTCGACATCGCCATTCAGCTCGCCGAGGGTCTCGCGAAGGCTCACGCCTCGGGGATCGTGCATCGGGACCTCAAACCCGAGAACGTCATGGTGACGGAGGACGGTCACGTCAAGATCCTGGACTTCGGCCTGGCCAAGCTGACGCACCCGGACTCGCGCTCCGATGGCTCCTCGAACGTGCCGGTCGATGACACTGGCGACTCAGGAGGGAATCATCCTGGGCACTGTCGGATACATGTCGCCCGAGCAGGCGACGGGGGCGCCGGTCGACTACAGGTCGGATCAGTTCTCGCTCGGCTCGATTCTCTACGAGATGGCGACCAGCAGCCGGGCATTCGACCGGGCTTCCGACGCCGCAGACACTCGCGGCCATCATCCAGGACGAGCCCGAACCGATCGCGGCGCGGAATCCCAGAGTGCCGCCGCCGCTCCGCTGGACCGTGCAGCGGTGCCTCGCGAAAGACGCCGCCGAACCGTTACGCCTCGACGGAGGACCTGGCGCGCGAGCTGCTGACGATTCGCGACAACCTCTCCGACGTCGAGCGCGGTCGGAGGGCTCCCGGCCGAGCCGGTGCGAACCCCGAGACGCCGCAGATGGATCGCCGCCGCGATCGCCGCGGCGATCCTGCTGACGCTCGGGGTCGTGGCATGGCGCCTTCGGGAGACGCGACTACTTCTGGAAGAACCCGCTCGCCGGGGCCCGCTTCACGCGGCTGACGGACTGGGAGGGTTCCGAGGTCGAAGCGGCGATCTCGCGCGACGGAAAGTTCGTCGCGTTCCTGTCCGATCGGGTCGGAATCTTCGACGCCTGGGTGACCCAGGTGGGCAGCGACGAGTTCCTGAATCTCTCGCGCGGAGGGTTCCCGTCGCTCTATTTCGATCGGATTCGAACCATGGGTTTCTCGGGCGACGACGCCCATGTCTGGTGGTTCGGAGACAACCCGAACGGCGTGGGCTCATGGTTCGCGTCCACGATTGGCGGAACCCCGCGCCTGGGGGTGCCGAACACCCTCTCGGTCGCGTGGTCTCGAGACGGGACGCGACTTGCGTACCACGACGGCGTGGGCGGCGACCCGATCTTCGTCGCCGATCGGAACGGCGCGAACCCCAGGCAAATATTCGTCGACAAGGCGGGGCGCCACAATCACTATCTCGCCTGGTCGCCCGACGGACGTTTCATTTATTTCGTGCGCGGAATCATGGACCCCTGGGACATGGACATCTGGAGAATCCCGTCCCAGGGCGGAACCGTGGAGCGCCTGACGAATCACCACTCGAGGGTGGCCGATCCCACCCTGCTCGACGAGCGGACGCTGCTCTACACGGCCGACCGGCCGGACGCATCGGGATCGGGGCTGTACGTGATGGACCTCGACCGGCGGATTCCCCATGCCGTGACCTTCGGCCTCGAAGAGTACCTTTCGATCGCCGCCAGCGCCGACGGGCGGCGTCTCGTCGCGACCGTCGCGAATCCGACGTCGCACATCTGGAGCGCGCCGATTTCCGATCGGGTCGCGGACGAATCCGCGGTGACGCGCGTTCTCTCTTCCCGCCGTGCGTGCGAAGGCACCGAGATTCGGACCCGACTATTTTCTGTTCTTGTCGTACAGGCGCGGCGGCGAGAGGCTATGGAAATTCCAGAACGACTCGGCGACCGAGCTGTGGAGAGACGGCGAGGGCCCGGTCGTCGCGGCGCCGGCGGTATCGAGGGATGGCACCGGATCTGCTTCGTCGTGCGTGAGGGAGGGCAGAACCGGCTGTACGTCATGGCCGCGGACGGCACGGGCGCGCGGCGCATCAGCGATACCCTCGACGCCCGCGATGCGCGCCTCCTGGTCTCCCGACGGAAAGTGGATCGCCGTCGCGGCCGCCGAAGGCGAGGAGCAGCCGCTCTTCAAGGTCCCCGTCGACGGAGGGCCGGCGGTGCGCCTGACCGGCGGAGTCAACCTCAACCCGGTCTGGTCCCCGGACGGACGATTCATCGTTTATTCCGTGCACTATGTCGGACCGGCGTACCAGCTCAAGGCGATCACTCCGGAGAAGGAGCCATTCCCGATCCCGGAGATTCGTGGTCCAGTACGTGGGGAACCGATATCAGTTCCTGCCGGACGGCAAATCGCTGGTGTTGATGCAGGGGGAGCTCCGACACCAGGACTTCTGGCTGCTCGACTTCGCGACCGGGAAGCGACGGCCGCTCACCAGCCTCCGTTCGGGCCACGACATGCAGAACTTCGACGTCTCTCCCGACGGGAAGACGATCCTGTTCGATCGCTTTCGCGAGAACTCGGACGTCGTCCTGATCGACCTGCCGCCGCGCTGAGCTACTGCGGTGGACGGAACCGCACGATCGTCCCCTTCGGCCCGACCGCCCATCCGGTGTTCGCGTCGGAGAACGCGACCGCATTCAGCGGCGTCTCGTCGAGCTTGCGCCACGTGGTCCCGCGGTCGTCGCTGACGGCGGTGCCGGTCGGTCCGACGGCCACGAGCCGCGCGGTGGCTCCGGGCACCGCGACGACGGCGGAGAAGAATCCGGACTCCGTGACCGGAGCGGCCTTCCAGGTGCGGCCGCCGTCCTCGCTGCGCGTGCCGTTCAAGCCTGCGAGGGCGGGCTCCTTGTAGTTGCCGCCGACGGCGAAGCCCGTCTTCGCGTCGAGGAACGCGATCGAAAAGAGTCCCGAGGACGGGTTTCCGGCGGGTTGAGGATTCGGCGCGGAGCTCCAGGACTTTCCCCGGTCGAAGCTGCGGAACACGCGCGACATGCGGGCGCCGCCGGTGACGAACCAGCCCTGCTTGGTCCCCTTGAGAACGTTGAGGCAAGTTCCGCTCGCGGCGAACGCTCCTTCGCCCGCAAAGGCCTCCGACATCGCGCCCGGGGGCGGCGGGGCCCAGGTGAGGCCGCCGTCGGAGGTGAGCGGCGTGACGAAGCGGCCTTTCACGGGGTCGCCGAGGACGACGCCGCTCTTCTCGTCCCAGAAGGCCATGGCGTCGTAGAAGCCGTCCTTGTCGGGATTCGTGTGGACGAGCGTCCAGGTCTTTCCATCGTCGGTGGTGCGGTAGATGCGGGAGAGATCGCCGGGGCCTGCGGAGAGCACCAGCACGGGACCGTTCGGGAGGATCTCGACGTCCCGGAAATCGAGCTTCTCTCCACCGGGGATCGTCACCTTCTGCCAGCTCCGACCGCCGTCGCGGGTCCGGAGCACCGTCCCTTCCGCGCCCGTGGCCCAGGCGCGCGTGGAATCGTGGACGGCGAGACCGCGAAGCTCGACGGTCGAGCCGCTCTTCTGCGGCGTCCAGACCGGCGTCGCGACGGCCGTCGTCGCGGCGAGCAGGAGGCCGATCACTTGCCCCACAGCATCCTCACCGAGACGATCAGGAGAAACGCGCCGAACATTCTCCGGAGCGTCAGATCCGAGACCGGCTCCACGAGCTTGGCGCCGACGAACGCCCCGACCAGCAGGCCCGCGGCGAGCAGCACCGAGTACTTCACGTTGACGTTGCCGTTCTTCCAATAGACCCATGCCGAGAGGGCGCCGACCGGCAGGAGCAGCGCTCCGAGCGACGTGCCCACGGCGGCGTGCTGCTTCATTCCGTAGAGCACGGCCAGGGCGGGAACGATGATGAGCCCGCCGCCGATGCCGAACATGCCGGCGAAAACGCCCGCGAGCACCCCGATGAGCAACAACCCGGCGATCTGCATCTGGCTCCCCCGCTCTGCGGCTTCAGCTCCGCGGATACGCGAGCCCGGTCTCGTGGACTTCGGTCCCGCTTCGGATCTCGAGCGCGATGTCGGGAGCGTTGGTCGTGATCGACGCGACACCCGCGGCCAGGAGCTTGCGGATCTCGTCGGCCTCGTCGACCGTCCACGGATGGACGGAGAGGTTGACCATCGCGGCCTGCGAGAGAAGCGTCGGGCTCACGAGGTCCTTGCGCGGCGCGATGGCGTCGGCCGGCGGAAAGAGCGGCGCCGGCTGGCCCGGGGCCGGAAGGGCGACGGGATGATCGAAGATGTAACTCGTGGGCAGCTCCGGGTCTGCCTCGCGCATGCGCTTGAGGAACTCGGCGTCGAACGATCCGACGAGGACGCGGCGGCCGAGCCCGAAAGCCGAGACGAGCTTCGAGATGCGGCGGGCCATCGTGCCCATCTGCATGCCCGGCGACGTCTTGACCTCCACGATGTACCGCAGCGCGGTTCCGTAGCGGTGGAAGACCTGCTCGAGCTTGGGAATCCGGTATTCGCCGAGCTCCGACGGGATGACCAGCTTCTCGATCTCGCGCCAGGTGAACGTCCGCACGGGAAGGCGCTGGGTCCCGAGGACGATGTCGTCGTCGTGGAAGACGACGGCCTCGCCGTCCCGCGTCTGGCGCAGGTCCAGCTCGATCGCGTCCGCGCGGAAGCTCTCGGCGAAGTCGAAGCTCGCGATGGTGTTCTCGCGGGCCCGCCGCGGGGCCCCGCGGTGGCCCACGATCCAGGTCGGATGCGGTTCCTTCCAGTCGCTCATCGGGGGGGCATTATGCCCCGTGCCCTATCCGGCCGGAATCGACTCGATCTCGGCGACGATCGACGCGAGCGCGGCGTCCGGATCCGGGGCGGCCGTGACCGGACGGCCGATCACGAGCAGGTCCGCGCCCGCCGCCACCGCTTTCCCGGGCGTCGCCACGCGCTTCTGATCGCCGAGATCGGCGCCCGCGGGGCGGATCCCCGGGACGACCGTGAAGAATTCCGGTCCGCACGCGGCGCGGATCCCGGCCACATCCTGGGCCGAGCACACCACTCCGTCGAGGCCGCACTCTTTCGCCAGTATGGAAAGGCGCCGCGCGATGGCCTCGGGCTGCCCGGCCATCGGCAGATCGGCCAGAGTCTTCGCATCGATCGAGGTCAGCACGGTCACCGCGATCAGCTTCGAGATTCCCGCGCGCCGGGCGGCGTCCCGCGCCGCTTCGAGCATCGCGCGGCCGCCCGAGGCATGGACGTTGACCATCGCGGCCCCGGACCGTCCCGCCGACGCGACCGCGCCTGCGACCGTGGCCGGGATGTCGTGGAACTTCAGGTCCAGGAACACTCGCGCGCCGGAGGCCTGCGCGACCTCGCTCACGAGCCCGGGCCCCTCCGCGACGAAGGCCTCGAGCCCGACTTTCACCCAGCCGACGCGGCCGGCCAGTCGGCTCGCCATCGCCAGCGTCTCGCGGCGCGTCGGGAAAGTCGAGGGCGATGCAGATCCGGTCGGCGGCTTTCATCCCTCGGCGCCCGCTTCGCCTCCGACCTTCGTCGCGGCCCGGTGCGCCCGGCCCACCAGCGCGGGGACGGTGGTCTTCTTCCACTCGCAGTATCCGGCGAGCTCGCCGACCAGCCGCCCCGACACTCCCGGGTCCTTGAAGTTGGCCGTGCCGACCTGGATCGCCGTCGCTCCCGCCGCCAGGAACTCGAGCACGTCGGAGAGATCCGAGATTCCTCCGATCCCCATCAGCGGCGTATCGGGCAGCGCCTTGTGCACCTGGTAGACCATCCGAACCGCGAGCGGCCGGATCGCCGGGCCCGAGAGCCCTCCGGTCCCGAACGAGGTTCGCGGCTTCGCGGTCTCGGGATCGATGACCATCCCGACGAACGTGTTCACGAGAGACAGGATGTCGGCGCCGGCGTCGCGGGCGGCGCGGGCCGACTCGACGAGGTCGGGGGCGTTGGGCGAGAGCTTGACGATCAGCGGCCGCTGCGTGGCCGCGCGCACCCGCGAGACGAGAGCGCGCGTCGCGTCGGGCGAGTTGCCGAAGAGCATGCCGCCACGCTGGACGTTGGGGCACGAGATGTTGAGCTCGACCGCCGCGATCCCCTCGGCTCCCTCGAGCGCGCGGACGACCGTGACGTAGTCCTCCTCGAGGTCGCCCCAGACGTTTGCGATGACGGTGGCGCGCAGGTCGCGCAGCTTCGGCAGCTTCTCCGCCAGGAACTCCTCGACGCCCACGTTCTGCAGGCCGATCGCGTTGAGCATTCCGGCCGGCGTCTCGCAGATCCGCGGAGGCGCGTTGCCGGCGTGCGGCTTCAGCGAAAGGCCTTTCGTGCAGAGGCCGCCGATCTTCGCCAGGTCCACGAAGTCCGCGAACTCGAGCCCGTAGCCGAAGGTGCCCGAGGCCGTCGTGATGGGATTCGCGAGCGTCAGAGGACCGAGCCGGACTTCGAGAGCGCTCATATCGGTCACAGTCGATTCCACGCGATCTTCTCGGGCGCGAGGATCGGCCCTTCGCTGCACGAGACGAGGAAGGCCTTCTCGGTTCCGGGAATGACGCAGCCGAGGCACGCGCCGAAACCGCATCCCATGTCGGCCTCGGTCGAGAACTCCGCGGCCACGCCGGCGTCGCCGACCACTCTGGCGAGCGCCGCGAACATCGGCATGGGGCCGCAGGCGAAGACGCGGGCGTAGCGCGATCCGGCATCGAGCCTCCGCCGCAGCGCCTCCGTCACGAAGCCCTTCTCGCCGAGGGAGCCGTCGTCGCTCGAGAGAATCGTTTCTCCCGGAACCAGGCCGTCGAAGCGCGTCCGGATGGAGAGCTCCCGCGCGTTTCGCCCTCCGAGGTACACGTCGCAGTTCACCGAGGCCGCCCTCAGCGCCGCGAGGAGGAGCGGGAATGGCGCCGCACCGATCCCGCCGGCCACGATTGCGACGCGCGACCCGGATCCGAGGTCTCCGACCGAAAACGAGTTGCCGAGGGGACCGAGGAGACGCACGGTCGAACCCTCGGGGAGAACCTCGAGCGTGGCCGTGCCGGGACCGATGGTCTTGATCAGGAGCTCGATCTCCCCGCCCCGCGGATTCGAGTCCGCCACCGAGTACGCGCGCCGGAGATAGGGGCGCATCCGGTCGGGAACCTCGACCATCGCGAATTGTCCGGGGAGAACCGCCGCCGCGAGATCGGGGCAGCGGAAGGTCACGGAAAAGAGGCCGTGCGAGAAGAAGTGGCGCCGCAGAAGCGTCGCTCGGTGGTCGGCCTTCACCGAGCGGGGATTCTATCGAATGGCGGGCTCAGACCTCGATTTCGCCTCGGAGCTCGATCTCGGGATTCTCGCGGCGTGCCTTCTCGAGGCACTTCTCGCACAGGGGCTTTCCCTGCACCTCGCCGCACGGCCGGGAGTAGCTGCCGCAGCCGTGGCAGCGCCGGAGCGCCCGATGGTGGGCGTTCAAGTCCAGCACCGCTTCTTGTCTTCGAATCATCCGGTAGCTCCTTTCGATACACGAATCCACAGAGCACGAGTCATACCCGAACCTCAAACACTCACAGCACGCCACTTAAGCGTCTGCACGCACCGCGAATGTGTCGCCTTCTTAGGCGCCGCAGTCCTCTTTTGAGATCAGAATGCCGAGACCTTATCGAGTGCCTTCCGGACGTGGGACGCCTGCGGAAGGATGAAATCCTCCACCCGGGGCTGGTAAGCGACAAACGTGTCGGTCGCCGCCACGCGCTCGACCGGCGCGTCCAGATGCGAAAACAGCTCGGAAGAGATTCGAGCGGCGATCTCGGCGCCGAAGCCCCAGGACATGGGGTCCTCGTACACGACGATCGCTCGGGAGGTTTTCTGCACGGAGTTCGAGATGCCCTCCCAATCGTACGGGGAAAGCGTCCGAAGGTCCAGGATTTCGACGGTTTTTCCGGTCTCCTCGGTGAAGGCCTTCGCGGCCTGCCACGACCGGTAGACGGTCGCGCCGTAGGTCACGATCGTGACGTCCGCGCCCTCCTGGACGACGGAGGCCTTCCCGAACGGGACCATGTAGTCCGGCCCGGGGTACACGCCCTTGTTGTGCGTCTGGCGGTAGAGGTGCTTGTGCTCCATGAAGATCACGGGATCGTCGCAGCGGATCGAGGTCCGGAGGAGGCCGTTCGCGTCGAGGGCGTTGGACGGCATCACGACCCGCAATCCCGGATTGTGCGCCATGAGCACGGCGCCGGACTGCGAGTGGTACACCGCGCCGCCGCCGATGTAGCCGCCGGCCGCGACGCGCACGACGACCGGGCAGGAGAAGGCGTTGCCCGAGCGCCAGCGCATGTTCGAGAGCTCGTTGCGGATCTGCATGTACGCCGGCCAGATGTAGTCGAAGAACTGGATCTCGACGACCGGCTTGAGCCCGCGCACCGCCATCCCGATCGCGCGGCCGATGATGTTGGCCTCGGCGAGCGGCGAGTTGAAGACCCGGTTCGCGCCGTAGAGGCGCTGGAGCCCCGCGGTCACCTTGAAGACGCCGCCCTTGCCCTTGCACTCCTCGAGCACCGCGTCGCGCGATGCGTCGGCGACGTCCTCTCCGAAGAGCACGATCTTCGGATTGGCCTTCATCTCGTCCTTGAGACAGGCGTTGATGAGGTCGACCATCGTGGTCGGCTGCGCGCCCTCGGCGTAGACGGGCGCCGTCGAAAACTCGGCGCTCGTCGGATCGACGTCGGGTGAGTAGACGAAGTCGTAGGCCGATTCGGGCTCCGGGATCTCGGCGGCGAGCGCCCGGTCGGCGGCCTCGGTGATCTCGGCGTCGACTTCGGCGTGGAGACGTTCCAGGTCCTTCTCGCCGAGGATGCCTTCCGCGATGAGGAAGCGCGACAGCCGCGTCATCGGATCCCGCTCGGCGTCCCGCTCGCGCTCCGCCTTCGGACGGTAGAGCGCCTCGTCGTCGGAGAGCGAGTGGCTGTAGGGACGGATGACCTTCGCGTGGACGAAGGACGGCCCCAGTCTCTTGCGGCAGTACTCGACGGCGTAGCGCATCGCGTCGTACGTCTCGAGGAAGTCCGTGCCGTCGACCTCCGCGACGAAGAGGTTCGGGAAGCTCCGGACGAGCTTGGAGATCGATCCTCCCGGAACGTTCACCTCGACCGGCACCGAGATCGCGTAGCCGTTGTCCTGGATCACGAAGACGACCGGCAGCTTCAAGTTGCTCGCCGAAGAGAGGGACTCCCAGAACTCCCCTTCGGAAGTCTGTCCTTCACCCCCCGAGACGTAAGCGACCTCATCTCTCTGAAAGGAGGCCCCCTCCCCGGCGAGCTCGGGAATGCGGCTCATCCTCCATCCGCCCTCGGCGGCGCCGACCGCGTGCAGGAACTGCGTCCCCGTGCACGACGACTTGGAGATGATGTTCAGCCGCTTGGATCCCCAGTGGGCCGGCATCTGGCGCCCGGCCGAGGCCGGATCGTCCTTCGCTCCGACCGACTGGAGGAACATCTCGTAGGGTGTGAGTCCGAGCTGGAGGATGAGGGCCCGATCGCGGTAGTAGGCGTCGAACCAGTCGTAGCCGGGCTTCATGACCATCCCGGCCGCGGTCCCGACCGCCTCGTGACCGACGGAGTTGATCTGGAAATAGATCTTGTTCTGGCGCTTGAGCTGGATCTCTTTGTCGTCGAACTTGCGGGAAAGATAGATGTTGCGGTACGCGGCGACCAGCGACTGGGGGTCCAGGCCACGGTATTTCTCGGTTCGGACCTCGGTCGCCATCACGCCTCCGGCGGCGAATATACCAAAGGGGTTTCGGAGGGCGGCGTGGCGGGAGCCACGCGTCGGGGAGCTAGAAAAGCCGGACGAAGCCCCACAGCTCGAGCGCGGCGAGGCCGATTGTCACCACCAGGAACAGGACGGCCTTCACGTCCAGCCTGGGCTCCGATTGCAACTCTCCCGTGCTCATGACCTCTCAGAAAGCAGAACCCATGCCACCCATGGAAGTTACGAGCGCCGAGGGTCAAACGTTTACGTTTCGTCCTTGCTATGCTCGGCAGCCCATGAGCTCGGCGTCGGGAGTGCCGTCCTATCCGTCGTTTCCGCCGCGTCCGGCTCCGCCGGACATCTCGACGATCGATCCACGCCTCGATCTGGAAGCCGAGATCCTCGCGCTCAAGCGACAAAAAAACGCAGTTCTGCTGGCGCATTACTACCAAGAAGAGGCGATCCAGGATCTCGCCGACTTCGTCGGCGACTCGCTCGACCTGTCCCGCAAGGCGCAGCAGAGCGACGCCCGGATCATCGCGTTCGCGGGCGTGCGGTTCATGGCCGAGACGGCGAAGATTCTCAACCCGACCCGGAAGGTGGTCCTCCCCGACTATGAGGCGGGGTGCTCCCTCGAGGATTCCTGCCCGCCGGACGCCTTCCGCGCCTGGCGGGAAGCGCACCCGGGCGCGGTGTCGCTGACCTACATCAACTGCTCGGCCGCCGTGAAGGCGCTTTCCGACATCATCGTCACCTCCTCGAACGCCGAGAAGATCGTGCGCTCGATTCCGGAAGGCCAGGAGATTCTCTTCGCCCCGGACCGCCATCTCGGGGCGTTCCTGTCGAAGACGCTGAATCGGCCGATGACGCTCTGGCCGGGCACCTGCATCGTGCACGAGCAGTTCTCCGAGCGCGAGATCCTGAAGCTGAAGGCGAAGCACCCGGACGCGAAGCTGGCCGCGCACCCCGAATGCCCCGAGGCGATCCTCAAGTACGCCGATCACGTCGGATCGACGCGCTCGATCCTCAACTACGTCACGACGGCGCCGTTCCGGACGTTCCTCATCGCGACGGAGGAAGGGATCATCCACCAGATGAAGAAGCTCGCGCCGGACCGCGAGTACATCCCCGTTCCTCCGGACAACGGCTGCCGGTGCAACGAGTGCCCGTTCATGAAGCTCAACACGCTCGAGAAGCTCTACTTGTGCCTGCGCGACGAGCGTCCGGAGATCCTCCTGCCCGAAGAGCTCCGGAAGGCAGCGGAAAAGCCGCTGCTGCGGATGCTCGAGCTTTCCTGACCTCGAAGCGCCGCGGTTCCCGAAGTTTGGCGCCCCGGCGGATGCAATATCCTCCGCTGCCATGACGCCGCTTGAAGGCGATGGCGGCGGCGAGGCCCTCGACGCGCTCCTGCGCCGCTTCCTCGCCGAAGACATCGGACGCGCGGACGTGACGACCGACGCGACGGTACCGCCCGGGGCGAGAGCCGAGGGCGAAATCGTGGCGAAGTCCGAATGCGTCGTCTCCGGTCTCCCCGTGGCCCGTCGCGTCTTCGAGCTCCTCGATCCCGAGCTGGCCTGGTCGCGCGAAGCGCCGGCCGGCGTCGCCGTCTCCCCGCCCGCCGTGCTGGCCCGGCTCGCGGGCCGAGCGCGCTCGATCCTGACGTCGGAGCGCGTCGCGCTGAACCTGCTGCAGCGGATGAGCGGCATCGCGACGGAAACGCGGCGCTTCGTCGACGCCGTGGCCGGCACAGGCTGCCGGATTCTGGATACCCGGAAGACGGTGCCCGGGCTGCGTCCCTTCGACCGCCAGGCCGTCCGGGACGGCGGCGGCGTCAATCACCGATACGATCTGACGGAGATGGTCCTCATCAAGGACAACCATCGCCGCCTCGCCGGCGGCGTCGCGCGGGCCGTGGCCGCGGCGCGCGCCTCGGCTCCATCCGGAACGCCCATCGAAGTCGAGGTCGAGTCGGAGAACGACCTCTCGGAAGCGCTCGCGGCCGGCGCCGAGCGGATCCTGATCGACAATCAGCCTCCCGAGACCGTCGCGCGGTGGTGCGCGACGGCAAAAGCCGCGAAAGCGGCCGGCCGCCCGATCTTCGTCGAGGCCTCGGGCAACATGCGCCTCGAGACGGTCCGTGACTACGCGCTCGCGGGCGTCGACGCCGTCTCGGTCGGATCCCTGACGCATTCGGTGCGCGCCGCGGACGTCTCGCTGGAGCTCTCGCAGGGATGACCGCCGAGACGACGGATGTCCTCGTCCTCGGCACGGGTGTGGCCGGCTGCACGGCGGCGCTCGCCGCCGCGCGGGACGGCGCCGCGGTCACGATCGTCACCCGCGCCGAGGAGGCGCGCGAGTCCAACACTCTCTACGCCCAGGGAGGCATCGTGGCCCGTCCCCCGGGCGACACGCCCGAGACGCTCGCCGCGGACATCGAGCGCGCCGGCGACGGTATCTGCTCCCCCGAGGCCGTCGCTCTCATCGCCCGCGAAGGCCCGGACCTCGTCCAGAAGCTCCTGATCGAGGAGCTTCAAGTCCCCTTCGACCGCGAGGACGGCGGCTTCCACTGGACTCTCGAAGGAGCGCACTCCGTCCCGCGCGTTCTCCACGCCAAGGACGAAACGGGAGCCCCGATCGAACGCGCGCTCGTCGACGCCTGCCGCCGCGAGAAGAACATCCGCTGGTGCCTCGAGGCCACGGCGGTCGACCTCCTGACGCTGTCCCACGACTCCGTCGTGCCGTCCGACCGCTACTTCCCGCCGGTCGTCATCGGGGCGAACATCCTCGAGCGGAGGACCGGTGCCGTGACGCCGCACATCGCGCGCGAGACGATCCTCGCGACCGGAGGTCTCGGCCAGGTCTACCTTCACACCACGAACCCCGCGGGCGCGCGCGGCGACGGCTTCGCGATGGCGCGGCGCGCGGGCGCGCGCCTCCTGAACCTCGAGTACATCCAGTTCCATCCCACGGCGCTTCTCCACCCCAAGGGACGCCTGCTGTTGACCGAAGCCCTTCGGGGCGAGGGCGCGCGGATCACCGACGCGTCGGGCAAGCCGTTTCTCCAGGACATCCATCCGGCGGCCGAGCTCGCCCCGCGCGACGTCGTGGCGCGGGCGATCCACCAGCGGATGCTCGAAAAGGACGAGCCCTACGCCCTTCTCGACATCTCCCACAAGAGCGCCGCCTGGATCCGGGAGCGGTTCCCCGGGCTCCACCGGCGCTGCCTCGAGCTCGGCTTCGATCTGACCGCCGGTCCCGTCCCCGTCGTGCCGGCCGCCCACTACGCCTGCGGCGGAGTCGCCGTCGACGGTAACGGCCGCACCACCCTCGGCCACTTCCGCGCGGTCGGCGAGGTGTCCTGCACCGGCGTCCACGGCGCCAACCGCCTGGCGTCGACGTCGCTGCTCGAGGGCCTGCTCTGGGGCTGGCGCGCCGGGCACGCGGCCGCACGCGAGGCGCTCCGCCTCCGACCCCGTCCTCGACCGGAAGTCCGTCCCTGGCAGGCCGAGCACGAGCCCGTGGATCCGGCCCTGATCGCGCAGGACTGGATGGTGATTCGCCACACCATGTGGAACTACGTGGGTCTTCTCCGCTCGGAGCGCCGTCTCGATCGGGCCGGCCGGATCCTGGGAGAGCTTCGCGAGGAGATCGAGAACTTCTACCGCCGAGGCACGATGTCCGACGCGCTCGTCGGGCTCCGCAACGGAGTCCAGACGGCGCTGGCGATCCACCGGGCGGCCTCGGACAACCGCGTCTCGAGGGGCAGCCACTACCGCGAGGACGGATAAAGAGGACGGGTCGCTTGGGCTATAGTCCGCCGTTGCTATGAGCGTTATTTACCTGCACTTCGACAACGACGATCGGAACAGCCGCCTGAACCGGCTCCAGAAGAGCGGCGCGCACGTCGTCGTCGCCGAGCCCCGTTGGCCGGGCTTCTTCGAGCTCGCCAAGCGCGAAAAGCCCTACGCGATCGCCCTCGACTTCTCCCAGGCGCCCTCGCATGCCCTCGAGACGGCGGACTACCTCTCGAAGGCCAAGGAGACCAAGGACGCGGCCCTCTTCCTTCTCCGGGTGCCCGCCGACCGGCAGGAGGCCGTCGCGAAGCGGCTCCCGCAGGCCACGATCCTCACGGAAAACGAGCTTTCCGGAAAGCTCGCCCAGATGGAGCGCGAAGCCGCGGAACGGGCCCGCCAGAAGAAGGAGGCCGCCGCGGCCGCCAAGAAGGCGGCCCGGGCCGCCGGCGCGGCTGCCCGCGCGGCCGCCGCCGGAAAAGGCAAGCCGCCCGCGGCCCCCGTCAAGCCGAAGCCCGCCGCGAAAGCCAAGGCCGCCCCCGCTCCGAAGAAGAAGGCGGCGAAGAAAGCCCGCTGTCGCGAAGAAACCGCAGCCCAAGAAAAAGAAGTAGACGAGGAGCGTCCAGGATGTCCGGATTCACCCGAGAAGAGCTGAAGTCGTACGCGCGCGGCAAGCGCGCGGAGTTCGAAGGCGTCCTCGAGAAGATCGTCGAGATCCCGTCGGTTTCGGTCGAACCGGGGCGCA
This sequence comes from uncultured Acidobacteriota bacterium, assembly GCA_963804915.1. Taxonomy (GTDB): domain Bacteria; phylum Acidobacteriota; class Thermoanaerobaculia; order UBA5066; family Gp7-AA6; genus DAHUXD01. The sequence goes on from CAWDSI010000006.1 coordinate 309,745, forward strand.
AGGCCGACGTGCGCCGCGCCGCCGAGTACGCCGTCTCGCTTCTCGAGTCCTCCGGAGCGAAGGCGAAGCTGTACGAGACGAAGGGGCATCCCATCGTCTACGGCCGCTTCGACCGCGGCCCGAACTATCCGACGGTCACCGTCTACAACCATCTCGACGTGCAGCCGGCCGAGGGCCCCGACTGGAACACCGAACCCTTCGACTTCATCCGCGAGGGCGACAAGTACCGCGGGCGCGGCACGACCGACGACAAGGGCCCCGCGATGACGGCGCTCTTCGGCGCCCGCTACGCCCTCGACCAGAACATCCCCCTCAACATCCACTTCCTCTGGGAGCTCGAGGAAGAGATCGGCAGCCCGAACTTCGAGACCACGATCCGCGCCAACGCGAAAGACTTCGCCACGAACTCGGTCGTCGTGTCCGACACCGTCTGGGTCTCGCGCTCCCGCCCGGCCTGCCCCGCGGGCCTGCGGGGACTGCAGGGCCTGCGCTTCGATCTCCAGACGGGCGAGACCGACCAGCACTCCGGCACCGCCGGAGGCGCGGCGCGCAACCCGATCGCCGAGCTCTGCTCAGCTGATCGCCGAGTGCGTCGACGGCAAGACCGGCAAGGTCAAGATCCCGGGCTTCTACAAAGACGTCGTCCCGCCGACGAAGAAGGAGCTCGAGGATCTCAGGAAATGCGGGTTCACGGTGAAGGACTTCAAGCGGGACCATCTTTTCCGCTCGCTCCGCGTCAACGACGCGCTCGAAGTCATGAAGCGGATCTGGATGATGCCGACGTTCGAGGTCCACGGCATCGCGGGCGGCTACCAGGGCCCCGGCGTCAAGACGATCATTCCGCCCAAGGCGACGGCGATCGTGTCCTGCCGGCTCGTGCCCAAGATGAGCGGTGCGAAGGTCGTCAAGCTCGTCAAGGACTTCGTCAAGAAGAAGAATCCGGACGTGAAGGTCTCGGCCGAGCACGCCCTGCCGCCCTACGAGGGCAAGACCACCGGCCCGCACGCCGATGCGATCCGCGGGGCGATGAAGTTCGCCTTCGGCAAGGAGCCCGTCTTCGTCCGCGAGGGCGGCTCGATCGGCGCCGTCCTCTCGATGGAGCACGTCCTCAAGGCGCCCGTGTTCTTCCTGGGCCTGTCCCTGCCCGAGCACGGCTACCACGCGCCCAACGAGAACTTCGACTGGCCGCAGGCCGAAGGCGGGATGGCCGCCTTCGCGGACTACTTCCGCCGCCTCTCCGAAATGTAGACACGGGCGGCAGACAGGCCGCCCCTGCGACGGGGGAAAGATGAAGCCTCGCTCGATCCGGCTCCTGCTCGGACTTTGTCTTCTGTCCCCCCTTGGCCTCCTCGCGCAGCCCGCGCCGACCCCGACTCCCCCGCCGGCGCGCGACGCGCTCGCCGCCCAGCTCGACCGGATCTACAACCAGGCCGCGTACAAGGAGAAGAAGTTCGGGCCGTTCCAGTGGCTCGAAGGCGGGAAGGCCTACACGACCGTCGAGCCCTCGGCCGCCACGGCGGGCGGCAAGAGACCTCGTTCGCTACGACGCGGCGACCGGCAATCGCCGCGTCCTCGTGCCGGCCGCGACGCTCGTGCCGGCAGCCGGCCAACCGCCGCTGGATCCGCAGGAGTACTCCTGGTCCGCGGACGGCAAGAAGCTCCTGATCTTCACGAACACGCGCAAGGTCTGGCGCCAGAACACGCGCGGCGACTACTGGGTCCTCGACGTCGCCTCGGGCAAGCTCCGGAAGCTCGGCGCGGACAAGCCCGAATCCACGCTCATGTTCGCGAAGTTCTCCCCTGACGGATCGCGCGTCGCGTACGTCCAGGCCAACGATCTCTGGGTCGAGGACCTCGCGAGCGGAAAGATCACGCGTCTGACCTCGGACGGCGGCCCGACGACCGTCAACGGCACCGCGGACTGGGTCTACGAAGAGGAGTTCGAGGTCCGCGACGGCTTCCGCTGGAGCCCGAACGGCCAGGACATCGCGTTCTGGCACTTCGACGCGAGCGGCATCGGCGAATTCTCCCTGATCAACGACACGGACACGCTCTATCCCGTGGTCACGCGCTACGCGTACCCGACGGTCGGCACGACGAACTCGGCGGTCAAAGTCGGCGTCGTGTCGGCGGCCGGCGGCGCCGCGCCCCGCTGGATCACGCTGCCGGGAGATCCGCGCCAGATGTACGTGCCCCGGATGGAGTACGTCGACTTCACCGGCGAGATCGTCCTCCAGCAGATGAACCGGCTGCAGAACACGAACGACGTGTGGCTCGCCGACCCCGCCACCGGCAAGACGCGGAAAATGCTCCGCGACGAGGACAAGGCGTGGCTCGACGTCGTGGACTCCTGGCAGTGGCTGCCGAGCAAAGAGCTCCTCTGGGTCAGCGAGGGCCACGGCTGGCGCCACGCTTACGCCGCGCCGCGGGACGGCGCGAACTGGCGCCTCCTGACGCCCGGCGAGTTCGACATCGAGACCGTCGAGGGCGTCGACGAAAAGGGAGAGTTCCTCTACTTCATCGCCTCTCCCGACGACGCGACGCGCCGCTATCTCTATCGGGCCCGGCTCGACGGGCGCGGCACGCCGCAGCGGGTCACGCCGGCGAATCAACCCGGGACCCACAGCTACAAGATCTCGCCCGACGGGCGCTACGCGGTCCACACGGTCTCGACGATCGACCGGCCGCCGGTGACCGACCTCGTGCAGCTTCCCGAGCACAAGAGCCTGCGCGTGCTCGAGGACAACAAGGAGCTCGCCGCGGCCGCCGCGCCGGTCCTGACGCCGGCGACGGAGTTCTTCCGCGTCGACATCGGCGGCGGCGTGCAGCTCGACGGATGGATGGTCAAGCCGAAGAACTTCGACCCGTCGAAGAAGTATCCGCTCCTCATGTACGTCTATGGGGAGCCCGCGGGCGTCGAGGTCACCGACAAGTGGCGGGGCGATCCGAGCTACCGGATGCTCTTCCACCGGGCGCTCGCCGACGCGGGTTACGTCGTCGCGTGCGTCGACAATCGCGGGACGCCGTCCCTCAAGGGCCGCGAGTGGCGCAAGATCATCTACGGCGAGGTCGGCGTCCTCGCCACGGCCGACCAGACCGCCGCCGTCCGGGCGATGCTCGCGTCGCGGCCGTACCTCGATCCCGAGCGTGTCGCCTCGTGGGGATGGAGCGGCGGAGGCTCGATGACGCTGAACCTCCTCTTCCGCTCACCCGACCTCTACAAGGTCGGCATGTCCGTGGCGCCCGTGCCCGACCAGACGCTCTACGACACGATCTACCAGGAGCGCTACATGGGCCTGCCCGCCCAGAACGCCGAGGGCTACCGGAAGGGCTCGCCCATCTTTTTCGCCGAGGGCCTGCGCGGCAAGCTCCTCCTCGTGCACGGCTCCGGCGACGACAACGTGCACTACCAGGGCTCCGAGCGGCTCATCAACCGGCTCGTGGTTCTCGGCAAGCCGTTCGACTTCATGGTGTACCCGAACCGCACGCATGCGATCAACGAGGGCGAGGGCACCTCGTACCACCTGCACACGCTCCTCGCGCGCCATCTGCGCGAGAACCTGCGGGCCGGGCCAAAATGACCGCGCAGTCGAGAGTCTAGAGCTCGAGGGTCGAGCGTCGGGAGCGAACCTGAGACTCCCAGGGCCTCGACCCTAGGACCCTAGACCGCTCGACTCTGCGCTTGTCCCCTTCTTCGCCAGCAGCCGGTAGCCAGCGAGCGTCTTCTCGATCCGCTTGCGCGTGTCGTCCCGAACCGGGACGAGCGGGAGCCGGAGAGTCTCGCCGCACTTCTTCATCAGCGAGAGCGCGCACTTGACCGGACCGGGGCTGGTTTCGAGATAGTTCATCTCCATCAGGGGCTCGTACTTCCGCTGGAGCTCGAGCGCGCGCTCCCGGTCGTTCGCCAGGGCGGAGCGGACCAGCTCGCCCATCTCCTTCGGAATCTCGTTCGCCGCGGTCGAGATCAAGCCTCGCGCGCCCAGGGCGATCAGGGCGAGCGCCGTCGTGTCGTTGCCCGAGAAGACCGCGAAATCCCGGGGCAGAGTCGCCATGAGCTTCGCGATCTTGCCGAAGTTGGAGGAGGCCTCCTGGAGCCCCGCGACGTTCGGGATCTCGGAGAGCCTCTGGATCGTGGACACGTCGAGGTCCGAGCCCGTCCGGGACGGGTTGTTGTAGACGATCATCGGGAGGTCGGTGGCCTCGGCGATCGCCGAGAAATGGCGGAGCAATCCGTCGGGGCTGGGCTGGTTGTACATGGGCGTGACCGACACGATCCCGTCCGCCCCGGCCGCGGCCGCCTCGCTGGCCCAGAAGACCGCGCGGGCCGTGTGGTTGCCGCCGGCGCCCCCGATCACCGGAACGCGTCCGTTCGCCGCCCGCACGACGGCCGCCGTGACGGCCTTGCGCTCGTCGCGCGAGAGCGTCGGCGACTCGCCGGTTGTGCCGCAGGGCACGAGAAAGTCGATGCCTTGTGCGATCTGCCACTCGACCAGCGCCTGGAGGACGCCGAAGGCGATGCGCCCCTTGTCGTCGAACGGCGTCACGAGAGCGGTGCCGCACCCGCTCCAGTCGACGCGCTTCCCGATGTACTTCACGCGACCTCCTTCCAGCGCCGATTTCCGGGGGCCAACCGTATAATCGTTTCGCATCCGGACTCGAGAAAAAAGACCGTGAGCTCCGCGCCCGCCGGCCCCCGCTGCCCGCGCTGCCACCGGCCTCTGGCCGCATGGCGGCTGGACCACTGCGTCTATTGCGGAGAAGCGTTCCCGGCCGACCTCAAGGCGGGCTTTACCGCGCCCGAGGCGTTGAAGTGGGTGGAGCGGCCGGCGCTGCCCGCGGACATCTCGAAGAAGCTCGAGATGATGAAGGTGGTGGCGCCGTCGCAGGCGCCCGGGAAATCCCGCAGCTTCCTGGCCGTCGCGGCGATCGTGTCGATCCCGATCTTCGGCGCGCTCTTCTGGCTGACGTATCGGATGCTCCAGCGAGCTCTCGCCGACGACGAGCCTCCTCGTCCTCGTCGGCGGCGTCGGTGTGCTCGGCTACCTCGGCTGGATCTTCTACCGCGCCCGCAAATAGCCCTAGTCGAACAGGGTCTTCGGCTTCTCCGCCTCGCGGTACGGGACCCCCAGCTCCCGGGCGAGGGCCCGGATCGTCAGCGGCGCGCAGCCCTCCGAGCGGTTGTTGACGAGGATGAACGCGTCCGCGCCCGCCTCGGTGATGTGCCGGACGAGGCGGACGAGGTCGCGGCGCATGTCCTCGCGCGGAGCGAGGATCCGGTCGTAGGGCCGGAAGCGCTCGACCGCCTGCTCGTAGGGAACGCCCGGAGGCACCAGGATCCGCGCGACGGCGAAATCCGCGGGCAGCGGCTGCGCCGCCGACCACTGCTCGAGCAGGTCCGGCGTCCGCGTCCACCAGTTGAAGACATGGGCCGCTCGCCGGCGCCGCAGGACGTCGAAGTAATCCGGCGTGAAGTACTGCGGCGTGCGGATCTCGACCGCCCAACGAAGATTCGCCGGCGACGCGCCGAGGAACGCGTCGAGCCTCTCGAGGAACGCGCTCCGGCGCTCGGGCGTGGGCTGCCACTCCGTCGGGAACTCCAGGATGAACGGTCCCGTGTGCCCGCCGAAGCCCTCGAGGTACGGCGGCAGGACCTCCTCGCGAAAGACTTTCGGATCGAGCCAGCGGGGATTGTCCGCGCCGGCCCGCTCCGCGTGCCGCGGCAGCTCCGGGAACCGCGGCATCGTGAGCTCCTCCCAGACCTTCGAGAACACCGGAAACCCCGGCGGGAGCATCGCGGCGTAACGGGCGAGCTGCCGCGTCGTCGGCGGCCGGTAGAACGTGAAGTCGAACTCGACCGTCCGGAACGGCTCGAAGCGGGCATACTCCCGCAGGCAATCCACCTTGAAGGTCGCTTCGCGGTAGCGCTCGTGGTACACGATGCCTTTCCAGCCCTCGTATGCGAAGCTCGCCGTGCCGAAAAAGATCTCCGCCACGCTGAGGAGTATGTCGCACGAAAAACCCCCGCCGATCCCCCTGCGCGGACGCGCCGAGATCATGGAACGTCTCGAGATCGCGTCCGCAAAGCGGCTGCTCCTCGCGGATGCCCCGCCGCAGTTCGAGACGCTCCTGGCCGCGGGCCTCGCGCCCGAGCAGTCGCTCACGCCCATCGAGGCCCGCGCGCTCCGCTCGGTCAAGGACTCCTTCGACTGGATGCTGCTCTGGCAGGAGAGCCGGGTCGGCTCGCGCGCCGTCCTCGACACGGCCTTGAAGCGGCTCGAGCCGGAGGGACGCCTCTGGGTCGTGACGGTGCTCCGGAAGGTGCAGGGCCCTCGGACGCCGGGGGCGCATCGCCTCGAGCCGGGGGACGTCGTGAGGGCGTTCGAGAAGGAAGGCCTGGTCGGAGATCGGGAGGCGCGCCTATCCGCGTGGCACGTCGCTCACCGATTTACGCGGCGGACACCATGAGCGCCGCTCGCCGCGGCGCGTCCGAATGAGCCGGACTATTCGACGTAGGGGAAGAACCGGCCGGTCACGCGGAAGAAGCGGCCGCTCGGCGGCTCCACGGTGAGCTGGCAGCGGGACACCTCGAGGGTCGTCGAGAACGACACGCCCGGGGCCGTGAGGCTGATCGGGTATTTCGTGCCGACCTTCAGGGGCGCGTCGAAGTCGAAACGGACGCCGGTGGGCGAAACGTCGAGAACCTGGCGAGCCTTCTCCCACCGGATCTTCAGCTCGTACTGCTCCGGCTTCAGCTTGCGCGACGGCCGCGAGTCCTCCTGCGGGCTCTTGGCCGGTGGATCGGTTCGTCTCTCTGCCATGGGGCTCCGGGGGAGGTAGCCTACTCCCGTTTTCAGGCTCGTCCAAAGATGCGCCGGCGGGCCACATTCCGGCCGCCCGCGCGGGTTCCCCCGGTCGGGGGGCGGGCAGTGTACCTCAGGGAAACGGCCCTGCGGGTCAGGCCAGAACGTCCCGGCGGATGAACACGATGAAGGCCGCCAGCACGGCCGCGGCGGCCCACGCGGCGAGCACGGCGGCGCCGAGGTCCACGGTCAGTCCGGGGATCGGCGGCGGCGAGCCGGAATAGTAGTCGGGCAGCGGGAGATTGGTCACGAACAGGAACTTCTGGGCTTCCCACTGGGACGCGAGCCGCGGCAGGATGGTTCCGGCGATCAGCGCCGCGAGCATGGTGCCCATGGAAGCCGCCGTCGAGCGCAGCAGCACCGAGGTGAGAAGCGCGATCGCTCCGACGCACAGCGTGGCGAACCACGCGAGCCCGTAGACGAGGATGGTGTCCTGCCAGAGAGGGACGGCGCGCACGGTCGAAGGATCGAAAACGTCGCCGCCGATCCGGAATCCGGTGAGGATCGGCGCGTCCCATCCCACCCACCCGTAGGCGAGACCGCCGAAGAGATAGGCCACGATTCCGCCGAAGACGACGGTGAGCGTGATCGCCAGAGACTGCGCCACGAGCTTGGATGCGAGCACGCGGGCCCGCCCGACCGGCCGCGTCAGCAACAGCTTGATCGTGCCCTGCTGGAACTCCGCGGACACCACGTCCGAGGCGAAGACGATCGCGAGCAGGGGCAGCAGCAGGTAGCTCGACGCGTTGGCGAAGCCGCGCGCGAAGAGCGGTCCCGACACCGCCTCCGGATCCATGTCGCGCTCGAGGTGGTACTGCAGCCGGCCGAGCTCGAAGCGGGCCCATCGGCGCGACGAGGCCGGCATGCGGCCGTCGCGGAGCCAGTTCTGGATCCGCGCCATGCGTTCCTGCGTTTCGACGCGCCAGTCCTTCTCCTGGAATCGCTCGCGCGCCCGGGACTGCGCGAAGACGATGAGGCCGATGAGCGCGACGAGGATGAGCACGACGACTCGGAAGCGCCGCTGCTTCGCGAACTTCAGAAGCTCGTTCTCGACGAGACCCGGGAACCTCATACCGTTTCGCCTCCCGTGATCTCGAGGAAGACCTCCTCGAGCGTGGAGGACGGCCGCTCCACGGTGAAGACTTCGATTCCCTCCGAGAGAAGCGCCCGAAGCGCTTCGGGCACGCGGTCCGGCGGAATGCGGGCCGTCACGACGCCGTCCGCCGTCGCCGTCGCCGTCGCCGTCGAGCGAGGCGACGGGAGTCGTGGTTTCGACGGCGCCGAATGCCGAGAGCATCTCCGCGGCCCGCGCCGCGGGGCGCGCGCGCACGCGCACGCGATCCGAGGCCGAGCGGGCGGAGAGCTCGCGCACCGAGCCCGCGGCGAGCGTCCGCCCGCGGTGGATGATCGCCACGCGGTCGCACGTCTGCTCGATCTCGGAGAGCAGATGGCTCGAAACGAAGACGGCGATCCCGCGCTCCGTCGCGAGCCGGCGGACGAGCTGCCGGATCTCGCGGATCCCCGCCGGATCGAGGCCGTTCGCCGGCTCGTCGAGGATCAGCACATCCGGCTCGCCGAGCAGAGCCTGCGCGATCCCGAGACGCTGCCGCATGCCGAGCGAGTACGTCGAGACTTTGTCGTCCAGGCGCTCGGAAAGCGCGACCATCGCCCCGAGCTCATCGATCCGGCCGGCCGCGCCGGCGGGCAGCATCCGCGCGAAGTGCTCCAGGTTCTCCCGTCCCGTCAGGTAGCGGTAGAGATCCGGCGACTCGACGATCGCGCCCACGTGCGCCATGGCCTGCGTGAAGTGGCGCGCGACGTCGAGGCCGCGGATGCGCACGCTCCCCCGGTCCGGCCGGGCGAGGCCCACGAGCATGCGGATGGTGGTCGTCTTGCCGGCCCCGTTCGGGCCCAGAAAACCGAAGACCTCGCCGGCGCGGACGTCGAAGGACACATCCGAAACCGCCTCGCGGTCGCCGAATCGCTTCGTGAGGTTCTCGGCGGAGAGGACGATCTCGGCGGACGCCATCCGCTCCAACGTATCATCGGCGCCCGTATGGCTCGCGCGCCTTCGAAGTCGTCGCGTTTCTGGCTCTGGACGTTTCCCCTCGTCGCGGGAACGGCGGCCGCGCTCGTGCTCGCGGCGGGATTCGTGCTCGCGCTGCGAGGCGCGATCGGAGAGCCGATCGGCGAACCGCCGCCCCCGCCGGTACAGCCGAAGCCCCAGCCGGCCCGAAAAGGCGAACGGCGCATCCTCGTCCTCGGCGATTCGCTGGCCCGCGGAACCGGCGACGAGTCCGGAAAGGGCTTCGCCGTGAACGTGCTGGATGCGTACCGCAAGCGCGGACCGGCCGCGCTCACGAACCTGGGCGTGGGCGGTTCGGAGTCTCCGGACGTGCGCGCGGTCGCGGAATCGAACACGGTGCGCGCCCGCGCCGCCGAGGCGGATCTCATCCTGCTCTCCGCCGGCGGCAACGACCTCTCGCACGCCGCGTCGGCGCTGACGGAGCGATCGGCGACGGGGCTCGCGGACGCGGTGAGCGAGGCGCGCGACCGATACGTCGCGAACCTGCGCGCGATCCTGCGCGCGCTGCGCGAGGCGAATCCCGACGGCGCCGATCCTGGTCGTCGGCCTCTACGATCCTTTCTCCGGCGAGGCCGGGCCCGGACGCCTCGGCTCCTCCGTGGTCCTCCAGTGGAACAACCTCGCGGCCGAGACGGCCCTGGGCTTTCCGGGCGTCACCGTGGTGCCGACCTTCGACATCTTCCAGGGCCGCCCCGATCGCCTGGCCGCCGATCGGTATCACCCCAACCGCGAAGGCTATCGGCTCATCGCCGAGCGAATGCTGCAAGTCGGCGGCTGAGGACGCGGAGCGGACGGCGGACGGCGAGCGGCTGACCGCTTACCAGAGGCGGCGGGCAGTACGGACGCCGCGGCCGAGCCCGATCAGGAGCGATGCCGCCGAGGCGATCTTGCCGGCCTTCGCGGCGAGCGAATTCCGGCCGAAGAGCTTCCACGCCGCGGTGCCCGCCGCGGCCAGGCCCGACGCGGCGAGACCCGCGTAGCGCCATCGCTGCCGGAACGCGGAGACTTCCATCCGGGTCTCCCAGAGGGCCGACGCGAGCGCCTCCCGCTCGCGCGCGGCGCGGCGGGACAACTCCTCCAGCCGGCCCTGCGAATCGCTCACTCGGCCCCCGCCCGCAGCCGCGCTTCGAGATCGCTGACGTCCGGTTCCGGATCGGGGCGGCCGTCGTCCCGCATGTCGGGATCGGGCCCCTCGTCGGGGTCGGGGTCCTGCGCGAGCGCCGCGCGAATCGCTTCGGCGTCCCGCGCAAGCTCGCGGGAGGTCGCCGGAAACTCGGTCGGTTTGATCCCGGCGAGCGACTTCCACGCAAAGTAGGCGGCGCCGGCGGCGGCCCCGGCGTAGAGGAGCATCGCGATCAGGATGCCCAGCGCGACGTTGTGCAAGAGCTGCGAGAAGAGGGCGGCGAGGAGAGCTGCGAGAAGGAGCAGGGCCACGACGGCCAGAGCCGCGGCGACCGTCACCGCCGCGATACCCTTTCCGAGAAGGGCGGCCTTGGTGTTGAACTCCTGCTCGAAGATCGCGAAGCGCGTCGCGACGACGGACTGCGCGATCTCCGCCACGCCGGCCAGGCGGTCGCGCCAGGATCGGCCGGGGACCTCTTCGGTTTCCTCCTCGGCCGGAGGAGGCGTGGGCTCGTAGGCCATGGCGCCCCGGCTCAGCCCGGCGGAATGACGACGCCTTCACGGCGAGTCACCCGCCCCGATTGGAGAGGTGCGATGCGGATGCCGTCGCGCGCGAATCGGTCCTGGATCCGCTTCGCGATCGCGACGACGCCGGGAGTGTCTCCGTGGATGCAGAGCGTGTCGGCGCGGACTTCGATCTTCGTGCCGTCGATGGCGACCACCGTGCCGTCCCGCGCCAGCCCGACCGCCTGCTCCGCGGCTTCCTCGGGATCGGTGATCACCGCGCGGGCCTCGCTTCGCGGCACGGTCGAGCCGTCGGGAAGGTAGCGCCGATCGGCGAACGCTTCCTCGGCCACCGGAAGGTCGGCGTCGCGGCCGGCCTCGACGAGCATCGAGCCCGCCGGGCCCACGAGCACGAGTCCTTCGCGGAAGCGCCGCACGCCTTCGGCGATGGCTCGCGCGACGTCGGGCAGCTCCGCCCCCGCGTGGTAGAGCGCTCCGTGCGGCTTGACGTGCGTGAGCGTGCCTCCGCGCGAGCGGACGAATCCGTCGAGCGCGGCGCACTGGTAGAGAACCAGGGCCTCGACGCCGCCGGCCGGCAGGTGGACCGGGACCCGGCCGAAGTGCTCGCGGTCCGCGTAGCCCGGGTGCGCACCCACGCGCACGCCGCGCGAGAGCGCGAGCGTGACGGTGGCGTCCATGACCGACGGATCGCCGGCGTGCAGGCCACAGGCGACGTTCGCCGAGGTCACGAAGGGCAGCAGCGCCGCATCGTCCATCCCCTCGCCGACGTCCGCGTTCAGGTCGATGCTCAAGGGAGGGTAATCGTACTCCGTGCCGAGCGCGCCAGGGCCGCGGCCTCTCGAAAAGTGACTTCCGAGAATCGCAGAGTCGCTCCCGGACGGGCCTGTCCCAGCCGCCAGAGATCGGCCCCGATGACGGTCGCCAGCCGCGGATACCCCCCCGTCACCGGACCGTCCGGACCGAGGACGATCGGGAGCCCGCTGCCCGGAACCTGGACCGTGCCGGGGACCGTTCCGGAGGGAGCGATCTCGGGCGCGCCGACGTGCTCGAGGGGCTCGCCTTCGAGCCGCAGGCCCCGCCGGTCGCTCTCGGACGTGACGCGCCACGGGCTTGCGAGGAAGCGCCGAACCTGCTCCGCCGCGAACCCGGCGGCCTCCGGACCGAGGACGACGCGGAGCGGAATCTCGTCATGAAGCTCGGTCGCGGGTGACGGCGCGGGACGTCCAGAGGCGGACGCCGCCGGACCCGGGGAGCCCGAGTAGAGCAGATCGCCGGTCTCGAGCCGGCGCGTCGGCTCGCCGGCGGGCCTCGAATCGACGAAGCCTCCCGCGACCGCGACGTACTCCCGCGCACCGCGCTCGACACGTCCGAATCGGACGCGTTCGCCCGAACGGACCCGGCCGCGCGAGGACACCACGGCGTCTTCGAGAGCCTCGAGCTCCGGACCCGCGAAGGTGATCTCGAGGGCCGGCGCATCCCGCGGATTGCCCACCTCCGCGTTCGCGAGAGCGAGACCCCGAGGATCCATGGCGCCCCCCGGCGGCACTCCGGAAGAACCCAGGCCGTGCCGCGGCGCGCCCTGGATCGTCGTGAAGAGGCCCGGCGAGAGAACCCGGAACGCGGGGCGACCCGCCGGAGCGGCCGCGGCGGCGGCGACGGCGACGGACTGCCGCGGAGCGGGGAGCTGCCTCACCGCCTCGAACTCGACGCGATCTCCCGGCGCGAGCAGAGAGGGCGGATCCGCGGCCGCATCGAAGAGAACGGCGGAAGTCCGGCCGATGAGCCTCCATCCTCCCGGCGAGGCCGACGGATACACGCCGGTCCACGCTCCCCCGATCGCAACGCTTCCCGCCGGAACACGCGGCCGGGGCGTCGCGCGCCGAGGCGATGCGAGCTCGAGGGGAAGCCCGAAGAGGTACGCGAATCCCGGCGCGAAGCCGACGAAGGCGACCCGGTATCGGGCCGCGGCGTGCCGCCGCGCGAGCTCGGAGGGCGGAAGACCCGCGCGCTGCGCGACCTCGGCCAGGTCTTCGCCGTCGTAGACGACCGGCAGTCGCAGAGACACGAGCCTTCTCCTCGATGCCGGCCGGCGGCAACACCGAGCGCACGATCGCCGCGGCGACGAGCTCGCGCTCGGTGCGCCACGGGTCATAGATCACCAGCAGCGAGCGCGCCGCCGGGATCGCATCCTCGACGTTCCCGTTCCCGCGCAGGCGCCCGCCGAGCGCGACGGCGGCGCGGTTGGCCTCCTCGTCGGACACGTCCGGGAACTCGACGAGCATCGCGCCGTCGCGAAGATCGACGAGGAGTGGCTTCACGACGTCTTCTCGCGGCGCCAGAGGAAGTAGACCGGCACGCCGGAGGCCAGGATCGCGTATCCCGGCCACGTCCACTGCGGGACGCCGATCAGCAGAAGAACGATCAGGGCGAGGCCGAACGCGGCGTAGCCGACCTGCAGCCACGGATAGCCGGGAGCGCGAAACGGCCGCGGCAGGTCCGGCCGGCGCCGGCGGAGCACGAGCACGGCCAGGACGAGCAGGACGTAGAGGAGCAGGTCCGCCGAGACGACGTACTTCAGGAGCTGGCTGTAGGTTCCCGACAGAACGAGCAGAGACGCCCACGCGGCCTGCAGCCAGAGGGCGTTGCGCGGGGACCGCCGCCCGGTTGAGGCGCGCGAAAGCGGCGAAGAAATGGCCGTCCCGCGCCATGGCGAAGGACACGCGGGCGCCCGAGAGGATCAGGCCGTTCACGCAGCCGAAGGTCGAGATCATGATCGCCGCCGCCATCGCCCGCGCCCCGGCCGGCCCGAAGAGGACCTGGGCCGCCGCGGTTCCCACCCGATCCTGCGGCGCCGAAGCGACGCCGACGAAGCCCAGCGTCCTCAGATAGGCCACGTTGGTGAGCACGTAGGTCACGGTGACGATCAGACAACCGATCACGAGGGCGCGCGGGAGCGTGCGGCCCGGGTCGCGGACCTCCTCGGCGGCGAACGTCACGTTGTTCCAGGCCGACTGCGAAAAGAAGGGCCCGACCATGGCGGCCGCGGCGGCGAGCGCGAATCCGAACGTGGTCCGCGACTCGGACAGGGCCCGCGAGAAGGCGTCCTCCGGCGACTTCCACGCGTCCGCCGTTCCGAGAAGCAGCCCGCCCAGGGCGAGGGCCAGCAGCGCCGCGAGCTTCGCGGCGGTGAAGACGTTCTGCGTCAGGGTGCCGGCGCGGAGGCCCGTGACGTTGGTGGCGGTGAGCAGCACGACGACGCCCAGGGCGATGAGTCGCTGAGGCGTCAGCGCGAAAGGACCGAGAGCCGCCCACGGCGCATCGGAGACGGCCGGCGCCAGAACCGCGAGAAACCTCGCAAACGCCGCGGCCACCGCCGCGATGGTGCCGGTCTGGATCACGAGAAGCATCGCCCAGCCGAAGAGGAACCCCGGGAGCGACCCGTACGCCTCGCGGAAGAAGACGTACTGCCCGCCGGCTTTCGGAAGCATGGCGGCCAGCTCCGCGCAGGAGACCGCCGCCGCCATCGTCAGGAGACCGACGACCACCCAGGCGCCGAGGAGGAGGTGCGGGGAGCGGAGGAGGCGCGCGCTCTCGGCCGAGACGATGAAGATGCCCGAGCCGATCATCGAGCCGACGACCAGCGCGGCGGCGTCGAACCGGCCGATGCCGCGCCGCAGCGGCTCGTTGTCGTCCACTAGCCGAGTCGAAGCTTGCTTCGCCACCGACGCCGGCGGCGCCGCCGGGCTGTGCGAGCCCGAATGGACCGCGCCAGCACGAATGCCGCCACGAGACCGGCGCCTCCGGCGAGCAGAAGCGGCGCCGAGGGCACGCGCGCCGGCGGGGGCGGGATCTTCGCGCGCTCGCCGGACGTCGCGGCGCGGCGGCGCGCGAGCTCCAGCTCGAGGCTCCGCTCCCCCATCCGCATCGCCCAGCGGTGGTTGGCCGCGAGGGCCGAGGCGAAGAGCGGGCGCGAGCGCGCGCAACAGGGGCTTCTCGGCGCGCACTCTCCAGTCGTAGCTCGCGATCGTCCAGGCGCCGGCCTGCTCGAACGTCCACTCGCCGCGGCCCGCGAGGTCCCCCTGCGCTTCGATCACGAAGCCGTGCGGATGGCGGGACTCCGTGACCCGGAGGTCCCAGTAGAGCGTGTACGGCAGCCAGCCCTTCGTCCGGAGGCGCACGCGCTTGCCGACGCCGCCCTCCGCGCCCGGCTCGAGCTCGTCGACGTCGAGGTACACGGACGGCCACCATCGCGCGAACTCGCGAACGTCGCCGAGGACGCCCGCGACGTCGTCGACCGTGCCGAGGACCCGCCACTGGCTCAGGAAGCGGAACTCGGGAGCGTCCCGCGTCATGACGTCACCGCCTTCGCGCGCGGGGCTTCCGGCTCGCACGCGGAGCCGACCGCGCTTCGATCATCTCCTCCCGCAGGAGCCCCATGCGCAACACGTCGATGTAGCGGCCGGCCCGGAACGCCTCGTCCCGAAGCACGCCTTCCCGGCGAAATCCGACGTTCTCGTACGTGCGCACGGCCGCCGCGTTCGAGGCGTAGACGTCGAGGCGGATCTTGTGGAGGTTCATCTCCTCGAACGCGAAGCGGCAGAGCACCCGGGTCGCTTCCTCCCCCAGGCCCTTCCCGTGGCAGTCCTTCTCGCCGATCAGAATCCCGAACGTCGCCACGCCGTTCTCGCGCTCGATCGCCTCCAGGCCGCAGTTGCCGATGTGGCGGTCGCCCTCGAAGAGGCAGATCGCGAAGGTCAGCTTCGAGACGTCCTGGCCGCGGCTCGTGCGCTCGATCCAGTCGGCCTCCTGCGCGAGGGACATCGGGTAGCGCTGCGCGAGGGTCGCGCGGAGCGACTCGTCGTTCATCCAGTCGTGGCAGCGCTCGAGGTCGTCCCGCTCGACCGCGCGCAGATACAGGCGCTCGCCTCGGATCAAGTGCAACCCCTTCAATTGCAAGGATATCCGATTCGGCGGTCCCGTCCCCGCCAGCGGCGCCCGGAGGGGGGTCCGAGCGGGAGCGGAACCTCGGGCCGGCAGGTGCGTAACTCCCAAAGAAAGCGAGGGGTTTCGTGGGCGGAGCGATCCGACGCTTTCTATCCAGGGAGGACGGTATGTCGAAGCTCTTCAAGACGCTGCTCCTGTTGCTCGTGCTGGCCGCGGCCGCCGTGGGCGTCTACGCCCTCGCGCGGGGCGGCAAGGGGGACGAGGGCGCGCAGAAGCCGGTCACGGTCGAGAAGGGCTCGATCACCGAGAAGGCCCTGGCGGTCGGGCAGATCCAGCCCCGCCAGAAGTTCTCGATCAAGTCCAAGATCTCGGGAATCGTCAAGACCTGCATGGTCAACGTCGGCGACAAGGTGAAGGTCGGCGACGCGCTCTTCGAGATCGCCCCCGATCCGACGCCCCAGGAGCTGACCGACGTCGACCGCCAGCTCGACTCGACGAAGGCCTCCTACGACCGGGCCAGGTCCGAGTTCGAGCGCGCCCAGGAGCTTTCCAAAAACGGCGTCCTCCCCAAGAGCGAGCTCGACGTCAAGCGCGAAGCCTTCGAGCTCGCCAAGGTCGCCGTCGCCAAGGCCGAGCAGCAGCGCGATCTCACGCGGAACGGCCGGATCCGGACCGAAACCGTCTCGATGGAATCCATCATCCGCGCGCCCGCGGCCGGCACCGTCCTGACCCGCGCCGTCAATCCCGGAGAGCCGGTCGTGCCCCTGACCTCGTACCAGCCGGGCACGGAGCTCGCGGCCATCGCGGACATGAGCGACCTCATCTTCAAGGGCACGGTCGACGAGATCGACGTCGGCAAGCTGAAGATGGGGCTGCCCGGCGCGCATCAAGGTCGGCGCGCTGCCGACGGACGTCGTGACCGGGAAAGTCGCCCGCATCGCGCCCCAGGCGCAGCAGAAGGACGGAGCCACGCTCTTCGACGTCGAGATCGAGCTCGACCCCGCGACGCACGTCACGCTCCGCGCCGGGTACTCGGCCAACGCCGACCTCATCATCCGCGAGCGCAAGGACGTCCTGACGATCCCCGAGCGCGTCGTGATCTTCGAGGATGGAGGCAAGAAGACCTTCGTCGAGATCCCCGGCGCGACGGAGAAGGCCCCGCCGGTGAAGACCGCCGTCAAGCTCGGCGTCTCGGACGGCCTGAACGTCGAGGTCATGGAGGGCGTCGCGCTCGGCGCGAAGGTCCTCGAGCGGCCGCCCAAGAAGCTGACCTCGGCCGTGGACTAGTCCGGCCGCGCCGTGCTCTCCATCCGCGACGCCTTCCGCCAGATGTGGCGGGACATCCGGAGCCAGAAGCTTCGGACGTTCCTGACGATGTTCGGCATCGTCTGGGGAACGGTGTCCGTCAGCCTCCTGCTGGCCTTCGGCAAGGGCCTCCAGCGCCAGATGATCGTGAACAGCTCCGGGATCGGCGACGCGCATCTGCATCGCCTGGCCCGGCCTGACCTCGGTCCCCTTCGAGGGCCTCGGCAAGGGCCGGAAGATCAACCTCAACGAGGACGACGTGGAGGCGATCCGCCAGCGAAGCCCGCGGCGTGAACATGATCTCGACCGAGTACTCGAAGACGCTCAAGCTCAACTACGGCGCGAAGACGATCGCCATCGACATCTCGGGCGTGTCGCCGGAATTCGGCGCCGATGCGCAACCTGCATTCCGCAGAAGGGCGGCCGATTCATCAACCCGAGCGACATGGCGGAGCAGCGCCGCGTCCTCTTCATCGGCAACAAGATGGCCGAGGACATCTTCGGCAAGGACGTGGAGGCCGTCGGCAAGACCGTGATGCTCGGCGGCTCGCCCTTCCTCCTCGTCGGCGTCCTCGAGAGCAAGGTCCAGAACTCGAGCTACAGCGGCCGCGACAACCAGAAGGGCTTCATCCCCGGCACGACGTTCCGCGCGATCACGGGCGAGAAGTGGGTCGACAACCTCATCTACCAGGCGAAGGTCGTCGGCGAGACCGAGCAGGTCAGCGACGACGTGCGGCGCGTCATCGCCCAGAGGCAGCGCTTCGACCCCGAGGACAAGGAAGCCTTCTCGGTCTGGGACACGACCGAGAACCTCAAGTTCTTCGCGACGTTCTTCCTGTCGTTCCGGCTCTTCCTCGGGATCATCGGCTCGTTCACGCTCATCGTCGGCGGGATCGGCGTCTCGAACATCATGAACGTCGTCGTCGAGGAGCGGACCAAGGAGATCGGGATCAAGATGGCGCTCGGCGCGCGAGACCGGTGGCTGCTGCGGCAGCTCCTGCTCGAGACGCTCCTGATCACCGGCCTCGGCGGCGCGTTCGGCTTCGCGATCTCCTTCGCGGTCTGCGGCATCTTCCCGAAGTTCGGTGTCGGCGAGTACGTCGGCAACCCGGACCTCTCGCTCTCCGTCGCGGCGCTGACGGCCGCGATCCTGGGCCTCACCGGCCTCATCGCCGGCTACTTCCCGGCGCGGGACGCCTCGCGGCTGGATCCCGTCGTGGCGATGAAGCTATGAGAGCGATGAAGCGCAACCTCGTCGCGTCATCCTGCAGCTCTTCCTCAGCTCCGCGCGGCTGCAGAAGAAGCGCGCCACCCTGACGATCGCCTCGCTCGCCTGGGGCACCGTCACGATCCTGCTCCTGCTCGCCTTCGGCGAAGGCCTGAAGCGCCAGATGATGTCCAACGACCAGGCCATGGGAAACAACATGGCGATCATGTGGCCCGGCGAGACCTCCAAGCCCTACAAGGGCCTGCCCGAGGGGCGCCCCATCCGGCCCAAGATGGAGGACATCGACTTTGCCCGCGAGCGCCTGCCCGAGCTCGACGCCATCTGGGGCGAGTACACGTCCTGGCGCACCGCGCTCAGCTACGGCCGGAAGACCGTCAACGGGCGCGTCATCGGCACGCGCTTCGACTACGGCGACGCGCGCAAGCATTTCCCGAAGGCCCGGGGCCGTTTCATCAACCCGAACGACGAGGACGAGAAGCGGCGCGTCGTGTTCCTCGGGAACGAGATGGCGAAGGACATCTTCGGCCCCGAGGAGCCGCTCGGCAAGACGCTCCTCATCAACAATTCGCCGTTCACGGTCATCGGCGTCATGCAGCGCAAACGCCAGTCCTCGACCTACGGCGGGCCGGACGCGACCCACGCCGTCATCCCCCAGTCCACCTTCAAGGCCGTCTTCGGAGACCCGCGCATCAACGTCGTGGTCTTCCGCGTCCATCACGAGGACGACATGCCGGCGGCGCTCAAGCACTTCAACGAAGTGCTCGGCCCGCGCCTCGGCTACGACCCCGAAGATTCGCGCGTCTGGGGGCTCTGGGACACGGTCAAGGGGCAGAAGATGCAGGGCAAGATCATGCTCGGTCTCGAGCTCTTCTTCGGCGTGATCGGCGCGCTGACGCTCATCATCGGCGGCGTCGGCGTCGCCAACATCATGTATGCCGTCGTCAAGGAGCGCACCAAGGAGATCGGCGTCAAGATGGCGCTCGGCGCGCGTCGCACCTGGATCACGGGGCCGTTCATCCTCGAGGGCCTGGTCTATACGCTCGTGGGAGGACTCGCCGGCGCGCTGATCGCGATTCTGATCGTCACCGGGCTCTCATTTCTCCCGATCGAGGGCAACGACGTCCTCGAGTTCATGGGGCGGCCGACGCTGTCGTGGCCCATCGGCATCGCCACCATCGCGATCCTCGGCACGTGCGGCCTGCTCGCCGGCTATTTCCCGGCGCGCCGGGCCGCCTCGATCGATCCGGCGTCGACGCTGCGGTACGAGTGAACGGAGAGACCATGAGCCAGAGCACCGCGATCATCGACATGCAGGCGATCCGCAAGGTCTACGACACCGGCAAGGTCAAGGTCGAGGCCCTCAAGGGCATCGACCTCGTGGTCGAGCTCGGGCGAGTTCGTCGCGATCGTCGGGCCGTCCGGCTCCGGCAAGTCCACGCTGATGAACCTCATCGGCTGCCTCGACACGCCGACCGACGGCACGTACCGGCTGGGCGGCGAGGACGTCTCGAAGTTCACCCGCGACGAGCTCGCCGACGTGCGCAACCGCAGAGTCGGCTTCGTCTTCCAGGGTTTCAACCTGCTTCCGCAGATCACGGCCTTCGAGAACGTCGAGATGCCGCTGCTCTTCGGCGGCGTCGCTCCGAAGAAACGGCGCGAGCGCGTCGAGGAGCTCATGACGCGCGTCGGCCTGGGCGAGCGCATGGACCACAAGCCCACGGAGCTCTCGGGCGGCCAGATGCAGCGCGTCGCGATCGCCCGGGCCCTGGCCATGCACCCCGACGTCGTTCTCGCCGACGAGCCCACGGGCAACCTCGACACCTCTGCCGGCGGCGACATCATGGGTCTCTTCACGGAGCTCTGGAAGCAGGGCTCGACGCTGGTCGTCATCACGCACGACATGACGCTCGCCCGCCGGGCGAGCCGCATCGTCGAGATCCGCGACGGCCGCATCGTCCGCGATGGCGAAGCGGCGGCCTAGGAGAAACGGCGTCCTTCCCGGCGGCGCGGACACCGAGACTGCCCCCGGACCGTCCTAGGGGAAGAAGTTCGCGCCTTCCTGCTTCAAGCCCTGCCAGTCCACGACATAGAAGCACGCCGGCGAGGCCTGCTCGACGCGCACGGTGGCCGTGAAGCCCTGGGGCGTGAACTGCCCCGTGATGGTGATCGTGAACCCGCTCACGTTCTCGGGCTGCATCGCGAAGGAGCCGTCGTCCTGAATCGTGCCCTCATAGGTGATGCCCGCGTGGGTCAGCGTCAGCGAGTGCGACCCGGGCGTCTGCGCGACGGTCGTCGGATTGTCCATGACAGGGGGGACAGGAGTGCACGTGTTCTCCCCGAGCGTGACGTGCGTCTCGAAGAGGCCTCCCACCGAGAGGACGGGAGCGACGTCCGCCGCTCCGCTCACGAAGATGGGATCCGTCGTGTGGTTGTCGATCACGGCGGCGTAGGAAAACACCGCCGGGCCGTTCGTCTGCACCGTGACGACTCCGTCCGAGGTCTCGAGCAGCGGATGGGCGATGCCGTTCGACCCGAAGATGTCGTTGATCTGGACTCCGGAGCGCGCCGGGATCGTGCGCTGCACCTGGCCGACCCAGTGGCCTTCCCAGTAGACCGCGAACACGACCGTCGCGGCGGTGTCCTGCGGATTGAAGGCGCCGACGTTCGTCCGGAAGCCCTCCCCCGAACCGCCGTTGGAGATGTGCGTCAGGACCGAGTAGCGGTGGGCGGCGTCGACGCGAACGCCGGGGATGAACATCCCCACCGTCGGTACGGGCGCCGTCGAATAGAGGCGGCTGGTCACGACGAGGTCCGCGACGCTCCCGCCGGACTCTTCGTCGAACTCGACGCCCCCGGCCGAGTTGGGCGCGCCGAACGTGTTCACCACGATGTCGTTGAGGGCGCGGGCCTCGCGCGGCGCGAGCTCGAAGTGGACCACGGCCGTCGAGGTCGGGCAGGCTGCGAGGAAGCACCGGTAAGTCGCCTTGACTTGCAGGAGCGCGGAATTCGACGCGTTGAAGACGCGCACGTCCGAAAAGAACGGGGACGCACCGACGATCGAGGCCACCGCGGGGATCGTGATGCGGTCCTGCGCGGAGGCGCCGACCGCGCCCGAGAGCAGGAGTGCGAAGGCGGCAAGGGTCTTCATGTCGGCCGCGGCGACTCTAGCATCCGCATCCGGCTCGGGCGCCCGGACAAGAACTTTCCAAGAATCCCGAGAGAGCTACGGAGCCGCTGACGCTCCGGGCTCGGTGAAGCTCCGGAGCTCATCGACGCCGTCGGTCGCGAAGACCACGACGGTCGGATCCGGATCCTTCTGCAGCGCTTCGAGCAACGCCCTGTCCTCGGCGCGGTGGAGCTTGCCGATCCCCTGGATCGCCGCCAGCCGCACGGAGCGGTTCCGGTCGGAGGCCAGGGTTCGGAGATTCGCCGCGAGGTTGGGATCGTTCGGCGCCACGGCGAGCCAGCCGTTCAGCGCGGCGATCCGGACGTCCTGCACGTACCCCGGCGCCGTGTACTTCGAGAACGTCGCGGCGAGCGAGGGATCGCCGAGCTTGCCGAGGCCGATGAGCGCGCCGAGCCGCACCGAATCCCACCAGCGCGATTCCCGGGCGAGCTGGCGCATCAGGTATTCCTTCGTGCCGGGAGCTCGCAGACGTCCGAGCGAGATCTCGGCCGCGGCGATCACGTCTTCCGCGCGGTCCGTCTCCACGGCGCGGCGCAGCGTCTCGGAGGCGGACGCCTCGCCCGCATTCCCGAGCGCCAGCGCGGCCGCCCGCCGGACGCGCGGATCGGAGGCCGCGAGCGCCTTCGTGAGCGCGGGCTGAACCGACGAGCCGCCGATCTTCCCGAGATCGGTGGCCGCCTCCTGCTTCAAGTCCCCAGTGGGTGGCCGGATCCGCGAGCAGCTTCGAGAGCGCGTCGACCGAGCGCGGGTCCGTCGGAAAGTCCTCGGCGAGCTGGCGCGCCGCGCGCAGCTTCCCCGCGAGGTCGGCCCCGGAGAGCTCCGCGAGGACGTCCTCGATGGGACGCGTGTACGTGACCTCGCAGACGAGCCAGCCTCCCTTGTCGAACGTGACGCGCGTCGGGCGGTTCGGGGCCGGCAGCGCGACCGTCGTCGACCAGCCCGAAAGCTGGACGCGGTGGGTCTTCGCTCCGTTCGCATCGGCGATCTCGACGTCCACGGGAATCCGGAAGTCGTTCTCGAAGGGCAGATCCGACTGGATCTGCCGCACCGTCAGGTCGACCTGTTTCCGCTCGGGCGACCATTGGTAGGACACCTCGAACCGGGGGTGCCCGCCGCCGCCGACGATCCAGTCTTCGAAGAATCCTGTCAGGTTCCGGCCGGCGGCGCGCTCGATGGCCTCTTTCAGGTCCGCCGAGTCGACGTTCGAGTACTCGTGCTTCTTGAGATACGCCGCGATCATGCGATCGAAGTCGGCCTCTCCGAGGAAGTGACGGATCATGTGGAGGACCAGCGCACCCTTCACGTACGTCGTCTCCTCCTGGTACATCGCGGCCGGTTCCTTCCAGCGGAGGTACTCCATCGGCCGGACGCTGCCGGTCGCGCGCACGTAGTCGACGTACCTGTCGAGATACGCCCAGCGCTGATACGTCAGGTCGTCTTCGCCGTGCGCCTTCGCGTTCCACATCGTGTGCCAGAAGGTCGCGAAGGACTCGTTGAGCCAGATCGAGCCGAGCGAGCGGCACGTCACGAGATCGCCGAACCAGTGGTGCGCCAGCTCGTGGGCCACGACGTCCTCGTACGTGAAGGTCGGCAGGGCGCTTTCGTAGTCCGGAGAGAGGTCGGGCGGGTCGCCGGCGCGGCGCAGCTCCGACTCCGAGAATCCCGTGGCGGTCGTCGTCTCCATCGCGCCGGAGAACTCGCGGAGCACGACCTGGTCGTACTTGTCCCAGGGGTACGGATAACCCATCTTCGTCGAGAAGTACTCGACCATGTCGGGCGTGTTGCCGAACACGAACCGCGCGGCCTCCTCCGTCCCGGGCGGCGTCCAGGCGGCGAGCGGCACACGACTCCTTGTCGCCGAACCTTCGCATCGCGGAGCGGGACCTTCGAGAGCTCCGCCACGTCGACGGTGACCAGGTAGTTCGGGATCGGGCCCTTCTGGATCCAGTGAAACGTGCGCGTGCCGTCGGCGTTGTCGCGAGTCTCGGCGAGGCGGCCGTTCGCCACCGCGGTGAGCCCCTTCGGGACCGTCACGACGAACTCGATCGCGAAGCGGTCGTTCGTGTCGTTGTAGATCGGAAGCCAGCCGCGGTGGAGCCCGCCCTCGCCGTAGTTCCACGCCTGCGGCAGAAGCTTTCCACTCTTCGGGTAGAAGAACATGCCGGTCCGGGGCTTCACCGTGTACGCGATCGCGACGGTCGCCGACTCGCCGTCCGCGAGCGGTGGATCGAGAGCCACGTCGAGCTTGAAGTTGGCCGCGTCGGTCGAGAACTTCTGGGGCTTTCCTCCGCGCTCGACTTTCGTCACGGCGAGGTCCGCCGCGTCGAGGGAGAGCGTCGCGAGCGGCGCCCGGAGCGCCTGGAACGTGATCGTCGCGGTCCCGGCGATCGTCTCCTTCTCCATGTCGAACGCCAGCTCGGCCTTGTACGACTCGATGTGGTAGCTCCGCTCGCGCACCGGCCGCTCGGGGCCTTCGGGAAGGCGGTGGCCGTACGCCACCTGGGCGGCCAGATTCGTCGCGAGGGCCGGACAGGCGGACAGCGCCAGGGCGGCGAGAATCCGTTTCATTGTTCCTCCTGAAAACGCGCCGGGATTCTATCGCCGCCCCGATTCCCGTAGCATGGCGTGCGTTTTCTCCCGGAGGTCATCATGACGAGTCGACTCGCCCGGCGGATCGCCGTGTCGTCCCTGCTGGCGGCGACGCTCTCGCTGGCCGCGGCCGGGCACGCCGCGGGCCAGACCGCGCCGGCCGCGACTTCGATCGATCGCATCGCTTCGGAATTCATGCTGCTTCCGAACATCGTCTATCGGACCGCGAACAACGTCCCGCTCAAGCTCGATCTCTACCTGCCTCCCAACCGCAAGCCGCCGGTCCCCGTCGTCATGCTCATTCACGGAGGAGGCTGGGTCGAGGGCAACAAGGAAGAGATGGGACTCTGGGCTCTTCCTTACCTCGCCATGGGCTGGGCCGTGGTCAACGTGGAGTACCGGCTCGCGGAGAGCTCTCCGGCGCCGGCCGCCGTCGAAGACTGCCGCTGCGCCCTCGGCTGGATCCTGCAGAACGCCGAAGAGCACGGGCTCGACCCGAAGCGGATCGTGACGACCGGAGCCTCCGCCGGCGGGCACCTCGCATTGACGACCGGGATGCTGACTCCGGCGGCCGGCTTCGACCGCGGCTGCCAGGGCAAGCGGGAGATGGATTACTGGGGCGTCGGCGCGCCGCCGATGCCGAAGGTTGCGGCGATCGTGAACTGGTTCGGAATTACCGACGTCGCCGGAATGCTCGAGGGCGGGCGCGACGCCCGGGGATACGCGATCGAGTGGATCGGCAACGTCTCGAATCCCGTCGCGCTCGCAAAGAGCGTCTCCCCGATCGACCTGGTCACGCCCGGCATGCCGCCGGTCCTGACGATCCACGGCGATCAGGACCCCTGGGTCCCCTACAGCGACGGCGTGCGCCTCCACGAGGTGCTCAAGAAGGCGGGCGTGCCGAACGAGCTCCTGGAGGCACGCGAGGTCCTCGACGCCACGGGTCTCCTCGTCACGCCGGGCGTCATCGACCCGCACACGCACTACGACGCCCAGCTGTTCTGGGACCCGGGCGCGTCGCCGTCGAACGTCCACGGCGTCACCACCGTCATCGGCGGCAACTGCGGCTTCACGCTCGCCCCGCTGCGGGCCGAGGACGCCGACTACACCGCGTCAGATGATGGCCAGGTCGAAGGCATGTCGGTCGCCGCGCTCGAGGAGGGCGTGCCGTGGAACTGGGAGACCTTCGCCGAGTACCTCGACGCGCTCGAGGGCAACGTCGGCGTCAACGCCGGGTTCCTCGTCGGCCACTGCGCCCTCCGCCGCTACGTGATGGGCGCGGACGTCGGTCGGCAACGAGGCCACCGCCGAGCAGGTCGCCGCGATGCAGCAGGTGCTCGCCGAGTCGATCGAGGCCGGCGGCCTCGGCTTCTCCACCACGCTGAGCCGCACGCACTCCGACGGCGACGGCAAGCCGGTCGCCTCTCGCTGGTCCACCACCGACGAGCTCCTCGCGCTGTGCGAGCGTGGTCGGCGACCACGACGGCACGACGCTCGAGGGCATGACCGACGGCTGCCTCGACCGGTTCAGCGACGACGAGATCGAGCTCTTCGCCGACATGTCGGCCACGGCCAAGCGCCCGCTCAACTGGAACGTCCTCACCATCGACTCCGCGGAGCCGGGGCGGATCCCCCGCCAGCTCGTCGGCCGACGACCGCGCGCCGAGAAGGGCGGCCGCATCGTCGCCCTCACCCTGCCGGTGCAGGTGCCCATGAACATGAGCTTCCTCAACCACTGCGGGCTCTTCCTGATCCCGGGCTGGGGCGAGGTGCTCGGCCTGCCGGTGCCCGAGCGCATCGCGCGAGCTCGCAGGATCCCGAGGTGCAGGCGCGCATGCTCGAGCAGGTCGCAGCCCCGGAGGCCGGCGTGTTCAGCGCCTCGCCGACTTCGACAACTACATCATCGGTGACACGTACGCCGACGCCAACGAGGGCCTGCAAGGGCCGAGCGTGTCGGCGACATCGCCGCCGAGCGCGGCCAGGACGCCGTTCGCCACGCTGATCGACGTCGTGTGCGCCGACGAGCTGCGCACCGTCCTGTGGCCCATCCCGCCCGACGGCGACGACGCCTCGTGGGAGCTGCGCCGGCAGACCTGGGCCGACGACCGCGCCATGCTCGGCGGGTCCGACGCCGGCGCCCACCTCGACCGCATGTGCGGCGCGCCGTTCCCCACCCGCTTCCTCGGCGACACGCCTCCGCGGCCGCAAGCTCGTGTCGCTCGAACGGGCCGTCCAGCTGATGACCCAGGTGCCCGCCCGCCTGTTCGGCCTCGCGACCGGGGCCGCCTCGCCGAGGGCTTCCACGCCGACATCGTGGTGTTCGATCCCGAGACGGTCGGCTCCGAGCACGCCGACGCTGGTCCACGACCTCCCCGCCGACTCCCCGCGCCTCACCGCCGAGTCCATCGGCGTCGTCCGGGTGCTGGTCAACGGCGTGGTGACGGTCGTCGACGACCAGCCCACCGGCGACCTGCCCGGCACGGTCCTGCGCAGCGGCCGCGACACCGACACGGTCGTCACCGCGTAGCCGACACCTCGCGTCGGTGCTTCAGCGCCGGCGGGCGGAGGGGTCCCACGCGTCGTCGATCACGGCGATCGCACAGATCGGACAGTCGTGGGTGTCGCCGCCCTCGCCACGAGCCAGGCTCGCGCTGACGGCGTCGAGCTCGTCGTCGGAGCTGGCCATCGCCTTCCACGGCATGCCGCAGAGCGTTCGTGCGGTCCAGCAGGCATAGTCGGCAAGGGAGCCGCTCGGCTCCGTGGTCGACCCGACTCTCCCCTCCGATCGCCGGTCGCCCGTCGTCGCTGTCGAGCGGCACCGTGCCGGCGAGGTGGACCCGCTCGCTGTGGCCGACCGTGACGCGCAGGTAGAGCTCCGCGCCCTGGCTCACCGTGTTGAGCGCAACGTCCTCTGGCGACGAGGGTGGCGAGGGCCGCTCTGCGCGCGTACCCCCGGCGGACGGCTGCAGCCGACACCATGCGACCAGGCCTGCCCATCCCCCGACGACGATCATCGCCAGCACGACCGCCGCAACCGCCAATCCCGTCTGTCCAGTCATGTCGCTCCCGTCGCCGTTGACGTGCTCCCGACAGCCTCCTTGGTAGTCCCTGGAGCAGCCACCTGTCCGGTCGCGGCGCGGATCCTGACGCCGGAGCGCGGCACCCTTGGCGAGACCTTGATGGCCGCGGGTACGAGGCGCGGGTTGATGATCGGTGCGGCTCGGACGTCGGCCTCGTCGGTGAGGAAGTACTCGGCCCGGCCGATGCCGGCGCGCTGGGCGATCCTGCCCGACGGGAACGAGTCGACGAGGTTGTTCAACGCCCGGACGTTGCCGTTGTAGAAGCGGCGGACGGCCGCGATGCGGTCCTCGGTCTCGCTGAGCTGGTGCTGGAGCGCCAAGAACTGCTGGTCCGCCTTCAAGTCGGGATAGGCCTCACGCAGCGCCAGGAGCCGGACGACCTCACCGGTGAGGCGAGCCTCGTCGGCTCCCTGCTCGTCGACCGATGCCGACGGACGCTCGGCCTGAGCCCGGGCGGCCGTCACCGCCTCGAGCACGGACTGCTCATGCGCCGCGTAGCCCTTGACGACGGCGACGAGGTTGGGGATCAAGTCGTGGCGTCGCACCAGCTCGACGTCGACCTGGCGCCAGGACTCCTCGACCTGGTTCTTGACCCGCACGATCCGGTTGTTCATCGCGATAGCGACGATCAGCACGATGACGACGATGGCGGCGACCACGAGGATGAGGACGGCGATCGGGCTCATGTGCTGCTCCCGCCGTTGGCGCTGCGTCGATCGGCCCAGACGAACGAGGGCACCCGGTCGACGATCCCGCTCAGGACCTCGATGCGACCGGGGATGCGGAGCACGTCGAGGTCGCCCTTGTCGACGGCCACGATCCAGGGGCCCTGGATGCGGATGTCGAGACCGCCGATACCGAGCAGGGCCTCCATCGTGCGGGCGTTCAGCACGTCGTACGCGACCTTGGGGTCGTCGGCTCTCACCCGGTACCGGTCGTTGAACTCGACGCTCTCCAGCTCGATGTCCTGTGCGCCGAAGAGCTTGACCGCCTTGTCCCAGAGGCCCTCGGGCTCGATGGTCATGTCCGGGAGCGAGGCGGGCAGCTGCTCCGCGTAGATCGAGAACTCGTAGGTCGTCGTGGTCGTGGTCTTCCCGTTGCTCGTCGTGACCTTGTACGAGTAGTCGAACACGACGGCTCGACGACCACCGAGCTCGCGCTCCATCACGTTCGCGGCCTCGCGGCTGTGCCCCTCGCCGAAGGGGGCGCCTCGCCACGCATCCGCCCACCGGTCGTCCTCATCGGTGTAGGTCCAGCCATTGGTCGCCGCCCATCGAACGATCGCCTCACGGCGCTTCTTCTCCGCCAGGTAGACGAAGACGGTGAAGGCGACGGCGACGGCCACACCGACGACGATGAGGGCGACGAGCATCAGGCGTCGAGCCCTGGGACGGCGACGAGGTCAGGGGTGCGGATCACGGTGCGGAGGCCCCGGACGCATCCTCGGCGGCCGCCTTCAGTCGCTGCAGGGTCTCGGCCATGCCGTCGCGCAGCGCGTCCTGGCGTTGCGGTGCGACAGCATTCATGACCTTGTTGCGGAGGTTCTCGCCGATCGACTCGCGGGACTCGGTCGCCCGGGTGCCGGACCCGATCGGTTCGAACCGGTAGGTCCAGCGCGTCGCCGACTGCTTCGTGTCGAAGGAGAACGCACGGCCGCGGTCAGCCCGGCGCACCGTCGCCACCGTGGACCAGCGTGCGGGCACCGGGCCGAACCGCGCCCGGTTCCAGCCCTTGAAGCGGGCACCGACCGCCGGACCCGTGGCGTCGCCCAACCACTCGCAACGGTAGGTCTCGGGACTCCACCGGCCCATCTGGGTCACGTCGGAGACGAGGTCGTAGACGACCTCGGGCGGGCGCGTCGATGTGGGTCGAGACCTCGTCCATCGGGTCGATCATGGCCGATGGCACTTCGCACCGCACACGACAGCAGTCGTGGCCGCCGTCGGGTACGCGGGGCGTCGAACAGGCGGCACGACGGCGCTCATCGTTCCTCCCGGTCCGTCCAGGCCGGGATCGGCTGCCAGCCGTCGGTCGGCTCGAGGGTCTCGTAGGTCCACGCCTCGGTGCCGTCCACCGCGACGAGGACGCGGCGGTAGAGGCCGCGATCGACGCCCTCGATCTCGTCGAGCGTGTCGAGCACCCGGGCGGCGGCCTCGGCGGTGAGGCGGACGAGGTGGCCGGGCACCGCCCGCCGATCGAGCCCACGGCGCTCGATGAGCTCGTCGGCGACCTGCAGCGCCGGCCAGCCCCGGCCCGTGTCCCAGAGCATCCCGGTCACCTCGGCGGCACGGTGCTCGGCGGCGTGCGGTGCGAGGACCTCCCAGCGGAGGTGGCCGGGCATGAGCGTCCCGTAGACGAAGACCCAGGTCGACACCGGGTCAGCCTTCCACGGTCCGTCCGTCCGCTGCCTTGACCGGCTGGTCAAGTAAGGCGGTAGCCTCCGAGCCCATGGGGAAGCAGGGGATCGTCAGCGAGGCCGTCCGCCGGGTGCAGGAGCGCCTCGCCATCGGGCCCCCGCGACGGATCGCGGCGGGCACGCCGACGCCTCGCATCGCGATCATCGGATCCGGCTTCGGCGGCATCGGCATGGGCATCCAGCTGAAGCACGCCGGCATCGAGTCGTTCACGATCTTCGAGAAGGCCGATGGCGTCGGCGGCACGTGGCGGGACAACACGTACCCCGGCGCGGCGTGCGACGTGCCGTCGCACCTCTACTCGTTCTCGTTCGCCCCGAACCCCGACTGGACCCGGAAGTTCCCGGCAGCCGGAGATCCTCGCCTACCTGGAGCGACTGCGTCGCGCGCTTCGACATCGCCGACCACCTCCGCTTCGGCACCGACGTCGCCGAGCGCGCGCGTTCGACGAGGACACCGGCACCTGGCAGCCTGCTCTTCGTCGACGGCGACGACGTCGAGGCCGACGTGCTCGTCGCCGCGACCGGGGCAGCTCAACCGGCCGCGCGTCCCGGACATCCCCGGCCTCGACGACTTCGCGGCCACCAGTTCCACTCGGCCCGCTGGGACCACGACCACGACCTCGCGGCCGCGACGTCGCCGTGATCGGCAACGGGGCGAGCGCCGTCCAGTTCGTGCCGGAGATCGCCAAGCAGGCCCGGTCGGTCACCCTCTTCCAGCGATCGAGCAACTTCGTCGGCCCCAAGCCCGACGGGCCGATCTCCGATCGGGCCCGGGCGCTGATGCGCCGCTTCACCGTGGCCGAGCGCGCCTACCGCGCCTCGATCTGGGTGCGGTTCGACGCCCGGTTCGCCATCTTCAAGTCCGGCTCCCGCGTCGGCAAGATGTTCCAGCGCGCGCTTCGAGAAGGGCCTCGAGGAGATGGTGTCGCCGGAGCTGAGCCGCGAGGCGCTGATGCCGGACTACCCGATCGGCTGCAAGCGCATCCTGATCTCGAACGACTGGTACCCGACGCTCGCTGCGAGCCCCACGTCACGGTCGATCACCGACGCCCATCGAGCGCGTGACGTCCGAGGGCGTCGTGACGGCCGACGGCGCGCAGCACGCCGTCGACACGATCATCTTCGGCGACCGGCTTCGAGACGACGAGCTTCCTCGCGCCGATGCAGATCGTCGGCACGCGACGGCCGTCGATCTCGCCGACGCTGGACGGACGGCGCCGAGGCGCATCCTCGGCATCACGGTCGCGGCTTCCCGAACCTGTTCCTGCTCTACGGGCCGAACACGAACCTCGGCCACAACTCGATCATCTTCATGCTCGAATGCCAGGTCCGCTACATCGATCGGTGCCTCGAGGCGATCGCCGGCACGACGCTCGCGTGGCTCGACGTCAAGCCCGAGGCGATGGCGCGCCTACAACGAGCAGCTCCAGGCACGACGCTCGCCGAAGACCGTGTGGGGCGGACGTGCCACAGCTGGTACAAGACCGACGTCCGGCAAGATCACGAACAACTGGTCGGGCACGACCCTGCGGTACTGGCGTCGCACGGCGGCTCCGAGGTTCGACGACTACGTGCGG
>CAWDSI010000007.1:0-30703 GCA_963804915.1 uncultured Acidobacteriota bacterium
CGCTCTCGTCGTCGGACGGCCGTTTCGGCGCGCGGCCCGCGAGCCTGTCGACGGTCACGTAGGGGTCGACGAACGCGGCGTGCACGACCTTGCCGGAGACGTCGATCACGGTCGCGTCGGCCGGGATCGCCGTGCCCGCCGGGCCGACCGCTTCGATGACTCCGCCCCGCACGACGACGACGCCGGAGTCGAAGACCTTGCCCGGGGCCGCGATCACGCGCGCGCCCGTGAGGGCGTAGGCGTTTCGGTCGGGCGTGGCCGCGGGCGCGACCGGCGGCGAAGAGAGAAGAACGAGCAGCGATAGAACGCCGGAGATGAGTTTTCGCATGACGGGCCGGGATTCTATGCGAGGGGGCGATTCGCATATGCTTCGCGGCTGCGGCGCGGCGATTTTGTCAGGGCGTCGCACGAGGAGGACAAAAGCATGCTGCGTCGAACCACGATTCTTGGAATCGCTCTGGTCGTCACCGGGGCGACTCTCGTGACGGCCCAGGACCGGCCCCCGCTTTCTCCCCCGGGCAGCGCCAACGCGATGGTCGGCGTCAAGTGGGCCAAAGACAAGGATGGCGACATGGTCGGCGAAGGCGGTAAGTGGCTGGAGGTCAAGTACAGCCGTCCGAGCCTTCGGGGCCGGACGAACATCTTCGGAGCGGGAGCGGACTACGGCAAGACCGTCGCGGGCGACAAGAGGCTCTGGAGGGCCGGCGCGAATGCGTCGACGACCTTCAAGACCGAGGTTCCCCTGATGATCGGCGGCAAGCGGATCGAGCCCGGCACCTACGCCGTCCTGGTCGAGCTCAAGGAGCCGGCCTGGACGTTGATCCTCTCCTCGCAGCCGAGGGCGGAGAAGAACGACGACCCCGACAAGACCAAGCTGTTTGCGACTTCGAACTACGACCCCAAGTTCGACACCGTGCGCGTGCCGATGACGATGATGACGCCGAAGGCGTCGATCGATCAGTTCACCATCGGCTTCGTGGACATGTCGGACGCCGGCGGCAAGCTCGCGTTGGCCTGGGACAAGACGGTGGCGCTCGTTCCGTTCACGGTCGCGCCGTAAGTCGATGAATGCCTTGAGGGGAGGGCATCGGGCCCTCCCCTGCGTCTTTCTGGCCGTCACCGCGGCGGCTCTCGCCCAGGAGCGGGCGATTCCCTTCTGGCCCGACGCCGTCCCCGCGGCGATCCATGCCGAGATCGACGGCGTGGCGACGCTCGAGACCGTGCGCGAGCTCGCGCGCTTCCATCGGGTGCACGGCTCGCCCGGCTTCGCCGACGCCGCCGAGCACATGCGGAAGAAGGCCGCCGCCGCGGGCCTCTCCGCCGCGACGATCGAGCATTTCCCCGCCGACGGAAAGACGAAGTACGCGCACTTCCGGGCGTACTACGGCTGGGCCCCGGTGTCCGCAGTGCTCGCGGAGGTCTCGCCGACGCCGCACCGGATCGCCGCGTTCCCGGATCTCTCCGTGGCTCTCGCCGACTACAGCCAGGACCGCGGACGTCACGGCGCCGGCTCGTCGACGTCGGCGCCGGCACCCGTCCGGCAGGACTACGACGGCCGGGACGTCGCGCGGAAAGCTCGTGCTCGCGGACGGCGACCTCCCCACCGTGCATCGCCTCGCCTGCGATCGAGCGGGGAGCCGCGGGCTTTCTGTCCGCCTTTCCCAACCAGACGACGCCCTGGTCCGGCGACGACCGCGACCTCATCCGCTGGGGCCACCTCTCGCCCTACGAGCTCGGAACCGCTTCGCGTTCATGCTCTCGAAACGCCAGGCGCGAGGCCTTCCGCGCGCGGCTCTCGGCGGGGGAAACGATCGTGCTCTCGGCGCGCGTCGACGCGAAGATGGTTCCGGCGACCTACGACGTCGTCGTCGCGACGATCCCGGGCACCGACCCGGCTTCGGGCGAGGTCGTCCTGACCGCGCACCTCTGCCACCAGTCCGCCGGCGCCAACGACAACGCGTCGGGCAGCGCGGCGATCCTCGAGGTCGGCCGCGCGCTCGCGGCGGCGATCCGGCGGGCGGACGCTTCCGCCGCCGAAGCGGACGATCCGGTTCCTCTGGCTGCCCGAGATCTCGGGCTCGCAGGTCTATCTCGTCCGCCACCCCGAGCTCGTCGTCGCGCATCGTGGCCGGAGTCCACATGGACATGGTCGGCGGCCTGCTCTCGACGACGAAAGGCACCTTCCATCTCTCGCGGACGGCGGAGTCGCTGCCCCACGTCGTCAATCCGATCGCCGCGGCCTGGTTCGACCCAGGTCCAGGCGGCGTCGCTGCGCTACGCGGAAGGGCGCGGCGGCGACGCCTACGCCGGCTTCGTGTGGCCGCCGGGATCGCGCGAGCCCTTCGTGGGAGACGTGCGCGGGATCGAGATGGGCAGCGACCACGAGGTCTTCGAAGCGGCGGGCTTCCGGGTCCCGATGGTGTACTTCCACGACTACCCCGACGTCACGATCCACACCCAGAAGGACCTGCCCGAGAACCTCGACGCGACGAAGCTCGGCCGCGTCGCGTACATGGGGGCCGGAATCGCCTGGACACTCGCGGCCCTGCCCGACTCCGAGGCCAAGGCCCTGCTCGCCGTCACGCGCGCGGAGGTCGAGCAGCACGTCCTGGCTCGCGGCGCCGCGCCCGGGCCCGACCCGGCCCTTGCGGCGCGGGAAGCGATCGCGCAGGGCGTCGAGACGCTCGAATCGCTCGGGCGGCTCTCGCCGTCGATCGCGCCCGACGTCTCCGCCGACGTCGAGCATCTGCGCGCGGCCATGCCCCCGCCCCCGCCCACGTCGGATCGGCGCGTCCCGGTGCGCGCGGCGACGATCGTCGGTCCCCTGAACGTCTACTACTACGACTACTTCGCCGACCTGCCGACACCCGGCACCGGCGCCGACTTCACGAAGAGCGCCCTGGCCAGCCGCGAAGACGGCGAAGTCCTCGCCTACGAGGCCCTCAATCTCGCCGACGGGAAGCGGTCGGTGTCCGAGATCCGCGACGCGCTCACCGGCCGTTACTCGACCGGTCCCCGTCTCCGCCGTCGCCGAGTACTTCGAGCTCCTGGCCCGGGCCGGGGCCGTCTCCTTCCGGTGAAGATCGCGCAGATCGCGTCGATCCGCTTTCCCATCCCTCCGCGCTCCCACGGAGGGACCGAAATCGCGATCGACCTGCTGACCCGCGGCCTCGTCGAGCGCGGCCACGAGGTCACGCTCTTCGCTTCGGGAGACTCCCGGACGTCTCCCGGCGCGCGCCTCCACGCCGTCGTCCCGCGCGCCGCCTCGGAGGATCCCGAGTCCACGTCGTATCTCGAGCACGAGCACGAGGTCCGCAACGCGGCCGAGGCGTATCTCTCCGCCGGAGACTTCGACGTCCTCCACTCTCACTGGCCGACGCCGGCGGCCTATTTCTCGGACCGGACGCCCTCTCCGAGCGTGATGACGTACGCCTACATCGAGAAACCGCTCCACGACTACTACCGCACGCGCTATCCCCGCCTCCAGGGCGTCTGCATCAGCGAGGCCCAGAACCGCGCGCTCGGCGGCGGTCTCCCGGTCATTCCCTACGGTGTCGATGTCGCGCGCATTCCGTTCGGCGCCGTGCCCGAGCACTTCCTGCTGACCGTCGGCCGTCTCGTGCCCCACAAGGGCGCGGACCGCGCGATCGCGATCGCGCGACGGGCCGGCATTCCTCTGATCATCGTCGGCGACGTGACGCCGTATCTCTCCGGCAGCGACGCGTTTTACGAAGAGCGCGTGCGCCCCCACGTCGACGGCCGGGGGGTCGTGCACTATCCGACTCTTCCGAACCCGGAAGTCCTGGCGCTCATGGCGCGCGCGAAGGCGTTCCTGTTCCCGATCTCGTGGGAGGAGCCCTTCGGCCTCGTCGTGGCCGAAGCCCTGGCCTCCGGAGCGCCGGTGATCGCCACGCCGCGCGGCTCGCTGCCCGAGCTGGTCGCGCACGGCGTGACCGGTTTTCTCGGCGAGACCGACGACGATCTCGTGGGCTTCGTGCGCGACGTCGGCCGCATCGATCGCGCGGCCTGCCGGCGGCGCGCCGAGGAGCGGTACAGTGTCGGCCGCATGGTCGGCGACTACGAAGCGCTGTACGCGCGCCTCGTCGGACAACGGACGTGAGCTTCGACTTCTCTCCCGCGAACCTGGATCGCGAGTTTCCCGTCCGAAAGCAGCTCGTCTACTTCAACCACGCGGCGGCGGCGCCGTTGCCGCGGCGCGTCGCGGACGCGATGATCGCCCACGTCGAGAACGCGCGCGACCGCGGCGTCGCGGACTGGCGCCGGGCCTTCGGCGACGTCGAGAAGGCGCGGGCGAAATCGGCGCGCTTCATCGGCGCGGGCGCCGAAGAGATCGCGTTTCTGCCGAACACCTCCTGGGCGCTCAACCTCGTGGCGCTGGCGTTCCCGTGGAAGGAGGGGGACAACGTCGTCACGACCGACCTCGAGTTCGTGTCCAACTTCTACCCCTGGAAATCGCTCGAGCCGCGGGGCGTCGAGTGCCGGGTGGCGAAGAGCCGGGACGGTCGGATCACGCTCGACGACGTCGCCGCGGTCTGCGATGCCAGGACGCGGGTCGTCGCGCTGTCGTGGGTTGCGTTCCACAACGGGTGGGTGTTTCCGATCGAAGAGATCGGCGCCTTTTGCCGCGAGCGAGGGATCCTCTTCGTCGTCGACGCCATCCAGGGCCTCGGCCTGCTGCCGCTGGACGTTCGGAAGGCCGGCGTGGACGTCCTCGCCGCCGACGCTCACAAGTGGCTCTACGGGCCCGAGGGCTGCGCGATCTTCTACGTTTCGGAAGAGTCGCGTGACCGCGTGCCGGCGATCGCCTCCGGCTGGTGGAGCATGAAGATGGACGGCCACTACCTCGAATATCGCGGCGAGCCCTACGTCGGCGCGAGGCGCTACGAGCCCGGGACGCTTCCCATCGACCACGTGCGGGGTCTCTCCGCCGCCCTGGACCTCCTCGATGAGATGGAAGGGCCGGCCCTCCGGGCGCGTGTCTTCGGGCTGGTCCGCGCCCTCGCCGACGGGCTCGCGGCGCGCGGATGGCGCATCGCCTCCCCCGAGCCCGGCGTATCGGGCATCCTCGCCGCCGTCCCGCCGCGCGGCGACTCCCGGACCTGGGCCAAGGCCCTGGAAGAGCGCGGCGTCATCGTCTCCCCGCGCGAAGGCGCCGTCCGCATCTCGCCCCACGCGGGCAACGACCTCGACGAGATCGAGCGCGCCTCGTCACGATCGACGCGTCGAGAGCGTCGAGAGCGCGATCGCCTAGCGCTTCAGGGGCGGGGACCGACGGCCCGCGTCTCGCCCCGGCCCTCCGAGCGCTCGACGGGCTGGCGCTCCGCGGAGGTCTCGACGCGCCGGAAAACCGATCCGGAGCGCGCACCGGCGAGCAGTGTCCCGTTCGGCGCGACCGCGAGAGAGAGCACGTAGGGATTGGTCAGACCAGGAGCGGCCGGCGCCCAGGTCGAGCCGCCGTCGAGGCTCTCGAAGACTCCGGCCGCGCCTCCCGCGTAGATCGCCGACCGGTTCGGATCCTCCGCGAGAGCGAACACGTCGGAGGCCGGCAGTCCTCCGCCGACCGCCGTCCATGTCGTCCCGCCGTCCGTGGAGACGAGAAGCCCGGCGGCGTTGCCCGCGAAGATCTTCGGCACCACCGCGGAATCGAGGAGCGCGAACACGGGCCCGGTGGCGTTCCCCGCGCGCGTCCAGTTCACACCGCCGTCGGTGGATCGATAGACGCCGTCGTCCGCCCCGGCCCACACGTCGGTCGAGGCCGGATCGCGCGCGAGTGAGTGGACGACCGCCGGAGCGACGGTTCCGGGGGCAGCCCAGTTGGCGCCCGCGTCGGTCGTGCGATAGACGCCCTCCGCCGTGCCGGCAAGGACGTGACCGGCGGCGTCGGGCAGGACGAGAAGCGCCCGTACGAGATTGCGCGGGAGGCCGGTGTTCGCGAGGCCCCAGGTCTGCCCGCCGTCGGTCGACTTGAAGACGCCCTCGGAGACGCCCTCGTACACAACGCCCGGCGCCTGCGGGTCGAAGGCGAGCGTCAGACCGAGAGCAGGCGCGTAACCGGGGAACCACGTCCCGCCTCCGTTCGGCGAGAGAGATCCGGTCGCCGGGCCGCACGTGAGGACCACATTCGGATTCGAGGGATCGACGACGATCCCGGAGACCGTCACGCCGTTGAGCCCGTCGTCCGGAGCCGGCGCGAAGGTTGGGGGAACGATCGAAAAGTTCGAAAAGGCCACGCCTCCCGCGGTAAATGGGAGCTGACCGTAGCCCACCAGGAGCGTTCCCGGGTTCCCGGGGCCGAGAGAAAGCGCGTTGGCCCATTGGATGTTCGTCGATCCTGGTCCAGCCGAGGTCGTCGTCGATCGCCGAGTAGACGCCCGCGCGGTTGGCGAGATAACCGTGCCCCGCGGGATTGACGACGATGGCGTCGACGTCGGTGCCGCTGAGCCCGTTCGAGAAAGCGGTCCAGGTCGTTCCGCCGTCGGCCGTGCGGAATGCCCCGCCGTTGTCGGTGCCGGCATACACGTGGCGACGGATCGGTCGGATCCACGGCGATCGCCGCGACGTGCAGATTGGTCAGGCCCTCGTTCCGCGGCGTCCAGGTCGCACCGCCGTCCTCGCTCTTGTAGATACCGTCATCGAGCGTTCCGACGTACACGGTCGCGCCGTTCGTCGGATCGACGTGCACGGCCTGCGGCCTCTGGCTCGACGCCGGCCCGCCGAGCGCCTGCCAGCTCTCGCCGCCGTTGGTGCTCTTGCCGATCCAGCCCGTGAAGCTGACGGCGTAGACGGTCGCCGGCGAAATCCGGTCGAACGCGATCTCGTCGATCGGCTCGGCCGGCGGCCCGCCCGCGAGCGTCCAGGTTCCGCCGCCATTCGCGGTGCGATAGAGCCCGGCGTCCGTTCCGGCGAGGACCACGCCGCCGCCGGCGGGCGAAACGGCGATCGAGCGCACGTTCAGATCTCCGAGGCCGGTGTTCGCGACCTGCCACGTCGTCGCGCCCCCGGGGGACTTGAAGACTCCTCCATCGCGCGTGCCCACGTACACGACCCCGTCGTCGGTCGGGTCCGCCGCGATGGCCTGGACGATGGCGCCTCCGGGACCGGAGTTCACCCAGGCGGCACCGGCGCTCAGAGCGAGGTTCGGCACCAGAAGTCCGACGAGAACGAGGAGTTTGCGACCCACGCGGCGAGCATACTCTGCGAAACGAAGCCTCGAAGTGTGGCTGGAACAGGACGCGGTGTCCGCATCTTCGACCACCCGACGCACGACTTCTTGGAGAATTGACGGAAAATCGACGGCATCGCGATTGCTCCTGGTGCTTCGCAGAATCCCGTCAGCTAGAGATCGAGGGGAGGTCTTCATGAGACGGTGGGTCCGGGGTTTTTTCCTCCTCGCCCTGGTACCGGCCGCGTCGGCCCAGGACCCCCAGAAAGCTCCGTACGTCGAGCGAGTCGAGGTCCGAGTGCGATCGGTGCTCGTGTTCATCACCGATGCGAAAGGCAAAGCCCTTGCCACGCCCCCCGAGCCCGGCGCCCTGAGGGTCGTCGAAGACGGCAAGCCCGTGGAAGTCCTCGCGATCGAGCCCGCGCGACGCAGTGCGGCCGCCGCCTCGGCCGCGGGCGCTCCCAGGGCCGCGCCGTCGGTTTCCGAGGCGCCTCCTCCCGCCGTGCCGCAGTACCTGTATCTGGACACGACGTCGGTCCGTAAGCGGACGGTCCCTCGCATCGCGTCCGCGCTCGATGCGAGCCTCGACGCGATCCTCGCCAACGGTCCGCTCGAGATCGTCGTCGCCGACCCGGAACCGACGGTCACGCTGGCGTCGACGTCCGACCGCGAGCGGCTTCGCGCCGCGCTGGCGAAGCTGCCGACGACGGCCGTCGGCAAGGACCACATCTACGACGCGCGGCAGGAGACCGTGTCGCGCATGATCGAGGTCCAGTACGACCCCAGATGCGCGGCGCATCGGGAACCTACCGCGGCGACATCCGCTCCGCCATCCGACAGGAGATCGCTCTGATCTCCGTGACCACTTCACGCCTCGACGCGTGGGCCGCGACGCTCCCCTACGACCGCGCCGCCGTCGTCTATCTCTGCAGCGACGGTTTCGACAACGATTTGACCGAGGTCTACCGCGAGATGCTCCTCTCGACGTACAACGCGGAAGACGCGCTGGCGGCGATGCAGCTCCAGAACGAGTTCGGGCGGGAAGCCGCGCAGGTCACGGCCAAAGCCGCGGACGTGCTCGCCGGGCGCGGCGCGACGGCGGTGGTGCTCGCTCTCGGAACCTCCGACGCGGACTTCGCGAACAGCGCGGCGAACGTCCACAAGATGTCGTCCGTCGCCATCACGCGGCCGCTGGACTCGGCGCCCGTCTTCTATTTCAAGAGGCCGAACGAGCCGCTGCTCATCGTCGCGGATCGCACGGGCGGACAGGTCGTCTCGACGCCCGACAAGCTGCCGCAGGCGATCGACGAGGTCGGTGGCGCCTTCCTCGTGACGTTCCGGAGCCAGGCGCCGGCCGACGGAGCGACGCACCCTCTGGAGGTCGCGAGCGCCGCGGGCAATCTCCGCGTTCGCGCGCCGCGCTCGGTCCTCACGGCGCCTCCGCAGGCCGCGGCGGCCGGAGCGGCCGTGCGCGCGCTGTCGGCTCCGCCCGCTGCGGGGTCTTTGCCCGTCCAGGTCCGCGTCTTCGACTTCGAGCCGGCGGAGAAAGGCCGGATGCGTGGGACGCTCGAAGTCTCGGCCGACCTGGCCTCGATCGTCGAGGCCCTCGACACGCTGGGCCCGGGTCGCGTACGCGTGACCGTCGCGGTCGAGCACTCGAAGGGAGCGCCGTTCACGCAGAGCGAGGAGGCGGACCTCGACCACTCC
Source organism: uncultured Acidobacteriota bacterium (assembly GCA_963804915.1). Classification (GTDB taxonomy): domain Bacteria; phylum Acidobacteriota; class Thermoanaerobaculia; order UBA5066; family Gp7-AA6; genus DAHUXD01. The sequence continues at coordinate 8,891 of CAWDSI010000007.1, forward strand.
GGCGACGTCGGTACGCTCTGGACCTACGAGGCCGCCCATCGTCTGGCCTCCCGAGGCCACGCGGATCGCCGTCACGATCGAGGAGCTGAAGACCGGAGCCCGCGGCAGCGGCGTCGCCGAGCTTCCGAAGAAGGGGAATTAGCCGCGCATGGAGATCCTCTCCTACCCCATCGGCCTGCTCGTCGGACTCTTCCCCATCGCGGCCTCGCTGGGTCCATCGAAGGCCCCTGCGCACCTGCTTCTCGACGGCCGGCCCGTATGCGAGCTCACCGAGCGCTCCCCCGGCTGCATGGTCGATCTCGGGCGGGATCCGCGGGTCCACCTCCTCGAGCTCCTCCGCACCGATGCCGCCGGACACGTCACCGAGCGTGTGCGCCGGTGGGTCAACCGGCCCGGGATCGAGTCCGAAGTCCTGGTCGCGGGCGGATGCGACGAGGCGGCGCGCCAGTGCGAGTTCGACATCACGTGGGCCCATCCATTGCGGCTCGATCCCAAGCGCGTCGACCTCACGCTCGACGGAGCGCCCGTCTGGCACGGCAAAGGCAAGGAACGTCATGCGAGCGTTTCGCTCGGGACGCCCTCGCGCCCGCAGGTGCTCGTCGCGGACGCGGAATTCCCGGACGGTGCGCGCGCCACCTATTCGCGCACTCTCTATGCGGCTTATCCCGAGGAAGCCCAGGCCGCGCTCCAGGCCGTGCCGCTCCTCCCGTCGCCCGATGCGGGCTCCGACGAGTCGGTGGCGGCAGCCATTCGGTCGTCCGGCTGGCCCGTCCGCACCGTCGAGGCCGGAGAAATCGACATCACGTTCGTCATGCAGCCAACGGCCTTCGACGGGGTCGCCGGCTTCCTGAGAAAGACTCCCGACTTTCTCGGCACGCAACAGAACAATATCGGAGCGATCACGGGCTCCGACATCCGCGTCGACGTGATCGTTCCCAACCAGCTGCTCTCGACCTACCGCGTCGCCGGCGCGGAGCTCGGCCGCCGCGTGCCCGTCGCGGTGCCGTCCGTCTCCTGGAGCCGCTACGGCGACGCCGTCGCCGCGGCGGGGTACGAGCTCGGCCGCTCGCCGAGACGCCGCGCCGTCGTGCTCGTGCTCAATCGTTTCGCCCACTTGAACGCCTCCACATTCGACGCGCGGCAGGCGCGCGCCTACCTCTCCGAGGTGCTCGTGCCCCTGGTGGTGTGGCGAATCGGGCCGGCGGAGGTCGGCCCGGAGTGGCCCGAGGGAAAGGTGATCGCCAGCCTCGACGAACTCCGGGATGCATTCGAGTCGATGGTGCTCGACGTCGAGCGGCAGCGGATCGCATGGCTCGAAGGCACTCGGGATCTGCGGTACGCGCGTCCCCGGGTGGCCGCAGCCATCAGCCTCGCCGGGCGAACAGCGACGGACGAATCCCCGTCGTCCGCGGTCGTTGGCGAGACCGGCGAGCCCGCCGTGGCCGTCGGGCCCGAAGGCGGAGATGTGCACGTGCTCGCGAGCGCGCGCGAGGGAGCGGTCGTTCTCGCCGGCACCCATGCCGGCGTCTTCCGATCCACCGACGGCGCCCGTCGCTGGGAGCCCGCCCGACGCGGCCTCCCTCCCGGGCCCGTGCGAAGCCTGACGCTGTCGGAAGACGCGACGTCCGCCTTCGCGGCGACCGACGCCGGCCTGTTCTGGAGCGAAGACACCGGCACTCTCTGGCGCGCCGTCGCGGGACCCGGAGCGCCGAGTGACCCCACACGTGTCGTTCTCGACGGGGGCCGATCCGGGCGCGTCTACGTCGGGACGCGCGGCGAAGGCGTCCTCCGGAGTGACGACGGCGGTAAGACGTTTCTGCGCACGCTGCTCGATGGGGGCGACGTTCGCGCGCTGGCGGTCGATCGGGAACGCGGGGTCGTCTGGGCCGCGACCGAGCAAGGTCTCTTCCGGAGCGCCGACCAGGCGGCATCCTGGAACAGCGTCTCGGGCATCCCCTCGGCGGTGACGGCGCTTGACGTCGATTCGCACGGCCGGATCTTCGCCGCGACGGCTGGCGATGGCCTCTTCGCGAGCAACGACGCAGGAGCGTCATGGGGACCGACGAAGCTCGGGGCCGCGTATCTGACGGACGTGGCCGCGGCCTCCGGGGCCCGAGTCGTCCTCGCCGCTTCACCGGACGGAGTCTTCTCGTCCTCCGATGGCGGCAACACCTGGAGGCTCGCGCGCATCGGTCCGGTCGCGACGCTCTGCCCGGCCGGTTCCGGCAGCTGGGCCGCCGGAGGAGCTCGAGGAGTCCTCCGAGCCGAGCCCGCCTCGAAGGACTGGACATCCTCCAACACCGGACTCACCGCGACGTCGGTCTTTTCTCTCGCGATCCTTTCCGGATCGCCCGGATCGCTCCTCGCGGGAACGGCGCGTGGAATCTTCCGTTCCGATCCGGGGACGCGTGGAAGCGCCTCCCCGGTGCGCCCGAGGCCGTCGAGTTCTACGCGATCACGCGCGCTTCGGAGAACGCCTCGGATGTGCTGGTGGGCTCGTCGGGAGAGATCGGGCGCAGCTTCGGCCTCGACGGAAGCTGGTCATGGCTCCCGGCGCCGGCGGTTTTCGGGCTGACCGGCGATCCCGCCCATCCCGGGTCCGCCTTCGCGGCCACGCGGGGCGCGACGATGCACACCAAGGACGGCGGCATCACGTGGGAGGCGTCGTCGGAGGGCCTCACGCGCACGTTCCCGCTCCAGCTCGCCCTCGATCAGGTGAAGGCGGCCACGGTTTACGCCGCCACCGCGGGCTCGGGAGTGTTTCGGAGCACGGACCGCGGCCGCACCTGGAAACCGTACGGGCCCGAGCTCTCCCGCGCGACCGTGCGCTGCCTCGTCGCCGACGGAAGCACGGCAGATCGCCTCTTCGCCGGAACCGACCGCGGTGTCTTCGCGAGCGTCCCGGCCGTGAAGACGTGGGCCCCGCTTCTCGAGGGCCTGCCGCGCGCGCCCGTCTATGCGCTGCTCGCGGACCCCGAGTCACCCGAGATCCTCTTCGCCGGCACGGGCGAAGGCCTCTACTTCACGCGCGACTCGGGACAGAGCTGGGCGCCCTTGCTTGGGGAAGCAGTGGCCGCCCCGGTCACCACGCTCGCCATCGATCGATCCCGGCGGCGTCTGTACGTCGGCACGCTCGGCGCCGGCGTGTTTGCCGTCCCGCTCCCGGAGTAGGGCTGCGGGCTAGCCCTCCGGAGGTACCGCGTCGATCTCGAGGCCGGACTCGTCGGCGAGAGCGGCGCGATTGCGACCGCTCCTCTGGGCCCGCGCGAGCGCCGAGCCGGCCGCGAGGAGGAGCGCCTGGCCGTCGCCTCCGGACTCGCCGCCCTCGGCCGCGACGCCCAGCGACAGCGTCACCGGAACGGGGCCGGCGCTCGTGAGCATCGGGCGGTTCGAAAAGCCTTCGCGGATGCGCTCCGCGACCGTCAGCGCGCCCAGACCGTCTGAGCCCGGAAGGACGATCAGGAACTCCTCGCCGCCGTAGCGCCCGACGGCGTCGTAGGGACGGACGGAGGAGTTCATCCGCCGAGCCGCCTCCCTCAAAACCTCGTCGCCCACGGGATGTCCGAGGTTCTCGTTGACCTTGCGGAACTCGTCGAGGTCGGCGAGGACCACGCCCACCGACCCGCTCTTGCGGCGCGCGCGCTCCCGCTCCTTCTGCAGCATGTCGAGGATCGAGGCGTGGTTCCACGAGCCCGTGACACCGTCCCGGGTCGACTGCACGCGAAGCGCATCCTGCGTGGCCTTCAGCGCCAGCTCCGTCTCGACGATCCGGGCGCCCGTCCGGATGCGCGCGCGCGTCTCGACCGGGTCGAGCGGCGCGAGCAGGAAGTCGTCGCCGCCCCCGTTGATGCCGTCGAGGAGATCCTCCTGGCCGCGGTGGTCGACGAGCAGGAGCACGTAGGCGGTCGGCAGGTCGGGATGGAGGCGCAGCCGCCGGCACACGTCGATGCCGAGCATGCCCTCCATCCGCCAGGCGAGGATGGCGAGGATCGGTACGCGCTCCGCCTCGAGCTTGGCCCACGCGTCCACGCCGTTGCGGCACGGAGTGACGTCGTAGCCCCACATGGTCAGCCAGCCCTCGAGCTGGCGGCGCCGGTCCGGATCGCTGTCGGCGAGGAGAACCCGCATCGGTGTGTGCGCGAATCGTAGCAGGTTCGCGGAGCTCAGAGCCGGCCGAAGCCGATCAGGCGAATCTGGCGCGCTTCCAGAAGCGCGCGGATCGTCGGATCGCAGAGAACGCCGATCTCGCGCTCCCGCTCGTCGGCGTACGTGCTCGCGGCTCTCAGCTCCGCGTCCGACCGGCCCGGATGGCACATGAGCTCGGTCGTCCCGTCGGCGAGCTCGGAAACGATGCGCTCGAGCGTTTCGGTGGTCGCGCCGTCGGCGTAGAAATCGTCGACGAAGTGATCCGGCGTCCGCACGCCGGCCGCGCGGAGGTGGCGGCGTGCGTCCTCACTCGACGCCCGAACGGGGATCGATCGCTTTTTCGCCGCGGCGGCGACGACGGGCCCGACCGACGGATGGAGCGCCGCATGGTGGTGAGAGTCGATGTGCGTCGGCGGTTTCCGCGCCATGCACTCGAAGAGAGAGATCTGCTCCTCGAGCTCCGCCGCGACTTCGTCCTCCGGGAAGGCGTCGGGAAGCTCGGAGAGGTTGCGGCGAAACATCCCGTTCGGAGCGAGATTCGGGACGTCGCTCGGAGCGGACGCCGGCCGGCCTCCCCCGGTCAGGACGAAGTGGAGGCCCAGTGACAGTTCGGGAGCCCGTTCCGCCGCCTGTCGGATCCCGCGCGCGGCGCCTTTCTCCAGGACCATGACCGTGGCCGAAGTCACGATTCCCCGGGCATGCGCCTCGAAAACGCCTTCGTTGATTCCCGGGGAGCGCCCGAAGTCGTCGGCGTTGACGATGAGCTGTCTCACGGCGGACATGCATTCTGCATCAGAATCGTCGGAGATAATCACGGCGGTCATGGCGACACGCGGGATCCGGGGCGCGACCACCGTGGACGGGAACTCGGCCGAGGGGATCCGCGCGCGAACGCTCGAGCTGCTCGAGCTGCTCGTGGCGGAGAACGGGCTCCTCCCTCAGGACGTGGCCAGCGCGACCTTTACGGTGACCGACGATCTCGATGCCGAGTTCCCGGCTCTCGCCGTCCGCTCGCTCCCGGGTGGGAGGGAGTCCCGCTCCTCTGCGCACGCGAGATCCCCGTGCCGGGCGCCCTCGCCGGCTGCCTGCGGATCCTCCTGCTCTGGAACACCGACCGCCCCCAGAGCGAGATCCGGCACGCGTTTCTCCGCGGCGCGCGGAGCCTGCGTCCCGCCTGGGCCCGTCGCGTTCCCGGAGACGAGCCGTGACCCGGGTCGCCGTCGTCGGCCTCGGGCTCATCGGCGGCTCGGTCGCCCTGGCCTTCGAGGCGCGCGGATACGACCGTAACCGCGCCGCACGCGACGCCGCCCGACGCGTCGGGATCGACGCCCGCGACTCGCTCGCGGACGCCCTGGAGGGCGCCGACGTCGTCTTCGCGGCCGTTTCGACGGCGGAGACGCCGGAGCTGCTCGTCGAGATCTCGGCCGCGGCTCCGAGCGCCGTTCTGACCGACACCGCGTCGCTCAAGCGTTCGATCGTCGAGGCCGCCCGCGAACTGCCCACGGGCGCCCGGTTCGTCGCCGGCCATCCCATGGCCGGATCGCATCGTCGCGGTGTCGAGTTCGCCTCGACCGAGCTCTTTCAGGGCCGCCCCTGGGCGCTCTGCCGAACCGACCGTACCGACGACGAGTCCTTTTCGCGAATCGCCGGTCTGGTGCGCACGATCCGGGCCCGGCCGGTGCCGATGGACGCCGAAGCGCACGACCGCCTCATGACCTGGGTGAGCCACCTTCCCCTCGCCGTGGCGTCCGCACTCACGGGCGCGGCTTTCGCCGGGGCCGGAGACGGGCTCGCGGAGGTTGCGGGACCGGGCCTGCTCGACTCGACCCGCGTCGCGTCCCAGCCCGCGGCCCTCGCGCTCGAGCTCGCGATGGCGGATCCCGCACGCCTCGCCGACGCCATCGACGCCGTCGGCGGCCGCCTGCGCGAATTGGCCGAGGCGCTGCGCCGCGGCGATGAGGCCGCGGTGCGCGCGTTCTTCGAAGAGGCGTCGGAGCGGCGAAACGCCCTGATTCAGCCTCGCGTCGGGTAACGCGCGCGCGCCTGCCCGGCGAGCTCGGCGAAGCCCGCGAGATCCAGGCTCTGCGGCCCGTCCGAGAGCGCGGTCTCCGGGCTCGGGTGCACTTCGACCAGGATGCCGTGGGCCCCCGCCGCGAGGCCGGCGAGCGCGAGCGGCGCGACGATCGAGCGGATGCCGGCGGCGTGGCTCGGATCGACGATGACCGGCAGATGCGTGCGCTCGCGAACGAGCGCGACGCCGTTGAGATCCAGCGTGTGCCGCGTCGCTCGCTCGAACGTCCGGATTCCCCGCTCGCACAGGATGACCTCGGCGTTCCCGTCGGCCAGGATGTACTCGGCCGCCGAGAGCCACTCTTCGATCGTCGCTCCGCCGCCGCGCTTGAGGAGGACCGGACGTCCCCGCGCGGCCCGCCGCGCGCAGCAGCGCGAAGTTCTGCATGTTGCGCGCGCCGATCTGCAGGACGTCGGCGTAGCGGGCGACGACCGGCACTTCTTCCCAGGAGAGGACCTCCGTCACCACCGGCAGGCCCGTCTTCTCGCGTGCTTCCGCCAGGAACTTCAGGCCGCGCACGCCCAGGCCCTGGAACTCGTAGGGCGAGGTGCGGGGCTTGTAAGCGCCGCCGCGGAGCATGTCCGCGCCCGAAGCCGCCACGGACTCCGCGACCTCGAGCAGCATCTCCTCGCCCTCGACCGAGCACGGCCCGGCGATCAGGACCGGCCGCTCCCCTCCGATCTCGACGCCCCGCACCGTGACGCGCGTGCCCTCGGGCTTCTGGCGTCGATCGTAGAGCGGGATGTTGGGCTTGGGCCGATGGTGGGCCGGAGGCGGCGTCGGCGGCGGGCGACGGGGCGGTGCCGTCGTTCCACTCGCGGTAGCTGCCGAGCACGACGACCTTCGTCACCAGAGCCTCGGTCGACTCGATCGCCTCTGCGAGCCGCGGCTCCTCGGGAGCGCCCTCGACGTCGATGTAGAAGCGGTACGTCCACGGCGCCGTGCGCTCCGGCCGGGACTGCAGCGACGTCAGGTTGACGCCGCGCGAGGCGAAAGCCTGCAGCGCCGCGGCGAGCATGCCGGGCTTGTGCGGGAGCCACACGAGCAGCGACGTCTTCCGGCGCACGGGCGCCGCGCCGGCGTCCGCGGGCGCGGCCTCCCGGGTGAACGTCAGGAATCGCGTCTGGTTGGACGGGTCGTCCTCGATGCGCTCGGCGAGCGCCTCGAGCCCGTAAGCGCCGCCCGCCCCGAGAGGCGCGATCGCGGCCTGATCGCGCCGGCCGTCGCGCGCCACGATCTCCGCGCTTCCGGCGGTGTCCCATTCGCTGACGAGCTCGGCGTGCGGCAGATGGGCGTCCAGCCAGATCCGGCACTGGCCGAGGGCGACCGGGTGCGAGAGGACGCGGCGGATCTCGGGGAGCGGCGCCCCCGGAACCGCGAGCAGCGCGTGGAACACCGGCAGGAGGATCTCGTCCGAGAGATGCAGGGTTCCGTCGCCGAAGGCCTCGTGGAGGAGATCGTAGGTCGCCGTCACGGAACCGAAGAGCGAGTTCTCGATCGCGAGGCAGCCGGCGTCGGCGCGGTTTTCGCGGACGGCCGTCACGACCTCGCGCACCTCGCGGCACGGCACGATCGACGCCTCCGGCCAGCGCCACTTCGCGGCCGCTTCGGAGAAGGACCCGTGCGTTCCTTGAATTGCGACTCTCATCGCTGAGCCTCCCGAAAAGCAAAAGGCCCCGCCGTTTCCGGCGGGGCCTGGGATTCCGAATTCGGATGCGCGACGGCTGTTCGCTAACGCACGCTCCCCGAACCGGACGCGCCAGAGGCCGCGCCGGAGCCGGTAAACGAGCTGTACCAGTATCGCGTCATCACGCTGAGGATACGGCGGCGCGGGGCCGCGGTCAATCGCGCGCGTCGCATCCGCCTCCCGACATAGAATCCGGCCGTTGCGGCGCGCCCTCCGGCCCGCCGCGGCAGGAGGAATCATGCATCCCACCAAGAACGATCTCCCCCAGAAGACCCGCGCGAAAGTGATCGCCGTGCTCTCCGACCGGCTGGCGGACGCCACCGACCTGATGCTGCAGGGAAAGCAGGCGCACTGGAACGTGAAGGGACCCAACTTCATCGCGCTCCACGAGCTTTTCGACAAGGTCGTGGAATCGGCCGAGGAGTGGGTGGATCTGACGGCCGAACGGATCGTCCAGCTCGGCGGACAGGCCGAGGGCACGGTCCAGGCCACCGCGGCGCGCACGACGCTGGCCCCGTATCCGCTCTCGATCGTCAGCGGCGCCGACCACGTGGAAGCGCTCTCGTCGTCTCTGGCGGCGTATGGAAAGAAGGTCCGCAGCGCGATCGACAAGACCGACAAGCTGGGCGACAAAGACAGCGCCGACATCTTCACGGAGATCTCGCGGGACGTCGACAAGTACCTCTGGTTCGTGGAGGCGCACAACCAGCGCGCGGAATAGCCAGCGTGAGGAAGCCGCCGCGGCGCGCCTCGACTTCTGTTTGGCGGCGACTCCCGACCGAGGCGGTCCACGCCGGCTCGGCAAGCCTCGATCGTCTCGATGCGGCGCGCATCGTCGCTCGCATGCAGGCCGAGGACCGGCGCGTCCTCCAGGCGCTCGTCCGGGCGCGGCCGGACATCGTCCGCGCCGCGGAGGCGCTTCGCGAGGTCTACCTCTCCGGAGGCGACTGCCTGATCTTCGGGGCCGGCACGAGCGGCCGGCTCGGCGTGCTGGAAGCGGCCGAGCTGCCGCCGACGTTCGGGACCAGCCCCGCGCGCGTGCGGGCGTTCATGGCGGGCGGCCGCGGCGCGGTCTTCCGCGCCCGCGAAGGCGCCGAAGACTCGCGGGCGGACGGCGAACGGAGAGCCGCGCGCGCCGGATTCGGCGATCTCGTCATCGGCGTTTCGGCCAGCGCGGTGACGCCGTTCGTGCAAGGAGGGCTCACGCGCGGCCGCCAGCGCGGGGCCCGCACGGTCCTGGTGACCGCGAACCCCTCCCCGGCGCTGCGCCGCCTGGCCGACATCGTCGTCGCGCTTCGGGTCGGGCCCGAGATCCTGGCGGGCTCGACGCGCCTGAAGGCCGGAACCGCCACGAAGCTCGCGCTGAACCAGATCACGACGACGGCCTTCGCGACCTCGGGCCGCGTCTTCGGGCCCTGGATGGTGGACCTGAACTCGCGCGGTTCGAAGAAGCTCGCCGATCGCGCGGAGCGCGTCGTCGCCTCGGCGGGGGGCACGACCCCGGCGCGGGCCCGAAGACTCCTGCGCGAGGCCCGCGGTGAGGTCAAGACCGCGATTTACGCGGCGAGGACGGGTCGGAGCGCCTCCGCCGCGCGGACAGCGCTCGCGCGCGCGGGCGGCGATCTCAGGAAGGCGCTGAAGACAGAGCCTCGACGGCGAGCCTGACGGCGCCGGTCGCCGGCTCCTCGCGGAGACGGACGATGCGGGCGTGCGGCGCCGACAACCGCTCGGCGACGGCCTCTTCGAGCGTCGGCACCGCCCGGAACGTCCCGCCCGCGAGGACCACGTCGTAAGGGGCCGCCGCGAGCCCCAATCTCTCGCGCACGCTCGCGGCGGCGAGCACCAGCTCGTTCGCGGCCGCCGCGAGAATCGAACGGGCCACCTCGTCCCCGGCGAGCGCCGCCTCCTCGACCCGCACGGCGAAGGCGGCCACGCGGTGGCGCGGGAACTCTCCGTCGTAGACGGCGCGGAGAATCTGCTCGGGCCTTGCGATCTCGAAGTGAGAGATCAGCGATTCCTGGAGGCGGGTCGCGGGCCCGCGCCCGTCGGCCGCGCGCAGAGCTTCCCGGACCGCCCGCACGCCGATCCAGAAGCCCGAGCCTTCGTCGCCCAGGTGCCAGCCCCATCCTCCCGCGCGCGCGATCTCGCCGGCGCCGTTGCGTCCCCACGCGATCGAACCGGTGCCGCAGACGAGCGCGAGCCCCACGCGCGACGGCGAGCCGGCGACGAACGCGATGCGGGCGTCGTTCGTCACGACGACCCGCTCTCGGAAACCGAGCCGCGCCAGGATCGCGCGGAGCACCTCTCCGTCCTCGGGCCGGTCGGCGCCCGCGATCCCGATCGCCAGGGCGTCCGCGCGCCGCGCCCGCGGATCGAGCTTCTCGAGCAGGCCGTAGAGGACCTTCTCCACCTCGAGCTCCCCGTGGACGCGCAGGTTCGCGCCACCGCCCTCCGCGCGGGAGATCACGCGGCCCGATTCGTCGGCGAGCAGGGCGACCGTCTTGCTGCCGCCGGCGTCGATGCCGAGGACGCGCTCCGCCGTCACGCTCCGCGGCTCCGCCGCACGCCGTGCCGCGCCGCGAGAAACGCCGCCGCGCCCCCGCCGGCCACGAGACCGATCACGCCGAGGCCTCCGAGGCGCACCCAATCCGAGGTGGTCGACGGCGACAGCGCGCGCGCCAGCGCCGACGCCAGGTCGACGCCTTTGCCGGGGTCGAGACGGGCCGCCTTGAGCGCCGCGAGCAGCGCCGAGATCCCGAGCGCGATCCCGAAGCCCGCGGCGGCACTCACGACGCCCGTCGCGGCCAGGCGCGCCCGCGAGACGGGCCGCGCCTCCATGCGCTCGAGCGCGTCGAGACGCGGCTCCCGTCCGCCGAGGGGCGCGAACTGCTGCAGCAGGATCAGCCCCGGGATGGACGCCACCGTGCAGACGAAGAAGAAGGGCGTCCAGCCGAGGGCGTCGGCGAAGTATCCGGCGATCGGGCCCGTGACGGTCCTCCCCAACGCGAAGATGCTCGAGAAGAGCGCGTACTGCGTGGCCGAAAACTTGCGCTCGGTCATGCGGAGAAGAAGGACGCCGAAGGCTCCGGTCGCGAGCCCCTGACAGAGGTTCTCGAGTGCGATCGCCCCGTACATCGCGAAGCGATGGGACATCGGCTGGATCACCGCGCCGATCACGCCGCCCGCGCACGGAGAGCCGGGTGTCAGATGGTCGACCAGGACCTGTCCGAGAAACCCGACGTCCTGCATCGCGCCGAAGATCCACAGAGCGCGCGTCAGCCCGATGCGCTCCGTGGAGGCGCCGCCGACGAGGGTTCCGGTGATCAGGCAAATCAATCCAATCGTCGCCGTGGCCAGGCCGACGTCCTCGGGCACGTAGCACTTCTGGATCAGATACGGCCGGATCAACGCCGTCGCCAGGTTCTCGCCGAACTTGTAGAAGAAGAGGAACCCCAGGATCGGGAGAATCCCCTGGCGCCGGAAGAGGTCGAGCAGCGGGCCGAATACGGCCTCGCGCAGCGTCCTGGGCGGCGGCGGGGGCGCCGTCGGCTCCGGAGACCAGAGAACCACGGCGGCGAGAGGCACGAAGAGCAGCGCGACGCAGGCGAGCACCGGCGGCCACCCGAGCCGCTGGCCGAAAGTGATCGTCACGGCCCCCGAGAGGAGGACCGCCGTCCTCGCCAGGGCCGTGCGCGCACCCACGGCGAGCCCCTGCTCCGAACGCTCCAGCACCTCTACGGCGTACGCGTCGATCACGATGTCCTGCGACGCCGAGCCGAACGCGATGACGAGCGCCAGCAGGGCGATGACCGTGACGTCCGCCGACGTTCCCACGCCCGCCAGAACGAGAATCGTTGCCGCGAGCACGAGCTGGCAGACGAGGATCCAGGATCGCCGGCGGCCCATCCGCGGAAAGCGCGGGCCGAACCGGTCCATGAGCGGAGACCACAGGAACTTGAACGTCCAGGGCGCCTGGGCGAGCGAGAAAAGACCGACGGTCCGGATGTCGACGCCCCGGTAGGTCAGAAGCGCGGGCAGGGCGATCCAGACGAGCCCGAGCGGCAGTCCCGAGGAGAAGGACTGGAGCGTGACCGCCGCGATCCGCCGGGAGGAGAGCGCGGCGGCCAGACCCGCCCATGCGCTCGGCCGTCCGCTCGCCATCGAGAGCAGTGTACGATCCTTGACACAGCCTCGCGGCGAATGATTTCGTCCACGCCGTGCTTCTCCCGCTCCTGACGGCCGTACTCCTGGCGACGGCACCCGATCCGCCGAAAGCGCAGACGACGTCGATCTATCCCGAGCTCCGCGCGTTCTACGAGGACCTGCATCGCAATCCCGAGCTCGGCTACCAGGAGGTGCGCACCGCGGCAAAGCTGGCCGAGAAGCTTCGCGCGCTGGGCTACGAGGTGACCACCGGCGTCGGAAAGACGGGTGTGGTGGCGGTGCTGCGCAACGGCAAGGGCCCCACGGTCCTCCTGCGCGCGGACATGGACGCGCTGCCGATGGAGGAGAAGACCGGGCTGCCCTACGCGAGCGTCGCGACCGGCAAGGACGACAAGGGCGAGACCGTCAAGGTCATGCACGGCTGCGGCCACGACCTTCACGTGACGACGCTCGTCGGAGCGGCCGCGCTGCTCGCCGCGGTGAAGAACGAATGGCGCGGAACACTGATCCTCGTCGGCCAGCCGGCCGAGGAGGGCGGCGGCGGCGCGTCGGCGATGCTGAAAGACGGATTTCTCGAGCGGTTCGGCCGGCCGGACTTCGCGCTCGCGCTGCACGACGTGCCGTATCTTCCGGCGGGCACGCTCGGAATCACGCCGGGCACTGCGAACGCCAACTCCGACCGCGTCGACATCACGGTGTACGGCAAGGGCGGACACGGCTCGGCGCCGCATCTCACGGTGGATCCCATCGTGATCGCCGCGCGCATCGTCGTGGCGCTCCAGACGATCGTGTCGCGGGAGACCGATCCTCGCGACCCGGCGGTGGTGACGGTCGCGGCCATCCGAGGCGGGACGACGTACAACATCATCCCCGACGAGGTGAGCCTGAAGTTGACGGTACGCTCGTACAAGGCCGAGGTCCGGCAGCGGCTCCTCGATGCCATCGGCCGCATCGCGAAGGCCGAGGCCGCCGCCGCCGGCGCGCCGAAGGAGCCGCTCGTCGCCGTTCAGCCGGGAGGCTACACGTCCATGTACAACGATCCCGAGCTCGCGAAGCGCATCACCGCCGCGTTCGAGGCCAACTTCGGCAAGGACAAAGTCTCCGCCCCGCCGCCCGGCATGGGGGGCGAGGACTTCGGCGACTTCGGCCGAGCGGCGAAAGCGCCCTCGCTCATGTTCTGGCTCGGCGCGACGCCGGCCCCGGTGTTCGCCGCCGCCGGGGGGGATCCGACGAAGCTGCCCTCCCTGCACTCCCCTCTCTGGGCGCCCGATCCGGAGCCGACCATCAAGACCGGCGCGGCCGCGCTCGCCTTTGCGGCGCTGGAGGTTCTCGGCAAGCCCTGAGCGGGCGTCCCACCGGCACCGATCCTGCACTCCCAATCGTCGTGGGAGAAGTTCTTAACCATCAACTGTTTCAGATCGGCAGCACCAAGGTCACCGCGGCCAGCCTGGTGGTCACGCTCGCGATCATCGCGGGCTCGTATCTCTTGGCGCGCATCTCGCGGAGCCTCATCGCGAACCGTCTTCTCGCTAGGACGCGGATGTCTCCCGGAGTCCGTTACGCGATCGGCCGCTTCGTGGGATACCTCGTCTTTTTCCTCGGCGCGGCCGCGGCGCTCCAGACTCTCGGGATCAACTCGACCACGCTCGCAGCCTTCGGCGCGGCGGTCGGCGTCGGCATCGGGTTCGGCCTCCAGGACCTCGTCAAGAACTTCGTCGCGGGCCTGGTCATCCTGATCGAGCGGCCGTTCCAGGTCGGCGACCGGATCGAGATCGGAGACGTCTCGGCGCAGGTCGCCGAGATCCGGTCGAGGGCGACCGTTCTGCGGACCAACGACGATGTGCATCTGATCGTTCCGAATTCCCGCCTGACGAGCGAGACCGTCGTCAATCGGAGTTACGCCCGCCCCCTGTTCCGAACCCGCATCCCGGTCGGCATCGCCTACGGCGTCGACCCGCGCAACGTCGAGCGTGCCCTCCTCGAAGCCGCGGCCGCCTGCGACGGCGCCCTCGCCGACCCGGCGCCGTCGGTGAGGTTCCGGAGCTTCGGCGAGACCGCCTTGAAGTTCGAGCTTCTCTGCTGGACGAATTCCATGCTGCACCACCCGGGCCGGTTCGTCAGCGACCTGAACTTCGAGGTCCACGAGGCCCTGACGCGCCACCGGATCGAGTTCCCTCACCCGCAGATGGACGTCGACCTCCGCAGCGTGCCGGCCGGCGGCGAGGCATGGAACCTGCAATCCCGCCGGTAAGGAGGCCGAGACATGAACCGTGACGAGCGTGAGGGAAAGTCGGAGAACTTGAAGGGCCGCGTGAAGGAAGCCAGCGGAGCGCTGCTGGACGACGAGAAGCTCCAGAAGGAAGGCGCCGATCAGCGCGCGGCGGGCGAGCTGCAGGAGGACGTCGGCAAGCTTCGCCGCAAGGCCGGCGAAGCGCTCGAGGAGCTCGGAGACAAGCTCAAGGGCTGAACGTCCGTCGAGACTCGTTTGGTCCGTTTGGAGAACGGAGTCTCGACGACTCGCCTCGACTGACTTAGGATTGCGGGCGTGGCGAGCGCGCGACCCCTCCGACGAACCCGCCCGGTGCGGGCCGGCCGCGCCCGCCCCGAGACCCAGCGCTTCACGGAAGCCGCCAGCCTCTACGGCATCCCGCACTGGGGCAAGGGTTTCTTCCACGTCTCGGAGGACGGTCATCTCGTCGTCCGCCCCACGCGCGAGCCCTCGCGCGGGGTGGCGCTGAAGCACATCGTCGACGAGGTCGCCCGACGCGGCATCTCGACGCCGATGGTGATCCGCTTCCCGCAGATCCTCTCGGCCTCGGTCGCGAACCTCAACGACGCCTTCGCCCGGGCCATCGACGAGTACGGGTACGGCAACCAGTTCCGGGGCGTCTTTCCGATCAAGGTCAACCAGAAGCGCGTCGTCGTCGATCACATCGTGGAAGCCGGACGGCGCTACGGCTACGGCCTCGAGGCGGGCTCGAAGCCGGAGCTGCTCGCCGCGATCGCGGCGGACCTGGCTCCGGAGAGCATCATCACCTGCAATGGTTACAAGGACGACACCTTCATCCGCATGGCCCTGAACGCCGTGCGCATGAAGAAGAAGGTCATCCTCATCCTCGAAAAAGTCTCCGAGCTCGAACGCATCCTCGAGGTCGCGAGGACCCGCGGAGTGCGCCCTCTCATCGGCATGCGCGCGAAGCTCTACGCGCGCGGCTCGGGCAAATGGGCGAAGTCCGGAGGCGAAGCCGCCAAGTTCGGCCTGACGACGCCGGAGATGCTCGAGGCCGTCAAGATCCTCAAGTCGAAGAAGATGCTGGACTGCCTCGTGATGCTCCACTTCCACATCGGCTCGCAGATCACCGACATCCGAAAGATCAAGGAGGCGATCCGCGAGGCCGGCCGGGTCTACGCGAAGCTCCGCGGTCTCGGCGTGCCGATCCAGTACCTGAACCTCGGCGGCGGCCTCGGGGTCGACTACGACGGCTCGAAGACGGCGTTCGACTCCTCCATGAACTATTCGGTCCAGGAGTACGCGAACGACGTCGTCTACACGATCCAGCAGATCTGCGAAGAGGAGAAGGTCCCGCCGCCGACGCTCGTGACCGAGTCGGGCCGCGCCGTCACGGCGTACCACTCCGTCTTCGTGACCAACGTCCTCGACGTCGCCGACCGGATCGAGCAGGGACGCCGGGTCCACATCGCCGCCTCGGATCCGAACGTCCTGAAGGAGCTGGCCTCCATCTACGACACGGTCAACGCGAAGACGCTGCGCGAGAGCTACCACGATGCCCTTCAGTACAAGGAGGAAGTCTTCACGCTCTTCAACCTCGGGCATCTCTCGCTCGAGGACCGCTCGAAGGGCGAGGTCCTCTTCTGGCAGATCTGCGAAAAGATCCACCGTGATCTGAAGACCCTCAAGGAGATTCCGGAAGAGTTCGAGGACATGGAGGCCATGCTCGCGGACAAATACGTCCTCAACTTCTCGGTCTTCCAGTCGCTTCCGGACATCTGGGCGATCGACCAGCTCTTTCCGATCCTCCCGATCCATCGCCTGAACGAGAAACCCGGGGAGCTGGGCACGCTGGCCGACATCACCTGCGACTCGGACGGGAAGATCGAAAAGTTCATCGACCTGCGGGACATCAAGGAGGCCCTGCCCCTCCACGCGCTCCGCAACGGCGAGCCCTACTACATCGGCGTGTGCCTGATGGGGGCGTACCAGGACGTCCTCGGCGACCTCCACAACCTCTTCGGCGAGGCGCACGAGGTCCTCGTGACGGTGGACGAGCAAGGCCGGCCGAAGATCGAGGACGTGCTGCCGGGCGAGTCCTGCGAGCGCGTCCTCGAGTACATGAACTACGACCGGACCGAGATCCTCGACTCGATCGACAAGCAGCTGCAGCGTGTGGCCGGCCGCTCCCTCAAGAAGGACGAGGTCGCGGGCGATCTACCGCGAGTTCGAGGACGTCTTCCCGAGAGTACACGTACCTGGAGAGATGACGGTCCGTCGGCTTCGGACGGCGCTCGCGGCGATCCTCGGCGCGTCCTCGCGTCCGTGGCGAGGGCGGCGACCCCGGCTCCCACACCGGCGCCGGTGGAGCTTCAGGTCGGCGTTTACCAGGCTCCGCCGTTCGTCGATGAAGAGACCGAACGGCGAGTGGTACGGCCTCACCGTGGACCTCTGGAAAGAGCTCGCCGCGGACATGAACACGCCCTATCGCCTCGTCGAGGCCGCTCCCGACGCGATCCTCGACGGCATCGGCAATGGCCGCTACGCCACGTCCGCCGGACCCTTCGCCGTGACGCTCGAGCGCGAGCGCGAGGTCGACTTCACGCACGGTTACACGTTGTCGGGAGTCTCCATCGCCGTTCTCCGGATGCGGCCGGAGGACCGCTGGCTCGCGGTCGTCGAGGCTCTGTCGACGCCCACGGCGCTGCGGCTCTACGCCGGCGTCGTCGTCCTCGTGCTTCTGGCCGGAATCGCGATGTGGCTGCTGGAGCGGCGGCGGAACGCGATGTTCGCGGGGCGGCCGGCCCAGGGCATCGGCTCGGGCATCTGGTGGGCCGGCGTGACGACGGTCGCCGTGGGGTACGGCGACAAGGTGCCGATCACGTTCTGGGGACGAGCCGTCGCGCTGTTCTGGATGTTCGTGAGCCTCGTCCTCGTCACCGCGCTGACCGCGTTCACGGCCGCCAAGCTCGCCGTCGTCGAGTTCGGCCAGGTCCAGGGACCGGCGAGCCTCCACAGCGCGCACGTCGGAACGGTCGAGGGCTCCGCCGCCACGAGCCTCCTGCAGCGAGAGGGGATCACGGCGCGTGTCTACCCCGACGGGGCCGTCGGGAGTCGAAGGCCTTCTCTCCGGCGAGATCAACGCGCTCGTGTACGGCTCCGACGTGCTGCGCTACTACGCGGACCGCGAGCAGCGGCGCCACATCCAGATTCTGCCGGGAACGCTGGAAGTCCTGACCTTTGCGTTCCCGCTGGCCGACGACAGCCCGCTGCGGCCGAAGCTGAACGCCGCTCTCCGCCGCGTCCTGAACGAGACCCACTGGCAGGACGTCCAGGAGAAGTACCTCGGCGGAGGCGCCACGTCGCCCCTCAGACCTTGAAACGATGACCCGGCGAAACATCTCCTCCGGAGCGCCCTGGGAGCCCGTCGTCGGCTACTCGCGCGCCGTCCGCGTCGGCGACGTCGTGCACGTCGCGGGAACCACGGCGACCGGACCGGACGGAAAGATCGTCGGCGAGGGCGATGCGTACGCTCAGACCGTGCAGGCGCTTCGGAACATCGCCTCGGCGCTCGAGAAGGCGGGGGCGCGCCTGGAAGACGTCGTCCGCACGCGCATGTACGTCATCGACATCGGCGACTGGGAGAAGATCGGGCGCGCCCACGGCGAGGTCTTCCGCGACATCCGTCCCGCGGCCACGATGGTCGAGGTCTCGCGGCTGATCGATCCGGCCCTGCTCGTGGAGATCGAGGCCGAGGCGATCGTTCAGGGCTGACGCGGCGAGCCGACCACCAACGGCAGACCCTCGGCAGTAGGCAACGCCGGCCAAAGGCAGGCGGTAACGACGGCGAAGCGCAGTTGCGCGATCCAGAACCAGTGGCGAAAAGCACGGGATCCCTCGGCCTTCGGCCTCGGGATGACGCGCGAAGGACGGCGAAGCCGTCTTCGCGCGTCACTTCAGCAGGAACTCCTTCATGAAGAGGATCCCCGAGTAGAACGCGAAGTCGCGGTTGTTCTTCTTGGCGAAACCGTGGCCCTCGTCCTTCGCCATCAGGTACCAGACCGGCGTGCCGACCGCGCGGATCTTCTGGAGCATCTGCTCGGACTCGGACAGCGGCACGCGGGGATCGTTGCCTCCCTGCATGATGAAGAGAGGCTTTCGGATCTTCTCGGTGTTGTTGAGGGGCGCGGTCTTCTCGAGGAAGGCCCGTGTCTTCGGGTCCCTCTCGTCGCCGTACTCGACGCGCCGCAGGTCGCGGCGATAGCCCGAGGTGTTCTGCAGGAACGTCACGAAGTTGGACGGGCCGACGACGTCGATCGCGCAGCGGATCCGGTCGCTGTAGACGTAGGCCACGGCCAGCGTCATGTGGCCGCCGTAGCTGCCGCCCTGGACCATGACCCGCGAGGCATCGAGATCGGGGCGCGTCGCGATCCAGTCGAGGAGAGCGCCGATGTCCTTGTAGGTGCCCTCGCGCAGCAGGCCGTTGTCGAGCTTCGAGAAGGTCTTGCCATAGCCCGTCGAGCCGCGGACGTTCGGGTACATCATAGCGACGCCGAGCTCGTTCAGGAAAAAGTCGTTCCGGCCGATGAATCCGGGTTTCGACTGACCCTCCGGCCCTCCGTGGATGTCGATGACGACCGGACGCTTGCCCGGATACTTCGAAGCATTCGGCTTGTAGAGAAAGCCCGAGATCTCCCGGCCGTCGAAGCTCTTCCAGGACACGAGCTCGGCCTCGGCGAACGTCTCCGGGTTGAGGCCCCCGAGCTCGCTCGTGGTCCAGCGCTCGAGCTTGCCGCTCTTCAAGTCGAAGGAATAGGCGTCGTCGTTGGAGCGCGGCGTGCCCAGGGTGAACGCGATCGCCCCGCCGTCCTTGTGCCAGCTCACTCCTCCGGCCACGCCGATCGGGAGCTTCGGCCCCGGCAGCTCGCGCCGCGTCGTCAGGTCCATCAGACGCACGACGCCGACGCCCTTCTCGTTGGTGATGTAGGCGATCTTCGTCCCGTCGTCCGAGACGTCGATGTCGTCGACGTCCGCCGTGTCCGGAGTCAGGAAGTCGGTCTTCTTCGTGGCCAGGTCCATGTACGCGAGCCTCTTGAACTCCGAGCCGGCGTCCGTGGTCACGTAGAGGCCCTTGCCGTCCCTGGCGAACACCGCGCTGCCGTAGGCGACCGTCTCCTTGCCCTTCGGTCGTCAGCGCGGTCTTCGCGCCCGTGGCGACGTCGACCAGCCAGAGGTAGGTCTCGTTGATCGAGATCCCCTCGACGACGAGCAGCTTCGTGCCGTCGGGTGACCAGTCCGCGACTTCCCAGCCCCCGCCCGAGTTTTCGAGGACGCGCCGCTCGGACTTGGGGTCCTTCGCGGCCACGACGTAGATGTCGACGTCGTTGCCGGTGCGCCGGGTCGAGCCGTAGGCGATCCACCGGCCGTCGGGCGACCACTTCGCTCCGGTGTTGCGCGACTTGCCGTCGGTCAGCAGCGTCACGCTGCCGTCGGCGAAGTCGTACCGGTAGATCTGGAAGAACTCGTTGCCGCCGATGTCCTTCGAAAAGAGGAACGAGTCGCCGGTCTTCGGCTCGAACCGGGCTCCGGACACGCGCTCCGGAAAGAACGTCATCTGCGTCCGCGCGCCGCCGGGGGTCTTCACGAGGTGGGCCTGGTTCGTGTTGCCGAAGCGGGTCGAAATGAGCATCTCCCGCCGGGTCGGATGCCAGCTCGAGAACGCGGCCGACCGGAACTCGGTGTACCGCCAGACGTCGTCGGCGAGCGTCGCCGGAACCGGCGGCACGCCTTCGACGACCAGGTTGTCCCCCGGTTTGATCGTCGGCGGCTCGGCGGGAGCTTCGGTCTGTCCGAGGGCAGCCGGGGACACGGCGAGCGCGACAGCGAATAAACGCGTGCGGAGCGACACGAGACCCTCCCTTCGAAAACGCAGCGACTCACGAATCATGTACGGCTCGCGCGGAGGAGATGTTCCCGAGACGTCGGTCGGTCAGTCCCGGCCCCCTTCGGACCAGGGGCCGAACGGCACGAGCATCGGCCCCACGGGATGACAGTCGTCGAGGTCCCCGCCCTCGTGGTACGCGCCGGTGCGGTACCAGAACACGAGATCGTCGACAGGCCCTCTCCGTTGACGAAGTTGTTGAACTTGATCGCGCATGCCGACCCCGACTGGCCGGCATCGTCGATCTCGTTGGACTTGTAGCTTGAGGAGCCACACGTCGCCGACGGAGAAGGTGTCGGCGGGAGCGAGGCCTCGTTCCCGGCACGAGCCGATAGCCGCGGTGCGTTCCGAATCGGCGATCGACCAGGTCAGAGCCGGCCGGTTGTTCTGCGCATGGCTTCCGTCGGCAGATTGATCGTCGGATAGCGCGGGCCGGTTCGACCGCCGCCGAAGGATTGGGCCTTCGGTCACGACGTCGTTCTCCGGGCCGTCGATGTCGAAGTCGAGCCGCCAGTAGGCGTGGTGAATGTGGGTAGGACGGACAGGGATTGCCGACCGCCGCGTAGCCGATGAAGGGCTCGATCCGTCCGTCGAGATGGAAGGTCCAGCGCATGGTGTACCGGTACCACCCGGCGCTCGTCTGAGCGGTCATGACCAGCCGGTCGGCGAGCTTCTCGGCGGCCACGCCGGTGAAGCAGACCGCCCCGCGCAGGTGTCCGGCGGCACGAGGGACGGACAGTCGCCCCCGGTCGCCTGCAGCTCGCAGACCGTCTGCGGACGGGCCGTCGGCTCGGAGTAGCCCGGGGAGATGACGTTGTTCGAGAGGTACGCCTGTTCCGTGTACATCCAATCCCGGTAGCAGCCGCCACATCCGCCATTGGGATACAGCACGTTGACGATGGGAACGTGCCCGCGCTTCAGGACCAGGTGGCCGTTGTAATAGACGTTCGAGACTCGAGGCCGGATCCGTCGGCCCGCTGCTGTTCTGCGGCCGCACCCAGCAGAACTGCCAGACGGGGTCCACGTCCGGCCAGGACATCAGGGGTTCGTTCCCGAGCAGCTCGGCTGCGCCTGCGGGCCCCCCCGGCCAGCAGCAGCACGGCGAATGCGAGGAGACCGGCGCGGGCCTTCATCGATTCCCCCTCTCGGCACATACACCGGATACGCGATCCGCCGCTGGACGAGATCGACGACGGTCCAGCGAAGCAGGCCGAGATCGTCCGGCGTCAGATCTGGATCTGCAGACAACGGCTCCCCGGCCCGCACGGCACGCCCGAGCCTCCTCCAGGAGGAATCCGCCTTCAAGGCGGCGGAGCGGCGCTCGATGATTCGGGCGAGCTTGGCGTCGGCATGGATCAGCTCCTACGCCTCGGCGATCTCTTCCGCGACGGCTGGGCTGGCTCCTGTTTGATTCTCGGGGCCATCAGCCGGCCCTCGGGCGTGTAGTAGTTCTGGCGCGAGACCGCCTTTCGTAGTCGAACACGAGGTCGACGCGGCGCACGTACTCGGAACCGTTCGGCGCCTTGACGCTCTCTTCCCAGCTCCGAAGCAGACGGACCGGGCGCGATGTCCGC